>JBNMRA010000059.1:0-221 GCA_050205315.1 Mycolicibacterium pulveris | reverse complement strand
CGACCGCGGAGGCGGCGACGATGTAGAGGTCGTGGCCGATGTAGTCCTCGAGATTGTATTTGCCGGTGAGCGAGTGCAGCACCACGCCGACCGTCTCGGAGGCCCACGGCGCGCCGCCTTGCAAGGCGATGTTCAGCGTTGCCGCAAACTCCCAGCGCGACGACCACGTGACGCGACGGATCCACAAGCTCCACGCGATACAGCAAAGTGTTATCACGATA
>JBNMRA010000058.1:0-229 GCA_050205315.1 Mycolicibacterium pulveris | reverse complement strand
CGCACCCGCAGCCGTCACCGACAACTCATCACCGTCAACATCAGTGTCGTTGCCCAACACATCGACCACCGTCGCACCGGAATCCTCACCGACCGTCACCGCGTCATCGACAGCCACGGGAGCATCGTTGACGGGGTTCACCGTCACATACACCGTGGCCGTCGCGGTTCCGCCGTTGCCGTCAGAAGCGGCGTAGGTGAACGAGTCTGAGCCGTGGAAGTCTGGATTC
>JBNMRA010000057.1:0-232 GCA_050205315.1 Mycolicibacterium pulveris | reverse complement strand
ATGGACCTCGGCGGCGACGTCCTCGGCCTCCTCCAGCCCCTCGACAGCCGCCTCGTGCGCCTCGGGTGCGGCAGCTTCGGCCTCGACGGCCTCCTCACCCTCGACCGCACCGACACCGGCTTCAGGCGCCGCAGCTTCGTCGACTTCCTCAGCCTCGTCAGCGCCGTCATGGACCTCGGCGGCGACGTCCTCGGCCTCCTCCAGCCCCTCGACAGCCGCCTCGTGCGCCTCG
>JBNMRA010000056.1:0-251 GCA_050205315.1 Mycolicibacterium pulveris | reverse complement strand
CAGCAATGGGCGCAGGGAACTGGCACTAACCGGCCGAAAACTTACCCACACTCGCAACCACACACCATCCACAAACACCAAACACGCGTTCACACCCCACCACCAAAAACACCCTTCCCCCACACCACGGGGGACACTAAAACAAAATAGAGTTACGGCGGTCCATAGCGACAGGGAAACGCCCGGACCCATCCCGAACCCGGAAGCTAAGCCTGCCAGCGCCAATGATACTGCCCAACCCGGGCGGAAAA
>JBNMRA010000055.1:0-411 GCA_050205315.1 Mycolicibacterium pulveris | reverse complement strand
CAACTCGGACGGATCGTTCACCTACACACCGAATCCAGACTTCCACGGCTCAGACTCGTTCACCTACGCCGCTTCTGACGGCAACGGCGGAACCGCGACGGCCACGGTGTACGTGACGGTCAACCCCGTCAACGACGCCCCAGTCGCGGTCGATGACGCGGTGACGGTCGACGAAGATGGGGTCGCCGTGGTCGGTGTGTTGGGTAACGACACCGATCTCGATGGGGATGAGTTGTCGGTGACGGCGGCGGGTGCGGCCGGAAATGGCACGGTGACGTTGGTCGACGGTGTGCTCACCTACACCCCGGACACCGACTTCCACGGCACGGACTGGTTTACCTACACCATTTCTGACGGTAACGGCGGAACCGCGACGGCCACGGTGTATGTGACGGTGAACCCCGTCAACGA
>JBNMRA010000054.1:0-469 GCA_050205315.1 Mycolicibacterium pulveris | reverse complement strand
GAGGTCTTGCAGGGTGGTGCGGATGATGACCGACACCGGTAGCCCGTTGAGTTGGCCGAGTTGCCCGCTCATCAATGCGATGCGCCCGACGGCGATCAACGCGTCGTGCTGGCGCTGGGCCAGGCTGCGCAGGTCGTTGTCGATCTGGGCCTGGGTGGGGGTACCGGAGGTGCAGGGCTGGGGATCATCGGGGTTGCACATGCCCGGTGCGGCGTATTTGGCGAAGATCGCCTCCCACACCGCCCACGCCTCCGGAGTCAGTGTGGCGCGCAGTTCCACCATCCCGTCAGCACCTTGCGGGGACTTTGTGACCCCGCGTTTGCGGGCGCGTTCGGTGTCGGTGGGCTCGGGGCCGTCTTGATCCAGCAGGAACAGCCGAAGATCAGCGGTGTCGGTGAGTTCTTTGGGTCCGACTTTGACCGCGGTGCGCACCAGGTCGACTTCGAATTGATCACGGGTGACCGCATCC
>JBNMRA010000053.1:0-560 GCA_050205315.1 Mycolicibacterium pulveris | reverse complement strand
CACGATGGTTCCGTCGCGGCGTTGCTGTTCGCTCCAGCCGCCGGGTCCGCTGAAAAATGTCTTGATCAAATGATGGGTGCGGCAGTAGTGCTTGGTGTTCGACGCATGGGTAGGCCCGCCCGGCCACGGCACCGTGTGGTCGACGTCGCAGCGCGCCACGGGTCGATCGCAGCCGGGCCAGCGACACGTCAGATCCCGAAACCTGAGGAACTCCACCGTCTTGGCGCTGGGCCGATATCCGGGATCGGGGGTGGTGGCGGTGGGTACCTGCACCGGTTCGAGCGTCGCGGTCTGGGCGAGCTCGCGCACCGATTCGGCCGGCAGCACCCCAAACCCGGGCAGATAGCCCGGGGTATCGGCGCTGCCGTCGAGGGTGGCTTGCTCAGCCAACACGTGGATCACCGCGGTGGCGGCGGCCTCCCGCGTCGCGCGCGCCGCACAGTCCTCGCATCCGCACTGACATGCCAGGGTGGCTTCACCGCGGGCCAGCGGCCCGCAGGCATCGGCACGCCGCTGGCGTTTGGTGCGCGGATCGTTTTCACACACCGTGGCCGCCATCG
>JBNMRA010000052.1:0-610 GCA_050205315.1 Mycolicibacterium pulveris | reverse complement strand
CATCTCGGCATCCAACGTCTCCAACAACCCCGTCACACACCGATGCCCAACCGCCACCCCCTTCGGCACACCCGTCGTCCCCGAGGTATAGATGATGTAAGCGATCTCCTCAGGGACAGGCATCGGCGGAGCGGCCGCGGACTGGCTTTCGACAGCGGGATCGGCGATGTCGACGATCAAGATGTCTTGTCCGTCGAGACGTTCGGTCAACGGGGCTGTGGTGAGCACCGCGGCCGGAGCGGAGTCGGCGAGCACGAATTCCATGCGGGAGGTCGGCACCGACGGGTCGATCGGCACATACGCTGCCCCGACCTTGACCACCGCCAAAATCGCCACCACCGCCTGCGCGGTACGCGGCAACAACAGCGCCACGCGGTGGCCGGCGCCGATGCCCTGCCCGATCAGGTGCTGCGCCAACCGGTTCGACGCCTCATCGAGCTCGCGATACGTCAACCACTGTTGGCCGTAGCTGACCGCCACCGCTTCCGGAGCGCGTGCCACCTGCGCGGCGAACGCCTCCGGAATCGACGTCTGCGAAACCGGCGCGCTGATCGCCCCCCGATTACCCCACGCCTCCAACCGCTCACGCTCACCCTCACCCAACACACCC
>JBNMRA010000051.1:0-625 GCA_050205315.1 Mycolicibacterium pulveris | reverse complement strand
GGTGCATTCGTTGACGTTCACCGAGAACCCCGCGGCGATGGGGTATCCGAGTTTTCATGATTTCGATCATTGGAAGCCGATGTGGGATGCGCTGGTCGATACCGACACCGTTTTGAATGTGCATATCGGGTCCTCGGGGCGGTTGGCGATCACCGCCCCGGATGCGCCGATGGATGTGATGATCACGTTGCAGCCGATGAACATCGTGCAGGCCGCGGCGGATCTGTTGTGGTCGCGTCCGATCAAGGAGTACCCGAGCTTGAAGATCGCGCTGTCGGAAGGTGGTACGGGGTGGATTCCGTATTTCTTGGAGCGGGTGGATCGCACCTTTGAGATGCATTCGACCTGGACGGGTCAGGACTTCGGCGGCAAGCTGCCCTCCGAGGTGTTTCGGGAGCACTTTTTGACCTGCTTTATCGCCGATCCGGTCGGGGTGGCCACCCGCCACGCCATCGGCATCGACAACATCTGCTGGGAAGCCGACTACCCGCACAGCGATTCGATGTGGCCCGGGGCCCCCGAACAACTCGACGAGGTCCTCAAAGCCAACAACGTCCCCGACGACGAAATCAACAAGATGACCTTCGAAAACGCGATGCGCTGGTATCACTGGGACCCCTTCACC
>JBNMRA010000050.1:0-626 GCA_050205315.1 Mycolicibacterium pulveris | reverse complement strand
ACGGTGTCGGTATCGACCAGCGCATCCCACATCGGCTTCCAATGATCGAAATCATGAAAACTCGGATACCCCATCGCCGCGGGGTTCTCGGTGAACGTCAACGAATGCACCCCACGCGCGGCGTTACGCCGAATCTCAGCCGCACACGCTTCGGGATCCCAGATCACCGGCAACGTCATCGGAATGAACCGCGCCGGATAGGCCCCACACCACTCCTCGACATGCCAATCGTTGTAGGCCTGCACCAACGCCAACGAAAACTCATGATCCTCAGTGGCAAACAACCGCCCGGCAAACCCGGGAAACGACGGAAAACACATCGACCCCAAAATCCCGCCGGCATTCATATCCTTGATGCGCTCATCGACCTGCCAACACCCGGGCCTAATCTCATCCAGACCCTGCGGCTCCAGCCCGTACTCCTCCTTCGGACGCCCCGCCACCGCATTGAGCGCCACATTCGGAATCACCACATCACGAAACTGCCAGGTATCTGAACCATCAGCGTTATGCACCAACCGCGGCGCCTCATCCAAATACTTCTTCGGCAAATGATTCTTGAACATATCCGGCGGCTCGACGATGTGATCATCAACGCTCACCAGAATCATGTCGTCCTTGTTCAT
>JBNMRA010000049.1:0-716 GCA_050205315.1 Mycolicibacterium pulveris | reverse complement strand
ATCCGCACTGACATGCCAGGGTGGCTTCACCGCGGGCCAGCGGCCCGCAGGCATCGGCACGCCGCTGGCGTTTGGTGCGCGGATCGTTTTCACACACCGTGGCCGCCATCGCCTCTAGACGCTGATCCATCGCGGCGGCATCGGCAGCATGCAGGGTGCCCCACAGGATCGCCATACCCGCGGTATCGCCAGGATGGATCTCCACGCAGCGGTCCTCATCGACTTTGGGCGGTACCCGCACCGCGGCCCGATCGTATTTGGCCACCCACATATCGAGGCGATCGCGCAGCTTGGGCGTGGACAGCTTCATCCACCTGTGCACCCGGCGCGCCAACGCCTCATCGAGCTCGCCGATCCGTTCGTCCTCGACGTTTTGGGTGCGGTTGATGATCATGTTGACCATCCGGTAGTCGATCACCCCGCTGCTGAACACCTTGGCGATGCGGGGCAGGCGATCACGCAACGTGCGGGCCAGACCGACCTGGGCCACCGCCCGGGCATGGCTGATGTTCTGAATCGGGGAGATCTCGGCAGCCACCGCGGCAACCACATCGGTGAAGTAGAACTTGGCCTCCTGATAATCGCGCTCACGGCGGGCGTATAGCTCACCGAGTGCGGCCAGGCGCCGGCCCATCGCCGCGGACTCCTCACGGGCCTCCTCACCCATGTAGTCGACCAGCTCCGCATCCGACAAGATCTCGAACATACGTTCGATA
>JBNMRA010000048.1:0-1160 GCA_050205315.1 Mycolicibacterium pulveris | reverse complement strand
CGATCCAACCCCAACACCTGGGCATAAATATCAGCCAAAATCTGCTCGATGGCATCCCCGGGAGCCCGATACCCCTCCCGATTCTGATACTCCGGCGCCGGCAACGCCCGCTTGTCCAACTTGCCGTTGACCGTCAACGGCATCGCCTCCACCACCACCACCGCCGCCGGCACCATATAGTCAGGCAACCGCTGGGTCAGCACCGCACGCACCCCAGCCGGATCAGCACCACCGGTGATATAACCCACCAACCGCTTATCCCCCGGGCGATCCTCACGCGCGATCACCTCAGCCTGAACCACCCCATCCACCGCCGCCAACGCCGCCTGAACCTCACCGAGCTCAATGCGATACCCACGAATCTTGACCTGCTCATCAGCACGCCCCAAATACCGCAACTGCCCATCAACACCCCAGGCCACCACATCACCCGTGCGATACATCCGATCACCAGCGGCCCCAAACGGACACGCCACAAACCGCGACGCACTCAACCCCGCCCGACCCACATACCCATACGCCAAACCCGCACCAGCCACATACAACTCACCAGCAACCCCCACCGGCACCGGCGCCAACCACTCATCAAGCACAAAAAACCCCAAATGCGCCAACGGCACCCCGATCGGCGACACCACCGTGTCCACATCCACAGCCGTGATCTCCCGAAACGACGCATGCACCGTGGTCTCGGTAATGCCATACATATTGATCAACCGCGGACCATCCGGATGCGCAGCAAACCAACCCCCAAGACGCTGCGGCTCCAAGGCCTCCCCACCAAACACCACCGCCTCCAGGCTGAGCCGACTACCCCACTCAGACTCCAACTCAGCAACAGCCTGCAACGCATAAAACGCCGACGGCGTCTGACTGAGCACCGTCACACCCTCAGCCACCAACACCGCACACAAATCCTGCGGCGAACGCACCACCGCATCAGGAACCACCACCACCTGGCCCCCAAACAACAACGCCCCCCAGATCTCCCACACCGAATAGTCAAACGCCAACGAATGACACTGCGACCACACCTGACCGGCCAAACCCATCTCGGCATCCAACGTCTCCAACAACCCCGTCACACACCGATGCCCAACCGCCACCCCCTTCGGCACACCCGTCGTCCCCGAGGTATAGATGATGTAAGCGATCTCCTC
>JBNMRA010000047.1:0-1278 GCA_050205315.1 Mycolicibacterium pulveris | reverse complement strand
CGGCGGTATATCGCGTGCGGCGTCGCGCTTGTTGAGTTCGCGTTCGGCGTTGATGCGTGCTTCGTTCTCGGCGGCGCGGGAGCGGCGTCGTCGTGGCATCTTCAGCGTGCGTTGCGCCGAAGGTGGGGGCGCGTTGGCCGGTGGGGGTAGGTCGGCGGTGGTGGTATCCCAGTTCGGAAACAGCACCCGGCTGAACGGGTAGGTGCGGTAGGTGTGCCCGCTCGGTGCGGTCCACACGATGGTGCCGTCGGGATCCTGTTGGTCGCGCCAGCCGCAGAACGTTTTCAGCAAGTGGTGTAAACGGCACAGGCACTTGGTGTTTGACGGATGTGTGGGCCCACCCGGATACGGGGTGGTGTGGTCGATGTCGCAGTATTGGGCGGGGCGGTCACAGCCGGGGAACCGACACGTCATATCGCGCATGCGCACAAACCGCTCACAGGCCCGCGACGGCCGATAGCCCGGATCAGCGATGCCGTAGGGCCGATACACCGGGCGCACCGTGGCGCCGTTGTCGATCAGCTCGGCCAACAACGCCGGCGGAATCACCCCACCCCCGACGATCAACGCCATCGGCAATTGCTCGGGCTTGGGCTTGGCCGCCCACAAATCCGGCGGATCGGATGCCGAGGATTCGGCTTCGACGGGAGTGTCGGCCTCAGCGTCAGCCTCCGCCTCAGCCTCGTTGGTGGTGGCGGGGCGCGCCAGGTTGGCCTTGTCGGAAGTGGCCTTGGCGGGGGTGGGGGTGGTGTCGGTGATGGCGTGGATGACGACGGCCGCCGCGCGTGGGTCAGCCGCTCCGGCGCGTGGGCATTGGTCCTGCCCGCACTGACAAACCAGCTGCTCGGCGCCGACAGCGATGGCCCCCAGGGCCGCGGCGCGGCGTTGGCCTTTGGTGCGCGGATCGTCGGCACACACCCCGGCGATCATCTCGACGATGCGCTTTTCGAGCAGTTCGGCGTCGATGGCCGACAACCTGCCCCACAGCGATGCGGTACCGGTCTCGTCATCGGGTTTGCCGAACTGCACATCACATTCACTTGCGGCCTCATGAAAACGCCGCCGCGCATCGGGATCGTGGGTTTCCACGATCGCATCGATGGCCAACTCCAGGCGTTCCTCCGACAACGCCCCCCAGGCCACCGCGCGCTCGGCGACCGCCTCATCGATGCGCGCCATCAACTCGGCATCGACCACCAGGTGGGTGCGCCAGGTGATCGCCGAGACCAGCTTGGCGCTGATCTCCCCGGCGGAAAACCGGGCGGCCAGTTTGGGTAG
>JBNMRA010000046.1:0-1715 GCA_050205315.1 Mycolicibacterium pulveris | reverse complement strand
TGTCGGGGCCGATGGCGGCTGTGGGTGGGTTGTTTGCGATGTCGGCTGATGCGGTGCGGTTTGTGTTTCGGCGGCCGTTTCAGTGGCGGGAGTTTTTGGAGCAGTGTTGGTTTATTGCGCGGGTGGCGTTGGCGCCGACGTTGTTGGTGGCGATTCCTTTTACGGTGTTGATCAGTTTCACGCTCAATATTTTGTTGCGGGAGTTGGGGGCGGCGGATTTGAGCGGGGCGGGCGCGGCCTTTGGTGCGGTCACCCAGGTGGGTCCGATTGTGACGGTGTTGATTGTGGCTGGTGCGGGGTCGACGGCGATCTGTGCGGATTTGGGGTCGCGCACGATTCGTGAGGAGATCGATGCGATGGAGGTGCTGGGCATTGATCCGGTGCAGCGGTTGGTGACGCCGCGGATGTTGGCTTCGGGGTTGGTGGCGTTGTTGCTCAACAGTTTTGTGGTGGTGATCGGCATCATCGGGGGCTACATGTTTTCGGTGTTCATTCAGGATGTGAATCCGGGGGCGTTCGCGGCGGGGATCACGTTGTTGACCGGGGTGCCTGAGGTGATCATCAGTTGTGTCAAGGCGGCGTTGTTCGGGTTGATCGCGGGGTTGGTGGCCTGTTATCGGGGGTTGACGATTTCTGGGGGTGGGGCCAAGGCGGTGGGTAATGCGGTCAACGAGACGGTGGTGTATGCGTTTATGGCGTTGTTTGTGATCAATGTGGTGGTGACCGCGATCGGTATTCGGATGACGGCCGGTTAAGGGTGCGCTGATGGGCACGATGACGATTTTGCGGTCGACGTATCCGCGGTTGACGCGTTCGGTGCGTCGGCCGGTGGATGTGTTGGGCCGTATCGGTGATCATTTGTTGTTTTATCTGCGCGCGTTGGGTGGGATTCCGCATGCCAGTGTGCATTTTCGTAAAGAGATTGTGCGGTTGATCGCCGAGATCTCGATGGGTGCGGGCACGTTGGCGATGATCGGCGGCACGGTGGCCATCGTGGGGTTTTTGACGCTGGCGGCCGGTGGGACGTTGGCGGTGCAGGGTTATAGCTCGTTGGGTGATATCGGTATTGAGGCGTTGACGGGGTTTTTGGCGGCGTTTATCAATGTGCGGATCGCGGCGCCGGTGGTGGCCGGGATCGGGTTGGCGGCCACGTTCGGGGCTGGGGTGACCGCGCAGTTGGGGGCGATGCGCATCAACGAGGAGATTGATGCGTTGGAGTCGATGGCGATCCGGCCGGTGGAATACCTGGTGTCGACGCGGATTATCGCCGGGATGTTGGCGATCACGCCGTTGTATTCGATCGCGGTGATTTTGTCGTTTGTGGCGTCGCAGTTCACCACGGTGGTGTTGTTCGGTCAGTCGGGGGGTTTGTATGACCATTATTTCGACACGTTTTTGAACCCGATCGATTTGTTGTGGTCGTTTCTGCAGGCGGTGTTGATGGCGATCACGATCTTGTTGATCCACACCTACTTCGGTTACTTCGCCTCCGGCGGACCCTCGGGTGTCGGGGTGGCCGTCGGTAATGCGGTGCGCACCAGCCTGGTGGTGGTGGTCTCGGTGACGCTTTTGGTGTCGCTGTCGGTGTATGGCTCCAACGGCAACTTCAACCTCTCCGGGTAGAACAGGCGATCCATGAAATCTGGTGCACTGCGCCCGTTGACCGGGCTGGCGATGGTCATCACCGTCATCGCCATCATCGCCATCGCGATCGC
>JBNMRA010000045.1:0-4140 GCA_050205315.1 Mycolicibacterium pulveris | reverse complement strand
GGGGAGGAGGCGGCGGCGGCCGGCGCATTGGCGGCGGTGGTGGCGGCATGCGCGACGGTGGCGGCGGCCGGAAGTTGGGATCTCGGCGGATCACCTGCGACGGCTCCCGACGGCTGCGGGGATCCACGCCCCCAGGCGGTCGCGGCTCGTCGTTCACAGCAAGAAATCTACGTGGCGACCGCCGGTTTTCACCGCAGCCAGCCCAGGTGCCCGGCCGCCAGCGCGTATCCGACGAACGCCACCGCGTCGATCAGCGCATGCGCGATGATCAGCGGCCACAGCCGCCCGGTGCGCAGGTAGACGTAGCCGAACACCAGGCCCATCGCGACGTTGCCGAGGCCGGCGCCGAAGCCCTGGTAGAGGTGGTAGAGCCCGCGCAACACGCTCGAGGCGACGACGGCGATCACCGGGTTGACCCGAAGCTGGCGCAGCCGGGTGAGCAGGAAGCCGACCACGATCACCTCCTCGGCCCAGCCGTTGGCGAACGACACCAGCAGCAGCACCGGGATGCGCCACCAGGTGTCGTAGAGCTCGGCGGGTTCCACCGACGCGTTGAGACCGAGGATGCGCGCGATCTGGTACAGCGCCAAGCCGGGGACCCCGATCAGCGCGGCAAGCCCGATCCCGCCGAGCACGTCGGGCCGCCAGCGCGGCAGGCCGAGCCCGATCCGGTCGGGCCCAAAACCGCTGCGCCACAACAGGTACACGGCCAGTGCGCCCCACGCGAGCAGCTGGAACACCCCGGCCAGGTTGAGGCCGAGGTCGATCAGGTCGAACTGGGAGCGGCGCGGGTTGAGCGCGACGACCTGCCCGGCGAGGCCGAGCAGCACCGATTCGAGAAGGCGCAGCAGCGCGGTGTAGGCCGAGAGCGCGAACGTCACGGCCAGCACGACGATCACCTCGATGCGCAGCGCGCGTCGCTGCGATCCGGTCAGTTCGTCTACGCCGCCAGTCACCGCAGCTACGGTAGCGGGCGGCCAAGCGGGTCAGGGCCGGCGCGCGCGCAGCCCGTTGAGAAACGGGCAGCCCAGCAGCACCCTGATCGCCTGGCTGAGCCCGGTGACGTCGTCGACGGGTTTGGCGAACGGCAACCGCACGTCGTGGTCGCCTTCCTCGTTCTCCACCCGCAGCCGCACGCCGTAGCGGTCCAGGCCCAGCGGCCGGACGCGACCCCGGCGCAGCGCCATCGGCAGCCGGCTGGCCAGCCGGTCCACCACATCGCGGTGCGCTGACTCCATGTGCTGGACCCAGCAGGCCTCCATCGCGCAGAACGGATCCGGCCGCGCGTCCAGTAGTTCGCTCACACCGATCGATTCGGCGCCGGTCGAATCGGCGACCACGACCGAGTCCACCTCCAGGCGCACTAGCGTGTAGCGCAGATCGCCGTCACCGCGGGCGGGACCGGAATTGACCTGCAGCAGTGCGGGGTTGGGGTCTTCGGATGCGATCAAGTCGAGCATCGCGGCCACCTCGGTGCCGGGTACGGGGTGCAGACGCCCGCGGATCCACACCAATGAGCGCACCGGTTCGCGCAGCGGCAACGGCGCGTAGTCGGTCATCTCCAGCACGGCGGGCACACCGGCGGGTTCCGCGGCGACCACCCTGCCGGCCAGCGTGCCGCCGAGCGGAACGGTGATCGCGAACGAGCCGTCGTGCAGCAGGTGGTGCACCGGGGACTCGGCCGCATCGATGCCTTCAACCGCGAGCATCGCTCCGCCCGCTCTGGCGCATGCGGTGCGGATCCGCTCGGCCGTCGTCGGTGCAATCGTCGTCGCCGTCATGTCCCTCCTTGGGTAAGGTGAGCCTAACTTAACTATGCCGTCGGGAATCGTGCAAGGCTTACGTGCAGCGGAACGGGATTACCGCGGTCAACCGATAGGGTTGAGCCGTGCCGCGCATCGCCTATCTCGGACCCGAGGGAACCTTCACCGAGACGGCGCTGCGCAAGATGGCGGCCACCGGCATGGTTCCGGACACGGCGGCATCAAAGGACGTGGTTCCGGTCGCGTTCGACAGCGCGGCGGCCGCGCTGGCCGCGGTCCGGTCCGGAAGCGCCGAGTTCGCGTGTGTGCCGATCGAGAACTCGATCGAGGGCGCGGTGCTGCCGACGCTCGACAGCCTGGCCGCCGGAACGCCGCTGCAGATCTTCGCAGAGCTCACGCTCGACGTGTCGTTCACGATCGTCGTGCGGCATGGGGTCACGGCCGCCGATGTGGCCACAGTCGCGGCGTTTCCGGTCGCCGCCGCACAGGTACGGCAGTGGCTGGCGGCCAACCTGCCCAACGCGCGGGTGGTGCCCGCCTATTCGAACGCCGCGGCCGCACACGACGTCGCCGAGGGCCGCGCCGACGCCGGGGTGAGCACGGCGCTGGCCGCCGAACGCTGCGGGTTGGCCGCGTTGGCCGCCGGCGTCGTTGACGAGGCCAGCGCCCGCACCAGGTTCGTGCTGGCCGGAACGACCGCCGCGCCGCCGCAGCGCACCGGCGCCGACCGCACCTCGGTAGTGCTTCGGCTCGACAACGAGCCGGGTGCGCTGGTCTCGGCGCTGACCGAGTTCGCCGTGCGCGATATCGACTTGACCCGCATCGAATCTCGGCCCACCCGAACGGAGCTGGGCACCTATGTGTTCTTCCTGGACTGTGTCGGCCACATCGACGACGCTGCGGTCGCCGAGGCACTAAAGGCGTTGCACAGGCGTTGTTCAGATGTGCGTTATCTGGGTTCCTGGCCGACGGGATCGGCCGCCGGCGCGGTGCCGCCCCAACTGGACGAGGCATCCCGCTGGTTGACGCGGTTGCGGGAGGGCAAGCAGTGAATGGGCGGTTGGTGTTGGTGCGGCACGGGCAGTCCCATGCCAACGTCGAACGGCGTCTCGACACCCGCCCGCCCGGAGCCGCGCTGACCGACCTGGGACGCAGCCAGGCCCGCACGTTTGCCCGGCGCTCCGCGTCGACGACCCGGCCCGGGTTGCTTGCGCACTCGGCGGCCGTGCGGGCCGGCCAGACCGCCCACGAGATCGCGGCTGAACTTCGTTTGGACGCTTACGAATTCGACGGCATCCACGAAGTACAGGTCGGTGATCTGGAGAACCGCAACGACGACGCGGCCATCGCCGAGTTCGAGTCGGTCTACCAGCAGTGGCATCAGGGCGACCTGGAGGTGCCGATGCCCAACGGCGAGTCGGGCCGCGACGTGCTCGACCGGTATCTGCCCACGATCACCGAGCTGCGGCTGCGCCACCTCGACGACGCCTCCTGGCACAGCGACATCGTCGTCGTCAGCCACGGCGCGGCGATCCGGCTGGTGTCGGCGGTGCTGGCCGGCGTGGACAGCAGTTTCGCGCTGGATCATCACCTCGGCAACGCCGAATCGATCGTGTTGGCCCCGATCACCGACGGCCGCTGGAGCTGTGTGCAGTGGGGCGCGCTGACCCCGCCGTTCTACCCGGAGCCCGACGTGGACCCGGTCGCGGACGCGCTGCAGTCAGCTGACCCGATGGGCTGACACCGCGACGCCGCATGAGCAGCCGACGGCCTCGCAATCGATCCGAAAGGCATGCACCACCTCCGGCATCGCACAGTCGGGTTCGGTGCACTCGGCGCGGTCCGCGACGTGCAGGATGACCGTGCCGTGGCAGTGTTCGAACCCTGCTCGACAATCGCGGCAATCACTGCTCATGGCCCGTTTCTAGCACTGCGGGCAGACATTTCGGGGGTGCCGCGCCCGCTATCCCCAACCCAGTTCGTGCAGGCGTTCGTCGTCGATGCCGAAGTGGTGGGCGATCTCGTGGATGACCGTGATCGCCACCTCCTCGACGACCTGCTCCTCGGTGTCGCAGCTGTCCAGCAGCGCCTCGCGGTAGATCGTGATCGTGTCCGGTAGCGAACCGGCGTACCACGAGTCGCGTTCGGTCAGCGCGATGCCCTGATACAGGCCGAGCAGATCGGGCTCCTCGTCGTTGCGGTCCTCGACGAGCACGACGACGTTGTCGATCGCGTCCGCGAGCTTGGGGGGTATCAGGTCGAGCGCCTCGGAAACCAACTCGTCGAACCGTTGCGAACTCATCCGCACGGCCACGCCGCTACAGCCCCGGTGGAGGCGGCGCGGGTGGTGCGGGTGCGGGCGCCGGTGGGGGTGGTG
>JBNMRA010000044.1:0-5222 GCA_050205315.1 Mycolicibacterium pulveris | reverse complement strand
TGTTTTTGGTGGTGGGGTGTGAACGCGTGTTTGGTGTTTGTGGATGGTGTGTGGTTGCGAGTGTGGGTAAGTTTTCGGCCGGTTAGTGCCAGTTCCCTGCGCCCATTGCTGGGTGTGTAGGTCTGGTCTATTGATCCCGTGTTCTGCGGGGGGCCTTATCCCACTTGATGGGTGAGAAGCCTGGTCTTGGAGGGGGTTTCCCGCTTAGATGCTTTCAGCGGTTATCCTGTCCGAACGTGGCTATCCAGCGGTGCCCCTGGTGGGACAACTGGTGGACCAGAGGTTCGTCCGTCCCGGTCCTCTCGTACTAGGGACAGGTTTCCTCAAGCTTCTGACGCGCGCGGCGGATAGAGACCGAACTGTCTCACGACGTTCTAAACCCAGCTCGCGTGCCGCTTTAATGGGCGAACAGCCCAACCCTTGGGACCTGCTCCAGCCCCAGGATGCGACGAGCCGACATCGAGGTGCCAAACCATCCCGTCGATATGGACTCTTGGGGAAGATCAGCCTGTTATCCCCGGGGTACCTTTTATCCGTTGAGCGACACCCCTTCCACTCGGGGGTGCCGGATCACTAGTCCCGACTTTCGTCCCTGCTTGACATGTTCGTCTCGCAGTCAAGCTCCCTTGTGCACTTACACTCAACACCTGATTGCCGTCCAGGTTGAGGGAACCTTTGGGCGCCTCCGTTACTTTTTAGGAGGCAACCGCCCCAGTTAAACTACCCACCAGGCACTGTCCCTGAACCGGATCCACGGTTCGAGGTTAGAGGCCCAATACGATCAGAGTGGTATTTCAACAACGACTCCACAATCACTGGCGTGACTGCTTCATAGTCTCCCACCTATCCTACACAAACCGAATCGAGCACCAATACCAAGTTGTAGTGAAGGTCCCGGGGTCTTTTCGTCCTGCCGCGCGTAACGAGCATCTTTACTCGTAATGCAATTTCGCCGAGTCTATGGTTGAGACAGCTGAGAAGTCGTTACGCCATTCGTGCAGGTCGGAACTTACCCGACAAGGAATTTCGCTACCTTAGGATGGTTATAGTTACCACCGCCGTTTACTGGGGCTTAAATTCTCCGCTTCACCCCCGAGGGGGTTGACGGGTCCTCTTAACCTTCCAGCACCGGGCAGGCGTCAGTCCGTATACCTCGTCTTGCGACTTCGCACGGACCTGTGTTTTTAGTAAACAGTCGCTTCTCACTGGTTTGTGCCACCCCCTGCCGCTGCCCCGGGCAAGCCGGTTGACGGTGTGGGGGTCCCCCTTCTCCCGAAGTTACGGGGGCATTTTGCCGAGTTCCTTAACCATAGTTATCTCGTACGCCTCGGTATTCTCTACCTGACCACCTGTGTTGGTTTGGGGTACGGGCCGTGTATGGACTCGCTAGAGGCTTTTCTCGACAGCATAGGATCACCGAATTCGCCTCACTCGGCTATGCATCACCTCTCAGGATTCATGACATCCGGATTTGCCTAGATGTCTCCCTACAGGTTTGCCCCAGTATTACCACTGACTGGTACGGCTACCTTCCTGCGTCACCCCATCGCTTGACTACTACCCACACGGGTCCCACGCAGCCCCCGACCGCATCACCCCGAAGGGATCAGTCGGTCAGGTTTTGGGTGGTTAGCAGTATGGATTCGTCAGGGACGCTCATACACGGGTACGGGAATATCAACCCGTTGTCCATCGACTACGCCTGTCGGCCTCGCCTTAGGTCCCGACTCACCCTGGGCGGACTGGCCTGGCCCAGGAACCCTTGGTCTTCCGGCGGGCAAGGTTCTCACTTGCCTTATCGCTACTCATGCCTGCATTCTCACTCCCACACCCTCCACCACTGAATCACTTCGTGGCTTCACCGGATGCAGGACGCTCCCCTACCCAGCACACCAGGTGTGCTGCCGCGGCTTCGGCGGTGTGCTTGAGCCCCGCTACATTATCGGCGCACAATCACTTGACCAGTGAGCTATTACGCACTCTTTCAAGGGTGGCTGCTTCTAAGCCAACCTCCTGGTTGTCTTCGCGACTGCACATCCTTTTCCACTTAGCACACGCTTAGGGGCCTTAGCCGGCGATCTGGGCTGTTTCCCTCTCGACGCACGGAGCTTATCCCCCGCCGTCTCACTGCCACACTCTTAGACTTGTCGGCATTCGGAGTTTGGCTGACGTCAGTAACCTAGTAGGGCCCATCGGCCATCCAGTAGCTCTACCTCCAACAAGAAACATGTGACGCTGCACCTAAATGCATTTCGGGGAGAACCAGCTATCACGGAGTTTGATTGGCCTTTCACCCCTACCCACAGCTCATCCCCTCAGTCTTCAACCTAAGTGGGTTCGGGCCTCCACGCGGTCTTACCCGCGCTTCACCCTGGCCATGGGTAGATCACTCCGCTTCGGGTCCACAACACACCACTACACCACACACTCTTGTGTGGATGCGCCCTATTCAGACTCGCTTTCGCTGCGGCTACCCCACCCGGGTTAACCTCGCGACATGTCGGTGACTCGCAGGCTCATTCTTCAAAAGGCACGCCATCACCCCACCCAAAAGAGAGGGCTTTGACGGATTGTAGGCACACGGTTTCAGGTACTCTTTCACTCCCCTCCCGGGGTACTTTTCACCATTCCCTCACGGTACTAATCCGCTATCGGTCACTAGGAAGTATTCAGGCTTACCGGGTGGTCCCGGCAGATTCACAGCAGATTCCACGGGCCCGCTGCTACTCGGGGAAAACCTGCATCAGCAGGCAGCAGATTTTCGTCTACGGGGCTCTCACCCGCTACGGCAGACCATCCCAGGCCACTTCGACTAACCCACTGCTTTATCACTGCTGCTGTTCACGGCGGTAAACAGAAACACAGGCCCCACAACACCGCATGCACAACCCCCGCCGGGTATCACATACACACGGTTTAGCCTGATCCGCGTTCGCTCGCCACTACTAACGGAATCACATATTGTTTTCTCTTCCTACGGGTACTGAGATGTTTCACTTCCCCGCGTTCCCCCCCAACGCCTATACATTCAGCGCTGGGTGACACGACATCACTCGTGCCGGGTTTCCCCATTCGGACATCCTCGGATCCACGCTCGGTTGACAACTCCCCGAGGCATATCGCAGCCTCCCACGTCCTTCATCGGCTCCTAGTGCCAAGGCATCCACCATGCGCCCTTAAACACTTACACACAAACACAAAAACTATTTCTCGGAAGAAACAAAAAATTGCATTACCCAAACAGACAACACCACGACAACACCCCAAAAGGCGCCGCCACAACATCATCTGTTCAGATGCTCGCAACCACTATCCACAAATCAAACACCACACCCCACCACCAAAGACAGGGCGACAACCAAACCAGACCCCCGGTTTCCCACACAGGGACAAAGAGGTCACGGGCCTGTTGTCTCAAAGCCCAATAGTGTGTCTGGCAATTCCATCACCGGCCAATCCCGTACCGGCTCAACGTTTGTCGTGCACCCAACCCGGCGCCACTACAGCATCGGGTTCCTCACGGCATACACCCCCACCAATTGGAGGCGTTTTTCGTGGTGCTCCTTAGAAAGGAGGTGATCCAGCCGCACCTTCCGGTACGGCTACCTTGTTACGACTTCGTCCCAATCGCCGATCCCACCTTCGACGGCTCCCTCCCACAAGGGGTTAGGCCACCGGCTTCGGGTGTTACCGACTTTCATGACGTGACGGGCGGTGTGTACAAGGCCCGGGAACGTATTCACCGCAGCGTTGCTGATCTGCGATTACTAGCGACTCCGACTTCACGGGGTCGAGTTGCAGACCCCGATCCGAACTGAGACCGGCTTTGAAAGGATTCGCTCCACCTCACGGCATCGCAGCCCTTTGTACCGGCCATTGTAGCATGTGTGAAGCCCTGGACATAAGGGGCATGATGACTTGACGTCATCCCCACCTTCCTCCGAGTTGACCCCGGCAGTCTCTCACGAGTCCCCACCATCACGTGCTGGCAACATGAGACAAGGGTTGCGCTCGTTGCGGGACTTAACCCAACATCTCACGACACGAGCTGACGACAGCCATGCACCACCTGCACACAGGCCACAAGGGAACGCCTATCTCTAGACGCGTCCTGTGCATGTCAAACCCAGGTAAGGTTCTTCGCGTTGCATCGAATTAATCCACATGCTCCGCCGCTTGTGCGGGCCCCCGTCAATTCCTTTGAGTTTTAGCCTTGCGGCCGTACTCCCCAGGCGGGGTACTTAATGCGTTAGCTACGGCACGGATCCCAAGGAAGGAAACCCACACCTAGTACCCACCGTTTACGGCGTGGACTACCAGGGTATCTAATCCTGTTCGCTCCCCACGCTTTCGCTCCTCAGCGTCAGTTACTGCCCAGAGACCCGCCTTCGCCACCGGTGTTCCTCCTGATATCTGCGCATTCCACCGCTACACCAGGAATTCCAGTCTCCCCTGCAGTACTCCAGTCTGCCCGTATCGCCCGCACGCCCACAGTTAAGCTGTGAGTTTTCACGGACAACGCGACAAACCACCTACGAGCTCTTTACGCCCAGTAATTCCGGACAACGCTCGCACCCTACGTATTACCGCGGCTGCTGGCACGTAGTTGGCCGGTGCTTCTTCTGTACCTACCGTCACCTTGCGGCTTCGTCGGTACTGAAAGGGGTTTACAACCCGAAGGCCGTCATCCCCCACGCGGCGTCGCTGCATCAGGCTTGCGCCCATTGTGCAATATTCCCCACTGCTGCCTCCCGTAGGAGTCTGGGCCGTATCTCAGTCCCAGTGTGGCCGGACACCCTCTCAGGCCGGCTACCCGTCGTCGCCTTGGTAGGCCATCACCCCACCAACAAGCTGATAGGCCGCGGGCCCATCCCACACCGCAAAAGCTTTCCCCCAAGAACCATGCGATCCAAGAGGAATATTCGGTATTAGACCCAGTTTCCCAGGCTTATCCCAAAGTGCAGGGCAGATCACCCACGTGTTACTCACCCGTTCGCCACTCGAGTACCCCCGAAGGGGCCTTTCCGTTCGACTTGCATGTGTTAAGCACGCCGCCAGCGTTCGTCCTGAGCCAGGATCAAACTCTCCAAACAAAAAACAGTCCAGAGAAAATCTGGCAAAACAAAAACCACACCCCTAAACGGGAAAAAGGAATGCGGCAAAAAACAACAACAAACAAAAACCACCAAACACACTATTGAGTTCTCAAACAACACACCCGC
>JBNMRA010000043.1:0-7587 GCA_050205315.1 Mycolicibacterium pulveris | reverse complement strand
CTTCAACCTCTCCGGGTAGAACAGGCGATCCATGAAATCTGGTGCACTGCGCCCGTTGACCGGGCTGGCGATGGTCATCACCGTCATCGCCATCATCGCCATCGCGATCGCCCTGTTTCGCGGCGACTTCACCAAAACCGTGCCCATCACCGTCATCTCCGATCGCGCCGGACTCGTCATGAACCCCGACGCCAAGGTGAAGATGCGCGGTGTGCAGGTCGGCAGCGTCAAGTCCATCGCCTCACGCCCAGACGGCACCGCCGAGCTGACCCTCGACATGGACCCCTCGCAGCTGCACCTCATCCCCGAGAACGTCAACGTGGAGATCGCGTCCTCGACATTGTTCGGCGCCAAGTTCGTCCAATTCGACGCCCCGCAGCAGCCGTCGCAACAAACGCTGCGCGCCGGCCAGGTGCTGCAGGGCGAGCACGTGATGGTCGAAGTCAATACCGTGTTCCAGCAACTGGTTACGGTGCTGGACAAGATCGAACCGGACAAGCTCAACGAGACACTCGGCGCCATCGCGACGGCGTTCAACGGCCGCGGACAGCAGATCGGCAAGACGCTGGTCGACTTCAACGCGCTGTTGGCCAAGATCGAACCGAGCCTGCCGAACCTGGCTCACGACATCGAGGCTGCCGTTCCGACCCTGGACGCCTACGGCGATGCGGCGCCGGATCTGCTCTCGACGATCCAGCACACCACCGCGGTGAGCAACTCCATTGTCGACGAACAGCAGAACCTCGACGAGTTCCTGCTCAGCACAATCGGTCTGGCCGACACCGGCAACGATGTGATCGGCTCAAACACCACGGCGCTCACCGATGTGGCCCACGTGCTGGTGCCCACCACCACCCTGCTCCACGACTACCGGGCGTCGGTGCGGTGCGGGGTCGGCGGCCTGGTCCCGTTCGCCAAATCCCCGCCGCAGTATTCCGGCGTCCTCGTGAACGCCGGTCTGACGCTCGGCGTCGAGCGGTACCGCTATCCCAGAGACCTGCCGAAGGTCGCGGCCAGCAGCGGCGGCGCCGACTACTGTGACGAGCTCGGCCTGCCTGAACTACCTCCGAACTTCGTGCCGCCGTTGGTCGTCGGCGACGTCGGCTCCAACCCCGCCCAGTACGGAAACCAGGGCATCCTGCTCAACTCCGAGGGGCTGAAGAACTGGTTGTTCGGGCCGCTCGACGGGCCGCCGCGAAACACCGCCCAGATTGGAATGCCGGGATGACCCGATCGACCAGCACGCTGATCAAGTTCACGGTGTTCGGTGTCGTCATGGCGCTGCTGACCGCGTTCCTGTTTGTCGTGTTCAGCGAATCGAGAACCGGGGCGACGGAGGAGTATTCGGCCGTTTTCACCGATGCGTCCCGGCTGGAGGCGGGCGACACCGTGCGCATCGCCGGCGTCCGCGTCGGCACCGTGCGCAGTGTGTCGTTGCAGGACGACAAGAAGGTTCTGGTGTCGTTTGACACCGACCGCAACACCAAGCTGACGACCAACACCCAGGCCGCGATCCGCTATCTGAACCTGGTCGGGGACCGCTACCTCGAGCTCGTCGACACCCCCGGCGAGGCGAAGATCCTGCCGGCCGGCGGCCAGATACCCGACGCCCGGACAGCGCCGGCCCTGGACCTCGACCTGCTGCTCGGCGGTCTCAAACCCGTCATCCAGGGCCTGAACCCACAAGACGTCAACGCGCTGACCGGATCGCTGGTGCAGATCCTGCAGGGCCAAGGCGGCACCCTGGAATCACTGTTCTCCAAGTCGTCGTCGTTCACCAACTCGCTGGCCGACAACAACCAGGTCATCGAGCAATTGATCGACGAACTCCGCACCGTGCTGGACACGCTGGCCCAAGATGGTGACGAGTTCTCCGGTGCGATCGACCGGCTCGAGCAACTGGTCAGCGGGCTGTCCTCGGACCGCGATCCGATCGGCGAAGCGATCACCGCGCTGGACAACGGCACCGCCTCGTTGGCCGACCTGCTCGGCCGGGCACGGGAACCGCTTGCCGGCACCGTCGATTCGCTGGATCGGCTCGCTCCACTGGTCAACCACGACCTAGAGCGGCTGGATGCCACCATCCAGCGACTGCCCGAGATCTACCGCAAGCTCGCGCGGGTCGGCTCGTACGGCGCGTTCTTCCCGTACTACATCTGCGGGGTCACCTTCCGCGCGAGTTCTCTCGAGGGCGAAACCGTGGTCTTCCCGTGGGTCAAACAAGAGCAGGGAAGGTGCGTGGACGAGTAGATGCAGAAGTACCGCGGATCCCAACTGATCAGGGCCGGCTTCATCGGCGTCGTCCTGATCATCCTCGTCATCGCCGTCGGGCTACAGCCGGAACGGCTGTACCAGTGGGCCACCTCGCTGCGGTATGAAGCGTTGTTCACCGAGGCCGGCGGGCTCGCCGTCGGCAACGACGTGACGGTGTCCGGTATCAAGGTCGGCTCGGTCTCGTCGATCGAACTCGAGAACGGCGACGCGCTGGTCGGTTTCACCATCGACGGCCGCTACGCGCTCGGCTCGGACAGCACCGCGCACATCCGCACCGGAACCCTGCTCGGCGAGCGGGTGCTGGCGCTGGAGTCCGACGGCAGCGGCACCCTGGACCGCAGCCAGGTCATTCCGACGACCCGCACGTCTTCCCCGTACTCGCTGACCGATGCGGTCAGTGAGTTGACCGCGAACACCGCGGCCACCGATACCCAAGCGCTCAACCAGTCGCTGGACACCCTGGCCGAGACGCTCGACCAGATCGCCCCGCAACTGGGACCGACGTTCGACGGGCTGTCGCGGCTGTCGCGGTCGCTGAACAACCGCAACGAGAGCCTGGCCGAGCTGTTGCGTACCGCGGGCGAGGTGACGGGCGTCTTCTCCGAACGCAGTCAGCAGGTCAATGCGTTGATCCTCAACGCCAACGATCTGCTTGCGGTGGTCAACGAGCGTCGCCACGCGATCACCCGGCTGCTGGCCAACACCGCGACGGTGTCGCGGGAACTGACCGCTCTGGTCGCCGACAACGAGGAGCAGTTGACGCCGATACTGGAGCACCTCAACGAGGTGACCGCGATGCTGGAGCGCAACCGCGACAACCTCGCCAAGATGCTGCCCGGCGCATCGAAATATTATTTGACACAAGGCGAAATCGTGTCGAACGGGGCGTACTACAACGCGTTGATCCCCAACATGATCCCGCTGCCGCCGGAGATCCTCCAGCCGTTCATGGACTACGCCTTCGGCTTCCGCCGCGGGGTCGACGCCGGCCAGCCACCGGACAACGCCGGGCCACGTGCGGAGCTTCCGTTCCCCGTCAACAGCATTCCGCAGCCAGGAGACCTTCCCCATGATGGCAACCCGTAAGCGGCTGGCGACCGGCACGGCGATCCTGCTGGCCGTCGGGCTGGTGGCCGGTGCGGTCTACCTGATCCGTCAGGTAGTGCTGGGGCCGTACACCATCACGGCCTACTTCCCGACCGCGACCGCCATCTACCCCGGCGACGAGGTACGGGTGGCGGGTGTGGCCGTCGGCACGATCGAGGCGATCAAACCCGAGGGCACCCAGACCAAGATGACCCTCAAGGTCGACCGCGACGTGCCTATCCCGGCCGATGCGAAGGCCGTGATCGTCGCGCAGAACCTGGTCGCGGCCCGCTACGTGCAGCTCACCCCGGCCTACCGCAACGGCGACGGACCGACCATGGACGACGGCGCGGTGATCGGCATCGACCGCACCGCTGTCCCCGTCGAGTGGGACGAGGTCAAGACCCAATTGATGCGGCTGGCAACCGAACTGGGTCCGCAAACGGGGGTTTCGGACACGTCGGTGGCGCGGTTCATCGACAGCGCCGCGAACGCGCTCGACGACGGTAACGGCGAAAAGCTGCGGGAGACCCTGGCCCAGTTGTCCGGTGCGGCACGGATTTTCGCCGAGGGCAGCGGCAACATCGTCGACATCATCAAAAACCTGCAGGTTTTCGTCAGCGCCCTGCGGGACAGCAAGCAGCAGATCGTGCTGTTCGAGAACCGCCTGGCCACTTTGAGCAGCGTGCTCGACCAGAGCAGGTCCGATCTGGACGCGGCGGTCTCCGAGCTGTCCGTGGCGATGGGCGAGGTGCAGCGCTTCGTTGCGGGCAGCCGCGCCCAGACTTCCGAACAGGTTCAGCGGCTGGCCAACGTCACCCAGGTTCTCGTCGACCATCAGATTGACCTGGAGAACGTGCTGCACATCACGCCGAACGCGATCGCCAACTTCCAGAACATCTACTACCCGAACGGCGGATCGGTGACCGGAGCGTTCTCGCTCAACAACTTCTCCAGCCCAGTGCTGTTCTTCTGCAGCATGATCGGCGCCGTCGCGAACACCACCGCGCCCGAGACGGCGAAACTGTGCGCGAACTACCTCGGCCCGGCCCTGAGATTGCTCAGCGCCAACCAGATCCCGCTGCCGATCAACGCGTACCTGCGGCCTGCGGTCAGCCCGGACCGGATCATCTACACCGACCCGAACTTGGCCCCCGGCGGCACGGGCCCGAACGATCCGCCCGAGCCACCCCCGACCGTGTCCGCCTACACCGGTATGGGGGACGTGCCACCGCCGCCCGGCTGGGCGGGCCCGCCCGGGCCGCCCGGAATCTATATGCCCGACAGCGACGCTCCCGCGACCCCGTCGCCGGCGCTGTTCCCCGGTGCACCGATTCCCGGACCGCCCCGCATCGTCTCGAACATTCCGGCGCAGCCGTCGACCGTCGAGGGAATGCTGCTTCCACCCACCCCGGCGCCCGGTGCACCACCTGCATCCGTGGCACCCAACGCCCCGTTGCTCCCAGCTGAAGGGATGCCGCCGTCATGATCATCGGGATCAAACGGTTGACCGTCGCAGCCTCGTGCGCTGCCATCGGTCTGACCGGCTGTTCGTTCCAGGGCGTCAACTCGCTGCCGTTGCCCGGGGCGGTCGGTCGGGGCGCGGACGCGGTCACCTACCAGGTCGAGGTCGCGAACGTCGCGACGCTGGAGTCCAACTCGCCGGTGATGATCAACGACGTGGTCGTCGGCAGCGTCGGCAAGATGACCGTGGACAACTGGCATGCCAACGTGGAGATCTCGGTCAAACCCGACGTGGTGATCCCCGCCAACGCCGTGGCCACGGTCGGGCAGACCAGCTTGTTGGGGTCCATGCATCTGGCGCTCAATCCGCCGCTCGGCGAACAGCCCAGCGGCCGGCTGCAGCCGGGCGCCACCATCCCGCTCAGCGACTCGTCGACCTATCCGTCCACCGAACGCACGTTGTCGTCGTTGTCGATGGTCGTCAACGGCGGTGGGCTGGGCCAGATCGGTGACGTCATCCACAACTTCAGCGCCGCGGTGTCGGGCCGCGAACCTGAGATCCGCGAATTGCTCACGCGGCTCGACAACTTCATCGGCGTGCTCGACACCCAACGCGACGACATCATCGCCACCATCCAGCAGCTGAACCGGGTGGCCGGCACGTTCGCCGGACAACGTGAGGTGATCGATCGTGCGCTCAAGGAGATCCCGCCGGCGATCGACGTGCTGATCAAAGAACGGCCGACCCTGACCACCGCGTTGGAGAAGCTCGGCCAGTTCGGCGACACCGCCACCACGCTGGTCAACGACGCGGGCGACGACTTGGTGAAAGATCTGCAGAACCTCGGTCCGGCCCTCGGGGCGATCGCCGACATCGGTCCCGATCTGAACCTTGCGCTGTTGTGGGCCACCGCATTTCCCTACGGTCCGACGTTCGCTGACCGGATCACCAGGGGTGACTTCATCAACCTGTACGCGACATTCGACCTGACCTATCCGCGGCTGAAGAAGACGCTGCTGCTCGGCACCCGGTGGGGTGATGAGAACGCCAAGCTCATCCCGGCTCCCGGCGACCCGTACTGGGCGAACTACTCGTATAGCCCGATGACGCTGGGTGTGGCGCCACCGCCCGCCGCCGCGCCGGCCCCCGATGCGCCTGCCGGTGAAGCGGTGCCGCGAGTCAGCGGACCGCTGCTGCCGGTGAGCCCGCCGCCGCCGGCCGCGCCGTGGCTGCCGTCGGCGCCGCTGACCACCACGTCACAGATCTTCGCCGGACCATACGGAGCCGAAGCAGCTCCGGCACCGCCGGCGCAAGCTGAATTGCCGGCACCGCCGGCGCAAGCTGAATTGCCGGCACCTCCCGTGGAAGGCGGTCGCTGACCATGCTGACCCGGTTCGTTCGAAACCAGCTGATCATCTTCACCATCGCGTCGATCGTCGGCGTCACCGTGATGTTGTTCGTCTACATGCAGGTGCCGACCCTGCTGGGTGTCGGCCGGTTGAGCGTGAAGTTGGAACTGCCGGCCGCAGGCGGGCTGTACCGCTTCGGTAACGTGACCTACCGCGGCGTGCAAATCGGCAAGGTCACCTCGGTGGCGCTGACCGAGAACGGTGCGGAAGCAACGCTCTCCCTTGACACTTCGCCGAAGATCCCCGCGGATCTGCAGGCCGAGGTGCGCAGCGTCTCGGCGGTCGGTGAACAGTATGTGGACCTGCGTCCCCGCACCGACTCTGGCCCGTACCTGCAGAACGGTTCGGTGATCACCGTGGAGAACACCACGATCCCGCAGGAAGTCGGGCCGATGCTCGAGCAGGTGAGCGAGCTGGTCGACAGCATCCCCGGCGACCGGATTTCCGACCTGCTCGACGAGTCGTTCAAGGCGTTCAACGGGGCAGGACCCGATCTCCAGTCGCTGCTCGATTCGGCTGCCACGATCAGCGGCGACGCCAACACCGTCTCCGACCAGACGCGGGCACTGATCGATGACAGTGGCCCCCTGCTGGATTCACAGGTCGAAACCGCCGATTCGATCCGCACGTGGGCACGCAGCTTGTCGGGTGTGACGCGGCAACTCGAGCAGAACGATCCGGAGATTCGCGCGTTGCTGCAACGCGGACCTGGCTTCGCACAGGAGGTTTCGCAACTTCTCAACGATGTGAAGCCGACGCTGCCGATAATGCTGGCCAACCTCACCACGGTGGGCCAGGTTCTGGCCACCTACAACCCGTCACTGGAACAGCTGATCGTCATCTTCCCCGGAATCATCGCGGCCCAGCAGTCATTCGGGCTTCCGACCAATAACCCCACCGGGCTCCCGACGGGCGACTTCGCGTTGACCATCGGCGACCCGCCGGCGTGCACGGTCGGCTTCCTTCCGCCGTCGCAGTGGCGTAATCCCGAGGACATGACAACCATTGACACCCCGGACGGGCTGTACTGCAAACTGCCGCAGGACTCTCCGATCAGTGTGCGCGGGGCACGCAACTACCCGTGCATCGAGCATCCCGGAAAGCGGGCCCCCACGGTCCAACTCTGCGATGACCCGAAGGGGTATCAGCCGCTGGCGCTGCGTCAGCACTACACCGGCCCGTATCCGATTGACCCGAACCTGATCTCGCAGGGCATCCCGGTCGACGATCGGGTGGACTTCCAGGAGCGGATCCACGCGCCGATCGAAGGTACGCCGCTGCCGCCCGGTGCGGTTCCGATGGGTAAGCCACCCGTCTCACCCCCCGGTACGCAGGGCACACCTGTGGTGCCCC
>JBNMRA010000042.1:0-9411 GCA_050205315.1 Mycolicibacterium pulveris | reverse complement strand
GCGGGCGTTGCCGGCGCCGGAGTATCAGAATCGGGAGGGGTATCGGGCTCCCGGGGATGCCATCGAGCAGATTTTGGCTGATATTTATGCCCAGGTGTTGGGGTTGGATCGCGTCGGTGTGGATGACTCGTTTTTCGAGCTCGGTGGGGATTCCATTTTGTCGATGCAGGTGGTGGCTCGGGCTCGGGCGGCCGGGGTGATCTGTCGGCCCCGCGATATCTTCGTCGAACAGACTGTGGCCCGACTCGCCCAAACCGCCACCATCACAGACACCGACACCCAATCCGACGACGGTATCGGCCCGGTGACAGCCAGCCCGATCATCCGCTGGTTGGAGGAACAAAAGGCCGCAGGCAGCCCGGTGGACCACTTCAACCAGACCGTGGTGGTCCAGGCACCCGCCGGCACCACCGAAGCCGACGTGCTGGTGATGCTGCAGGCGCTGCTGGATCGTCATGCGATGCTGCGGCTGCGGGTGGACGACGACGGCGCGGGCGGGTGGTCGCTGACGGTGCCCGAACCCGGCGCCGTGGACGCCGCGCACTGCCTGCAGACCGTCGATGTCCTCACCGACGACGCCGTGGTGCGCGCCGGCTTGCGGTTGAACCCGGCCGCCGGGCAGATGGTCAGCGCGCTGTGGGTCACCTCCACCCGACGACTGCTGGCCATCGTGCACCACCTGGCCATCGACGGCGTGTCCTGGCGCATTCTGCTCGAAGACCTCAACCTCGCGTGGACCCAACACCGCAGCGGCCAACCCGTGGTGCTGCCCGAGCCGGCAACGTCGTTCGCCCGGTGGTCCGCGCTGCTTGCTGAGCATGCCCACCACCCCGAAGTCGTTGCGCGGAGCGACATTTGGCGACAGATCGCCGCGACACCGGCCGCGCTGGCGCCGGTGTGCCCGGAGGCGGACAAGTTGAACACCGCCGGGAACCTGATGGTGAACCTCGATGTCGAGACGACCCGGATGCTGCTCGGAGAGGTGCCGTCGGCGTTTCACACCGGGGTCAACGAGATCTTGTTGATCGCTTTCGGGTTGGCGCTCAACGAATTCCTGGGCGCCGGTGACATCCCGATCGGTATCGACGTCGAGGGTCACGGCCGTGACGAGGAGCTGGCCGACGATGTTGACTTGTCGCGCACGGTGGGATGGTTCACCGCCAAGTACCCGGTGGCCCTGGACGTCGGGGGTTTGGACTGGGCGCAGGTGCGCGCCGGCGCCCCCGAGTTGGGGGCGCTGATCAAGGCCGCCAAAGAACGGCTGCGGGC
Source organism: Mycolicibacterium pulveris (assembly GCA_050205315.1). GTDB lineage: Bacteria > Actinomycetota > Actinomycetes > Mycobacteriales > Mycobacteriaceae > Mycobacterium > Mycobacterium pulveris_A. Next base: position 8,142 of record JBNMRA010000042.1, on the reverse strand, counting down.
CCTGCCCGACGGGTTGGACTACGGGGTGCTGCGCTACCTCAACGACGACGTCGACCTCGACGGCGCCGACCCCCCGATCGCGTTCAATTACCTGGGCCGGCAAGGTGCGACGACCGCTGACACCTCCGGTGACTCATGGCAGATCTGTTGGGACGGCCTGGCCACCGTCAGCCCCAGCGTTAAGCCGCCCATACCGTTGACACACAGCCTGGTGCTCGACGCCGGCACCGTCGACACCGACGACGGCCCGAGCCTGTGTGCGATCTGGACGTGGGCGCCCTCGGTACTGAACTTCGCTCAGGTCAACCGGCTCAGCCAACTGTGGTTCGACGCGTTGACCGGTATCTGCACCCACGTACGCGACGGCGGCGGTGGGCTCACCCCGTCCGACATCGTCGCCGGTCTCAGCCAAGCCGAGATCGATGAGCTGCAGCGGCAGTATGCGGATAGCTGATGTTCTGCCGCTGACCCCTCTGCAGCAGGGGTTGCTGTTTCACGCCAGCGCTGCGCATGCCGGCGATGACACGTATGCCGTGCAGCTCGACATCACGCTGAAGGGCCGGCTCGATGCCGCCAGGCTGCGCGCGGCGGTGCAGACGGTGGCGTCGCGACACCCCAACGTGGCGGCCCGGTTCTCCCAGAAGTTCGCGGAGCCGGTACAGATCCTGATGGCCGATCCGATGGTGCCGTGGCAGTACATCGAGCTCGACGGCAGCGGTCACGTCGAAGAACAGATCGCACAGCTGTGCGCCGATGAGCGTGTTGCGGTGTGCGACTTGGCAACTCAGCCGCCGCTGCGCGCTTTCCTCATCCGTACCGGAGTCGATCAGTACCGGTTCGTGTTGACCAACCACCACATCGTGCTCGACGGATGGTCGCTGCCGATCGTGCTGGCCGAAGTGTTCGCCGGCTACTACGGACAGCGGTTGCCTCCGGCCACCCCGTATCGCCGGTTCATCAGCTGGCTGGCCGACCGCGATCTGGACGCCGCCCGCACCGCGTGGGCCCAGGTGCTCGACGGCTTCGACACCCCCACCTTGGTCAGCCCGTCGGGTCAAACAGGGCCCGGGCGGCGAGATGTCGCCTCGGTTGTGGTGGCCGAGGACACCACCACCGCGCTCGGTGAACTGGCACGCTGGTGCCAGACCACGGTCAGCACCGTGCTGCAGGGCGTCTTCGCGCGGGTGCTGATGTCGCTGACCGGCCAGCCCGACGTCGTCTTCGGCACCACCGTCTCGGGACGCCCCGACGAGGTGTTGGGCGCGGACTCCATGGTGGGTTTGATGATCAACACCGTGCCGGTGCGCGCCAGCATCACCGCGGCCACCACCACGGCGGAATTACTCAAACAGCTGCAGGACGCGCACACCCGCACACTCGACCATCAACACCTGGCGCTCAGCGAAATCCACCGCGTCACCGGGCAGGAACGGCTGTTCGACACGTTCTTCGTCTACGAGAACTACCCGATCGACGTCGCGAAATTGTCCGGAGATGACGAGCTGACCGTCACCGGCTTCGCACACCACGAAAACAATCACTATCCGCTTGCGGTGCAGGCGCTTCCGGGACGTGAACTCGGCCTCCGCATCGAATACGACACGGGCGTGTTCGACCCGTCCGACATCGAGACGCTGATCGAACGGTTCAAGCAGGTGCTGGTGGCCATGACCACCGATGCACACCAGCCGCTGTCGGCGATGGACGTCCTGGATCACAGCGAGCGGACACGGCTTGCGGAGTGGAGCAACCAGGCGGCGCTGGATCAGCCCGCCTCCACGGCGACGTCGATTCCTGGGTTGTTCGCCGCGCAGGCCGTGCGCGCACCGGACGCGGTGGCACTGACCTGGGGTGAGCGGTCGTGGACCTACCGCGAGCTCGATGAGGTCACCAACCGTTTCGCGCACCTGTTGGCCGGTGCGGGGATAGGCCCGGGGCAGCGGGTTGCGCTGCTGCTACCGCGCTGCGCCGATGCGATCGTGTCGATCCTCGCGATCCTCAAAACCGGTGCGGCCTATGTGCCGATCGACCCGACGGCGCCGACGGCGCGGATGGAGCTCGTGCTGGGCGACGCCGCCCCCACGGCCGCGGTCACCAACGCCGAGCTGTCCGAACGCCTCGCCGGCCTGGACCTGCAGGTGATCGACGTCGACGATCCCGCCATCGACGGCCAGCCGGGCACCGCGCTGCCCGAACCGGCACCCGACACCGTCGCCTATCTGATCTACACCTCGGGAACCACAGGTATCCCCAAAGGTGTTGCGATCACCCACCACAACGTGACGCGGCTGATGGAGGCATTGGACGACTGCTTCGAGCTGGCCGGCCAGGTCTGGTCGCAGTGGCATTCGCTGGCGTTCGACGTCTCGGTGTGCGAGATGTGGGGTGCGCTGTTGTTCGGTGGCCGCCTGGTCGTGGTCTCCGAGTCGGTGGCACGCGCCCCGGAGGAATTCCACGCATTGCTGGCCAAGGAACAGGTCACCGTCCTGAGCCAGACGCCGTCGGCGTTCTACGCGTTGCAGACCGCCGACGCACTACAGCCTGAGCTGGGTAGGCAGCTGAAGCTTCAAGCGGTGATCTTCGCCGGGGAAGCCCTTGAGCCACAGCGTCTTCGGACCTGGCTCGACAACCATCCGGGTGCGCCGCGCCTCCTGAACCTGTACGGCACCACCGAGACGACGGTGCACGCCTCGTTCCGCGAGATCGTCGACGGAGACGCGGACAGCGACGTCAGCCCGGTCGGCGGACCGCTGCCCGGTCTTGCTTTCTTCGTATTGGACCAGTGGTTGCAGCCGGCGCCGGTCGGGGTGGTCGGCGAGCTGTATGTGGCGGGCGCACAAGCCGGTCTGGGATATTGGCGACGGCCGGGGCTGAGCGCATCGCGGTTCGTGGCGTGTCCGTTCGGCCAGCCGGGCCAGCGCATGTACCGCACCGGCGACCTGGTGTGGTGGGGCCCCGATGGGCAGCTGCGGTATGTCGGCCGCGCCGACGAGCAGGTCAAGATCCGCGGCTTCCGCATCGAGTTGGGCGAGGTCCGCGCGGCGCTGGCCGACCTGGACGGGGTCGAGCAAGCGGTGGTGATCGCCCGCGAGGACCGCCCCGGTGAGAAGCGGTTGGTGGGTTATGTGACGGCCGCCGCCGCGTCGCTGGATCCGGCCGCGGCCCGCGCCGCGCTGGTGCAGCGGCTACCCGAATACATGGTGCCGGCGGCCATCATGGTGATCGACGCGATGCCGTTGACGGTCAACGGAAAACTCGACAGGCGCGCGCTGCCCGCACCGGAGTTTCAGGATGCCGAGAGCTATCGCGCCCCGGCCACCGCGGTCGAGGAAATTCTGGCCGGCATCTACGCCAAGGTGCTGGACGTGGACCGCGTCGGCGTCGACGACTCCTTCTTCGAACTCGGCGGCGATTCACTGTCGGCGATGCGCCTGGTAGCCGCCGTCAATACCGGTCTGGATTCCGGCCTTTCGGTGCGCACCCTGTTCGAGGCGCCGTCGATCGCCCAACTGGCGGCCCGCATCAGCGGCGGTGGCGACGGGCTCGATCCGCTGGTGGCCATGGAACGGCCCCCGGTGATCCCGTTGTCGTTCGCCCAGAACCGGCTGTGGTTCCTCGACCAGCTGCAGGGCCCGTCACCGACGTACAACATGGCGGTCGGGCTTCGGATGCAGGGCCATTTGAACGCCGAGGCGCTGGGCGCGGCGCTGGCCGACGTGGTGGGCCGTCACGAGAGCCTGCGCACCATGTTCCCAGCCCCCGACGGGATGCCGCAGCAGCTGGTGGTGCCCGCCGATCAGGCCGACTTCGGTTGGGAAATCGTCGATGCGACCGGCTGGTCGGAAGCCGAGCTCGACGACGCGATCGGCGCGGTGGTGCGTCACCCGTTTGACCTGGCGGCTGAAATCCCGTTCCAGTCCCGGCTTTTCCGGATCAGCGACAATGACCACGTGGCGGTGTCGGTGGTACACCACATCGCTGCCGACGGGTTGTCGATGGCCCCGATGGTCAACGACCTGGGTATCGCCTATGTCTGCCGCTGCGCCGGAATGGCGCCCGTTTGGCCTGAATTGCCGGTGCAGTACGTCGATTACACGCTGTGGCAGCGCTCGCAGTTCGGTGACCTGGCCGACGACAACAGCCTGATCGCCGCGCAGTTGGAGTACTGGCAGGAAGCGCTGGCGGGTATGCCCGACCGGCTGCAGTTGCCAACCGACCGGCCCTACCCGCCGGTGGCCGAGCAAAGCGGCGCCAGCGTTTCGACGATGTGGCCCGTCGAACTGCAGCAGCGGATCGCACAGGTGGCTCGCGAACACAACGCCACCAGTTTCATGGTGGTGCAGGCCGCGCTGGCTGTGCTGCTGGGTAAGCTCAGCGCGAGTTCCGATGTGGCCGTGGGATTTCCGATTGGTGGACGCCGTGACCCCGCGCTCGACGACCTGATCGGCTTCTTCGTCAACACGCTCGTGCTGCGGGTCGACGTCGGCGGCGACCCGACGGTCGCAGACCTGCTCGCCCAGGTGCGCTCGCGAAGCCTGGCAGCCTACGAAAATCAGGATGTCCCGTTCGAGGTTGTCGTCGAACGGCTGAACCCGACCCGGTCGTTGACCCATCACCCGCTGGTTCAGGTGATGTTGTCATGGCGCAGCCTGCCCGGAGAGGCCAGCGATCAGATCGCGCTGGCCCTGGGCGATTTGCAGATCACCCAGATCCCGGTCGATACCCACACGGCCCGGGTGGACCTGGGCTTTTCGTTGAGCGAAAGCTGGACCCGCGCCGGTGAGCCCACCGGGATCGGTGTGCTCGCCGAATTCCGCACCGACGTGTTCGACACGGCCACCATCGAGACGCTGATCGAGCGGTTGCAGCGGGTGCTGGTGGCGATGACCGCTGACCCGACGCGCCGGCTTTCGACGCTCGATGTGCTCGACGAAGCCGAGCACGACCGACTGGACGAGATGGGCAACCGCGCACTGCTGGCGCGTCCGGCCCCGGCCGCCGTTTCGATCCCGGAACTGTTCGCCACGCAGGTCGGCCGGGCACCCGAGGCAGTGGCGCTCGTTTTCGGCGACGAGTCCATCACCTACCGTCAACTCGACGACGCCGCTAACCGCTTGGCGCACTTGCTATCCGGGCATGGTGTCGGCCCGGGAACCTGCGCCGCACTGCTGCTCGGCCGTTCGGCCCAAGCCGTCGTCGCGATGCTGGCGGTGCTGAAGACGGGAGCGGCGTACCTGGCGATCGACCCCACGCTGCCCGCGGCGCGGATGGAGTTCATGCTGACCGATGCCGCGCCGATCGCCGTGATCACCACGGCGGATCTGAAACCGCGGCTCGACGGGCGCGATGTCGCCGTCGTCGACCTCAACGACCCGGCCATCGAAACCCAGCCCAGCACACCGCTGCCGGCACCCGCCCCCGACGACATCGCTTACCTGATCTACACCTCGGGCACCACCGGCACCCCCAAGGGAGTGGCGGTGAGCCACGCCAACCTGGCGCACCTGGCCGAATCGACCCCGACGGACCTGCCGACCGAACAGGTGTGGACGCAATGCCACTCGTACGCCTTCGACTTCTCGGTGTGGGAGATCTGGGCCGCACTGCTGGGAGGCGCGCGACTGGTCGTAGTGCCCGAATCCGTGGTCGCCTCACCCGACGACTTCCATGCTCTGCTGGTCGCCGAGCGGGTCAACGTGCTCACCCAGACCCCGTCGGCGGTTGCGGCGCTCTGCCCGGAGGGGCTGGAGTCGACGGCGTTGCTGCTCGGCGGCGAGGCCTGCACGGCCGACGTGGTCGATCAGTGGGCGCCCGGACGGGTGGTCATCAACGCCTACGGCCCCACCGAGATCACCGTCTACGCGACGATGAGCGCCCCGGTCTCGGCCGGTTCGGGCGCGGCACCGATCGGTGCGCCGCCGTCGACGGTGGCGGTGTTCGTCCTCGACGAGCGGCTGCGGCCGGTACCCGCCGGCGTCGTCGGCGAACTGTACGTGGCCGGCCGCGGGGTCAGCGTCGGATATCTCGGCCGGCCAGGTTTGACCGCATCTCGGTTTGTGGCTTGCCCGTTCGCCGGCGGTGCAATGTTCGGGGCGCGCATGTACCGCACCGGGGATCTGGTGCGCTGGCGTCCCGACGGACAACTGCAGTACCTCGGGCGCGCCGACGAGCAGGTCAAGATCCGCGGATACCGCATCGAGCCCGACGAAGTTCGCGCCGCGCTCGCCGAGTTGGACGGCGTGGAGCAGGCGGTGGTGATCGCTCGCGAGGACAGCCCCGGCGACAAGCGCCTGGTCGGATACATCACCGGAACCGCCGACCCCGCCAAGACGCGCGTTGCGCTGGCCGAGCGGCTGCCCGCGTACATGGTTCCGGCCGCGGTGGTGGCGTTGCCGGAATTCCCGCTGACGGTCAACGGCAAGCTCGACAGACGAGCCCTTCCCACACCGGAATACAGCGCAGGCGAATACCGGGCCCCGACCACACCGACCGAGGAGATCGTGGCCGGCATCTACGCCGAGGTGCTCGGCCTGGAGCGAGTCGGCCTGGACGAATCGTTCTTCGATCTGGGCGGGGATTCGCTGTCGGCGATGCGCCTGGTCGCCGCCGTCAACGCCGCGCTCGACGCCGGCGTCTCGGTCCGTTCGGTGTTCGAGGCGCCCACCGTCGCGCAGTTCGCGCTCCGCATCAGCCGGGACGAGGGACGCCAACTCGATCCGCTGGCTCCGGTGGAGCGGCCGGCGCAGGTCCCGTTGTCGTTCGCCCAGAGCCGGCTGTGGTTCATCGAGCAGCTTCAGGGTCCGTCGGCGACCTACAACATCGCGGTCGCGCTGCGCCTGCACGGCCTACTCGACACCGACGCGTTGGGCGCCGCGCTGGCCGACGTGGTCGGCAGGCACGAGAGCCTGCGCACCCTGTTCGTCGCGCCCGAGGGCGTACCGGAACAGCTGGTGGTGCATGCCGACGATGCCGATTTCGGTTGGGACGTCATCGATGCCACCGGCTGGTCGGAGGCTCAGCTGAACGACACCCTCGACGAGCTGGCGCAGCAACCGTTCGACCTTGCCGCCGAGATCCCGCTGCGGGCAACGCTCTTCCGGGTCGCCAACGATGAGCACGTGCTGGCCTCAGTCGTGCATCACATCGCCGCCGACGGGCTGTCGATTACCCCGCTGGTGCATGATCTCGGCGTCGCGTACACCAGCAGGTGCCTGGGCCAGCGCCCCGATTGGGCCGAATTGCCGGTGCAGTACGTCGATTACACGCTGTGGCAGCGTGCGCAGTTCGGCGACATCACCGACGGTGATAGCCCCATCGCCGCGCAGCTGGCGTACTGGGAGGAGGAGCTGGCCGGCCTGCCCGAACACCTGCAGTTGCCGACCGACCGGCCCTATCCGCCGGTGGCGGACTACCGCGGGGCCAGCGTGTCGTTCGACTGGCCGGCCGAACTGCAGCAGGGTATCGACCGGTTGGCCCGCGAGCACAACGTCACCAACTTCATGGTGATGCAAGCCGCTCTGGGGTTGCTGCTGAGCAAGCTCAGCGCGAGTTCCGATGTGGCGGTGGGTTTCCCGATCGCAGGCCGGCGCGACCCCGCGCTCGATGACCTGGTGGGCTTCTTCGTCAACACGCTGGTGCTGCGCGTCGACGTCGGCGACGATCCCACCATCGCCGACCTGCTGGCCCAGGTGCGTACGCGCGCCCTGGCCGCCTACGAGCACCAGGACGTGCCGTTCGAGGTCGTCGTCGAACGGCTGAACCCGACCCGGTCGTTGACCCGCCATCCGCTGGTCCAGGTGATGCTGTCGTGGCGGAAGCTGCAGGAGGACAACGAGTCCGCCGCGCTGACGCTGGGCGATGTCCAGGTCACCGAGAAGCCGCTTGACACCAGGACGGCCCGCACGGACCTCTCGTTCGGTTTGGGTGAGCGCTGGACAGTGGACGGAACGCCCGCCGGAATCACCGGCGAGGTGGAGTTCCGCACCGACGTGTTCGACGCGGCCAGCATCGAGACGATGATCGACCGCCTGCAGCGGGTGTTGGTTGCGATGACGGCTGATTCGGGGCGGCCGGTGTCGTCGGTGGGTGTGTTGGGTGAGGGTGAGCGTGAGCGGTTGGAGGCGTGGGGTAATCGGGGGGCGA
>JBNMRA010000041.1:0-16957 GCA_050205315.1 Mycolicibacterium pulveris | reverse complement strand
CCCCACCACCGCCGGCCCCGGCGCTCGCCCAGAGCATGCCCGTCCCGGCTGCACAGGCCGCGCCCGCTGCGCCCGCGCCCGCACCGCATACCCCGCTCCCTGCGGAAGCCGTCGCCGCCGACGCCGCGCCGCCGGTGGAAGGTACGCCGCACCTGCCGAGTCCGGAGAATCTGCCGCCCAACACCACGATGACCCCGGTCGACGGATCGCAGAGCCGCGGGCTGACCTATCTGCGCGAGCTGTGGCATGCGGTGCGCACTCAGGAAGTCAGCGGTGAGGACGCGCTGCTGCTGCTGACGCAGCGCCCGCTGGATCCGAACGCCACTCCGCCGCCCGGCCTGTCCGCGCACCCGACGCCGCCGCAGCCGGTGACCGCGCCACCGCCGGCCGGTGCACCGCCGCCGGTCGCGCCGTGACCGGTTAGCGACGGCCGGCGTCCTCGAGCAGGGAAGCCACCGTCCGCACGTGCGTTGGCTGCACCGCCGCCCACAGCATCCGCGCGATCGGGTGTGCGAACCGCACGAAGGTCGCGAACAACAGGCCGTGCTCGGTGCGCCGCAGCAACAGCTCGCCGGGCATTCCGATCCACGAGTTCCGTCCGACCAACACGAAATCAGCGGTGCCGGCGCGGATTTGCCAGCCGAGCACCGATTCGTCAGAACTAGTCGAAGCGGATTTCAGCCCGATCGACCGCCAGCCCGAGAGCAACCGCAGGCGCACCGGCTGCGGCGCCTCTTCGAGGATGACCCGCAACCATTGTTCGGCCGAGCGCGCCTCTGGAGATGCGACGTCGACCAGAAACGCATCCTCGTAGTCGATTCGGGGCAGGGTGCTCACCGCTCGGGTCTCGGCTGCCGGTGTTGTCTGGCGGACGGACATGGTCAAGGCGCCGGGAGCGCTTCGATACGTGCCGGCACATGCTTGTGCCACGGTGTCGCGGAGTAGGCGTCACGCCACCGGGTGGACGTCAACACGTTGGGCGCGACGCCGGGGATCTGCGCATTCTCGAAGTCCAGGCCGTATCCGTTGGGCAGCGACGCGTGCCCGGGCAGCATGGCCTCGCTGACCTCGATCGTCGCCTCGGCGGTGCCTGCGGCGGTCGTGATACGGGCACGGCCGCCGTCGCTCAGACCCAGCGCCTCGGCGTCTTCGACGCTGACCCGTAGCGCACCATCGGGATCTCGTTTGCGCCAGGACGGATCGCGCAGGATGTCGTTGGCGGTGTAGGCGCGGCGCTCTCCTGCCGACAACACGATCGGGAACTCCGGGGTGGTGAGCGCGGGCACCGGTTCGGCCAGCTCACGGATCTCGTCGAGCATCTCGGGTATGTGCAGCGCGATCTTTTTGTCGCGGTGGGTGATCAGCGCGAAGTCGTCCTCGTACTCGTGCACGGTGAACGTCAGCCCCGATGGGCTGGCCAGGATCGCGTCGAACAAGGCGTTGCCGTCGGTGTAGCCGGCGCGGCGGACCGCATCGGGATAGCTGATCGCCACCCGCTGCGCCAGTCCCCATAATGCCGCTGCAGCCGAAAGCCCTTCCGGCAGCGTGGGTCCTAGGGTCTCGTACAGCACATAGGGCAGTACCTTGCTCAGCATCGGGGAGGACCCGACCGCGTGCAGGAAGGCTTCGGTGAACGCTGCGCGGCTCTGCTTGGCCGCCGACCGCAGCGGCGCCAGGTCGGCCTCGTCGACGATGTCGAGCTGGCGCACCAACCGGGCCCAGATCTCAGCTTCTGGCAAGGTGCCCGGCATCGGGTCCATCAGCGGGTGACGCAGGTGAAAAGTGTTGTGCGGGAACTCCAGGTTGAAGAACGTCGCCTCGGCCTTCTCGAACTGGCTGGCCGCCGGCAGCACGTAATGAGCGAGCCGGGCCGTCTCGGTCATCGCGACGTCGATGACCACGAGCAGTTGTAGTGATCCGAACGCCTCGCGGCAGGCCGCGGAGTCCGCCAGCGAGTGGGCCGGGTTGCTGCTTTCCACGATCATCCCCCGGAACCGGTCGGGGTGGTCGGTCAGAATCTCTTCGGGCACCACATTGCCCGGCACCAGCCCCCCGATGATCGGCGCGCCCGTGACCGGGGTCCGGCCGATCTCCGGGGCGTGCCGCAGCAGCGGCCCGAACGACGAATGCAGATGCTGCGCACCGCGTTTGGCGAAGTTGCCGGTCAGTATCCACAGCAGTTTGTTCAAGTAGGAGCACAACGTGCTGTTGGGCGCCTGCTGCACACCGAGGTCTTCGAACACCGCGACGCTGCCGGCGGTGCCGATGCGGCGCGCGGCCACCCGGATCAGTTCCTCGTCGACGCCGCACCGCTGTGCGTAGTCGACGATCGAAACCTCGCGCAGTGCCTCACGCACGGACTCCGCGCCGGTGACGTGGGCAGCCAGAAATGTCTCGTCGCACAGATTTTCCTGCACCAGTACGGCGGCCATCGCGGCCAGGCACCACGCGTCGGTGCCCGGCCGGACCCGCAGGTGGAAGTCGGCCATCTTCGCGGTGTCGGTGAGCACCGGGTCGATCACGATCATCGAGCGCGCGGGGTCTTTCGCGATGTCGTTGAGCACGACGCGTGCGCGCGGGAAGCTCTGCGACATCCACGGGTTCTTGCCGACGAACACCGCCACCTCGGCATGTTCGAATTCACCGCGCGTGTGACCGCCGTAAAGGTGTGCGTCGATCCAGGCCTCGCCGGTCTTTTCCTGTGCCAGCGCATTCGACCGGTACCGCGAGCCAAGCGCTTTCAGAAATGCGCCGCTGTAGGCGCCGCCGAGGTGATTGCCCTGGCCGCCACCGCCGTAGTAGAAGATCTTGTCGCCGCCGTAGCTCTCGGCAATGTCCTTGAAGCCGGCGGCGATCTCGGAAATCGCAGTATCCCAGTCGATTTCCTCATAGCTGCCATCGGGCCGGCGCCGCATCGGCGAGGTCAGTCGGCCGCGGTTGTTCTGGTAGTGGTCCAACCGCAACGCCTTGTTGCACGTATAGCCCTGTGAGGCCGGATGGGCTTTGTCGCCGCGGATCTTGGTCAAGCTGCGCCCGTCGAGTTGCACGACGATGCCGCAGTTGCATTCGCACAGAATGCAGGCGGTCGACTGCCAGTCACTGGTCATCTTCTGATTTCCTTTCCGGCGCCGATACCCCTAGCAACGCCCGCAGTTGGTGGTGCACCAGATCGAGCGGCTTGACGTCGCGGGATGCGCGCGCCACCACGATCGCCCCCTCGATGGCGGTGATGACCAGCATCGCGAGTTCTCCGGCGCGTTTTGCGGCGATCCCGTCCGCGATCAACTGTGCGACGATCAGGTCGTTCCAGCGACCGAAAGCCGCTGCGGCGCGCTCGGTCACGGGTGCGGCCTGTTCCTGCTTGGCCGGATCGCCGGCCTCGACGCTGACGGCGACGACAGGGCAACCCGAGCGATAGTCGGTATCGAGGAGTTCCCTGCGGTAGTCGCTGACGAGCCGGTCGAGGATCTCGATTCCGCTGTGGCCCTTCTGAATTCGCGCAGCAATGTGGTCGCCGGCGAAGTCGATTGCCTCACAGAGCAGTTGGGTGCGGCCGCCGGGGAAGTAGTGGTACGCCGAACCGCGTGGGGCGCCGCTGTGTTCGAGCACGTCGGCGATCGCCGTCGGGTGTGCGCCGCGTTCGCGAATCAACAGGGCGGCGGAGACGACCATCCGCTCTCGAGGGCTGACCATGTGCGACGACCTCCGTCCACGATTATGTATGTCACCATACATAATCGGAGGACCGCGCACCAGACCCTGACTCGGTAGTGTCGTCGATCAGGCCGGCGGGGGAGTCGGCAGCCCCAGCCGGTCCTTGAGCTGGTCGATCTTGGCCTCGATGCGTTCGAGGTCCTCCGCGTCGACCTTGAAGATCCAGTGTTTGGCGCCCAGCAGCAGGATCGCCTGGAAGATCAGTTGCAACCACTCGCTTTGCCAGTTCTCGAACGTCGCGGCAAAGAAGGTGTGCAGAAACTCGCCCCATACAAAGGGTTGGCCGTGCTGCTGCTGTGTGCTGGTGAACTCAGCGAGCTGGGTGAAGAACTGGCCCAGCCAGGAGCCGACGAACAACAGCAACAGCACGTAAACCGCGCCCCATCGTCTCAAGTGCCTCATGCGACGAGGCATACCCAGGTGCTCGGGTCCAGATGCCCGAGCCGCGAATCACACCGACGCGGCCTCGTTGAGTTCGTTGAGCCGGTTGGTGGCTTCCAGATACTCCTGCACCCAGCGCTCGATCACCGCGGCGGACTTCTCCACCTTGGTGAACTGGCCGACGACCTGACCGATCGGGTTGAACGCCACGTCGACGCTTTCGTTCGGGTACTTGTGGGTGGCCGCGACGGCCATACCCGACACCATGTACTGCAGCGGCATCCCGAGCGGCTTCGGGTTGTCCGGGTTCTCCCACGCCTCGGTCCACTCGTTGCGCAGCATCCGCGCCGGCTTACCGGTGAACGACCGGCTGCGCACGGTGTCGCGGCTGGTGGCCTTGGCGTATGCGGCGTGCTGCACCGGGGTGTGCTCGGACTCTTCGACCATGACCCACTGCGAGCCGGTCCATGCGCCTTGTGCACCCATCGCGAGCGCGGCCGCGATCTGCTGGCCGCTGCCGATACCACCCGCCGCGAGCACCGGCACCGGCGCAACCTCCTTGACCACCTGCGGCCACAGCACGATCGAACCGATCTCACCGCAATGCCCGCCGGCCTCGCCGCCCTGGGCGATGATGATGTCCACGCCGGCGTCGGCGTGCTTGCGGGCCTGTGACGGCGAGCCGCACAGCGCGGCGACCTTGCGACCGGACTCGTGGATGTGCTTGATCATGTCGGCGGGTGGGGTGCCCAGCGCGTTGGCGATCAGCGTGCACTTGGGGTGCTGAAGCGCCACCTCGACCTGGGGGGTGGCGGTGGCCTCGGTCCAGCCGAGCAGCTGCAGCGCGTCGTCGTCGCTGTGCTCGACCGGAACCCCGTGGTCGGCGAGGATCTTCTTCGCGAAGTCGATGTGTTCCTGCGGCACAAGGTCGTTCAGCGTCTTCTTGAGCACCTCGGGGTCGAGGTCGGTGGCGTCCATGCCCTCGTACTTGTTCGGGATGACGATGTCCACGCCGTAGGGGTGATCGCCGATGTTCTCGTCGATCCACTTGCACTCGATCTCGAGCTGCTCAGGAGTGAATCCGACGGCGCCGAGCACGCCGAACCCGCCGGCCTTGCTCACGGCGACGACGACGTCGCGGCAGTGGGTGAAGGCAAAGATCGGGAACTCGATGTTGAGTTCGTCGCAGATGGGGGTGTGCATGCCGGCTCCTCGATAGGGCGCTTCGCGAACTGAAACGTGTTCTAGTTTAGCGTAGCCGCCGCGTCGGCTGCGCCTCGATTCCGGCTGCGCCTCGATTCCGGCCGAACGTGGATTACCCGCACGCCGCGGGCGCGTCGAGCGTGTCTCGACCCCACAGTCGGCGGCAAGGGAAGGCAAGTGGCGGCGGAGAGGAGAGCGGCTCAGTCGTAGCCGACGAGCCGGCGCAGTGACCGGCGGCGGCGCGGCGATCCGGCCATACGCAACACCGGCCAGCCGTGTTCGGCGGCCATCGCGGCCAGCCGCGGGCGCGGGTTGACCGGCCGCGGGTGGCCGACCAGCACCATCAACGCAGCGTCCTCGTCGCCGTCGGCATAGAAGTAACTGCGCTTGAGGTCAATGTCATTGGATTCGCAAAAGCCTTGTACCGCAGAAGATTTCCGTCGTCCCCAGATCACCGGCTTGGCGATGCGTCCGGTAAGCAGACCGGCGTCGTCGAGCTCGAAGCGGTTGCACAGCACGTGGTCGATCTCGAGGTAGCGGGCGACGGGTTCGGCGTGGATGGTCAGCGCCGAGCTGCTCAGCACGACCGTGTGCCCGCGCTGCTGGTGCGCCACCACGATCTCGTGCATGAACGGAAACACCCGCGATGCGACGCGTTCGACGAACAGGCGCTCGCCGAGCACGTCGAGTTCGGCCAGCGACTCGCCGCGCAGGTAGCCGGCCGCCCGGGTGAGCAGGCGCTCGAACTGCATGCGCCCGAGGCGGTATCGCAACGACGCCTCCACGACGCCGAGCACCTCGCCGATGCGCGCCTGCCTGCGCCTGATGCGGTCGGCAGCGTGCGCTGTCGCGGTGAACCCGTCGACGAGCGTGCCGTCCAGATCGAAGAACGCGCCGACGTGCGGGCCGGGCGGGCTCGCGGCGATCTCCGCGATCGGATCGGGTGCCACCGGTTGGGCGCTCATGTCGCGCTCCACACTACTTAAGGCCGCAGCAGCCCCTTACCGGTCACAAGCGGCATGTCCAGGGTGGTCCGGATGCCGGGCGGTGCTTCGAGCACATCGGGGATCGCGTTGACGATGCGTCCCGCCGCCGCGAGGATCGCCGCGTAGTTGTGGTCGCCGTTGCGGCTGGTCGGGCAGATGTCCATGGTGTAGGACGGTTCGCCGACGATCTCGACGCGGTAGGAGCCGCCGGGCTGGGCCGATTGCGCCCAGTCCGGGCGCAGGTCCGGCCGCAGCCGCGTGATGTGTTCGACGACGATCACCGGTTTGCCGTTGACCATGCCCTCGATCTGGAAGCGCAGCGCGGCCACGGTGCCCTTCTTGATGGTGCCGACCGCGACGTCGAAGTCCTCGGGGGCCGGCTCCTGTTCGACGGAGTCCTTGATCTCGTCGACCTCGACGCCCAGACCGGCCGCCAGTTGGCGGATCGCGGTGCCCCAGGCGATGCTGAGCACCCCGGGCTGGAACAGCAGCGGGAAGTCGCCGATCTGGTTGCCGAAGCCCATCACCTCGAACATCACCGTCGCGCCGTCGTAGGTGGCGTAGTCGGCGATCTCCATGGTGCGGACCTGCTCGATGCGCTGACAGGTGCCCGCCAGCGCGAACGGCAGCAGGTCGGTCGCGAACCCGGGGTCCACACCGGTCATGAAGACACTTGAATTTCCTTGGCGCGCAGCGTCTTCAACACGTTCGATGTATTTGTCGGGAATCACCTGCCACGGATACTGCAGCACACCTGGTGCCGAACCGACCACATCGATGCCGGCCGCCAGGATCTGGCGGATGTCGGCCATGGCCTGGGGCAGCCGGGTATCGCCCATCGCGCAGTACACGATGGCCTGCGGTTGTGCGGCGATGATCGCGTCGAGGTCGTTGACCGCGGTGACTCCGGTGGTGACGTCCAAGCCGGCCAGCTGCCCGGCGTCCTTGCCGACTTTGGCGTCCGATGAGACCCAGACGCCGGTGAGATCGAAGCGCGGGTCTTCGATGAGTTGCCTCAGCGCGAGGCTCCCGCAGTTACCGGTGCCGATCAGCGCGACGCGGATGACCATCCTGCTTCCCTTCACCTGACTGGAACAGGTTCTACTTGTAGCACGTGTGCCCTGTAGCCTGACCCCTCATGGGACGCGTGGACGGAAAAGTTGCACTTATCAGCGGTGGCGCCCGCGGCATGGGCGCCGCGCACGCCCGGATGCTCGTGACCGAGGGCGCCAAGGTGGTCATCGGGGACATCCTCGACGGCGAGGGCAAGGCGCTTGCCGACGAACTCGGAGGGGCGGCGCGCTACGTGCACCTCGACGTCACCGACTTCGATCAGTGGCAGGCCGCGGTTTCGACCGCGACCCAGGACTTCGGCACGCTCAACGTGCTGGTCAACAACGCCGGCATCGTGGCGCTGGGACCGCTGAAGACCCTTGACGTGAAGAAGTGGCAGGACGTTCTCGACGTCAACCTGACCGGCACGATGCTCGGCATCAAGGCCGTGATCGACCCGATGACCAACGCGGGCGGCGGCTCCATCATCAACGTCTCGTCCATCGAAGGTCTGCGCGGTGCCGCCTGGGTGCACAGTTATGTCGCCTCCAAGTGGGCGGTGCGCGGCCTGACCAAGTCGGCGGCACTTGAACTGGCGCACAACAAGATCCGCGTCAACTCGATCCATCCGGGCTTCATCCGGACCCCGATGACCAAGCACCTGCCCGAGGACATGGTGCAGGCGCCGTTGGGCAGGCCCGGCACGGTCGACGAGGTCGCGACGTTCGTGCTGTTCTTGGCCAGCGACGAATCGTCGTTCGCCACTGGCGCGGAGTTCGTGATGGACGGCGGGTTGGTCGCCGACGTGCCGCACAAGCAGCTGCCGACGGGCTGACGTCTCCACCGCCGAACGTGGGTTACCCGCACGGGTCGGGCGCGGAAGGCGTGCGTCGAGCACACACTCGGCGCGAAGGGGTTGAGTCGGCGCGAAGGCATTCAGTCGACGGCGGCGAAGTTGACCGTCGCGGTGGCGCAGACCTGGTCGTCGCTGCCGCGGTAGATGTCGACCTGCACCACCACCGAACGCTTACCGGTGCGCAGGATGCGCGCCACGGCGCGCGCCGGGCCGACCTTGATCGGGCGCAGGTAGCGGATGAACAGGTCGGTGGTGGCGATCGCGAGCCCGAACGGGGTGGCCCGCGACGCGAGTTGGCCTGCGGTGACATCGGCCATCGTGGCGATCAAACCGCCCTGCAGGCCGCCGGCGGTGTTCACGGTGCGCTCATCGACGGGCATCTCCATCACGAAGGTGTCGTCGGAGGTCGGAACCTCGGTCAATCCGAGTTGGTCGAACAGTTCGCGTAGCGACCTCGGCGCCGTCATGGGTAACGACATTACCGGGCGGCGCACTCGCCCTCGGGTGTGCGTAGTCTCGTAGCTCGTGAGCGCACGCGCGGGCATCGTCGTCACCGGCACCGAGGTCCTCACGGGCCGCATCCAGGACCGCAACGGGCCCTGGATCGCCGACCGCCTCCTCGAATTGGGCGTTGAGCTGGCGCACATCACGATCTGCGGTGACCGGCCGGCCGACATCGAAGCCCAGCTGCGGTTCCTCGCCGACGAAGGCGTGGACCTGATCGTGACGAGCGGCGGTCTCGGACCGACCGCCGACGACATGACCGTCGCGACCGTCGCCCGGTTCTGCGGCCGCGAACTCAAGCTGGACAGCCGCGTCGAGGCGATGGTCGCCGACATCGTGGCGCGGCTGATGGTGCGTTTTCCGGACGTGAACGCCGATGCGCTGCACGCGGCCAACCGCAAACAGGCGCTGATCCCCGAGGGTGCACACGTCCTGGACCCGGTCGGCACCGCACCCGGTGTGGTGGTCCCCGGTAAGCCGACGATCGTGGTGTTGCCCGGCCCTCCGCGCGAACTGCAGCCGATGTGGCAGGCGGCCGTGCAGGCCCCGGCCGTGCAGGAGGCGATCGCCGGCCGCACCACCTACCGCCAGGAGATGGTGCGGATGTTCGGGCTGCCCGAGTCCGGGCTCGCCGAGACGCTGCGCGACGCCGAACAGCGCGTCGACGGGTTCGACCGGCTCGAGATCACCACCTGCCTGCGCCGCGGCGAGATCGAGATCGTGACGCGCTACGAACCCGAGGCGGCTGCGGCGTACACGGATCTGCTGGCGTTGCTGCGGAAACGCCATGGCCACGAGATCTTTTCCGAGGACGGCTCCAGCGTCGACGAGCAGGTGGCCGGGCTGCTGGCCGGGCGCTGGCTCGCCACCGCGGAATCGTGCACGGCCGGCCTGCTGGCCGCTCGCCTCACCGATCGGCCCGGCTCATCGGCCTACATCGCCGGCGGAGTGGTGTCCTACTCCAACGAGGCCAAGTCGGAGCTTCTCGGTGTGGACCCGGCGTTGATCGAGGCCCACGGAGCGGTTTCGGAGCCGGTGGCCCAAGCCATGGCCGACGGCGCATTGCGCCGCTTCGGGGCAGACACCGCCGTCGCGATCACCGGTATCGCAGGCCCGGGCGGCGGCACCGCCGAAAAGCCGGTGGGCACAGTGTGTTTCACCGTGAAGGTGGCCGACGGTCGTGCCGTGACGCGTACCTTGCAGCTTCCGGGGGACCGCGCGGATGTGCGCGAACGGTCGACCACCGTCGCGATGCATCTGTTGCGCCGCATGTTGAGCGACGCGGTTTAACCGCGTCGCACTTCGGCCGCAAACGCCTGTTCCGCTGCGTCGCCGTGGACGGCGAACACGACGCGCTGCAGGCTCTGCGGCTGATGGCGACGGACGACACCGACCATCAGCCGCGCGGCCTCCTCGAGCGGGAACCCGCCGACCCCCGTCCCGAACGCCACCAAAGCCAAAGAGCGGCAACCGAGTTCCTCGGCCTTGCTCAGCGCGGAGCCGGTGGCACGCTCGATGATCTCCGCGGAGGTGGGCCCGCCCAGCTCCATCGTCGCGGCATGGATGACGTAGCGCGCGGGCATGTCGCCTGCGGTGGTTTCGACCGCCTCACCGAGCCCGATCGGCGCCTTCTGCCGTGACTCCCGTTGCAATTCGTCCCCGCCGGCCCGCGCGATCGCGGCGGCCACCCCGCCGCCGTGCCGGAGCTCGGTGTTGGCCGCGTTGGTGATCGCGTCCACATCGAGTTTGGTCACGTCGGCCTGAAGCACCTCGAGTTCAACCATGGGGGTATCGTCTCTCGCCGGGCGACACAGGAGGAATACCTAATGACGACAATCGTCGAACGAGGGGAGCTATCCGAGTTCGCCACGGAGGCCGGATGGCACCGCAGGGATTCGGGTCGGGTCGATTACTACACACGCAGCCCGGTGCGCGTGCACGTCATCTGGCAGGGTGATGACGCGATCAGCGGAGGCGCGCTGTATCAGGACGACGTCCTGATGGCCTACTCCCGCGACCTCAACACGGTCGTGGGCTGGCTGAAGCGCTAACCCGCGTACTCGTCCCAGACCTTCATCATGGTCTGCAGGATCTCCTCGGCACGGCCCAGACCCGCGAGGTGGCTCTCGCCGGGCATCGGGTAGAGCTCGGCGTCGGCCAACTTCGAAACGACGTGCTGGCCGTGGGAGTACGGGACGATGTGGTCGGCGTCGCCGTGCCACCAACGCACCGGCACCGTGATGTCGGCGAGCTTGAAGCCCCAGTACCGGGAGAACGTGACGATGTCGGAGAACGGCGCGGCCATCTGCTTGCGGCTGCCGTAGAGGATGTCGTCGAGGAACATCGCCTTGACCTCGGGGCGGGCCAGCAGCCGCCGGTCGGCCTCCGGTGACACCCGGCCGTACAGGTCGGCGATGGGCTCGGCGACCGGCTTGATCACCCGGATCAGCGCGCTGGCCACCACGCCGATCGGGGCGCCGGCGATCTGGAGCAGGGGCGCCACGCGAGTGCCGACGTTGCCCATCAACCCACCGGAAACGGCGTCGTCGCCCACTGTCGGGGCGACACCGCCGATGACACCGGCGGCCACGACGCGGTCGGGCAGCGCCGCGGCGGCACCCAGCGTGTAGGGGCCGCCGCCGGACAAGCCGATCACGATCATCTTGTCGATGCCGAGCGTGTCGGCGATGATGCGCAGGTCATCGGCGACGGCGATCACGCAGTCGTACTGGTGTGGGGTGGACGAGCCGATGCCGGGTCGGTCGAGACCGATCAGCCGGATCCCTTCACGCTCGGCGTAGACGCGGGCCTCCATCGGGATCTGCCGCCGGGCGCCGGGGGTGCCGTGCAGCCAGAAGACGGGGCGGCCCCGTGGGTCGCCGAACTCGGCGAACCCGATGCGACGGTTATCGCCGACGGCGATGCTGCCCTCGAGCTTGGGGCGGGCGATTGCGACAGCCATACCGAAAGTGTCTCACGGCGCGCATGTGGCCTGCGGCTATACCACGCGGAACTGATAAGACCCAACCGTCGTGAGCCGGTCGTCGAACCCTTCGTCAAACATCTGCACGCGCACGGCAACCATGCCGTCGGGACCGGAGATCGGCTCGGTCTGCAGCCGGAAGGGGCCGGCTTTTCCGCGGGCCAGGAACATGACGTGGGTCGACACGCCCTGGAGCCGGTCGGTGCCCGCGAGCGTCGTCGCCGCGTCGATGGCGGCCGTCTCGAGCATGACGAATTGCGGGCCGATGTGCAGCGCCGCGTCCGGCGATGCGACCTCGACGGCGAGCTCGGGCAACCCCCAGTTGCCGTCGTCTCTGCGGAATCCGCCGAAGACCTGCCACAGCGGCGGGAGGTCGGGGGAGTCGACCACCTCCAGCGGGTTGGCCTCCATCTTCTCCAGGCCCTCGGGCGGGGTGCCGATGCTGACGCCCTGGCCTTCGATGAGCGCGAGCACCCGGTCGCGACGGTCGGCGTCGACGATCGTCGCGCGGCTGTAGCCCATCTGGCGGCCGCGGCGCAGTTCCTCGGAGATGATCTCGATGCGCGTGACGTCGTGGCCGGGGTCGAGGATCTGACACGAATGGATGACCGGGTTGGGCACCGCCTCCAGATCCGACATGTGCCCGCTTTCCGGGGCGCAGATACCCAACACCGCGAACAGCAATCCGCCCGTGGTGTTGCGCATGTCGCGGCGCAGCGGGACGGTGTTGTCCTCGGGGCCGAGATCCATCTGCGCGTACTTGCGGCCGATGTAGCGGTAGCTGAGCAGGCCGCCCCAGCGGCGCCGCAACTCGGCGGCGTACTCTTCCGGCGAATCGGTCAGCTCACGGATATCTCGCAGCATGCGCGCTCCCCTCGGTGTTTACACGCTGAGCTAATCATGTAAGCGCGTCGCACCGGTCGCCGGCAGCCGCGATCACCAGAAGTGTCGAGGCGATCTGCCCATCTCGTAGCCGGCGGGAAACGACTTCTCGATCACCCGCAGTTGGTCGTTGGCCTTGGACTCCAATTCCAGGACCACACAGCCTTCGCCGAGGTGCTTGGATTCCAACACCTTGTAATGCTGACCGCCACCGTTGACGTCGGTGATGGGGTCCCCTGAGCGCAGTGCCTCGACCGGGATCAGGTCGGGGGCTTTTGCAGGGTGTGCTTCCACGCTTGAAACGGTAGGGGAATGCGGCGCGCCATACGCCTTTTTGCGTTTCCGGCCCAAGTGCTGCGGCATCGACCATCATGGCGCTCAGGGAGTGGTTTATGGACAGCACGATGCAAGACTTTCCGTTGACGGTGACCGGGATTCTTCGGCACGGAACCGGGTTCTACTCGGGCCGCAAGGTCATCACCGCCACGTCTGACGGATACCGCGAGACCAGCTTCGGCGAGCTGGGCACCCGGGTGGCCCAGCTCGCCCACGGGTTGCGCGACCTCGGCGTGGCCCCGGGCCAGCGGGTGGCGACGTTTCAGTGGAACAACCAGGAGCACCTCGAGGCGTACTTCGCCGCACCATGTATGGGCGCGGTGCTGCATACGCTCAACATCCGCCTGACGGCTGACCAGCTCACGTTCATCGCCAATCAGGCCGAGGATTCGGTTGTGCTGGTTGATATGTCGCTGGCCCCGTTGCTCGCGCCGATGTTGGCTGAGATGACGTCGGTGCACACCGTGGTCGCGGTCGGTACGGGGGACCTGGGTCCGCTCGAGGAGTCCGGCCGCACCGTGGTCCGCTACGACGACCTGATCGACGGCAGGCCGGTCGAGTACGACTGGCCGGATCTGGATGAGAAGAGCGCTGCCGCAATGTGTTACACCAGCGGCACCACCGGAAATCCGAAAGGTGTGGTGTACAGCCATCGCTCGAGCTATCTGCATTCGATGGCGGTGTGCACGGCCAACGCGGTCGGTCTGGCCGACGGCGACCGGGTGCTGCCGGTCGTGCCGATGTTTCACGCCAACGCGTGGGGGCAGCCCTATGCGGCGGTGATGGCGGGTGCAGACCTGCTGTTGCCCGACCGGTTTCTGCAGGCCGCGCCGCTGGTCGACATGATCGAACACCACCGCCCGACGGTCTCGGCGGCGGTTCCGACCATCTGGAACGACGTGCTGCAGTATCTGCACGCCAATCCCGGCCGCGACATCTCGTCACTGAGGCTGGTCGTCTGCGGCGGTTCGGCGGTGCCGCTCGGGATGATGAAGGAGTACCAGGAGCGCTACGGCGTGATGATCCGGCAGGGCTGGGGTATGACCGAGACGTCCCCGCTGGCCGCGATCGCCACACCGCCGCCGGAGGTCGCCGGGCCCGACCACTGGGCGTTGCGCGCCTCGGCGGGCCGGGTGATGTGCGGGGTGGAGACACGCCTGGTCGACGACGACGGCAACGTGCTACCCACCGATGGAAAAGCCGTCGGGGAGGTCGAGATTCGCGGTCCGTGGATCACTGCGTCCTACTACCGCAATGCCGACCCGGAGAAGTTCGACGACGGTTGGTTGCGCACCGGGGATGTCGGCCGCATCGATCCGCAGGGCTTCATCACCCTCACCGACCGCGCCAAAGACGTGATCAAGTCCGGCGGGGAGTGGATCTCCTCGGTCGAACTGGAGTTGCGCATCGCCGATCATCCGGCCGTCCGGGAAGCGGCCGTGGTGGCCGTGCCCGACGAGCGGTGGCAGGAGCGCCCACTGGCGGCGGTCGTCGTCCAGGAGGGCGCCTCGATCACACCGAACGAGCTGCGAGAGTACCTGTGCGACAAGGTCGCCCGGTTCTGGCTGCCGGAGCGGTGGACGTTCATCGACGAGGTGCCCAAGACCAGCGTCGGCAAGTTCGACAAAAAGCAGATCCGCTCGCGCTACGCCGACGGTGACTACGACGTCGTCGAGTGTAAGGAGTGACGCTCAGCGGTCGGCGGTGAGCGCCCAGCGGATGGCACCGACGAGGACCCGCCCGGACATCCGGATCACCGTCGACTCGATCGGCGGAAAGTAGGGCAGCAGCAACGGCATCCGAGCCCATGACGGCAGCATCGACACCGCCGTTGCGGCCAGTACGCCGTAGGGTGCGCGCGCCATGAGCGGGAGCGGGGGAGTCAGCAGCAAAAACCGGGCGGCGTCGCGGGCCGCGGCGGTGCCGCACAGTTCGGGTCGATAGTCCTCGATGCGTTGGGCCAGTTGCCTTTCGGTGCGCGGCGGGTCGGGCACCCCGAGCGCGACGGCGACGCGCGCGGTATCGGCCACGTAGGCGTCGCGACCGCGTTGGTCCAGCGGCGCCGCACCATAGAGCTGGTGTGCGAGCAGGAAGCTGTCGGTCTCAGCGATATGCACCCATTCCAGAAGGTGCGGGTCGGCGGCGGCATATGGTCGCCCGTCGGGTGCTGTGCCACGCACCCGCTGATGGATGCCGCGCACCCGGTCCACCGCACGCTGGGCATCGGTAGCCGGACCGAACGTGGTGACAGCCAGGAAGGTGCTGGTCCGCTGCAGGCGGCCCCACGGGTCAGCCCGGTAGTCGGAGTGGTCCGCGACGCCGGCCATCGCCAGCGGATGCAACGACTGCAACAGCAGCGCCCGTAATCCGCCGACGAACATGGACGCGTCGGCGTGCACGCGTCGGATGGGGCGGTCCTCGTCGAACCAGCGCGGCCCAGGGGTGTCGTGAATCTGCGCACGGTTGGCCGGGCCCTCGGGGCCGGCGACCATGCTGAACAGGCTGCGTCCGAGGTTCTTGCGCACGGCGTCGAGATCGGGCACCACCGTCATGCGCTCAACACTATGCCCTTGGACGTGCGGGTGGTTTAACGTATTGACGTGCGCAAAGTGACTCGAGTTGTGATGATGGCGGCAGCAGCTGTGGTCGCGGCGCCGCTGGCGCCTGCGCTGACGACGGGTGCAGGCACCGCGGGCGCGTCGGCCGGCACCTTTATGCCGTTCTCCCAGGTGCTGCGTCGGTGCGACTTCAGCGAGACCAATTACAACGGCCCAACCGGCCAGGGCAGACCCACCGCCACCATCCATTCGGACGGCTCTACCGTGACCGCCGACGTCCAGTTGGTCGTGGCGGTACCGAACATCCCGTACCAGGTACGGCTGATCCAGGTGCCCCGGCCGTCGTCGGCGCCGTGCTGGGGCAGCGACCCCGGCGTCGCGCAGACCACCTTGCACACCGACGGGGTGGGCGCTGGTGCGGTGACGCTGACGGATGCGATCGAGCCGGGCGCCACCGGGGCGTGGGTGTTCGTCAGCCGCCCCGATCCGTTCCACCAGAACCCCGCCGAGTTCTACACCACCGATCTGATCGCCAAGTTCTAAAGCGTTTCGGTTGGTCCGTCGGGCGCGAGCGCTCAACCACGTACGGTTTCGGGCTCGAAAACTGTACGTAGGTGAGCGCTGGGCTACGCCACGTGACGCTCAGGCCGGAACGACGACGGTGAGGTCGTCACCTTGACGCTCCACTCGCATGCCGGCGCGTCGCGCGAGCGTTGCGACGGCCGCGGCGCTGTCGGGTTCGGCCCTCGATGCCGCGAGGACCCGGGCCAGTCTGCCCTTGTGGGCCTTGTTGAAGTGGGTGACCACTTTGCGGGTGCCGTCGGCGTCTTCTGAGACGACGTCGACGCGTACGGCGTCGTCGACCCTGCCGAGGGAGGCGTACGAACCCGACCGCAGGTCGACGACCAACTGAGATTCGGCCAACTGTGCCAGCGCCGGTTCCAGCAGGGGCCGCCACCGCGCGGCCAACGTGGGTTGGCCCGGCAACTTCGAGGTCGCCGAGAGGCGATATGCGGGAATGGGGTCGTCCGCGCGCAACAGGCCGAACAACGCAGATCCGACGAACAGCCGTTCGCGGGCGCGAGCAGCTGCGGACCCGCGCAGCGATTCGATGTCCAGCGCGTCGTACAGCACACCGGTGTAGCGGCGGATCGCGGGCAGGGTGGCCGCGGTGCGCAGCTCGGCGATCCGATCGATTTCGGCATCCTGCTTCGCCGACAATCCGAGCGCCGCTCGGCACGCTGGGCGGTCGGCCGCCAGCGCCACCAGTTCATCGATCAACGTGGCGCGCATCGGCGTCAGCTCGGGACAGCTCAATGCGTCAAGTTGCAGTGGTGGCCCGTCGCCCTCGGTTCGCTTGGTCTCCGAGGGCGGCAGTAGGACGATCACGCCGCAGAGGTTATCTGGGCGAGCGTCGGGGTCAGGCCGGCGGCATCCCCGGCGGCGGTGGCGGAGGTGGCATCCCCGGGGGTGGCGGCGGCGGTGGCGCGAACGGATCCAC
>JBNMRA010000040.1:0-19327 GCA_050205315.1 Mycolicibacterium pulveris | reverse complement strand
GCTGCGGGGGAGGCGGCGGGTGATGCGACACCTGCCTGCGCGACGCCAGTGGCCGAACTCACACCGGGTTGGCCGACGGCCTGCGGCGCGGCGTTGGGCGTCACCGTCACCGTCTGTGTCACCGTGGCCGGTGCCGGCATCGGAGGTTGCGGAAGCACGGGTTCGGCGGAGGCGGTGGGGCCCGCGAAGCTCACCACTCCAGCCGTCGCGACGGCGGCTCCTGAAGCCAGAACCCGCCAGCGGCGGGCGATCTCGATCATCGACGTCGGTCCTTCCAGACAGCGCGGTGCACGTCAGGCGCTGACTGTATCCAGCCGCGCACGTTAGCCACCAGAGCCGGAACCGACCTGCAACCTTGTTCTGACTTGTCCGCAACGCAACCGATACCAACCCGTGGCCGGCGCAGCCGAAATCCGCGGGCTTATACCCTGTTCACGTGACCGAACCGCCGACCGCTCAACCCGCAGCGGCCGCCGAAGTCCCGCAGCACCGCTACACCGCGGAGCTCGCCGGGCAGATCGAGCGTGCCTGGCAACAGAGGTGGGCCGATGCCGCCACGTTCCACGTGCCGAACCCGGTCGGTTCGCTGGCGCCTGCCGACGGCACCCCGGTGCCCGCCGACAAGATGTTCGTGCAGGACATGTTTCCCTATCCCTCGGGGGAGGGTCTGCACGTCGGACACCCCCTCGGCTACATCGCCACCGACGTCTACGCCCGCTACTACCGGATGGCCGGGCGAAATGTGTTGCACGCGTTGGGATTCGATGCGTTCGGCCTGCCGGCGGAGCAGTATGCGATCCAGACCGGCACGCATCCGCGGGTGCGCACCGAGGCCAACATCGTCAACTTCCGCCGTCAGCTCGGCCGGCTGGGGTTCGGCCACGATCCGCGCCGCAGCTTCTCCACCACCGACCCCGACTACTACAAGTGGACCCAGTGGATCTTCCTGCAGATCTACAACGCCTGGTTCGACCCGGCCGCGAACAGGGCACGGCCGATCGACGAGTTGATCGCCGAGTTCGATTCCGGGGCACGGGTACTCGAAGACGGGCGCACGTGGTCGGCGCTGAGCGCCGGTGAGCGCGCCGACGTCGTCGACTCCCACCGGCTGGTGTATCGCACCGATTCGCTGGTCAACTGGTGCCCCGGTCTGGGCACGGTGCTGGCCAACGAAGAGGTCACCGCTGACGGACGCAGCGAGCGCGGCAACTTCCCGGTGTTCCGGAAACGGTTGCGGCAGTGGATGATGCGGATCACCGCGTACTCCGACCGGTTGCTCGACGACCTCGACTTGCTGGACTGGCCCGAGAAGGTCAAGACCATGCAGCGCAACTGGATCGGGCGCTCCACCGGCGCGACGGTGTTTTTCGCCGTCGACTCGGTACCGGACGCCGGCGACATCGAGGTGTTCACCACCCGCCCGGACACCCTGTTCGGTGCGACGTACATGGTGCTGGCGCCCGAACACGAGTTGGTCGACACGTTGACGGCCGCGCAGTGGCCCGCCGACGTCGATGAGCGCTGGACCTACGGCGCGGCCACCCCGCGCGAGGCCGTCGCCGCGTACCGGTCGGCGATCGCGGCGAAATCGGATCTGGAGCGCCAGGAGAACAAGACCAAGACCGGTGTGTTTCTGGGCGCGTACGCCACCAACCCGGCCAACGGCCAACGCATTCCGGTGTTCATCGCCGACTACGTGCTGATCGGCTACGGCACCGGCGCGATCATGGCCGTACCCGGCGGCGACCAGCGGGACTGGGACTTCGCCACGCAGTTCGGCCTGCCGATCGTGAAAACCGTTGCCGGTGGCGACGACTCACAGGGGCCGTATACCGGTGACGGCGAGGTGATCAACTCCGACTACCTCAACGGGCTCAGTGTCGCGGACGCCAAGGAGGCGATCACCAAACGACTGGAGGCCGAGGGCCGCGGCCGGGCCCGCGTGGAGTACAAGCTGCGGGACTGGTTGTTCGCGCGCCAAAGATACTGGGGCGAACCGTTTCCGATCGTGTACGACGCCGACGGTCGCGCGCACCCGCTGCCGGAATCGATGCTGCCGGTCGAACTGCCGGACATGCCCGACTACGCACCGGTGTCGTTCGACCCCGACGACGCCGACAGCGAGCCGTCGCCGCCGCTGGGCAAGGCGACCGACTGGGTGCATGTCGAGCTGGATCTCGGCGACGGCTTGAAGTCCTACACCCGCGACACCAACGTGATGCCGCAGTGGGCGGGCAGCTCGTGGTACGAGCTGCGCTACACCGACCCGGATAACGCAGACGCCATGTGCGACAAGGAGAACGAGGCCTACTGGATGGGTCCGCGCCCGGCCGAGCACGGGCCGGACGATCCGGGCGGGGTGGACCTGTACGTCGGTGGCGTCGAGCATGCGGTGCTGCACCTGCTGTATGCGCGGTTCTGGCACAAGGTGCTCTACGATCTCGGCCACATCACCTCGCGAGAACCGTTCCGGCGCTTGGTGAACCAGGGCTACATCCAGGCCTACGCCTACACCGATGCCCGCGGGGCGTATGTTCCCGCCGCGGAGGTCGTCGAGCGGGACGGCAAGTTCTACTGGTCGGGCCCCGACGGGGAGATCGAGGTCAACCAGGAGTTCGGCAAGATCGGCAAGAGCCTGAAGAACTCCGTTTCTCCCGACGAGATTTGCGACAACTACGGCGCGGACACCCTGCGCGTCTACGAGATGTCGATGGGGCCGATCGAGGCGTCGCGGCCGTGGGCCACCAAGGATGTGGTCGGCGCGCACCGGTTCCTGCAGCGGGTGTGGCGTTTGGTCGTCGACGAGGAGAGCGGCCGCGTGCAGATCGTCGAGCATCAGGCGCTCGATACCGACACGCTGCGGTTGTTGCACCGCACGATCGCGGGCGTGACCGAGGACTACACCAACCTGCGCAACAACACCGCGGCGGCCAAGCTGATCGAGTACACCAACCACCTGACCAAGCAGGGCGTGACGGCGCGCGCGGCGGTGGAGCCGCTGGTGTTGATGCTCGCGCCGTTGGCGCCGCATCTGGCCGAGGAGCTGTGGCAGCGGATGGGCCACGGCACCCCATTGGCGCACGGGCCGTTCCCGGTCGCCGACCCGGCCTATCTCGTCGAGGACACCGTCGAGTACCCGGTGCAGGTCAACGGGAAGGTGCGCGGGCGCATCACCGTCGCCGCCGACGCCGACGCCGACGCGATGGAGGCCGCGGCGCTGGCCGACGAGAAGGTGCAGGCATTCCTCGACGGCGCCACGCCGAAGAAGGTGATCGTGGTCGCCGGCCGTCTGGTCAACATCGTCATCTGAGTGATTTCGGTGCGCAAACAAGCGATACGCGCAGGTTTGCGCACCGAAATCACACGCAGTGGAACCGCTGAGCCGTAGGTCAACGTCTAACCCCATGTGCTCAACGAATACCTGCGCGACCAAGACGGTGTGATCACGCTCGACCAGGCACGTGCGGCGGGGCTGAGCCAGTACGCGGTGCAACGCCGGCTGGGGACGGGCCAGTGGCAGAGATGCGCGCGCGGCGTCTACTTCGTCGCCGACCGCCCGTTCACCGACGGCGCCCGTGTTCGCGCGGCGGTCTGGGGCTACGGCCAACAGGCGGTCGCGAGCGGCCTGGCCGCCGCATGGTGGCTTGGTTTGACCCGGTTCGCACCGGATGTCGTGGACGTGACGATGCCGAGAAGCGGCCACGGGCGGTGCCACGAAGGCAGTCGGCTGCGGCGACGCGACCTCGACCCCACCGACATCGTCACCGTCCGATCGCTTCGCGTGACCGCCCCGGCGTTGACGGTTCTGGAAGCTGCGATCCGGCGACCCGGCGGAGTCAAAATTCTGGATCGGGCTTTGCAGAAGGACATCGAGTTACGCGAGCTGTGGCGAGCGCAGCTGCGAAACAAAGGCCGATACGGTTCGCCGGCGGCGCGTCGACTGTTGCAGGCCGCATCCGACGGCGCCCATTCCGAAGCCGAACGGCTGTTGGCCAAAATGCTTCGAGGGGCAGACATCACCGGGTGGAGAACGAACTACCCCGTGGCTGGATACAAGGTTGATTTCGCGTTCCCGGCGGCGAAGGTCGCCATCGAAACGGACGGGTTGGCATTCCACAGTTCGTCCGACGATTTTCACCACGACCGAGTCCGACAAAACGACCTCACGCTGCTCGGTTGGCAGGTGCTGCGGTTCACCTGGCTGGATCTGAACGAATATCCGCAACGGGTGATCGCCATCATCCGCCACGCGATTTCGGTGCGCGAACAAGCGATACGCGCAGGTTAGCGCACCGAAATCACCCAAAATCACCGAGGGCGGACGATCACCTCGTGGATGTGCCCGTCGGGCGGCGACAGCACCGCGTCGGCGATCACGCGCGCGACCGTCTCGGGCGACAGAAACCGCGACGGGTCATAATCCCCGCCTTCGTAGGCGACCAACCCCTGCTGCATCTCGGTGGCGATCCGGCCCGGGTGTACGGACGTCACCCGCAGCGACGGCTCGTCGGCCCGCAGCGAATCGGCGAACGACCGCAGCGCGAACTTGCTACCCGAATACGACGCCAGCCCTGGCGACGCATTGATACCCGAACCGGAGTTGACGAACACCACGTGCCCACCGACTGCCCGCAGCGCGGGCAGCAGCGCCAATGTCAGGGCCACCGCGCCAATGACGTTGACCTCCATGGATGTTCGCCACTCGTCGATCGTCGACTCCGCCACCCGGCCGGGAAACGCCACCCCCGCGTTGTGTACCAACACGTCGAGTTCGTCGACGGCCGCGACGGCCCCGGCGATCGTGTCGGCGGCGGCCAGATCGACGGTCAGCGTGGCGGCGCCGAACTGCGAGGCGACCGCATCCAGCCGCGCCGACGGCCGTCCGGCCAACACCAAGCTGTGCGTGGGCGCCAACGCCGCTGCGACGGCCGCGCCGAGACCCCGTGAGGCGCCTGTGATCATTGCGGTCGGCATGTCGTAAACGCTACCGACCTGCGAACGACGCGATCGCGTCGCATCATGGTACGGATGCCCGCCGACCACAGCTTCGCTCCGACGCAACTCTCCGCCCGCGCCGCCTACCTGCTGCGCGGCAACGACCTGGGCACGATGACGACGGCCGCGCCGCTGCTGTACCCGCATATGTGGAGCTGGGACGCGGCGTTCGTGGCGATCGGGCTGGCGCCGCTGAGCGTCGAGCGCGCGGTCGTCGAACTCGACACGTTGCTGTCCGCGCAGTGGGGCAACGGGATGATCCCGCACATCGTCTTCGCCAACGGGGTCGACGGCTACTTTCCCGGCCCGGCACGCTGGGCCACGTCGACGCTGGCCGCGCACGCGCCGCGCAACCGGCTCACCTCGGGCATCACCCAGCCGCCGGTGCACGCCATCGCCGTCCAACGCATCCTCGACAACGCCCGCACCCGCGGCCGGACCACCCGCGCGGTCGCCGAGGCGTTCCTGGACCGCCGCTGGAACAACCTGGTGCGCTGGCACCGGTGGTTGGCCGAAGCGCGCGACCCGCAGTCGCGCGGCCGGGTCACCCTCTACCACGGGTGGGAGTCCGGCATGGACAACTCGCCGCGCTGGGACAGCGCCTACGCCAACGTCGTCCCGGGCGCGCTGCCCGAGTACAAACGCGCGGACATCACCATCGTCACCGACGCCAGCCAACGGCCCAGCGACGTCGAATACGACCGGTATCTGTGGCTGCTCGAAGAGATGAAGCTGGCCCGCTACGACGACGAGCTGCTGCCCAAGGTGATGAGCTTCGCCGTCGAGGACGTGTTCGTCTCGGCGATCCTGGCCGTCGCCTGCGATGTGCTCGCCGAGATCGGCGAGGACTACAAACGCCCCGCCGCCGACGTGCGCGACCTGTGCGCGTGGGCCGAGCGGTTCCGCGCGGGAGTGGTCGATGCGGCCGACGAAAGAACCGGTGCGGCAAGAGATTTCGATGTGCGCGCGGGCGAGTGGGTGGCCACCGAGACGGTCGCACAGTTCGCGCCGCTGCTGTGCGGCGGGCTGCCGCACGAGCAGGAACGCCACCTGATCAAGCTGTTGGAGGGCCCGCGGTTCTGCGGACATCCCGACCTCAAGTACGGCCTGCTGCCGTCGACGTCGCCGGTGTCGCGGGACTTCCGCGCGCGCGAATACTGGCGTGGGCCGGTGTGGCCGGTGATGACGTGGCTGTTCGGGTGGTGTTTCGCCCGCCGCGGCTGGGCCGAACGCGCCCGCCTACTGCGCAAGGAGGGCCTGCGGCAGGTCAGCGACGGCAGCTTCGCCGAATACTACGAGCCGTTCACCGGGGAACCGCTGGGCAGCATGCAGCAGTCGTGGACCGCGGCGGCGGTGTTGGACTGGCTGGGCTAGCGGCTATTCGGCCAGCCGCTCCAGCGGACCGATCGCCTTGGTCAGCATCTCCAGGTCCTCGGGGCTGAGCTTGTCGAGCAGCGTGGCCAGATACGCCCGCCGCGTCGCCAGCGCTTCGTGGTGTTGCGCCCGCCCCTCCGGGGTGATGTCGACCAGCACCGCGCGCAGGTCAGAGGGATCGCGTGAGCGTTTGACCAGGCCGAGTTTCTCCAGCCGGCGGATCGCGACCGTGGTGGTCGGCGTGCGCACCCGCTCGTGGGCGGCCAGATCGGTCATCCGCAGCGGTCCCTGATCGAGCAGGGTCAACAGGATCGACAGCTGGGCGAGCGTGAGGTCACCGGCTTCCGCGCGGTTGGTGTCGCTGCGGCGCAACACGGAGAAGACCCGGGAGAGCACCCGCTGCAGCTCCCCCGCCAACTCCGTGACCTGCGGTTCCACCTCGGCCATAATTCGTCAGTCTAACCTGTCTGAGCCTGCCAAGTTGTGATCACGGCCGATTCGCCTCACAGAACCTGAGACAGGAACCGCTGCAACCGCTCGGTCTCGGCGGCCTCGAAGATCTGTTCGGGCCGCCCCGATTCCACCACCTGTCCGTGATCCATGAACACCACGGCGTCGGCCGTCGACTGAGCGAACCCCATCTCGTGGGTCACCACGACCATCGTCATACCGTCGGCGCCCAGGTCCGCGATCAAGGCCAGGATGCCCTTGACCAACTCGGGGTCCAGCGCGGAGGTGGCCTCGTCGAAGAACATCACCTGTGGGGCCATCGCCAATGCGCGGGCGATCGCGACGCGCTGCTGCTGCCCTCCGGACAGCGTCGTCGGGCGCACGTCGGCCTTGTGCCGCAGCCCGACCCGCTCCAACTGCGCCATGCCGAGGTCACGGGCCTCATCGGCGCCGAGGCGTTTGAGCTTGCGGGGCGCCAGCGTCACGTTGTCGAGCACGCTGCGATGCGGAAACAGGTTGAAGTTCTGAAACACCATCCCGATGCGCTGACGCAACTGATCGGGGTTGTCCTTGAGCACCGAACGCCCGTCGAGCAGGATGTCGCCGCGGTCGGGCTCGTAGAGCCGGTTCAACGTGCGCAGCAGCGTCGACTTGCCGGAGCCCGACGGCCCGATCACCGCCGCGGTGGTGCCCGCGGGCACGTCGATGTCCACCCCGCGTAGCACCGGATTAGGGCCGAAGGCCAGGTGAATGTCGTTGGCGGCCAACGACACCGGTTCGAAACCACCCGCCATTTAAATCATCTCTCCCCCTGCGCTTCGCGCGGGAGGTGCCCCCAGCGACTTGGCCAATTCCAGCGGGTCCTCCTCGTCCGGCGCCCGGCCGCGCCGCAACCGGTTGTCGATGTAGTTCACCAGATGCGTCAGCGGCACGGTCAGCGCCAGATAGAACAGACCGGCGGCCACCAGTGGGGACAGGTTGCCGGTCTGCGCGTTGAGGTCGCGACCGACCTGGAACAGCTCACGCTGGTCGGCGACCAGACCCAGGAAGTACACCAGCGAGGACGCCTTGAGCAGCGAGATGAACTGGTTCATCAGCGCGGGCAACACCCGTCGGATGCCCTGCGGCACCACGACCAGGCGCATCGAGGCCGAATACGAAAAGCCCAGTGCGCGCGAGGCTTCCAGCTGGCCGGGCTCCACGCTCTGGATGCCTGAGCGGAAGATCTCGCCGACGTAGGCCGCGGCCATCAACCCCAGCGCGGCGATCCCGAGCGGAAACGGGTTGTTGCCGGTCAGCCCGCCGACCACCGGGCCGAGGCCCAGCCCGATCAGCAGGATGATGACCACCTCGGGTAGTCCGCGGAAGATGTCGGTGTAAACCCGTGCGGGCCAACGCAATAGGCGGCTTCGGGAGATTCCGGCCACGGCCAGCGCCATGCCCAGCAGCAGCCCGATCACCGAGGCGCAGACGGTCAGGATCAGGGTGTTGGGCAGCCCCGTCTTGAACAGGTCGGGGACGGCCTGCTTGTACAAGTCCCAGTCCAGAAACGAGTCCTTCAGCTGGGACAGCGTGGATTTCGGCTGCACCGGCGCGCCGGTGTCGGTCTGCGGCCGCTGCGCGGCGATCGCGTCGAAGTCGGGCAACCGCGGGGCCGGCGCCGCCTTCGAGCCCGGTTTCCATCCCGGTGGCAGCGCGCGCGGCACCCAGTCGGAATACAGTCTGGCCCAGGTGCCGTCGGCGATCACGGCGTCCAGCCCCGCGTTCAACGCGTCGATCAGCGGCCGGTTCTCCTTAGCGACCGCGTAGGCGATGAAATTGTCCAAGCTGAAGGTGTTTTCGATGATCTCTGCGGGATCGCCGGGCTGTACCGTGCCTTCGGCCTGCTGCGACGGCGCCACCCATGCGTCGAGTTGGCGGGATTTCAGGCTCGCGTAGACGGTGTTGTAGTCCGGGTAGATCACCGGCTGCAGGCCCAACGTGTCGACGACGTAGGACTCCTGCACGGTGCCCTGCACGACGCCGATGCGCTGCCCGGCGTCCAGATCGTCGAACCCGGTGATCGGTGAGCCGGCCGGCACCACCAGCGAGAAGTAGCCGAAGTCGTAGCCGTTGGTGAAACCGACCGTGCGGCGGCGCGCTTCGGTCGTGGTGATCGACGACGATCCGACGTCGAAGCGCCGCGAGGCCACCTGGGCCAGCAGCCCGGAAAATTCGGTGCCGACGAAGTTGATCTGCAGCCCCAACCGGTCGGCGATGGCCCGCAGGACCTCGTTGTCGAAACCGGTGAACTGACCGGCGGAGTTGATGCAGATGCTCGGCGGGGCGTCCGAGAGGGTGCCGACGGTCAGGGTTCCCGGCGTGCTCAGGCCCAGCGCGCTGACGTCGACGGCGTCCAGCGGCACGACGGTGGCTGTGGTGTATCTGTCTTCGTCAGGGCCTTTGGCCGCGGCGGCCAGGTTGGTCGGCAGCGCGCTGGCGCTCTCGACGCCGGGCGGCGCGCACTGGTCGACTTGGGCCTGTGCCGGCGGGGCCAGGGCCAGCGGGACGATCAACAACCCGATCAGCGCCAAGACGGTTGCCCTCATTAGTGCAACGTAGCGACCGGCGCCGCCCTCACCTCACTTGGAATGCAACGCCGGGTGCGCCGACGGGGACAGCACGCCGCGGCGCACCAGCTCGGCCAGCATGATCTGGGCCATCTGCTCGGAGCGGTCGACGTTGGCCGCGCGCGCGGCCTCGAGGTCGCCGCGGCGGATCGCGTCGACCTCGCGTTCGTTGTACACCAGCATCTCGTCGTGGTTGTCCATGTAGGTGCTCCAGAACGCCTCGGGGACCAGCGCTTGGGACGCCTGGATCAGCGCGAGCAGCCGCGGACCCGCGTACCGCTCCTTGATCAACTGCCGGAAGTGCCAACCAGCTTCGTTGAACGCGCGCGACCGGCGGGTGTTGTGCATGACGCCGACCAGCCGCTCGAGCTCATCGAGCAGCTCCGGGTTGCCGTCGGCGGCCGCACGCGCGGACGCGACGCCGTTGAGCAGGCCGTACACCTCGTGGTGTTCGCGGACGACGGCCTCGTCGAACACCTCGACGAACGCGCCGCGGTGGTAGCGGGTGAAAAGGATGCCGTCGTGCTCGAGCTGTACCACGGCCTCCTGGATGGGCACGCGGGACAGCCCGAGCTCATGTGCGATCTCGTTGCGGTCGACCCGATCGCCTGACCGGAGTTTGCCGGTCAGGATCAGGTTGACCACATGCGAGACCACGAGGTCTTTTTCTTTGACCCCATACTTCTTTGGCATCGCGGCGACAAGTGTCTCACGCCGCCCCGGTGCGCCGAAGCAGATCCGTGGTCGGGCTGGCTAGCCGGTCTGGCGGTCGCGCCAGCGACACAGCGCTTCGGCCTCGGTGAGGTCGTAGTCGGGTCCGTTGGCGCCGACGGTCAGCAGGGTGACCCCGAGTCCGGCCAGCGCGTCGGCCTCGGTCAGCAGCGCGTCGATCGACTTGCCGGATACGCCTGCCGACCGCTCGATCGCGGCGGGATCGCGGCTGACATCCGAGCAGTGCCGCGCCAACACCTCGGCCTTGTGGGGATATCCGGCGCTGCCGCTGAAGGTGTGCCAGATGTCGGCGTGTCGGGCCACCAGCCGCAGCGTCTTTTTCTCACCTTCGCCGCCGATCAGGACCGGGATCTGCCGGGTGGGCGGCGGGTTGAGTTTGGCCAGCCGCGAGGTGATGCGGGGCAGCCCGGTGGCCAGGTCATCGAGTCGGCTGCCCGCGGTGCCGAACTCGTAGCCGTACTCGTCGTAGTCCTTCTGCTTCCAGCCCGAGCCGATGCCCAGGATCAGCCGGCCGTCGCTGATGTGGTCGACGGTGCGCGCCATGTCGGCCAGCAGCTCCGGGTTGCGGTAGGAGTTGCACGACACCAGCGCGCCGATCTCGATGCGGGAGGTCTGCTCAGCCCAGGCGCCCAGCATCGTCCAGCATTCGTAGTGCGCCCCGTCGGGATCGCCGTACAGCGGGAAGAAGTGGTCCCAGTTGAACGCGACATCGACGCCGAGATCCTCACAGCGACGCACCGCGTCGCGGATGTGGCGGTATTGCGGGGAATGTTGCGGCTGTAGTTGCACACCGATGCGAATGGGAAAGCTCACCGTTTCAACCTACGTGGGCGACCAGATGAGAGCACTCTCATCTGGCGCTCATCTGTGATTCCGTCGCGGCCGCCACGCTCGGTGATATGACTTCGCCCGCGTTGGATCTGCTTCTGGGTCCGCACGCACCCGACGTGCTGACCGCTGCGCTCGCCGAATACGGCGGCGAGCTCGAACACCTGCAGCCCGGTCACGTCAACGCGCGGCCCAGCGGCGCGGCCACCGTCATGTACTGGGCGGTGGTGCGCCGCGCCGACGGCAGCCGCACAACGGAGATCCTCGCGGCCACGACCGGGGGCCACATCCCGGCCGGTGCGGCCGTCGTCGCCGGCGAACACTTAGGCGCGCCGGTCGAGGTCGGGATCTGGCGATGGCCCCAGGATCCGGCGCTGCCCGCGCTGGGCGCGGCCGCCGATCCCGGGGTGCTGCGCGGGCTGGGGCTCAGCGCGACGGACGTGAGCGACGTTCGGGTGCGCGCATATCGGCCCGCGCAGCGCGCGGTGCTTGAGCTGCACGACGGGCACCGCACGTGGTTTCTCAAGGTGCTGCGGCCGTCGGCCGTCGCGCAGGTGCGCGCGTGCCACGACCTCGCCAGCCCGCATCTACCGGTGCCCCCGGTGGCGGCGTGCACCGGCGACGGGCTGATCGTGCTGCCCGAGGCGCCGGGAACGCCGTTGCGCGACGTGCTCGCCGACGGCGGCGAGGTGCCGCCGCCCGACGCGCTCGAGGCGCTGTTGGACGCGCTGCCCGCCGAGCTGGCGGCGATGCCGCCGCGACGGTCGCATCTGGAGCTGGTCGACGAGCACGCCGCCGCGTTGCGCTGGGCCGCTGCCGGCGAAGCGGATGTGTTGGCCCAGCTGGCCGAACTCCTCGACGCGCTGCACACCGTCGAACACGAGGCCGGGCCGGTGGTGCCGGTGCACGGCGACTTCTACGAGGGACAGCTGCTGACCGACGAGGGCCGGATCACCGGGCTGGTCGATCTGGACACCGCCGGGGGCGGGGAGCGCATCGACGAGTGGGCGATGCTGCTGGCGCACCTGTCGGGGCTGGATCTCGAGGACCGATGGCATCCGACGGCGGGCCGGTACGCAACCGAGGTGCTCGCCCACGCCGACCGGCGGGTAGCGCCGCGACAGCTGCGGCAGCGCACCGCCGCCGCGCTGCTCGGGCTGGCCACCGGCCCGTTCCGGGTCCAGCACCCGCAGTGGCCTGAGCACACCGTCGCGCGCATCGAGCTGGCGAAGAAATGGTTGGCGAGCGCCGGATGAGAAGGCGCTCATCTCGGTCTCCTTCTGCCTTCACCGCAGAGCGAGACATTGGACATGTCGGGGAAACGAGGAAAAGGAGCACACAATGAAAAGCACGGCCACTTGGAAGGTGCTGACCATGGGCGCCGCACTGACCGGGCTCGGAGTGGCGGGGGCAGGCGCCGCACACGCCGACGCCGGACCGGCCCCGTTGGCTACAAACTCGGCAGGCGTGAATGTTCAACTGTCAGCCGACGTTCCGCAGATTGAGGGCCCGGTGCAGCTGAACATCCCGCAGCAGTTCCACGGGATCTACGACAGTCCTGACAGTGGAAGCTGGTGGGACAGCTGACTTTACGGCGATGAGCAGCGGCGGCGCGTCTTCAGCGGCGCCGCTGTTCGGCCAGCACGTCGCGCAAGATCTCGATCAGCTTGCCCGGCTGGTCGCTCTGCACCGAATGCCCGGAGTCTTCGACGATGCGCACGTCGCGGAAACCCGGTGCGGTGCGGGCGAACTCGGCGGCGTCGTCGTCGTTGACGAAGAACGACTTGGCGCCGCGCACCAGCGTGGTGGGCACCTCGAGGCGGGGCACGTCGTCCCACAGGCCCTCGAAGCCCTCGCCTTTGCGCATCTCGTCGTAACGCCACGTCCAGGTGCCGTCGTCGAGGCGCTTGGCGTTGTGAAATACGCCGCGGCGCAAGGATTCCCGGTCCCGGTGGGGTGCGGCGGCGACGGTCAGCTGCAGCATCGCGTCGAAGCTTTCGAACGTGCGGGGGCCCTGCACCAGCGCGACGGTGCCCTTCTGGTCGTCGGTCAGCTCGGTGTGGCGCTGCGGTGCTGACGGGGTCACGTCGACGAGCACCAGCCGGCGCACCAGTGCCGGCGCCGACACCGCCAGCCGCAACGCCGTCAACCCGCCCAGCGACATCCCGACGACGAGGTCGGCGTCGGGGGCGAGCTCACGCAGCACCGGTTCGATGGTGACCGCGTTGAGCTTGGGTCCGTAGTCGCCGTCTTCACGCCACGCCGACCGGCCGTGACCAGGCAGGTCCAGCGCCAGCGCGGGCTCACCGAGGCCGACGGCGACGGTGTCCCAGGTGTGGGCGTTCTGGCCGCCGCCGTGCAGGAACACCACCCGCGGCGCGCCGTCACCAAATTTCAGCGCGCTGATCGGCCCGGCGTCGACCCGGGCCACCGGCGGCACGGTCTGCACGCCGGCTTGCCGGGCGTTCTCCTTGAGGAACGTGAACTCGGACAGTGCGGCCAGTTCGTCGTCCACGCTGATGTCGGTCACAGCGAAACAGTACAAAACGCGATCTGGGAGCCTCGCCGCGCTCAGCCCTTGATGAAGGTCTCCAGCTGCGCGCGGGCCACGTCGTCGGGCAGCTGCTGCGGCGGGCTCTTCATCAGATACGCCGACGCCGCCACCACCGGGCCGCCGATACCGCGGTCCTTGGCGATCTTGGCGGCACGCACCGCGTCGATGATCACGCCCGCCGAGTTCGGCGAGTCCCACACCTCGAGCTTGTACTCCAGGTTCAGCGGCACGTCGCCGAACGCGCGGCCCTCCAGCCGCACGTAGGCCCACTTGCGGTCATCGAGCCAGCCGACGTGATCGGACGGGCCGATGTGCACGTCCTTGGTCTTGAACTCACGCTGCAGGTTGCTGGTGACGGCCTGGGTCTTGGAGATCTTCTTGGACTCCAGCCGCTCCCGCTCGAGCATGTTGAGGAAGTCCATGTTGCCGCCGACGTTGAGCTGCATGGTGCGGTCCAGTTGCACGCCGCGGTCCTCGAACAGTTTGGCCATCACGCGGTGGGTGATCGTCGCGCCGATCTGGCTCTTGATGTCGTCGCCGACGATCGGCACTCCGGCGTCCTCGAACTTCTTGGCCCACACCGGGTCGCTGGCGATGAACACCGGCAGCGCGTTGACGAACGCCACCCCGGCGTCGATCGCGCACTGGGCGTAGAACTTGTCGGCTTCGTCTGAGCCCACCGGCAGGTAGGACACCAGCACGTCGACGTTGTTCTCCTTGAGCACCTGGACCACGTCGACGGGATCGACGTCGGACACCTCGATGGTGTCGGCGTAGTACTTGCCGATGCCGTCGAGCGTCGGGCCGCGCTGCACGGTGACGTTCAGCGGCGGCACGTCGGCGATCTTGATGGTGTTGTTCTCCGACGCGAAGATCGCCTCGGACAGGTCGAACCCGACCTTCTTGGCGTCGACGTCGAAGGCCGCGACGAACTTCACATCGCGCACGTGATACGGGCCGAGTCGCACATGCATGAGACCGGGGACGGTGGCCGACTCATCGGCGTCGTGGTAGTACTGCACGCCCTGTACCAGTGAGGCCGCACAGTTACCCACGCCGACAATCGCGACCCGCACCTCTTCGTTGGGTGTCGCCGGCGCGCCGGCTCCGTTGTGCTCACTCATGACACGAACTCTTCCCTTCGTACTAACTCGGTAACTGCCTTACGGCTGCACTGGATTGTCTGAGCGTCCCTGGCCCAAATGTTCGGCCGCGATCAGCTCGTTGAGCCACTTGACCTCACGCTCGCTGGATTCCAACCCGAGCTGGTGAAGCTGTCGGGTGTAGCGGTCGATCGAGCTGCTGGCCCGCGCAACTGCTTCACGCAGGCCCTCACGACGTTCCTCAACCTGACGACGACGTCCCTCGAGGATCCGCATCCTGGCCTCGGCCGGGGTGCGGTTGAAAAACGCGAGGTGTACGCCGAACCCGTCGTCGGAGTAGTTCTGC
The DNA here is from genome assembly GCA_050205315.1 of Mycolicibacterium pulveris. Taxonomy (GTDB): domain Bacteria; phylum Actinomycetota; class Actinomycetes; order Mycobacteriales; family Mycobacteriaceae; genus Mycobacterium; species Mycobacterium pulveris_A. Next base: position 4,336 of record JBNMRA010000040.1, on the reverse strand, counting down.
GGGCCGGTATCGGCCACCAGTTCGGCGAAACGTTGCTTACCGGCGTCGGTGAGCCGGTAGACGCGCCGAGCGCGACGCATCTTCGGGGTGCCATCCGGTGCCGGATCCTCCACGATCAGCCCGTCGGTCTGCATCCGGCGCAGCGCCGGGTACAGCGAGCCGTAAGAGAACGCGCGAAACGCCCCGAGCAGCCCCGTCAGCCTTTTGCGGAGTTCGTAGCCGTGCATCGGAGCTTCCAGCAGGAGTCCCAGGATGGCCAGTTCGAGCACGCGGGACACCTCCTTTGCTCGTCAGTTACGGCGGTTCGACACCTCGGCCCATAGTATCGCGCCGATATATTCGCCGCGAATTCCGGGTGACCGCCACGCGAACGCCCCAGGTCAGCGAACGCCGATCAGGACGGATAGCTGATCCGCTTGACCCGGCCGTCCGGTGCCATTTCGATGTGGCCGCTGCCGTAGTCGCTGGAGACGTAGACCGACACCGACAGTTCACCGGGGGTGGTCGGGTCGCGGCTGGGATCGATGGACAGGTAGGTGCTCGTGACGTCGGCGGGTTTGATCCCGAGCGTTTCCGGCGCTCCGCGCAGCACGCCGACGACCGTCTTCACGTCGAACCGGCTCAGGTCCACCACGGTGGCGTCGCTGCTCTTGGAACTGGACGACGGATCGTCCCAGCCGCCGCGGTAGGAGTAGTTGAGCTCACGCCGGTCCTCGGTGGGGTCCGGCCGGCTCAGCGCGGCGTAGTCGGGGTAGACGGTGAGCCGATAGCCGGTGGTGTCGCCGAAGCGCTGCTTCATCTGCTCGAGCAGACCGGTCAGCCCGCCGAGCGAATGAAGCTGGCGGGGCGGGGTCAGCACGACGGGCGTGATGCCGTCGGCCTGGGCGCCGGGGTCCGAGGCGTCGCGCAGCGGTGACGATGGGTTTCCGTACAGGCCCCAGCCGATCGCGATGCCGACGACCACCAACACCCCGGCCACCGCGGCGCGGATGCCCCAGTTGACCGGCGGTGAGACCTGCCGGTTGACGACCTTGGTGATCAGCGGGGCTTGCGGGGTCTTGGCGTTCTGCAGATCGGCCACCAGCTCCTGCAGTTGGCCGAGCGTCGCGGCGGACGTGGCCGATTTCACCCGTTCGCCGTGTTCGGTCATCGAGAGCTGGCCGTCGGCCAGGGCGGTGTCCAGAATCTGACAGGTCTCGGTGCGGTCGCTGTCTTTTGCCCGCATGCCCGACGTGCGCCACCCTGAGCTGCCCGAAGCCACGTCGAAGATCGTAAAAGATGGTTTTCGTGTGCGCGGCGGGAAGCACGTCGCGCCTCGGACCCTCCCACAGAGACGTACTCTGGTCTCGTGCGATTGCAGCGACAGGTGGTGGACTACGCCCTGCGGCGACGGTCCTTGTTGGCGGAGGTCTACTCGGGGCGCACCGGCGTCTCCGAGGTCTGCGACGCCAACCCCTATCTGCTGCGAGCCGCCAAATTCCATGGGAAGCCCAGTTCGGTGATGTGCCCGATCTGCCGCAAGGAGCAGCTCACCCTCGTTTCGTGGGTATTCGGTGACCACCTGGGCGCGGTGTCAGGTTCGGCGCGTAGCGCCGAGGAGTTGGTCCTGCTGGCGTCCCGATACGACGAGTTCTCGGTACACGTGGTGGAGGTATGCCGCACCTGCAGTTGGAATCACCTGGTCAAGTCGTATGTGCTTGGCGCTGTCCCGCCGACAGGCCCTACCAGGGGACGGCGGGCCGCGCGCGGCACCCAGGCGGCGCGCGGTCGTGCGCGCACGGCCAGTGAATAGCGAAGGGCGCCACGACCGGTCAGGCAACGATCCCCGTGGGGGACGGCAGGCTGACGGCGTGAGTGAGCCCAAACCCGGGCAGGCCGACGGCGGCGGGCGGCATCGCCCGCCGCAGGACGCGCCGTCTGCGAACCGCACCCGGCCGGTGCCGCCCGATGACCGGCACACGTCGGTGCTGCCGCCGGTGCGCAATCAGCCGCCGCCGCACCTGCGCGACCCGATCGACGTCGTCAAGGCGGCGCTGGACGGCACGCCGGCGCCCAAGCACGCGCCGCCGCCTCCGCCGCCACGACGCCCGTCCGGCGGGGGCGACCGGCCTGCCGGCCCGCCGCCGCGACGACCCGGGCAGCGCAAACAGGTCAACTGGTCATGGGTGCGCCGCGGCCTGTTGGCGGCGGCCATCGTGTTTCTGGTGCTGCCCACGGTGACGTTCGCGATGGCGTACCTGATCGTCGACGTGCCCAAACCGGGTGACATCCGGACCAACCAGGTGTCGACGATCCTGGCCAGCGACGGCAGCGAGTTGGCGAAGATTGTTCCGCCGGAAGGCAATCGCGTCGACGTCGACATCGATCAGATCCCGGTGCATGTACGCGACGCGGTGATGGCCGCCGAGGACCGCAACTTCTACTCCAACCCCGGGTTCTCGTTCACCGGCTTCGCCCGGGCGGTCAAGAACAACATCTCGGGTGAGAACCTGCAGGGCGGGTCCACCATCACCCAGCAGTACGTCAAGAACGCGCTGGTGGGTTCGGAACGCGCCGGGATCGGCGGCCTGCTCCGCAAGGCCAAGGAACTCGTCATCTCGACGAAGATGTCCGGCGAATGGTCCAAAGACCAAGTGCTGCAGTCGTATCTGAACATCATCTATTTCGGCCGCGGCTCCTACGGGGTGGCCGCGGCGGCTCGGGCGTACTTCAACAAGCCGGTCGAGGAGTTGACGGTCGCCGAGGGCGCGCTGCTCGCCGCGTTGATCCAGCGGCCGTCGGGGCTGGATCCGGCGGTCAACCTCGAAGGGGCCACCGATCGGTGGAACTGGGTGCTCGACGGGATGGTCGAGATCGGCGCGTTGACGCCCAGCGAGCGTGCCGCGCAAGTGTTTCCGCAGACGGTGCCGCCGGAGTTGGCGCGTTCGCAAAACGTGACGACCGGCCCGAACGGGCTGATCGAGCGCCAGGTGAAACAGGAGCTGCTCGATCTGTTCGACATCACCGAGCAGACCCTGAACACCGAGGGTCTGCAGATCACCACGACGATCGACCCCCAGGCGCAGGAAGCCGCCGAGGAGGCGGCCGCGGAGTACCTCGAGGGCCAGGACCCCGATATGCGGACCGCGATCGTGTCGATCGATCCGCGCACCGGCGGGGTGAAGGCGTACTACGGCGGCACCGACGCCAACGGCTTCGACTTCGCCCAGGCCGGGCTGCCGACCGGATCGGCGTTCAAGGTGTTCGCGTTGGTCGCCGCGCTGCAGCAGGGCATGGGTTTGGGCACCCAGGTCGACAGTTCGCCGTTGGAAGTCAACGGGATCAAGATCTCCAACGTCGAGGGCGGCGGCTGCGGCACGTGCAATATCGCCGAGGCGCTGAAGCGCTCGCTGAACACCAGCTACTACCGACTGATGCTGAAACTGGAAAACGGTCCAGAAGACGTCGCCGAGGCCGCGCACCAGGCCGGTATCGCCGAGAGCTTCCCCGGTGTGGAACACACGCTGTCCGAAGACGGTCAGGGCGGTCCGCCCAACAACGGAATCGTGTTGGGCCAGTATCAGTCTCGGGTGATCGACATGGCGTCGGCGTACGCCACCCTGGCAGCGTCGGGCGTGTACCACAAACCGCACTTCGTGCAGAAAGTGGTGAACTCTGAAGGCGACGTGTTGTTCGACGCGTCGCAGCAGGACACCGAGGGCGAGCAGCGCATCGACAAGAAGGTCGCCGACAACGTCACGTCGGCGATGCAGCCGATCGCCGCGTACTCCAACGGGCACGCGCTGGCAGGCGGGCGGCCGTCGGCGGCGAAGACGGGCACCAACCAGCTGGGCGACACCGGGGACAACCGCGACGCCTGGATGGTGGGGTACACGCCGTCGTTGTCGACCGCGGTCTGGGTGGGCACCACCGACGGTGACAAGCCGCTGGAGAACCAGTGGGGCTCACCGGTTTACGGCTCGGGCATTCCATCCGACATCTGGAAGGCCACGATGGACGGGGCGCTCAGCGGCACCGAGGTCGAGACGTTCCCCAAACCCGAGGAGATCGGCGGTTATGCGGGTGTGCCGCAGGCGCCGGTCGCACCGCGGACCACCGAGCCGCAGGAGTCGCCGTCGCCGGACACGTCGCCGTCGCAGACCGTCATTCAGCCGACTCTTGAACTGGCACCGGGCATTACGATTCCGTGGGGGCCGCCCACCACGGTGCCCGTCGGTCCGCCCGCGCCTGTCGGCGAGCCCGCTCCGGGTCCGCCCGCGCCCGTCGGCCAGCCCGCGCCTGTCGGCGGGCCTGCGCCCGTCGGGCCCGCGCCGCCGCCGCCGGGACCCCCGGGGCC
>JBNMRA010000039.1:0-21855 GCA_050205315.1 Mycolicibacterium pulveris | reverse complement strand
CTATCGGGCCCCGACCAACCCGACCGAGGAGATCCTGGCCGCCATCTACGCCCAGGTCCTGGGACTGCCCCGGGTGGGCATCGACGACTCGTTCTTCGACCTCGGCGGCGACAGCATTCTGTCGATGCAGGTCGCCTCCCGTGCCAGGGCCGCGGGGCTGGCGTGCCGCCCGCGCGACGTGTTCGTCGAGCAGACCGTGGCCCGGTTGGCTTCCGTGGTCAAGGTGGCGGGCAGCGCCGACGCGACCGACGACGGCATCGGAGCGGTGGTCGCGACCCCGATCATGCGGTGGCTGCAGCACTCCGACGGCGCGATCGACGAGTTCAACCAGACAGTGCTGTTCCAAGCCCCTGACGGGGCGATCGAGCGTGACGTGGTGGCGGTGCTGCAGGCGCTGCTGAACCGGCACGCCATGCTGCGGCTGCGCGTCGAAGACGACGGTGTGGGCGGCTGGTCTTTGACTGTGCCACAAGTCGATTCGGTGAACGCCGCGGATTGCGTGCAGTCCGTGGACGCGTTGACCGAGCAGGCGTTGGTGGCGGCGCGGTCACGGTTGAGCCCCGCCGACGGCATGATGCTCAGCGCGCTGTGGGTGGCCCGCACCCGAGAGCTGGCGTTGATCGTGCACCACCTGGCCATCGACGGGGTGTCCTGGCGAATCCTGTTGGAAGACCTCAACATCGCCTGGACTCAGATCCGCAACGCGCAACCCCTCGCGCTGCCCCCGTCAGGAACCTCGTTCGCGCGCTGGTCCCAGCTGCTGGATGACCACGCCCGCCGCCCAGAAGTGTTGGCGCTGGCCGACTCGTGGAAGACGGTGGCGTCGACTCCGGCAGTGCTGCCCGCTGTGCAACCCGCACTCGACACGTACGTGACGGCCGGAAGGTTCTCGGCGGACCTGGACACCGAAACCAGCGGCATGCTTCTCGGTGAGGTGCCTGCGGCGTTCAACGCTGGAACACAAGACATTCTGCTGATCGCGTTCGCGCTGGCGTGCGCGCAGCACCTGGGCAAATCGGACGCACCGATCGGCATCGACGTGGAAGGCCACGGACGGCACGAGGAACTGGGCACCGACCTCGACCTGTCACGCACGGTGGGCTGGTTCACCACCAAATACCCGGTCTCGTTGACGTTGGGCGGGCTGTCCTGGGCGCAGGTGGTCGCCGGTGACACCGCACTCGGCGCCGTCCTCAAGGACGCCAAGGAACAGCTTCGTTCGCTGCCCGACGGGCTGACCTACGGTCTACTGCGCTACATGAACCCCGAGGCGGGCCTGGGCGGACCCGACCCGGCGATCGGGTTCAACTATCTGGGCCGCCTGGGCGCGTCGGCGGACGACGGATGGCGGATGGCCGCCGACGGCCTGTCGCTGTCGGGCATCACCGCAGCGGTGCCGATGGCGCTGGCGCATACCGTCGAGCTCAACGCCGCCACCGTCGACACCGACACCGGCCCGCGGCTGCGTGCCGACTGGGCATGGGCCCCATCGGTTCTCGACCACGACCAGATCAGCGACCTGTGCCGGCTGTGGTTCGAGGCGTTGGCCGGGATCTGCACACATGTGCGCCACGGCGGCGGCGGTTTGACACCGTCGGACATCGCACCTGCCCGGCTGACCCAGCGCCAGATCGACGAGCTGGCGGACCAGAACCCGATCGCCGACGTGTTGCCGCTGACCCCGTTGCAGCAGGGGCTGCTCTTTCACGCCAACACCGCACAAACCAGCGATCTGTACGCAATGCAGCTCGACATCGAGCTGGACGGACCGCTTGACGTGCAACGCCTTCGCGACGCCGTGCAGACCGTGATCAACCGGCATCCACATCTGGCAGCACAGTTCAGCGAACAGTTCGACGAACCGGTGCAGATCATCCCGGCCGATCCAACCGTGCCCTGGCGGTACGTCGAGCTGGACACCGAAAGCGATGCGAACGAACAGGTTTCGCGGATGTGCGCCGACGAACGCGCCGCCGTCTGCCACCTGACCGAGCAGCCCGCCTTCCGCGCCGCGCTCATCCGCGTCGCACCCGACCGGCACAGGTTCCTGCTCACAACGCACCACATCGTGCTCGATGGCTGGTCGATGCCGATCCTGCTGCAGGAGATCTTCGCCGGCTTCAGCCGACAACGGCTACCCGCGGCCACGCCGTACCGCAGCTTCATCAACTGGCTGGCCGACCGCGACCGCGACGCTGCGCATGCGGCCTGGCGCGAGGTACTGGACGGCTTCGACGCCCCCACGTTGGTGGGACCACCAGCCAAGGTGGAGCCGGGACCCCGTGGCATCGCCTCCTTTTCGGTCGCCGAGGACATCACGCAAGCCGTCGGCGAACTCGCGCGGTCGTGTCAGACGACCGTCAACATCGTGTTGCAGACCGCCTTTGCGCGGCTGCTGTGCTCGCTGACCGGCCAACACGACGTCGTGTTCGGCACGACGGTCTCGGGCCGGCCGACCGACGTGCCCGGCGCCGAATCGATGGTGGGCTTACTGATCAACACGGTGCCGGTGCGCGCGACGTTCACCCCCGACATCACCACCGAAGACCTGCTCGGACAGCTGCAACGCGCCCACAGCGACACCCTCGAGCACCAACACCTCGCGCTCAACGAGATCCACCACATCAGCGGTCAGGATCAGCTGTTCGACACGCTGTTCGTGTTCGAGAACTACCCGATCGACACCGCCGCGCCGTTGGGCGTCGACGGGTTGGCCGTCACCGAGTTCAACTTCCGCGAAACCAACCACTACCCGTTGGCCGTACAAGCCCTGCCCGGCCGCGAAATCGGCCTGCGCGTCGAGTACGACACCGAGGTGTTCGACGCAGACAGCATCCAGGCACTGGTTGACCGGTTCACCCGGGTGTTGGCGGCCATCACCGCCGAACCGGGCAGACGGCTCTCCGCGCTGGACCTGCTCGACGGGGGCGAGCGCAGCCGCCTCGCGACATGGGGCGGACACGCGGCGCTGATCGAACCCGAAACCGCGGTCGAGCCGCTGCCAGTGCTGTTCGCGGCCCAGGTCGCCCGCACCCCCGACGCACCCGCGGTGACGTTCGACGGCCGGTCGATGACCTACGCCGAACTCGACGCGGCCGCCAACCGGATGGCACACGTGCTGGCCGGTCACGGTGCCGGCCCAGGGCAGGCCGTGGCGCTGATGCTGCCCCGGTCGGCCGACGCCATCGTGGCGATTCTGGCCGTGCTGAAAACCGGAGCGGCGTACTTGCCGATCGACCCTGCGCTGCCTGCGGCGCGCATCGGCTTCATGCTGGCCGACGCCACGCCCATCGCCGCGATCACCACAGCCGACCTGGGCCAGCGGTTCGACGGCTTCGACGTGACCGTCGTCGACGTCGGCGCCATCGAACCCACCTCACCCGGCGCGACGCCTACCGGGCCGACGGCCGATGACATCGCCTACATCATCTACACCTCGGGCACCACGGGCGTTCCGAAAGGCGTTGCGATACCTCATCGCAACGTGCCCGGGCTGTTCGGAGTGCTTGGCGCTGACCTGTCGTCGGGACCGGGCCGGGTGTGGACACAGTGGCACTCCTACAGCTTCGACGTCTCGGTCTGGGAGATCTTCGGTGCGCTGCTGCACGGTGCCCGGCTGCTCGTGATCTCCGAAGAGATCGCCGCGTCGCCGCAGGATTTGCACGCGCTGCTGGTCGCCGAACACGTCGACGTGTTGAGCCAGACCCCCTCGGCGGCGGGAATGCTTTCTGCCCAAGGGCTGGAGTCCGCGGCGTTGGTGGTGGCCGGGGAGGCCTGCCCGACCGAACTCGTCGACCGCTGGGCCGAGCCGGGCCGGCTGATGATCAACGCCTATGGCCCAACCGAAGCCACGGTGTACGCGTCGATCAGCAAGCCCCTCGACGCCGACGCAGCCGACTCGGTGGTGCCGATCGGCGGGCCGGTGACCGGGGCGGCGTTGTTCGTGCTGGACGCCTGGTTGCGTCCGGTTCCGCCGGGGGCGGTCGGGGAGTTGTACGTGGCCGGCCGCGGTGTGGCGGTCGGCTATGTGGGCCGGGCAGGGCTGACGTCGTCGCGGTTCGTGGCCTGCCCGTACGGGGAGCCCGGCAGCCGCATGTACCGCACCGGGGACCTGGTGCGGTGGGGCGCCGACGGACAGGTGCAGTACCTGGGCCGCGCAGACGAACAGGTCAAGATCCGCGGCTACCGCATCGAGCTCGGCGAAATCCAGTCCGCGCTGGCCGCTTTGGACAACGTCGAGCAGGCCGTGGTGATCGCGCGCGAAGGCCGCCCCGGCGACAAACACCTGATCGGTTACATCACCGGCACCGCCGATCCGGCCAAGGCGCGCGCGGCACTCGCCGAGCGACTCCCCGCGTACATGGTTCCCGCCGCAGTGGTCCCGATCGAAACGGTGCCGTTGACGGTCAACGGAAAACTCGACGTGCGCGCGCTGCCGGCACCGGACTACGCCGACATCGATTCCTATCGCGCTCCTGCCAACCCGACCGAGGAGATCCTGGCCGGCATCTTCGCTTCGGTGCTCGGGCTCGAGCGGGTCGGGGTCGATGATTCGTTCTTCGACTTGGGTGGGGATTCGCTGTCGGCGATGCGTCTGGTGGCCGCGGTCAACAAGACGCTGAACGTCGGTGTTGCGGTGCGGGTGTTGTTCGAGGCGCCGACGGTGGCCCAACTGGCGCCGCGTATCGGTGGGGAAGGGGCGGTGCTGGAGCCGTTGGTGGCCGGCCAGCGGCCCGAGGTGGTTCCGCTGTCGTTCGCCCAGGCGCGGTTGTGGTTCCTGGACCAGCTGCAGGGGCCCTCGCCGGTCTACAACATGACCGCCGCATTCCGGATCCGAGGCCCGCTGGACACCGACGCGTTGGGTGCCGCGCTTGGCGATGTGGTGGCCCGCCACGAGGCGCTGCGCACCCTGTTCACCGCTCCCGATGGTGTGCCACGGCAAGTGCTGGTGGACCCCGAACACGCCGAGTTCGGCTGGGAGGTCGTCGACGCCAGCGGCTGGACCCAGAGCCGGCTTCGTGAGGCCGTCGACGCGGCGTCGCGTTACGCGTTTGATCTGGCGAATGAGATTCCGTTGCGGGCCAAGCTGTTCCGGGTCTCTGATGATGAGCATGTGTTGGCGGCGGTGGTGCACCATATCGCTGCGGACGGGTGGTCGATGACGCCGTTGGTGGCCGATTTGGGGGTGGCTTACGCCGATCGGTGTGCGGGGCGCTCGCCGGGGTGGGCGCCGTTGGCGGTGCAGTACGTGGATTACACGTTGTGGCAGCGTGCGCAGTTCGGTGATCTCGACGACGAGCACAGCCGCATCGCGACCCAGCTGGCGTATTGGCAGGATGCGCTGGCCGGGATGCCCGAACGTGTCGCGCTGCCGACCGACCGCCCCTACCCGCTGGTCGCCGACCAGCGCGGCGCCAAGGTCGCGGTCGACTGGCCCGCCGAGCTGCACGAGCAGATCGCCCGGGTCGCGCGCGAGCACAACGCGACCAGCTTCATGGTGCTGCAGGCCGCGCTGCTCACCGTGCTGTCCAAGCTCAGCGGAACCTCCGACGTCGCAGTGGGTTTCCCGATCGCCGGGCGGCGCGACCCGGCGCTGGATGAACTGATCGGGTTCTTCGTCAACACGCTGGTGCTGCGGGCGGATCTGTCGGGTGATCCGACGGTGGCCGAGGTGCTGGCGCAGGTGCGGGCGCGCAGCCTGGCGGCCTATGAGCATCAGGATGTGCCGTTCGAAGTGCTCGTCGAGCGGCTCAACCCGACCCGGTCGTTGACCCATCACCCGCTGGTTCAGGTGGCGCTGGCGTGGCAGAACCTCGCCGGAAGCGACATCGACGATCCCGCTGCCGAGTTCGCGTTGGGAGATCTACAGGTGACCCCGATGCCGGTGGATGCCCACACCGCGCGAATGGATCTCAACTTCTCGCTGGCCGAACGCCGCACCGAAACCGGTGCGCCGGCCGGCATCACCGGGACGGTGGAGTTCCGCACCGACGTCTTCGACGCCGACACCGTCGAAACGCTGATCACGCGTCTGCAACGGGCGCTGACGGCCATGGCCGCCGACCCGACCGCACCGTTGTCGACGGTGGGTCTGCTCGACGCGACCGAACACGCCCGCCTCGCCGAGATCGGGAACATCGCGGCGGTGAGCGCTGCGACTTCAGCGTCGCCCGCATCGTCGATGACTGCCCTGTTCGCCGAGCACGTGGCGCGCATACCGGAGGCCGTCGCGGTCACCTGCGGTGCTCGTTCGTTGACCTACCGCGAACTCGACGAGGCAGCGAACCGGTTGGCGCACAAGCTGATCGGACACGGCGCCGGCCCGGGGCAGTGCGTGGCGCTGCTGTTCAACCGGTCGGCCGAGGCGATCGTGGCCATGCTGGCGGTGCTCAAGGCCGGCGCGGCCTACCTGCCGATCGACGCGGCGGTACCCGCAGAGCGCATGGCGTTCATGATCACCGATGCCGCGCCGGTCGTCGCGGTCACCGGTGCCGCTCTGGCCGACCGCCTGGCCGGGCTGTCGGTGCCGGTGCTCGATATCGGTGACGTCGAGGCGGCCGCCGATGACCAGCCCGGTGCGGCGCTGCCGGATCCGGACCCGGCCGACATCGCCTACCTGATCTACACCTCCGGCACCACCGGTGTGCCCAAGGGCGTAGCGATCACCCACCACAACGTCACCCAACTGCTGGAAACGCTCGATGCCGTGCTGCCGCCCGCAGGGGTGTGGCCGCAATGTCATTCGTTGGCCTTCGACGTGTCGGTGTGGGAAGTCTTCGCGCCGTTGCTGCGTGGCGGGCGAGTGGTGGTGGTGTCCGAGGACGTCGCGGGTTCGCCGGAAGACTTCCATGCCCTGCTGGTTCGTGAACAGGTCACCGTGCTCACCCAGACCCCTTCCGCGGTGAGGGTGCTGCCACGAGAGGGTCTGGAGTCGGCAGTGCTGGTCGTGGTCGGAGAAGCCTGCCCGCCCGAGGTGGTGGATCAGTGGGCGCCGGGACGGGTGATGATCAACGCCTACGGCCCGACCGAGACCACGATGTGCGTGGCGATCAGCGCACCGCTGACGCCGGGGCAGGGCGTGCCGATCGGCAAGCCGGTTCCCGGCGCGGCGCTGTTCGTGCTCGACGAATGGTTACGCCCGGTGCCCGAAGGCGTGATCGGCGAACTGTATGTGGCCGGCGACGGCGTCGGCGCCGGATACGTCGGCCGCGCGGGGCTGACCGCGTCGCGGTTCGTGGCATGCCCGTTCGGCGGGTCGGGCGTGGCCGGAAAGCGGATGTACCGCACCGGGGATCTGGTGTACTGGCGCCCTGATGGGCAGCTGCAGTACCTGGGCCGCGCCGACGAGCAGGTCAAGATCCGCGGCTACCGCATCGAGCTCGGGGAGATCCAGGCCGCCCTGGCCGCACTCGACGGCGTGGAGCAGGCGGCGGTGATCGCGCGCGAAGACCGCCCCGGCGACAAGCGGCTGGTGGGCTACATCACCGGCACCGCCGACCCCGGTGACCTGCGCGCCCAACTGGGTGAGCGGTTGCCCGCCTACATGGTGCCGGTCGCGGTGGTGGTGCTGGACGCGCTGCCGTTGACCGTCAACGGCAAACTCGACACTCGCGCCTTGCCCGCTCCCGACTACGGCGACGGTGATCGGTACCGTGCGCCCACCAACGCTGTCGAAGAGGTGCTCGCCGGAATCTACGCCGAGACACTGGGTTTGGAGCAGGTCGGCGTCGACGACTCGTTCTTCGACCTGGGTGGCGACAGCATCCTGTCCATGCAGGTGGTGGCCCGGGCCCGGGCCGCGGGTTTGGTGTGTCGTCCCCGCGACGTGTTCGTCGAGCAGACCGTGGCCCGGCTGGCCCGCGTTGCGGGCGTGTCCCATGCCGGTGGTCCGGTCGACACCGGGGTCGGACCGGTGGCGGCCACCCCGATCATCCGGTGGCTGCAGACCGTGGACGGTCCGGTCGACGAGTTCAACCAGACGGTGCTGCTGCAGGCCCCCGCCGACACGGCCGAGGCCGACGTGGTGGCGCTGCTGCAGGCGCTGCTGAACCGGCACGCCATGCTGCGGCTGCGCGTCGAGGGCGACGGTGCGGGCGGCTGGACTTTGACTGTGCCAGAAGCAGATTCGGTGAACGCCGCGGACTGCGTGCAGTCCGTGGACGCGTTGACCGACGAGGCGTTGGTGGCCGCGCGGTCGCGGTTGAGCCCGGCCGACGGGCGGATGGTCAGCGCACTGTGGGTGCCCGGCGCAGGTCAACTGGCGTTGATCGTCCACCACCTGGCTGTCGACGGGGTCTCCTGGCGGATCCTGCTGGACGATCTCAACACGGTCTGGACCCAACACCGCAGCGGCCGGCAGGCGGTATTGCCCCCGACGGGGACATCTTTCGCGCGGTGGTCCGAGCTGTTGGCCGACCACGCCCGCCGTCCAGAAGTGCTGCAACTGGCCGAGTCCTGGCGGAAGGTGGCGGCGACGCCGGCCGCGCTTCCCGCCACGCGGCCCGAGTCGGACACGTATGTGACCGCCGGGCGGTTCTCTGCGGAGTTGGATGCCGAAACCAGCGGCATGTTGCTCGACGAAGTGCCCGCCGCGTTCCACGCTGGGACACAAGACATTCTGCTCATCGCGTTCGCGCTGGCGGTGGCGGAGTTCATCGGGGCCGCAAGCGGCGCGGGCGCGCCGATCGCGATCGACGTCGAAGGCCACGGCCGCGACGAGGACCTGGCGGGTCCGGACACCGGAGTGGACCTGTCCCGTACGGTGGGGTGGTTCACCGCCAAGTACCCGGTGGCGCTGGCGACGGATCGGCTGTCCTGGACCCAAGTGGTGGCCGGTGACGCGGCGCTCGGCGCAGCGTTCAAGAACGCCAAAGAACAGCTGCGTTCGCTGCCCGACGGTCTGACCTACGGCTTGCTTCGCTACCTGAACCCCGAATCCGGTCTGAACGCAGACGATCCGACAATCGGGTTCAACTACCTTGGCCGCCTCGGTACTGCGACGAACGACGATTCCGGTGACGCGTGGCGCGTCTCACCGGACGGGCCGTCGCTGACCGGCGTCAGCTCCGCCGTGCCGATGCCGCTGGTGCATACCGTCGAGCTCAACTCCGCCACCGTCGACACGGACGCCGGCCCGCGGCTGCGCGCCGACTGGACGTGGGCATCCTCGGCGCTCGACCAGCAGCAGATCTCCCAGCTGAGCCAGCTGTGGTTCGAGGCGTTGGCCGGCATCTGCGCGCATGTGCGCAACGGCGGCGGTGGTCTGACACCGTCGGACATCGCACCGGCCCGGCTGACCCAACAACAGATCGACGAACTGGCTCACCAGAGCCCGATCGCCGACGTACTACCGCTGACCCCCGTGCAGCAGGGCCTGCTTTTCCACGCCAACACCACGCATGCCAGCGCCGACCTCTACGCCGCGCAGCTCGATATCGCGTTGCACGGTCCGCTGGACGCGCAGCGCCTGCGCGATGCCGTGCACACCGTGCTCACCCGGCATCCGAACCTGGTGGCGCGGTTCTGGCGACAGTTCGACGAGCCGGTGCAGACCATCCCCGCCGACCCGACGCTGCAGTGGCGCTTCGTCGACGTCAGCGCGGGCGAAGAACAGGACATCGAAAGGCTCTGTGCCGCAGAGCGGGTGGCGGTCTGCGACCTGGCCGACGCGCCCGCGTTTCGGGTGGCGTTGATCCGCACCGCAGCAGACCGGCACCGGTTCGTGCTGACCAACCACCACATCGTGCTCGACGGCTGGTCACTGCCGATCCTGATGCAGGAGATCTTCGCCAGCTACCACGGCCAGCGGCTGCCGACCGCCCCCGCATACCGCAGCTTCATCAGCTGGTTGGCCGACCGGGACCTCGACGCCGCACATGCGGCCTGGCGACATGCGCTCGCCGGGTTCGAAACCCCCACGCTTCTCGCCCCGCCGGATCGGTTGGGTCTGGGCCCCCGCGCCGCCGAGTCCTTCATGGTGTCCGAGCAGACCACCCGGGCGCTCGGCGAGCTGGCCCGCTCGCATCACACCACCATCAACATCGTGCTGCAGGCCGCCTATGCGCGGCTGCTGTGTTGGCTGACCGGCCAGCATGACGTCGCCTTCGGCACCGTGGATTCGGGTCGGCCGCCGGAGGTAGCAGGCTCGGAATCGATGGTGGGCCTGCTGATCAACACCGTGCCGGTACGGGCCACCTTCACCCCGACCACCAGCACCGCGGACCTGCTCCACCAGATGCAGAACGCGCACGCCGACACGCTCGAGCACCAGCATCTGGCGCTCAGCGAGATCCACCGGCTCACCGGTCAGGATCAGCTCTTCGACACGCTGTTCGTGTATGAGAACTACCCGGTCGACACCGGCGCGACGCTGGGCGCCGACGGGTTGATGATCGGTGAGTTCGACTTCCGCGAATCCACCCACTACCCGTTGACCGTGCAGGCCGAACCGGGTGACGCGCTGCGGTTCCGGATCGAGTACGACACCGAGGTTTTCGACGCAGCCACCGTCGTGGCGCTCACCAAGCGGTTCGAGGCGGTGTTGGCGGCGATGATCGCCGAGCCGCAGCGCTCGCTGTCGGCGGTGGATCTGCTCGACGACGCCGAACGCGCCCGCTTGGCGGCGTGGGGTAACCGGTCGGTGCTGACGCAACTGCCCGAGCCGACGTCGGTGCCGCAGGTGTTCGCCGCACAGGTGGCCCGCACCCCGGATGCGGTCGCGGTCCGCTTCGAGGACACCTCGCTGACCTATCGCGAGCTCGACGAGGCGGCAAACCGGTTGGCGCATCTGCTGATCGGGCGCGGGGTCGGCCCGGGTGAGCGGGTGGCACTGCTGTTCCCGCGCTCGGCCGATGCGATCGTGGCGATCCTGGCGGTGCTCAAGACCGGTGCCGCGTACTTGCCCCTCGACCCGGCGCTGCCCGACGCGCGCATCGAGTTCATGCTCACCGATGCCGCGCCGATCGCCGCGGTCACCACCGCCGCGCTGGCGCATCGGTTCGACGGCCACGGGTTGCTTGTCTTGGATGTCGCCGATCCCGAGGTGGCCGCACAGCCCAGCGCGCCGCTGCCGCTACCGTCCCCAGACGAAGTCGCCCACATCATCTACACCTCCGGCACCACCGGGGTGCCCAAGGGTGTTGCGGTCAAGCAGCACAACGTCACTCAGCTTTTCAACGCGCTGCAGATCGGTGTGCCGTTGGAGCCCGGGCAGGTGTGGACTCAGTTCCACTCGTACGCCTTCGACTTCTCGGTGTGGGAAATCTGGGGCGCCCTGCTGTACGGCGGGCGGCTGGTGGTGGTGCCCGAGCTGGTGGCCCGTTCACCGGAGGAATTCCACCGGCTGCTGGTGCGCGAAGAGGTCACCGTGTTGACGCAGACGCCGTCGGCCGCCGGGATGCTGTCGGTCGACGGCCTTGACGACGCGGCCTTGGTCATCGGCGCGGAGCCGTGTCCGCCGGAGCTGGTCGACCGTTGGGCGCCGGGCCGGGTGATGGTCAACGTCTACGGCCCGACGGAAACCACGATGTGGTTGTGCGCCAGCGCGCCGTTGCAGGCCGGATCCGGATCTCCACCGATCGGTTCCCCGACGGCGTGGGCGGCGTTCTTCGTGCTGGACCCCTGGCTGCGCCCGGTGCCCGCCGGTGTGGTCGGCGAGCTGTATCTGGCCGGCGCCGGTGTCGGCGTGGGCTATTGGCGTCGCCCCGGATTGACCGCGTCGCGGTTCATGGCCTGCCCGTTCGGAGAACCCGGCACCCGCATGTACCGGACCGGTGATCTGGTGCGGTGGCGCCCGGACGGACAGCTGGACTACCTCGGCCGTGCCGACGAACAGGTCAAGATCCGTGGCTATCGCATCGAGCTCGGCGAGATCCAGTCGGCGCTGACCGCGCTGGACGGGGTGGAGCAGGCGGCGGTGATCGCCCGCGAGGACAAACCCGGCGACAAGCGTCTCGTCGGCTACATCACCGGCACCGCCGACCCGGCCAAAGCCCGTGCCGCACTTGCCGAACGGCTGCCGAGCTACATGGTGCCCGCCGCGGTGATGGCGATCGATGCGCTGCCGGTGACCGTCAACGGCAAACTCGACGCCCGCGCACTACCGGCGCCGGACTACCACGATGTCGGCCGCTACCGTGCCCCGGCCAACCCGACCGAAGAGATCCTGACCGGCATCTTCGCCCGGGTGTTGGGCGTCGACCGGGTCGGCGTCGACGACTCGTTCTTCGACCTGGGCGGGGACTCGCTGTCGACGATGCGCCTGATCGCGGCGATCAACGCCAGCTTGGATGCCGACCTTCCGGTACGCACGGTGTTCGAGGCGCCCACGGTGGCTCAGCTGGCCCCGCGGATCGGGGAGGGCGCGGGTCGACTGGCGCCGCTGCGGGCAGTTGAGCGGCCCGAATCCATTCCGCTGTCGTTCGCCCAGAACCGGTTGTGGTTTGTCGACCAATTACAGGGCCCGTCACCGGTTTACAACATGCCGGTGGGATTGCGGCTGCGGGGTGCGCTCGACGCCGACGCGCTCGGGGCGGCGCTGGCCGACGTGATCGGCCGCCATGAAACCCTGCGCACGCTGTTCGACGCGCCCGACGGAACTCCCCGGCAGGTGGTGACCGCCGCCGACCGGGCACAGTTCGGGTGGGACGTGGTCGACGCCACCGGCTGGTCGGCGAGCCAACTGGATGCGGCGATCGACAGCGCAGTGCGCTACACCTTCGACCTGGCGACCGAGATCCCGATCCGGGCAACGCTTTTCCGCGTCGCCGACGATGAGCACGTGCTGGTCGCGGTGGTGCACCACATCGCCGCCGACGGTTGGTCGCTGACCCCGCTGGTCCGCGACCTCGGGGTGGCCTACGCCAGCAGGTGCGTCGGGCAGGCGCCGAACTGGGCGCCGTTGCCGGCGCAGTACGTCGATTACACGCTGTGGCAGCGCGCGCAACTCGGTGACCTCGACGACGGCAGCAGCCCGATCGCCGGGCAACTGGCTTACTGGGAAGAAGCGCTCGCCGGAATGCCCGAGCGGCTGGCGCTGCCCACCGACCGGCCGTACCCGCCGGTGGCCGATCTGCGCGGCGCCAGCATCGCCGTGGACTGGTCAGCCGAGTTGCAGCAGCGGGTACGCGCGGTCGCGGGCGAACACGGCTCGACCAGCTTCATGGTGATGCAGGCCGCGCTGGCGGTGTTGCTGTCCAAGCTGAGCGCGAGTTCCGATGTGGCCATTGGGTTCCCGATCGCCGGACGTCGCGATCCCGCGCTGGACGAGCTGGTCGGGTTCTTCGTCAACAATTTGGTGTTGCGCGTCGACCTCGCCGGTGATCCGACCGTGGCCGAGTTGCTGGAGCAGGTCCGTCGGCGCAGCCTGGCCGCCTACGAACACCAGGACGTGCCGTTCGAGGTGCTCGTCGAGCGGCTCAACCCGACCCGGTCCCTGGCCCATCACCCACTGGTTCAGGTCGCGCTGGCCTGGCAGAACTTCCCCGGCAAAGAAGACGATCCCACCGGTGGGCTGGACCTGGGCGATCTGCACGTCGCGCCGCTGCCGGTGGACACCCAGACCGCGCGCATGGACCTGACCTTCTCGCTCGGGGAGCGCTGGACACAGACCGGCGAACCCGCCGGCATCGGCGGGGCCGTGGAGTTTCGCGCCGACGTTTTCGACCCCGGCACCGTCGAAGGCCTGGTCGAGCGCTGGAAGCGGGTGCTGGCGGCGATGACCGCTGATCCCGGCCGCAGGCTCTCGTCGATAGATCTACTCGACGAGGTGGAGCACGCGCGCCTCGACGAGTGGGGCAACCGCGCCGTGCTGACCGCCCCGCGCCGAGATGCGGCGTCCTTCTCGGTTCCGGCGTTGTTCGCCGATCAGGTCGCGCGCGTTCCCGACGCCGTGGCGGTCAGCTTCGCGGGCCGCGACATGACCTACCGCGCGCTGGACGAGGCCGCGAATCGGTTGGCGCATCTGCTGATAGCTCACGGTGTGGGCCAGGGACAGTGTGTCGCGCTGCTGCTGGAGCGTTCGGCGGACGCGGTGGTGGCGATGCTGGCTGTCCTCAAGACCGGTGCGGCGTATCTTCCGATCGACCCGGCACTTCCCGACGCGCGCATCGAGTTCATGCTCAGCGACGCCGTCCCCGCGGCCGCGGTCACCACCAGCGGTCTGGCCGACCGGACGCACGGCTGGGAGCCACCGGTCATCGCGATCGACGATCCCGCCCTCGGCGACCAGCCCAACACCGCGCTGCCGATGCCGGCCCCCGACGACATCGCGTACATCATCTACACCTCCGGTACCACCGGTGTGCCCAAGGGCGTGGCGATCACCCATCACAACGTGACCCAACTGCTGCACTCGCTGTATGCCGACCTACCGAAACAGGTATGGGCGCAATGGCATTCGTATACGTTCGACGCCTCGGTCGAAGAGATCTGGGCCGCGCTGCTGCACGGCGGGCGGCTGGTCGTGATCCCCGAGTCGGTGGCTCGCTCACCTGAGGAAGGCCACGCGCTGCTGGTCGCCGAGCAGGTCACCCAGTTGAGTCAAACTCCCTCGGCGGCCGCGATGCTCTCGCCTGACGGGTTGGAGTCGACGGCGTTGCTGGTCGCCGGTGAGCCCTGCCCGGCCGAGGTGGTGGACCGCTGGGCGCCCGGGCGGGTGATGGTCAACGGCTACGGCCCGACGGAGACCACGATCTGTGCGTCGCGCAGCACGCCGTTGAAGGCGGGTTCGAATGTGGTGCCGATCGGTTCGCCGACGCCCGGCACCGCGTTGTTCGTGCTCGACGAGTGGTTACATCCGGTGCCTCCCGGCGTGGTCGGCGAGCTGTACGTGGCAGGCCACGGCGTCGGCGTCGGATACGTCGCCCGTTCGGGCCTGACCGCCGCACGGTTTGTGGCCTGCCCGTTCGACGGGTCGGGCGGCCGCATGTACCGCACCGGGGACCTGGTGTCGTGGGGCGCCGACGGGCAGCTGCGGTATGTGGGCCGCGCCGACGATCAGGTCAAGCTGCGCGGTTACCGCATCGAGCTCGGTGAAATCCAGTCCGCCCTGGCCGCTTTGGACGGGGTGGAGCAGGCGGCGGTGATCGCCCGCGAAGACCGTCCACAAGATCTGCGGCTGGTCGGCTACGTCACCGGCACCGCGGACCCCGCCAAGGCGCGCACACAGCTGGCCGAGCGGCTCCCGGCCTACATGGTTCCTGCCGCAATCGTGACGATGGCGGCATTGCCGTTGACCCCCAACGGAAAACTCGACGTGCGCGCGCTGCCGGCACCGGACTACGCCGACATCGATTCCTATCGCGCTCCTGCCAACCCGACCGAGGAGATCCTGGCCGGCATCTTCGCTTCGGTGCTCGGGCTCGAGCGGGTCGGGGTCGATGATTCGTTCTTCGACCTCGGTGGGGATTCGCTGTCGGCGATGCGTCTGGTGGCCGCGGTCAACAAGACGCTGAACGCCGCTGTTGCGGTGCGGGTGTTGTTCGAGGCGCCGACGGTGGCCCAACTGGCGCCGCGTATCGGTGGGGAAGGCGCGGTGCTGGAGCCGTTGGTGGCCGGCGAGCGGCCCGAGGTGGTTCCGCTGTCGTTCGCCCAGACGCGGTTGTGGTTCCTGGACCAGCTGCAGGGGCCCTCCCCGGTCTACAACATGCCGACAGCGCTTCGGATCAGCGGTGCGCTGGACGTCGACGCGTTGGGTGCCGCGCTTGGCGATGTGGTGGCCCGCCACGAAACCCTGCGTACCGTGTTCCCGGCGGTGCACGGGATACCGCGCCAACTGGTGGTGGATGCCGAACACGCCGAGTTCGGCTGGGAGGTCGTCGACGCGACCGGCTGGACCCAGAGCCGGTTGCACCAGGCCATCGGCGAGTCCGCCCGTTACGCGTTTGACCTGGCAAATGAGATTCCGTTGCGGGCCAAGCTGTTCCGGGTCTCTGATGATGAGCATGTGTTGGCGGCGGTGGTGCACCATATCGCTGCGGACGGGTGGTCGATGACGCCGTTGGTGGCCGATTTGGGGGTGGCTTACGCCGATCGGTGTGCGGGGCGCTCGCCGGGGTGGGCGCCGTTGGCGGTGCAGTACGTGGATTACACGTTGTGGCAGCGTGCGCAGTTCGGTGATCTCGACGACGAGCACAGCCGGATCGCGACCCAGCTGGCGTATTGGCAGGATGCGCTGGCCGGGATGCCCGAACGTGTCGCGCTGCCCACCGACCGGCCCTACCCGCCGGTGGCCGATCAGCGCGGCGCCACGATGAACCTGGACTGGTCCGCGCAGTTGCACGAGCAGATCGCCCGGATCGCCGGTGAGCACAACGCGACCAGCTTCATGGTGCTGCAGGCCGCGCTTGGCGTGCTGCTCTCGAAGTTGGGCGGAACCGCTGATGTGGCGGTGGGTTTCCCGATTGCCGGGCGGCGCGACCCGGCGCTGGACGAGTTGATCGGGTTCTTCGTCAACACGCTGGTGCTGCGGATGGATCTGTCCGGTGACCCCACAGTGGCCGAGGTGCTGGCGCAGGTGCGGGCGCGCAGCTTGGCGGCCTATGAGCATCAGGATGTGCCGTTCGAGGTGCTCGTGGAGCGGCTCAACCCGACGCGGTCGTTGACCCATCACCCGCTGGTCCAAGTGGCGCTGACATGGCAGAACGCACCCGCTTCCGGCGCCGGGCTGGCACTCGGCGATCTGGAGGTCACCCAGATGCCGGCCGACACCCACACCGCGCGAATGGATTTGAGCTTCTCGCTGGCCGAACGCCGCACCGAAACCGGCGAACCGGCCGGAATCACCGGGACGGTGGAATTCCGCACGGACGTCTTCGATGCCGACACCATCGCACGGCTGATTCAGCGATTCGAGCGGGTGCTGGCCGCGATCACCACCGACTCCGATCAGCGGCTGTCGGCGATCGATCTACTCGGCGACGATGAACACGCCCGCCTCGACGCAGTCGGCAACCTCGCGGCATTGACGGCCCCGGACCCGGCAGCGGTGTCGATACCGGAGCTGTTCGCCGAGCATGTGGCGCGCACCCCCGGTGCCGTCGCGGTCAGCTGCGGATCGCGTTCGTTGACCTACCGCGAACTCGACGAGGCAGCGAACCGGTTGGCGCACAAGCTGATCGGACACGGCGCCGGTCCGGGACAGTGCGTGGCGCTGCTGTTCAACCGGTCGGCCGAGGCGATCGTGGCCATGCTGGCCGCGCTCAAGGCGGGCGCGGCGTATCTGGCGATCGACCCAGCGATGCCCGCGGCACGCATCGACTTCATGCTCGCCGATGCCGCCCCGACCGTCGCGGTCACCACCGCCGATCTGGCCGACCGGCTGGCCGGGCTGTCGGTGCCGATCCTCGACATCGGTGACGTCGAGGCCACCGCCGATGATCAACCCGGTGCGGCGTTGCCGAATCCGGACCCGGCCGACATCGCCTACCTGATCTACACCTCCGGCACCACCGGTGTGCCCAAAGGCGTGGCCGTCACCCACCACAACCTGGCCCACCTGGCTCGCTCATCGCCTGAGCAGCTGCCGCAGGATCAGGTGTGGACGCAGTGCCACTCCTATGCTTTCGACTTCTCGGTGTGGGAGATCTGGGCTGCGCTGCTCGGTGGCGCGCGCCTGGTGGTGGTGCCCGAATCGGTGGCAAGCTCACCCGACGAGTTCCATGCGCTGCTGGTTCGTGAACGGGTCAACGTGCTCACCCAGACCCCGTCCGCCGTCTCGGCGCTGTCCCCGCAGGGGCTGGAATCGGTCGCGCTGCTTCTGGGCGGCGAGGCGTGCCCGGGCGAGGTGGTGGACCGCTGGGCCCCCGGCCGGGTGGTCATCAACGCCTACGGCCCCACCGAGATCACGGTGTACGCGTCGATGAGCGCGCCGCTGACGGCCGGTTCCGGTGCGGCGCCGATCGGTGCGCCGGTGCCGACCGCGGCGCTGTTCGTGCTCGACGAATGGCTGCGGCCGGTGCCCGCCGGTGTCGTCGGTGAGCTGTATGTGGCGGGTGACGGTGTGGCGTGCGGCTACCTGGGACGGTCGGGTTTGACCGCGTCGAGGTTCGTCGCCTGTCCGTTCGGCGGTCCGGACGCGGCCGGAGCCCGCATGTATCGCACCGGCGACCTGGTGAGCTGGCGCCCCGACGGGCAGCTGCAGTACCTGGGCCGCGCCGACGACCAGGTCAAGATCCGCGGCTACCGCATCGAGCTCGGTGAAGTCCAGGCCGCGCTGGCCGCACTCGACGACGTGCAGCAGGCCGTGGTGATCACCCGGGAAGACCATCCGGGCACCAAACGCCTGGTCGGCTACGTCACGGAAACGACGCACGGGTCGGTGGATCCGGCGGCGGCGCGAAACGCGTTGGCCGACCGGCTGCCGCCGTACATGGTGCCGGCCGCGGTGGTGGTGCTGGACGTGTTGCCGTTGACGGTCAACGGCAAGCTCGACATCCGCGCACTGCCCGCCCCGGACTACGGCGACGTCGGCAGGTACCGCGCGCCTGCGAACGCGATAGAAGAGATCTTGGCCGGTATCTACGCGCAGGTGCTGGGACTGGAGCGGGTCGGCGTCGACGATTCGTTCTTCGACCTCGGCGGCGACAGCATTCTGTCCATGCAGGTGGTGGCGCGCGCCCGGGCATCGGGTGTGACCTGCCGGCCGCGCGACATCTTCGTCGAGCAGACCGTGGCCCGGCTGGCCCAAGTGGTCGGCGTGCGCGACGAGCAGCACGGTCCGGTCGACGACGGCATCGGCCCGGTGACCGCGACCCCGATCATGCGTTGGCTGCGTGAGGTGCAAGCCGGCGGCGGCCCGATCGAGGAGTTCAACCAGACGGTGGTGGCCCAAGCCCCGGCCGGTGTCACCGAGGCGGAGGTGAGGGTGGTGCTGCAGGCGCTGCTGGAGCGCCACGCGGCGCTGCGGCTACGCGTTGACGACGACGGTGCCGGCGGTTGGTCTTTGACTGTGCCAGAAGCGGATTCGGTGGATGCCGGTGAGCTCGTGCAGTCGGTGGACGTGTTGACCGACGAGGCGCTGGTCGCGGCGCGGTCGCGGTTGAACCCCGCCGGCGGGGCGATGGTCAGCGCACTGTGGGCGCGCAGTACCGGCCAGCTCGCATTGATCGTTCACCACCTGGCCGTGGACGCGGTGTCGTGGCGAATCCTGCTGGAGGACCTCAACATCGCGTGGGCACAGCACCGCCACGGTGAAACAGTGGCGCTGCCGGCCACGGGCACCTCGTTCGCGCGGTGGTCGGCACTGCTGGCCGACCACGCCCACAACGCGACAGTCGCGGCGCAGGCTGAGACCTGGCGCGAGGTGTTGGCCGTGCCGAGCCCGCTGCCTGCTGCGCGACCCGACATGGACACCTACGCCACCGCGGGGCACCTCACGGCCGCGCTGGACGCAGAGACGACGCGCGCGCTGCTCGGCGAGGTTCCGACGGCGTACCGCGCCGGGGTGCAAGACATTTTGCTGATCGCCTATGGTCTGGCGTTGACGCAGTTGTTGGACATCACCGAATCGATCGCGATCGACGTCGAAGGCCACGGCCGCGAGGAGGACATCGCATCCGACATCGACCTGTCGCGCACCGTGGGCTGGTTCACCACCAAGTACCCGGTGACCCTGGACATCGGCGGGCTGTCCTGGACCCAGGTGGTGGCCGGTGACCCCGCGCTCGGCGCGTTGATCAAGGACGCCAAGGAGCAACTGCGCAGCCTCCCAGACGGTTTGACGTACGGGCTGCTGCGTTATCTGAACCCCGACATCGGCCTGAGCGGAGCCGACCCGACCATCGGGTTCAACTATCTCGGCAGGATGGGGGCCGCCGGCGTGGACTCGGCCGCCGAACTGTGGCAGGTCAGCCAGGACGGCGCTGCGCTCAGCGCCGCCGCCGCGGCGATACCGATGCCGTTGGGGCACACCGTGGAACTCAACGCCAGCACCGTCGACACCGACGACGGCCCACAACTGTATGCCACGTGGACGTGGGCTCCCTCCGCGCTGGACGAGACACAGGTCAGCCGGCTGGCCCAACTGTGGTTCGACGCCCTGAGTGGAATCTGCGCCCACGTCCGGCG
The DNA here is from genome assembly GCA_050205315.1 of Mycolicibacterium pulveris. GTDB lineage: Bacteria > Actinomycetota > Actinomycetes > Mycobacteriales > Mycobacteriaceae > Mycobacterium > Mycobacterium pulveris_A. The sequence continues at coordinate 1,791 of JBNMRA010000039.1, read as the reverse complement.
CGGCGGCGGAGGCCTGACACCCTCCGACATCGCGCCCGCACGTCTCACCCAGGCCGAGATCGACGAACTCAGCCGACAACAGCCCATCGCCGACGTGCTGCCCCTGACCCCACTGCAACAGGGGCTGCTGTTCCACGCCAACGCCACCAGCGGCCACGACGTCGACGACGTCTACGCAATGCAACTCGACATCACGATCACCGGCCCGCTGCGGGCCGACCGGCTACGGACTGCCGTGCAAACGGTGGTCGACCGTCACCCCAACCTGGCGGCGCGGTTCAACCAACAGTTCGAAGAACCGGTGCAGATCATCCCGGCCGCGCCGACCACCCCGTGGCAGTACGTCGAAATCTCCACGGCGGCCTCGGGATCCGGCGATATCGACGACCAGATCCAGCGACTGTGCGCTGCCGAACGCGCCGCGGTGTGTGACCTGGTTCACCAGTCGGCGTTCCGCGCCGCGCTGATCCGCACCGCCGACAACGAACACCGGTTCGTGATGACCTATCACCACATCGTGCTCGACGGATGGTCGCTGCCGATCCTGTTGCAGGAGATCTTCGCCAGCTACTACGGCCAGCAGCTGCCGGCCGCGGGCTCCTACCGCAGGTTCGTCACCTGGCTGGCCGAGCGCGACGTCGAAGCCGCCCACGCCGCGTGGCGCGAGGTCCTTGCCGGGTTCGAGACGCCCACACTGGTGGCGCCCAAGGGCCGGACCAAACCGGGACGCCGTGCCACCGAGTCGTTCCACGTGCCGGCCGAAACCACCCGGGCCATCAACGAATTGGCCCGCAGCTGCCAGACCACCGTCAACACCGTGCTGCAAGCCGCGTGGGCGCAGCTGCTGACCTGGTTGACCGGCCAACACGATGTCGCGTTCGGCGTCGCGGTCTCCGGACGGTCAGCCGAGGTGGCCGGTGCGGAATCGATGGTCGGTCTGCTGATCAACACGGTGCCGGTGCGGGCCACCATCACCCCCGACACCACCATCGCCGGCCTGCTCGCCGACCTGCAGCGCTGCCACATGGAAACCCTCGACCATCAACACTTGGCGCTCAACGACATTCACCGCGCCGCCGGCCACGATCAACTCTTCGACACCCTGTTTGTGTTCCAGAACTATCCCGTCGACACCGCCGCGATGCACACCACCAACGGGCTGGCCATCACCAAGGTCGACGGCCGCGAATACAACCACTACCCGCTGACATTGCAAGCGATGCCCGGCGAGGAACTGGTACTTCGCGTCGAGTTCGACACAGATGTGTTCGACGCCAACCGCGTCCACAAGATCATGCGTCGGTTCCAGCGGGTGCTGGCGGCCATGACCGGCGATTCGGTGCAGAAACCGTGACCGCAGATGCCTCCCGTCGCCTGTTGTCGATGGATCTCGACGACGAGGACGAACTCGAAGACCTCGATGAGTGGGGTAACCGCGCGGCGCTGACCGCGCCGCCCCTGCCGTCAGCCGCGTCATCGATCCCGGAGTTGTTCGCCCAGCAGGTATCTCGCACCCCGGATGCGGGGGCGGTGAGTTTGGGTGACAGCGCGCTGACCTACCGGGAACTCGACGAGGCCTCGAACCGGTTGGCGCGGTTGCTGATTGACCGCGGTGTGCGCCCTGGCCAGCGGGTGGGTTTGCTGTTTCCGCGCTCGGTTGAGGCGGTCGTGGCGATCTTGGGTGTGCTCAAGACGGGCGCGGCGTATGTGCCGGTTGATCCGGCGGTGCCCGACGCGAGGTTGGATTTTGTGTTCGGTGACGCCGCGCCGGTCGCCGCTGTCACGACTGCC
>JBNMRA010000038.1:0-24952 GCA_050205315.1 Mycolicibacterium pulveris | reverse complement strand
ATCGGTCGCACGACGGGTTCGGGAGGACACTCAGGTGCGCCGCGTTTAGTCTCGCGCGACCGGCTTTCAACCCTTGCCGGCTCTTCGGATCAGTCACTCCCGAACCCGTCGTGCGACCGATCGTACGCCTGTGTCCGACGTCACACCAGAGGCTTTTTCGGGGGCGTCAGGTATCGATCGACCGCAGCAGTGCCCGGGTGCGTGCGCGGCCCTCGGGATCGGGGTCGAAGACGCCGGCGACGAACTCGTCGACGCCGGATGAGCCGAGGTCGGCGATGCGATCGGACACCGTTTTCTCGTCGCCGATGATGGCCGCATCTGCGGGGCCGGCGTATCCCTCCCGGTCGAGCATCGCCCGGTACGACGGCAGCTGGCCGTAGATCGCGAACTCCTCGGCGGCACGCGCCCGCAGGGCGTCGACGTCGTTGGTGACCGCGACCGGCAGCGACGCGACCACCCGCACCGATGCTTCGTCGCGGCCGGCTTCGACGGCCGCTGTGCGCAGAGTCGGCACGATGTGGCCGGCCAGCGTCTTGGGGCCGGTCATCCACGTCATCGTGCCTGCGCTGCGCCGCCCCGCCAGGCGCAGCATCTGCGGGCCGAGCGCGGCGAGGTAGACGTCGGGCGTCGGCGCACCGGGCATCTGCAGCGAGCCGCGCGTCGTCCAGAACTCACCGGACGCGTCGGCGGGCGCACCGGACAACAGCGGCAGCAGCGCGTCGAGATACTCGCGCATCTGGCGCACCGGCCGGTCATACGAGATACCCCACACCCCTTCGGTCACCATCCGGTGGCTCAGCCCGATACCGAGCAGAAAGCGGCCGTCGGCGATGGTGTTCAGTGTCAGCGCCCGCTGCGCCAGCTGGGTGGGGTGCTGGATCTGGATCGGGATCACGCCGGAGGCGATCTCAAGGGTGTCGATCTCGCGGAACGCGACCGCCAGCACGGTCAGCAGATCGGGGTCGTAGGGCAACTGGGCCATCCACACGCGGCGGAACCCCTCGTCGCGCAACGACGCCAGCCGCGCCACGGTCGCGTCGACCGGCGAGCGGCCGTCGGCGTCGGGCAGGAGTCCGGTCAGAGCGAGGCTGGTCTGCATCCCACCATCGAAGCACGGCGAAAAAGTTAAGAGCCCCGTACTGCCATCGGGTCGGGGGGTCAGACGGCAATACGGAGCTACCAGGACTATCGACCGACCTCACGGGAGCGTTACAGCCCCCGCGAAAAATTTTTCGGTGCGCCGGTTACGCCTCGAGGATGGCGGCGACGCCCTGTCCACCGGCGGCGCAGATCGAGATCAGGCCACGCACGGGCTGCCCGGTCTCTTTCTTTTTCTCGGCCAGCTGCTTGGCCAGCTGCGCCACGATGCGCCCGCCGGTGGCCGCGAACGGGTGGCCCGCGGCGATCGAGGACCCGTTGACGTTGAGCTTGGAGCGGTCGATGCTGCCCAGCGCCTTGTCCAGGCCCAGCCGCTCCTTGCAGTACTCGTCGGATTCGAAGGCCTGCAGGTGCGCGAGCACGACCGACGCAAACGCCTCGTGGATCTCGTAGAAGTCGAAGTCCTGCAGCGTCAGGTTGTTTCGGGCCAGCAGCCGCGGCACCGCATACGTCGGCGCCATCAGCAGGCCGTCTTTGCCGTTGACGTAGTCGACCGCGGCGGTCTCCCCGTCGACCCAGTAGGCCATCGGTTCGATGCCGCGTTCGGCGGCCCACTCCGGCGTCGCCAGCAGCGCGACCGACGCGCCGTCGGTCAGCGGCGTCGAGTTACCCGCGGTCATCGTCGCGTCGCCCTGTTTCGCGCCGAACACCGGCTTGAGCTTGGCCAGCTTTTCCGCCGACGAGTCCGGGCGCAGGTTGTTGTCGCGGTACAGCCCGAGGAACGGGGTGACCAGGTCGTCGAAGAAACCGCGGTCGTAGGCGGCGGCCATGTTGCGGTGGCTGGCCGCGGCCAGCTCGTCCTGATCGGTGCGCTTGATGCCCATCTCCTTGGCGGTGACGGCGGCGTGCTCACCCATCGACATGCCGGTGCGCGGTTCGCTGTTGACCGGGATCTCCACCCCCAGCGCGGCGGGCAGCTTGCCGACCAGCTTGAGCCGTTCGACGTTGGACTTGGACCGGCGCAGCCCCAGCAGCACCCGCCGCAGGTCGTTGCCGAATGCGATCGGCGCGTCGGAGGTGGTGTCCACGCCGCCGGCCGCGGCCACGTCGTACCGCCCGGCGGCGATCCCGTCGGCCGCCGAGATCGTGGCCTGCAGGCCGGTGCCGCAGGCCTGCTGCAGGTCGAACGCCGGGGTGTAGCTCGACAGCGCGCTGCCCAGCACGCATTCGCGCATCAGGTTGAAGTCGCGGCTGTGCTTGAGCACCGCGCCGCCGATCACGGCCCCGAGCTTTTCGCCGTCGAGGTTGAACCGGTCGATCAGCCCGCCCAGCGCTGCGGTGAACATGTCCTGGTTGGAGGCGTTTGCATAGGCGCCATCCGAGCGGGCGAACGGAATTCGGTTGCCGCCGAGAATGGCGACCCGTCGGTGGGTATCACTAGCCATACAACCCATAGTACCCACCCTTCTTACTCTGGAGTAAGTTCGTTTTCATGGCTACCGATCTGTATTCGCAAATCGTCCATTCGGCGCCCGGATCGTTCCTCGCCAAGCAGCTCGGCGTCCCGCAGCCCGAGACGCTGCGCCGCTATCAGCCGGGTCAACCGCCGCTGGCCGGCACCCTGCTGATCGGCGGGGAGGGCCGGGTCGTCGAACCCCTGCGCACCGCGCTGGCCGAGGACTACGAGGTGGTGTCGAACAACCTCGGCGGCCGCTGGGCCGACTCGTTCGGCGGCCTGGTGTTCGACGCCACCGGCATCACCGATCCGGCCGGGCTGAAGCAGCTCTATGAGTTCTTCACCCCGGTGCTGCGCAACCTCGGACCGTCGGGGCGCGTCGTCGTGATCGGCACGACGCCCGAGGAGGCCGGCAGCGCCCACGAACGCATCGCGCAGCGTGCGCTGGAGGGGTTCACCCGCTCACTTGGCAAGGAGCTGCGTCGCGGCGCGACGACGAACCTCGTGTATCTGTCGGCGGACGCCAAACCGGCCGCCACGGGCCTGGAGTCGACGATGCGGTTTCTGCTGTCGGGCAAGTCGGCCTACGTGGGCGGGCAGGTGTTCTCGGTGGGCGCGGCCGACTCGTCACCGCCGGCGGACTGGGACAAGCCGCTGGACGGCAAGGTCGCGATCGTCACCGGGGCGGCGCGGGGCATCGGCGCGACGATCGCCGAGGTGTTCAGCCGCGACGGCGCGCGGGTGCTGTGCATCGACGTCGAATCCGCGCACGAGCCGCTCGGCGTCACGGCGACCAAGGTGGGTGGCACCGCGCTGACGCTGGACGTCACCGCTGACGACGCGGTCGACAAGATTACCGAGCACCTGCGAGAGAACTATGACGGCCGCGCCGACATCCTGGTCAACAACGCGGGCATCACCCGCGACAAGCTGCTGGCCAACATGGACGAGGGACGCTGGGATTCCGTCGTCGCGGTGAACCTGCTTGCGCCGCTTCGGCTTACCGAAGGCCTGGTCGGCAGCGGGGTGATCGGCGAGGGTGGCCGGGTGGTCGGGCTTTCGTCGATGGCCGGCATCGCGGGCAACCGCGGCCAGACCAACTATGCGGCCACCAAGGCGGGCATGATCGGGCTGACCGACTCGCTTTCCGAGGCATACGCCGACAAGAGCGTGACCGTCAACGCCGTCGCGCCGGGGTTCATCGAGACCAAGATGACCGATGCGATGCCGGTGGCCACCCGTGAGGTGGCCCGCCGGCTCAACGCGCTCTACCAGGGCGGCCGGCCCGTCGATGTGGCCGAGACCATCGCATACTTTGCGAGCCCCGCGTCAAATGCCGTCACCGGCAACACGATTCGGGTCTGCGGACAAGCGTGGCTGGGGGCTTGAGCAGGTGAACAACATGCTGCGCGCGGTCGTCGGCGCCCTGCCGTTCATTCCGCGCGACGACAAGCTGCCGGACCGGACGTTGACCGTCGATGACCTGAGCATCGATGCCGCGAACGTCGCGGCGTACGCGAATGTCACCGGGTTGCAGTTCGGGGACGCGGTGCCGCTGACGTACCCGTTCGCGTTGACGTTCCCGACCGTGATGGAGTTGGTCACCGGCTTCGATTTCCCGTTCGCGGCAATGGGTTCGGTGCACATCGAGAACCACATCACGCAGTATCGGCCGATCTCGGTCACCGACACGGTGTCGGTGCGGGTGCACACCGAGAACCTGCGGGAGCACCGGCGCGGGTTGCTGGTGGACATCATCACCGAGGTGAACGTCGGCAACGAGCGGGCGTGGCATCAGGTGACGACGTTTCTGCATCAGCAGCGCACGAGTTTGTCCGATGAGCCGAAGCCGCCGCCGCAGAAGCAGCCGAAGCTGGGTCCGCCGAATGCAGTGCTGCGCATCACGCCCGGCCAGATTCGCCAGTACGCGTCGGTCGGCGGGGACCACAACCCGATTCACACCAACTCGGTCGCGGCCAAGCTGTTCGGCTTTCCGACGGTGATCGCGCACGGAATGTTCACCGCCGCAGCGGTTCTGGCGAACATCGAGGGCCAGCTGCCGGATGCGGTGAAGTATTCGGTGAAATTCGCCAAGCCGGTGGTGCTGCCCGCGCGGGCCGGCCTCTACGTCGACCGGGTGTCCGACGGGTGGGATCTGACGTTGCGCCACCTGTCCAAGGGCGACCCGCATCTGACGGGCACCGTCCGCTCGCTGTAGCTGCCCGCATCCATCGAGACTGCGTACAGATCGCGATTCGCGCTAGTTTTGCGATCTCAGCGCAGTCTCGATCGGGTGATCTGACGGCGTGCCCTTCAGGCCGCGCCAGAACAGGTTGATCATCAGCTCGGCGGCCTCGTTGACGTCGGCGTCGCCGGTGCTGACCCGGCTGGCCACCGCCTCGCCGGCGCCCACCAGCGCGACGGCCATCATGTCGAAGTCGGTGTCGGGGTCGGGGTTGCGGGTCCCCGAGGTCAGCAGCCGCCCGACGAGGTCGATGATGCGTTCGCGGCCCTCGCGCACGGTGTGGGCGAACGCCTGGCTGCTGGTGGCCTGGTTGTAGAGCACCATCCACGACGCCCGGTTGGTGTCGATGTAGGTCAAGAACGCCAGCACCGCATTACGCAGCATGTCCTTGGGGCTCTGCGTGAAGTCGATCTGGCTGCGGACCTCGTCGACGAACCGCGACAGCTCACGGTCCAGGCACGCGCCGAACAGCTCCTCCTTGGAGCCGTAGTACAGGTACAGCATCGGCTTGGAGATCTGCGCCTCGGCGGCGATCGCGTCCATCGACGTCTCGTGGTAGCCGTTCACCGAGAAAATCTGCACGGCGGCGTCCAGCATCTGCTGCTCGCGCACAGCGCGCGGCAAACGTTTGGTACCTCCGGCCATTACTCCAGAGTAAGCAACGCCCGCCACGTAGGGACTAGCAGCGCGGATTCGGGCCCTTGACCCCGGCGATCCGCAGCACCGAGGCGTCCACGTTGCCCATCGTCAGCTCACCGGCGTCCAGCGCCTTCTCCAGCCGGTCCAGCACGGCGGGCACCTCGCCGCTGCTCACCCACAGCGCCACGTCCGCGCCGGCCTGCAGGCTGCGCAGCGCGGCCTCGGCGACCCCGAACCGGTCGGAGATCGCCTGCATCCCGGAGATGTCGTCGGTGAACACCGGCCCGTTGAACGGCGGGCCGCCGTACTCGCCGGAGCGCAGCATCCCGTAGACGGCCGGGCTCAGGCTGGCCGGATCGCTGCCGGTCAGCCCGGGCACCTGCAGGTGGCCGATCATCACGCCGACGGGCGCCTGCCCGGCCAGGGTGCGGTACGGCACCAGGTCGACGTCCTGCAGTTCGGTGATCGGCGGTGAGGTGACGCTGCCGGTGTGCGAATCGCCGGAGCCGCGGCCGTGGCCGGGGAAGTGCTTGAGCACCGGCAGCACGCCCGCATCGCGCAGCCCGCGCGCGTACGCCCCGGCGTAGTCGGTGACGGTCGCCGGGTCCGCGCCGAAGGACCGGTCGCCGATCACGCTGCTGTCGGCGGCGTCGGAGACGTCGACGACGGGCGCGAAGTCGACGGTGATGCCCAGGTTGCGCATCGCCTGGCCGCGTTGGCGGGCGATGTCGTACACCTGCTCGGGGGTCTGCGTCTGCGCCAGCACCCGCGCCGAGGGCTGCGTGCCGATCAGCGGGGCCAGCCGCGACACCCGGCCGCCCTCCTCGTCGACGCTGACCGCCAGCGGCAACGGGCCCGCGGACCCCGCGATCTCGGCCAGCGAACCGTCGGCCAGCATCGACAGGTCGGTCCAGCTGCCGATCATGATGCCGCCGACGTGTTGGTTGTCCACGACGTCGCGGGCGTCGGCCGCGTTGGAGACCCCGACCATCAGCAACTGCGCGAGCTTGTCGCGCGTCGACATCGCGGCCAGCATCGCCTGCGGGTCACCGCACGCCGGTGGCGGCGGGGCGGCGGGCACACCGCCCTTGTGCTGCGTCACCACGCTCGACGGAGGCGGCGCGGGCGGCTCGGCGGGTGAGCAGGCCAGCACCAGCCCGGACATCGTCACAGCAGCACACAACGTGCGGGACAAGGCCATGGGCTTCGACGATAGCGGACAGCGGTTGCCGACCGCGGCAGCAGACGGGGCCACGTCGTATCCCGTGCTACTTTTGGCCGCATGGATCGGTTCCTCGTGCCTGCCGGCGCCAGCATTGTCGTCGGCCTGCTACTCGGCGCGGCTGCCGTATTCGGGGTGACGCTGATGGTGCAGCAGGACACGAAGCCTCCGCTGCAAGCGGGCGATCCGGCGTCATCGGTGCTCAATCGGGTTGAGTACGGCAACAGAAGCTAGGGTCACGCCCCTGCCGCGGCGCTGGCTGTGGGTGGCCGCTGCGGCGGCGCTGGTCCTGACGTTCGCCCAGTCGCCCGGGCAGATCTCGCCCGACACCAAGCTCGACCTGACCGCCAACCCGCTGCGGTTCCTGGCTCGGGCGTTCAACCTGTGGAACAGCGAACTGCCGTTCGGGCAGGCGCAGAACCAGGCGTACGGCTATCTCTTTCCGCACGGAACGTTCTTTCTGGCCGGCGATCTGCTCGGCATACCGGGCTGGGTGACCCAACGGCTGTGGTGGGCGCTGCTGCTGACCGCCGGGTTCTGGGGGCTGCTGCGGGTGGCCGAGGCGCTCGGCATCGGCAGCCGCACCTCCCGGGTGATCGCCGCTGCGGCGTTCGCGCTGTCGCCACGGGTGCTCACCACGCTGGGCGCGATCTCGTCGGAGACGCTGCCGATGATGCTGGCGCCGTGGGTGCTGTTGCCGGTGATCCTCGCTTTGCGGGGCGACCCGCGGATAAGGGTGCTGGCCGCGCGATCGGCGGTGGCGATCGCGTTGATGGGAGCGGTCAACGCGGTCGCGACGTTGACCGGATGCCTGGCGGCGGTGATCTGGCTGTTCTGCCACCGGCCGAACCGGCTGTGGTGGCGGTTCGCCGCGTGGTGGGCGGTGTGCGCCGCGCTCGCGGTGTCGTGGTGGGTGGTGGCGCTGCTGCTGCTGGGCCGGATCAGCCCGCCGTTTCTGGATTACATCGAGTCCTCCGGCGTGACGACGCGGTGGATGTCGTTGACCGAGATGCTGCGCGGCACCGACGCGTGGACACCGTTCGTCGCGCCGAACGCGACGGCGGGTGCGTCGTTGGTGACCGGTTCGGTCGCGGTGCTGGCGACGACGCTGGTCGCCGCGGCGGGCCTCGCCGGCCTGGCGATGCGGACGATGCCCGCGCGCGGACGGCTCATCACCATCTTGTTGATCGGTGTCGTGGCGCTGGCGGCCGGCTACTCCGGCGGCCTGGGATCGCCGGTGGCCCAGTATGTGCAAGCCTTCCTCGACGACACCGGCACACCGCTGCGCAACCTGCACAAGCTCGAGCCGCTGCTGCGGCTGCCGCTGGCGCTGGGGCTGGCGCACCTGCTGGGCCGTATTCCGCTGCCCGGCAGCGCACCGCGCCAGCAGTGGACCGACGCGCTGGCCCACCCCGAACGGGACAAACGGGTGGCGGTCGGCGTCGTGGTGCTCACCGCGTTGGTCGCCGCCACGTCGCTGGCCTGGACCGGACGGTTGACCCCGCCCGGCGCATTCGACGCGATCCCGTCGTACTGGCATGAGACCGCCGCGTGGCTCGACGAACACAACACCGAGGGCCGGGTGCTGGTGGTCCCCGGCGCCCCGTTCGCCACCCAGGTGTGGGGTAACAGCCACGACGAACCGCTGCAGGTGCTCGGCGAAAGCCCGTGGGGGGTGCGCGACTCGATTCCGTTGACCCCACCGCAGACGATCCGCGCGCTGGATTCGGTGCAGCGTCTGTTCGCCGCAGGCCGCCCGTCCGCCGGTCTCGCCGATACCCTTGCTCGCCAAGGTATTTCGCATGTGGTGGTGCGCAACGATCTGGACCCGGAGACGTCTCGGTCGGCGCGGCCGCTGCTGGTGCACCGCGCCGTCGAGGGCTCCCCCGGGCTGACGAAGGTGGCGCAGTTCGGCGATCCGGTGGGTCCGGGCACGCTGGCCGGGTTCATCACCGACAGCGGGCTGCGGCCGCGCTATCCGGCCGTGGAGATCTACCGGGTTGACGCTGGGCCCACGCCCGAAGGGCAGGGGAGCATGCCCGTCGTGCCCTACCTGGTCGACGCCGACGCGATGGCGCGCGTCGACGGTGCTCCCGAGGCGTTGTTGCGCCTCGACGAACGCCGCCGGCTGCTCGAGAAGCCGCCGCTGGGCCCGATGCTGCTGACCGCGGATGCCGAACGCGCGGGCCTACCCGTCCCGGTCGTCACGGTGACCGACACGCCGCTGGCGCGCGAAACCGACTACGGCCGCGTCGACGACCATTCGTCGGCGATCCGCTCCCCCGACGATCTGCGGCACACGTTCAACCGGGTGATCGACTATCCCGCACCCGGCGCCGACCTCGTCTACGGAAAGTGGAACGGCGGTCGGATCTCGGTGTCGAGTTCGGCGGCCGACTCCACCGCGCTGCCGCACGTCGCGCCCGCCAGCGCAGCCGCCTCCGCGGTCGACGCCGACTCCTCGACGGCCTGGGTGTCCAACGCGCTGCAGTCGGCGATCGGCCAGTGGTTGCAGGTCGATTTCGACCACCCGGTCACCAACGCCACGATCACGATCACGCCGAGCGCCACGGCCGTCGGCGCCCAGGTCGACCGTATCGAGGTGTCCACCGTCAACGGCACCAGCACGCTGCGGGTGGATGAACCCGGGAAGCCGCTCACCGCGGCGCTGCCCTACGGGGAGTCGCCGTGGGTGCGGATCACCGCGGTGGGCACCGAAGACGGTTCGCCCGGTGTGCAGTTCGGCATCACCGACTTCGCGGTCACCCAGTACGACGCCAACGGGTTCGCCCATCCGGTCGCGCTGCGCCACACCGTCGAGGTGCCCGGTCCGCCGGTGGGTTCGGCTGTGGCGCAATGGGATCTGGGTGCAGAGCTGTTGGGCCGACCCGGCTGCGCGGACAGCCCGACCGGTGTGCGGTGCGCGGCGACGATGTCGCTGGCCCCAGAGGAGCCGGTCAGCCTGAGCAGGACACTGACTGTGCCCGAAGCGATCTCGGTGACGCCGACGGTGTGGGTGCGCGCCCGCCAAGGCCCCAACCTGGCGGATCTGATCAGCGCACCCGGCAGCGCCCGCGCGATGGGCGACGCGGATGTGCTCGACGTGCTCGGCTCGGCCTACGCGGCCACCGACGGCGATCCCGAGACCGCGTGGACCGCGCCGCAGAGCGTCGTCCAGCACAAGACGCCACCGACGTTGACGGTGCAGCTGCCGCGCCCCAGCGAGGTCGCCGCGCTGCGGGTGACGCCGAGTTCGTCTGTGCTGCCGGCGACGCCGACGCTGGTGGCCGTCGACCTCGGCGACGGACCGCAGGTGCGGCGGATGGCCGGCGACGCGGGCGGGCAGACGCTGGAGCTCACGCCACGGGTCACCGACACGGTGACGGTGTCGATCCTGGGCTGGGACGACATCATCGACCGCACTGCGCTCGGGTTCGACCAACTCAAACCTCCCGGGCTGGCCGAGATCGTCGCGCTCGACACCAGCGGGCAGCCGATCGCGGCGGCCGACGCCGCACGTAACCGGTCACGCACCGTCGAATTGCCTTGCGGCCGTGGGCCGATCATCGGTGTGGCCGGCCAGTTCGTCCAGATCGCGGTCACCACCACGGTCGGTGCGCTGCTCGACGGTGAGCCGGTGCGGGCCCGGCCCTGCCAAGACGCGCCGATCGACCTGCCGGCGGGTCAGCAGGAACTGGTGATCAGCCCGGGCGAGGCGTTCGTCGTGGACGGTGTGCAGCTGGCCGGACCGCTGGCCGCCGAAATCCGTTCGGCCGACACCGTTCCCGCCCAGACCGGCAGCTGGGACGCCGATCATCGCGAGGTGACCGTGGACTCGGCGCCGCGAACGCGGGTGCTGGTGGTGCCCGAAAGCGTCAACCCGGGCTGGACCGCGCGCAGTGCCGACGGCACCGCGCTGACCCCGGTCACCGTCAACGGCTGGCAGCAGGGTTGGGTGCTGCCGGCGCAGACCTCCGGCACCGTCACGCTCACGTTCGCGTCCAACACCTTCTACCGCACCGGCCTCATCGGTGGCCTGGCGTTGCTGCCCGTGCTGGCGCTGCTCGCGCTTCTGCCGGCGCGCAGACGACTCGAACCCGTCGACCCGCCCCGGGTGTGGCGGCCGGGCCGGATGGCGACCACCGTCGCGGTGCTGGGGGTCGGTGCGGTGGTGTCGGGGGCGGCCGGCGTCGTCGTGGTCGGTGCCGCGCTGCTGGTCCGGCATGTGCTGCGCAACCGCGAAAAGCTCTGCGACGCCGTCACAGTCGGGGTGTCGGCCGGCGGCCTGATCCTGGCCGGGGCGGTTCTGAGCCAAAACCCGTGGCGTTCGGTGGACGGCTACGTCGGCCACTCGGCCGGGGTGCAGTTCCTCGCGCTCACCTCGCTGGCGATGGTCGCCGCGTCAGCCGTCACGCAATCTGACCTCGGCCGGGGCAAAACGCCCTAGCATCGGCTGGGTGGCAACGCTCAACACCGTCCGGGGTCCGGTCGACACCCTCGACCTCGGCGTGACCCTCATGCACGAGCACGTGTTCATCCTGTCCCCCGACATCACCGCCAACTACCCCGAGGTGTGGGGCGACGAGGCCAAGCGCGAAGCCGATGCGATCGCCCGGCTCAACGAGCTGAAGGCCAACGGCGTCGACAGCATCGTGGACCTGACCGTGATCGGGATGGGCCGCTACATTCCGCGCATCGCGCGGGTCGCCGCGGCCACCGCGATCAACATCGTGGTCGCGACGGGCGTGTACACCTACAACGACGTGCCGATGTACTTCCACTTCACCGCGCCCGGCGGGATGCTCGGCGATGTCGAGCCGATGGTGGAGATGTTCGTCCGCGACATCGAGGTCGGCATCGCCGATACCTCGGTCAAGGCCGCGATTCTCAAGTGCGCCACCGACGAACCCGGCGTGACCCCCGGTGTCGAACGGGTGCTGCGCGCGGTGGCCAAGGCCCATCGGCAGACCGGCGTGCCGATCTCGACGCACACCCACGCGGCGACCCGGCGCGGCCTCGAACAGCAACGCATCTTCGCCGAGGAGGGCGTGGACCTGTCCCGTGTGGTGATCGGCCATTCCGGCGACACCACCGACCTGGGCTATCTGGAGGAGCTGATCGCCAACGGGTCCTACATCGGCATGGACCGGTTCGGCGTCGACGTCTTTCTGTCGTTCGAGGACCGGGTGAACACCGTCGCCGCGATGTGCGAGCGCGGCCATGCCGACAAGATGGTGCTGTCCCACGACGCGTCCTGCTTCATCGACTGGCTGCCCGAGGAGGTGGTGCCCGCGGTCATGCCGAACTGGCACTACCTGCACATCCACCACGACGTCATACCCGCGCTGAAACAGCGCGGCGTCACCGACGAGCAGCTCACCACGATGCTCGTCGACAACCCGCGCAGGATCTTCGAGACCACGGGTGGCTACTGAGATGCCCGCTCAGACGCCGCCGATCAGCACCCAGGTCAGCACGCTCGCCCAGCAGGCGCCCGACGCGCCGGCGCTCACCTGCCAAGGCCGCACGATCACCCGCCGCGAGCTGGATGCCTCGACCAACCGGCTGGCCCGCGCCTACGCCGACCTCGGTGTGCGCCAAGGCGACTACGTCACCGTCGTGCTGCCCAACTCGATCGAGTGGGCGCAGGCGGTGGTGGCGACGTGGAAGCTCGGCGCGGTACCGCAGCCGCTGTCTCCACACCTGCCCGACGCCGAGCTGGCCGGGTTGCTGGCGCTGCGGCCGCGGGCGCTGATCGTCGGCCGCGCCGACCCGTCCGGCAAGATCCCGAGCGTCCCAGCGGATTTCGTGCCGGACCCGGCGTTGTCGGACGCGCCGCTGCCCGAGGCGGTGTCACCGGTGTTGAAGGCGATGGCCTCCGGTGGCAGCACCGGACGCCCGAAGCTGATCGAGGCCGGTGGGGACAGCAGGTTCCCGGCCGCGGTCGGCGATCCGCTCGGCGCGCAGGCCGGTGACGTCAACCTGTTCTCAGTGCCGTTGAGCCACAACACGGGTTTCACCACGTTCGCGATCGGGCTGGTGCAGGGCCACCACATGGTGTTGATGCCGAGGTTCGACCCGCACGAGTTCCTCCGCCTGGTCACCGAGCACCGCGTGACGTATCTGGCGACGGTGCCGACGATCATGCAGCGGCTGCTGCCGGTGTATCGGGCCAACCCCGACGCCTACGACCTGTCGTCGATCCGGCGGTTCTGGCATGTGGGGGCGCCGTGCCCGCCGGCGGTCAAGCAGGCGTGGATCGAGCTGCTTGGGCCCGAGGTGCTCTGGGAGCTCTACGGGGGCACCGAGTTGCAGGCGTTGACGTTCATCTCCGGGGAGCAGTGGCTGGCCCACCCCGGCTCGGTCGGCGTCGTCGTGGCCGGCGAGATGAAGGTGCTCGACGACGACGGCAACGAGTGCCCGCCCGGTGTGGTCGGCGAGGTCTACATGCGGCCGGCCCCCGGCAGCGCACCCACCTATCGCTACATCGGCGCGACGGCGAAGAGCCGCGACGGCTGGGACTCCATCGGCGACCTCGGCTACTTCGACGAAGACGGCTTTCTGTATCTCAACGACCGTCGCGTCGACATGTTCACCGTCGGCGGCCGCAACGTGTATCCGGCGGAGGTGGAGTCGGCGTTGTCGGCGCACCCGAAGGTGTTGTCCTGCTTGGTGGTCGGAATTCCGGACGACGCGGGCGATCTCGGTCAGGTGCCGCATGCGATCGTGCACGCCGACGGTGATCTCGACGAGGCCGCCGTCGTCGACTTCCTCAGCGCACGCATCGAACGCTACAAGGTGCCCCGCAGCGTCGAGTTCACCGACGTCCCGCTGCGTGACGATGCGGGTAAGGCACGGCGGTCGGCGGTCCGCGACGAGGTGATCGCGCGGCGGGCCGCGCAATACAACTAGCGCGCGGCGGGCCGCGCAATACAACTAGCGCGCGATCGGCTCCGGAACGCTGTCGACCGAGGAATCCAGCGGCGGCACCGGCCGCTGACGACGGAATTCCCACCGCCGCAGCGCTTCTCGGCACGGCGACTCGACAAGCCCGTAGCTGACGGCGGCGATCGCCCAGCCGAACACCAGCGTCAACACCAGCACGATCGGCATGTGCCCGTTGAACGCGAACTCGCCGATGACCGGAAAGACCATCGCCAGCGCGGCGAGGTGCCAGATGAACAGCCCGTAGGACCAGCGACCCAGCGTCACCATCGTCGAGCTGCCCAGCAGCCGGTGCGAGGTGTCGGGCCGGTCCAGCACCAGCGGCGCGACCAGCGCGGCGGCCACCACCGCGCCCATCGCGATCTTCACGACGAACTGGTCGACGGTGCCGGGGGTGAGCCCTTCGGGACCGGCGACCGGGGATGCCGCGACCAGGAAGGCCGCCACCGCGATGACGGCCATCAGCACCCGACGCCGGGCCAGTCGGTGCGCCCACCCGATCGGCGCCACGGTCAACTCGGCAAGCAGCATGCCCGCGGCGAACCACGAGAAGAACGCCGGCGGCCAGTTCAGCGGATTGACGCCGTAGGCCGCGTCGAACGGGATGAGCGCCCACGCCAGGCTGGCCACCGCCGCCGTCGCGATGACCGGTATCCGGGCGCGCACCGGCACCCACCGCACCGACAGCGCCAGCAGCGGCAGCACCAGATAGAACGCGACCTCCACCGACAGGCTCCACATCTGGGTCAGGCCTGCGGTCAGCGTCAGCGGCACATAGATCTGGGTCAGGGTCAGGTTGGCCAGCCATACCGTCAGGTCGGCCTTCGCGTCGGGCAACAACAGCAGGATGACCACGACGGCCACCAGATAGCCGGGCATGATGCGCACCACCCGCGACCGCAGGTAGTGCCCGGTCGGCGGAAGTGGCCGCAGCCCGCGGGCCGCGGCCGCGTGTCCGCGCCACAACAGAAAGCCCGAGAGCGCGAAGAACACCGCGACGGCGAGGTCGAACCGGCCGAACAACCGCCCGACGATCCCGCCGGTGTGGCCGGTTTGGAAGGCGACGTGCGTGACCACCACACCCATTGCGGCGCAGGCCCGCATGCCCTCGACCGCGGGCAGAAATCCGCGCGTTCCGCCGACCCCGGAGGATTCCGTCACGGCGACCAGTGTGCCGCGTGCGGGGGAAATGGTCGAAAATAGGTCGTCACACGGTGGCTGTCCGATGCGGTCGTAGTAAGCGACGACCTTAAACCGGGCTGTTAGTGTCGAACGGGTTTGCGGGTTGACCGCAGGTGAAGGAGGCACGGTTTGAACCGCGCAGTGGCGCTGCGAATCGCGGCATGCGGGATCATGGGGCTCGGCGCTGCGTTGTTGATCGCCGCGCTGTTGCTGTCCACCTACACCCAGAGCAAGATCGCGAAGATCCCGCTGGACCTCGACGCCACGCTGGTCAGCGACGGCACCGGAACCGCCTTCGATCCCGCCTCGCTCAACGAGCCGACGTTCCGCGTCGACCGTGACGTGCCGGTGGTCCAGCAGCAGCAGATGACGGTGGAGTCGCCGTCCAATGCCGACGTCGTCACCCTTCAGGTCGGCACCACCCTGCGCCGCACCGACAAACAGCAAGACACCGGCCTGCTGTTGGCGATGGTCGACACCGTGACGGTCGATCGGCACACCGCCGCGGCGGTGTCCAGCGAGAGCAACCCCGGCGGCGCGGTGCAGAAGCCGCGTGCGATCGAAGATGACCAGCCGCCGACCAACATCGCGCTGCCCCACGAGGGGCTGGCCTACCGGTTCCCGTTCGACACCGAGAAGAAGACCTATCCCGTCTTCGACCCGATCGCGCAGAAGGCGTTCGACGCCAACTACGACGGCGAAGAAGACGTCAACGGGTTGACCACCTACCGCTTCACCCAGAACGTCGGCTACGACGCGGACGGCAAGCTGGTGGAACCGGTCCGGTATGCGTCGTTGTTCGACGACGAGGCCGACGCGGAGGTCACCGCGACCGCGGCGATGTGGGGGGTACCCGGCGAGCCCGAGGAACCGATCACGATGTCGCGCTATTACGCCGCGCAGCGCACGTTCTGGGTGGACCCGGTGTCGGGGACCATCGTGAAGCGCGAGGAGCACGGCTATCAGTACTACGCGCGCGAGGCGCTCAACCCCGAGGTGACGTTCGTCGATTACGAGGTCACGTTCAACGAGGAGACGGTCGAATCCCAGGTCGCCAGCGCGCGTGACGAGCGTGACCGGGTGGCGTTGTGGGGCCGCATCCTGCCGATCACGTTCACGGCGATGGGGCTGGTGTTCCTGGTCGGCGGCGCGCTGCTGGGGTCGTTCAGCCTGCGCGCCGAATCCACGCTGATCGATCCCGGGCTCGACGAGGCCGACCACCGCTTCTTCGGGGCCCGCGGACCCTCCGCTGAGCCCGTCCCCGGCGCCGAGGCCCAGACCGAGAAACTGCCCGCCCCGCGCCCGTCCGATCTGCCACCGGACCGACCGGTCTGACCCCGCCACTCGAGGCGCCGCCACGGGCGCTGATAGCTGCCGGCTACGCGTTGGCGCTGTCGATCGCGGTGACCGCACCGCTGTTCGCGCCGGGTTATCTGCTGTTGCGTGACGCGGTGTCGACGCCGCGCTCGTATCTGTCTGACGCCGCGCTCGGCCTGAGCGAGGCCGCGCCGCGCGCGCTGCCGCAGGATTTCTTCATTGCGGTCACCTCGTCGGTGGTCGACGGCGGCGTAATCGTCAAGGTCCTGTTGCTCGCCGGGCTGTGGCTGGCCGGCTGGGGCGCAGCGCGGCTGGCGGCCCTGGTGCTGTCGTCGGGCCCGGCGGGCCAGTGCGTCGCGGTGACGGTCGCGGTGTGGAATCCGTATGTCGCCGAGCGTCTTCTGCAGGGGCACTGGAGCTTGCTGGTGGGCTACGGCTGCCTGCCGTGGGTGGCGGTCGCTGTGTTGCGGCTGCGGGATTCGGTGTCGTCGGCGCCGCTGTGGGCGCTGTTGTTCTGGATGGCGCTGGCGGGGTTGACGCCGACCGGGCTGCTGCTGGCGGCGACGGTGGCGCTGGCGTGTGTGTTCGCGCCCGGCGCGGGGCGGCCGCGCTGGCTGTGCGCGACGCTGACCATCGGTATCGCGGTGCTGGTCGCGCTGCCGTGGCTGCTGGCGGCCGCGGTCGCGGGTTCGTTGTCGGCGTCGCAGGCCGCCGGTGCGGCAGCGTTCGCGGCGCGCGCAGAACCCGGCCTCGGCACGCTGCTCAGCCTCGCCGGGTTGGGCGGCATCTGGAACGCCGAGGCCCTACCCGACTCGCGCACAACGCTTTTCGCCGTGGTAGCCACGGCGGTGCTGCTGGTGATCGTGGCGTTGGGGCTGCCCGTGGTGCTCCGGCGCCCGGCCGCGGTGCCGCTGGTGGTGCTGGCCGTCGTCGCGATCGTGGTACCGGCCGCAATGGCCACCGGACCGGGACTGGCCCTGCTCGAGGCGGCGATCCGGGCGTTCCCCGGCCTCGGCGTGGTGCGTGACGCGCAGAAGTGGGTGGCGTTGGCGATGCCCGCCTACGCCCTGGCCGCGGCCGGTGCGGTACTCACGTTGCGACGCTGGCTTCCTGCCGCCGCGGCGGCGGCGCTGTGCTGCGTCGCGCTGATCGCCACGCTGCCGGACCTGGCGTGGGGTGTCGGCGGCAAGGTGACCGCCGTGCAGTACCCGCCGGGCTGGGCGACGGTGGCGGAGATGATCAACGCCGATCCGCGACCGGTCGCGGTGCTGCCGGTGGACAGCATGCGCCAGTTCGCATGGGCCGGTGGGGCACCCGTGCTGGATCCGTTGCCGCGCTGGGTACGCGCCGACGTGCTGTCCACCGGTGACCTGAACATCGGCGGCCAGACGGTTCCCGGTGAGGGGCAGCGCGCTCGGCAGGTGCAGGACATGCTGTTGCGCGGCGCGTCCCGCGAGGAATTGGCACAGGCCGGTGTCGGCTGGGTCGTCGTCGAAAGCGGTTCACCACCAGCGTTTTTGGAGCTTCCGGTCGCGTACACCGATGAACATCTGACCCTCTACCGGGTCGGTGATGACCATCACGGGGCGTCGGCGCGGGGGCTGATGGTGGCCGCACACACGGTGTGGCTTGCGGCGCTGGTGGTCGGGCTCGTAGGGATGTCGGTGGCGCGCGTTCGCTCGCGCTACACCACGCCGCTGACGTAGCCGCCCGCGTGCACCGCGTCGAGCACGGTGCGCATCGCGTCGGCGCTTTGCCGCCACGAGAACTCGCCGCTGCGGGTCTGGGCCTTGGCGCCCAACTCCTCGCGCAGCACGGGGTCGGACAACAGCTGTTCGATGCCGTCGACCAGTTCCTCGAGGTCGTCGACGAGCATCCCGGTGACGCCGTCGATGATCGAGTCGGTCAGCCCGCCGGAGGAGCGGTAGCCGATCGTCGGCACCGCATGCTGGCCGGCCTCGGTGACGGCCAGCGCCCAGCCCTCTTTGCGTGACGGCAGCACGTGCACCCAACACCTCTGCAGCACACGGTGTTTGGTGTCGTCGTCGACATGACCGTGAAACGTCACGGCGTCGGTGATGCCCAGCAGCGCGGCGTGGTCGACGAGCCGTTGTCGCCACCAGCCGCCGCCGAGGATGTCCATGTGTACGTCCGGAATACGCTTGCGCAGTACGGCGAGCGCATCCAGCGCGTCCTCGATCTGCTTGTGCGGCACCAACCGGGACAGCACCGCGATCCGCGGGGCCGCTGACCGCGGCGCGCTCAGGGTGTCGGGGGGCGCCTCGTCAAGACCGTTGCGCACCACCGCGATCCGGTCGGGGTGCACCCCGAGACCGACCAGGTCACGCGCCGAGGGCAGCGACACCGTGACGTACTGGTTTCGGCGGTGCATCCGCGGCGACAGCCTCGATTCGACGAACCAGCCGACCCGGCCCATCACCGGACCCGCCACCGGCCACTGCTCGCGGTGGCAGTGGTGCACCAGCACCGCGACGCGCCGCCCGTAGGCCAGCCGCGCCAGAAACGGGATGCCGTTCTGGGTGTCGATCACCACATCGGGCCGCGTCCTGCGCAGCGGCCCCAACCCGATGCGGGCCAGCACCATCGCCAGCCCCGCCCAGATGTACACGGTGTGGCGGCCACCGCCGCGGCTGATCTGCACGCCGTCGACCGTCTCGCGCCGCGGGGCACCGGGGTAGCGCGCCGTGCGCAACGTCACCGCCACGCCCGATTCGGCCAGCTGCGCACCGATGCGCTGCAGATAGGCCTCGCTGCCGCCGCCTTGTGGGTGGCCGGTGTCGCGCCAGCACAGCAGCAACACGGAGCGAACGCGACGGTCGGACATCCGTGCCAGCGTAGCGGCTGGATAGGGTCGGTCGGATGGCCGTCACCGATGTTCTGGCCCGGCGGGCGACGCTGGCACGGTCGATCAAGCTGCTCAACGACTTCCGGTTCGAGCAGCGCGATCCCGCACGGTTCTACGGGGCGCTGGCCTGCGACACCGCCGCGATGGTCGCCGATTTGTGGCGCGGCGTGCACGGCGTCTCGCCTGCCGGGTGCACGCTGCTCGACGTCGGCGGCGGACCCGGCTACTTCGCGGCGGCGTTCGCCGATGCCGGGGTGCACTACATCGGCGTCGAACCCGACCCGGCCGAGATGCACGCCGCACCGGAGGCCACCGCACCGGCCACCTACGTGCGGGCGTCGGGCACGGCGCTGCCGTTCGCCGACGCCAGCGTCGACATCTGCCTGTCCTCCAACGTCGCCGAACATGTGCGGGACCCGTGGCGGCTGGGCCGCGAGATGCTGCGCGTGACCCGGCCCGGCGGATTGGTGGTGCTGTCCTACACGGTGTGGCTGGGCCCGTTCGGTGGCCACGAGACCGGTCTCTGGCACTACTTCGGCGGGGCCCGTGCGGCCGCGCGCTACACCCGCAAGCACGGCCACGCGCCGAAGAACAACTACGGCTCGTCACTGTTCGCGGTCTCGGCGGCCGACGGGCTGCAGTGGGCCGCCAACACCGGCGCGCTGATCGCCGCATTCCCCCGCTACCACCCGCGATGGGGCTGGTGGATGACGCGGGTGCCGGTGCTGCGAGAGTTCCTGGTCAGCAACTTGGTGCTCGTTCTGATGCCGCCGACTGCAACAGGTTCTACTTCGGTGCGATCGTAGGTAGTGTGACCGTCATGACACAGAGCACCGCGTATCGGACCCAATGGGACAAACTCTTCATCGGCGGCACGTGGGTCGAGCCCGCGTCCAAAGAGGTCATCGAGGTGCACTCGCCGGCCACCGGCGAGCTGGTGGGCAAGGTTCCGCTGGCTGTCGAGGCCGACGTCAACGCGGCCTGCGCGGCCGCCCGCAAGGCGTTCGACGAGGGGCCGTGGCCGCACATGTCGCCGCAGGAGCGCGCGGCGGTGCTCGGCGCGGCCGTCAAGCTGATGGAGGAGCGCGCCGACGAGCTCAAGTACCTGCTGGCCGCCGAGACCGGGCAGCCGCAGACGATCGTCGACATGATGCAGTACGGGGCCGCCATGTCGGCGTTCCAGTACTACGCGGGCGCCGCCGACAAGTTCGCATGGAAAGAGATCCGCGACGGCGTCTACGGCCAGACCATGGTGGTGCGTGAGCCGATCGGTGTCGTCGGCGCCGTCACCGCATGGAACGTGCCGTTCTTCCTGGCGGCCAACAAGCTGGGCCCGGCCCAGCTGGCCGGCTGCACCCTGGTGCTCAAGCCGGCCGCCGAGACCCCGTTGTCGGTGTTCGCGATGGCGGAGATGTTCGCCGAGGCGGGTCTGCCCGAGGGCGTGCTGTCGATCGTGCCGGGCGGCCCGGAGACCGGCCGCGCGCTGACCTCCAATCCCGAGCTGGACAAGTTCACGTTCACCGGCAGCTCCGCGGTGGGCAAGGAGATCGCCAAGATCGCCGCCGAGAAGCTCAAGCCGTGCACGCTCGAGCTGGGCGGCAAGTCGGCCGCGATCATCCTCGAGGACGCCGACCTCGACGCGACGCTGCCGATGCTGGGGTTCTCCGGCGTGATGAACAGCGGTCAGGCCTGTGTCGCGCAGACCCGGATCCTGGCGCCGCGTTCGCGCTACGACGAGGTCGTCGAGAAGGTCGCCAACTTCGTCGCGGCGATGCCGGTCGGGTTGCCCGACGATCCGAACGCGGCGATCGGGCCGCTGATCAGCGAGAAGCAGCGCGAGCGGGTCGAGGGCTACATCAAGAAGGGCATCGAGGAGGGTGCGCGCGTCGTCACCGGCGGTGGTCGCCCCGAGGGTCTGGATAGCGGATGGTTCGTCGAACCCACCGTGTTCGCCGACGTGGACAACTCGATGACGATCGCGCAGGAGGAGATCTTCGGCCCGGTGCTGGCGGTGATTCCCTACGACACCGAAGAGGACGCCGTGCGCATCGCCAACGACTCCGTGTACGGCCTGGCGGGCAGCGTGTGGACCACCGACAACAAGAAGGCGCTGGAGATCGCCTCGAAGATCCGCACCGGCACGTACGCGGTGAACATGTACGCGTTTGATCCGGGCTCACCGTTCGGCGGGTACAAGAACTCCGGCATCGGACGCGAGAACGGGCCGGAGGGCATCGAGGCCTACGTCGAACACAAGAGCGTGCTGCTGCCGTTCGGCTACACCCCGGAGGACTGACGTCTGCAGCTTCCCCTATGGCGAAGACCATAATCTGCGGGGCTTTGTAGGGTTTCCTGTGACAAGGAATACATAAATTGCCCATGTGTGTTGTGCGTTTTATGCTATTCGTCATACAAAGGGAGGCGCTCGATGTGGATCGTTGAGGTCAACTTCGCCGGCCGTCGGTTCACGCATCGCGTGCTTGATCGCCGTTGGGCGTTCGTTCGCTTCGGATCCCGCGGCTTCGGCTGGCGTTCGTCGCGGGCTTGACCGTTCTGGAGGTGTCTGCTGTCCGCCACCCCGGCCAAGGGCCGCAATAAGCGCGGCTCCACCAGGACCAACATGCTCATCAGCGCTGCCGAGGTGCTGCGTGAACGTGGCGCCGCTGGCGTCACGATCGACGAGGTGCTCGCCCGCAGCGGCGCGCCGCGCGGTTCGGTCTATTACCACTTCCCCGGCGGGCGCAACCAGATCCTGACCGAAGCGCTGCAGTACGCCGGTGACGTGATCACCGAGGTGATGGACGACGCCGTCGCCCATGGCGGAATGTATCTGGTGCGGCAGTTCGTCGAGTTCTGGGAGAAGCTGCTGGTCAAAAGCGACTTCGCCGCGGGTTGCCCGGTTGTCGCCGCCGCGATCGGGTCCGCCGACGACAAGCCCGCGCTGAGTTCGCTTGCCGGTGGCATCTTCAGCCACTGGCGCGACGCGTTGACCCGGGCGTTCGTCTCGGATGGGTTCGACGAGGCGCAGGCGGCGTCGCTGGCGATCATGTGCATCGCGTCGCTGGAGGGCGCGGTGGTGCTGTGCCGATCCACACGCAGCGTCGATCCGTTGCACGACGTCGCGCAGCAGGTCGAATTCCTGATCAGATCAAGGGAATTCATCAGTCGTCATGGTGTTCCGGACCAGCGTTAACCCTTGCGCCACCTGGCGCAGACGAAGTCCTTGTTGATCGCGGACTCCACCAGCACCCATTCCGAACGGATCGGCAGCACACGGGAACCGGCGCCAAGCGTGCACGGGGCGTAGCTGACGACCATCTCGTCGATCAGGCCCTCGGCGACGAATTGCGCGGCAACGTCACCACCGCCGACCACCCACACGTCCTTACCGACCGCGGCGGCCACCAGCTTCGGGTGCAGCTCGGCGACGTCGCCGTCGAACGTCTGCACTGGATGGCCCTCGGCGATGATATGGGGACGGCTGGTCAGCACCCAGCCCGGCTGCTCGTACATCCATTGGCCGGGTTGGTTTTTCACGATCCATTCGTAGGTGGCCGATCCCATCACGATTGCGCCGATGGACTCGATGAAGGTGTTGTAGTTGAACGGTCCGGCCTCGTCGATGTCGCGCGACGTCAGCCAGTCCAGGCTGTCGGCCTCGTCGACGATGTAGCCGTCGAGGCTGGATGCGGTGTAGTACACGGTCGCCATGTCAGTCGCCTCTCATCCATTCGAGCGGATCGCCGCGGCGGGTGCGCACGCCGTGCCGTGCCAGCATCTGGCGGGCCAGTTCGCGTCGGTGCGCGGAGTAGATGAGCACATGCGCGACGATGCCGTACAGCTGAAACGATTCCGGCGGGTCACACAACGCGTCGATGATGGTGTCGCCCAGCCGGCCTTCAGCGCTGTAGTCGGAAACCATTGCAGTCCAGCGATTTCCGATGTCGTCGTGGTGGATTGCCAGCTCGGCGGGCGTGGTGCGCTCGGGTCGGGTCGCGGTGCGGTCCGGGAAATCACGGCCTTCGATCGTGGCGAGCCAGACCTGTTTGGTCCACACGATCGCGCCGAGTACGGCGCCGACGCTGGGCTCTGGTCCGTCCCAGTCGAGAATCACCTGTCCCGGTGAAATCGGTTCGGCCCATTGGTCGTTGGAAAGCTGAGCGGCCTGGTTGAGCAAGTACGCCGTGTCCGCGATGTCGTGCGCCACCATCAGTCGGGAGATGTCGGGCTCCTTGGTGTCACCGTCGCTGTCCAGCCACAGCGACTGGGGTGGATGGAAGTGCAGCCCGTTGGGCGCTGGGACGCGGAAAGGTAGATCGGTGGCTCGAGACGGCGGCACGCCGAAGGTGCGCCGGAACGCGCGGGAGAACACCTCGGCCGACGACCACCCTTCGTCGGCGGCGACGGCTGATACGCCCTCACCGTTGTGCAGCCGCCACGCCGCCCGCTCGAGCATGATGCGTCGGCGCAGCGCGGCAGGCGACTCACCCGTCAGCCGGCGTACCTCGCGGGAGAAGTGGAACTCGGACGCGTAGCTGCTGCGCGCCATATCGCCGACCTCGGTGTTGTCGGCGTCGACGACCGCGTCGAGCAATTCGCGTAGCCGGTCCCGGCGTGATCGCTCGCTCACGTTCATCGAGTATGGTCGCGCATCCGCCTCATGGACATGACAATTCCTGCTGTCGGACGCGCGCTCAGGCGTCGAGCACCTCCTCGACGCGCGCCTCGACGTCACCCATCCCTGTCAGCTCGATGCCGAAGCGGTCGGTCAACGCGTTCAGTACCTCGGATGCATCCGCGAAGCGGACCCGTTCGGTGCCGTCGGCGCGGTGGATGGCGAGGTTGCGGCCGCGCAGGTTCCAGCGTGCGTCGTCGGTCACCAACGCCGCGGACAGGCCGGTGACAAACTTGGATTCGGGATGTGTTGAGACGTACCAGCTTGCGACCTCGCGGTCGATGCGCGGCTGCGGGTGGGTGCCGAACATGTAGAGCGGCTGCCATTGGTCGCGGATCTGCGACTCGAGAAGGTAACCGTCTGCGTGTTTCTGGAGCCGGTAGGGCTCGTGTCGGGTCGGCTGCACCGGTCCGGCTTCCAACCGGATGGGCGATGACAACGTCTGACCGCCGAAGCCGACGTCGACCAGCCAGCGCACGTCGTCGCCGGGCACCGTCACCGACAGCGCCTCGTGTGTCTGGGCGGGCAGCTCGTCGGAGTCACGCATCCACACCACCCGGCCGCCGAGCCGGTCCACCCCGTACCCGAGCTGTTTGAGCACGTACCCGATCAAGCCGTTCTGCTCGAAGCAGTATCCGCCGCGGCGGCGCCGCACGAGCTTGGCGCCGAGGGCCGCTGCGCTCAAATCGGCGACCGGTCTGCCCATCAGCGGATCGAGGTTTTCGAACGGGATCGCTCGAAGATGCGCGGCGACCAGCCCGTGCAGGGTGTCGACGGTCGGCGCGGTCGAGCCGGTGTACCCGGTCCGGTCGAAGTAGGCAGCCAGGTCGAGCCCGGGGATCACGTCGGCAGTCATGACAACATCCTCCGCGGTCGGCCACAGTTGAGGTCAAGTCTTGTCGGAGGCACCTGGCATGATCGAACGTATGTTCGCATCGGAGTTTCGGTCGGCCGACGAGTCCGCGTTGGTCGCTGAGATTCAGGCGTGCACCCGTACTGAAACGGTGACGGCGGCGCGGCGGATGGCCGCGATCGGCGAGTTGGCCGCGCGCGCTGACGCGCCTGAGCTCGATGAGCGCCAGCAGTGGGTGGTGGATCTGTGGGCGAGTGCGGCCGCGGAGGTGGCCGCGGCGATGGGGATCAGCCAACGCAAGGCCTCCGGGCAGATGAGGACCGCGTTGGCGCTGCGTGAGCGTCTACCCAAACTGGCCGCCCGGTTTTCCGCCGGGGAGATCAGCGCCAAGCTGGTCTCGGCGATCACCTGGCGCACCCACCTGGTGGTCGATGCCGAGTTGATGGCGCGCATC
>JBNMRA010000037.1:0-27752 GCA_050205315.1 Mycolicibacterium pulveris | reverse complement strand
GGAACCATCGTGTTGACCGCCCCGACCGGACACACCTACATCAGCGAGGCCCACGGCGCGACGTTGTTCCCCACCCTGGGGCACTGCACCGCAGCGCTGAACCTGCCCACCGAACAGCCGCCGCCACATCCGGACCGGCTGGCGATGATGCCGCGACGCCGACAAACCCGCGACGAGGACCGCCGCGACCGCATCAACGCCGAACGTCGCGAACGCACCGAACTCATCGCCCAACAACAACGCCAACACCAAGCCTGGCTCGCCGCCAACGAAAAACCCCCACCCTTCTGAGGGTCGTCAGCCGTACCCGGTTGTCGGACAGCCGGTTTCGCCATCGCGGTAACCTGCGATGTAGTCGGTCGATGACCGAGACGCGTCCCGTACGAGAGATGCGCGTCGCGGGTCGGTCGGGCATTGGCGGGACGGGGTGTCCCGTTCGCGCGTCGTCACATCGATTAGACGCCCGGTTCGGCGCGTCGGTTCCGTCGAATGGTCATAATTGTGGTCATGGCAGACAGAGACGGCAGGCCGGTCCGCACCGGGCCCGAGCGGATCAGGAAGCTGGCGCAGGCGGCCCTCAACGCCGATGTCACCGTCGAGCAGGTCGACACCATCCTCGAGGGGCTCAGCGAGACGCTCGAGGATCTCAACAGCTCCACGGAGAACCTCGATGCCACGCTGGAGCGGTTCAACGAGACGATGAACAGCATCAACGAACTCGCGCCGCGGCTCAACGCGGTGGTCGATCGCATGGAGGGCATCGTCAGCCGCGTCGAACGCCTCGTCGGCGTCGGGGAATCGGTGATCTCGCCGTTGGCCGCCACCGAACAGGTGGTGCGCGGCGCGGTGAACAAGGTCCGCCGCAGCGCCGGGTTGTAGCTAGCCGCTGTTGCGCAGGGCGCTGGCCAGCCCGCTCATCGTCAGCAGGATGCCGCGCTGCACAAGCTCATCGGTGTCGCCGGACCGGTAGCGGCGCAGCAGCTCCACCTGCAGGTGGTTCAGCGGCTCGAGGTAGGGGAACCGGTTGAACACCGAACGTGCCAGCGCGGGGTTGTCGGCCAACAGGTCGTCCTGGCCGGTGATCAGCTTGTACATCCGGATGGTGCGACCGTGTTCGGCGACGATCTTGTCGAAAACCCGGCTGCGCAGTGCCTCGTCCTCGACCAGCTCCGAGTAGCGCGCAGCCAGGCCCATATCGGATTTGGCGAGCACCTGCGCCATATTCGACAGCACGGTGCGGAAGAACGGCCACCGTTGATGCAGGTCCTGCAGCGTCTGCAGCTGCCCGTCGTCGCCCGCGACGTAGTCTTCGAACGCCGTACCCGTGCCGTACCAGCCGGGCAGCATCACCCGCGACTGGCTCCAGGCCAGCACCCACGGGATCGCACGCAGGTCGGAGATCGACGTGGTGGGTTTGCGCGACGTCGGCCTGCTGCCGATGTTCAGTGCGCCGATCTCGCTGACCGGTGTGGACAAGGTGAAGTAGTCAACGAAACCCGGTGTGTCGTGTACCAATTCGGAGTAGGCGCGACGCGCACGGGCGGCCAGGTCGTCGAGCACCCGATACGCCGGGGCTGCGTCGTCGCCGAGGCCTTCGACGTCGAGCAGCGTGGCCTCCAGCGTCGCGGCCAACAGCGTCTCCAGGTTGCGGTGCGCGATCTGCGGTTCGGCGTATTTGGCGGCGATCACCTCACCTTGTTCGGTCAGCCGCAATGATCCGGTCACCGCTCCCGGCGGCTGCGCGAGGATCGCCTCGTAGCTCGGACCTCCCCCGCGGCCTACGGTGCCGCCGCGACCGTGGAAGAGCCGCAACCGAATTCCGGTCTTGCGAGCCGACTCCACCAGATCCAGTTCGGCCCGGTACAGCGCCCAGTTGGCCGCCAGATATCCGCCGTCCTTGTTGGAGTCGGAGTAGCCCAGCATCACTTCCTGGTGCTCGCCGCGCGCGGCCACCACGGCCCGGTACAGCGGAAGCTGCAGGGCCGCTTCCAGCACCGCGGCCCCGCGCTGCAGATCCTCGATCGTCTCGAACAGCGGCACGATGCCGACCGGCGCATAGTGGCGGGAAACATCGAGCAGCCCGGCCTCTTTGAGCAGGATGGCCACCTCGAGCAGATCGGAGACCGACTCGCACATCGAGATGATGTAGTTGGGCACCGCCTGCGGCCCGAACACCCGCACGGCCCGCGCTGCCGCCGCGATGATGTCGAGTTCCTTGCGGGCCAGCTCGGACAGTTCGGCGTCGGCTTTCACAAGCGGTCGCCGGTTGCCCAGCTCGGCGGCCAACAGCTCCACGCGCTCCGGTTCGGGCAGGCCGCTGTAGTCCGGGTGCACACCGGCCCATGCCAGCAGCTCGGTGATCACCTCCTCGTGGACCTCGGAGTTCTGCCGCATGTCCAGCCCGCACAGATGAAAACCGAACACCCGCACCGCTTCCCGCAGCGCGGCCAGCCGATCGTCGGCGAGCAGGGCGCTGCCGTCGGCGCGCAGCGACGCGTCCACGGCGTCGAGGTCGGCCAGCAACTCATGTGACGTCGCATAACGCGGCAGGCCGAGGTCCAGCTCGTGTTCGGGCCGGCGATCGAGGATCTCGGCGGCGGTCGCGGTGAGCCGACCGCGAATGACCCGCACCGCGCGCCGGTACGGTTCGTCGTCGCGGACCGGGTCGACACAGGTGTCGGCCAGCGTGGCCAGCTCGTCGCTGATGGTCACGAGCCGCGCCGACATCGACAGTTCTTCCTCCAGCGCGGCGAGCTCGCCGAAATAGTGCTCCAGCGCGGTGAACGCGGCTTCCCCCGTGGCCAGCCCCACCACCTCCCCGGTGACATTCGGGTTGCCGTCGCGATCACCGCCGATCCAGGAGCCCGGCCGCAGCATCGGCTCCTCGAGCAATCCTGCGCCGGGCCAACGCTTCTGCAGCGCCGCGCGCACCTCGGCGTTCACCTTGGGAATGACCTCGAAGAACGCCGACCGGTAATACCGCAGCCCCGTCTCGATCTCATCTTGGATCTGCAACCGCGACAGCCGCACCAGGGCGGTCTGCCACATCGTCAGGATGTGCTTGCGCAGTTCCTGTTCGATGTCGCCGTCGCCGTGCAGCCGCTGACGCATCAACTCGGTGATCCGGTGCTGGGTGGAAAAGATCGTCCGTCGGCGCGTCTCGGTGGGATGTGCGGTGATCACCGGCGACACCAGCGCACCGGACAAGGCCTCGGCCACCCGATCCGAATCCAGTTGCGCGGAGTCGAGTTTCGCGTACGTGGCGGCCAAGCTGCTGTCCTGCGGCGGCTCGCCGGCGGCCACGTGTACCGCACGCCGCCGCTCGCGGTGGATGTCCTCGGCGACGTTGGCCAACAGCGCGAACTGGGTGAACGCGCGGATGATCGCGATCGACTTACGGACCGCGATGCCGTCGAACATCGCCGCCAACTCCGCACGGTCGATCTCGGAGCGCCGCACCCGGAAAGACTCCACCCGGGCGCGTTCGACCAGATCGAAGATCTCCCCACCGTTGTGCTCACGGATGGTGTCGCCGAGGATCCCGCCGAGCAGCCGGATGTCTTCACGCATCGGCTCGGTCGCCTCGCGGCCGACCTGGGTGCGCTGTACCGAGCCGATCGGTTCCAGATCGTCGACCATGCGTCCCAGTATCGGCGCCGCCACGCGTTCTTGCCTACTCAACGACCACCGGAGAAGTTTGGCCATTCCCGCAAAACGGCGCGAGCGGGTGCGCGCACGATATGGCTCCGAGGGATCCCGGGATGGCGCCGATCGTGCCGCCGTCGGCGGTCGCTCCCGGTTAGCCGTACTTGATCTGCAGGCCGACGCCGATGATCGACACCAGCCAGATGCCGGTGATGAACAGCGTCAGGCGGTCCAGGTTCTTCTCGACGACCGTCGAGCCCGACAGGCTCGACTGCACACCACCGCCGAACAGGCTGGACAGGCCGCCACCCTTGGCGCGATGCAGCAAGACCAGGAGGATAACCAGCAAGCTGGTCACGACCAGGAGGATCTGCAGGGCCAATTCCATGGCCGCCAGACTACAGGCCGGTGCGGACGGCTACGGCAACGGCCCACCGGCCGCGATGGCCGACAGCGTGGCGAACTGCTCACCGTCCAGCGACGCCCCGCCGACCAGCGCACCGTCCACGTCCTCCTGCGCGACGATCTCGCCGACGTTCTTGGCGTTCACCGAACCGCCGTAGAGCACCCGCACTCCGGCCGCCAGGTCAACGGATGCCAGCGCTGCCAACTCCTTGCGGATGGCACCACAGACCTCCTGCGCATCGGCTGCGCTGGCGACACGTCCGGTGCCGATCGCCCACACCGGCTCGTAGGCGATGACCGCCTGGCCGATCTGCTCGGCCGACAGCCCGGCCAGCGAGCCGCGCAGCATCTCCACGTTGTGTTCGACGTGGTTGCCCGCCTCGCGCACCTCCAGCTGCTCGCCGATGCACACGATCGGCACCAGCCCGTGCCGGAACGCGGCGGCGGCCTTGGCGGCGACGACGGCGTCGTCCTCGTGGTGATACGTGCGGCGCTCGGAGTGCCCGACGACGACGTACGTGCAACCCAGCTTGGCCAGAAAGGCGCCGCTGATCTCGCCGGTGTAGGCGCCGGAATCATGCTGTGACAGATCCTGGGCGCCGTACGTCAGAAGCAGCTTGTCGCCATCGACGAGCGTCTGCACGCTGCGCAGGTCGGTAAACGGCGGCAGCACGGTGACGTCGACCTTGTCGAAGTACTTCGCAGGCAACGCGAATGCGATCTTCTGCACCAACGCGATCGCCTCGAAGTGATTGAGGTTCATCTTCCAGTTGCCGGCGATCAGCGGCTTGCGGCTCACGACGGTGGTTCCTCTCACTCTTCCAGAACAGCGATACCGGGCAGTTTCTTGCCCTCAAGGTATTCCAACGACGCTCCGCCGCCGGTGGAAATGTGGGAAAAGCCGTCTGCGGGCAGCCCGAGTTGGCGCACCGCGGCCGCGGAATCACCGCCGCCGACGACGCTGAACGCACCCTTGCCCGTCGCGGCGATGATCGCCTCGGCCACCCCCTTGGTGCCCGCGGCGAACGACGCGAACTCGAACACACCCATCGGGCCGTTCCAGAACACGGTCTTGGCGTTGGACAGCAGGTTGGTGAACCGCTCCACCGAACCCGGGCCGATGTCCAAACCCATTTTGCCGCCGGGAATCTGGTCGGCACGCACGGTCTCTGGGCTGGCATCCGCGGCGAACTCGTCGGCGACCACGATGTCCACCGGCAGGTGGATCACGTCGGCGTAGGTGTCCAGCAGCTTGCGGCAGGTCTCGATCATGCTCTCTTCGAGAAGTGACTTGCCCACCGAAATTCCTTGAGAAGCAAGGAATGTGAAGCACATCCCGCCGCCGATGATGATGCTGTCGGCTTTGGTCGCCAGGTTTTCGATGACCGCGAGCTTGTCGGACACCTTCGATCCGCCGAGCACCACGGCGTAGGGCCGCTCGGTCGAGCTGGTCAGCTGTTGGAGGACCTTGACCTCGGCTTCCACCAGCCGGCCCGCGTAATGGGGCAGCAGCGTGGCCACGTCGTACACCGAGGCCTGCTTGCGGTGCACCACCCCGAAGCCGTCCGAGACGAAACCGCCCGGCGAACCGTCGGGGGCGCTGACGAGTTCGGCGAGCTGGCGGGCCAGCGCCAGCCGCTCGCCGTCGTCCTTGCTGGTCTCGCGGGGATCGAAGCGGATGTTCTCCAGCAGCAGCACGTCGCCGTCGGTCAGGCCTTCGGCTCGGGCCAGCGCGTCGGTGCCGACGACATCACCGGCCAACTGCACGTGCCTGCCCAACTGCTCCCCCAACGCGGCCGCGACGGGCGCCAGCGAGAGTTTCGGGTCCGGGGCGCCCTTGGGCCTGCCCAGGTGCGCGGTGACGATGACCTTCGCACCGGCGTCGGCCAGCGCGCGCAGCGTGGGCACCGACGCGGTGATGCGCCCGGGATCGGTGATGTTGCCCTCGTCGTCCAGTGGGACGTTGAGGTCCGAGCGCACCAGCACGCCTCGTCCCGAAACACCTTCGGCCAGAAGGTCATCGAGCGTCTTGATGCTCACCTTTACAGGGACTTGCCGACCAACGCGACGAGGTCCACGCACCGGTTGGCGTAGCCCCACTCGTTGTCGTACCAGGACACCACCTTGGCCTGGTTGTCGATCACCTTGGTCAGCCCGGAGTCGAACAGCGAGCTGTGCGGGTCGGTGACGATGTCGGCCGACACGATCGGGGCGTCGTAGTACTTGAGGATGCCCTTGAGCGGACCGTCGGCGGCGGCCTTGAACGCGGCGTTGATCTCGTCGACGGTGGCCGACTTGCTCAGCTCCGCGGTCAGATCGGTCACCGAACCGGTCGGGATCGGCACCCGCAACGCGTAGCCGTCGAGCTTGCCCTGCAGTTCGGGCAGCACCAGGCCGATCGCCTTGGCCGCACCGGTGGACGTCGGCACGATGTTGACCGCGGCGGCGCGGGCGCGGCGCAGGTCCTTGTGCGGGCCGTCCTGCAGGTTCTGGTCCTGGGTGTAGGCGTGGATGGTGGTCATCAGGCCCTTGACGATGCCGAACTCGTCGTTGAGGACCTTGGCTAGCGGGCCAAGGCAGTTCGTGGTGCACGACGCGTTGGAGATGATGTTCTGGCTGCCGTCGTACTTGTCGTCGTTGACGCCGAGCACGACGGTCAGGTCCTCGCCCTTGGCCGGCGCGGAGATGATGACCTTCTTGGCGCCCGCCTCCAGATGGCCTTTGGCCTTTGCGGCGTCGGTGAAGATACCGGTGGACTCGACCACCACGTCCACCCCGAGATCGCCCCAGGGCAGCGCGGCGGGGCCTTCCTTGACCTCCAGGGCCTTGATCTTCTTGCTGCCGACGACGATGTTGTCCTCGCCCTCGAGGGTGACGTCCTCGGGGAAGCGGCCCAGGATCGAGTCGAACTTCAGCAGGTGGGCCAAGGTGGCGTTGTCGGTCAGGTCGTTGACCGCGACGATCTCGATGTCGGTGCTCTTGCCCTCGGCCTGCTGCGCCGCGAGGGCCCGGTAGAAGTTGCGTCCGATGCGGCCGAAGCCGTTAACGCCTACCCGGATGGTCACTTGTCTCTCCCTTATTTCGCCTAATTACGCCGTAATGCTCACAGGCCAGCGTAATGGTGTGATTACGAGCACGTGCGAGCACCTCAGTGCACCGCCAGGCTCTGGTCGGCATAGGGGTTACCCAGCCATTTGCGCCGGATCGCCTGCAGCGTGCCGTCGTCTTCGAGTTCGGCCTGCGCGACGCTGAGCCGGCTGAGCAGTGCCTGGTTGTGCAGGCCGACCGCGACCGCGATGTTCTCCACCGACAGCCCGCGCGCCACGACCGCCACCCCGGGCACCGGTTTCACCAGCTCGGTCAGCACCGGCGCCAGCTCGAGAAACGCGTCGCACGCGCCGCTGCTCAGATCGGTGGGCGCCGCACCGATGCTGGCGTCGTCGTAGACCCGCACCGCCGCGGCGGCACCCTCGTCGACCAGCCGCTCGGCGATCGGCTGGCCGGTGCGGCCTTGACGCACGCCGACGGTCAGCCCGGCGAGGTCGTCGAGCGAATGCACCCGCGGCAGCCGCTTGGCGTCGACGGCCAGCGCCTGCCCGCTGATCAGGTAGGGCGCCACGAACCGCGCCTTGGTCTCGCGTTCGGGTGTGACGACGGCGCCTGCGGCGACGCAGTCGTATTCGCCGGTGTCGAGTCCTTCGTAGATTGCGTCGGTGGCGGAGTGGCGCTCGACGAATTCAATTGTAGCGCCGAGCTTTTCGGCCAGCGCGGTCATCAGGTCGATGTCGAGCCCGCCGCCGTCGGGCATGCTGTTGAACGGTGCAAGCGGTACGGCGGTGCCGACCTTCAGGGTCTCCATGGGTTCCAGTGTTCGACGAGTGTGGGGTTGATGCACGTGTTTTCGGCCGAACGCGTGCTGGTAACCCACGTTCGCGGGATGAGGGCGGTCAGGCGTCTTCGAGCAGGTCCGGGGTGACCGCCGACTCGGTGTCGGGGATGCCCTTCTGCTTGGCCTTGCGGTCGGCCATCGACAGCAGGCGCCGAATCCGGCCCGCCACAGCGTCTTTGGTCATCGGCGGATCGGCGAGCCGGCCCAACTCCTCCAGCGACGCCTGCCGATGTTCGACGCGCAGCTTGCCCGCGGCGGCCAGGTGGTCGGGCACGGTGTCGCCGAGGATCTCCAGCGCGCGTTCCACCCGGGCGGCCGCGGCGACGGCGGCGCGCGCCGAGCGCCGCAGGTTGGCGTCATCGAAGTTGGCCAGCCGGTTGGCGGTGGCCCGCACCTCGCGACGCATCCGGCGTTCCTCCCAGATCAGCCGGGTGTCCTGCGCGCCCATCCGGGTGAGCAACGCACCGATCGCCTCACCGTCGCGCACCACCACGCGGTCGCTGCCGCGCACCTCGCGGGCTTTGGCGCTGACGCCCAACCGGCGTGCGGCGCCGACGAGCGCGAGCGCGGCCTCCGGACCGGGGCAGCTGACTTCCAGCGCCGAGGAACGGCCGGGCTCGGTCAGCGAGCCGTGGGCCAAAAAAGCTCCGCGCCAAGCGGCTTCGGCGTCGGCGACGCTGCCGCCGACCACCTGGGCGGGCAGACCGCGCACCGGGCGGCCGCGCAGGTCCAGCAGACCGGTCTGGCGGGCCAGCGCCTCCCCGTCCTTGGCGACCCGCAGCACGTAGCGGGTGCTCTTGCGGATGCCGCTGGCCGACAGCACGTGCACCACCGCGGTGTAGCCGTACAGGTCATAGATGTCCTTGCGCAGCCGCCGCGCGATGATGCCCAGATCGACCTCGGCCTCCACCACGACCCGGCCGGCCACGATGTGCAGCCCGCCCGCGAAGCGCAGCAGCGAGGCCACCTCGGCGCGGCGAGCACTGACGGAACTGACCACCAAACGGCTCAGCTCGTCCTTGACCTCGGCAGTCATCGCCACGGGTCGTCACCTCTCGGTCCGTTCACTGTCGGGGTGGGTACGGTCGGCGCAGATGGCTTCGGCCCACGCAACCGCACACCTTCCAAAGCTGCGGCCAACTTCGCCGGATCATGTAAAGGTGTACCAGGTCTGGATACATCAGCAAACTCCACGTGAGCGTCGAGGATGTTCGCCGTCCTGCGCAGTTGGTCGCGCTCACGTTCACTGGGTACGCGGCTCGCGTCCACCACGATGTCGTGCACGGTGAACCCCGGCGCGTGCTGCGACAACACGTGGATGTGGCGTTCGACGGAGAAGCCCGCCGTCTCCCCCGGTTCGGCGACCAGGTTCAGCACCAGCGCCCGGCGCGCTCGGGTCGACTGCAGCGCCGCGGCCAGTTCGGGGACGAGCACGTGCGGGATGACGCTGGTGAACCAGGATCCTGGGCCGAGCACCACCAGGTCGGCGGCCATGATCGCGTCCACCGCCTGCCGGGTGGCGGGCGGGTCGCCGGGCAGCAGCCGGACCCGTCGCACCTGACCGACGGTGGTGGCGATGGCCACCTGTCCGCGGATCACCCGGAACATCCGCGGATCCGACTCCAGCCCCGCCACGTCGGCCTCGATGCCCAGCGCGATCGGGCACATCGGCAGCACGCGGCCCTTGACGCCCAGCATGCGACCGAGTTCGTCGAGCGCGGCGACCGGATCGGCCAGCACCTCGCTGAGTCCCGCCAGCATCAGGTTGCCGATCGGGTGACCCGCAAGCGCGCCGTCGCCGCCGAACCGGTGCTGGATGATCGTCGCCCACAGCCGGCCGTGCGGGCTGTCGGATGCCAAGGCCGCCAATGCCATTCGCAGATCACCCGGCGGAACGATGTCGAGTTCGTTACGCAGCCGACCCGACGATCCGCCGTCGTCGGCGACGGTGACCACCGCGGTGACGTGCGGGGTGAGCCGGCGTGCCGCAGACAGCGTCGCATACAGGCCGTGCCCGCCCCCGAGGGCCACGATGCGCGGGCTCATTCGCGGCCCAGATCTCGGTGCAGGACTCGCACCGTGAGGTCGTCACCCGCTTGTAGCCGAGCCGCGAGCGCCTCGGCGATCGCGACGCTGCGGTGCTTGCCGCCGGTGCATCCGATCGCAACGGTCATATAGCGCTTTCCTTCACGGCGGTAGCCGTCGATCACGAGCTCGAGCAGTTGGTGGTAGGTGTCCAGGAACTCCGCGGCGCCCGGTTGCCCGAGGACGTAGTTGCGCACGGCCGGTTCTTGGCCGCTGTAGGGCCGCAACTCGTCCACCCAGTGCGGGTTGGGCAGAAAACGCACATCCATGACCGTATCGGCGTCCATCGGTAACCCGTACTTGTACCCGAACGACTCCACCGTGACGCTGGTGTGGCGGACGGTCTCACCGCCGAAGGCCCGTTCGATGCTCTCCCGCAGCGCCGGCACCGACAGCGTCGACGTGTCGATGACGAGGTCGGCGGCCGCCCGTACCGGCGCCAGCATCGCACGCTCGGCCGCGATGCCTTCGGCCAGCGTCTGGTCGCCCTGCAGCGGATGGCTGCGCCGGTTCTGCTCGTAGCGGCGAACCAGGATGTCGTCGGAGGCGTCGAGGAACAGCACCCGCGGTGCGATGTTGCGGGTGGCCAGATCCCCGCGCACCCAGTCCAGGTCGCCGGTGAAACCGCGGGAGCGCACGTCCATCACCACGGCCAGCTGGGTGATCCGCGAGCCGGCCGCCAACCCGAGCTCGACCATGCGGGCGATGAGCTCCGGCGGCAGGTTGTCGGCGACGTACCAGCCCAGGTCCTCGAGCACCTTGGCGGCGGTCCCCCGGCCGGCTCCGGACAGCCCGGTCACCAGGACGACGTCGATATCCGATTCGTCGGCTCGGCCGACTTCACCGCGCAGTTCCTCGTGCATTCCCTGTTCCGTCATCCCGACACCGTGCGTTGATCATCGCCGATCGGGGCTTCGGGCGTGCCGGATTCGGTGTCCACCCCCAGCGCGTCGAGCACTGCGCGCGCGGTCGCGACGCCGACGCCGGGCACCGCGGTGATCTCCTCGATGCTGGCCTGTTTGAGCCGCGCCACCGAGCCGAAATGGGTCACCAGCGCCTTGCGGCGGTGCTCCCCCAGCCCGCGGATCGAGTCGAGCGCCGACGCCGTCATCCGCTTGGACCGCTTGCTGCGGTGGTAGCTGATCGCGAACCGGTGGGCTTCGTCGCGGATCCGCTGCAGCAGATAGAGCCCGTCGCTGTTGCGCGGCATGATCAGCGGGTCGGGCTCGGACGGCACCCACACCTCCTCCAACCGTTTGGCCAGCCCGATCACCGCGACGTCGCGGATGCCCAGCTCGTCGAGTACGGCCTGCGCGGCGTTGACCTGCGGGGCGCCGCCGTCGACGACGAACAGGTTCGGCGGGTAGGCGAACTTGCGCGATTTGACGGACGCCGCCGCTGTGCCGTCTTGCGGTACAGCGCCTTTGGCTTCCTGGATGTCGTGCAGATGGCGGTGGAACCGGCGCCGTGTCACCTCGGCGATCGACGCCACGTCGTCGGAGCGGCCGTCGCCCGCGGCCTCGCGGATCGCGTAGTGGCGGTAGTCGGACTTGCGCGGCAACCCGTCCTCGAACACCACCAGCGACGCCACCACGTCGGTGCCCTGGATGTGGCTGATGTCGACACACTCGATCCGCAGCGGCGCCTCGGCCAGCCCGAGCGCGTCCTGAATACTCTGCAGCGCAGCGGTTCTGGCCGTGAAATCACCGGCACGTTTGAGCTTGTGCTGGGCCAGCGCGTCCTGCGCGTTGCGCCGCACGGTTTCGGCCAGCGCCCGCTTGTCACCGCGCTGCGGCACCCGAAGAACGACCCGGGAACCGCGCAGCTGAGTCAGCCACGTCGCCAACTCGTCGGCGTTCTCGGGCAGGCACGGCACCAGCACTTGGCGGGGCACCGGGTTCAACGACTCGTCGGCGGCGCCGTCCAACTCGGCCTGGTCGCCGTAGAACTGCGTGAGGAACTGTTCGACCAGGCGTTCCTGGCTGAACTCGTCAGGCTCCCCGGACTTTTCGACGATCCAGCCGCGCTGGCCGCGGACGCGGCCGCCACGCACGTGGAACACCTGCACCGCCGCTTCGAGTGCGTCGTCGGCGAACGCCATCACATCGGCGTCGGTGCCGTCACCGAAGACCACCGCCTGCTTCTCCAACGCGCGTTTGAGCGCCGAGATGTTATCGCGCAGCCGCGCGGCCCGTTCGAAGTCCAGTTCCTCGGCGGCCCGGTGCATCTGCTGCTCCATGTCGCGCACCAACCGGTCGGTCTTGCCGGCCAGAAAGTCGCAGAAGTCCAACACGATCCGGCGGTGTTCTTCTGCGCTGACCCGGCCGATGCACGGCGCCGAACACTTGTCGATGTAGCCCAGCAGACACGGTCGGTCAATTTGCCTGTGCCGCTTGAACACTCCGGCCGAGCAGGTGCGCGCCGGAAAGACGCGGGTGAGCAGGTCGAGGGTTTCGCGGATCGCCCAGGCATGCGAGTACGGGCCGAAGTAGCGGACACCCTTGCGCCGCGCGCCCCGGTACACCATCAGCCGCGGATATTCCTCGTTGAGCGTGACAGCCAACACCGGATAGGACTTGTCGTCGCGGTAGCGGACGTTGAACCGCGGATCGAACTCCTTGATCCAGTTGTACTCCAGTTGCAGCGCCTCGACTTCGGTGTTGACCACCGTCCACTCGACGCTGCCCGCCGTCATCACCATCTGGCGGGTGCGCGGCGCCAGGCTGGAGACGTCGGCGAAGTACGACGTGAGCCGGCTACGCAGGCTCTTGGCCTTGCCGACGTAGATCACCCGGCCGTGCGGATCCAGGAAGCGGTAGACGCCCGGCTCGACCGGGATCGACCCGGGCGCGGGCCGGTACGTCGCTGGATCAGGCATGACCCCCAGGTTACTGGCCGACACCAGCACCGCAGAGTCGACGGATGATCGGCCCGGATGAACTACGGTCGAGTGGTGCGGATTTCACCGCTGGCCAAGGTGACCGCCCCGCTGACCGCAGGGGTGCTGGCGCTGGCGGGATGCGGCGCCGAACGCACCGAGACCAGCGTGGCTCCGGTGTGTGCCGTCGTCGCCGACGGCGGCCCGGTGGTGGACGGCTACCGCACCGACATGGCCGCCGTGCGCACCAGCAGCTACTCGGTCGTCACCGCCAACCCGGTGGCCACCCGGGCCGCTTGTGTGGTGCTGCGCGACGGCGGCACCGCAGCCGATGCGCTCGTCACCGCCCAGGCGGTGCTCGGCCTGGTCGAACCGCAGTCCTCCGGCGTCGGCGGCGGCGGCTTTCTGCTGTACTACGACGCGGCCACCGGTGCGGTGCAGGCCTACGACGGCCGGGAAACAGCGCCGGCGGCGGCCACCGAGAACTACCTGCGCTGGGTGTCCGACACCGACCGCACCGAACCCAAACCCGACGCCAGGGCATCGGGGCGCTCGATCGGTGTGCCGGGCATCGTGGCGCTGCTGGCCGAGGTGCACGGTGAGCACGGCCGCACCGGCTGGCGCGAGCTGTTCGACCCCGCCGTGCAGCTGGCCGACGACGGGTTCGACATCAGCCCCCGGTTGGCGGGTGCGGTCGCGGCCGCGGCGGCGCACCTGGCGGTCGACCCGCAGGCCGCCGACTACTTCCTCGAGGCCGACGGCACACCGAAGCCGGCGGGCACGCGGTTGGTCAACCCGGCATACGCAAAGACGCTGGGCGCCATCGCATCCGACCCAAAGTCGTTCTACACCGGAGCCATCGCCGGAGATATCGTCGCCGCCGCGGCCGACACGTCCGGTGGCCGCACGCCGAGCCAGATGACCGTCGAGGACCTGTCCGCCTACACCGTCAACCGGCGCGCACCGCTGTGCACCGGCTACCGCGGCCGCGAGGTCTGCGGTATGCCGCCCCCGTCGTCGGGAGGTATCGCGGTCGCCGCCACGCTGGGCGTGCTCGAGCACTTCGCGATGGCCGACCACAAACCCACGGACGTCGACCTCAACGGCGGGCGGCCCTCGGTGATGGGCGTGCACCTGATCTCCGAAGCCGAGCGGCTCGCCTACGCCGACCGCGACCGCTACGTCGCCGACACCGACTTCGTTGCGCTGCCCGGCGGTTCACCGCAGACCCTGCTGGGCACCGACTACCTGGCCGGGCGGGCGGCGCTGATCTCGCCGCAGCACACGATGGGCACCGCGAAACCCGGCGAGTTCGGCACGTCGAGCGCACCCGCACCGGCGGTACCCGAGCACGGCACCAGCCACGTCAGCATCGTGGACGCCGAAGGCAACGCGGCGTCGTTGACCACCACGGTGGAGTCCCCGTTCGGCTCGTTCCACATGGTCGGCGGCTTCATCCTCAACAACCAGCTGACCGACTTCTCCGCGGAGCCCGCCGGACCCGACGGGGTGGCGATCGCCAACCGGGTGCAGCCGGGTAAGCGGCCGCGCAGCACGATGGCGCCGACGCTGGTGTTCGATCAGGCGCCCGCGGGAGAGCCGCAGCACCGAGGTCCGCTGTACGCGGTGGTGGGCTCCCCCGGCGGCTCGGTGATCATCCAGTTCGTCGTGAAAACCCTTGTCGGCATGCTGGACTGGGGGCTGGACCCGCAGCAGGCCGTGTCGATGGTCGACCTCGGCGCGGCCAACACCCCCGAGACGAACGTCGGCGGTGAGCACCCGGTGATCGACACCACCGACGACGGCGATCACGATCCGCTGGTGCAAGGTCTGCGGGCGCTGGGCCACCAGGTCGATCTGGCGCCCCAGTCGAGCGGGCTGTCGGTGGTGGTCGACGACGGCGACGGGCTGGTCGGCGGCGCCGACCCGCGCCGTGAGGGCACCGTGATGGGCGATGTGAAGTGAGCCTCAGCGCGAGTTGATGCCCTTGTAGCGTCGAACCAGGTCGCGGACCTCGTCCATCGCGTCGACCGCGCGGTCCTTGTCGACGGCCTGGATCGCCATCACCGGGATGTACTCGTCGTCGGGCAGATCCACCCGCGCCCACCGCGCACCTTGCGGAAACGACACGTCAACGACCTGCGACCACGGAATCAGCCGGTAGCCGAACAGGTTTCGCACCGAGACGCCGGGCGCGCCGATGCGCAGCCGGGGCCGGGCCAGCAGCAGCACCGCCCCGGCGATCACCACACCGAGCAGCGCGATCGCCACCTGGTCAGCGGTGCGGAAGATCACCCCGGTCGACGCGATCTTCAGCAGCGCCCCCACCGTGATGTGCACCGCGAGGATCAGCACCGCCGCGGCGTACACGAAATACGGCGACAGGTGCGGGCGCACCTGCAGGTCCCAGTCAGCCATGCCGCAGGCCGCGAAGGGTCAACGCGGTGGACAGCGCGGCCGCGGCGGCCTGCGCGCCCTTGTCTTCGCTCGACGTCGGCAACCCGGCCCGGTCAAGGGCTTGCTCTTCGGTGTTGGTGGTCAGCACGCCGTTGGCGACCGGCGTGGACGCGTCCAGCGACACCCGGGTCAGCCCTTGGGTGACCGCGTCGCACACGTAGTCGAAATGCGGTGTCTGGCCGCGGATCACCACGCCCAGCGCGACGACGGCGTCGTGGTCGGCGGCCAACGCCTGTGCCACGACCGGGATTTCGATCGCGCCGAGTACCCGCACCACGGTCGGGTTGTCGATTCCGGCGTCTGCGGCCACTTTTCGCGCACCGTCGAGCAGCGCGTCGCAGATGGTCTCGTGCCATGTGCTGGCCACGATGGCCAGCGTCAACCCCGACGCGTCGAGCTGGGGCAGGTCGGGGACACCGGCCGCTGGGCTCATAGAGCTCCGCCGAGATCCACATCGCTCGGTCGGCGGTCACCGAGCAGGTAGACGCCCTCGTCGTAGGCGTCCATGGTGGTGGCTTCGTGGTAGTCGTCGAGGCCGACGAGATCGTGGCCCATCCGGTCGCGCTTGGTCATCAGGTAGCGGATGTTCTCGGCGTTGGCGCGCACCGGAAGCGGAACCCGCTCGATGATGTGCAGCCCGTAGCCGTCCAATCCGACGCGCTTGGCCGGGTTGTTGGTCAGCAGCCGCATCGACCGCACCCCGAGGTCGACGAGGATCTGCGCCCCGATCCCGTAGTCACGGGCGTCGGCGGGCAGGCCGAGCTTGAGGTTCGCGTCGACGGTGTCGTCGCCGGCGTCCTGCAGTTGGTAGGCCTGCAGCTTGTGCATCAGCCCGATGCCGCGGCCCTCGTGGCCGCGCATGTAGAGCACGACGCCGCGCCCCTCGCGGGCCACCATCGCCAACGCCGCGTCCAGCTGCGGGCCGCAGTCGCAGCGGCGCGACCCGAACACGTCGCCGGTCAGGCATTCGGAGTGCACCCGCACCAGCACGTCGTGGCCGTCGCCGTGCGGTCCGGCGATGTCGCCCCGCACCAGCGCGACGTGCTCGACGTCCTCGTAGATGCTGGAGTAGCCCACGGCGCGGAACTCGCCGTGCCGGGTGGGGATGCGCGCCTCGGCGATGCGTTCGACGTGCTTTTCGTGCTTGCGCCGGTACTCGATCAGGTCGGCGATCGAGATCAACGCCAGGCCGTGGTCGTCGGCGAATACCCGCAGCTCGTCGGTCTGCGCCATCGCGCCTTCGTCCTTCTGGCTGACGATCTCGCAGATCGCGCCCGCGGGCTGCAGGCCGGCCATCCGGGCCAGGTCGACGGCGGCCTCCGTGTGGCCGGGGCGGCGCAGCACGCCACCGTCCTTGGCGCGCAACGGAACCACGTGCCCGGGTTTGGTGAAATCGTGGACAGCACTGGACGGGTCGGCGAGCAGCCGCATGGTGGTCGCTCGGTCGGAAGCCGAAATGCCCGTGCCGACACCGTGTTTCGCGTCGACGGTCACGGTGTAGGCGGTGCCGTGCTTGTCCTGGTTCACCGCGTACATCGGCAGCAGGCCGAGCCGGTCGCAGATGGCGCCGTCCAGCGGCACGCACAGGTAACCGGACGTGTAGCGCACCATGAACGCGACGAGTTCGGGGGTCGCCTTTTCGGCGGCGAAGATCAGATCGCCCTCGTTCTCGCGGTCCTCATCATCGATGACGACGACGGCCTTGCCCGCGGCGATATCGGCAACCGCCCGCTCCACCGTGTCCAGCCTCGTCATCTCATCAGTATGAACCACGGGCGCGCGTTTCTTATTGCCAGGCCGCTGAGCTGGGTTTATTGGTCGCCGTCGTTGGCGCCGAGCAGCCGCTCGACGTACTTGGCGATGATGTCGACCTCGAGGTTGACCGGGGCGCCGACCTCGGCGGCGCCCAGCGTGGTCATCTCCAGCGTGGTCGGGATCAGCGACACCTCGAACCAGTCGTGGCCCAGCCCCGACACCGTCAGCGACACCCCGTCGACGGTGATCGAGCCCTTTTCGACGACGTAGCGCGACAAGGCGGTCGGCAGCGCGATGCGCACCACCTCCCACCGCTCGGCCGGTGTGCGCGCGATCACGTGGCCGGTGCCGTCGACGTGGCCCTGCACGATGTGGCCGCCCAGCCGGCTGTTGACGGCCGCGGCGCGTTCGAGGTTGACCCGGCTGCCCACGCCGATGACGCGCAGACTCGTCCGGTTCAACGTCTCGCC
The DNA here is from genome assembly GCA_050205315.1 of Mycolicibacterium pulveris. GTDB lineage: Bacteria > Actinomycetota > Actinomycetes > Mycobacteriales > Mycobacteriaceae > Mycobacterium > Mycobacterium pulveris_A. The sequence continues at coordinate 10,168 of JBNMRA010000037.1, read as the reverse complement.
GATCACGTCGACGCTGAACGCGCCGTCGGGAAGCACGTCGACCACCGTCAGGCAGACGCCGTTGACCGCGATGGAATCGCCGTGGCCTGCATCGGACGTGACCACCGGACCCCGGATGACCAGCCGCGCGAAGTCACGGAGGTCTTCCTTGGCGACGACCTCGCCCAGTTCTTCGACGATTCCGGTGAACACGCCGTCAGACTAACCACCCGCCGACACCCTCTACGATGCACTCATGCAGACCCGCCCCGTAGCGATACTTGCCGCCCTGATCGCTGTTCTCGCGCTTGTCGCAGGTTGTTCGTCGTCGTCTGAGCCCGCAAAAGACCTTCCCGACGCTTCGACGCTGCTGACGCAGTCGACCGAAACCACCAAGAACCAGACCAGCGTGCACCTGAGGCTGACCGTGCAGGGCGAGATTCCCGGCCTGGCGCTCGAGTCGCTGGAAGGTGATCTGACCAACGTTCCGGCCGTCGCCGCCGCCGGCGAGGCCAACCTGCTGTTCATGGGCCAGCGGCTGCAGGGCGTCGGGTTCGTGGTGATCGACGGGATCCTCTACGCCGCGATCAGCGCGGGCGCGTTCCAGGACTTCGGCCCGGCCGCCGACGTCTACGACGTCGCCGCGATCCTCAGCCCGGAGGTCGGGCTGGCCAACGTGCTGGCCAACTTCTCCGATCCGAAGGCCGAGGGCCGCGAAACCATCAACGGTGTCGAGACGGTGCGCATCACCGGGTCCGTCAGCGCCGACGCCGTCAACGGAATCGCGCCGCAGATCGGCGCCACCGAGCCGGTGCCGGGCACCGCGTGGATCGCCGAGGAAGGTGACCACGAGTTGATGCAGATCACGCTGCAGACCGCGCCGGAAGGCAGCGTCACGATGACGCTGTCGGAGTGGGGTAAGCCGGTGACGGTCACCAAGCCCGCCGTCTGATGTCGACGCTGACCGACACCGCGCAGAGCACCGGCAACCGCAGGGTCGCGATCAGCGCGGGCAGCCTCGCGGTGCTGCTCGGCGCGCTGGACACCTACGTCGTCGTCGCGATCATCCGCGACATCATCATCGACCTGCGGATACCGGTCAACCAGCTCCAGCAGGTGACCCCGATCATCACCTGCTACCTGCTCGGATACATCGCCGCGATGCCGCTGCTGGGCCGCGCCTCCGACCGGTTCGGCCGCAAGTTCATCCTGCAGGCCAGCCTGGTCGGTTTCGCGGTCGGCTCGGTGGTCACCGCGCTGTCCAACGACCTGCTGCCGATGGTGATCGGCCGCTCGATCCAGGGCGTCGCCAGCGGCGCACTGCTGCCGGTCACGCTGGCGCTGGCCGCCGACCTGTGGGCCAGCCGCAACCGCGCGGCCGTGCTGGGCGGGATCGGCGCCGCCCAGGAGCTGGGCAGCGTGTTGGGGCCGCTGTACGGCATCGCCGTGGTGGCCGCGCTGAACACGTGGCGTGACGTGTTCTGGATCAACGTGCCGCTGGCCGCGCTCGCGATGATCCTGATCCATTTCAGCCTGCCGAGCCGGCTCAAACCCGAGAACCCGGAGCGGGTCGACGTGATGGGCGGCGTGCTGCTGGCCGTCGCGCTCGGCCTGCTGGTGATCGGCCTGTACAACCCGGCGCCCGACGGCAAGAAGATCCTGCCCGACTACGGGCTGCCGGTGCTGATCGCCGCGGCGGTCGCGCTGGTGGCGTTCTTCGTCTGGGAGCGGTTCGCCCGCACCCGGCTCATCGAACCGGCCGGCGTGCATTTCCGGCCGTTCCTCGCGGCGCTCGGCGCGTCGCTGTGCGCGGGTGCGGCGCTGATGGTGACGCTGGTCAACATCGAGTTGTTCGGCCAGGGTGTGCTCGGCAAGGACCAGACCGAGGCGGTCATGTTGCTGTTGCGCTTCCTGATCGCGCTGCCCATCGGTGCCGTGATCGGCGGGTGGATCGCCACCCGGATCGGCGACCGCATCGTCACGTTCGTCGGTCTGATGATCGCCGCGGGCGGCTACTGGCTGATCTCGCACTGGCACATCGACGTGCTGTCGCGCCACCACGACCTCGGGTTCGTCACGCTGCCCGTGTTCGACACCGATCTGGCCGTCGCGGGCCTCGGTCTGGGCCTGGTGATCGGTCCGCTGACCTCGGCAACGCTGCGGGTGGTGCCCAAGGCCCAGCACGGGATCGCGTCGGCCGCGGTGGTGGTGGCCCGCATGATCGGCATGCTGATCGGCCTGGCCGCGCTGACCGCGTGGGGGCTGTACAAGTTCAACCAGTACCTGCAGGAGCGGATGGCTGCGCAGCCGGACTCGCCCGACGATTCACCCGCCGGTCAGCTGATCGCGGCGGCCACCAAGCTGCGGCAGGCCACGCTGGAGGCCTACGCGATGCAGTATTCGGACATCTTCCTGGCCACCGCCGTGGTCTGCGTGGTCGGCGCGCTGCTCGGGTTGCTGATCGCGGCCCGAAACGAGCAGGCCGACGAAGTGCCGCCGCCGGGTGACGGCGACGGAGGCAGCCCGGCAGAGCTGGTCGACGCGCCGGCGCCGGACCGCGGTTAAGCGGTCAGCAGCGCTCGACGCCCGGCTGGATCAGGACCGGCTCCGCGGGGCGCGCAGCCTCCGGGCCAGGCCGCTCGCCCAGGACGTTGCAGACCAGCGACGTCAGGCTTCGGGGGCCGATGGTTCGAAAGTCGAGCCAAGCCGGCAGTGCAGTAGTCATGCTCGCTCCTCCCCGTTGTGCTCGCACAACAGTGATTCCGGTACGAGTGTACCGATGCCGGGGTGCTGATTGGCGGCCCGAACCGGCGGGTATGCGTGGCTTGGACCACAACTGCACGGGAGAAATGTCATGGCAAGTTCACTGAACGGCAAGAAGATTGCGTTTCTGGTCGCGACGGAGGGCGTCGAGCAGATCGAGCTGACCGAACCGTGGAAAGCGGTCGAGCAGGCCGGTGGAACTCCGGAACTCGTGTCGACCGAAGTCGGCAAGATCCAGGCGTTCAACCACCTCACCCCGGCCGACACGTTCGAGGCCGACAAGGCCGCCGACAGCGTGTCGGTTTCGGAGTACGACGGTCTGGTGCTGCCCGGTGGTGTCGCCAACCCCGATTTCCTGCGCACCAACGCTGCGGCCGTGGCGTTCGCGAAGAGCTTTTTCGACGCGGGTAAGCCGGTCGCGGTGATCTGTCACGGGCCGTGGACGCTGGTCGAGGCCGACGTGGTGCGCGGGCGGATGATGACGTCCTGGCCGAGCGTCAAGACCGACCTCGTCAACGCCGGCGCCAACTGGGTCGATGAGGAGGTCGTCGAATGTTCGCGCGGCCCAAACACTTTGGTGTCCAGCCGGAAACCCGACGATCTACCGGCGTTCTGCGACAAGCTCGTCAGCACCTTCGCCGACAGCACGCGCTAGCGCCGAAGCGGACCCAAACGGCCCCGAAAGCCGGGCCCCGTCGGTAACGTCGCGGGCATGCTGATGGCCGCCTTTCGCGACATGCAGTGGCGAAGGCGGCGTTTCATCATCGCGGTGGTGTCGACGGCGATCATCTTCGCGATGACGCTGGTGCTCACCGGGTTGGCCAACGGATTTCGCTGGGAGGCCGAGCGCACCGTCAACGCGCTCGGCGTGGACCAGTACGTGATCAAGGCCGGCGCGTCCGGACCGTTCGTCGGCGCGACGCCGTTCGCGCCGACCGAGTTGGCGCGGGTCGCCGACGCACCCGGTGTCGAGGCGGCGGCACCGTTGGCGTACGCCGGTGGCACCGCCACGCTCGGTGATGACACCCGCAACATCGACATCTTCGGTGCGCCCGAACAGGGTCCGGGTATGCCCGCGGTGTCGGAGGGCCGGGCGCCGGTGTCCCCTGACGAGGTCGCGGTGTCCAGCACGCTGGGGCGCGGCCTGGGCGACGAGGTCGAAATCGCCTCGCGCACGCTACGCATCGTCGGCATCGTGGAGAACTCCACCGCGTTGGCGAACCTGCCCAACGTCTTTTTGACCACCGACGGGGCCCGGCAGTTGGTGTACGGCGGACAACAGCTGGTGTCCGCCATCGGAATTCGCGGCACACTGGAGCAGCCGCCTGACGGTTACCGCACGGTCGACCGGGCCGGCGCGGTCGAAGACCTGCTGCGGCCGCTGCGGGTCGCGGTCAACTCGATCACCATCGTCGCGATCCTGCTGTGGGTGGTGGCGGCGTTGATCGTCGGGTCGGTGATCTACCTGTCGGCGCTGGAGCGGTTGCGAGATTTCGCGGTGTTCAAGGCAATTGGTGTGCCCACCCGGTCGGTGATGGGCGGGCTGGCGCTGCAGGCCGTGATCGTGGCGCTGTTGGCGGCACTGCTCGGCACGGTGCTGTCGCTGCTGCTGGGCCCGTTGTTCCCGATGCAGGTGATCGTGCCCGGGCAGGCCTTCGTCGCGTTGCCGGTGCTTGCCGTCGTCGTCGGTTTGATCGCCAGCGCGACGGGCCTGCATCGTGCGGTGTCCGTCGACCCGGCCGTGGCGTTCGGAGGGCCGTGAGCCGTGGGTGATCTCTCGGTCCAGGACCTCGTCGTCGAATACGCGAACGCCGGCTACGCGGTGCGCCCGATCGACGGGCTCAACCTCGACGTGGCGGCGGGTTCGCTGGTGATCCTGTTGGGGCCCAGCGGTTGTGGAAAGACGACGCTGTTGTCCTGTCTGGGCGCGATCCTGCGCCCCACCGCGGGCACGATCAAGTTCGGCGATGTCGATGTGACGGCGCTGGACGCGCGCGAGCTGTCGACGTTTCGGCGCGAGACCGTCGGCATCGTGTTTCAGGCGTTCAACCTGGTGCCCAGCCTGACCGCCCGGGAGAACGTGATGGTGCCGTTGCTGGCGTCGGGCATGTCGCGGCGGGCGGCGTCCAAACGCGCCGAACAGCTGTTGGGGCGGGTCGGCCTGCACGACCGGTTACACCACCGTCCCGGCGATCTCAGCGGCGGTCAGCAGCAGCGGGTGGCCGTGGCGCGGGCGATCGCGCTGGACCCGCCGCTGATCCTGGCCGACGAGCCGACCGCGCACCTGGATTTCATCCAGGTGGAGGAGGTGCTGAAGCTGATCAGGGAACTGGCCTCCGGTGACCGGATCGTGGTGGTGGCCACCCACGACGCCAGGATCCTGCCGCTCGCCGACCGGGTCGTCGACCTCGTGCCCGGTTTCACCGCCATCAACCGAGACCCCGAGCCGGTGGAGCTGGCGGCCGGCGACGTGCTGTTCGAACAGGGCACCATGGGCGCGCTGATCTATCTGGTGTCCGAGGGCGAACTCGAGATCGTTCGCGAACTGCCCGGCGGCGGCGAGGAATTGCTCAAGCTGGCCGTCGCGGGTGACTACTTCGGCGAGTTCGGCCCGCTGTTCCACCTGCCCCGGTCGGCGACCGTGCGCGCCCGCACCGACGCCGTGGTGGTCGGCTATACGGTGCAGGCGTTTCGGGAACGGCTCGGCTCAGGCACCCGCGACCTGATCGAACACCGGCCCCTGCCGGACGAGGGCGACCCCGACGACTAGGCGGGCACCAGGCTCAGCACCACGTCCGGACCGATCGGCTCGATACCGTCGAACCGCCACCGTTGGGCATGGGCGATGGACAACACCCCGACGTCGTCCACGGCGGTTACCGGTCCGCCCAACAGGATCGGCGCCACATAGGCCAGGATGCGGTCGATCACACCGGCCCGCAGGAACGCGCCCGCCAGCGTCGGCCCGCCCTCCACCAGCACGTCGGTGCGATCCGACAGCGCCTTGAGCACCTCGTGCGGATCCCGGGTGCGGATCACCATCGTCCGCGAATCGTCGTTGAGGACCTTTGCGTCAGAAGGTATCTCGCGTTCTCCGACGACGACCCGCAACGGCTGGTGCTCGGTGAGCGAGCCGTCGGGCCGCCGCGCGGTCAGCGCGGGGTCGTCGACGAACACCGTGCCGGTGCCGACCACGATCGCGTCGGCCACCGCACGCCTGCGGTGCACGTCGACGCGCGCGGCTTCACTGGTGATCCACTGGCTGCTGCCGTCGGCGGCCGCGCTACGGCCGTCGACGCTGGTGGCGAACTTCCATGTCACATGCGGGGATCCGGTGCGCTGTTTGTGCAGCCACTCCCGCAGCGGACCGCCTGCGACCTCTGCTGCCAGCACCCCGGCGAGCACCTCGATACCCGCATCGGCCAGCCGCGCCGCACCTCCGGCGGCGATCGGGTTCGGGTCGGTCACCGCGTAGGCGACCCGCGAAATCCCTGCCGCGACAAGCGCATCCACGCACGGTGGAGTCCTGCCGTGGTGGTTGCACGGTTCCAGCGCCACCACGGCGGTGCCGCCGACGGCGCGCTCCCCCGCCCTGCGCAGCGCGACCACCTCGGCGTGCGGACCGCCGGGTGGTTCGGTGGCGCCCACACCGGCGACCTCGTCGTCGCGGTCCAGGATCACCGCACCCACCGGCGGGTTCGGATACGTTCGGCCCTTGGCCTCGTTGGCCTTGTCGACGGCCAGCCGCATCGCGGCCTCGAGGTTCATCGAAGGTGCGGGGCCGCGGCCGCGGCCTGGCGGCGCAACGACTCCACCGCGGCGGCGGGGTCGGCCGCGCTGTACACCGCAGAACCGGCGACGAAACAGTCCACCCCGGCCAACGCCGCCTGCTCGATCGTGTCGGCGTTGATGCCGCCGTCGATCTCGACCAGGATGGTCAACTCGCCGGCGTCGACCAGCCGCCGCACCACACCCACCTTCGGCAGCACCTCCGGGATGAACTTCTGCCCGCCGAACCCGGGTTCCACCGACATGATCAGCACGGTGTCGAACTCGGGCAGGATCTCCAGGTAGGGCTCGATCGGAGTGCCCGGCTTGACCGACAGGCCGGCCTTGGCGCCCGCGGCGCGGATATCGCGGGCGACGCCGACCGGGTTGTCGGTCGCCTCGGCGTGGAAGGTGACGTTGTAGGCGCCGGCTTCGGCGTACGGCGGCGCCCAGCGCTCCGGGTTCTCGATCATCAGATGGCAGTCCATCGGGATGTCGGTGGTGGGCAGCAGCGCCTCGACCACGGGCAGGCCGATGGTCAGGTTCGGCACGAAGTGGTTGTCCATCACGTCGACATGCAGCCAGTCGGCGCCCTTCACGGCGGCGGCCTCGTCGGCCAGCCTGGCGAAGTCGGCTGCCAGAATCGACGGCGCGATCAGCGGTTTCGACATGCCCGTCACCCTACTTGGAGCGCGGCGGCGAACATCGCGTCGGTGCCGTGCCGATGCGGCCACAGCTGCACGTACGGCCCGTCACCGAGCTGATCGACCGGGGCGAAAAGCGGGCGGGTGTCCTGGGCGGTCACCGGATGGCGACGCAGCGCATCGGCGACAATGCCGACCGTCTCGGCCAGATGCGGGGAACACGTCGCGTACAGCACCACCCCGCCCGGCCGGGTCAGCGATATCGCGGCGGCCAGCAGTTCACGCTGCAGCTTGGCCAGTTGCGGCACGTCGTCGGGTCGGCGCCGCCACCGCGCTTCGGGCCGGCGCCGCAGCGCGCCCAGCCCGGTGCACGGCGCGTCCACCAGTACTCGGTCGAAGCCGGGTTCCAGACCGGTCTGGCGTCCGTCGACGCGCAGCACGTCCACGGACAGACCCCGGGTGTTCTGCTCGACGAGGTCCGCGCGCCGCGCGTTGGGTTCCACCGCGGTCACCCGGGCGGTGCCGTGCTGTGCGGCCAGCGCGGCCAGCAGCGCGGTCTTGCCGCCGGGCCCGGCGCACAGATCCAGCCACCGGCCCGTGTCGGGTCCGTCGAGGTCGGCCAGCGTCAACGCGCGGGCCACCAGCTGGCTGCCTTCGTCCTGCACCAGCGCCGCCCCGGCGCGCACCGGTTCCAGCCGGCCGGGGTCTCCGCCGGCCAGATACACCGCGTGCGGGGAATACCGGCCGACCGTGCCGTCGACCTGTGCGGCCAGTTCTTCGGCGGTCAGCACACCGGGCCTGGCCGCCAGGTGCACCGCGGGCCGGGCGTCGTTGCTGGCCAGCAGATCCGCCAACTCTGCGGCCTCGGCGCCGAGCGCGTCGGTGAACGCCTGCGCGATCCACCGGGGGTGGGCGTGTATGAACGCCGCGTGGCCTATCGGGTCGGCGGTCTTGTCGGGTGCCAGCTCCTGCACCCAGGCGCTTTCGTCGCGCGCTGCGATGGTGCGCAGCACACCGTTGACGAAACCGGCACGAGCCGAATCGAATTCGGTGCCTGCCTGTTCGACGGTGGTGGACACCGCGGCGTGCTGTTCGACGCGGGTGCGCAGCAGTTGGTATGTGCCCAGCCGCAGCAGGTCCAGCAGCACCGGATCGATCCGATCGGTGGAACGCCCGGCCGCGTGGCCGATGACGGCGTCCAGCAGCCCGCGGGTGCGGCAGGTGCCGTAGGCCAGCTCGGTGGCGAATGCCGCGTCGCGGCCGCTGATTCCGCGCTCACGCAGCAGCGCCGGCAGCGCGAGGTTGGCGTAGGCGTCTTTCGCCGCCACCGCGCGCAGCACGTCGAACGCGGCGCGGCGGGCAGGGTCGAGCGGTCGGCGGCGCGCGGGCCGGGGGCGGCGGGGTCTGGTCATGTCGCCCGCGCGGTGTCGTCGAGGCGGGCGCCGCGGGCCCAGTCGGCGGCGTTCATCGGCTTCTTGCCCGGCGGGTGGATCACACCGAGCCGCACCGGATGTGACGCGGTGCCGACGCGGACACTGTTGCGGTCGACGTGAACCGCTCCGGGCGCCAACGCATCCGCGGTGTCGTCGGCTGTCACCGGGCCGAGCTTGATCCGCAGGTCGCCGATCATCGTCCAGGCGCCGGGATTCGGGGTGACGGCGCGGATACGTCGCTCGACCACATGGGCGGGCAGGTCCCAGCGCACGCGGGCCTGTTCGACGGTGATCTTCGGGGCGACACTGACCCCGTCGGACGGCTGCGGGGCCGGTTGCAGCGAGCCGTCGGCGATGCCGTCGAGCGTGCTCTCCAACAGGGCGGCCCCCGAAACCGCAAGCCGCTCAAGGAGATCGCCCGCGGTATCGGTCGGCTGGATGGTTTCGGTGACCACGCCGTAGACCGGGCCGGAGTCCAGCGCCGGTTCAATCTGAAACGTCGTCGCACCGGTCACGGTGTCGCCCGCCGCGATCGCGGCCTGTACCGGTGCGGCGCCGCGCCACGCCGGCAGCAGCGAGAAGTGCAGGTTGACCCAGCCGTGGCGGGGCACGGCGAGCAGTTGTTGGCTCAGCAGCGCGCCGTAGGCCACCACCGCGCAGCAGTCCGGGGCCAGCTCGGTCAGTTCGGCGACGAACTCATCGGAGTTGGGTCGCGCCGGCCGCAGCACCGGGATGTCGTGGTCGAGCGCGAGGCGGGCCACCGGCGAAGGTGACGGTTTGGCCCGCCGGCCCGCGGCGGCGTCGGGCCGGGTCAGCACCGCGACGACGTCGTGGCGTGGCGATTGAAGAAGCCGGCGCAGCGACGGCAGGGCGGGTTCCGGGGTGCCGGCGAAGACGATGCGCACCGAGCCAGTCTAGTGAGGACGCGCTGCGCGGCTCACGCGAGATCTACACCATGGTCGCGATTCAGCGTCCGCGACAGCCCTGGAGTAGATCTCGCGAACAGTAACTGGCCGCGCTCACCGTGGCGTCTGGTAGAACTCGCGTTCGGAGACCCCGACCAGCGGGGCCACGAACATCCACGGGATCGTGGTGATCAGCCGGTTCACCGTGGCTACCGCGTCGTTGTAGTACTGGCGGGCGAACGCCAACGTGTTCTCGGTGTCGGCGAGGCTGGTCTGCAGCTGCAAGAAGTTCTGCGACGAGTTCAGCTGCGGATAGTGCCGGCCCAGCGCCAGCAGCGGCGCCAGCGCGCTGTCGAGTTCCTTCTCGGCGGCGCTGCGCTGCGCCACCGACTTCCCCGTCGTCGCCGACGCCAGCGCGGCGCGGGCGTTGGTGACGTGGTCAAGGATGGCTTTCTCGTGCGCGGCGAACGTCTGCACGGTGTGCACCAGGCTCGGGATCAGCGACGCGCGCCGCATCAACTCGACGTCGATACCCGAGAGCGCCTCCGACACCCGGATGTCGGCAGCACGAATCCTATTGTAGCCCATCACGAAACTCACCAGCGCCGCCACCGCGAGCACCAGCACGACGATCAACAGCACCCTCACCATGATCCGCCTCCACCTCCTCCTCCGC
>JBNMRA010000036.1:0-40513 GCA_050205315.1 Mycolicibacterium pulveris | reverse complement strand
ATCTGGCAAAACAAAAACCACACCCCTAAACGGGAAAAAGGAATGCGGCAAAAAACAACAACAAACAAAAACCACCAAACACACTATTGAGTTCTCAAACAACACACCCGCTCTGCAGGCAACCCTGCCACTGTACTCCACGTGGTCAGAGACGTCAAACCGCGGTCGCCAGCCTATTTGGCTGGGGCCGTTGGCTTCTGGACCAAGACTACCCCCTCCTCCTGCGCCGTCCAAAGGGGCCTCCCCAAGACGGCACGCAGCACAGCCGGCGGGGCTCAGGCCACGCGTTCGACCTCGGCGCCGAGGCTCTTGAGGTTCTCCACGAACAGCGGATAGCCGCGGTCGATGTGGAACACGTCGTGCACCTCGGTGTCACCGTCGGCGACCAGGCCTGCCAGGACCAGGCCGGCACCGGCACGGATGTCCGACGACCACACGGGCGCGCTGGAGAGCTGCGGGATCCCCCGCACCACGGCGTGATGCCCGTCGGTGCGGGCGTCGGCGCCGAGCCGGACCATCTCCTCGACGAACCGGAACCGTGCCTCGAACACGTTCTCGGTGATCATCGACGTGCCGTCGGCGATGGACGCCAACGCGATGGCCATCGGCTGCAGGTCGGTCGGGAAGCCGGGAAACGGCAGGGTGGCGACGTTGACGGCTTTGGGCCGCTCGTACTGCACCACCCGGAAGCCATTGTCGTCCTGCGTGACGGTCGCACCGGCGTCGTGAAGTTTGTGCAGGACCAGTTGGAGGTGCTGCGGGTCGACACCGACCACCGAGATGTCGCCGCGGGTCATGGCGGCCGCGATCCCCCAGGTCGCGGCGACGATGCGGTCCCCGATCACCCGGTGTTCGGTCGGGTGCAGCCGGTCGACTCCGGTGATGGTCATCGTCGAGGTGCCCGCCCCCGAAATCTGGGCACCCATCTGGTTGAGCATCGTGCACAGATCGACGACGTCGGGCTCGCGCGCGGCGTTGTGAATCGTCGTGACGCCCTCGGCGACCACGGCCGCCATCAGGATGTTCTCGGTGGCGCCGACCGACGGGAACTCCAGCTGGATCTCCGCGCCACGCAGATGGTCCGCCTCTGCGACCACACAACCGTGCTCGATGTTGCACTTCGCGCCCAGTTGCCGAAGACCTGCCTGGTGCATATCCAGGGGCCGCGATCCGATCGCATCGCCGCCGGGTAGCGCCACCCTGGCCCGCTTACAACGCCCGACCAGCGGGCCGAGCACACACACCGAGGCGCGGAACTGCCGGACCGCGGCAAAATCCGCGTCGTACTTGGGTTCGTCGGGTGAGGTGATGCGCACTACGTCGGAATCGAGTTCGACGGTCGCGCCCAGGCCCCGCAGCACCTCGGCCATCAGCGGCACGTCGAGAATGTCGGGGCAGTTCGTGATCGTGCTGGTGCCCTCTGCCAGGAGCGAGGCCGCCATCAGCTTGAGAACGCTGTTCTTGGCCCCCCCGACGGCAACTTCGCCCGATAACCGGTTTCCGCCGGTCACCACGAAACGCTCGCTCACGCGGGTCAGTGTAAACAGCGCGCCACACCGTGTCAGTCGCCATGCCGAGTCCTTCCGGTACGGTTTGCGCCATGGGCGTTCATCTGACCCGCATCTATACCCGCACGGGCGATGACGGAACCACCGGGCTGAGCGATTTCAGCAGGGTGTCCAAGAACGACGCCCGTCTCGAGGCGTACGCCGACTGCGACGAGGCCAATGCCGCCATCGGCGTGGCGATCGCACTGGGGCACCCTGACGAGCAAATCCTCAAGGTGCTCAGGCTGATTCAAAACGACCTGTTCGACGCCGGAGCCGATCTGTCGACGCCCGTTGTCGAAAACCCGAAATATCCGCCGCTGCGGGTCGCGCAGAGCTACATCGACCGGTTGGAAGCCTGGTGCGATGAGTTCAACGAAGGGCTGCCCGCGCTGAATTCGTTTGTGCTGCCCGGTGGTACGGCGCTGTCGGCGCTGCTGCACGTGGCGCGCACCGTGACTCGCCGCGCCGAGCGATCCGCGTGGAGGGCGGTCGAACTCCACGGCGACGGGGTCAGCGTGCTTCCGGCCAAGTACCTCAACCGGTTGTCGGATCTGCTGTTCATCTTGTCGCGGGTGGCCAACCCCGACGGTGACGTGCTCTGGCAACCTGGCGGCGGGGCAAGCGATTAGCGGGCGCGACGCCGCGCGCGAGGCGACGGCCGTGACTCCAGCCACGACAAAAACGCCGTCAATGCCCCTCGATCCAACGCGATTTCATAGCTTCGCCGGCGTTCCGGGCTGATATCCCGGAGCTCCAACACCACGATTTCGTGGGTCATGATGTCGAATTCGTCGCCGCGTGGTCCGCGCCGCGACACGATCTCCAGGCCCCGACGGCTCAGGCGTCGATCCGGCCACCATCGCAGGCTGGACAACCGGTAGAACCCGGCCTCTCCACCGCGGTAACGCATCACCCCGTGCCGCCAGCCCTGTCCGCCGACGGCGGGCACATCCCGCAGGATCGCGGCGGTTCCGCCGACCTGACGCAGCTTCCACAGCCGGTAGCTCAGCGCGACGACGACCGCAAACAGCACACCGACCAGCGCGACCATGATCCACATGGACGCGCTCATCTGCGGCCCGCTAGTCGAGCTGGCCCAGGGCGCGCAACCTTGCTCGTCCCTTGGCGGCTGTTACTGGATCGTCGGAATCGGCGTCCTGGCGCGCGGAATCGGAGTCGATCTCGGATTCGAGCTCGGCCGACTCCGCGAGGATGATCACGCCGTCGTCGGTGACGGACATGAAACCGCCGTCGACGGCGATGCGCAGATCGTCTTCGCCCTCACGCTCAACCCGCACGACCGCGTCGTCGACGAGCTGGGCGACCAACGGAATGTGGCGAGGCAGGATTCCGATCTCGCCGGCCGTGGTGCGGGTGAACACAAAGGTGGCCTTGCCCGACCAGATCTCGCGTTCGACGGCGACGATGTCGACGTCTATCTCCGCCATGGCTACTGCGCCTTATCGGCGTTGTCGCCCTTGCTGTCGCCGTCGCTGGAGGCCGGCGCACCGTCGCCGCTCGTGTCCTCCAGCTTGGCGCCCATGCTCTCCGCCTTCTTGGCGAGATCCTCGAGCCCGCCGATCAGGAAGAACGCCTGCTCGGGCAGATGGTCGAAGTCACCCTTGGTCAGCTTGTCGAACGCCTCGATGGTCTCCTTCAGCGGAACCGTCGAACCCGGCTGACCGGTGAACTGTTCGGCGGCCATCATGTTCTGGCTCAGGAAACGCTCGATGCGGCGTGCCCGGTTGACCAGCTGCTTGTCCTCCTCCGACAGCTCGTCGATACCGAGGATCGCGATGATGTCCTGAAGGTCCTTGTAGCGCTGCAGGATTCGGATGACTTCCTGCGCCACCCGGTAGTGCTCGTCGCCGACCACGCTGGGGTCGAGAATCGTCGAGGACGATGCCAGCGGGTCCACCGCCGGGAAGATGCCCTTCGAGAACACCGCACGGCTGAGCTCCGTGGTGGCGTCCAGGTGCGCGAACGTGGTCGCAGGCGCCGGGTCGGTGTAGTCGTCAGCGGGCACGTACACGGCCTGCATCGAGGTGATGGATCGGCCACGGGTCGAGGTGATGCGCTCCTGCAGCTCACCCATCTCGTCGGCCAGCGTCGGCTGGTATCCCACCGCAGAAGGCATGCGGCCCAGCAGCGTCGACACCTCGGAACCGGCCTGGGTGAAGCGGAAGATGTTGTCGATGAACAACAACACGTCCTGGCCCTGCTCGTCGCGGAAGAACTCGGCCATGGTCAGCGCGGACAGCGCGACCCGCATACGGGTGCCGGGCGGCTCGTCCATCTGACCGAACACCAGCGCGGTGTCCTTGAGCACGTCCGCGTCGGCGAGCTCGACCCACAGGTCGTTGCCCTCACGGGTGCGCTCCCCCACCCCGGCGAACACCGACGTGCCGCCGAAGTTACGGGCGATGCGGTTGATCATCTCCTGGATCAACACCGTCTTGCCCACGCCCGCACCGCCGAACAGCGCGATCTTGCCGCCGCGCACGTAGGGGGTGAGCAGGTCGACGACCTTCAGGCCGGTCTCGAGCATCTCGGTGCGCGGTTCCAGTTCATCGAAGGCCGGCGGCTTGCGGTGGATCGACCACTTCTCGAAATCCTTGCCGTAGCCGGGGTCGTCGAGGCAGTCGCCGAGCGCGTTGAACACGTGGCCCTTCACACCGTCGCCGACGGGCACCGAGATGGAGCCGCCGGTGTCGGTGACCTCGACGCCGCGCACCAGACCGTCGGTGGGCTGCATCGAGATGCAGCGCACCAGGTTGTCACCGAGGTGCTGGGCGACCTCCAGCGTCAGCGTCTTCGCCAGATCCTGGTAGGTGATCTCGGCGTGCAGCGCGTTGAACAGGTCCGGAACGGCGCCGCGTGGGAACTCGACGTCGACGACCGGGCCGGTGACTCGCACCACCCGTCCGTTGGTGTCGGCGCCGGCCTTGTTCGTCTCGCGTTCGGCGGTAGCAGTCATTTCTGGTTTCGCTTCCTCTGCGTGCTAACTCTTGGCGTCGGCCAACGCGTTTGCGCCACCGACGATCTCGCTGATTTCCTGGGTGATCTGCGCCTGCCGTTCGCGGTTGGCCTGCAACGTCAGATCCTTGATGAGGTCGTCGGCGTTGTCCGTCGCCGACTTCATGGCCCGCCTGCGCGACGCCGACTCCGACGCCGCCGCTTCGAGCAGCGCGGCGAAGATGCGCGTGGAGATGTACCGCGGCAGCAACGCGGAGAACAGCGTTTCGGCGTCCGGCTCGAACGAGAACAGCGTGTGCAGACCGGTGTCCTCGTCGCTGTACTCCACCTCCATCGGCGCGATCCGACGCGCAATGGCCGTCTGCGACAACATCGACCGGAACTCGGTGAACACGATGTGCAGTTCGTCGAGCCCGAGGATGTTGTCCGCGCCCGGATCGTCGCCTTCGTCGTCGACGCCGGCCATGAACGCATCAACGAGCGTCGATCCGATCGCCTGCGCGTTCTCGTAGTCGGGGCGCTCCGAGAAGCCCGTCCAGGCTTCGGTCACATCCCAGTTGCGGAAGCTGTAGTAGCCGAGGGCCTTTCGCCCCACCACGTACAGCACCGGCTCCTTGCCCTCCTCGCGGAGAAGGGCGAACAGCTCCTCGGAGCGGCGGAAAACGTTGGCGTTATACGCCCCGCACAGTCCGCGGTCGGAGGACACCACCAGCACGCCTGCCCGCCGCGGCTTTTCGCGAGCGACCAGCAACGGATGGTCCAGCGCGCTGGCGCTGGCCAGTTCGGTGAGCATGTTGGTGATCTCGCGGTCGTATGGCCGAGCCGCTTCGACTCGGGCCTGCGCCTTGGCGATCCGCGACGTGGCGATCAGCTCCTGGGCTTTGGTGATCTTCTTGATCGAGCCCGCGGAACGGATTCGGCCGCGCAGTTCGCGCAGTGTTGCTGCCATTGGATTACTGGACCCTTCAGTCCTACTTCTTCTTCGGTGCGGGCTTGCGGACCTTCACCGATTCCTTTTCGACGTCTCCTTCGTCCATGGCCTCGACGTGCTCGTCGGGCACCACGGAACTGCCATCGGTGGTGGCGAAGCCCTTCTTGAACTCGTCCACCACGTTGGCGAGCTTCTCGGCCGTCTCATCGGAGAGCTTGGTGGTCTCCCGGATGTCGTTGAGGATCGCCTCGTGTGAGGCCTTCACATGCTCGAGGAACTCCTGCTCGAAGCGCTGAACGTCCTCGACCGGCACCGAGTCCAGATGGCCCTTGGTGCCCAAGAAGATCGCGACAACCTGCTCTTCCACCGGCATCGGGCTGTTCTGCGGCTGCTTGAGCAGCTCCACCAGCCGCGCACCGCGGTCCAGCTGGGCCTTCGAGGTCTCGTCGAGATCGGAGGCGAAGGCCGCGAACGACTCGAGTTCGCGGTACTGCGAAAGGTCCAGGCGCAGTGAGCCCGCGACCTCTTTCATCGCCTTGATCTGGGCGGCGCCGCCGACGCGCGACACCGACACACCGACGTTGATGGCCGGTCGCACACCCTGGTTGAACAGGTCGGTCTCCAGGAAGCACTGACCGTCGGTAATCGAGATGACGTTCGTCGGGATGTAGGCCGAGATGTCGTTGGCCTTGGTCTCGATGATCGGCAGCCCGGTCAGTGACCCGCCGCCGAGCTCATCGGAGAGCTTGGCGCAACGCTCCAGCAGCCTGGAGTGCAGATAGAACACGTCGCCCGGATACGCCTCGCGGCCCGGGGGGCGGCGCAGCAACAGCGAGATCGCGCGGTAGGCCTCGGCCTGTTTGGTGAGGTCGTCGAACACGATCAGCACGTGCTTGCCGTCGTACATCCAGTGCTGGGCGATCGCCGAACCGGTGTAGGGCGCAAGCCATTTGAAGCCGGCGGAGTCGGACGCCGGCGCGGCGACGATGGTGGTGTAGTCCATGGCGCCGCCCTCTTCGAGGGTGCGGCGCACGCTGGCGATCGTGGTGCCCTTCTGGCCGACGGCCACATATACGCAGCGGACCTGCTTGCTCGGGTCGCCGGTCTCCCAGTTCTGCCGCTGGTTCAGGATCGTGTCCACGCAGACCGCGGTCTTACCGGTCTTGCGGTCGCCGATGATCAGCTGGCGCTGCCCGCGACCGATCGGGGTCTGGGAGTCGATGGCCTTGATGCCGGTCTGCAGCGGCTCGCTCACGCTCTGGCGCTGCACCACCGAAGGCGCCTGCAGTTCCAGGGCGCGCCGCTCGGTGGTCTCGATGTCGCCGCGGCCGTCGATCGGCTGACCCAGCGGATTCACCACCCGGCCCAGAAAGCCGTCGCCGACCGGCACCGAAAGCACGTTGCCGGTCCGCTTGACCTGCTGACCTTCTTCGATCTGCTCGAAGTCACCCAGGATGACCGCGCCGATGCTGTGCTCGTCGAGGTTGAGCGCAACCCCGAGCACGCCGCCGGGAAACTCCAGCAGCTCCTGGGTCATGACGGAGGGCAGCCCCTCGACGTGGGCGATACCGTCGCCGGCGTCGATGACCGTACCGATCTCTTCGCGCTCGGTTCCGGCCTCGAACCCGGCGACGTACTCCTCGATCGCACCTTGGATCTCATTCGCTGAGATCGTCAACTCTGCCATGGCTTTTCGTTCCTTCTTCTAGGTCTGCGGGGTGTTCTCAGGTCATTCGGGCAAGTGGTTCTCGGCCGCCGCCAGCTTCGACGCCAGCGATCCGTCGATCACCTCGTCGCCGACGGCGATGGTCAAGCCACCGATCAGCGCCGGGTCCACATCGAGCTGAAGCGAAACCGGGTGGGCGTAGATGCGGGTGAGCAGTTCGGTGAGCCGATTGCGCTGGTCGTCGGTGAGTTCGGCGGCCGCGCGGACATGCGCGACGACCTCACCGCGCCGCGACACGGCGAGATTGGCCAGATCACGGACCACCTCGTCGGCTCGCTCACCGTGCAGCAGTTCGACCGTCTGGCGCAGCAGATCGGCGGTGTTCCTGCTGGCCCGGCCTCGAAGCACGTTGTTCAGCAGGCTGATTCGACCCTCAGCCGGCGCGGTGAACTCACTGAGCAGGCTGATCAGTCGGGGTTCGGCGTCCAACACGCGGCTGAACCGGAAGAGTTGATCTTCCACGTCGTCGATCTGGCCTTCGCTCTCGGCCCGCACCAGAAGCGCCAGCCTGGCGATGTGCTGCAGGCCGTGCGCCAGATCCGAGGTGGATGACCACCGTTGCGACACCGCGGTCTTGACGATGTCGAGGGCTGCGTCAGACACCTTGCCGGACAACAGCCGCTCGGCCAGCGCCGTCTTGAGACCGGCGTCGCTGGATGGGTCGGACAGGTGCCTGGCCAGGACCGCCTCTTTACGCAGCAGCTTGACCACCGACGCCAGATCGTCGGCCAAGCCGGTCAGCGCATCGGCATCGCCGCTCGCGACCGTCCCATCGAACCGCTCGACCACGTTGGTGATCGACTCCCGGCTCGCGGCGCGCAGCTTGGCGGTTGCGGCATCCGTGAAGACGGTGCTGGACGGTGCCATTTCGTCGAGTTCGGCGAGAAAGCGGTCAACGGTTGCCGCCTGCTCGGACGGATCGGAAACGAAGTCGCGCACCAGATCACCGGCCCGGTGCACGGATTCGGCACCCAGGCTCTGCCGCAGCTCACGGATGAGCTGCTGGCGTAGCAGTTGAATCTGCTGCGCGCCTTGGGTCTTGATCCGTTCGAGCTCGACATCGGCCTGGACGCGCAGCTGCTCGGCGATCTTCTCGGCATCGTGGCGTGCCTCTTCGACCACCTTGGCCGCCTCGGCCTTTGCTTCCTCCAACGCCTTGGCGTGCTCGGAATCAGCGTCGGCGACCTTCTTCTCCGCCTCTGCGTGCTCGGCCAGCTGGACCCGCACGTTCTCCTGCTGCTGCTGCATCATTCGGCGCACCAGCGGGATGACCCACTTGGCGAGCACGAAGACGATGACCGCAAAGCCGATCAGCTGTCCGATGAACGTCGACACTGAGTTACCGTCCTTGACCCGTCGTGGCCGGAACCGTGCGTGTGGTCACATCGACCCCGAGCACACGGCTGGCCAAGCTTGCCGCCAACGTCTCCACCGATGTCTGCAGCTCGGCGGTCAGACCGCGGGACTGCTCGGTGAGTTCGGAGGTGGCTTGCTGGAGCATCGTTGAGACTTCAGCGTTGGCGCGACCCCGCGCATCGTCGACGATCTGGCGACCCTCCGCACGGGCCTCTTCGCGTATGTCGGTCGCTTCCCGGCGCGCCTCACCCATCACCTTGCGGTAATCGGCATCGGCAGCAGCACGCAATTGTGCTGCGCGCCGGTTGTCTTCGACCGTCTTGGCGACCATCGCCTCGCGCTCGTGCAACACCTTGCTGATCGGCGGCACAACCCATTTGGCGATCACACCGAGCACGATCAGGAAGAGGATCAGCGCGAAGACAAAAGTGCCGTTGGGCAGCAGGAAGTTGCCGCCGCCTTCCTGCGCGAGCACGGTAGTGCTGGGGTCAACCATAGCGTCGATTAACCGACCGGGGTGGCGAACACGAACAGCGCCATGAAGGCCAGGTTGATGAAGTACATGGCCTCCACCAGACCCACCGTGATGAAGAACGGCACGAAGAGCCTGCCCTGAGCCTCCGGCTGCCGCGCTACGCCGTTGACCAAGGCGCTGCCGACGACACCGTCACCGATGGCTGCACCGATAGCGCCGCCACCCAAGAGAAGACCGCCGCCAATGAGCGCGCCGGCAGCGATAGTGGGATCCATTCCTTTTATCCTCCTTGATAACTGGCAGCTGTCCTACCAGGTTGTGGGTCGAGCATTTGCGGGTTAATGGTGTTCGTCTTCGAGCTCCATCGCCTGACCGAAGTACAGGATCGTCAGCAGCGCGAAGATGAACGCCTGGATGGCACCGATGAACAGTTCGAACATTTTCCACAGCGCGTTGGGCGCCCACAGAATGTAGGCCGGGAACAACGCGATGATCGTGACCATGATGCCGCCGGCGAACACGTTGCCGAAAAGACGGAGGGACAGCGAGACCGGCTTAGCGATTTCTTCGACCAGGTTGATCGGCGCCAGGAACGCCACATGCCCCTTGAGCAACCGCACCGGGTGGCCGACGATGCCACGCCGCCAGAAGCCCGCGGCGTGATAGCAGATGAACACGAACAGGCCCATCGCCAACACGAAGTTGATGTCTGAGGCCGCCGGCTTGAGCAACTCGTGGATACCGGTCTCGTCGGAGTACTGCCACGGAAACACCGACAACCAGTTGGCGATGAGGATGTAGGCGAACAGCGTCACCGCCAGCGGCAGCACGAACGGCGCGACTCGCATGCCGATCGCGGATTCGATCTGGTTGCGCGCCTGGACCGTGATGGCCTCCCAGAACAACTGCACACCGCTGGGGACGCCGCTGGAGGTCACTTTGGCGCGGAGGTAGAACGCGAGCGCGAGCACGATCACCGCGGCGATGGTGGCTGACAGCATCGTGTCCGTGTTGACGGTCAGCCCGAACCAGTTGGCAGTGGTGTGCGTGCCGACGTGGATGCCGGAGTCGGCGGCGAGGATGGTTTCGCTCATTGCGGTGTGGGTTCCCCTTCGAATCCATCGGCTTCGGCGCCCGCCCGCAGTTTCTTCGCCACGGGTAGCGCGGTCGTGAAGACGAGCAGCATCTGGAACAGCGCCATGCCGAAGACCACGCCCAGGCCCTCGGGGCGGAAGATGAACGCGATGGTCAAACCGACGACGGTCAAGATCATCAGGCGGGTCGCCGAATTCAGCGCCATCTTGCTTTTCAGCGGATGCGGCTGAGAGGTGATGTTGGTGACCGACCGTCGCACCAGGACGGCGTTCAGAAGGCCGAGCCCGAGGCCGATCGCGAAGAACAATCCGACCATCACGTGACCGAGGAGCGCGGCCGCCAGCGTGCCGAGGCCGGCCAGCACGACGCAGATGAGCGCGAGACGCATCGGCCGAAACGCAATCGAAGGAAGCACCAACGGCGCGTCGTGCGCTGGCGTCGTCACTGATTCACCTCAATCCCGCGGTCAAAACGAAGTTGCCGAATGATCCTGTTCCAGTGCTTGGCGCCATGAGCGTATCGGAGGGCATCAGGCGCACTGGAATCACCCAAGCGGCAGCTCCCTTTGTCGGTCGTTGTACCGGTCCGCTCGGCCGTGAACCGAGCAGGTCCGGGGCCGGCAACCCGCGAGGTTTTTCGGGTTCTGTTTTTCACCCTAACACATGGTCGAAGGCCTAAAACGGGACCTACTACTTCCCGTCGTACACGTCGGTCAACAAGCCGTTTCGGCGCCGCAGAAGTGGGATCACCGTGGCCACGATCGCGACCAGGATCGCCGCCAGCATGACCACCCCGCTGTAGCGCGGATCGAAGAAGATCGTGCTTGCCGCGCCCAGCGCGACGATGCCCACCCACAGGTAGATCAGCAGCACCACCCGGCGGTGTGAATGGCCGATCTGCAGCAGCCGATGGTGCAGGTGCATCTTGTCCGGGCTGAACGGGCTGCGACCGGCGCGGGTGCGCCGCACGATCGCCAGCAGCATGTCCAGGGCGGGCACGAACATCACCGCGATCACCAGCAAAAACGGTGACAGCAGCGCGAATACGTCACGCGCACCGTAGGCGGTCTGGGAGATCGGGCCCGCGGCCGTGGTCGACGCGGCGGCCAGCATCAGCCCGATCAGCATCGAACCGGAGTCGCCCATGAAGATCTTGGCGGGGTGGAAGTTGTGGGGCAGAAAGCCCAGGCATGCCCCCGCGAGCACCACCGATATCACCGCGGGCGGATAGAACAGCACGTCGCCGCCGTGATCGCGCAGCAGCCCGATCGAGAAGATGCAGATGGCCGATGCGGTGATCAGCCCGAGCCCGGCGGCCAACCCGTCGAGCCCGTCGACGAAGTTCATCGCGTTGACGATCGCCACGGTCAACGCGAGCGTGAGCAGAATCGAGGACACCTGGTCGAGCACGATGGTGCCGACGCCGCCGATCGGGATGTAGAGCACGCTCCACGCCACGCCCATCGTGACCAGCACACTGGCCGCGGTGATCTGGCCGGCGAACTTCGTCAGCGCGTCAAGCCCCCAGCGGTCGTCGATCAAGCCGATGGCCATGATCAGCCCGCCGGCCACCACCACCGCGGGCATCCCCGACGAGTAGACGAAGCCCCGCGTCAGCGCGGGCAGTTGCGATGCCAGCAGGACGGCGGCGACCACCCCGACATACATCGCCAGCCCGCCCATCCGCGGGGTCGGCTGCAAATGCACGTCACGCTCACGCGGGTAGGCCACCGCGCCGAACCGCCGGGCCAGTACCCGCACCCAGCCGGTCGCGAAGTAGGTGATGATCGCCGCGGTCAGCCCGACGAGGGCCAGTTCGCGAAGCGGGACTCCGGCGCCGCGCTCGTTGAGCGCGAGCACGGTGTCTGCCACGTAGCCCATCGATGCACCGTATGCCACGTTGGCTCAGCTCATTCCGTCAGCGCCGCGGGTTCCAAGTCGAGAACTTTGGCAACGGCCTCCACGGTGACCGGGCCCTGGCGCAGGATCCGTGGGTGGGCGCCGGTGAGGTCGACGATGGTCGAGGCCGCCTGTTTCGCGGAGGGCCCGGCGTCGAGGTAGACCTGCACGTGCTCGCCGAGTTGGTCGCGCGCCTCGTCGACGGTCACGGCGGGCGGTGAACCGGAGGTGTTCGCGCTGGAAACGGCCATCGGACCGACCTCGCGCAGCAGTTCGATCGCCACCGGATGCAACGGCATCCGCAGCATGACGGTGCCGTGCGCGTCGCCGAGATCCCACTGCAGCGACGGCGCCTGACGCACCACGAGGCTCAGCGCCCCCGGCCAGAATGCGCGGATGAGCTCGCGTGCGGCGTGCGGGACGTTGTGGACCAGGCCCTCGATCGTGTGCCACGAGCCGACCAGCACCGGCACCGGCATGTCCCGTCCGCGGCCTTTGGCGGCCAGCAACGCAGCGACCGCGTCGTTGTCGAAAGCGTCCGCGCCGATGCCGTACACCGTGTCGGTGGGCATCACGACGAGCTGACCGCCCTTCAAAGCGCTGATGGCCGAGGCGATTCCGGTCGCGCGCTGGGCGGCGTCGGCGCAGTCGAATACCTCCGTCATGCCTGGACCTCTTCCTGCCTGCGCGTGCGGGTCGCGGTGACGAACCGGGGTCGACCGGCCAGGTCGCGTCGGCCGGTGACATCGTCGAAAAGCCCCGTTCGGCGGAATGCGTCGATGGTGCGCTCCGATGTGGTGTCGTCGTGCTCGACGGCGCACCCGCCGCCGTCGCGCAGCCAACGGCCGGCGAGGCCGACGATGGCGTCGATGACGACCATCCCGTCCGGCCCCCCGAACAGCGCGTGCGCCGGATCATGTTCGGCCACTTCGGGTTCCAGCTCAGCGCCGTCGGGAATGTATGGAGGGTTGGCGACCACGAGATCGACCTGCCCGTCGAGTTCGGGCAGCAGCCCGGGCTGGGTCACGTCCGCGCGGATCAGTTCGACACCAGTGCCTGCGAGGTTGCGGCGCGCGTAATCGAGGGCGTCCTCGGAGTCGTCGACGGCGACGACGCGTGCGGCGGGCACGCTCTTGGCCAGCGCCAGCGCCAACGCACCGGAGCCGGTGCACAGGTCGACGATGACCGGCGGCCGAACGCGCAACAAGGGTTGGGACACAGCCCATTCCAACAGCGACTCGGTCTCGGGCCGGGGTATGAACACACCGGGCCCGACGCAGACCGTGACGGGGCCGAACGCGGCGCTGCCGATGATGTGCTGCAGCGGCACCCGCTTGGTGCGTCGGGCGACGAGCCCGTGGTAACGGTCGACGAAGGCCGCATCGGGCCGGGTCAGCGCGAGCCGTCCGCGGTCGGTGCCCGCGGCGTGAGCGGCGAGCAGTTCGGCGTCGGCCCGCGGCGACGGCACTCCCGCCTCGGCGAGCGCCGCCTCTGCGGCGCCGATCACCTGGCGGATCGTCATGTCGCCGCGAGCCTGGCTTGCTTGTCGGCGGCGGCCAGGGCGTCGAACAGCGGGTCGAGGTCGCCGTCGAGTACCTGATCGAGGTTGTGCGCCTTGAAGTTGATCCGGTGATCGGCGATCCGGTTCTCGGGAAAGTTGTAGGTGCGGATGCGCTCGCTGCGGTCGACGGTGCGGATCTGGCTGGCGCGGTCGGCCGACGCTTCGGCCTGGGCCTGCTCTTCGGCCAACAGTTTCAACCGCGCGGCGAGGACCTGCAGCGCACGCGCCTTGTTCTGCAGCTGGGAGCGTTCGTTCTGGCAGCTGACGACGATGCCGGTGGGCAGGTGGGTGATGCGCACCGCCGAGTCGGTGGTGTTGACCCCCTGGCCACCCTTGCCGGACGACCGGAACACGTCGATGCGCAGATCGGACTCGTCGATCTGAATCTCTTCGACCTCTTCGGGTTCGGGATAGACCAGCACCCCCGCCGCCGACGTGTGTACGCGGCCCTGCGACTCGGTCACCGGCACCCGCTGCACCCGGTGCACCCCGCCTTCGAACTTCAGCCGCGACCACACTCCGTCGGCCGCGTCGCCCTTGCTGCGGATCGACAGCGTCGCGTCCTTGTAGCCGCCGAGATCGGAGAAGGTCTCGTCGAGCACGGTCACGTTCCATCCGCGCCGCTCGGCGTAGCGGATGTACATCCGGGCCAGGTCGGCGGCGAACAGCGCGGACTCCTCGCCGCCCTCCCCCGACTTGACCTCCAGCACGATGTCGTCGGGGTCATGCGGGTCGCGGGGCGCCAGCAGATCGGTGAGGCGGGTGTCGAGTTCGGCCACCGTGGCGGCCAGTTCGTCGACCTCCGCCGCGAACGACGGGTCGTCGGCGGCCAGCTCGCGGGCCGTCTCCAAGTCACCGCGCGCGGCCTCCAGCTTGCGGTAGGTCGCCACGATCGGTGACACCTGGGCGAACCGCCGGCCCACTTTGCGGGCCTGGGCCGCGTCGGCGTGCAGATTGGGGTCGGACAGCTGGCGTTCGAGGTCGGCGTGTTCGGCCACCACGGCGTCGATGGCCGTCCCGTTGTCCGTCACGTCGACGTCCTTCCCTGGAACACAGACCGGCGCCCGGCCTGGCCGCCGGGGCGGCAAGAACGGGCGCCGGAAAGGCAGCTACTTGTCGGCTGAGGTGTTCTCGCCGGTCTTGCGCTTGCCGTAACGCTTCTCGAAGCGGGCGACGCGGCCACCGCTGTCGAGGATCTTCTGCTTGCCCGTGTAGAACGGATGGCACTGCGAGCAGACCTCGACGTGGATCTGTCCGCTCTTCTTGGTGCTTCGTGTGGTGAACGTGTTGCCGCACCCGCAGTGCACCGTGGTCTCGACGTAGTCAGGGTGAATACCCGTTTTCATGGCTTCCTCTTCGATCGTGGCCCCGGGTCGCCCCTTCTGCACGTGAAGGCGTTCGGCGTGAACCGGAACCGAGGGTCGACGGTCCATTATGCCAGTGCAACCGCCAGCAGCCTAAACGCGTGCCCGGCCGGCGCTATTCCTCTGGGCCATTCCCCTGGGCCGAACGTGGATTACCGGCACGCTCCGGCGCGGTTTCGCGTGACACGACCCCACACTCGCCGCTAGACCGGCTGAAACTTGCTGCCCTCGCGGCGCCACAATGTGCGGCCGGTGGGATCGGTGCCGCGTGCGATCAGCTCCCGCTTGAGGATCTTGTTCGTTGCGGTGCTGGGCAAGTCGTCGGCGATCCAGACATAACGTGGCCATGCCTTCGGCGACAGGTCGCTCTGGGCGGCCAGAAACTCCTCGAACGCCTGCGGGGTGAGGTCGGCGTCGTCCTGCAGCACGACGGCGGCCATCACCTGATCGCCGACGAGTTCGTCGGGCACCGGGTAGACCGCGACGCGGTTGACCGGGGCCAACCTCAGCAGGATGCGCTCGATCGGCGCGGTGGTCATGTTCTCGCCGTCCACGCGCATCCAGTCGGCGGTGCGCCCGGCGAGGTAGATCCAGCCGTCGGCGTCGCGGTAGGCCAGATCACCCGACCAGTACATGCCGTGCCGCGTGCGCTCGGTGGTGGCGGCCTCGTCGTTGTAGTAACCGGAGAAGAACCCGGTGCCCGACGTGTTCACCAACTCGCCGATGGCCTCATCGGCGTTGAGCAACGCGCCGCTGGCGTCGAACACCGCCGGTGGACACTCCGTCACGGTTTCGCTGTTGTAGATCGCCACACCCGGGAAGCCTTGGCCGACCGAGCCTTTCGGCGTGTCGGGGGTGCGGGTGATGATCACGGCGTTCTCGGTGGAACCGAACCCGTCGTCGACGAGCACGCCGAACCGGCGGCCGAATTCCTCGATGTCGCGGTCCGCGGCCTCGTTTCCGAACGCGACGCGCAGCGGGTTGTCGATGTCGTCGGGACGCTCCGGCGTCGCCAGTACGTAGGCCAGCGGTTTTCCGACGTAGTTCATGTAGGTGGCGCCGTGCCGGCGGATGTCGGACAAAAAGCGAGAGGCCGAGAACTTCGCGGGCACCATCGCGGCGCCGGCGACCAGCGCCGGCGCCCACCCGCCGACCACCGCGTTCGAATGAAACAGCGGCATCGACAGATAGCAGGTGTCTTCGGAGGTGAGGCCGAACTTGTCGACCAGCGCGGTTCCGGCGAACAACACCATGGCGTTGGCCACCTGGACGGCCTTCGGGTTACCGCTGGTGCCCGACGTGAAGATCATCATGAACGTGTCATCGGGTGCGGTCTGGCGGCTGGGGGTCAGCGGCGGCGCGGAGGCCTGCAACTGCGCCCACCGGTCGTCGGCGGTGTCGAACACGGTGACCCCGGGCAGTTCCAGACCGTCGAGCAGATGGCGGTGCTCGGCGTCGGTGATCAGGAACTGGCATTCGACCTTGGCGATGTCGCGGGCGAGCGCCTCGCCGCGCCGTGTGGTGTTGATGCCGCAGAGCACGTAACCGCCCAGCGCCGCGGCGGCCAGTGCGGTCAGCATGTCCGGGGTGTTGCCGAGCAGCACACCGACGTGTAGCGGACGGTCCGGATCGGCAGCGTCGATCAGTGCGGCGGCTTGTGCGCTGGCATCGGCCAGATGCTCACGCCACGTCCACGTGCGGTCGTCGCACTTCACCGCGACGGTGTCCTGCTCGGCGCGCTCTCGAAGCAGCTGCTGGAGTGTGTCCGCCATGGTCACCTCTCGACAGTGAACAGATTTGGGAATGTGTCTACCATGTCACAATGTCGGAAGTCCGCGGACAGGTGCGGAAACGACGAGAGGGCGACCGGTGACGCGCAGCACCGCGACCACGAACGTCCGTGATCGGTTGATCGACGCGGCCGAAGTCTGTCTGCGCGCCAAGGGTATTCGGGCGACCACAGTGTCCGAGGTGGCCGAGGTCGCCGGGATATCACGGGGTTGGTTATACCGGCACTTCCCCGACAAAGTCACGCTGTTGGGGGCAGCGATCGTACGGCTCAACGAAGCCTACTGGTCAGAGGCCCACGCGATGTTGGAACAGGTCGAGGGGTTGGACCGCCAGATCGTCGCGGGGGTTCGGCACGGCCGCAGGGCCTACGACGACCCGGGCGCGTTGCTGATGAAGCTGCGCGTCGAGGAACCCGACGAGTTCGCCGCCTGTGCCGGCGCCGGTGTGCAGGGGCTGGTGCCCGACCTGGCCGACTTCTGGTCGCGGTACTTGGTCGCTGCGCGCGAGTCCGGCGAGATTCACGCCGACATCGACGTCGCCGAAGCGTCGGAATGGGTTGCGCGGGTGCTGATTTCGCTTGCCACCGTGCCCGGTGACACGCTTGATCCCGGCGACGACGACGCGGTGCTGCGACATGTGCGGCGCTATCTCATGCCGGGGCTGCGGACCGATCCCGCCGCCGTGTGAATTCGGTGCGCTGACAAGCGCTCAGCGCTGGTAGGCGCACCGAAATCGCAGCTGTGACTACTCGGCGTCGGCGCCCGGGGCGGTCTTGGAGACCTGGACCAGGAACTCGTAGTTGTTCTTGGTCTTGCGCAGCTGGCTCATCAACAGGTCGATGGCCTGATGCGGATCCAGACCGCTCAGCACGCGACGCAGCTTGTGCACGACCGCGAACTCGTCGGGGCCGAGCAGCAGCTCGTCCTTGCGGGTGCCCGACGGGTTGACGTCGACGGCCGGGAAGACGCGTCGCTCGGCGATCTTGCGGTCCAGCTTGAGCTCGGCGTTACCGGTGCCCTTGAACTCCTCGAAGATCACCGTGTCGCCGGTGGAGCCGGTCTCGACCATCGCGGTCGCGATGATGGTCAGTGAGCCGCCCTCTTCGATGTTGCGGGCCGCGCCGAGGAACCGCTTCGGCGGATACAGCGCAGTCGAGTCCACACCACCGGACAGGATGCGCCCGGATGCCGGTGACGCGTTGTTGTAGGCGCGGCCCAGCCGGGTGATCGAGTCGAGCAGCACGACGACGTCCTTGCCCTGCTCGACCAGGCGCTTGGCGCGTTCGATCGCCAGCTCGGCGGCCTGCGTGTGGTCTGACGGCGGCCGGTCGAAGGTCGAGGCGATGACCTCACCCTTGACCGAACGCTGCATGTCGGTGACCTCTTCGGGACGCTCGTCGACGAGCACCACCATCAGATGGCATTCCGGGTTGTTCTGCGTGATCGCGTTGGCGATGTCCTGCAGGATCGTGGTCTTACCGGCCTTGGGCGGCGACACGATCAGCGCGCGCTGCCCCTTGCCGATCGGCATGATCAGGTCGATGACGCGCGTGGTCAACCGCTCGGACGTGGTCTCCAGGCGCAGCCGCTGGTTCGGATACAGCGGGGTGAGCTTGTTGAACTCCGGCCGCTTCTTCGCCTCGTCGACGGGTTTGCCGTTGACGGTGTCGAGGCGCACCAGCGGATTGAACTTCTGCCGCTGGTTGGGTTGTTCACCCTCCTTGGGTACGCGCACCGCCCCGGTGACCGCGTCGCCGCGGCGTAAACCGTTCTTGCGCACCATGTTCATGGAGACGTAGACGTCGTTGGGCCCGGCGAGGTAGCCGGAGGTCCGGACGAACGCGTAGTTGTCCAGGACGTCGAGGATGCCCGCGACGGGCTGCACGACGTCGTCCTCGCGAAGCTCGGTGTCACCGCCGCCGTCGCCGCCACCGCGCTCGCGGCGTCGGCGGTCACGGAACCGGCGACCCCGACGGCCGCCCCGGCCGTCGCCGTCGTCGTCGGAGGAGTTCGAGCCACCGCGGTTCTGCTGGCCGCCCTGCTGGTCGCCGTCGGACTTGGAGTCGGACTTGTTGTCCTGCTTGGTGTTGTCCTGCTTGGCGTTGTCCTGCTTAGTATCGCCGTCGGACTTGGTGTCCTGCCCGCTCTGCTCAGAGCCGCCCGGAGCACCCGCGCCGCGGTTGGCGGTGCGGCGTTCACGACGCTGTCGCGTCGGCGCGTCGTTGTCGTCACCGGAGCCGGCGTTGTCGGCCTTCTCGGCGGACTGGTCGGCGGCCTTCTCGGCGGCCGGCGCATCATTCGCGGCGGGCGCGGCATCGCCGCCGGCCCGCCCGTTGGCCTGGCCACGACGGTCGCGGATTGCGGCGACGAGCTCGCTCTTGCGCATCCCCGATGCGCCGTCGATGCCGATCTCCTTGGCCAGCGCGCGCAGCTCCGGAAGCACCATGCTGGATAACGCGCCACCGCGGGTGCCAGACGCAGCGGCGGCCGTCGGTGCCGCTTCCGCGGCTCCTGCGCTGCCGGGCGCATCGGCTGCCGCGGGGTTGTCTGAGTTCACGGTGTTCGACGGCGCGGTGTTGTCGCTGCCGCCATCAGCCGTGATGAGGTCCGTTTCAGTCACGGATGTCCTTTCTCTCCCTCGCTGTTCAAGCACGCGGGGATTGGTTGCGCTCAGCTGATCCGCTCAACGCGTGGGCGCCACCGCTGTGTGTCCAACGGCGATTGCCGGGATCCGCCGGTATGCGACGAACCGTCAGCCCATGGGTAAATCACGGGGAAAATGAGTGGTGTCCTAGTGTCGGCGCAGGCAGAGACGCTGCGATTGCTGGACAAATGCGAGAATAACGCGCATCGGAGCTGGAAGCAAGAAAGACACGTGCGGCCGATGTTGCAAACTAACTCCGAACGGCGACGCCCGACGTCCAGCGGACGCCATCGCCAACTGCGATTTCACTGACGGTGAACCCGGTCGCGGCACCCAATTCCAGGGCTTCGACCGGCAGTTCGGACTGTGTGCTCAGCGCCAGCACCGACGGCCCTGCTCCGGAAAGCACCGCTGCAATGCCACAACGTCGCAGTGTCTGCAGGTATTCCGCGGAGGCCGGCATGGCGACCGCCCGCTGCGGTTGGTGCAGAACGTCCTCGGTGGCCGCCATCAACAGGTCGGGCCGCTCGGTGAGCGCAACCACCAGCAGGGCGGCGCGGCTGACGTTGAAGCGGGCGTCGGTGTGGTGGATCTGCTCGGGCAGCAGGACGCGGGTTTCGGCGGTCGACGAACGCTGCCTGGGTATCGCGGTGAACAGGCGGATGTCGGGGTGCAGCCGTAACGGCGCGGCCGCATAGCGCGTGGTGGATCCGTCCTGCTCGGTCCACGACACCACTCCGCCGCCGAGCACCGCAGCCGACGCGTTGTCGGGATGGCCCTCGAACTCCGAGGACAGCTGGATCAGTTGGTGTTCGGACAGCGGTGTCGAACCTGCTTGGCTGACAAGGCCGTTGACGGCGGCCAGGCCGCCGACGACCGCTGCGGCCGAGGAGCCCAGCCCCCGCGAGTGCGGAATGTCGTTGCGGCACCGCACGATCATGCCCGGGACGGTGACACCGGCGGCCCGCAGACCGCGCTCGATCGCGCGCACCACCAAGTGCGACGCGTCCAGCGGCACTTGACCAGAACCCTCGCCCTCGACCTCGACGCTGAGCCCGGACGCGACCGTCTCCACGACGATCTCGTCGTACAGGCCCAGCGCGACGCCGAGGCTGTCGAAACCGGGACCGAGGTTGGCGCTGGACGCGGCGACCACGGCGGTCGCCGTCAAACCGGCGGGCAGCGTCGGCATCACTGGAGCGTCACCTGCTAAACCAGGCCGAGCTTCTCGACCACGGCAACGGGGTCGACGGGAAGGGGCGTGACGGTCGGCATACCTTTCAGCGCGGTGTCGGGGTCCTTGAGGCCGTTACCGGTGACCGTGCACACCACCGTGGAGCCTTTGGCCACCCAGCCGTCCTCGATGGATTTCAGCAATCCGGCGATGCTGGCCGCGGATGCCGGCTCGACGAAGACGCCCTCGGTGCGCGCCACGAGGTGGTAGGCGGCCAGGATCTCTTCGTCGGTGGCGGCCAGGAACCGGCCACCGGACTGCTCCTGAGCATCGACCGCGGTGGTCCATGAGGCCGGCGAGCCGATCCGAATAGCGGTGGCGATGGTTTCGGGGTTGCTCACCGGCGCACCGTGCACCAGCGGCGCGGCGCCGGCAGCCTGGGTGCCCAGCATCCGGGGCAGCCGGTCCGACAGGCCGTCGCGGTGGTATTCGGTGTAGCCCTTCCAGTATGCGGTGATGTTTCCGGCGTTGCCGACGGGTAGCGCGTGCACGTCGGGTGCGGTGCCCAGCGCGTCGACGATCTCGAACGCCGCGGTTTTCTGCCCTTCGATGCGAAACGGGTTGACGGAGTTGACCAGTGAGACGGTCGGGAAGTCGGCGGTGAGCTTGCGCGCCAGTTCCAGGCAGTCGTCGAAGTTGCCGTCGATCTGGATGATCTTGGCGCCGTGCATGACGGCCTGGGCGAGCTTGCCCATCGCGATCTTGCCCTGCGGGACCAGCACCGCGCAGGTGATGCCGGCTCGCGCGGCGTAGGCGGCGGCCGACGCCGAGGTGTTGCCGGTGGACGCGCACAGCACCGCTTGTTGGCCGCGCGCCACCGCCTCGGTGACGGCCATCGTCATGCCGCGGTCCTTGAACGAACCGGTCGGGTTGAGCCCCTCGACCTTGAGATGCACGGTGCAGCCGGTGTATTCGGAAAGCCGGGGCGCCGGCACCAGCGGGGTGCCGCCTTCGCGCAGGGTGATCGCGGTCCAGCCGTCCTGGACCGGCAGCCGGTCGCGGTAGGCGGCGATCAGCCCGGGCCAGGGCTGGTGCACGGCCGTGGGCGGTGCGCTACTCATTGGTGGTCCCTTCCATGCGGAGCACGCTGTTGATGCTCTGCACGACGTCGAGGTCGGCGAGCGCGGCGACCGTCTCCGACAGCGCCGCATCGGTGGCCTGGTGGGTGACGACGACGATGCGGGCGCCGCACCGTTGACCCTCCTCGTCGACCATTCCCTCCTGGCGGACCTCGGCGATGCTCACCTCTCGCTTGGCGAATTCCGCTGAGACAGCGGATAACACGCCAGGCAGATCGGAGACGTTCATGTTGACGTAGTAGCGGGTCGGAATGAACCCGATCGGCGAGATCGGCAACTTGGCGTACTTGGATTCGCGGGGCCCGCGCCCGCCCTGGACCCGGTTACGCGCGGCCATCACGACATCGCCCATCACCGCCGAGGCGGTGGGGGCTCCGCCGGCGCCCTGGCCGTAGAACATCAGCTGCCCGGCGGCCTCGGCCTCCACGAACACCGCGTTGAAGGCGCCGTTGACGCTGGCCAACGGATGGTCCAACGGCACCAGCGCGGGATACACCCGGGCCGAAACCCGTTGTTGGCCTTCATCTGAGGTCAACCGCTCGCAGATCGCGAGCAGTTTGATGGTGCAGCCGAGCGCGCGCGCCGACGCGAAGTCGGCGGGGCTGACGTTGGTGATGCCTTCGCGGTGGACGTCGGCGGCGGTGACGCGGGTGTGGAACGCGATCGACGCCAGGATCGCGGCCTTGGCGGCGGCGTCATAGCCTTCGACGTCGGCGGTGGGATCGGCTTCGGCGTAGCCCAGCGCACTGGCGTCGGCGAGGGCGCTGTCGTAATCGGCGCCGGTGCTGTCCATCTCGGACAGGATGTAGTTGGTGGTGCCGTTGACGATGCCCGCCACCCGCAGCACGGTGTCACCGGCCAGCGACTGGGTCAGCGGACGGATGACCGGGATCGCGCCGGCCACCGACGCTTCGAAATACAGGTCCACGTGGGCGTGTTCGGCGGCTTGGGCGAGTTCACCGGTCGACACGGCCATCAGCGCCTTGTTGGCGGTGACCACCGACTTGCGCTGTTCCAGCGCGGACAGGATGGCCTTGCGCGCGGGCTCGACCGGGCCCATCAACTCGACGACGATGTCGACGTCGTCGCGGGACACGAGCTCTTCGATGTTGTCGGTGAGCATGTCGATGGGCACCCCGCGGTCGTCGGCGACCCGTCGCACACCGACACCGCGCAGTACCAGCGGGGCACCGATCCGTGCGGCGAGGTCGTCGGCGCTGTCCTCGATGATGCGCACCACCTGGCTTCCGACGTTGCCGAGTCCGAGGACCGCTACGCCGACGGGCTTTTCGTCGCTGCTCACCGCTTACCTCACTTCCAAACTCAGTAGGTCCTCGACCGTCTCCCGGCGCAGGATCAGGCGGGCCCGCCCGTCGCGCACGGCCACCACGGCGGGGCGACCGATCAGGTTGTATCGGCTCGACATCGAATAGCAATACGCGCCGGTGGCCGCCACACCCAGCAGGTCACCGGGTTCGATGTCGTCGGGCACCCATGTATCGCGTACCACGATATCCCCGCTCTCGCAGTGCTTTCCGACGATTCGGCCGAGCGCGGGCGAGGTGTCGCTGGTCCGGCTCACCAGCCGGGCATCGTATTGCGCGTCGTACAGCGACGTGCGGATGTTGTCGCTCATCCCGCCGTCGACGCTGACGTAGCGGCGGTATCGGTCGGCGGCGACGGCGACGTCTTTGACGGTGCCCACTTGATACAGCGTGATGGTGCCGGGCCCGGCGATCGCGCGGCCGGGTTCGACGACCAGCCGCGGGGTGGGCAGACCGACCGCCGCCGACTCGTCGCGGACGATCGCGCTGAGCTTGGCGGCCAGTTCGGCCACCGGTGGCGGGTCGTCATGCGGCAAGTAGGAGATCCCCAGCCCTCCGCCGAGGTCGACGGTGGACATCTGCGACGTCTTGTCGACGCCGAATTCGGCGACCACGTCGCGCAGCAGCCCGATGACGCGGTGCGCGGCGAGTTCGAAGCCTGCGACGTCGAAGATCTGGGAGCCGATGTGGCTGTGCAGGCCGACCAGGCGCAGATGGTCGGTGGCGAAGACGCGGCGCACGGCGTCCATCGCGGCGCCGGTCGCCAACGACAGGCCGAACTTCTGGTCTTCGTGTGCGGTGGAGATGAACTCGTGGGTGTGGGCTTCGACGCCGACGGTGACGCGCACCAGGACGTCTTGCACCACGCCTGCGGCGCCGGCGATCTCGTCGAGGCGATCGATCTCGATCATCGAGTCCACGACCACGTGCCCGACGCCGGCCTTGACGGCAGCCGTCAGCTCGTCGACGGATTTGTTGTTGCCGTGCAGCGCGATTCGTTCGGCGGGGAACCCGGCGTGCAGCGCGACGGCGAGTTCACCGCCGCTGGCCACGTCGAGCGCCAGACCTTCTTCGTCGACCCAGCGGGCGATCTCGGTGCACAGAAACGCCTTGGCGGCGTAACGCACGTACTCTCCCCCGCCGAACGCCGCGGCGATCTCGCGGCAGCGGGAACGGAAGTCGTCTTCGTCGATCACAAAGACCGGCGTTCCGAACTCGGCGGCGATGTCGGTGACCGGCACCCCGGCGATCGACACTACGCCGTCGTCGCCGCGAACAGCGTTGCGCGGCCACACATTCGGGGCAATCATCAACACCTCGTCGGCTGACTGCGGACGCGGCGGGGTGTCGCCGTGGTGCACCTCTTCGGCGTGTCGGGGTCCGGCGGGATGGGCGATCACATGCGCTCCGGTGCGGTGACGCCGAGGATGGCGAGGCCGTTGGCGATGACCTGGCGGGTGGCCTGGCACAGCGCCAGTCGGGCGCCGTGCAGTTCGTTGGGCGCTTCGTCGCCTTGGGGCAGGACGCGACAGGAGTCGTAGAACCGGTGGTAATCGCCGGCCAGGTCCTCGAGGTAGCGTGACACCCGGTGCGGTTCGCGAAGGGCCGCAGCGGTTTTCAGCACACGCGGGAATTCGCCGATGTTGCGGATCAGCGTGCCTTCCTTGTCGTGGGTCAGCAGTTGCAGGTTGGAGGTGTCGGCGGAGACACCGAGGTCGGCGGCGTTGCGCGCCAGCGCCGACAGCCGCGCGTGCGCGTATTGCACGTAGTAGACCGGGTTTTCGTTCGACGCCGATGACCACAGCTCGAGGTCGATGTCGATGGGGCTGTCCACCGAGGACCGGATCAGCGAGTAGCGGGCGGCGTCCACGCCGATGGCCTCGACCAGGTCGTCGAGGGTGATCACCGTGCCGGCCCGCTTGCTCATCCGCACCGGTTGGCCCTCGCGGACCAGGTTGACCATCTGCCCGATGAGCACCTCGACGGTGCCGGGATCCTCACCCAGGGCCGCGGCGACGGCCTTGAGCCGGGCGATGTAGCCGTGGTGGTCGGCGCCGAGCATGTAGATGCACAAATCGAAGCCGCGTTCGCGTTTGTCGAGGTAGTAGGCGATGTCGGCGGCGATGTAGGCCGGGGCGCCGTCGCTCTTGATCACGACGCGGTCTTTGTCGTCGCCGTGGTCGGTGGTGCGCAGCCAGACCGCGCCGTCTTTTTCGTAGATGCTGCCGGCTTCGCGAAGCCGGGCGATGGCTTGTTCGACGCGGCCGGAGGTGTGCATCGAGTCTTCGTGGGTGTAGACGTCGAAGTCGGTGCCGAAGTCGTGCAGCGAGGCCTTGATGTGGCTGAACATCAAATCGACGCCGATCGCGCGGAAGGTCTCGCGCATCTGGTCGTCGGGCAGGCTCAGCGCGTCGGGGTCCTTGGCGAGCACCTGCGCGGCGATCTCTTTGATGTAGTCGCCCGCGTATCCGTCCTCGGGGGTGGGCTCGCCCTTGGCGGCCGCGATCAACGAGCTGGTGAACCGGTCGATCTGGGCGCCGTGGTCGTTGAAGTAGTACTCGCGGGTGACGTCGGCGCCCTGGGTGGACAACAGCCGGCCTAGCGCGTCGCCGACGGCGGCCCAGCGGGTGCCGCCGATGTGGATGGGCCCGGTCGGGTTGGCGGAGACGAACTCGAGGTTGATCCGCTGGCCGGTCAGGGCGTCGGAGTGCCCGTAGTCCTCTCCGGCGGCCAGCACGTTGTCGACGATCGCGTTCTGGGCGGAGGCCTCCAGGCGCAGGTTGACGAACCCGGGCCCGGCGACGTCGGCGGCGGCGATACCGTCGCGGTCGGCCAGCGCGGCGGCCAGCCAACCGGCCAGCTCACGGGGGTTGACGCCGACTTTCTTGCCCAGCTGCAGGGCGAGGTTGGTGGCGTAGTCGCCGTGATCGGGGTTGCGCGGACGCTCGACGGTGACGGTGGCCGGCAGCGCCGAGGCGTCCAGGCCGCGCTCGGCCAGCACCGCGGCGGTGGTGGTCTTGAGCAGCTCGGCGAGGTCAGCGGGGGTCACGAGGGTCCATCCTATGGTCTTGGGTGGTCAGGCCCCGAATCCGTTTCCCTTGCCGGTGATGCGTTAGGCTGTGCAGGCCCATTGGCGCAGCTCTTCGAGCGCGCCCCCGTAGCTCAGGGGATAGAGCGTCTGCCTCCGGAGCAGAAGGCCGCAGGTTCGAATCCTGCCGGGGGCACCATCGAAACACCCGTAGACCCCGCATATTGGTAGTGCGCCTCTGCTCCGAATGCATCCGAGGACCGGTCGCTGTCACGGGAAAGGCCCACGCTTCGCAGGATCGGACGCCGAAGGATACGAGCTCGATTTACGCTGACGGCCAGGTGTCCCACTGATGAAACGCTCTGGCCGCTCTTGTGGGGAGGGCGAAACTGTAATGGATGACAAGGAGCCCGAGGCGGGCCGACGGCCGAGCTTACGGACCGCCCGGATGGAAGCGTTCAGCGACGGGGTGTTCGCGATCGCCATCACGCTGCTTGTTCTTCAGATCGGCGTCGAAGTAGGCGCTGACGACCATCTGCTCGAGTCGTTGGCTGACCAGTGGCCGTCGTACATGGCATACCTGATCAGCTTCTCGACCATCGGGGCGGTATGGATCAAACACACGGTGATCACGGAGTACCTCGAGAGCACCACGCCGGTGCTGATCCGGCTGAATCTGCTGTTGCTCATGGTGGTGTCGTTCGTGCCATTTCCTACTGGGCTTGTGGCTGAGCACATCAACCTGCACGACGCCGAACGGGTCGCAACGACGGTCTACGGCATGAACCTGCTGCTGGCGTCTTCGCTGCTGGGCGCCTTGTGGCGCTACGCCGCCCGCTCGCGCCTGATTCGTGCCGATGCGACTGACGCCGAAGTGACAGCGTTGAGCAAACAGCTCGTGCCGAGCCTGGCCGGCTATGTCGTGATGCTGGTGGTCGGGCTGTTCGTGCCCCTGCTGGCCGTGGTCGGCTACCTCGCGATCGCGGTGTACATCATCCTGCCGCTGCGCGCGATTTGGCCGCGGAACCCCGCTCATGACATCTGGTCCCGCCGTCCGCTTCACGGAAGATGTTCGACTGAGCTGACCGTCGCTTCCTCATCCGTGGCCGATGCGGGGCTTACGGTTCAGACGACCGCATTCTGCCGCGCCACCTCGCGGAACCAATGCGCGCTGAGCTTCGGTACTCGCTTCTGCGTTGCGGGATCGACGCGATAGAGCCCGAACCTGGGCTGCATGCCCGCGCCCCATTCGAGGTTGTCCATCAGGCTCCAGTGAAAGTAGCCGCGCACCGGCACACCGTCGGCCGTCGCCCGCTGCAGCTCGGTGAGGAAGGCGCGAAGCCATACGATGCGGCCGGTGTCGAGCCCCTCGGCGTCCTCTTCGGCGGTCGTCGGCATGCCGCTTTCGGTGATGAAGATCTCCTTGGCGTTCCAGACGTCGACCAGCAGGCGCGTCCCCCAGTACATCGACTCCGGGCTGAGCCTCAACGCGATTTCTGAGTTCGGATACTGGGCGCGGGCATGCCCCGGCTGATAGGGCCGCGCCGGCGGAGGCACCATCGTGCTTCCTGCGACCACTTCGTACCCCGGCTCAGAGTCGGATGCCTGAACGAAGGCGTGGACCATGTAGATGTTCGTGCCGATGAAGTCCACCGGGCTACCGATGATCTGCAGGTCCTCGGGGGTGAACTTCGGCGCGTCCACCCCCTGCCCGGCGAGGAACGCGTCGGGGTAACGGCCTTCCATCATCACGGTCATGTAGCCGGCGTTGAAGTCCCGCAACGCGGCCGCGGCGGCCCGGATGTTCTCGGGCGTCTCGATGATCGGAGCGGTGCCGATGATCTGCTCCGCCGGCCCGACCTTGGTCCCCGCGCGGGCCTGAGCGCGAATCGCCTGGACGGCCAGGCCGTGGCCCAGCACGGCATGGTGACGAACTTGGTTGACCTCGCCGGGCGGCAGCTGGAGGCCAGGAGCGAGCATGCCCCTCCCGTGGCCCAGCTCCACGAAGCTGGAGAACTCGTTGATGGTGAAGAAGTGCCCCACCCGGTCCCCCAGCTGTGCGGCGACGTAGCCGGCGTAATCGCCGAACGCCTCAGCCGTGTCGCGCGACTGCCATCCGCCCTCGTCCTGCAGCGCCTGGGGCAAGTCCCAGTGATAAAGCGTCGCGAACGGCTCGATGCCGTTCGCGAGCAGCTCGTCGACCAGGCGTCGATAGAAATCCAGACCCTTCGAATTCGGTTGGCCGACCCCGTTAGGGAAGATACGGGGCCACGAGATGGAGAACCGGTATGCCGTCGCCCCGATCGCCTTCATCAGCTGGACGTCTTCGGTGTACCGGTGATAGTGGTCGACGGCCACGTCGCCGGTGGAGCCGTCCCTGATCTTGCCGGCGTGGCCGAAGGTGTCCCAGATCGACGGGCCCTTGCCGTCTTCGTCCCACGCGCCTTCAATCTGGAAGGCCGCGGTCGCGGTGCCCCAGTAGAACTCGTCGGGGAAGCGGCGGCCAGCCAACGCCGGTGAATCCGTTGATGTCCCCGCCATGACGTACCTCCTCGGCGATGCGATCCCGGGGGTTATCCATCAAAGCCTCACCTCTCAGGGTGGGCACGGTCAACGGCTATACACCGACTGACATCCAGATGGGCACGCCGGCCTCGAGTGGCTGAGCGCTACGACGGGCTGCGGCGAACTACTGCTGGCCGAACAGCGGGTTCTGGCCAGGATTCGCCTGCGTGCGTTGCGCGACGCCCTGCGCGAGCGCGTTCAGCAGGGGGTTCTCCTTGATGAGCTGGCGCTGATCTTCTTCTGACATCTGGTAGAAGGTCCACATCCCCCACGCCGCGGGCCGCACGTACAGGGTCACCTTCTGCCGGCGACCTTTTGACTGCGGCAGCATCGCCGCTACCGGAACGACCCGGTCCAGCGTCGCCGCGCTGGCGAGTTCTTCCGCGAGCTTGTCCAGATCCACTGAATCCTGAAGCTCATACGCCGACGACTGATGAGTCTGGTGGGCCGACCCCTGCAGTGCCAGAAACCACGCCATCCTCGTCTCCTTTGCTACTCGCTGTCGACGTCAGCGTAAACGAGGCGGGTCCGGCGTCAGCATGCCGGGCGACGACGGACGCAATGCGGGCGCCTTCTTCCCCGCGCGGCAGTTTGCAGGGCGCCTTCGACCACCTCCATGGCATGCAACTCATCTGCTTGGCATCTCAAGTCCGCGACAAGGAAAAACACAGGCCGCACGACGCCACCAGCTAATGGTTCAGATGAATGCATGACGTTCGTCACATTCGACACCGCCCCGCTATGTCCGTGTTTTGACGTGCTAGTCGATCGAAAGTGCCATAGTTGCTGGCGAAGTCGTAGTGACGCCGACGAGACCTGGGGGACGCATGACCGCCGCCGATCACACCGACGCGCAAGGCCCGCATGCCGGAGTTGCGCGTTCGAGGAATGCGACCCGAACGGCCGCCACCGGATACGCCAAATACATCGGTCGCGTCGGCGCGCTCGCCGTCGCACTGGGCGTCGCCGGTGTGGTTGCCATGCCCGGTGTGGCGTGGGCGGAGGACACCTCCTCTTCTGCTTCTTCCGCCTCGTCCGCGTCATCACCGTCCTCGGAGTCTTCGGAATCGGCGGAACCCAGCGACGCGTCGTCGGATCCGACCGACACGGAGCCGCCCGATGCCGAGGAACCGGCCGAGACCACCGATGACCTCGACGACGAGGGCGTCGAGGATGACGCGGACCTCGAAGACCCAGAGGACCTAGAGGACACAGAAGACCCTGAGGACCTCGAAGACGGTGAGGTCGGCACCATCGACGACACCGATACCGACGACACCCCCGCCGACGGCGAAGACGACGCGGCCGTAGCCGAGCCGACGCCAGCCCCCGAGGTCGAGCCCGAGACCGACACCGTCGCGCAGACCGCGATCACCGAAGCCACCGAAACCCCGGCCGAGACCGCCGACACGTCGGCAACCCGGTCGTCGACCGATACCGAGACCGTCGCGCTGTTGAGCGCTGCAGCCACCCCACTGGCCGCGTCCGCCAATCCATTTGCGGGCGCACTGCCGAGCCTGCCCACACCCGACGAGGTCGTGGGCCACATCCAAGCCAAGGTGACCGAATGCGTCTGCGGCGTCATCAACGGTGTGACGAAATTGGTCAGCGTCGTGGCCGGCGCGATCAACGGAGGCGGCGGAGGCGCGGGCTCCGGCGGTGGCGCACCGTCGGCGCCGCCGATCGTTGCGGCCGTGCTGGAAATCGCGCGCCGCGAGGTCACCCGGGTCATCGACGCGCTGAACCGGACCCCGATCGGACGCTTCGTCAACTACGTCGCAACCCAAATCACCGATGCGATCACCGATTTCGGCAACTCACCGCAGGGCCGCGCGATTTCGGCGGAGCTCACCCAGTTCCTCGCGCAGTGCCAGGATTCGACCGGGCTGCCCGCCGAGCTCGAACGCGTCGCGATCGTGTCGGGCCTCAGCGAGCCGACGGACTTCGACATCCTCGCCGACACCGACCATCCCGATCAGATCCATCGCATCTTCATCACCGAAAAGGCCGGTGCGATCAAGGTTTACGATCCGGCCACCGGCAACGTGACGACGCTGATCAACCTGCCCACCGTGACCGCGGACGGCGAACGCGGCCTGATGGGCATCGAGATCGACCCGCAGTTCTGGGACGCCGGCCAGCCCGGCTACCACACCATCTACGTCGCCTACACCGGCGCCGACAACTACGACCGGCTCTCGAAATTGACGCTGAACGATTCCTTCGAGGTGGTGGGCGAGCCCGTCGAACTGCTCAGGTCGACCGAACTCGGCAACAACTTCCACCACGGCGGCGAACTGCAATTCGACCCCGCCGGCGAACACCTCTACTGGGCGGTGGGCGACAACACCGAAAGCGCCAACGCACAGGACCTGACCAACATCCACGGCAAGATCCTGCGGCTCAACCGCGACGGCAGCGCACCCGAGGACAACCCGTTCGTCGGCCATCCGGGCGCCGTCGAGCAGATTTATGCCATCGGTCTTCGCAACCCGTTCCGGTTCACGTTCACTCCGGACGGCCAGTTGTTGGTCGGCGATGTGGGCGAATCGAATTGGGAAGAGCTCAACATCGTGACGGCCGGCGCCAACTACGGCTGGCCGGCGGCCGAAGGCTACTGCACCGGCAATGACTGCGCGTACGTCGACCCGATCTACGCCTACCGCCACTCCACACCGCCGGCCAACGCGGGTTCGATCACGTCGGTCGTCGTCTACACCGGCAGCACCTTCCCCGAGGAATACCAGAACAAGGTGTTCATCGCCGACTACTCCGTCGGCTGGATCAAAGAGCTCACGTTCGATTCGGAGTTCACCAGCCTCATCAGCGAGCGCATGTTCGACAACCAGGCCGGCACCACCGTCAAACTCGACCAGGGGCCCGACGGCAACATCTATCAGCTGAACATCTATCCCGGCACGCTGTTCGTGCTGCGGCCTTCCGGCGGTAACCGCGCACCGACCGCTGTACTCAACGCGTCGTCGACCTACACGGCCGAAGACTCGCTGGAGGTCCAGTTCTCGGCCGGCGAATCCACCGATCCCGAGGGCGACAACCTGAGCTACGAGTGGAACTTCGGCAACGGCCGCACCTCGACCGACGCCAATCCGACCATGGTCTTCACCAACACCGGCGCCGACTTCACCGCCTACACCGTGACGTTGACGGTGACCGACGGCGACAAGACCAGCACCGCGACGCAGCGGATCGTGGTCGGTAGCACGCCCCCGGTCGTCGAGATCACCGACGTACCCGACAAGTACAACGCCGGCGACACCGTGTCGTTCAGCGGCATCGCATCCGACGAGCAGGACGGTGCGCTGCCCGCCAGCGCGTACAAGTGGTCGGTGGTGTTCCACCACGCCGACCATGTGCATCCGTTCCGGGACAACATCACTGGGCCCACCGGCAGCGTCACCATTCCACGCACCCGCGATCAGCTCGGCAACACCTTTTACCGGATAGCGCTGACGGTGACCGACAGCAGCGGTCTGTCGACCACGGTGTACAAGGACATCAATCCGAACCTGGTCAAACTCACGTTCAACGCCAGTGATCCCAACGCCACCTTCACCATCGACGGCATCCCCTACACGGGTTCCTACGTCGAGGAGCAAGCCGTGGTGGGCGTCGAGCGCGTACTCAACGCGCCGTCACCCCAGCCCGGCAGCGGTGGGCAGCTGGTGTTCGTGGGCTGGTCTGACGGAGGCGCGCAGAGCCACACCATCGTCACACCGGAGGGCGACACCACCTACACGGTGACTTACGAGTTCGTCCCGTCGGATGCCGCGGTGGCGGTTTGAGGCAGGCTGGTGCCGGTCTCGCGCTCGGCGAACTCCCATAGCCGCCTGGCGTTTTCGTAGTCACAGGCCGCTGCCGCACGGCCGCTGAGCGTCGGGCCGCCCTTCAACCCGAGCCTGCTGTCGATGCCTACGTAGCTGCCCGGCGGAATCGGCTCGGTGATGCAGTACAGCGTCGGGGCGGCTCCGGCGTCGAGATCGTTGGCGAGCACACCGGCCACCGACTTGACCACCGTGTGAAACGTCGACATCACCCGTTGATCGGAGACCTGAGAAAGGTTGGACGCCACCCAACCCGGATGTGTCAGGTAGCTCGAGACCGGTGAGCCTGCCTCCCGCAACCGTCGGTCGAGCTCGAGGCCCCACAGCATGACGGCGAGCTTCGAACGCGCGTAGGCCGGAAACGCCGACCATCTGCGGGTGCGCAGGTGCGGATCGTCGAACGCGATACGCGCCATCTTGTGCGCGTCGGAGCCGACGTTGACGATCTGCGAACGCACCCGTTCCAACAGCAGGTTGGTCAGCGCGAACGGGCCGAGAAAGTTTGTGCCCAAAGTGATTTCGAAACCATCCACCGTATCGCTTCGCCGCTGGGCCACCATGCCGGCGTTGTTGATCAGGATGTCGACCTCACCGTCGAACAGATCGGGGAAAGCCCGCACCGAGGACTGATCGGCAAGGTCGAGTTTGACGACGGATGTGTGACCGCCCATCTCCGCCGCACGTTGCGCGCCGAGCTCGAGGTTTCGGACGGCCAGGATCACGTGGGCGCCCGCCCGGGCGAGCGCGGTGGCCGTTGCCAGACCCACACCGTTGGTGGCCCCGGTGACGATGATGCGCTTGCCGCTCAGATTGCCGAGTCGGGTCGGCGACCAATTCGTAGACACCGTGGCAGATTAACCAGATGGCCGCCCCGCTGATGCGGGACGGCCATCGGGCGGGCGCTACGTCACCACTTCCAGGGTTTGTCCCAGTGCCCGGGCGGCGGCACGAACGGCAACTTCGCGAGGTGCCCGGGTGGCGGCACGAACGGCAGCTGCGCGATGTGACCCGGCGGCGGGACGACGTGGTGATGACCCGGTGACGGCGGATGCCACCACCAGTCGTGATCGGCTTGAGCCTGACCGCTACCGAGTCCGACCGTGGCCAGACCCAGGGCACCGGTTAGGGCGAACCCTGCGGCGATCGTTTTCAGTGTTGTTCTGTTCATGGAAATACTCCAATCGGCTGGTTCCCCTGCCGCTATCAGGAAGACGGCTCACCGGTCTCGGGCTCAACCCGGCAAGGCCTGGAATTCTTCCCAATGGGTTTATCGTCCCACCGGACCACGCCGTTAACCACAGCGCCGCGGGCCGACGGGGCTGGACGCCGGTGGTACCAGTTCGCCCACACGAGACGGATATCCGTCCGGAGCCGCAGTGTTTGATTGCTCCCGGCTAGGGGAACAGACCTCGCACACCAGCCCTCGGACCGATTCGGTGCCACGAGTTACCGGACGGCTCAGCGCTTTGCTGCGACGAGCCCGGTGACGGTTGTGGCTTTCAATATCGACCGCTGTTTTCGCCGTTAGGTGCCACGGTCCGCCGATCAATTTGTCACGACGGCGCTGCAGGTCAACCTGCTACGACGGGCTATTGCGCCGCGCGCACACGCCCGGGAAAGCCAATCCGATGGCAGCCCGTATTTCACCGCCAGTGATCGGTTGGATCCAACCAATCTTGATGGTGCTGAAAGGGCCTGACAGGGCCTTGTCGGACCGCGCGTTACGCCGCATGGCCGCCACTCCGACAAACCCGTCAATAATTTTGGTTTGACTTTGCTATTAGGGGGAACTGTGAGCCATACAACATTTGCTATCGGCCCGCTCCACCCTAGGACATCTCATGGACATCACAGCCCGCCCACTCGTCACCACCGGCGTTGCCATCGTCGGCGCCACCGCTTTGATCGCCGCCCCGATCGCCGCGTCCCCGCCCGAGGTCGCCG
Organism: Mycolicibacterium pulveris; assembly: GCA_050205315.1. Classification (GTDB taxonomy): domain Bacteria; phylum Actinomycetota; class Actinomycetes; order Mycobacteriales; family Mycobacteriaceae; genus Mycobacterium; species Mycobacterium pulveris_A. The sequence goes on along the minus strand of JBNMRA010000036.1, from coordinate 6,130 downwards.
TCCCGGCATTGCCCTCCGTATCGGCCAACAACGAGTTGCTGGCCTCGGTGCTCGACTTGCCCGATGCGTTGTTGGCGATCCCGGCCGACGCCGCATCGGCGTTGTCGTTCCTGATCACCCAAACCTCCGAGCTGGTCAACGCGGGTCTGATCACCGTCGCCGAGGGCGTCACCTTCGGCGCCACACAGTTCGCAGCGCTGGTCGCCGCGGGAGGCACCACTGTGGCCGGGCTCGTGGCAGCCGCCGCGGAAGCCGGCGTGTTCATCACCACCCAGCTGGCTGAGCTGATCGCCTTCGGGGCGACCCAAGCCGCCGGCTTGGTGAACTTCGCCGTCGCGCAGGGCGCCGCCGCCCTGCTGACCGGTGGTGCCGTGCTTGCCGGCCTGGTCGCAGCTGGCGCGGACGCCTTTGTCGATCTGGTCGCGACGGCAGCCGAAGCCGGCACCTTCTTCACCACCAGCGCTGCCGAACTCGTGGTGTTCGCGCTGAACTCGGTTCTCCCAGCGCCGTTCGCGGCGCCGCTGGAATTTCTGGTGAACGCTGGGGCGGGCTTGGTGAACTTCGGCATCACCGCCGCTGCCACCGGCGTGGCGGCCGGCACCGAAGCGTTCGTCGGACTGCTTGCGACCGGTGCCGCCACCGTCGCCGGCCTTGCGGCAGCGGGCCTCGAGGTCAGCGAATTCGTCGTCGACTCGTTGGCCGAGTTGGTGGTGTTCGCGTCCGCACAGACCGCCGGGCTGGTCAACTTCGGGTTGGCGCAGGCGGCGACGGCGGTCGCGTTCGGTGCAGAAGTCATCACCGGCTTCGCCGCCGCAGGCGCCGAGTTGTTCGGTGACCTCGTCACCGCCGCCGCCGACACCGGCGTCTTTTTCAGTACCGCGATCGCCGACGCGCTGGTGTCGATCATCGACGGCGTCACGCCCGACGCGGCGTTGACGGCATCGGCTGACACCTCACTGCGCGCCTCGGCCGGCGGGCCCGAAAACCTCCCGGCCCTGGGGGCGCAGACATTCGCGGTGAGCGTCGAAAGCAGCGCTGCCGAGCAGGATTCGGGCGGTTCTGGCGACACCGCCAGCGTCGGCTTGGAATCTGAGGACCAGACCGCGCAGACCGACACCGCAACCGAACCCGAGGACAGTGCCCTCGTCGACGACGCCTCCGGTGACGAGAACACCGATGCCGAGATCGACGTCGTCGACGACGCGGTCGGCGAAGAAGACGTCGCCGCCGACGATGTCACCGAAGTCGCTTCCGAAAGTGATGTCGCCGACGACGACGCAGGCACGGACGCCGGGGACGACACGGGTACGGACTCCGGTTCCGCGGCTGACTCCGACGGCGGTTCGGGCAGCGACTCCGACGGCGGCACTGACTGATTCGGCTCAACCCGAGGTTGGATCGCTGGGATCCACGCCGCGCACCACCACACAGCACCGGTCAGGATGCGGGGTGAGCTCGGCGTGGGCCCGCGGTTGGTCACAGCCGGCGATGATCCCCTCGACGAGGCGCAGGTTCAGACCGCAGACCACCTCGCGGTGGTCACGAGCGACCATGTGGAACGGGCAGTTTCGCAGGCTGACGCATTCGTCGTCGACGTGGGGCTGGTAGCCGCACCGACGCAGCGCGACGAGGATGTCGGCGGCTGACTCGGTTCCGACGCTCCTGCCGGCTTCGAAGGCGGCGCCGTCCACCGCCGCCTTCACCACACCGCTGTCATCTTTCTCGACGGCTCCCACCAGCAGCCTGGCCAACAGTTCGTAGTCGCGGGGCGGCACGCTGATCGTCATCTCCCCCGGCGCGCGCGCGTACAGCTTCGCCGGGCGACCAGCGCCGGGCCCGTCGCGTCCGGTGAGGCGCTGATAGCTGATCGTGAGCAAGCCGGCGTCGGCCAACTTGTCGAGGTGATAGGCGGCCAAGGTGCGTCCGATGCCCACCGCCGCAGCTGCCTGCTCGCGCGAAATCGGCGTATCGCTTTCGGCCACACACTCGTACAACTGGCGCCGGACCGGATCCTCCAGATGGCTCAGCCCGGTCAGCGCGGCCAGGTCACTGGGTCGGCGGACGGGCATGCCTGAATTCTAACACCAAAAGATATTGACAAATCGAAAGTGCAGGCAGATTCTAAAAAAGCATCTTGCTACTTTTAGAAGGAGGTCGCGAAATGACTACTTCAATGTCGCCCGCTCCGTCCGGCGTGCTCGATCGAGCTCGACGCGAGCCCGCCTACGGAGCCTTCGCGCTGTTGCGGGTCGGGTTCACGGTGCTGCCGATCGTGATGGGCCTCGACAAGTTCTTCAACCTGCTCACCACGTCCCCGGCGAACTGGGAGGGGTATCTGGCCGGGTGGATCGCGGACTTGAGCCCGCTGAGCCCCGCGCACACGATGGCGGTCGTCGGGGTGATCGAGATCGTCGCCGGCATCGCGGTGGCGATCAAGCCGCGATACGCCGCCTACGTCGTGGCCGCTTGGCTCGCCGGCATCATCATCAACCTGCTGACGTTCTCCGGCTTCTACGACGTCGCACTGCGCGACTTCGGGCTGCTGTTGGCCGCGCTGACGCTCGCCCGGCTCGCCTCGGTCTACGACCCGCCGTGGGGCCAGCCCACCGCATGACAACCCGACGCGGCGGTCGTCGGCCGTGGCGTCAGGCGAAGTCCTTGACCACGTCGGCGACCCGCCGCAGCTGCTCGATATCGGAACTGGTTGGGATGAGGTGAATTTCGTCGGTACCGATGTCGCTGAATCTGCGCAGCACCGCGGCCAGCTCGTCGTCATCACCGGCCCAGCCGGTGCTCGGAGCCATCGCGTCGACGTACTCGGCGGGAATCCAGTTCATGTAGCGCCGCAGATGGCGGTGCACCTGGGCCCGCGCGTCGTCGCGGTCTCCGATGGCGAACCAGAACGACGTGGCCAAGTGCGGGCTGGGCTTTCCGGCCTGGGCCCACGCGTCGCGTGCGACGTCGAACAGTTCGTTTTGCTTGGCGACGTCGACGTCTAGGATCGTGCCCGCCATACCGTCGGCCCAGTGCGCGGCGCTGCGCACGGTTTTCGGTCCGATGGTGCCGACCAGTAGCGGCGGGCCGCCGGGCTGAACCGGTAGCGGCCCGACCGCTTCGACCGAATCGGTCACCTTCTCACCGGCCCATACGCGCTTCATCACCGCGACGCGGTCGGCCATCCCCCGCATGGTCTGCGTCGCCGGATCCGCGCCGACGGCGTGGTAATCCTCGTGCCTGCCGCCGACGCCGATGCCGACGGTCAACCGGCCGTCGCACAGCATGTCACCGGTCGCCAACTGTTTGGCGAGCATGACGGGATCGTGTAACTGCGGCACCACGACCGTCGTCACCAGCCGCACCCGCTCGGTCCACGCGGCGAGCGCACCCAGCAGCGTCAGGCTCTCGGGGTTGTCGAACGCGATCCGTTCCCCCCAGCACAGCGACGAGAACGGACCGTCGTCGATGGCCCGCGCCCACGCCTTGAGCGTGGCGGCGTCGAGGTCGGCCTCCATCACCGGCATGGTCATCCCGATCTGCACGACCGCGATTCTGGCACGTCGGTCCCGATGCCCCGGATTGACCTCGACGAATCGTGTCCGCTGGCAGCATGGCAGCCATGGCGATCAACACCCGGTCCGTCGCGCATGTTCGGCTCACCGTCACCGACATCGAGCGGTCACGACAGTTCTACGAGAGCGTGTTCGGCTGGGGTGTGCTGATCGAGCTTCCGGACAAGGCCGACGAAGCCACCCGCCAAGCGCTGAGCTTTCTTTCCGGCGGCGTGATCTATGACCTCGGCGGCATGCTGGTGGGGCTGCGGCCTGTCGGGTCCGACCGCTTCGACGAGAACCGTGCCGGCCTGGATCATCTGGCGTTCCGCCTGGACAGCAAAGCCGAATTGGACGCCGCCGCAGACCATCTCGATACGCTCGGCATCGAACACGAACCGGTCAAGGACATCGGGCCGATGTACATCCTGGAGTTCCGCGACCCCGACAACATCGCGCTGGAGCTGACCGCGCCGAAGTGATGTGGGGGTTTACCCCCACCCGGGTCTACGGAAAACGCTGTTTTGCCCGCCGCCTTCAGTCCATAGGTTGAAGGCATGGTCGCTGTCACCGACACGAGTCCCGACGCCACCGCGCCCGTCGGCGCGCATCCGAACCCGGCCAACGCGGACACCAAGCACATCGGTGTAGTGCCGACCGCGTCGATGATCACCGGCGCGGCGCTGGCACTGGTGTGGTTCTGGATCCCGTTGGGCATCCTCATCCTCGGTATCTCGTCGATCCCCAGCGGCATCGGATTCGCCCTGGCCGTCATCGTTTTCGTGTACCTGATGCGCGGCGTGGAACGGGTCGAGCGGATCCGCAGCGAAGCGGTGTTCGGCCTGGGCATCGGCGTCCCGCCGCGACGGATGTCGCCGTACGAGGGCATTCAGCGCTGGCTGCACCAGCTGTGGCTGGACATCAGCGGCGCCCGACTATGGAAAGCGCTGGCCCACCACTACCTCCGGATGAGCTACGACATGGTGGCGACAGGCATCGCGTTCATCCTGCTGGCGTTCGCGTTTCTGGGTCCGACGGGTGCCATTGCCATCCAGCACAGCGACGACGACGCAGGGCTGACCTTTCTGCCGGTGCCGCTGGCATGGGTGCTGGCCCTGGTCGCGGTCGCAGCGGCTATCGCGATACTGATCTTCGCGCCGGCACTGGACGCCTCGATCGACCGGTGGCTGCTGTCCCCGTCGCCCACCGCAGCGCTACAGCACCAGGTAAGCGCGCTGGCCGACGCCCGCCAAGGTGCGGTGTCCTCGGCGCAGACCGAACGTCACCGCATCGAGCGCGACCTGCACGACAGCGTGCAACCCCGGTTGGTGTCGCTGGCGATGACGATCGGGCTGGCCCAGACCAAACTCGACACCGACCTGCCGGCAGCCAAGGCGTTGATCGCCGAGGCGCATGAGGATGCCAAGAGCGCGCTCGTCGAGTTGCGCAACGTCGTGCGCGGCATCGCGCCGACGATCCTTTCCGACCGCGGACTGGACGCGGCGCTGTCCTCGGTGGTGCAACGGTCCCCGGTGCCCACCGCGCTCAACATCCACCTGCCGCGCCGGTTGCCCGAAGAGGCCGAAGCCTGCGCGTATTTCGTTGTCGCCGAAGCGCTGACGAACGTCGCCAAACACGCACACGCCAACCAGGCCGTCGTCACCGTGCGCTTCGACGAGGCGTCGAATCAGTTGTCGGTGTCGGTGTTCGACGACGGCCGGGGCGGTGCGCAGATCACCGACGGCGACGACGCGACCGGCCTGCGCGGGCTGGAGGAACGCGTGCGCGCTGCGCGCGGCACATTCACCGTCTCCAGCCCCGCGGCCGGACCCACCATCGTCACAGCGGTACTGCCATGCGCATCGTGATCGCCGAGGACTCCGCGCTGCTTCGCGCCGGCATCGAACGCATCCTCACCGACGCCGGACACGACGTCATCGCCGGAGTACCCGACGCCACCAACCTGCTGCGGCTGGTCAACCAGGAGCGCCCGGATTTAGCCATCGTCGACGTACGCATGCCGCCCACGTTCACCGACGAAGGAATCCGCGCGGCTGCGCTGCTGCGCAGTCAGAACCCGGAATCGGCGGTGCTGGTGCTCTCCCACTATGTCGAGGAACGCTATGCGGCCGATCTGATCGCCTCGGACACCAGGGGTTTCGGCTATCTGCTCAAAGACCGGGTCGCCGACGTGCCCGCCTTCCTCGACGCCGTGCAGGTCGTCGGCGCCGGCGGCACCGTGCTGGATCCTGAAGTGGTTTCGCAGATCTTGGTGCGCTCCCATCGCCGCAGCGCGCTGGATCAGCTCACCCCTCGCGAACGTGAGGTGCTGCAGTTGATGGCGGAGGGCAAGACGAACTCGGCGATCGCCGCCGCGCTGCACGTCTCGATCGGATCGGCGGAAAAACACATCGCGTCGATCTTCACCAAACTCGACCTGGTGCCCGACGAAAGCGAGAACCGCCGCGTGCTGGCGGTGCTGCGCTTTCTCGAGTCCTGAACCGCCGGAAGGATTCTCACCGTGACTGCCATCGCTCCTCCGCCGCCCGCCCCCGCTGCCCCGCCGCCCTCGCTGCCGCCCA
>JBNMRA010000035.1:0-40521 GCA_050205315.1 Mycolicibacterium pulveris | reverse complement strand
CCTCCTCCCCCGCGCAAGCCGCCACCGCCGCCACCGCCGCGCAAGCCGCCGCCTCGTCGGCCACCGCCGCCCGCCGTGCGTCAACCACCCCCGCCGACCGCGCCGAAGGCGAAAAAGCCACGCCGCAAACGGCATTGGGGCCGCATGCTGCTGGCGTGCCTGCTGGTGGCGGTGGTCGCGATGGTGGCCACCGGGGTGTGGCTGGACCGCTCACTACACCGCATACCGGCGCTGGTGAACTACGGCGACCGCCCCGCGCCAGGAGCGGGAACCACCTGGCTGCTCGTCGGATCCGACAGCCGCCAGAACCTGACGCCCGAACAACAGGCCGACCTCGCCACCGGCGGCGACATCGGCGACGGGCGCACCGACACCATCCTGCTGGTGCACATCCCCGCGCTCGGCTCGAGCAACCAAACCACGATGGTGTCCATCCCGCGCGACTCCTACGTCCAGGTGCCCGGATACGGCAGCGACAAGATCAACGCGGCGTTCACCCTCGGCGGGGCGCCGCTGCTGGCCCAGACCGTCGAGCAGGCCACCGGGCTGCGCCTCGACCACTACGCCGAGATCGGCTTCGACGGTTTCGCGGTGATGGTCGATGCGGTCGGTGGCGTGACGATGTGCCTCGACGCACCGATATCGGATCCGCTGGCCGGCATCGACCTACCCGCTGGATGCCAAAAGCTCGACGGCCGCAGCGCGCTCGGATACGTCCGCACCCGCGCGACGCCGCGCGCCGACCTGGACCGGATGATTCATCAACGTGCCTTCATGGCCGCCCTCCTGCACCGCGCGGCCAGCCCCGCGGTGCTGCTCAACCCGCTGCGCTGGCAACCGCTGGCCGAATCGGTCAGCAAGGCCGTCGCGGTCGACGAGGGCGCGCACGTCTGGGATCTGGCGCGGCTGGCGTGGGCGCTTCGCGGTGAGGTCACCACCGTGACCGTGCCGATCGGCGAATTCACCGGCAGCGATTCGGGTTCGGTGGTGATCTGGAACAGCGCTGCCGCCGACCAGTTGTTCGACGCGATGCGCACCGATTCACCGGTGCCGCAAGACGTCCTCGACGCTCAGCCATGACCGTTCCCGGCAAACGGCGCGGGGATACGTGTCAGCGGCCGGCGCCGGTCAACCCGTCCTGCAGCCAGGTCTTGGTGCGGCCGGGATGGTTGGTGGCCACCCACGCCACCCCGAGATCACGGCAGTAGCCGACGTCCTCGAAATGGTCGACGGTCCAGCAGTACAACGCCCTGCCCTGTGCGGCGGCCCGGTCGACCAGCTCGGGATGTTGGCGCAGCGTCATGATCGACGGGCCGACGGCGGTGGCTCCGACCGTGGTGGCCGCACCGCCGCCCAAAAAGCGCGACGTATCGCCGAGCAGCACCGTCGGCAGCATCGGCGCGGCACGCCGGATCCGCCACACCGCGGCCGCCGAGAACGACATCACCACCGCGCGGGCCAGATCGGCCGACGCCGGCGACGCGATGCCGTAGCGGTGCAGCAGGTCCAGCACCTTGCTTTCCACCAGCGCGCCGTAGCGGACCGGGTGTTTGGTCTCGATGAACAGCTTGACCGGACGGTTCCAGTCCAGCACCAGCGAGATCAATTCGTCGAGGGTCAACAACGCGGTCGCGGCTGGACCGGTGTCGTTGCGTCGGCTGGGATGCCAGGCGCCGTAGTCGAGTTCACGCAGTTGCTCCAACGTCATCTCGCTGACGACTCCGGTGCCGTTCGACGTGCGGTCGACTTTGCGGTCGTGCAGACACACCAGATGACCGTCGCGGGTCAACCGCACGTCGCATTCGACGCCGTCGGCACCCTCCTTCAGCGCCAGCTCATACGCCGCCAGCGTGTGCTCGGGCCGGTCGGCTGAGGCGCCGCGGTGCGCCACGACGAACGGGTGACCGCCGGGCTCTGGCCCGCAGCTCGCCGATCCGGCGGCTCCGCCGTCGCCCGAAGTCATACGGCTACGGCTGCCGGGTTCTGCTTCGCGGCCTCGGCGGTGTCCTCGGCTTCGGCGTCCGACACCACCACCCAGCGTTTGGTCGGCCGCTCGACAGGCTGCCGCTCGAAGCCCTCGAAGACCTTGTACGCCAGCAGCAGTGCGGCCAGCGCCAGCAGGTACGCGACCGTGGTGGTCACGGTGTTGTCGGCGATGCCTTGGGCGTCCTGGGTGAAGCTGGTCGCGATGGACCAGATCGACACGGCGTAGCTGGCCAGCCACACCAGCCACCACACCACCACCGGCCGGCGCAGCCACGTCAGCCGTTCCTCCACCCCCGCGAGTTCGAGCACGAAGACCGGCGCCCACGCCAGGTTGACCAGCGGCACCAGACATCCCGCCCGCAGCGCCCAACCCGGCCGCGGGTCCTCGTGCCCGCGATGGGCGAACGCCGCGGCGCGGCGCGCGACCAGCCAGTTGGCCAGCACCACGGCGCTGGCGACCACGGCGAACATCGCGATCACGCTGATGCCGACCCCCAACCAGGTCGCCGACCCGGCGATCCACGGGTTGAGCAGCACGCTGCGGTTGATGATCAGCAGCGCATAGCGCACCAGGTGGATCAGCGCCGCCGCGCCGAGCACGACCATGGTCGCGAGCAGCAGCGTGCGTACCTTCGCCGGGGCCGGACCGGTCTGCGGTGTCGACTCCTGCTGCTCGACGTGCTCGAAGTGGTCGGTCAGCCCCCAGCGCGGAATGAACGGGTAGCGCGGGGTGGGGCCCAGCGGTCTGCGACCGCGCCGCGGGGGCGGCGGAGCACCCGGGCGCACCGCAATCCAGCGGTAGCCCGGCGGCAGCCGCGACGGCGTCGCACCGGGCGACGACGGGCGCGCCGACGTGGCGGGCGCGCTCCACTCGGTGCCCGACTCAGGCCCGATCGGGGCGAGCAGGGTGCCGTTGCAGCGCGGGCACCAGACCCGGCGGCGGTCACGCACGTTCCACCGCGTCCCGCACTGGGAACACACCTGGATCATCCGACCAGCCTAGCGACGGGGGCACCCGACCTCGTAGTTGCGGCCCGATCCGAAATGTCAGCAATTTCGAGCTATCCACAGTTTCCACAGGTTCATCCACAGGCCAAGATCGGCCGGTATCCACTGTGAGCCGGTCAATCTGTGCGGTCGCTGATGATCACTGTGGATAATCGGAACGCCTCCGCGGAACGGCTCAACCGGGCCGAGCGAAATCGATAGTCGAACTAACCCTGGATGCTCGGGTGGACCGCGCGTGACCCGACCGAACCGCCGCTGACAGGCGATTTCGCACCACCGACTCCACCCGCTATGATCGGCGTCACAACTCGCACTTGTGACAGGGCTCACTGAGGAGAACTAGCGAACGTGCAGGTCAGGAGTACTTGATGGGGTCATATCCGATGGGCCCGGGATCCGCGGTACCGCCGTCTGAGTGGCAGTCCTCCTCCAACGTCTACAACCGCTCGCAGCTGGTGGCCTGCGTGCGCGCCGGCATCATCGCGTTGGTGCTGCTGGGCATCCTGGCCCTGATCGTTCTGTTCTGAAACGAAAAGCCGCCGGAACTGAAATGTTCCGGCGGCTGTGTGCGGATGGAAAGCGACGCGAATCAGGCGGGCGGGTAGACACCCATCTGCTTGCCCTTGTCGGTCTGCCAGAAAATGTCGGCGATCTCGTCGATGGTCTTGAGCAGCTTCTCGGCGACGGCGACATCGAGTGACTTCTTCACATCACCGGCGCCGTGCACACCGTCCCAGAACAGCTGGTGCAAATTGGGGAACTGCTCGAAGTGCTCCTTGGCGAAGAAGTCGGCCCACAGCACCATCAGATGATGCTTGACCTCCTCGGCCTGCCGCTCCTTGATGATGATGCAGCGCGCGCGGAAGTGGTCGTCGTCTGAGTCGTGGTACTTCTGGATCGTCTTCAGGCACGAGAGCGCCTCGATCTTGGCCTGGGCGGGGTCGTACACGCCGCAGTACAAGTCGCAGTGGGCATGGGCAGGGGTTGAGTTGGCGAATAGTCGATGCAGCATGGCTCCTAACTTACCCTTCGGGGGTGGGCCGCAACCAAAGACCGCGTAGTTGGCCGCTGCGTCGATTCACCGTCGTCGAAGATTCGATGCGGCCCGCGCTCACACCCGGCGACGGACTGCTCGGACTGCGCTGCGGATCGCCGCGGCCCGGGCAGCTGCGGGTGTTTCGGGATCCGATGCTGTCCACCCGGTGGCTCGTCAAACGGGTCGGCGAGGTCCGCGGGGCCGGTCGCAGTGCGGCTTTCGAGGCGCGGTCCGAAAATCCCGGCGTGCCCGGAGCCATGGATTCGCGTGAGTTCGGCTGGGTCACCGCCGCCGGTTCCTACCGGGTGGTGTGGATCGTGCGGCGAAAAATCGATGGTTAGCACTCGTGTCGTCTTGTGTGCCAAGCGTTTGCGACGCATCCTGGGCCAATAGCGAAGGCGCGGAGGCGAGATGGAGAAGAGCTCCGGTCGGGCGATCGGCATCGCCCCGTTTCATGCACGCGGCGCCCTGAAGGGCTTCGTCATCTCCGGACGCTGGCCGGACTCCACCAAAGAATGGGCGCAGCTGTTGACTCTGGCCGTACGTGTCGCGTCACTGCCCGGCTTGTTGGCCACCACAACGATTTTCGGCGCCCGCGAGGAATTGCCCGACGAACCCGAGCCCGACACCGTTGGCCTGGTGGTCGCCGAAGGCACGGTGGTCGGTGATTCGGCGGTCGCGCCAGGACATTTCGCGCAGCACCAGCCGCCCGCGTTGCTGATGCTGCACCCGCCGTCCGAAACCATGCCGTCACTGCCGGAGTGCACGGGTGCCGCGTCGGGTTGTGTGCTGCTGCCCGGGCTTCCGCATCTGGGCCTCGAACACCGCGCCGCATGGGTGGAAGCCGAAGCGGACGGCACGGTCACGTCGATGGTCAGCCGCGTCGGCGTCGATCCGATCAGCCACCCCGACACCGCCATTCTGGCGATGCTGCTTGCGGCGTAAGGGTTTTCAAACGTTGATGTTCGCCTGCCTGAACACTTGATTCGGGTACCCGAAATCACCGCGCGCGCTGGCGCGCCACGCACAACGCCGCTATGGTCGGTCACATCAGCGAAGGGGAGTAGCCCCCAATCGTCGGGTCGACATACTGGCGCAAGCCCGGCCCACGAACCGCAACTCATATGAAGCGGTGGGCGAGACCTTCGACCGAAGCCGGACCGGCCGCTGAGCATGTGGCCTGTCGGCGACGCGTCGAAAGGTCGTTCCCATGCTCACCGCGATAGCGATCAGCCTGGCTGTCGTGTTCGTCGCCGAACTGGGCGACAAATCCCAACTGATCGCGATGACCTACGCGCTGCGTCACCGGTGGTGGGTGGTGCTCTCCGGCGTCGGCCTGGCGGCGATGCTGGTGCACGGCCTTTCGGTGACCATCGGCCATTTCCTCGGGCTGACGCTGCCCGACCGCCCGATCGCGTTCGCCGCGGCCATCGCCTTCCTGCTGTTCGCCGCGTGGACGTGGCGTTCCGGCCGCGCCGACGACGACGGTGACATCCGCGTCGCCGAAGCCCGGTGGGTCATTCCCGCGATCGTGTCGTCGTTCGTGCTCGCCGAGCTCGGCGACAAGACCATGCTGGCCACGGTGGCGCTGGCCAGCGATCACCACTGGGCCGGGGTGTGGATCGGGGCGACGCTGGGCATGGTGGCCGCCGACGGGGTCGCGATCGCGGCCGGCGCCGTTCTGCACCGACGGTTGCCGGTGCGGTTCCTGCACAACGTGGCGAGTGTGCTGTTTTTGTCGTTCGGGGTGTGGATCCTGTTCGCCGCGGCCCTCGAGATGAGGTGGGCCGCGGTGCTGGCCACCGGTTCGGTGGTCACAGTCGCCACGTGCGCGTCGCTTGTCGGCCTCGCGCGGCGCCGATGCGCGCCCCCGCACAACCTGCCTGCGCCGACGGCGCCCCGTTAATAAGCCGAACTTCATAACAGCAAACGCTCACAGCGGCAGGTGACCGCGGGATGGGCGTTGCCAGTGGGATTGGACACCATTACTGGGGCGGCGGCGCCGAATGTGCTGGCAAATCAAATACGACGCCGGCGTCATTATTTGCCAGAACGCCCCACAGGCCGGCGCGATGGGCATACCCTACAGAGGACGCCACCGCCCGTGGCGGCTACCGACAACGACAAGGCGGGCCAACTTTTACGCGGTTTGCACTTGGTTGACAGCACAACACTCGCTACGATGATCAGCAAATACGCCGCCAATAAACCCGCTCGTGTATGCATGTGGAGGTCATATCGATGAGCACGACGTTCGCCGCCCGGTTAAACCGGCTGTTCGACACGGTTTATCCACCGGGTCGGGGCCCGCACACGTCGGCTGAAGTGATTGCAGCGCTCAAGGCAGAGGGCGTCACAATGTCAGCCCCGTACCTGTCTCAGCTCCGCTCAGGCAACCGCACCAACCCGTCCGCAGCGACCATGGCAGCCCTTGCCAACTTCTTCCGGATCAAGCCGGCGTACTTCACCGACGACGAGTACTACGAGAAGCTGGACAAGGAACTGACCTGGCTCGCCAACATGCGCGACGAGGGTGTCCGCCGTATTGCGGCACGCACCGTCGGACTGTCCGCCGAAGCACAGCAGGACATTGTGCAGAAGGTGGATGAGTTGCGTCGCCGGGAGCACCTGGACGATTAGCCGCCGCTCGCCGGGCCCCCGGGCCCGGCGAAGTACCCGGTTGATTTACAGCGACGCCGGTTGAGGCTGCGTATTTCCGGCCGCGCTTCCCGAGCCGTTCTCGGCCCGGACGAGTGCGCGGTACTGCTCGGCGATCTCGAGGATCCATTCGCGGTCTGAATGGCTCTCCGGCTGGCGCAGCCAGCCCGGCCCGGGAAAGTCCGCCTTCTCGACCAATGTGGCGTCTTGCCGGCCGGTGTAAATCCATCGTGCGATCGCGCGCGCCTGTTCGCTCGGCGGCACGTCCGGCGTCTCGACCTCCTCGCCGGCGTCGTCGACGTCAGAACCCGCCCCGGTGGCGTCGACCCGGAGCTTGCGTTTGCGGTCCGCGGCGGTGGCCTCCAAAAACAGCGCATCAGAGATCAACGACATCCGTTCGGCCACCCGGAACGCCAGCGGACCGCGCGGGCGCACCCCGATCCCGATGTCCGGATGCCGACGGCCCAATTCGGTCAGCAGCGGTTGAATGACCCGCAGCTCGCGGCGCGCCCCGAACCAGTCCTCGATGCTGGGCAGCAGCGATCCCGCCGCGACGACCAACATCGCGCAGCCCAGAAGCGTCGCGGCGGCCCGCACCCCCACGGGTCCGGTGTCGCCGACCACACGCACGAAGAAGAACCCGGCCGCGGCGACGATCAGCACGATGCCGACCGTGAACACGAACAGCGCCCGGCCCCGTCGGCTGCGGTTGGAGTGGCGCATTCCGGCCCACGACACCACCGACAGCGCGAGCAGCACGTAGAGCAGCGGCAACAACCACGGCAGCGAGTTGCCGCCGGCATTGAGGTTCTGGCGCAGATATTCGTCGGGCGACATCTCGGGCTGCTGCCCCGCGCTGAAGAACGCCACCAGGCTCACCGCGGCGATCACGGCGGCGACGCCGTACTGGACCATCGCGATCTTGCGGATGGTGGCGGGTTTACGTCCGGACGAGACGGTGGTGATCATCACGGCGCTGCCGGCCGCGCAGCCGATCAGCGCGATCTGGGTCAGCCCCATCGAGATGTTCGGCCAGCGCAGCGCCGTGTCGATCAGAAGCGTCAACGGCTGCCAGTTCAGCGCGGCGACCAACCCGAGGCTGCCCAGCGCCAGGATCATCGCGGTGCTCACCAGCGACTGCTTGTTGACCAAGGCCCAGCCGATGCGCAGGCCGGTGGCCAATCCGAGCAGACCGGCGATCACCCAGACGATCAACCAAACGCCTCTCCGAGCCGTACTTGAACGATCGATGAGCGGTCAGACGGCAGCCGGCCCAGCCGGTACAGCAGCAGCGCCGCGAAGTCCTCGGCCTCCTGCTCGGCGTCCTCGCCTGCGGGTCCCATGCAGCCGGTCCGTTGGTTGAGCATGTATCCGATCAGATCGAAGCTGGCCACCTCGACGCTTTCGCGGGCCGCCTCGACCACCGGCGTCCCCTCGTGGCCGAGCACCAGATGGCCGAGTTCGTGGGCCAGCGTGCGGTCCCAGGCCGGCAGGCCCTCCTGGATCAGGAACACGTCGCGGTCGCTGTACTGGCGCCACTGCCCGCACACGCCGGGCGGCAGTTCGGCCATCTTCAGCTCGATCGGGCGGCCGCGGTCCTTGCTGACCGCATCGACGAGCCGGGTCAGTGACACTTCCCCGTGGCGCGGGGCCAGGTCCAGGACCGCACCGACGGCGCGGGTGACGCGGCGGCTGGCAGCCATACAAACCCCCTTCAACGAGTCCACTATGCGCGCTCCGCCGGGTTCAGGCGGGCGATTCTGCTCAGTTGATCAACCTTGTGGTGCCCCCGTTGCGTCCAGCATGCCCGTTACCGATGGTGCTGCCAAGGCCGCCACCGTCGGCCCGGATGCACCGGACGATAATGTTGGGGGCCACCGTGACCAGAACCAGACCAGAACCACGAGCCGGGAGGCAGTCGGGATGAGCCCGTTCAAGCGACGCAAGACTCGCGCCACCCGCCGGGCCGAGGCCCGTGCCATCAAGGCCAAGGCCAAGCTCGAGGCCAAGCTGTCAGCCAAGAACGAGGTACGCCGGTTCAAGGCCGAACGCAAGGCCGAGACCAAGGCGCTCAAGGCTCAGCTGCGGGCCCAGCGCGACAGCGACCGGGCCGCGCTCAAGGTCGCCGAGACCCAGTTGAAGGCCGCCCGCGAAGGCAAGGTCTTCGCCCCCGGCCGGATCCGCAGGATGCTCACGGTGACCCGGCTGCTCGCGCCCGTCGTGGTGCCGCTGGCCTACCGCGCCGCCACCTCGGCGCGGGGTCTGCTCGACGAACGCAAAGCCGAACGGCTCGGTGTTCCGCTCAGCCAGCTCGGCCAGTTCTCCGGACACGGCGCCGAGCTGTCAGCGCGCGTCGCCGGTGCGGAGAACTCGCTGCGGCTGGTCGCCCAGAAGAAACCCAAGGACGCCGAGACCAAACAGTTCGTCGCGGCCATGACCGAGCGGCTCAGCGACCTGTCGGCCGCCGTCACCGCCGCCGAGCACATGCCGACGCCGCGGCGGCGCTCCTCACACGCCGCGATCGCCCGCCAACTCGATGGCATCGACGCCGATCTGATGGCACGGCTCGGCGTGAGTTAGGTGGCCATCTCGCAGGCAACGGGCGCGGTCCGCATCAGAGGGTGGTCCTGCGGTCTGCTGACCGCGGCCCTTGCGGTCGCCGCGCACGGGGTGGGCAGCGGTACGCCACCGACCGGGGCGTCGGCCACGCAGCTGGCCGTGCTCGCCGCGACGGTGGGCGCCGTGGCCGCGGCGCTGCCACGCGCCGGTGAGATCCGGGTTCTGATCGGGCTGCTTGCGGCCGGGCAACTCCTCGGCCACGCAATGCTTGCCGTCGGCCACGCCCACGCGCACAGCGCCGCCCTGCCCGCCTGGATCATGCCGACCGCCCATGTGGTGGCGGTCGGAGTCGGCGCCGCGCTGATCGCGACCGGCGAGCGGTGGTGTCGCGCCGCGTTACGGGGCGTGCGTGCGGTGGTGCGCGCCGAATGCCCGCCGGTGGCCGCGACGACGGCCACCGCGGCTCACCGTCCCGAGCAGCCGTTGCGTTCGGCGTTGCTGCTTGCCGCTTCGGTGTCACACCGGGGTCCACCGGTCCGTGTGTCCTGCTGACCCGACCCCGTAACCGACACCAGAAAGCACCCGAACACATGAACCCCATCGCACGGGCGTCTTCGCGCGCCCTGATCGCGGTTGCCGCCGCTGCCTCGACCGCGCTGGCCGGGGCGCTGGCGACCGCCGCGCCATCGTCGGCCCACGTCCACGCCGAGGCCGACCACGCTGCCCCGGGCAGCACCGCCGTCGTCACGTTCCGCGTGCCCGGCGAGTCCGACACCGGCGCGCTGACCACAGAGTTGAGCGTCGAGCTGCCCGACGTGACGTCGGCGCGGACCGAGGTGATGCCGGGGTGGACGGCCCGCCTCGATCGCGACGTCGCCGCGGGCACCGTCTCATCGGTCACCTGGACGGCCGCGCCCGGTACCGGTATCTCCTCGGACCAGTTCGCGCTGTTTCGGATCTCGGTGCGGCTGCCCGACGGCGAAGCGGTCAGCTTCCCGGCCACCCAGACCTACTCGGACGGCACGGTCGTGCGCTGGGATCAGCCGCCGCTGCCCGACGGCGCCGAACCCGAGTTCCCCGCGCCCGTGCTGGAGCTGACCGGGTCGACCGCATCGCAACCCGCCACCAGCGACACCCCGGCGCGCTGGCTGGCCGGCGGTGCGCTGGTGCTCGCCGCGGCGGCGCTGGCCGGTGCGGTGCTGGCGCGGAGGCGATCATGAAACGCCTGCTCGCAGCGGCGCTGTTGACGGTCACGCTGGCGGCCGGCTCGCTCGCCGCCGCGGCGGGCGCGGCCGCGCACGCGACCCGCATCGCCGCCGACCCCGCCGAGAACGCCGAGCTGACCGAGTCACCGGCCGCCGTCGCCGCGACCTTCAACGAGGCCATGCAGCCGCAGTTCGCGGCGATGACCGTGGTGGGCCCCGACGGCAACCTGTGGTCGACCGGCGAACCGACGGTCGACGGCGCGGTCGTCAGCGTCGGGGTGCGCCCGCTGGGCCCGCCCGGCACCTACACCGTGAACTACCGGGCGACCTCGGCAGACGGGCACGTCATCTCCGGGTCGTGGAGCTTCGAGCTGACGGTGGCAGGCACCGGCACCCCGGGGCCGTCGGCGACGGCGGCCGACGAACCGGGCGACGACGCGTTCCCGATGTGGCCGCTCTACGTCGGCGTCGTCGTGATCGTCGGCGGGGCCGTCCTGTGGGCGGTGCGGCGCCGCACGTGACGACCCGCGGTGCGGTCGCCGGCGCGACGCTGGTGGTGGCGGCCGCCTCGATACTGGCGTGGGCGCTGGCGTATCCGCAGGCGTCGCTGACCGTGACGCTGGTACGGGCGGTCTCGGTCTGCGCGGGCGTCGTCACGCTGGGGTTGGCCGCGGTGCCGATGCTCGACGCCAGCAGGCACCGCGCCGAGGTGATCCAGCGGGCCGCGACGCCGCTGGCGACGGTGGCCGCGGTGTGGCTGGTCGCGGAGCTGACCCGGTTGGTGGTGGCCGCCGCGCACACCGCCGGTGTCGGAGTCCGCGCGCTCGGCGTGGCCACGGTCGCCGACTTCGTGGCCGCGACGACGGCGGGGCGGTCCGGGCTGGTCGCGCTGGCGGCGGCCGCGGTGGTGGTCGTCGGGGCGCTGGCGGCGCCCCACGCGGTGTCGACGGTGGCGGTGCTGAGCGGGGTGGCCGCGATCGGCGTGGTGGCGCGACCGCTGACGGGTCACTTCGCGCACAGCGCGCTGGGCGGGTTGGCGGTGGCGGTTCACATGCTGGCGGCGGCGCTGTGGTGCGGCGTGCTGGCTGCGCTGGTGTTGACGGTCACGCACCGCGGGCAGTGGGCCCGGATGTTGCCGGGGTTCTCGGCGCTATCGCTGGGATGTGTGCTGGCGCTGGTGGCCGCGGGAACGTTCGGCGCGGTGGTCCGGCTGGATTCAGCCGCGGATCTGTGGAGCACCGGGTACGGCCGGGTGCTGGCGGCGAAAATCGTGGTGACGGTCGCGTTGGTGGTGCTGGGCTGGCGTAATCGGACGATGTGGCTGCCCGCCGCGCGATCGCATCGGGCCACCGCCGACGTATCGCGGTCGCGGTCGATGGTCGAATTGACGTTGATGGCCGTCGCGCTGGCCCTGGCCGCCGGACTGGCCGTCACCGGTTAGCGCATGGCCGACCTGGCATGATGGGACCGTTGCCGGTTCCCGCGCGCATGCCCACAGGCCGAGATACGAACACTGCAAAGGAGCAGCCCGATGGCAGACCAGCAGGGCCGACCCGACGAGAAGCCGGAAGGTACGCCGCCGGCCGCCGAGTCGCAGCCGCCGGTGCCGGACCAGCCCGCCAAGGCGGCGAAGAAGACGCCGGCCAAGAAGACGCCGGCGAAGAAGGCCCCCGCGAAGAAGGCCGCCAAGAAAGCTCCCGCCAAAAAGGCCCCCGCCAAGAAGACGCCGGCCAAAAAGGCACCGGCCAAGAAAACACCGGAGGCGGCGGCGAAACCACCCGTGGCCGACGACAGCCTGACGTCGGCGGCGAAAGTCGCTGCGGCGCAGGCGAAGGCGACGGTGGCCACGGCGAGCAACCCGGTTTCGGGACCGGAACCGGTTCCGCCGCCCGGCCCGGAATCGTCGAAGTTGCCGGTGGCGGCCGCCGTCGCAGCCGGTGTGCTGGCCATCCTCGTGGTGCTGTTGGTGCGCCGCAGCGCCGACAAGGGTTGACCCTCACGCGACGTCATAGCCGATAGTGGCGGCATGGACGCCAGAACCGTCGGCGCGGTAGCCGCCCTGACCGGCGTCTCCGTACGCACCCTGCACCACTACGACCACATCGGTCTGGTGGTGCCGAGCATCCGCGCCCCGTCGGGCTACCGCGGCTACACCGACGCCGACGTCGAACGGCTGCACCTGGTGCTGGTCTATCGATCGGTGGGGATGTCGCTCGAGCAGATCCGCATGCTGCTCGACGACGCCGATGCCGACGTGCTCGAGCACCTGCAACGCCAGCACCGGCTGTTGCTCGAGCAGGCCGACCGGTTACAGCACACCATCAAGGCAGTGGAGGACCTGATGAACGCGCACCGCAGCGGTATCCAGTTGACCGCCGACGAGCAGATCGAGATCTTCGGGACGACGGCGTTCAGCGAGGATTACGCCGTCGAAGCCGAACAGCGCTGGGGCGAGACCGACGCATGGAAGCAGTCCCGTCAACGCGCCGCGCAGCTGACCAAACAGGACTGGATCGACATCAAGGCCGAAGGTGACGCGCTGCTGCAGGCGCTGGCCGAAGCCAAACGCGACGGCGTGCAACCCGGTTCGCCGGCGGCCGACGAACTGGTTCGCCGGCATCGCGCCGCGATCGAGAGGTTCTACGACGTCGGCGGCGAGATGCACCGCAACCTCGTGGAGATGTACGTGGCCGACGAGCGGTTCACCCGGTACTACGACGACGTGGAGCCCGGGTTGGCGCAGTTCGTCCACGACATCGTGATCGCTAGCATCGACGGGTGAGCATCGAATTTCGTCCCACCGCAGACCTGGTCGACGACATCGGCCCCGACGTGCGCAGCTGCGATCTGCAGCTGCGCCAGTACGGCGGCCGGGCGCAGTTCGCCGGGCCGGTCACCACGGTGAAGTGCTTCCAGGACAACGCACTGCTGAAATCGGTGCTGTCGGAACCCGGTCACGGCCGGGTGCTGGTGATCGACGGATCCGGCTCGCTGCATGCGGCGCTGGTCGGCGACGTGATCGCCGGTCTCGGCGTCGAAAACGGCTGGGCGGGCCTGATCATCAACGGTGCCGTACGTGACGCAGCGATGCTGGCCACGCTCGACATCGGCGTCAAGGCGTTGGGCACCAACCCGCGCAAGAGCACCAAAACCGGTGCCGGACAACGGGATATCCCGGTCGGATTCGGCGGCGTGGTGTTCAGCGCCGGTGACATCGCCTACAGCGACGACGACGGCATCGTCGTGGTCACCCCATAACCGCGAGCCCGGAAGGAACTACACCGTCACCGGCGCACGCTGTTTGGTGAACTTCAGTGCCTCGTCGTCGACCTTGCCGTGGCGGATCAGGCGCAGGTCGAGCAGATAGTTCTGCTTGAGTCGCCACGGTGCGACGGCTCCGGCCTTGGGCAGGTAGTCCAGCGCACGCAGCACGTAGCCGGGCGTGAAGTCCATCAGCGGTCGCTCGTCGACGCTGTTACCGGGATGCTGTGGCTCGACCGCGTCATAACCGTTGGCATCCATGTGATTGAGTACGCGGCAGACGAACTCGGACACCAGGTCGGCCTTCAACGTCCACGACGAGTTGGTGTAGCCGATGGTGAACGCGAGGTTCGGCATGTGCGTCAGCATCATGCCCTTGTAGGCCATGGTGCTGTTGAGCTCGATCGCCTCGCCGTTGCGGGAAATCACCGCACCGCCGAACAGCTGCAGATTCAAACCCGTTGCGGTGACGATGATGTCGGCGTCGAGTTCCTGACCGGACGTCAACTTGATCCCGGTCTTGGTGAACCGCTCGATGGTATCGGTGACCACGTCGGCCTTACCGTGCCGGATGACCCTGAACAGGTCGCCGTTGGGCGCCAGGCACAACCGCTCGTCCCACGGGTTGTAGCTCGGGCTGAAGTGCTTGTCGACGTCGTAGCCCTCGGGCAGGCGGCGCTGCGCCATCTTCAGCAGGATCTTGCGCATCGCGTTCGGGAAGCGCCTGGCGAACTGGTAGCGCCCGGACTGCACCAGGATGCACTTCCACCGGTTCACCACATAGGCCAGCTTCTCGGGAAGCGTCTTGTTCATTCGCACGGTGAACTGGTCGACGTCGGGCAGCGACCCGATGTAGGTGGGTGAGCGCTGCAGCATCGTGACATGGCCGGCGCCCGAATCCGCAAGCGCGGGAATCAGAGTCACGGCGGTGGCGCCGCTGCCGATGACGATGACCTTCTTGCCCTGGTAGTCCAGGTCCTCGGGCCAGTGCTGGGGATGGACGAGCGTGCCTTCGAAGTCGTCGTAGCCGGCGAACTTCGGCAGGTAGCCCTCGTCGTAGTTGTAGTACCCACTACAGGCGAACAGGAAGGAGCATTTGATCTCGACTTCCTGGCCGTCACGTTCGACGCGCACCGTCCACTGGTTGTCTTCGTCGGACCAGTCGGCGGCCAGCACCTGGTGCCCGTAGCGGATGCGCTTGTCGATGCCGTACTCGGCGACGGTTTCCTTCAGGTAGGCCATGATCGACGGGCCGTCGGCGATGGCCTTCTCCGAGGTCCACGGCTTGAACCGGAACCCGAGGGTGAACATGTCGGAGTCCGAGCGGATGCCCGGGTACTTGAACAGGTCCCAGGTGCCGCCCAGGTTCTCGCGGCGCTCCAGCACCAGGTAGCTCTTGTCGGGGCAGCGGTCCTGCAGATGCCAGGCGGCGCTGATGCCGGAGATTCCGGCACCGACGATTACGACGTCGACAAATTCAGTCATGCTGTAAAACTATCAACACTGTGTCGAGTCGGTCAACAGTGTGTTGAAAAACTCGACATCGTGTAAAGTTCTGCAGGTGACGACCGTCAGCCAGCCCAGAACCCGAGCCCGCCGCACAACCCGGCCCTCCGGCGACGAACGCGAGCAGGCGATCCTGGCGACGGCCGAGCGTCTGCTCGAGGCGCGACCGTTCAGCGAGATCTCAGTCGATGATTTGGCGAAAGGCGCCGGCATCTCTCGGCCGACGTTTTACTTCTACTTCCCGTCCAAGAACGCGGTACTGCTGACGCTGCTCGAACGGGTGATCGCTGAAGCCAACGCCGACCTGGAGGCGTTGGTCGCCAATCCACCGACCGACCGCCATGAGTTTTGGCGCGCCGGCATCGGCGTCTTCTACTCGACGTTTCGTGCCCACCGCGCGATGGTGGCCCCCGCGACCGTCGCGAGATACACCAATGCCGAGTTCCGCGATCTGTGGGCGGCGTTCATGCAGCGGTCGATCGACCACACCACGGCGGTCATCGAGAGCCTGCGTGCCCGCGGTGAGGTTCCGGAGAATCTGCCCGCCGGCGAATTGTCGACGTCGCTGAACCTGCTGAACGAGGCCGTGATGACCGCGTCGTTCGCCGGTCAGCAGCCGGCCCTGCCCGACGAGCGCGTACTGGACAATCTGGTCCACATCTGGCTGAACGCGATTTACGGCGACGCCCCTTGAGTTGTCGGCCCGTGATGCGAACATATGTTCGTGTCACCGGCGGCCGCGGCCATCCTGCACGCTGACCTCGATTCGTTCTACGCATCCGTCGAGCAGCGGGACGACCCGGCGCTGCGTGGCAGGCCGGTGATCGTCGGCGGCGGTGTCGTGCTGGCGGCCAGCTACGAGGCCAAGGCGTACGGGGTGCGTACCGCGATGGGCGGTCGCCAGGCCCGGCAGCTGTGCCCGCACGCCATCGTCGTTCCGCCGCGCATGTCGGCGTACACCGAGGCCAGCCGGGCGGTGTTCGCGGTGTTCGACGACACCACGCCCGTCGTCGAACCGCTCAGCGTGGACGAGGCGTTCTTGGACGTGTCCGGGCTCGGGCGGGTTTCGGGAACCCCGGTGGAGATCGCCGCTCGGTTGCGCACGCAGGTTCGCGACCGGGTCGGTCTGCCCATCACGGTCGGCATCGCGCGCACCAAGTTCCTGGCGAAGGTGGCCAGCCAGGAAGCCAAGCCCGACGGGCTGCTGCTCGTTCCGCCCGATCGGGAGCTGGCGTTCCTCCATCCGCTGCCGGTGCGCCGGCTGTGGGGCGTGGGCGCGAAAACGGCCGAGAAGCTGCACGCTCACGGCATCGAGACGGTGGCCGACGTCGCCGAGCTCAACGAATCGACGTTGGCCTCGCTGGTCGGCGGCGCGATGGGCGGCAGGTTGTTCGCGCTGGCCCACAACATCGACCGGCGCCGGGTGGTGACGGGCGTGCGCCGTCGCTCGGTGGGCGCGCAGCGCGCTGTGGGCCGAGCGGGTAACGCGATGTCGGCGGCCGAGGTCGACGCGGTCGTGATCAATCTGGTCGACCGGATCACCCGCCGGATGCGCAGCTCCGGGCGCACCGGCCGAACGGTGGTGTTACGCCTGCGGTTCGACGATTTCAGCCGGGTCACTCGCTCGCACACGATGCCCCGCGCGACGGCGTCGATGGAGGTCATCCTGGACACCGCGCGATCGCTGGTGGCGGCCGCTGCGCCGCTGATCGCCGAACGCGGTTTGACGCTGGTCGGTTTCGCGGTGTCGGGTATCGACCGCGCGGGCGCCCAACAGCTGGAGTTGCCGTTCGAGGAATGCCCCGACCCGATCGCGATCGACGCCGCCGTCGACCGGGTGCGGCAGCGTTACGGCAACGCCGCGCTCACCCGCGGGGTGCTGCTGGGCCGCGATCCCGGCCTGGAGATGCCGCAGCTGCCGGACTAGAGAAACTGTGCGGCAACAAATCCGGCGAGCAGTACCGCAAAGCCGCCGATCTCACCGATGATCAACGCCACCATCCCGGCGTGCAGGGTCGAGGTGGGATGCGCGAACTGATTGGTGGTGTCGCGGCGGGCGCCGTGGGTGATGTAGCTGGCGATCGCCACGACGAAGAAGAACACCAGCACCATCGCCGCGGTCAGGTTCACCCACGTGGGCCATCGGCTGAGCTCGACGAACACCGCGATCAGCAAGGTGGCGAACGAGTACAGCAGCGCCGCGCGGTGCGCGATGTCGACGTACGGGTGCGCCAGGTGGTTCTCCGCGGTGGCCATCTGCCGGTACTTCCACACGCCGAGTACGAGGGCCAGCAGGAAAATCAGCCCCGCGGCCAGCAGCGTGATCGTCGTGTCGATGCCAAGGTCAGCGCGCATGCGCGCAGTGTAGCTATCCGAGCCGACGCCGTTGCCGCCGCGCTAGCTCATAGCTGCCGCTCCCCGAAGAGGGCGTAGATCTCTTCGGCCGGAACGATCGAAATACCGTCGCGGACGGTGACGTAAACGTTCTCGGAATCCACCGCGAAGTCGATATCAGTCGGGTTGGCTCCGACCCTGATCGCTCCGAGCACGCCGTACTCGAGGCTGACAACGCTGATGCTCTCGTCACCACGGGTGGAAACGAGGATCACATCCCCCTCGCGCGTGGCGGCCACGCTAGACGGTCTCGGTCCGACGTCGTCGTAGACGGCGATGACCTCGTTGACATCGGTGTCGATGACGGCCAGCGTGTGGTTGATCCCGTCGGTCACATACGCGCGATTGCCCACCACGGTAATGCTCTGATCCGCGACGGACATGTCATCCCGGACGCCCTCGTACACAACGTTGTACGTCCCGGTCGCAACGTCGACCGCCCGCACTTCGTTGGTGATGGTCGCGACGTACACGGTCGTGTTGTCCTCGCTGACGGCGATGGCGCTGCTCTGCATACCAGCATCGATGAGCCGGTATTCCCCCGCCACCGTGTCGATCACCGACACGGTGCCGTCCTGATAATTCGTGACGTACAGCGTGTCGCCGTCGCGGCTGAGGGCCATGGCCGTCGGTTGGCGGACCCCACCGATTAGAGTCGAGCGGCCCGTTTCGAGGTCGATTTTTGTCACGGGCATGGCGTCGATGCTGCCCCACGAAGACGTGCCGACGTAGGCGTAACGCCCGTCGCGGCTCATCGTGAAACTCGTTGGTGTGGCGCCGAGTTCGACGGTGCCGACCCACTCACGCGTGGCTCGATCGACGATCCGCAATTGGTTGTGGGTCAGCACGTAAATTCGGGACTCGTCGTTGGAAAGGAACGTCTCCGACGGCCGCGCTCCATCGTCGAAGGTGATGGTGTCGGCGTCCTTGACCGTGACCGTCACGGTTGCGTTAGCCGTGCCGCCGTTCCCGTCGGAAACGGTGTAGGTGAACGAGTCGGTGCCATCGAAATCGGCGTTCGGCGTGTACGTGATGACACCATCGACCAACGTGGCGGTGCCGTTGCCCGCGGTGCCGACCTCGACCACCGAAAGCGCGTCGCCGTCAACGTCGGTATCGTTGCCCAGCACGTCGATCACGTTCGCTGTGGAGGCTTCGTCGACCGTGACTCTGTCATCGACCGCCACCGGATCGTCGTTGACGGGATTGACGGTGATGGTCACTGTGGCGGTATTGCTGACGCTGCCGTCGTGGCGCACCAAACGGTAGGTCAAGCTGTCCACACCGGAGAAGTCCGGTTGCGGGACGTAAGTCAGTGTGTAGCCCCCGTCGTGGGATGGGCGAACACTGAC
Source organism: Mycolicibacterium pulveris (assembly GCA_050205315.1). Lineage (GTDB taxonomy): Bacteria > Actinomycetota > Actinomycetes > Mycobacteriales > Mycobacteriaceae > Mycobacterium > Mycobacterium pulveris_A. The sequence continues at coordinate 21,556 of JBNMRA010000035.1, read as the reverse complement.
CGACCCGTTGGCGGGGACGTCGACGACAACGATATCGACGGCAGTGTGCCCGCCGGGGCGAGGATCGTTGACCAGTACGTCGATATCGACCGCATTGTCTTCGTCGGTGGACACGACGATGTCGGGAGCCGCAAGTGGTCGTTCACGCACCTGAATCTGGACCGTCGCGACGTCACTCACGTCGATGCCGTCGGTGATCTGATAGGTGAACGTGTCTCTGCCACTGAAGCCGGCGGCCGGCCTGTAGGTGATAGTGCCGTCCGCGTTGAGGACAGCGTCACCACGTTGCGGCGTATCGATCAGGATCACGCGCAAGCTATCTGAATCGGCGTCGAAGTCGTTGTCCAGCACGGTGATGACGATCGGTGTGTCCTGCTCCGTGGACCTAAAGTCATCGTTGGCCACCGGAGGATTGTTGACCTGGCCAACGGTGAGATAAACGGTGGCCGTGGCGGATCGACCATCGCTGTCGTAAACGGCGTAGGTGAACAAATCGGCACCGTAGAAGCCGGGGAACGGGTTATAGATGAACGATCCGTCCGTATGCAGCACGAGCATTCCATTGGTGGGTTGGTCTTTGATCAGCGCCACTAGGTGATCCCCGTCGACGCCGACGTCGTTGCCCAACACCCCGGGTGCCGAGACGGTCAGCGGAGTGTCCTCCAGGGTGGAGTAGAAGTCATCGCCTGCCAATGGAGCGGTATTGGGGGGGTTCACTGTCACATGCACCGAGGCCATCGCGGTCCCGCCATTGCCATCAGAAACGATGTAGGTGAACGAATCCGTGCCTCGGAAGTTGGCGTCCGGGGTGTAGGTGAGCACACCGTCGAACAACGTCACCGTGCCATAACCGGGCGCAAGCGCAACCGTCACCGACAACTCATCACCGTCGACATCGGAGTCGTTACCCAACACGTCGAGCACGATCGTGCCGGAATGCGCATCGACGGTCAAGGAATCGTCAACGGCGACTGGAGCGTCGTTGACGGGGTTCACCGTCACATACACCGTGGCCGTCGCGGTTCCGCCGTTACCGTCAGAAATGGTGTAGGTAAACGAATCCGAGCCATGGAAATCGGTGTCCGGGGTGTAGGTGAGCACACCGTCGACCAACGTCACCGTGCCGTTGCCAGCCGCACCAGCAGCCGTCAACGACAACTCATCACCGTCAACATCAGTGTCGTTACCCAACACATCGACCACCGTCGCGCCGGAATCCTCATCCGCGGTCACCGCATCATCGACGGCCACCGGAGCATCGTTGACGGGGTTCACCGTCACATACACCGTGGCCGTCGCGGTTCCGCCGTTGCCGTCAGAAGCGGCGTAGGTGAACGAGTCTGAGCCGTGGAAGTCTGGATTCGGTGTGTAGGTGAACGATCCGTCCGAGTTGAGCACGAGGGTCCCATAGAGGGGCATCGTGGTCAGACGCACCGAAAGGTCATCTCCGTCGGCGTCGACGTCGTTGCCCAACACCCCCGGTGCGGGAATGGTGAGCGGGGTGTCCTCTGCGGTGGTGTAGAAGTCATCGGCCGGGGCAGGCGAATCCGGCACAGCGGTGACCGTGACGGTCACCGTGGCCGTGGCCGTTCCGCCGTTGCCGTCAGAAACGGTGTAGGTGAACGAGTCCGTGCCGTGGAAGTCGGCGTCCGGGGTATAGGTGACGGCCCCATCGATCAACGTCACCGTGCCATTGCCGGCCGCACCCGCAGCCGTCACCGACAACTCATCACCGTCAACATCAGTGTCGTTGCCCAACACATCGACCACCGTCGCACCGGAATCCTCACCGACCGTCACCGCGTCATCGACGGCCACCGGAACGTCGTTGACCGGGGTGACGGTGACCGTGACGGTGACGGTGTCGGCGTGTCCGAGGTCGCCGCCGAAGATGGCCGCCCACAGTCCCCGTAAGCCGTGGAGATGTAAGGGGCTTTCCTCGTCGGAGATGGTGTAGGTGAAGGTGTCGGTGCCATAGAAGTCGGGGTTGGGCGTGTAGGTCAGCGTGCCGCCCTGGAGGGTCACCGTCCCGTTCTGCGGCTGGGTCACGTCGGTCACGGCCACCACGTCGCCGGCGGCGGCATCCGGATCGGTTCCGGTGATGACGTCGACGGTGATCGGGGTGTCCTCGGACGTGGTGACGGTGTCGACCACCGCATGAGGGGTGCGGTTCAACAGCATGTGCTGCCACTCGCGACGCACCAACGCCAGCAGTGCCCACGCCAACGGCGGTTCGGCAGGCGACACCGGGCTCGGCGCCAAAAAGGGCGACAGCAACGCGGCCGCAAACGTGCTCGCGACACCGACGAAAGTGTCCGGAACGCCCGTCGACACGGGCGCCGGATCTGGCTCCTCGCTGGCCAACGTCGTCGTCACCTGACGTTCGTCCACGAACGTCTCGACGACGTGCACCACCTCGCTCGGCAACGGCTCTGTCAACTCCGGCTGCGCGGTTACCTCCTCGTCGTCGCGCTCCACGACGTCCTCGACGACGGGCGCACTGTCGCCGGTAGTCTCTGGGTCGGAGCCAGCCTCATCCGGCGTGGCCGCTTGCAAACCGGAATCTCGTTGGCTGACAGCCGGTTCCAGGCTCGCGGCTTCAGGCGCGCCGTCTTGCACCTCGGCCTCGATCTCGATCTCGATCTCAGCATCTGCTTCCGTATCCTCGGTGAGGTCCGGCAGCACCGAGGTATCCGCGTCGGGATCATCGGTTTCGAGAGGATCGTCTCCGCCGGCCTCGTCATCGGCGACGCTGTCACTTGCCGTCGACGGTTCAGCCGGATTCCCGTCGGCATCCTGCCCCGAGGACGTCTGCGAACCGTCGCGAGACGATGCCCCAGCGCTCGGCGCATCGCCGGTTGAACCAGGGTCCGCCCACGCCAGCCCCGACCCGCCCGTGGCGACGGCGACGCCCACCCCCAGTGCCACCGCCAATGCACCAATTCGACCCACGTAACGCGCGTAAGTGGTGGAATTTGTCGCCTTCGAACAGCCAGAAATCAACGACTTGTAGTTGCTATTCCTGAACTCATATCGTGCTGCGGCGGCCATCGAGTTGTCCCTTCTGTCCGATCGCGAATTTCAGCGACGCGGTTGGCCATCAACGGGATGTATTAAATGCATGACCATAACAACGATGTTGAGCTGCTGTAACGTTTTGAGATAATTGCCTAAGCAATTTCAGCCGGCAACACCCACACCCACGCGAAGAATTGCGGATTTGCACACCGCTATCGTGCGCCATTCAGCCAGAATTCGGTTAGCTATCGGCCCGGGTTCATATGCACCGGGCGAACCGATAGCGAACTCGTTTACGGTAGCGTCGATTTACGAATTCGTCCAGACCAACAAATCTTCGGCCGGCCAGGTGTTGACGATCCGCTCCACGGGCACGCCCGCATCGAGCGCGCGCTGAGCCCCGTACCCGAGAAACTCGAGTTGTCCGGGCGCATGCGCGTCGGTGTCGATGGAGAACAGGCAGCCGATGTCCAACGCCAGCTTCAACAACCGGGTGGGTGGGTCTCGACGCTCGGGTCGGGAGTTGATCTCGACGGCGGTGTCGTTGTCGCGGCAGGCGGTAAACACCTTCTCGGCGTCGAACTTTGACTCCGGTCGAATGCCGCGCCCACCGCTGACCAGGCGGCCGGTGCAGTGCCCGAGCACATCGGTGTGCGGATTGGTCACGGCCTTGAGCATGCGCCGCGTCATCGACGCTTCGTCCATCGACAGCTTGGAGTGCACGCTGGCCACCACCACGTCCAGGCGTTCCAGCAGCTCCTCTTCCTGATCGAGTGACCCGTCCTCGAGAATGTCGACCTCGATACCGGTCAGGATCCGCATCGGCGCCACGGTCTCTCGCAGTTCGTCGATGACGTCGAGCTGTTTGCGCAGCCGGTCGGGCGACAGTCCATTGGCAATCTTCAGCCGCGGCGAGTGATCGGTCAGCGCACAGTACTCGTGGCCCAAATCCCTTGCAGCCAGCATCATTTCCTCGATCGGCGCTGATCCGTCCGACCAGTTCGAGTGCAGGTGCAGATCCCCACGCAGCGCCGCGCGGATGTCTCCCCCACCGAGATCTGCTGCACTGGAACGCAGTTCCACCAATGCATCCGGTTCCCGGCCGGCCCACGCCTGCGCGATCACCTTTGCGGTCTTTGGTCCGATGCCGGGCAGCGATTGCCAGGAGTTGGCCGCGCCGTGGCGTTCCCGCTGCTCCTCGGACAGTCGCTCCACGATGTCGGCGGCGTTGCGGTAGGCCATCACCCGGCGGGGTTCTTCGCGTGCGCGGTCCTTGTAGTAGGCGATCTGGCGCAGGGCGATGACCGGGTCCATACCTCCAGTGTGCCCGCTCAGGGCGCGCGCCATGCCGGGTCACGCCCGGTCAGCCCGACGATCCGGTCCAGCACCGGCGCGTCGTCGGCGACCGGAACCGCGGGCCCGAACAAGCCCTCGACCGGTCCTTCGGCAGCGCTTTGCGTGACGTGCGGCAACACGGCGTCCGCGGTGGCGGCGTCGACGTCATAGGGCTGACCGGTTGCGCGGGCCACGTCCCATCCGTGGACCACGACCTCGGTGAGCGCGATCAACCCGCCCACCTCGCCGGGGAAGTCGACGCCGCCCGCCCGCGTCATTCCCTGCCAGGCCGACGGGTCAGCGTAGGCGTCGGCCAGTTCGGTGAGCCGGACCGGATAGGACGTGCGCCAGTCGTCATCGAGCGCTTGCGCGCCGACCACGGGAGGCGTGTCGGTCAGCGGGCCGAAGTCCTTGCGCGCCGCGGCGGTGAACGCCAAAGCCAGACCGCCGATATGGACCAACAACTCGTCCAACCGCATACCTTCGCACGGCGTGGCCGCGCTCAGCTGGTCGTCGGTCACGGTGGTCAACGCATCGGCGGTGCGTCGGCAGGCTCTCGTGAAGTCGATCATGCACATATCGACCACCGCGGCGGCCGTAACTCATCGCGACGTCACAAATCGTTTCCCGCGTAGGACAGGTTGAAGCTCTTGTTGGTCAGCGGGAAGTCGGGAACGATCGTGTCGGCCATCGCCACCGGAAGGGCGGGCCAGTTGAACCAGGACGGGTCGACGATCTTGGCCCGGGTGAGGTTCCCGTCGACGTCCACCTCGACGCGGTGCACGATGGTGCCGCGCCAGCCCTCTGCGATGCCGACGCCGCTGGACGGCCCGCCACTGCCCTCGACCGGTTCCTGGTAGTCGAGCGGCCCGCGGTGGGATTCGATTAGCGCGCAAGCCAATTCGACGGAGGCGGCGAACTCGTCGCGGCGCACGGTGTAGCGCGCGAGCACATCCCCGGTGGTGGCGCCCGCCTCGGTGACCGCAAGGTCGGTCGTCGGGTGGTCGACGCGGGCGTCGGTGCGCAGCCCGCTGGCCCTGGCGGCGTATCCGAGACACCCCAGGGCCTGCGCGTCGTCCCTGGTGAGCACGGAGGTCCCGTCGAAGCGGTCGTAGACGACGTTGTTGCGCAGCGTGAGGTCGGCGACCTCGGCCATGTCGGCCGCGATCTCACGCAGGACGGTCGGATCGGGCAGCGCCTTCAGCGCGATCCCGCCGGGGCGGACGGCGCCGCGCAGGAGCCGGTGACCGGTCACCTCGGCGTTGATGCGCAGCAGGCGTTCTTTGATCCGCAGCGCGTGGGTGTTGGCGATGCCGAACGCGACGTCGTTGGCCAGCGCGCCGACGTCGGCGGCGTGGTTGTACAGCCGCTCGAGCTCGACGACCATCGCCCGTAACCGGTGGGCCTCGTCAGGCAGCGTGACGCCGACGGCGTCCTCGACGGCGAGGCTGTGGGCCAGCGCGTGTCCGGCCGAGGTGTCGCCGCTGATCCGTTCGGCCAGCGCCACGGCGCCACTGGCGGGTCGACCCTCGAACAGCTTCTCCACACCGCGGTGCACAAACCACAGCCGGGCCTTGAGCCGGAGCACGGTTTCACCGACTACGGAGAACCGGAAGTGGCCTGGCTCGATCAGCCCGGCGTGCACCGGCCCGACCGGGATCTCGTATACGCCGGTGCCCTCGACAGTGACGAACGGGAAGCGTCCCCTTGGCTCGAATTGCGGTGGTGGACCCGCATCTTTACGCATGGGGTGCCAATCCTCGGGCCAGTGGGCGTGACGCACCAACCTTCGTGGCCGCGGATGCCCCACCAGACGGATGCCGTACAGGTCGGCCATCTCACGCTCGAACCGGCTGGCCGGAAACGACAGATAAGCCAGCGACGGCAACTCGGGATCGTCTGGCGGCAGGACACATTCGAGTTCGATACGGCGGTCCGGTCGGCCGGCGAGGAACAGATACACCACCCGCAGCACACCGCCGCCGTCGTCGTGCGCCGCCACCAACGCCAGCCGAAAACCGGACCCGAAAAGCTCCTCGGCCTTGTCCCGCAACCGTGCCGTCGAGATACGTTGCCGCACATAACTTCTCATCGCAGCGCTCCGAGTAGGTGGGCGGCGTCGGTGAACAGCCCCGTCAGCGGGCCGGCGGTGATGCCCAGGACGGCGGAGACGGCCACACCGACCAGCAGCGCCGCCGCCACAGAGCCGGGCACCGCGATCGCGGGCGCCCCTGTCGGTGCGTCACCCAACAACATGCGGCCCGAATTGCGCACGAGCGCCGCGAACGCCACCGCGACCAGAAGCACAGCAGCGGCAAGCGCCCAGGCCAAGCCGGCGTCGGCCAGCGAGCGTGCGATCGCGATCTCACTGGCGAACATCGCGAACGGCGGTAACCCCAGCAGCACGAGCAGACCGACGGTGAACGAACCGCCGACCATCCGTGATCGCCGCACCACGCCGCTGATGTCGCGGATCGCGGTGGAGTCGTGTGCGAGCTGTAACTGACCGCCCGCCAGGAACAACACCGTCTTGCCGACACCGTGCGCGAACACGTGCAGCAGCAGACCGGCGATCGCCAGCGGTGTTCCTGCCGCGGCCGCGATCGCGATCAGCCCCATGTTCTCCATCGAGGAGTATGCGAGCATCCGCTTGACGTCGCCGGTGACGATCAACATCAGTGCGGAGATGACCAGGGTCAGCAGGCCGAGCACGATGAGCCCGGTGCGCAGGAAGCCCGGTCCGGTCGCCGCGTCGACGATCGGTTTGATGCGCAGCAGCACCGAGAACGCCACGGCCAGCAGCACGCCGCTCATCAACGCCGACACCGGCGCGGGCGCCTGGCTGTGCGCGTCGGCGAGCCAGGTGTGAAACGGAAACAGGCCGGCCTTGGCGCCGTAGCCAATGAGCAGCAGCCCACCGGCCAGCCGGACCACGCCGGGGTCGAGGCTCGCCGCGTAAGCACCCAGCACGTCGAGGTTGAGCGCGTACGCCTCGGGCGCGCCCGCGTGCTGGGCGGCGAAGTACATCAGCACCGTGCCCAGCAGCGCGATCGCGATGCCCACAGAGCAGATCACCACGTACTTCCAGGTGGCCTCCAAGGCGCCGCGGGTGCGGCGGTGTCCGACGAGGAACGCGGTGACCACAGTGGTGGCCTCTACGGCGACCCAGATGACGCCGATGTTGTTGGCGCTCACCGCAAGTGCCATGGATCCGACGAACGCCGGCGTCAGCACGCCGTATAGGCGGGCGCCGCTGTCATCGGTGTGGCCGTGTTCGAGTTCGGCGCCGATGTAGCCGATGCTGGCCCATGTGCTCAGCGTGGCGACGACACCGATGACGATCAGCATCGTGACCGAAAGCGCGTCGGCGCGCAGCAGACCACCCAGCGCCAGATGGGGCTCCGACCCGACCTCGACTGCGAGCACGACGCCGCAGACCAGAACCGTGGCCGCCGAAGCCACCGACAGCGCGGCGCTCCAACGCCGCCATCCGGCAATGAGATTCACCAGCGCGGCGGCGGCGGGCACAAGAACGGGCGCAAGAAGCAGAGTGGTCATCAGTCCCGCAACTCCTGCAGCCGGTCCAGGTCCGCACCGCCGAATGCCCGGCGCAGCCGTCCGGTCAGCACGCCGATGATCAGCACCACGAACAGCACATCCAGCGACGCACCGAGTTCCACGATCAACGGCACACCCGCGGTCAGCAGGAACGCCGCAGCGGTGATCCCGTTGTCCAGCATCAGGAAACCGGCGGCCTGCGAGACGGCGTGGCGTCGGGTGGCCATCACGAACAGGGCGATCAAGATCACCGCGAACGCCGCGGGGACGGCGTTGACGACCGGGTCGGGCGCCAAGTCGACCAGCGGGCGGGTGATCGCGAACGCGACGACGGTCAGTAACCCGGTGATCAGCAGCGAGGTGGCGGTGTTCACCAACGGTGTGGCCTCGCGTTGCGCCTTTTGCTCTGCGGCCAACGCCCGCGCCAGCAGCCACGGCAGCACCCCGGCGCGCAACAGCAGCACCGCGCCGCCCAGCGCGACCATCGCGATCTCGCCGTCGTGCAGACCACGCACCACCGGAATCGCGGCCAGCGCCACGCCCTGCCATGCCAACAGACGCACGATGGCGCGCAAGTCTCGTCGCCACACGATGAGCACCGCAGCGAGCACCAGCCCGCCCGCAGCGAATCCGATGAGCGTGATGAAGTTCGCGTCGATCATGCGGCCCCCACCGCTAAGAAGCTGGCCGCGGTCACCGCGAGCAGCGCAAGCAGGAACGAGCCGGCCAGCAGTTCGGGCACCCGGAACAGCCGCAGCTTGGCGATGAACACCTCGACGCTGGCCAGCAGCATCGCCAGCACGGCGACCTTCACCGCGATCGCGACCACGCCGACCGCCACGGCCACCGCGCTGGGATCGTCACCGGCAATTCCCCACGGCAGGAACAGGTTCGCCAGCAGCGCCAGCAGCACGGTCAACCGCGCCGCCGATGCCCACTCCACCAGCGCCAGCCTCGGTCCGGCGTATTCGAGCACCATCGCCTCGTGCACCATCGTCAACTCGAGGTGGGTGGCCGGGTTGTCGACCGGCAGCCGCCCGGTCTCGGCGATGATCACGATCACCAGCGCGGCGAACGCCAGCACCCCGGCCAGCGAAACCACCCGGCCGGGATCGCCCAGCGTATTGGCCACCAGCGCACCAAGATTGGCTGATCCGGCCGGTATCGACAACGCGAAGACCGCCAGCAGGATCGTCGGCTCCACCAAAGCGGCGATGGTGATTTCCCGGCTGGCCCCCATGCCACCGAACGAGGTACCGGTGTCGATGCCGGCCAGGGTCAGCGCGACCGTACCCAGAAACAGCAGCCCGACAACGGCGAACAGATCGGCGCTGGAGTCCAGCGGCGATCCGGTAGCCACCACCGGCATGATGGCTGCGATCAGCAGTGTGGTGCCGGCGAGCACGACGGGCGCGGCGGCGAAAACGAGCGTGGTGCCCTCGGGTGTGATCTGTTGTTTGCCAAGCTGTTTGCGCAGATCCCGCCATGGCTGCAGCACGCCGGCGCCTGCGCGACCTTCCCAGCGCGCACGAACCTGGCGCATCAAGCCGATCACCAGCGGCGCACCGAGGGCCACCGTCGCGAGCTGTGCGACCCCGGCTAGGTAGGACATCATCGTCATCTGGCGACCACCAGGATGATCAGCACACCCAGCGCCCCGTAGGCCAAATAGAGATGGATGCTGCCGGTATGCGCGCGACGGACCACAGCCGCCGCGGCCGCCACCGCCCGCACAACCGGCGTGTACAGCCGTTCCTCGATGCGGTCGCCAATCCGGTTGCGGTAGGTGACGCGGTCGGCCATGTACCGAGATTCAGCGGTCGGGGTGACCTCGATGGCGGTGTCGGGCCGAAGGACGTCGTCGAACACTCGCTGCAGCGGTTCAGCGAACGAAGTTGCGGTGTACTGCATTCGGGCGGTCAGATCGCCCGCGCCACATGCCCACAGCGGCAGGTTTTCGGTGGCGGGCCGGCGGCGCGACCGCCATCGGCTGCCCAACACCACCGCCAGGATCGCGAGTACCAGCGCTCCCGCAATGACCGCTGGGGCCACCGAGCCCGGCACTCCGGGCAACCTGATCAAGGTACCGAAATCCGTGAACGCGACGCCTTGTGCCGCGGGCAGCGTTTCCAGCACGCGCCGCAGCGCGGGGGCGACCACGCTGGGTACGACGGCGATCACCGCGCAGCCGACGGCGGCGATAGTCATCCCGAGAACCATCGTGCGCGGGGATTCTGTTGCGGCTGCTGCAGGTTCGGAACGCGGCCGCGCCAAGAAGCCGATACCGAATGCTTTGACCATGGTGGCCACCCCGAGTCCGACGGTCAACGCGACCGCGCCCATGGCCAGCGGACCCATCAGCGCCACCACCGCATCGTTGCCGGGGGCGCGGATCAGCGACTGCAGCAGCAGCCACTCGCTGACGAAGCCGGCGCCGAGCGGCAGCCCGGACGCACCGAGGGCGGCCACACCGAAAAGTGCCGTCGTCGCGGGCATCCGCCGAGCCAACCCGCCGAGCCGGTCGAGATCACGCAGCCCCGTCGCCGACAGCACCGAACCCGCCGCCATGAAGGCCAGGCACTTGAACACCGCATGGGCGAGAAGATGCAGCACTGCGGCGGTCAGCGCGATGGTGGCCGGAGCGGCGGCACCGGCGTCGGCGAACAACGTCGCGGCACCCAGCGCCAGGGTGATCAAACCCATGTTCTCGGTGGTCGAATAAGCAAGCAGCCGTTTGAGATCGGTGGCTACCGAAGCTTGCAGCACGCCGTAGAGCGCGGACACCGCGCCGACCGCCAGCAGCGTCAGCGCCCACCACCGGGGCCCGGGGCCGAGCAGTTGCAGGTCGATGCGCACGAGGCCGTAGATGCCCAGGCTCACCATCGCGGCGCTCATCAGCGCCGATACCGGGCTGGGCGCCTCGGGGTGGGCCCGCGGTAGCCAGGCGTGCAGCGGCAGCAGGCCGGCCTTCGAGCCGAAACCGGCCAGCGTGAGCAGAAAGACCACCGTCCGGGTGCCTTCGGAAACGCCGGACAATTCGGTGAAGCGGTCCGCACCGCCCGCCGCGGACAGCACCATCAGGCCCACGAGGATCGCGACGAATCCCAGCTGGGCCATCACCGCATAGACCAGCGCAGCCGAGCGCACGCGGGGCCGGGCGTGTTCGGCGAGCACCAGCACCAGCGACGCGATGGCCATCAGCTCCCAGGCCAACAGAAACGTCGTCACCGATCCGGCCGCGGGCACCAGCAGCATGGCGGCCACGAACAGCGGAAGCACGGCCATGGCGGTGCGGCTCAGGTGGTGGGCGTATCCGATCGCGTAGACGCCGACGGGTACGGCGACGGCGCCGATCAACGTCATGAAGAAGCCGCCGAGCGGATCGAGTTGGAGCTGCACCCCGGAGAGCGGCAGCAACCAGCCGATGCGCGCCTCACGGGCCGGGCCGAAGAGCCCGAGCAGCCCCAACCACACCCCGAGGAGGCCGACACCCGAGGTGATCAAGCCGGTTATGGTGCTGAACCCGCTGTGGGAGAGAGGTTTTCGTACAGTGCCTTGTGGGGCGGACAGTGTCGCGGTCACTTGCCGGTCACCGATCGCAGGGCGGCGACGATCTGGTCTGGGGTGGGCGGACAGCCCGGTATCTCGACGTCGACGGGGACCACGTCACTGACCGCACCGACCACCCCGTAGGCGTCGGCGAAGAGGCCCCGGTTCAGGGCACAATCACCGCACGCGATGACCGCCCGGGGCTTGGGCGTGGCAGCGACCGTGTTGCACAGTGGTTCGGCCATGTTGCGGGTGACGACGCCGGTGACCAGCAGGGCGTCGGCGTGCCGGGGTGAGGCCACCAGCCGGGCCCCGTACCGTTCGGCGTCGTAGACCGGGCCGAACGCGCCGCCGATCTCCACCTCGCAGCCGTTGCACGATCCGGCGTCGACGTGGCGGATCTGCAACGAACCACGCACGCCCGCCGGCGGTTCGACCGCAGCCTCCGGTGCGGGCCCGGCCGGTTCAACGATTCGTCCGACGCGAAATATCTTGCGTAGCCAACTCATTGCTCACCTTCGGCAGCTGCGCGCAGGTCCGACAGCATCGCGACGCGGTCACTGAAGACCGTGGTCAGCACTTTGCGTGCCACCGCGAGCAGTTCGGCGATGTCCGGTGAGGCGATGGAGTAGATGACGTTGTTACCGTCCTTGCGGGCCGTCACGATCCCGGCACGGCGCAACACACCCAGCTGTTGTGACAAGTTCGACGACTCCAGGCCGACCTCGGCCTGCAGTTCCCCGACGGATCGGTCCTCCTCGGCCAGCAGCTCCAGGATCCGCACGCGGGCCGGATGGCCGAGCATTTTGAAGAACTCGCCCTTGAGCTTGTACAGCGGCTGCACGCGCACTCCTGACGAACTAAGCTTTTGCAATTGATCAGTTGAAGATTTTTTCAAATAGTAGGCGGCGTTGGTGCCCAGTTTCAAATCGGCGTTATCTCAGCGCGCGGAAGGAGGAGCCGGTTCGCCGGCGGGTTTGATGGCGCCGCGGACGAGGGCCGAGACGGCGTTGGTGAGTCCGCCGCCGGTGAAAAACAGCATCTCGTCGCCGGCTTCGAGCGCGTCGTCCGGCTGGGGAATGACGATCCCGCTTTCCCGGATGATGACCGCCAACGCGGTGTTCTCCGCCAACGGCAGCTCACCCACCCGCCGGCCCACCAACAGATCGCCTTCGGGCAGCGTGAGTTTCGCCAGGCTGACCTGGCCCTGCCGCAGTTCCATCAACCGGACCACGTGACCGATGTCGATGGCTCCCTCGATCGCCGCGACGAGCGCCGCCGGTGCGGACACCGCGAGGTCGACGCCCCACGACTCGTTGAACAACCACTGGTTGCGCATGTCGTTGACCCGCGCCACCACCCTGTCGACCCCGAACTCGGTCTTGGCCAACAGCGAGGCCGTCAGGTTCACCTTGTCGTCCCCCGTCGCGGCGATCACCACATCGCACGTCTCGAGACCGGCGTCCTGCAACGCGGCCAGCTCGCAGGCGTCGGCCAACAACCAGTCGGCGTCTGGCACCGTCTGCGGCTCGTAGTGGCGGACACTGTGTTCGATCAGCAAGACCTTGTGTCCGTAGTCGATCAGCTCCTGGGCGACGGAGCGCCCGATCGCGCCCGCGCCGGCGATGCCGATGCGCATCGAGCGACGCTCCTCGGTGCGCCCTGCCACTTCGTCAGGCCGCTTCCTGAGACGGAACACCAGTTCATACTGACTTATCCGCTGCCGTGGTAGGTGTTTACTGCAGCCCGCACCAGCCATCCGGTCCCGAACGGGGAAGAAATGACCCTGCAGCAGCTCTATCTGGTGCTGCTGGCGGGCGGGCTGGTGCTGTTGGCCAGCATTGTGGCCACGCGGGCGGCCAGCCGCATCGGACTACCGAGCCTGCTGCTGTTCCTGGCCGTCGGCGTCATCGTCGGCGAGGACGGGCTGGGTCTGCAGTTCGACAACTACCTGCTTGCCGACCACCTCGGCACCGTGGCCTTGGCGATCATCCTCATCGAAGGCGGCCTGACAACCCGCTTCGCCGACGTCCGCAAGTTGTTGGCTCCCGCCGGTGTGCTGGCCACCCTCGGTGTCGCTGTCAGCATGGTGATCACCGCGGCGGGCGCGCATCTGCTACTCGGCATGAACTGGCAACTGGCGCTGCTGTTGGGCGCCATCGTGTCCTCGACCGATGCGGCCGCGGTGTTCTCGGTGCTGCGGGTCGTGCCGCTGCCGCGCCGCGTCGCGGGTCTGCTCGAAGCCGAGTCGGGCTTCAACGACGCCCCAGCCGTGATCTTCGTCCTGCTGTTCAGCGTCACCCCGCTGGAGCTCTCGCCGGTACAAACGCTCGCCTCAGTGGTCTATGAGCTGGCCGCGGGGGCTGTGATCGGCATGATCTTCGGCGTCATAGGGGCTTTCGGCATGCGGCGCATCGCACTGCCGGCGTCGGGCTTGTATCCGCTCGCGGCGTTCGGCATCGGTATGGTCGCGTTCGCGGCGGCCGGCACCGCACATGCCAGCGGGTTCCTGGCGGCGTACGTGGCGGGGCTGGTGCTCGCCAACTCCGGGCTGCCCCACCGCTCGGCGACCCGATCCTTCGCCGAGGGCCTCGCCTGGCTCGCGCAGATCGGCCTGTTCGTCTTGCTCGGCCTGCTGGTGGACCCGAGCGACCTGGGCGCTGAGGTACTGCCCGCGATAGCGATCGGGCTTGTGTTGTTGTTGATCGCGCGACCGGTGTCGGTCGCGGTTTCCCTTGCCGGATTTCGAATACCTTGGCGGGAACAACTTTTCGTGTCGTGGGCAGGGTTGCGCGGTGCCGTGCCCATCGTGTTGGCCACGTTCCCGATCGTCGGAGGAGTGCCCGACAGCATCCGGTTGCTCAACATCGTCTTCATCCTGGTGGTGGTGTTCACCCTGGTGCAGGGACCGAGCCTGGGTCTGGTCGCGCGGCGGTTGGGGCTGATATCGAAGGAGGCCACCCGCGAAATACAGGTGGAATCGGCTCCGCTGGACGTGCTGGAGGCCGAGCTGCTCACGATGACGGTGCAGGCACCGTCGCGTCTGCACAACGTGACGGTGCGGGAGCTGCGACTACCCGATCCCAGCGTGATCACGCTGATCATCCGCAACGGGCATACGTTCGTGCCCCAGCCCGACACCCGAATCGCGATCGACGACGAGCTGCTCATCGTCACCACGTCCAAGACGCGGGAGGCGACCGAGCGGCGACTGCGGGCGGTCAGCCGTCGCGGAAAACTGGCGTACTGGTTCAACGAGTTCGGCGAGGCAGGGTAACTGCGGCTAGGCTCGACGGAGTGCGATTCGCATTCAAGACGTCCCCGCAGAACACCACCTGGGCAGACATGCTGGCCGTCTGGCAGGCCGGCGACGATATCGAAATCTTCGAGTCTGGTTGGACTTTCGATCACTTCTACCCGATCTTCTCCGACTCGACGGGTCCGTGTCTGGAGGGTTGGGTCACGCTGACGGCGTTGGCTCAGGCCACCAAGCGCCTGCGGCTCGGCACGTTGGTGACCGGCATTCATTACCGTCATCCGGCCGTACTCGCCAATATGGCCGCGTCGCTGGACATCATCTCCGGCGGCCGACTGGAGCTGGGCATCGGCGCGGGCTGGAACGAAGAGGAGTCCGGCGCCTACGGCATCGAGCTGGGCAGCATCAAGGACCGGTTCGACCGTTTCGAGGAAGCCTGCGCGGTGCTCACCGGGCTGCTCAGCCAGCAGACCACGACGTTCGACGGGAAGTTCTACCAACTCGAAGAGGCGCGCTGCGAGCCCAAGGGTCCGCAGCGGCCGCACCCGCCGATCTGTATCGGCGGCAATGGTGAGAAGCGCACGCTCAAGATCACCGCCAAGTACGCCCAGCACTGGAATTTCGTCGGCGGTCCGCCCGAGTTGTTCGCACGCAAGCGCGACGTGCTGGCGGCGCACTGTGCGGACATCGGACGCGACCCCAGCGAGATCATGCTGTCGGCGCACGTCCGGTTGGATCCCGACCTCGATTACGGTGCGGTCGTCGAGGAGGCAGCAGCCCTTGGAGAGCAAGGGCTGGATCTGGCCATCGTGTACCTGCCGCCGCCGCACGACGCCGCGGTGCTGGAGCCGCTGGCGCAGGAGATCAGGGCGTCGGGCCTATTGGACAGCAACGGCTGACCATCACGAAGAGATAACGATTCGGCAAACGCGCGCGACTGTGCGATCGCTGCCGCCGACCCGTGGGTCGCGAGTTCGCTAGATGCCGTAGCGAAGCATCTCGTCGGGGGTTATCAGCCGCTCCGCCTTCGCGGGAAATTCACGGCTCTTCAAGGGATGACGGAAAAGTGACCAGGCGATTCGACTCACCCGTGACCGAGAAAGCGGGTTGAGGTACACGGAACTAACTCCTGCGTCGATACAGATAGCTGATCAGGGCCCTACCCTACCGCAGTGCCCTCATGAAGTCATTAAATCCCGCTGGGCGGGCAAACGGTCTGAGGCGCGCCGAGATATCATCTGATGTTTTTTCTGTGGCAGTTGTGACTGATGTGATTCTCCATGACGGCGGCCGACGGGTCGACGGTCGCGCCCGACGGCTGGGGTCCTCAGCCCGGCCGCTCGGCTGTCACGGTTCGTTTTCTTTGCTGGCTTGGCGTGTCTAGACGCTTTTCCTGGGAAAGTCCGGGGGGTTTGTGGATCGGTCGAATAACTCTCCAACGTGGTGATTGGGGACTTTTCAGCTGGTGAATGCGGGCGCCGTGCGGCCGGATTGGCTGCGGTTTGGTGGCTCAAATTCGTGCGATTGACGGGGTTGCTGTTCCGGTAGCATTTCCCAGGTGACGCCTGAGGGGGCTTGCCAATTTATCGGCGCCGAGGTGGCGGCTGTGTGGAGTGACAATGACTGAGACTTTGCGGATCGATGCGCCGCTGGTAGTTCAGGCTGGAACCAGGCTGCAGGCGCTCGCGGCCGCGATTCCGCCGCCGCCGACCGCGGTCAGGCCGTCGGGTGGGGATGCGTTGTCGGTCGCGATCGCGGGCAAGGTCGCCGAAGTGGTGGACCCGGTGCTGGCTCAGTTGCCGGTAACCAAAGAAGAGCTGACGCGGTATGCACAGAACGTGTTGGCCGCCGCGGGCATGTACGACGCGACGGACCGCCAACTCGCCGAGGAGATCTTGAAGCGGCTGGGTGAGTTCGACGGGACCGAGGGGTCGGCCGGTGGCGGCTCGGGTGCCGGAGGCGCGGGCGGCGCAGGAGGCGCAACGACGGCTGGAGGCGCTGGGACGACGCCATCTGGGGGCGCCGCGACGGGTGCTGGTGCGGCGGATCAGGCCGGGCAGATGGGTCAAATGATGCAGATGCCAATGCAAATGGCGCAGCAGGCGGCTCAGATTCCGATGCAACTGGCAGGTATGGCAGGGGCGATCCCGGCGGCGATGATGCAGGGATTGCAGAGCGCCATGCAGCAGGTTGGGCAGGTCTCGGAGATGGCCGGGACAGAAGATGAGCTGAAACCCGAAGGGGTAGAAGACAAGCCGGCCGAGGCAGCGCCCGAAAAGCGGCCAGAGCAAGAGGAGCCGCAAGTCGAGGGAGCGAGGCCTGGCACCGGTGGTGGGGAGAGAGTGCCCGAGGCGCCGGCCCAGGAAGCTCAGCCGCAGACTCCAGAGGCACCGCCGAAGCCGGCACCGACTCGACCGGCTGAGGCTGCACCGGAGATTGCGCTGTGAGTTATCCCCCGCCGCCGGGAGGTCCGCCGTACGAGCCGCCGCAAGGCGGGGTGCCGGGGCCGTATGGCACGCCGCCGCAGCAGCCTCCGTGGCCGCCGCAGCAGCAGTGGTCACCGGGCCCGCCGCCTAAGAAGCGCGGCAATGGATGGAAGTGGGCGCTGGGCGCTGTGGCTTTGGTTGCAGTCATCGGAGTGACTGTGGCAGTGACGGTTTCAGTGACCAGCGATGACGATGGCGGCTCGGAACCTACGGGCAACACCTTCGGCCTAGCGAGCGCCGACGACAAAGGTCCTGTCAACGTCATCACCGAAGACCCAACCTGCGCGGCATGGGCCCCGATCAACGATACATTCGCCGCCGTGCAAAAAAGGGGCTGGAACGAACGCGATCCTGCACTGCCAGCGGCAGCCTGGACACCGGCACAGCGCACACAGTACGACGAAGTTGCCCACGCAGCACGCGATGCCGCCGACCAAGCGGTGGCTTTGATTAAGGTGACGCCGCATCGAGTGATGCGGGAATTGTACGAACAGTTCGTTGCGTATGCGCGCGCTTACAGCGATGCGGTGCCGGAGTACATCCCTGATGACGACCACTTAGCGCGTGTATTCACGTCGACGGGCGCGGCGCTCGTCTATGTATGCGCCGCCATCGAGTACGACGCTGCAGCAGCACGTGCACCGCTTGTGGACAGTACTGCACCACCATCCGTTTTGGCTCCGCTCACGAATCCCAGTGATCCTGAACGGTTTCTCCTCGACCCCGATCCCGTATGTGAAAAGTGGAACCGTGTCCTGACTCAATTCAATACGGATACAAAGGATTGGCAAGCACTCGACTCAGGGATCTCTGCAAGCAATTGGAATCCCGCGCAGCGCGCCGTTGTCGATGCAGTGGTTCCCGTGATGACCGAGTTCGCCGACAAGATTGAGGATTTGGGTCGAAGTACTTCGAACCCTGTATTCCAGGACCTTGCCGTGCTCTCGGCGCAGTATCGTCGCGCATACGCAGCCGCGCTGCCGACTTATACTCCTGCTGATTCGTATCTCACAAGTGTGTCTCGCCATGCAGCGTCCGCCATTTACGAAGCTTGCAAAGCTGCTGGGGCTTAACCGATGGGTATAGGCAGACCACCGGATCCGTACGGTTTGACGAGTTTCCCCGCATGGCCGGAAGCCGACGAAGATGTTTTGCGTTCATGTGCTGAAGCTTTCAACACCGTGTCTCGGTCCGTAGCGACGCAGTTGACTTCGGCTAAGCAGGAGCGCTCGTTGATCTTCGGCGGAGTCGGACTTTGGTCGGGTAAGGGTGCTGGCACCGCCAGCACTGCGCTTGACAAGCGCATCGCAGACTTGGAGTCAGTTAAGGAAAAGCTTGATACCGCGGTGGAACTCTTTGACGTCTCCGTTATAGCGGTAGTCAATACCAAAGGTGAAATTACAGACAACGTCGAGACTGCCAATAAAATCCTCGATTGGATAAAGAACCATCCCGACATTCCTGACGATGCGAAAGCATCTGCGATCAACGCTGGCATCGTCGCCATCCGCAACGAGAACATCTCGATCATCGCAACCGCGGGATCGCAAATCTCGGGTCGCTCACCTGCGCTAGCCGAGGATGACCAGCAACTCAAGGACACTTCCAATATCGTGAGCACAGCGGGACAGCAGAAGCACCAAATTGTTCCCGCTAGCAACGTCGAAGACATCGAAGGTGTTTCCGCACTGCCCGATTCGCTTTTAGGCGGGCTTCCAAACGCACCTGTACTCGGACCGGCGAATGAGGTGGTTCCCGAGGCCCCTTCGAAGGCACCCGACAGTCCACCTCGGAATGACTCAGAGGCTGCTTTGGCCCTACCTCCAAACATTGTTGACGGCGGAGCTCCAAATGAGGCACCGTCAACGACGAGTCCATCTGGGCCTGGCGCGGGGGGACCACCCGCTCCTGGTGCCCTTTCGCCCGGGGTACCTGTAATCTCCGGCGCCCTCGGATCCCCCGGCGGTACCCCATCCACCCCAAAGATCAGTACACCGGCGAGCCCGTTGTCCGGTACATCGGCACCATCGACGTCAGCCCCGAGTACGCCGAGCACCGCGAATCCCGCTGCAGCAGCGCCGAATCAAACACAGATCGCGGAGTTCCAACGCTCGATGGCGGACGCCGCGGCGAAAGCCGCTGCGCAGACACCGATTCCACCTCCGCAACCAGCCGCGGCTCCGATGGGGGCTGCACCTTCCGCTCAACCACTCAATGCGCCACCGGTAGCCGATACTCCTACATCAACTCCTCCCCCTGCACCAACATCATCTGCCGGTGCGAGTGCCAACGCGGTCGCCCCGGCACCCGTCGCACCTCCGCCCGCCGGCGGCGCGCCTCCCGGAGGCGCGGTTCCGTTGGGTCCGCCCCCGACGCCTCCGCCCGCAGCGCCCGTCGCACCCGCAAGTCCGGCCGGACCCAGCGTCGCACCTGCCGCGGCAACGGCGGGCTCGAGCACGGTCGGCGCGCCCGCACCGGTACCGGTGTCGGCAGCCCGCGCACAGCGCGAGGCCGTCGCTGCTGCAACGCTTCGGCGCCCCTCGGCAACCGATCCGGCGCAAGTCGCCCACCGTATCGCCGCCGCCCTCAACGTGGGCATCACCGATCTCGGGTTCTTCTGGATCACCGGCCTCGCCAAGGACGGCACGATCGTCGTCGCCAACAACTACGGCCTGGGCTACATACCCGAAGGCGTCAACTTGCCGGAACAGGTGAAGATGGCCACCGCCGACGAGTCCATCCCGGCCACCGTTCGTGGCACCTGGGCGACCTATCCGATTCTGGCGCTTCATGGTTGGGCGCAACACCACGGCACCGAACTGCGAGCGGTCATCGCCACCGAGGACCAGTTCAAGGGCTTCGACCCCGGCGCACCCAAGATCATCCTGCGTCCCGACGACATCCCCGAGAGCGGACAGATGAACGGCCGCCACCGATTACACGTGATCGCAGCCGACGCCGCCGTGAAGCTGGCGGCGCTGAGCGGCAGCGGTCTGTCCGACGTCTTGCCTCCGGCACCGGCAGACACAAAGGCGCCCGACGATCAACGCTCGACGTTGTGGTTCGAGGTATTCCGACCGCTGCTGAGCAACGCACCCGACCGAGGACAGGTTCAGCTGGGAGCCTTCGTCACCTACGCCGACCACGCCCAGGAACTGGCACTGCACCGCGCACACACCGCGACTGAGGCGGTCGAACAGCGCGCTGCCATCGCCGATTGGATCTATTGGCAACACCTCGGTGTGCTGATGTCCGACGCGATCACCGCTAAAGCCAACGCCTGACGCCCATTCAACCGAAGGCGACCGCAGCGGCTTAGCCAGCCTTGGTCAACTGGAACTGCAGCGGGGCATACCCGGGACACGCGATCGCGCCGACGAGCGAGCCATTGTCGATGGTCAACGTGCAACCGTCGCTCATCCCGGTCCAGGTGTTGCCCTGAAGCTGCAGCATGCCTCGATTCGAGGATGTCTCCTGCACACAACCCGGACCGCAGGAGGTGAACACCCACGTCGATCGCTCACCCACCGGGCCCGGGCCTCCGGTCACCGTTCCGGTGTACGCCCCGTCGAGCGACTCGGCCGCCGCCGGGCCGGCCAATCCGAACGAAGCCACCGTCAACAGTGCCGCCGTGGTCACTGCGAATCGTTTGTGCATGACTCCCCCTCGAAAACAGTTCTCGTTGAGCTAGCCGACTTTGGTCAGTTCGAAGACGATCGGCCCCGAATTGGCGACCAGCGTCGCGTCATTGATGGACGTGGTGATGTTCTGCGCGGTGCCGACCCACACGTCGCCCTGACGACGCAGTTCGACGATCCCCTTGCCGCTCGGCGGGTTTACTTCGCGC
Source organism: Mycolicibacterium pulveris (assembly GCA_050205315.1). Classification (GTDB taxonomy): domain Bacteria; phylum Actinomycetota; class Actinomycetes; order Mycobacteriales; family Mycobacteriaceae; genus Mycobacterium; species Mycobacterium pulveris_A. The sequence continues at coordinate 507 of JBNMRA010000035.1, read as the reverse complement.
ACTAGACAATCCGGACCGCATGAAGTGAACTTCCAGTCGTTCACCGGGAATGCCGCCGGCTGCTCGACGCCGCCGGTGACCTTGGCCGCGTACGTCCCCTCCAGCAGCGCAGCGTTCGCCGGCCCCGCACCTGCGACCGACGCAGCTACGAAGAACGCCACGGCCGCCGCCATTCCTATCGCTTTCATTCCGCCCCTCCGAAATGCGATGACACCGAATTCCGGGACGCTATCAACGGAGCCGGCCAGAGAAATCGGGGAAAACCCTACGGTTTCCCCGATGGCTACCAGGGCGAACATGTCCGAAAGTGCGCCCGCGAGATGCGGGGGCCCGCGCCGGGCGGGTCTCAGCCGGGCCAGGTACTCGCCCTCAATCACCCTCCGGTTTGTCGCAGGCCGGGATTTGTCGGTGGGTGCTGTCATGATGCGGTTATGTCTTCGTCGACTGCATCTGAAGCCGCCGTGGGGTTGAGCTCTGTGGAGCGGTTGGATGTGTTGTTTGATGAGT
>JBNMRA010000034.1:0-56765 GCA_050205315.1 Mycolicibacterium pulveris | reverse complement strand
TAGCGACAGGGAAACGCCCGGACCCATCCCGAACCCGGAAGCTAAGCCTGCCAGCGCCAATGATACTGCCCAACCCGGGCGGAAAAGTAGGACACCGCCGAACACAAATTAAGCCCTGTGCCCCCCAATTCAATTGGGGGGCACAGGCATTTGTATTGCTGACGCGCGATATCGGGTGGGCGTCGGAACGCATCCGCTGATGCGGGTCTCACTCGAACAGCGTCGCCTGCGCGGATGCGTGTAGACGTTCGAGTCCGAGCAAGGTCTTCTTGCGGTCGATGCCCCCGCCGTATCCGGTGAGGCTGCCATTGGCTCCGATGACCCGGTGACAAGGCACGATGATGCCAATGGGATTGTGGCCGTTGGCCAATCCGACAGCGCGAAAGGCCGCCGGTGATCCGATCTGGCGGGCGATCTCGCCGTAGGAACGGGTCTCGCCGTACGGGATCGTCAGCAGTGCCTCCCAGACTCGGCGTTGGAACGCCGTGCCGATCAGGTCAAGCTGCAGATCGAAGTCCCTGCGCTCACCGGCGAAGTAGGCCTCGAGCTGCTCGACTGCCTCGGGAAAGGCGGTGTCGTCGGGTTCCCAGTTGGCGCGGCTGGGCTCGTAGGTCTGATCGACCATCCGCAAGTGCATCAGTCGACCGTTCTTGCCGGCCAGTGTCAGCGGGCCGACCGGGCTGTCGACGCACCGAAATTGCAGGGTTTCCATCAGTTCTCCTTCGGCGGCCACTGGTTGACCGCGTGGTCGAGGGCTGTCCACAGGTGCTGGGTCGCGTAGGAGCGCCACGGCCGCCACCGCCTACTGTGCTCGGTGAGCGCCCGCTGACCGGACGGCAACCCCAGCTGTTTGGCGGCCAGTTGCACGCCCAGGTCGGTGACCGGGAACGCGTCCGGGTCGCCCAGTCCCCGCATGGCGATCACCTCGGCGGTCCAGTCACCGATGCCAGGTATTGCGCGCAGCTGCTCGCGGGTGCTGTTCCAGTCGCATCCGGGGTCCAGCGTCACGTCACCGTCGGCGATCGCGCGGATCAACGTGAGCACTGCCCGTTGCCGGGTCTTGGGGAAGGCAAGATGTGCCGGGTCGACGTCGGAAAGCTGTGCCACAGACGGAAAGGCGTGGGTCAGGTCACCGCTCGAGTCGGTGACGGGCTGGCCGTACGCGGCGACGAGCCGGCCGGCGTAGGTGCGGGCCCTTTTGACCGACACCTGTTGACCCAGCACGACGCGCAGGGCCAGTTCGTGCTCGTCGACGGTCCGGGGTATGCGCTGCCCGGGCGCCTTGGCGACAAGCACGTTCAGGTCGGGGTCGGCGCTGAGCGCGTCGACGACGGCCTCGGGGTCGGCGTCGAGGTCCAGCAGCCGGCGGCACCGGGCGATCGCGGTGGACAGATCGCGGAAGTCGTCCAGGATGACCCGGCACTGCACATGGTCGGGTTGCGGTGTGAGGCTGACGATTCCGTTGCCGTTGGGCAGCCGCACCGTCCGCCGGTAGGCGCCGTCGCGCACTTCTTCCACACCCGGCACAGCGCTGGCGGCCAGATGACCGAAGACGCCCTCGTATGCGAACGGGGTGCGCACGGGCAGCCGCAACGACAGCGCCCCGGCGCCGCCTTCGCCGCGTCCGAACCGCGCCCGCGCACGCTGACGCAGCATCGTCGGCGTCATATCGCAGACCGTCCGCACGGTGTCGTTGAACTGGCGGATGCTGGAGAACCCGGCGGCGAAGGCGACGTCGCTGAACGGCAATTCGGTGGTCTCGATCAGAATCCGCGCCGTCTGCGTGCGTTGGGCTCTGGCCAGGGCCAACGGGTTGGCGCCGACTTCGGCCTGCAGTAACCGTTCCAGTTGGCGGGTGGTGTAGCCGAGGCGGCCGGCCAACCCGGTCACACCGTCGCGGTCGACGGTGCCGTCGGCGATCAACCGCATCGCGCGGGCCACCACGTCGCCACGCACGTTCCATTCCGGTGAGCCCGGTGACGCGTCGGGGCGGCATCGTTTGCACGGCCGGAAACCGGCCTTCTGCGCTGCCGCGGCCGTCGGATAGAAGCGCATGTTGCGGGCGTACGGCGGCCGGACCGGGCAACTGGGCCTGCAGTAGATCTTGGTGGTCAGCACGGCGGTGACGAACCAGCCGTCGAACCGGGCGTCCTTGGACTGCACGGCCCGGTAGCAGCGGTCGAAATCGTCGTACACGCCTTCAACAATGGCACGCGCCCACCGACATGACTAGCGGAAAACCGACATCGTCGTGGGAGCCCCTGGTTCGAGTCGCGGTGACGATGACCGGCCTGCCCTTGACCTATCGCGGGCTCGGACCGTAGCTTGCTCCAAATAGGCGGATATTTCAAGGCATAGGGGCCACGGACTATGGCAGATGGGGTGCAGCGGGTCGCGTTCATCACCGGGGCGGCGCGGGGGCAGGGCAGGGCGCACGCCGTGCGCCTGGCCGCCGAGGGAATCGATGTGGTGGCCATGGACATCTGCGCAGATATCGACACGATCCCGTACGCGTTGGGAACTCGCGCGGAGCTCGAAGAGACCTGTGCGCTGGTGGAGAAGGAGGGTCGGCGTGCCAGTCTGCAGGTCGCCGACGTCCGCGAGTTCGACCAACTTCAGCGAGCTTTCGCAGCCGGAACCGCCGAAATCGGCGCGGACTGCGCCGACATCGTGATCGCCAACGCCGGCGGGTGCGCCTACCCGTCAGACGTCGACGAGGTCCGCGCCTTCAAGGACGCGGTCGATATCATGCTGGTCGGGGTGTGGAACACGGTCAAAGTGACGACGCCACCGCTGATCGAGACCGGCCGCCCAGGTGCAGTGGTGATGACCAGCTCCACCGCGGCGGTGAGGGGCTTCACCGGCGGTTGGGGCGGTCTCGATGGCTACACCGCGGCGAAGGCGGGCATCCTCGGGTTGATGAGGGTGTTCGCGAATCTGCTTGGGCCGCATAATATCCGGGTCAACGCAATTCTGCCGACAGGTGTCGACTCGGGTATGACGCGCAACGAGGCCTTCGCGAACTGGATCGCGGGCGCCGCCGAGCATCCGGTCAGCAACCTGCGCAACGTCTTACCCGGAGTGGATGTTCTTCAGCCCGCCGACGTGGCCGACGCGGTGGCATGGCTGGTCTCCGAGCAAGGCCGCTACATCACCGGGGTGTGCCTTCCGGTCGACGCCGGATTCTGCAACGCCTGACCGAAAGTGACCGGCATGCCGTCTCCGAACCCCGACAAACCACCGCGGCGCGTGGCCGACGACGACCATGATCTGCTCACCTACGGTGAAGCCGGCGTGCGGCTGCACGAGGAGATCGTCTCGCAGCGTGCGCTCGTCGAGTCCCTGAAAGGCTCCGAGGCCCCGGAACTCGAAACCGCCCGGCGTCGCCTGCAACTGCTCGAGGAAGCCGCGGAACGCAACTTCCGCGGAAAGATCAACGACGACAACTTCGAGCGGTTCTTCGGCTATCGCGGAACGGCCAAGCGCAACACCTGAATACACCGTAGAGACGGTTCACTGCCAATCAACGAGGTCGTCCGCGAGATCGGGGGCGACCTCGAAGATCGCATGCGAAGCGGCGGTCATGTGCTCGCGCATGAGTTCACGCGCCGCGTCGGGATCGCCGGCCTCGATGGCATCGGCAATGCGGATGTGATCGAAGTGCAGGCGCGTGCGCGTCTTGTCGCTGAACAGGCTTGCGCCGCCCTGCGCGGTGCGGCTAGAGAAGATGTGGCTCACCGCCTCGGTGAGCAGATCCAGCGCCGGGTTCGGGCTGATGTCGCGGACGACAGAATGGAAACGTCCGCCGGAATCGACGTAATCGTGGCTGGACAAGTTCTGCTCGGTCACCCGAGCCATGCCGCGCCTGCTCTCTTCGACCATCTGCGCGACCATCTGCGGGTCGGCCGAACCGTCGCGCACCCGCAGCGCAGCCCGCTCCGCCGAGAGCGGCTCGAGGTAGATCATCGACTCGTTGACGTCGCGCATCGTCGCGCACGCCAGCTGCAAGTGCATCGTCATCGTCTCACCGAAGCGCTGCGGCCCACGTCGGCCGACGACAGGTCCGCCGCCGTTGCCGCGGCGAATCTCGACGATTCCCTGTAGCTCCAGCACGCGCATGGCCTCGCGGATCGATGCCCGGCCGACACCGAATTCGCTGGCCATCGCCTGTTCGGTCGGAAGGGGGCTGCCTGCCGAGAGCCGATCGAGTGCGATCCGGCGCACGATGTCCTGGGCGATTCCCAGGGAGATCTTGCCGCGGCTCCGGACAACCGGCTCATGGGGAGCGCCATCAGCCGTCGTGGTCACACCGCTCGCCATCTCTGATGCCGCTCCGCCAGCCATTCGAACCAGTTGAACGTTCAGCGTACCTCGTTCGAGGTCTCGAGAACTGACCACTTTCCGTCGAATATACGCATATTCGAGTAGTGTCGGGTTTCAGGAGGATGCGATGCCGCTGCAGGACGACCACCAGATCATCTCCGTCGACGACCATCTCGTGGAACACCCGCGGGTGTGGCTGGACCGGCTACCCAGCCGGTACCGCGAGGACGCGCCACAGATCAAGGAGGTCAACGGCAGCCAGCTCTGGCACTACAACGGCGAGCGCTTCCCCACCATCGGGCTCAACGCGGTGGCCGGCCGACCGCGCGAAGAGTGGGGTACCGATCCGATGCGCTACGAGGACATGATCCCCGGCTGCTACGACCCCGTGCTGCGGGTCAAGGACATGGACGTCGACGGCGTGCAGGCCGCCCTGTGCTTTCCGTCGTTCCCCGGATTCGCCGGAAGCACCTTCTTTCGCGGCAAGGACAAGGAGTTGGCACGTCTGTGCATGCATGCGTGGAACGACTTCTACATCGACGAATGGTGTGCCACCGCCCCCGACCGGTACATCCCGATGGGGATGGTGCCGTTCTGGGACATCGATGCGACGGTGGCCGAAGCTGAACGTCTGGTGTCGAAGGGCGCGCGTACCTTGTCCTTCCCGGACACGACGTCGGTGTTCGGGCTGCCGTCCTTCCACACCGATCACTGGGATCCGTTGTGGCAGTTGTGCTCCGATGCCGACCTGCCGATCTCGCTGCACTTCGGCGCCGGCGGCTACGTGCCCGGGTTCTCGTTCTCCGGCGCCCCGTTCGCCCCGAAGACCATGAAGAGCAAGACGGCTCCGTTTGCCGTGGCGATCGCGGTGTTCGCCACCAACTCCTGGTGGACCACCGTCGATCTGCTGTTCTCGGGCAAGCTCCAGCAGTTCCCCAACCTGAAGTTCTCGCTGGCCGAGGGAGGCATCGGCTGGGTGCCCTACATGCTCGAGCGGACCGACTTCACCTGGGACCGGCATCGGTATTACCAGGACATCGACTTCGACGCCCGGCCCTCGGAGCTGTTCCACCAGCACTTCTGGACGTGCTTCATCGACGACGAGCACGGTCTGGAGAGCCGGCACAAGATCGGTGTGGATCGCATCATGCTGGAAAGCGACTTCCCGCATTCGGATTCGAACTGGCCCAACTGTCGCAAACGTGCCGCGGAGGTGCTGGCCGACGTGCCCGATGACGAGGTAGCCAAGATCGCCGAGACGAATGCCCGTGAGCTGCTGCACTTTCCGCGCGCATCCTGAGCTCAGTCAGGTGATGGCGCCGGTGATCTTCAGGTTGAGGATGGTTTCGTCGTCGTATCCGCACGCGCGCAGCAGGTCGTCGGTGTGCTCGCCGTGAGCCGGTGCCCGGGTCAGGTCTGTCGCGGTCTCGTCGAACTGGACGGGGACGGGTACCAGCGGTAGTTGCGCATCGTTGTCGTAGCTGACCATGGAGAAGTAGCCGTTGTCCCAGGCCTGTTGGTCAGACAGCGTCTCTCGTGGCGACTGGACGATGCTCCACTGCCCGTCCTGACGGCTCAGTACGGTCTTCCAGTGTGCCAGCGGGTGTTCGGCGAACAGATCGTCGAGCAGTTGTACGCAGTGCTCGATGTTCTGGTATCGGCCCTTGGCTGTCGCGAGTTGGGGATCCTCGATCCACTCGGGACGGCTCACCGCTCGGCAGAAGCCCGGCCAGTATCGGTCGGCCTCCAGCATCGCGAGGAAGACGAAGCGGTCGTCGGCGGTTCGGTACACGTTGGCGAGCGGGTTGCCCGGACGACGACGGTCGCCTTTGGGCAGGTGGTCGCGATCGGTGACGTAGCTGCCCGCGATGGTGGACTGCATGGCCCACAAGCCCGCCGACAACAGCGATGCGTCGACCGTTGCGCCCTCACCGGTGTTCGCCCGGTGGTAGAGCGCGGCGCAGATACCGCCGGCGAGGTTGAGCCCGGCCTGGATGTCACCGACCGCCGGGCCGGGCAGGTTGATCGGGTAGTCGTAGTCCTTGGGCATCGCCGCCGTCGCCAGACCCGTGCGCGCCCAGTAGGAGATACCGTCGAAGCCGCCCCGGTCGGCGTCGGGGCCGCGTACCCCGTGACCCGTACCCCTGGCGTAGATGATCCGCGGGTTGCGGGCCCGAATGTGTTCGGCGTCGATGCGCAGCCGCTGTCTGGCCGGGCCGAGGAAGTTCGTCACGAAGACGTCGGCCTGATCGACCAACGCCATCAACGCCTCGTATCCGTCGGGATGCGCGATGTCTATTCCGGCGCAACGCTTCCCGCGGTTGAGCACCTCCCACAGCATGGTCACCCCGCCGTCACCCGGTTTGACGCCGAACGCCGCCAACCCCCGGATCGGATCGCCGGTCTCGGGATGCTCGACCTTGATGACGTCGGCCCCCCAGTCGGCCAACGCACTGGCGGCGGCCGGCACAAAGCCGTAGAGCGCCACCTCGAGCACGCGCACGCCTTGCAGCACCTTGGTCACGTCATTCTCCTTCACTGTCATCGGCGCGGGCCTGCCACTGCGGAAGCATCACCCCGGCCGAGTCGGGACAGGGGCTGAACCGCATGCGCTGTCCCTCACGCAGCGGCGCGGCCCCGTCGATGCGCGTCATCAGGTGGACCATCGGGTAGTCGGTCAGCGCGACCAGGGCGATGGTGTAGGGCACCGGGAAGGCAGGATGGACCGGATGGCGCACCAGCGTCCACGAATGCAGCGTCGCCTCGCCGTCGACCTCGCGCCACGTCAGCTCCGTGGACGCGCAAGACGGGCACTGCGGCCGCGGCAGATGAATCGGTTGGTCGCAGCGGTCACACCACTGCAGCGCCAGTACGCCGCGCTGGGCCGCCTGCCAGAAGCCGCCGGTGTCGGGGTCGTCGATGACGGGCGAGGGAGCATCGGTCATGGCGTTCCTAACGGGTGGCGGTCAGCAGCAACGCGCCGGTGGCGGTCGGAAGGCCCGACGTCACCAGGCACACTTCGGCTTTCGGTACCTGGTTGGTCGAGGTGCCCCGGATCTGGCGCACCCCTTCGGTGATGTGGTTCAAGCCGTGGATGTAGCCCTCGGACAGGTTGCCGCCCGCGGTGTTGATGGGAAGCTCGCCGCCGACACGTAGCGCGCCGGTCGCGGCGAAGCGGCCGCCCTCACCTTTGGCGGCAAAGCCGTAGTCCTCCAATTGCAGCAGCACCGTGATGGTGAAGCAGTCGTAGAGTTGCGCCACGTCGACGTCGCTGGGGCCCAAACCGGCCCTGCTGTAGAGAAGTTCGGCTGTTCGGGCCGACGGCTGCGCGGTCAGGCTGGCGCGCATCAGCGCCGGAAAAACCAGTCCCGGCTGCTGGTTGGCGTCGGCCCCCTGCGCCACCGCGCGGATCGACACCGGCGCAGCGGCCGTATCGCGTGCCCGTTCGGCAGAGGTGATCACCACCGCGCATGCACCGTCTGTTTCCAGGCAGTAGTCGTAGAGGCGCAGCGGCTCGGCGATCGGTCGGGAGGCGAAGTAGTCCTCCAACGTCATCGCCCTGCCGTACATCTGGGCGGCCGGGTTGGCGTTGGCGTGTGCCCTGCAGGCCAGCGCGATGGCACCCAAATGCGCGGGCTCGGTGCCGTATTCGAGCATGTGCCGACGGGCGATCAGCGCGAACATCTGTCCGGGGGCCATCAGTCCGTACGGCAGGAAGTACTCGTCATAGGAGCCGTTGCCGCCGACGGGCAGGTTTTTGCGGCGTCCGCGCCCGAAGCGGGTCCCCGAGCGACCGTTGAGCGACCGGAAGACCAGCACTGAGCGGGCGAGGCCGGACGTGATGGCCGCGCACGCCTGCGCGACCATGCCGGCGGGGGCCGAACCACCGGTCCCGGTGGCACCCCAGTAGGTCAGCGTCGGCAGGCCCAACACGTCGGCGAGATCGTTGTGGCGCACGGCGTCTTGTTCGCAGCGCACGATGCCGTCGATGTCGGCCGGCGTGAACCCGGCGTCGGCGATCGCGGCGGTACAGGCCTGTGCCGCCAGGGCCAGTTCGGTGCGGCCCGAATTGCTGCTGAAGTCGGTGGCGCCGATACCGACGATCGCGCAGCGGTCGCGCAACGGATGCGGTGCGTGCGGCGCGGACATGAAAGCACCCTAGCGCCCAACACGTCAAATATGACAGTATTCGGATTCGGCGCCGGGGCGTGGGATTGCCACGTCACCGGCCGATGAGAGTCAACTCGGAGGTTGCAGATGACCGACACCCTCGATGCAGCGGCGCCGGAGATTCCCATCGACTTGTACTCGGCGAAGTCGTTCAGCAACGGCCACCCCTTCGAGCAGTACCGATGGCTGCGGGCCAACGCACCGGTCTACCAGCATCCGGCTCCCGACGGCGGCTACTTCTGGGCGGTGACACGCAACGCCGACATCCGCCATGTCGAACACCATCCGGAGCTGTTCCAGTCCGCGCCGTCGGTCGGGATCGTGGATGCGCAGATCGAAGTCGGCTTCCTGTCCATGGACGGAGCCCGGCACGCGCAGTTCCGCAAAGTGCTTGCACCGCGCCTCATCCCGCCACGGGTGAAGCACATGCTGCCCAATTTGCAGCGGCTGGCCTCCGGGATCGTCGACGAGGTGGCCGGCGACGGTCAGTGCGATGTCGTCGAGCTCGCAGGCCGGATGGCCGGGTACACGGCGGCGGCGCTGCTGGGTATCCCGCGCGAACACGGCCACCGCCTCCACGAGTTGTTCATGATCACCCACAGCTCACCAGATGTGGTGGGCGAGGAGGCTTTCCACTCGGCGTTCGCCGAAATGGCCGCCATGGGTTTCGAGGCGCTCACCGCCAAGAAGGCCAATCCGGCCGATGACGTGCTGAGCGCCTACGCCCACATGGAAGTGGACGGCCGCCCGATCACCGACATCGAGTTCCTCGGTAACTTCATCCTGCTCGCCGACGGCAGCCTCGACACCTCACGAAACCTGATCTCGGGCGGTATGAAGTTGTTGTTCGATCATCCTGATGTGCGCCGACGTCTGGTCGATGATCTCGACGCACTGTTACCGGGGGCGATAGAGGAGATGTTGCGGCTGCTCTCGCCGGTGGTCTACATCCGCCGGCTGGCCACCGAGGACACCGAGCTGGCCGGCCAGCCGATCGCCAAAGGCGACCGGGTGGTGATCTATTACGGCTCCGGCAATCGCGACGAACGGGTCTACGAGAACCCCGAGGAGTTCGACATCGACCGAAAACGCGGCGACCACATGGCCTTTGGCGGTGGCGGCCCGCACTTCTGCGTCGGGTCACATTTGGGCCGGGCAGAAGGGACGGTGATGATCCGTGAGTTGCTGACCCGGCTGCCCGACATCGAGCAGGCCGGCCCGGAAACGTGGGCCGCGACCAGCCTCACATCCGGTCTGGCATCGCTACCGGTGCGTTATACGCCCAGCGGCACCTGAGACAGCGCAGCGGCCTCGATCTCCCGGCACAGCTTTTCCCGATGCTCGCTGGCATCGCCGGAGAGCAGCGCGTTCGTGCGGGCGCGTCGGAGGTAGAGGTGAAGATCGTGTTCCCAGGTGAAGCCGATGCCGCCGTGCAGCTGCAGCGCCTCCCCGGCGACCCGGTTGATCGCATCGGACACATAGGCTTTCGCGACGCTGACTGCCCGGTCGATATTTTGGTCATCGCTGTCGAGTGCCATCGCGGCGTAATACGTCGCGGCCGTGCTCGCCTGAACCCAGATCCGCATGTCGGCACATTTGTGTTTCACAGCCTGGAAGCTGCCCACTGGACGGCCGAACTGCACGCGCTCTTTGACGTAGTCGACGGTCATCGTCAGCAGCCGTTGGCCGATGCCGACGAGTTCGGCGCACACCAGCACGGTGTTGAGCTGGATCGACCGGGTCATCGAACAGCGGGCGTCGTCGCCGACATCACCCAGCGCTGCAGCATCGACCGTCACCCCGCCCAACGTGACATCGCAGTAACTGCGGGTGACGTCGAGGGTGCGCTGTCGGGTGATCTGCAGCCCCTCGGCATCCGCGGGCACGACGAACCGGGCAGGGGCGTCATCGAGGAGGGCGTCGACGATCAGAAGATGCGCGCTGTCGGCGTCCTGCACCGAGACTTTGGCTCCGGTGAGAACGTAGTTCGCGCCGTGCCGCTGCGCGACGGTGCCGATGCCCGTGGTTGACCAGGGCTGGCCGTGCTCGGCGAAGGCCCAGCTCGCGATCAGGGTGCCTTCTGAAATAGACTGCAACAGCTTGGATTTCTCGCCGTACTGTGACCGGCCGAGGGCATCGGCTGCGACGATGACAGGGATGAACGGCGTCGAGGCCAGGCCGTACCCCAGCTCGACCGCCACCAACGCCAAATCGGCCGACTGCTGCCCCAGCCCCCCGTCGTCCTCGGCAATGGCCAATGCGGGCCAGCCGAGCTGTGCGCCCTGTCGCCACAACGCGACGTCGAATCCCTGGCCGCCGTCGATGAGATCTCTTGCCCGCGCGACCGAGTCGCGGCTGGTGAGCAGCGACCGGGTGGCGTCAGCCAGACCTCGTTGCACGTCGGTGAGCTCGAAATCCACAAGCTGCTCCTTAGCTGAGGTCGCGACCGATGTAGGGGATTGCGAAACCGACCGCGATGATACAGGATACTGATTAAGCTTAATCGGGCTTGATGGACGGGATCGCGGAGGCCGACTTGCACCTCGGACAAGGCACGGAACTCGAGCTGCTGCGAGAGCGCGTTCGTGATGTCGCGTCGCGGTACGCGCCGCCCCGGCCGGGTCGCACCGGCGTACGCGCGCCCGAGGCAGCTGATATCCCCGCGCTGCGGGAATGGACCCGGCTGCTGTTTGCTGAACAGTTACTCGGGGTGAATTGGCCCGTCGAGTACGGCGGGCTGGACGACCCGCACCCGCTGCATGAGTCGGTGGTCGCCGATGAGTTGATTCGAGTCGGTGCACCCGGGCCGGTCGGCGGGGGATTGCTGGCAGCGGCGGCGATCATCGCGTCGGGTACCACTGCGCAGAAGGAGTTCTTTCTGCCGCGCATCAGATCCGGCGAGCACATCTGGTGCCAGCTGTTCAGCGAGCCGGATGCCGGCAGTGACCTCGCCGGCCTGCGGACCAGGGCCCGCGTGGACGGTGACCACTTCGTCGTCGACGGCCAGAAGGTGTGGACCACCAACGGTCAACATGCCGATTGGGGATATTTGCTGGCGCGCACCGATGCCGACGCGCCCAAACATGCGGGGATCACGGCCTTCGCGCTGGACATGTCTACCCCGGGTGTCTCGGTGCGGCCGCTGCGCGAGATCACCGGCACATCCGATTTCAACGAGGTGTTCTTCGACGGCGTGCGCATCCCGGCGGCGCATGTCATCGGTGAGGTGAATCAGGGCTGGGCAGTGACCACGGCCAGCTTGGCCCAAGAACGGTCCAGCGCCGGAAGTGGTGCGTCACTCTTCGGCGCGCTGGACCGACTTGTGCGGCTCGCGGCCCAGGTGACCCGCGCGGGTCGACCCGTCCTCGAGCGCGACGACGTGCGTCAAGCGATCGGCGGATTCGTCGCTGATGTCCACGTCAATTCGCTGGTGTCAGCGTTGGGCGAGAGCCGTGTACTGCACGCATCTGGTGATGCCGGCGACGCCCCGGTGTCGAAAATCCTGTTCAGCGAGGTCAATTTGGCGTTGCACGAGTTCGGCCTTCAGTTACAGGGCCACGACGGCGTGCGCATCGAAGGTGACGCATCCGTATATGACGACGGCTGGTGGCAGGACGCCTTTCTCTACGGGCGGGCGTTCACCATCGCCGGTGGCACCAATGAGGTGCTGCGGAACGTGATCGCAGAGCGGGCGCTGGGGTTGCCGCGTGGGTGAGCCCGTGACACGACGAAAAGCGTTGCCCTAGTCCGGTTGCCGTACCCCAGCGGAGATCCGAAGGAGACACCATGCCACTGCAGGACTGGATGAAGATCATTTCGGTGGACGACCATGTCATCGAGCATCCCAAGGTTTGGCAGGACCGCTTGCCGCAGACCCAACGCGAGCAGGGCCCGCAGATCATCGAAACCGCTGAAGGACACCATGTTTGGCGGTACGAAGGACAGCTCTACCCGCAGATCGGGTTGAACGCGGTGGCGGGCAAGCCCCCCACCGAATACGGCATGGAGCCCGTGCGGTACGACCAGATGATCCCCGGATGCTATGACCCCGTCGAGCGGATCAGGGACATGGACATCGACGGGGTCCACGCTGCCCTGTCATTTCCGTCCTTCCCCGGCTTCGGCGGTGGTGTTTTCCAGCGGGCACAGGACAAGGACCTCGCGCTGGCCTGCGTGCGGGCATGGAACGACTTCCAGGTCGACGAATGGTGTGCCGCCGCGCCGGATCGGTTGATCCCGCTGGGAATCCTTCCGACGTGGGATCCGCAACTGGCGGCCGCCGAAGTCGAGCGGCTGGCGCGGATCGGCACCAAGGCGGTGTCGTTTCCCGACAGCCCGGTACCGCTGGGCCTGCCCTCCTTTCACCACCCGACTCACTGGGAGGTGCTGTGGGATGCGTTGGAAGACGCGGACATGCCGGTCTGCCTGCACTTCGGCGCCGGCGGCTTCGTACCGGGGTTCTCGTTCGCAAACCCCACGCCCGAGGACATGGCACCGTTCGCCGTTGCGATCGCCACGTTCTCCACCAACTTGATGTGGACCACCGCCGATCTGGTGTTCTCCGGCATGCTGCAACGCCATCCGAGGCTGAAATTCCTGCTGTCCGAAGGGGGCATCGGGTGGATTCCGTACATCCTGGAGCGGTTGGACTACACCTGGGAACGGCACCGCTGGTATCAGAACATCAGCCGCGACGATCGGCCCTCCGACCTGTTCCGCAAGCACATCTGGGGATGCTTCATCGACGACGTGCACGGGGTGAACTCCAGGGACGTGATCGGTATCGAGAACATCCTGATCGAGGTGGACTACCCGCACTCGGACTCCAACTGGCCCAACAGCCGGAAACGGATCGCGGAGAACCTCGTCGACGTCAACGACCACGATGCCCACCGCATCGTCGAACTTAATGCCCGTGAACTGCTGAACTTCGGGGCCGGTTGATGACCGACGAACCGACCGTGCCACGGCCGGAGACCGATGACTACGACCTGTTGACCTTCGGAGAGGTGGCTGCCCGCCTCTCGGAGGAACTGGCCGAAGCCACCGCGGAGCTCGACGGACTGCGCAGCGAAGCAGTTCCGGATGCCGAGCGGATCCAACGATGTGAGCAGCGCATCGCGTTGCTGCAGCAAAGCGTCCAGCGTTACCGGCAGACCCAGCAAGACAACAGTGCGTTCGCACGATGGTTCGGGGCACTTTCGGGTCCGCCGTCCGATCGACGTCCGCGGTGGCGTTAGAGCACGAACGGGAGTGCCAGGGTCAATGGTGACGACGGGCCAGATGCCATCGCCGCTCGGTGAGGCCACCGAGTGGACGAAGGGATATGCCAGGCGGCATCCGATCGCGTCCCTGGAAACTGTTGGCAGCCAGTGCATCTTAGGGCTGCGCGCGATTCAGTACCTCTTCGTCGACATCGCCAGGTGGCGGTTTCCGTTTTGGGAGTTCGTCCAGCAGGCGGCCTTCATGGCGTCGACGGCGATGCTGCCGACGATGTGTGTGGCGATCCCGATCGGCGTGACGCTGCAGATCCAGTTCGCATTGCTGGCCGGTCAGGTCGGTGCCACCTCGCTGGCCGGTGCGGCCAGCGGCCTTGCGGTCATCCGGCAGGGCGCACCGTTGGTCGCGGCATTGTTGATGGCCGCAGCGGTCGGTTCGGCGATCTGTGCGGACCTGGGGTCGCGCACCATCCGCGAAGAGGTGGACGCCCTTGAGGTGCTGGGGATCTCGGCAGTCCGCAGGCTGGTGGTGCCGCGACTGGCCGCGGCCATCGTCGTCGGGGTCGCGCTGACCGGATTGGTGTGCTTCATCGGCTTTCTCGCCGGCTACCTGTTCAACACGTTTGCTCAGAACGGCGCGGCAGGTAGCTTCGTGACGACCTTCGCATCGTTTGCGACGGTCGGCGACCTCGTTCTGACGATGATCAAGGCGGTGGTGTTCGCCGCGATCGTCGCGATCGTCGCCTGCGACAAGGGATTGACCACGAAGGGCGGGCCCGCGGGGGTCGCGAATTCGGTGAACGCCACCGTGGTGGCGTCCATCCTGCTGCTGATGATCACGAACGTGGTGTTCACCCAGATGTATGTGCTGCTGTTCCCGAAGGCTTCGCTCTGATGGCCGCGCCGTACTACCCGCGGGGCGTCCGGCCGATCGTCGAAGCGACGACATCGGTGGCCGGGCTCGGCGTTCTGCTGGGTCACATGCTGACCTTCTTCGCCCGCGCGGTGGCCGGCTTCCCGCTGGCGCTGACCCGTTACCGCAAGGCCTTTCTGACCGTTTTGTCCGACATCACCTGGGGCAATGGGTCCATCGTGGTCGGAGGCGGTACCGCCTGGGTGATCATCGTGCTGGGGGCGACGGCCGGCGCGATCGTGGGCATCGAGGGTTACCAGGCGCTGCACCTGCTCGGCATGGAACCCGCTGCGGGACTGCTGTCCTCGACGGTGTCCACCCGTGAGCTGGCACCGGTAATGGCAGCTCTGGCGTTCGCCGCACAAGCCGGATGCCGCTTCACCGCGCAGCTCGGGTCGATGCGGATCTCCGAGGAGATCGACGCGATCGAGTCGTTGGCGATCCGTCCGCTGCCCTACCTGGTGAGCACCCGGCTGCTGGCCTCGATAGTGGCGATCATTCCGCTCTACGTCCTGTGCCTGGTGGTGAACTACGCAGCGGTGCAGGGCATCGTGACGTTCGCGGGCGGCGTGTCGGCCGGGTCGTTCGAGCACTACTTCCGGTTGGTGCTCACCGGCGAAGACATCGTGTACTCGGTGGTGAAGGCGATCGTGTTCGTGACCATCACCTCGACCATCCAGTGTTACTACGGCTACTTCGCCGCGGGCGGGCCACAGGGCGTCGGGATCGCGGCGGGCCGCGCGATGCGGGCCGGCATCTCGGTCATGATCATCGCCAATCTCCTTCTCACCATTGGGTTGTGGGGAATCGGCTCCGGCGCACGGCTGGGAGGTTGACGATGCCGCAGAACTTCGAATCGGCGACCAAACCGGTATCGGATCTGCGGTTACTGCTGCGCGGAGTCGCGTTGCTAGTTGCCACCCTGCTGTTGGCCGCGGTCGCGATCGCCAAGTCCGAGGGAGCATTCTCCAACCGACTCGAAGTGGTCGCGTTGCTGGCCAACGTCGGAGATGGCCTGCCCAACGGCTCCGACGTCAAGTTCCGCGGCGCGCTGGTCGGCACCGTCGAGGGGGTGACACCGAGCATCGACGGCGGCGAAAACGAAGTCGATTTGAGCCTCGACCCACACTTTGCCCACGCGATACCTGCCACGGTCACCGCCCGGGTCGTTCCGGGCAACGTATTCGCCGTGTCCTCGATCCAATTGGTGGACAACGGTTCCGGACCGGCGCTGCAGCCGGGCGCACAAATCCACCAGGACGACAGCCTGGCCACCGTCCAGTTCCAGACCGCGTTGACGAAGCTGCGTGAGGTGCTCGCCGCCGCGGGCAGGCCCGCATCCTCCGACACCGTCGGCGTACTGGCCGCCGTCGCGGAGGCGACCAGCGGTCGGGGCGACGAGATCGAACGTGCCGGTGCCGGGGCCAACCGCATCGTCGACGAACTCAACCGTGTCATCGCCGACGACGGCACCGAGGCCACGCTCACCGTGGTGTCGAAGGCGCTGCAGGGCCTGCAGGACAGCGCGCCGGATCTGCTCGACGCCGTGCACAGCGCGGTGGTGCCGATGCGCACACTCGCCGAGAAGCGTCAGGCGCTGGCCCACTTCCTGTCCGCCGGGCACACCACGTTCGGCGAGATGGGCACGGCGTTCGAGAACAACACCGACCGGATGATCGTGATCACCACCCAGCTCTCGCCGGTGATGGGCGTAATGGCTGACGGGGCCGACCAATTCGCGCCGATCGTCACCCGGATCAACGACGTCACCAACCGCTTCTTCGAGCACGTGTGGGACGAGGAAAAGGGCATGTCGGTAGGCAAATTCATGCTGGTGATCACGCCCAACCGGATGTACACCCGCCAGGACTGTCCACGCTACGGCGCGCTCGAGGGCCCCAGCTGTCACACCGCCCCGCTCACCGCCGACCCGCCGGCGCTGCCCCAACAACTGCACCCCCGCAACTACCAGCCACCGGGCGGCAACGTCGGCCCGGTCGGCAGTCCCGAGGAACGCGCGCAGATGAGCGAGCTGCTCGGGCCGGAACCCAACGCCGCCACCCAACTGCTTTTCGGACCGGTCGCCAGGGGCAACACCGTGCACGTCGTTCCAGATCCTGCGCCGGGCCTGCCACTGCCCGCGGAAGCACCGCTTCCCGGGCCCGCCGAGCCGGAAGGAGGGGACGGTCCATGACGTCGGCCACGCCATTGAGGAGATACCGCCGCCCGCTGATCGGGGTGTGCGTGTTCCTCGTCGTGTGCCTCGCGCTGACCTGGACGGTGTTCGTCACGTTGCAGCGCAAGGTGGACGGCGAAACCTACTCCTACAGCGCCGTTTTCCGCGATGTGTCCGGTCTCAAAGTCGGCGACGAGGTGCGGATGGCCGGGGTCAAAGTGGGCCGCGTCGACGACGTCGCGCTCGACGGCGACCTGGCGCGCGTTGATTTCCGCGTGCAGTCCGAGCAGGTGCTGTACGGAAACACCAAGGCCGCCATCGTCTACCAGAACATCATCGGCCAGCGCTACGTCGGGCTGTCGCTAGCCGACTACGGCGACCCTCGGGTGCTGCCGGCCGGCTCGGTGATCCCGGTGGAACGCACCGAGCCGTCATTTGACATCTCCCGGCTTCTCAACGGCTTCGAGCCGCTGTTCGCGTTGCTGAGCCCAGAACAGGTCGACAACCTCACCACCGCGATCGTGCGGTCGCTGCAGGGCGACACCGGCGCAATTGCGACCATGATCTCCGAAACCACCCGCCTGGCCGAGTCGTACTCGGGCACCGACGCGATCCTCGACGGGGTGCTGCCCCATCTCAACCAGGTGGTCGCCTCGCTGGCCGACCACGGCACCGCATTGCAGGACACCATCACGTCGGCCGAGACGGTGTTCGATGGATTCGCAGCCCGCCGTGCCGAGTTCGTCGACTCGATGGATCAGGTGTCGGTCGTGGGCCAGCGGCTGGCGAACGTCGTCAGCGATGTACAGCCGGATATGAGGGAGTGGCTCGCGCGTGAACCGGGCTTCGCCAAGCACTTCATGGAGGACAAGCAAGGGTTCGCCTACATGGCGTTCAACACCCCGCTGATGCTGAAGGGCCTGGCCCGGATGAGCCAGGGCGGAGCGTATCTCGACATCTACGCATGCAACCTCACCGTCACGCAGTTTCCGCGCATCGACAGCCTGATCGCCGCGATCGTGCGGGAGGGCACACCCGCCGACCGGCCGACCTACAGCCAGAAGTGCCGGTGACCACATGAACGAAAGAGGCGCAAACAGAACGCGACTGCGCAGGCCGATCGAGTCGTACAGCACGCTGCGGCTGGGTGTCATCGCGGTGGCGGTGATCGCGCTGGTACTCGGCGGGGCGCTCGGCCTCGAACGCCTCGGGTTGGGCAGGGACGTCTACGTCGCAGAGTTCGCCCAGGCGGCGGGGTTGAGTGCGGGTGATCAGGTGACGGTGGCCGGTGTGCGGGTGGGCCGCGTCAAGAGCCTGCGCCTCGCCGGCGACCATGTGGCGGTCAGCTTGGAGATCGACCGCGGCACGCACCTCGGCTCGGCCACCCGCGCGGCGGTCAAGTTGACCACGCTACTCGGCGCACGCTATGTCGATGTGCAGCCCGCAGGCTCGAAAGAGCTGCCCCAGAACCGTATCCCGCTGTCGCAGACCGAAGTCCCCTACGACCTTCAATCGGCGCTGCAGGACGCCACCACCACCTTCGAGGCCGTCGACGCCGCGAAGATCGCGAAGTCGATGACCACGCTGTCGACGCAGTTGGAAGGCGCCCCGGAGGTGCTGCCGCAGGCCCTGGACAACATCAAGCATCTGTCGTCGGTGATCGAGGGTCGCCGCGACCAGATCTACGACCTGCTGCACAGCACCAAGCAGGTCGCCGAACTGCTCGGCAAGCAGCAACGCAGCCTGGGCCTGCTGATGACCCAGGGCCGCGAGGTACTTGCCGACCTGGAGGCGCGCAAGGAGATGGTGGTGCGGCTGATCGATGCCACCACGAAGCTGGTGAACCAGCTGCGGCCGGTGCTGGTCGATGACCGGCAGCGCATCGACGAGTTGCTGGGCAACCTCGACGGCATGCTGTCCGCGGTGGGCCGCAACGACGCGCTGCTGCGCAGCACCCTGCAGCTGATGCCCGTCACGATCCGCAACTTCGCCAACGCCACCGGAAACGGCAACGAGTTCGACTTCACCTCATCCGGCGGCACGATGATCGACTCATGGATGTGCGCGATCAGCGGTCGCGCCGAACAGTTCAACCTGCCGCCCTACTTCGGGGACTGCGAATGACCCGGGGCGCAAAGTTGCTCGTCGTGCTCGCGATGATGTGGGCGGCGTGCGGCTGTTCGGGCGGGCCGCTGGGGGAGCGCGGTATGACCATCGTCGGTCATTTCGACAGCGCCAGTGGGCTTTACGCGGGCAACGCGGTGTCGATTCTCGGCATGCCCGTGGGCTCGGTCGAGAAGGTCGAGCCGAAGGGCGCCTATGTCGAGGTGACGATGCACGTCGACCCAGGCGTCGAACTCCCCGCCGATGTGCAGGCCGTCACGGTTTCCACGTCGATCCTGACCGACCGCCACGTCGAGTTCACCCCGGTGTACCGCGACGGGCCGACGCTGGCCGACGGCGCGACGATCGGGCTGGACCGCACCCGGACACCGGTCGAGTTCGACCGGGTGCTGGCGATGATCGACGAGTTGGCCGTGCAGTTGGCGGGCGACGGCCACGGCTCCGGCCCCGTTGCCGACCTGCTGGCGGTGAGTGCCGCGATGACCGAGGGCAACGGCACCAAGATCCGCTCGGCGCTCAGCCAACTGTCGGCGGCGCTGAAGATGAGCCAGGAGCGGGGCGCACCGACCGGCGACGCGATCACGACCATCGTCACCAACCTCGACAGCCTGGCCACCGCGGCTGCCGAGAACGACCAGACGATCCGCGACTTCGGGTCCTCGGTGCGCCAACTGAGCGCGGTGCTGGCCGCCGAGCAGCTCGGAACCGGATCGACTGGCGCGCAGGTGAATCGGATCCTCGCCGAGACAGCCGACCTGATCGAGGACAACCGGGACGCGCTGAAGTCGACCGCCGCGGGTATGGAGACCACCACGAAGGCGATCGCAGAATACCGGCGCGAGGTGGCTGAAACGCTGGACGTGGCGCCGATGCTGCTCGCCAACGTCTACAACATGATCGACCGCGAGAAGGACGCCATCAGGGCGCATCCGGTGCTCGACAAGGTCGAACTCAACGGACAGTTCACCAAAGAGGTGTGCAACCTGCTGGGCATGAAACAACTGGGTTGCACCACGGGGACCATCCAGGACTTCGGTCCTGACTTCGGAGTCACCAGCATGCTCGAGGGATTGGCGGGTCTTGGAAAATGACACTGCCCATGACACTGACCATGACACTGCCCATGATCACATCGATGCGCCGGCCGGCCCGCGCGGCCGCTGCCCTCGCCACTGCGACGGCTGTGGTGGCCGGTCTCGCCGGCTGTTCGACGGGGCTCGACCGCCTACCGCTGCCGGCGCCGTCGGTCGGCGAGGACACCTATGAGATCAGCGCGACGTTCGCCAATGCGCTGAACCTGCCCGCCAAGGCCAAGGTGCGATTGTCGGGAGCCGACATCGGCGAGGTGGAGTCGATGACGGCTCGCGAGTACACGGCGGTGGTGACGATGCGCATCGCCGACCACGTGCAGATCCCCACCGGCACAACGGCAGAGCTGCGTTCGGCCACCCCGCTCGGAGACATCTTCGTCGCGCTGACACCGCCGGCCGGGGCATCGGAGGCGACGCAACCGCTGTCGCCGGGCGCCATGCTGCCACTGAAATCCACCGCATCGCCCGCCTCGGTGGAGGACGTGCTGAGTACCGCGGCGCTCCTGGTCAACGGAGGCGCGATCCGCAACCTGACCAGGGTGATCAACGGTATGGGACGCGCGGTCGGCGGAAAGGGCGAGGACCTCAACAAGTTCGTCGACGAGTCCACCCGGCTGATCCAGAGTCTGGCGGCGCGTTCGGACGCGATCAAGGACGCCCTGACCCACACCGACGACCTGGCCGCCACGATGGCTGCCCGGCAGGAATCGATCGACGCGGCCATCGAGGCGGCCGGTCCTGCGCTGGGCACCGTCGCCGAGAACACCGACCGGATCATCGACATCATCGCGCAGGTCAACCGGATCACACTCCAGCTGGCCAAATTCCCGTCCGTGCGGGGCGAGGAGTCGCGCAGCATGATGGCAGACCTCAACCGGCTCTCCGAAGGGCTCAACGACGCATCGATCGCCCCCGGCGCGTCGCTGGCGAACTTCAACCGGATGTTCGGGCCGATCCTCAAGACCACCAACTCGACCGCTGCCAACGTCGAAATCGACCTGGCCGACCTCGCCGTCGGCGCCTTCGCCGATCCGTACCACCCCGCTGATCCGGGCAGCCGTGGGCCGGGCCGCGAGGATTTCCGCAACATGGTCGGCAGCATCACCTACGAACTGCTGATGATCCGCAACAAGTTCTGGGGCTTCCCGACCAAGCCCCCCGGGGTGGAGCCCCCGCCTGATCTGATCGGGCCGAACCCAGAGAACCTCACGCCCGCTCCGCCGCCGCCACCAATGCAGCCGCCCCCGCCGACGGCGCCGCCGGGAGCCCAGCTGGAGGGCACACCGTGAGGTTTGTGCTGAACGCGTTGCGCTGGGCCAGGTTACGGCGGCTCGGTTTGTCGGCCGGCGCGCTGGCAGCGATGTTCGTGCTCGGCGTGACCTACTTGTTGTTCGCAACGTTGCGGCTCGACCCGACCAGCACCGACATCCAGGTCCGGGTCCATCTCGACCAGACCGGTGGCCTGTTGCCGAACCAGGACGTGACGTTGCGGGGTGTCCCGGTGGGCCGAGTGCGTTCGATCGAACTTTCTGACACCGGTGCGGTGGCGGTGGCGGATATCCGTCCCGGCATCAGGATCCCCACCGACGCCGACGTGCGGGTGTCGGCGTTGTCTCCGGCCGGTGAGCAGTACCTGGATTTCCGCGCCGACCGAAATGGCGGGCCCTACCTCGCCGACGGTGCTGAGATAGGCAATGACCGGACCCAGACTCCGGTGACGCTGGCCAAGCTGCTCGGCGATCTGGACGGCGCGCTCGAGCAGGTCGACACCGCAAAGCTCTCGGCGGTCCTCGACGAACTGCGGGTCGGTCCGGAGGGCACCGAGAAGCTCGCCGCCATCGTCGACGGCGGCACCTTCCTGCTGTCGACCCTGGATTCGGTTCTGCCCCAGACGGTCAGCCTGATCCGGACCAGCAAGGTGGTGCTGTCGACGGTGCGTGACGTCAGCCCGGGGATGCTGGCGACGTCGTCGGACCTCGCCACGATCTTCGCCGGAGCCGAACGCATGGACGGCGGATACCGGACCCTGCTGGAACGTGGACCCGAAGCGTTCTCCGGCATCGACGCCGTCATCGCCGACAACTCGCCGACCATGGTGCAGCTGCTCGGTAACCTGACCACGGTTTCGCAGCTGACCTATCTGCGGGTGCCCGCCCTGCAGGAGTTCTTCTTCCCGCAGCAGCGGGATGGTTCGGCGCTCGAAGCGGCCGGCAGCACGTTCCGCGACGGGGGCGTGTGGGGCGCGGTCAGCCTGTACTCGCGCTACGGATGCGACAACAACCTGCCGAAGGCGCCGCCGACGTTGACCGACTTCCCGGAACCGTTCCTGTACACCTACTGCCCGAACCCAGATCCCAAATACCTTGTGCGCGGGGCACGCAACGCACCCCGACCGCCCGGTGACGACACCGCGGGCCCGCCGCCGGGTGCCCATCCGCTACAGCGTGCCGATCCTGTACCGACCGGTCCGCTCACGATCCCGACACCGTTCGGCGGTCCCGTGCTTCCGCTACCTCCGCCGCCGAGCGGCCCGTGAGAAAGGAGTCGATGATGGGTGCCACGCGCCGAACGCTGGTCCTGCTCGGCGCCGTCGTGCTGGCCGCCGTCGGCGCTGCGCCCACCGCGGCGGCCGACACCACATCCAACGGTGTCGTCTACAGCGTCGTACCGGATGTGCGCGCCGGTGTGAGCCCCCAGGGTCCGGGCGAGTGGACGGTGAACTACGAGAAGATCGCAGGCGGTGACCCGGCCATCACCGATGCGATCAACCGGATCCTCGACGACGAGGCCGACGGTCAGGTGTGGCTGTTCGCCGCCAGCGCCAGCAAGAGCTCACCATGGACGTTTCACACCCAGGGCAGGCTGCACTTTCGGCCGATGACCATCTCGGCGCTGTTCGAGGGCCAGTACAACGCGGTCGAACTGCCGAACATGCCCGTCGACACGGTGGCCACGCGGGTGTTCGACTCGCGCAGCGGAATTCAGATCGTGTGGGAAAACCTGTTCGTCGACGAGCAGGCCGGGCTGAACCGGCTGGGCGAGCTGACGAAGAAGATCCTGCCCGCCACCTACGCGACGCCGCCGTTGGGTGGCTGGGGCGAGTACTACGCCGGATGGGCGCCGGTGGAGCGCAACTTCCGGTTCTGGATCCCGACCGACGCCGGCATCCAAATGTACTTCCCCGAAGGGCAGTTCGGCCGCGAGGTACGTTCGATCACGATCCCGTGGTCAGCGGTTGCCGACCTGATCGCGCCGGCGTTCGCGCCGATCACCAGTTGAGCACGTCGTCGGGTCCACCGGGATTGCACCCCGAGTTCTGCATCATGATGCTCGACACGACCTGACGCCAGGGTTCGAGGTTCCAGGTGCCGACCTTGCCCGGATTGGTGAACGAGGCCAGCTGCCAGTAGCACATGAACTGGTTCTGCATGGACAAGGTGTTGGCATTCGGTGCGTGTTCGAGCAATTCGGCCCACGCATCGTAGCTCTGCGCGCCGTTGGAGAAGGGCCCAGCCGCCGCCCACCCCCACGCGGTCGGATAGATCCGCAGCGTTGCCCGGTCGCCGTGATACACCCACTCGGTGCGTTCGATGTAGTCGGGAGAACCCGGTGGCCGGGTCGGCAGCGGCGCGGCATGCGCCACCGCCGCGGCGGGGAGCAGCGCCGCGAACCCAGCCGCGATGACGAGGCGGCTTATCCGGCCGGCCATTGAAGAGCCTTGTGCTGCAAGTACTCCGACAGCCCGTATTCGCCGAATTCGCGGCCGATACCGCTCTGTTTGTAGCCGCCGAACGGGGACGCCGGGTTGAGTCCGCCGCCGCCGCCGTTGATGACGACCATGCCGGTGCGCAACCGGCGTGCCACCGCGGCGGCGCGTAACGGGTCAGCGGACCAGACGCCACCGGCCAGGCCGTACCGGCTGTCGTTGGCGATCCGCACCGCGTCGTCGTCGTCACGGAACGGGATGACCACCGCGACCGGGCCGAAGAATTCGTCCTGGGCGATCTGCATGCTGTTCTCGACACCGACGAAAAGGGTTGGCTCCACGAAAAACCCCTTGTCCAGGTGGGCGGGGCGACCACCGCCGAAGGCCACCTCGGCGCCTTCGGACACACCCGTGGAGATCAGTGCCTCGACGCGCTGGCGCTGCACCTCGCGGATCAGCGGACCCATCATCGTCGCCGGATCAGCGGGATCGCCGACGCTGATGAAGCCGAGCACACCGACGATCCGGGCGACGAGTTCGTCGTGCATCGACTCGTGCACCAGGACCCGGGTCTGCAGCGCACAGCCCTGCCCGGCGTGGGTGATGAACCCGGCCAGCACGCTTTCGGTGACCTTGTCGAGGTCGGCATCGTCGAGGATGATGTTCGCCGACTTGCCGCCCAGCTCGAGCACGACCTTCTTGATGGACTCCGCGCCCTGGGTATAAACCTTGCGGCCGACGGCATCTGAGCCGGTGAAGCTGACGAGGTCGACCTCCGGATGCTGGGTCAGGGTCTCGCCCGCCTCGACGTCGCCGGTGACGATGTTCAACGTGCCCGGCGGCAGGCCGGCGGCCTCGGCGATTTCGCCGAGGATCAGCGCCTCCAGCGGCGTATACGGTGAGGACTTCAGCACCGCCGTGCATCCCGCTGCCAGCGCGGGCCCCACCTTGGCCAGGTTGAGCAGTACCGGAAAGTTGAAGGGTGTGATGAGCGCGGCCACGCCGTAGGGTTCGCGGACGACGACGCCCTGCCCGATGCCCTGGCCGTAGATCGGAGCCACGGCGCCTTCGAACGCGAACTGCGGTAGCACCCGGTGCACCAGATCCCTGAAATGGTCGATGGGCGTGCCGACTTGCAGGAATTCCGCCAGCATCCGGGTGGACCCGGCCTCGGCGATGTTCAGGTCGACGAGTTCGGCGCGCCTGCGGTCGAGTTCGTCGACCATCGCGCCGAGGATGCGGCCGCGTTCGGTCGGGGTCATCGCTGGCCAGGGCCCCTCGTCAAAGGCCCGACGGGCCGCGCTGACCGCGGCGTTCACATCGGCCGACGTGGCCTGGGGGACCTCGGCGATCGTCTCCTCGGTCGCGGGGTTCACCACCGCAAGGGTTTCGTCACCGGCTCCGGCCGTCCACGCGCCGTCGATGAAAAGCCCACGGGTGGCCAGTGTGGTCGAAGTCATCACAATCCTCCTGATGGGTTACTGAGTAAGATCATTTAGGTAATGCATGCGACAGCGAACGGATGACCACATGGATCCGGTGAATCGGGGCACCGGTGCGCCCAAACTGGTGCGGGCGCCCAAGACCGCCGAACTCATCGCTGATCGTTTGCGCGCCAGCATCGTCCGCGGCGTCCTGAAGAAGGGCGACACGCTGCCCACCGAAGTGGAACTCGTGAAGCAATTCGGTGTTTCGCGCCCGACGCTGCGGGAGGCGTTCCGCATCCTGGAAAGTGAGTCGCTGATCGTGGTCCGTCGCGGCTCGCGTGGCGGCGTCTTGGTATCGGCGCCCGAAACCTCGGTCGCGGCACGGCATTTCGGTCTGCTCCTGCAGATGTCGGGTACGACGTTGTCCGACGTCTACGACGCACGAAAGGTGCTCGAACCGGCCGCGGCCGAGATGCTCGCGCGACGCGCGACGGCGACCGACATCGCGGACCTGAAGGCAGCGGCGGGTGAGTTGGCGCTGTTGGTCAACGAAGGGACCGAACAAGCCGATTTCGCCGAGTGGTCGGCGGTGACGTTTCGGTTCCACGACCTGATCCTGGAGCGCTGTGGGAACACCACATTGGAGTTGTTCGGTGCGGTGCTGCGCGAGGTGGTGACCCGTCACATGGAGCGCGCGGTGGCGACGTCGACGGACCACGTCGAGATCGAGAAGCAGTTCAAGAACACGATCCGGGTGTTCACCAAGCTCACCACGTTGATCGAGTCGGGGCAGGCCGCGGAGGCCAGAGAGTTCTGGGCCTCCCACATGGCGCGTGCCGGTCGCAGCATGCTGTGGGGCGACCTGGGCACCGAGACCGTGATCGATCTCTTCTTCTGACATCACGTTCACCCCAGCGCACCCCCGTCGCGCAGGTCGCTGATCTCCTCCCAGCTCCACCCGCCCTCCAGCAGGACCTCCTCGGTGTGTTGGCCGAGTTCGGGTGCGGGCCCGGCCGGGACGTTGGGTGCCCCGTCGAACTGATAGGGCGGGGCCACCAGCCGGAACGGGCGTCCGTCGGTGCCGGTGACGGTGGGTAGGTACCCGTTGTCGGCGACTTGGGTGCTGGCGCAGACTTCGTCGAATGTCGCTGCGGCCGACCAAACTCCGGAGAAGCCGGCCAGCGCGTCGCGCCACTCCTCCAGGGTTCTGGCGCCGAACGCCTCGTCCAGTTCGGCGATGCAGGCTGCGCGGTTGACGAACCGGCCGGCGGCATCGCGGAACCGTTCGTCGTCGGCAAGTGCGGGTCGGCCGATGAGTTCGCAGAGCTCTGCCCAGAACCGATCAGACTGCAGGCACACCAGATTCAGCCAGCGGTCATCGGAGGTGCGGTAGCTGTTGACGATCGGGTTGGGCGCATCGAACCGGTCGGTCCGCGGCAACTCGCCGACACCGGCCGCGCTCGCGGCAAGGTCGGGGCTCATCGTCCACATCCCGGTGTTCAGCAGCGAGACGTCCACCACGCCGCCCATTCCGGTCCGCTCGCGCCGGAACAGCGCCATCGCCACCGCGCCCGCGATCGCACTGGACCCCTGCAGGTCGTAGAAGGCAGCCGGCTGCGCGGCGGGCGCCGCGGCGCCCGGCGAAGTGAGCTTGTTCTGGAGGCCGGCCGCCGACCAGGCCGCCGCGGCGTCGAAGCCGCCGTCGTCGGACTTCGGACCTGCAGTGCCCCAACCCGTTCCACGAACGTAGATCAACCGGTCGTTGTCGGCCTGCATGTCGTCGACATCGATCCCCAGTTTGGCGCGCACCTTCGGCAGGTAGCTGGTGAGGAAGACGTCCGCGGATTTGGCGAGCTGCCGCAGAGTCGCGATCCCCGCCTCAGACGCAAGGTCCAAGGTGATGCTGCGTTTACCCCGGTTGGGCACCTGCAGAAACGGGTTGGGCAGGGAGGGATCTGCGTTGATCGCGTTGAGCAGCGCGCGCTGGGGGTCACCGGTCGGTGGTTCGACCTTGATCACGTCGGCGCCGAGGTCAGCCATGATCGCGCCGGCGCCGGGAACGAAAGTCCACGACGCGACCTCGATCACTCGAACGCCTTCGAACGGCTGGCTCACATTAATCTCCTGATCGATCTCGAGGTCGTCAGCGCAGTGCCTGCAGGGCAGCATGCATCCGCGCGAAATGTTTTGGGTGCCAGATGTCCTGGTCTTCCCCCCAGCCGAGCTGCCCGTCGAACTCCCAGCGCATGAGTGCGGTGCTGCCGGCGCCGCGCTCGGTGATGTGGCTGACGCTGAAGCCTTCGGCGTTCATCGTTCGCCCGGTCAGGTCGGTGAGGTGGACGTCCATGTGTGCGCTCCAGCCGGTCTCCGGATCCCGGTAGTTGCGCATCCGGCTGGCGGCCTTGTCGAGTCGCTCGAACCGGCCGTCGCGCAACAGCCAGCCGTGATTCAGTGGCGACCAGCCGTCGGCGTCACCGTCGGCGACGCGGACGAAGGCGAGAAAGCCGGCGTCGGGCCCGGCGTGACCGAAGATGTACTGGATGCGGCCACGTCCGCGCTCACGCTCGATCTCGCGCCAGCGCGGGCCGCCGGGATGGCGGACGCGAGATTGCGCGTCGCCCGATTTTGCCGCCGGCTTGCTTGCGGCGGGGGCGCCGCGCGGCGACCAGGAGCGATCGCGGATGGAATAGCAGTCGATGTCGACCTGCTCTCCGGAAAGCGTAAGCCGACCGGTCACGTGCCCGAGCTGGTCGTAGTGGGCGTGCTCCATGAAGGGCGGTTCCCCCGGCGTGTAGCGACGCGGGTCATGCACTCCCGAGAAGTTGAGTTGTATCGCGAAATCCGCTGCAGGGTCGTTGAATTCGATGCGGTAGTCCCGCATCGGGCGCAACATCTTGACGTGGAATCCGCCGCCGGGGATCGTGATGTCGCGCAGATCGGGTGCCGGATCGGTGATCGGAACGTCGGCGGCCGTGCGGAAGTACAGTGCGCGATCGGAATCTGCGCCGCTGGGATCCCACACGTACACGCGCCACGTCACCGTGCGGCGGTTGGTGTTGAAGGCCGCGTGCAGCCAGCAGCCGAGTTTGCGTTCGGGAACGTTGAAGGACCACCAGGTGGTCTCCGTCCAGTACGGATCGTCGCTGGGGGGCTGGTGGAAGTTGTCGTCGGCTGGAACAAACGGCGTATCGGCGGTGACCTGCAGCCGTGTATCCGGTGCGGCTTGAGCCATGGGGCGATCCTAACGTAAAGGATACTTATTTAGTTCATTATTTTGGACGGGAATCAGACCCGCCCGCGGTGCCGGGCTCAGCTCCCGGCGTTCGCACCGCGGGGGATGTCGAACAACGATTCCTGGGTGAGGTCGGCCAACAGCGCGCCGTCTTGGTTGAAGATCTGCCCTGAATACATTCCCCGTCCGCCCGCGGTGGCCAACGGATGCAGGTCGACCAGTAACCACTGGTTGGGATCGCCGCCGCGGTGCAGCCAGACCGCATGATCGAGGCTGGGCAGCAGGCCCACCTGTTCGATTTGGGGGACCCGGGACAGCCCGGTGCACAGATCCGAGAGGAACACCACACCGCAGGCCCGCACGTTCGGATCGTCGTCGAGGGGTTCGCGGATGCGCAGCCATAACCGGGCCGGCCAGCGATACCAGGGCTCGTCCTGCGGAACGCGCGCTTCCAGATCGAAGGTGCGTGAGGCGTTGAGCTGATGGGTGGGCAACTGCGCCGGGGGCTCGACGTCGGGCATGGCGACGGCCTGGAATTCGGGGGCGTTGTCCTTGGGACGGGCGAACGAGCAGGCCATCGAGAAGATCACCGAGTCGCTCTGGCGTGCGATGACACGGCGCCCCGAGTAGCGGCCACCGTCGCGGTCGCGTTCGACCTCGAGCATGATGGGCGCGCTGGCGTCGCCGGCCGCCAGGAAGTAGGCGTGCAGCGAATGGGCGACCCGGCCGTCGGGCACCGTCAGGCTGGCCGCCCGCAGGGCCTGGGCGGCCACCTGCCCACCGTAGATGGTGCGGCGACCGGTCGAGCTGATCGGCTCGGCCAGAAACCGATGGTGCGGTAACGGCTTGAGCCGCAACACGTCTGCGACGGCGGTCGGAGCGGCTTGGTCTCCGTCGAACACCTCGCGTGATGTGACCCTCACCATTGGCGCCCTCTCTGTTCGGGTCGTGTCATCAGACCTGGCGGCCGGCGTCGGCCCAGAAGCGGTCGCGGATCTGACGTTTGAGCAACTTGCCGGTTTCGGTGCGGGGGAGCGCGTCTGCGAAATCGACCGACCGCGGACACTTGAAGCCGGCGAGGTGTTTGCGGCTGTAGGCGATGATGTCTGCAGCCAGCTCGGCGGACGGTTGGTTGCCGTCGACCAGTTCGACGACGGCCTTGACCTGCTCGCCCCATTCCGGGTCGGGGATACCGACGACGGCGACGTCGGCCACCGCCGGGTGGCTGGACAACACGCCCTCGACCTCCGCCGGATAGATGTTCACCCCGCCGCTGATGATCATGTCCTTGGCGCGATCACAGATGAACAGATATCCGTCGTCGTCGAGGTATCCGACGTCGCCGATGGTGAACGCGGATCCCCGGTGGACGGACTCGGTGAGTTCTTTGTCGTTGCGGTACTCGAACCGCTGCCCGTCCGTGCGTTCCATGTACACGTCGCCAATCGTGTTCGGCGGAAGCGGGTTTCCTTCGCTGTCGAGGATGTGCACCCGCATCCCGCGGACGGGACGGCCGACCGTGCCGGGCTTCTGTAGCCACCGGTGGGGTTTGGCGATCGTGGCGGCGCCCTCGGTGCCGCCGTAGGTCTCCCAGATCACCGGGCCCCACCAGGCCAGCATGTCCTTCTTGACCTGCAACGGACACGGCGCCGCCGAATGCACCACCGACCGCAGACTGGACAGGTCGTACTTGGCGCGGGTCTCTGGGGGGAGTTTGAGCATCCGGACGAACTGGGTCGGCACCATATAGGCCGTCGTCACCGCATGGCGCTCGATCGCGGCGAGGGTCTGCTCGGGGTCGAACCGGCCGAGGATCACCAACGGCTGGCCCACGTT
The DNA here is from genome assembly GCA_050205315.1 of Mycolicibacterium pulveris. Lineage (GTDB taxonomy): Bacteria > Actinomycetota > Actinomycetes > Mycobacteriales > Mycobacteriaceae > Mycobacterium > Mycobacterium pulveris_A. Next base: position 26,548 of record JBNMRA010000034.1, on the reverse strand, counting down.
GAGCGCGCCCAGATAAAAGCTCTGGCATCCGGCGTGGTACATGCCGGTGGAGACGAGATGGGCACCTTCGAGCGGTCGAAAGTCGAACGCACGACCGAAGATCGACAGCCCGTGGGCGGCCTCGGAAGGATCACGGCCGTCGAGGGGCCGCACGATGCCCTTGGGTTTGCCGGTGGTGCCCGACGAATATCGGATGGCATCGCCCTGGCGACGGTCAGCCGGGGGAGTCGTCGGCTGGTCGGCGACGAAGTCGGCCTCGGTGACGAAGCCCTCGGGCACTCGGGAATCGTCGCCCACGACGATCCGAATACGCGCGTCACCGGCCGCAGGCGTGAACCGCTCCAGGTAGTCGGCGTGGGTGACCAGCGCAGTGGCGCCGGAATGCTCGAGGATCGCGGCGAATTCCTCGGCCGAGAGGGCCGTGTTGAGCGTCAGGTAGCGCAGCCCGATCTCGGTGGTGGCCAGCTGCCAGATGACGGCGTCGACGTCATTGGGTAGCGCGTAGGCCACCACGTCACCTTCGGTGAGCCCCTGCGCTCGTAGTGAATTGGCCACGCGGTGCGCGGACGCGACGAGTTCGGCGAAGGTCATCGTCCGACCGCTCGGTGATTCGGCGACCGCCGGCGCGTCCGGGTGATCCTCTGCGATCCACCACACGCCGAGACGCTGATCCCACGGATGCTGCATCCCACCTCCCCGCTATCGAATTAGGTATAACAGTATCCTCAATTGGCGAAATGCGGAAACCCACCGGCCTACCCGGGGACGGACCTAGAGCGCGCCGGGCGACGTCGCCGACATGTGGGCGCGCATCCGCATCACCGCCAGCTCGGCGTCGCCGGCGATCAGCGCGTCGACGATTCCTCGGTGCGCCGGGCCCACGGTCGAGGGCAGGGATCGCTCGATCGCACCCACCCGCTCGTCGCCGGCGGCGAACTGCGAGAAGAACAGCCAGCCCAGCCGCATGGTGACCCGGTGAACGAGCTGAAGGGCCCGGTTGCCGGTGAGGCCGGCGAGCACGGAGTGCAAGTCCTCGCCGTGGCCGAACGCCAACCCCATGCCCTGCTCGTCTTCGGCGCGCAGCGCTTGTTCGAGCTTCTCGGCGGCGCTACCACCGGATCGCAGGGTGGCGGCGGCGCGCTCGATCACCGCCAGTTCCAGGCCGGTGCGCAACTCGGCGATATGGCGGATCTTGACACCGCGGCGACGCAGATAGATCGCGATGATGTCGGCCAGCGCGGAGACATCGGGTTCGGTGACGAACAGTCCGCCGCCGGGACCGCGGCGGGCGAGGGCGATCTGGTGGTACTCCAGGATCCGGATCGCTTCGCGCACCACCGCGCGGCTGGCCGTGTACTTCTCCATCAGGCTCGCTTCGGATCCGATGAAGGTGCCCGGCGTCGCCTCCGACGTGACGATCTCGGTGAAGATCTGACGGGCAAGCGCCTCGCCGCGTTTGTCGCGAAGCGTCCCGGCGAGCGCAACCGTCGGGTCCAGGCGCTGAACGGTCGCGGGTTGTCTGCGGATGAAGTCGGCCTCGGCGCGCAGATGACGCTGCATCCGTTCGCGGGCCAGGCCCGGATTGTTGGTCAGAATCGCGCGGGCGATCGAATCGTGGGCGCGGCGCGCTTCCTGCTCGACATCGCTGGTGAGCACGCCGACGTCGCTGAAGTAGAAATCACCGACGCGGCTGAACGTCGTGACGAACAACTCCAGCACCGGGTTGGCGGTCAGCGTCGCGAGTTGCACGTGCAGCAACCGATAGTTGGGGCTGTCGCCGTTGAACTCGCGTTCCAGTGTGCGCCGGATGGTCGTGATGTCGGCCTCGCTGACCCGTTGCGAGGCGATCTCGGCCACCAACTCCTCGAGGAGGATCCGGGTGTCGAACGTCTCGTCGAGGGTGGCGCCGACCCGAAGCAGGTAGATGACGGTCGGCCCGATCACCGCGTCGACGTCGGGCTCGTCGATCACCAGCCCGCCGCCGGTGCCCCGGCGCATCCGGGCCACGTGCTGGTGTTCGACCAGGCGGATCGCCTCGCGCAGCACCGCGCGGCTGACCCCGTACCGTTCGAGCAGTTCGGTCTCCGAACCCAGCACATGGCCGACCGGCCAACCCAGCTCGATCACGTCGGCGATGATCTGTTCGGCGGCGCGTCCGGCCAGCTTGGCGCGCCGCGAGTCGACCCGCGGGGCGATCAGTTCCGGGTTCAATGCATCACCGGTAGGCGGGTGGCCCGTTACGGCGCGGCGCCGCGCGGCGCTCGGCGATCGGCGGGTTGCCGATGTGGGTGTAGGCCATGCCGTTGTGCAGCGCGGTCGACCTGGTCATGTCTAAAGATTCCCATATCGCCCGCACGCTGCCCTGAATGGCGGTGGGGTTGCGCGCGGCGATGGAGGCGGCGATCGCCTGCGCGCGGTCCCACAACTGCTCGCGCGCGACGACTTCGGACACCAGCCCGATGCGCAGCGCGGTCGCCGCGGAGATGCGCTCCTCGGTACCCATCAACGCCCACCGCAACACCTCGCCCAGCGGCACACCGCGGTGCAGCATGCCGATCGGCTCGAGGGCCGAGACGATCGAGGCGTTGGCATGCGGGTCAAAGAAACTCGCGTCCTCCGAGCAGATGATGATGTCCGACTCGTTGAGCAGATACTGCGCCCCGCCGGCCGCGAACCCGTGCACCGCGGTGATCACCGGCTTCCAACAGCGGTGCACGATCTTGGGCGAGATCACCGTGCCGGGATCGAAGGTGTTCCACACGTTGGAGCGGAAGAACCAGCCGCCGTCTCCCTTGACGTCGACGCCGGTGCAGAACGCGCGGTCGCCGGCGGCCCGCAGCACCACCGCATGAATGGCGTCGTCGTCCCGCACCGTCTGCCACGCCCACGCCAATTCGGCGGCCATCTGGGCGGAAACCGCATTAAGCGCGTCCGGACGGTTCAAAGTGATGGTGGCGACGTGATCCTCGACGCCGAACAAGATGTCCTGCAACTGGGCCGCGCCGACCCCGTCCGCGGGCAGTTGATCGTTGGGGGTAGCGGAAATCATAGTAATCAGTGTACTAATAAGTTCGGAGCCCAGTTGAGATACGGAGAAGTCGACCTTGGGGAGCCCGCACGCGCATGCCGCGCTGCTCTTCGCATCGGCCGCCGACAAGTCGGCGCAGACGACGACGCGATGTTCCAGGCAAGTTCCGGTGACCACGGACGGGAGCAACCATGTCCAAAGTGATTGACACGCTTGAGAAGACCGATTTGGGCTCGCGCGAGATGCTCGACACCCCGCATGCCCGGTTCGCGTACCTGCGCAAGAACCAGCCGGTGTCCTGGGCCACCGCCAAGGGCCTGCTACAGGGCGACGGCGGGTACCTGTTGACCCGCTACGACGACGTCATGACCCTGCACAGCGACGACAGGTTCTCCACCGACGTCACCAAGAACTCGCCCGCGGGCAAGTTCATCTGGCTGCTACCGCCGAGCCTACGAATGCTGGCCCAGACCATGGTGTTCAAGGACGACCCGGACCACAAGCGGTTACGCACGCTGGTGCACAAGGCCTTCACGCCCAAGCTCGTCAGCACGATGGCGCCCGACATCACCAAGATCGCCGAGCAGCTGGCCGACGAAGTCGCGGCCAAACGTGACGTCGACCTGGTGCACGCATATGCCGTGCGGCTGCCGCTCGCGGTCATCGCCACCATGCTCGGCGTGCCCGAAGCGGACCGCGACAGGTTTCACATGCTGGTCGAGAAGCTGGGTGACGAGCAGCACAAGATGCTGCGCGGCTACCCGACCGCGCGCAAGCTCGCCAAGCTGTTCGAATCGATGGTCGAGGACCGGCGACGAAATCCCGACGACGGCCTGATCTCGGAGCTCATCCGCGCCAACGAAGACGGTGACCGACTCAGCCACCGGGAGCTCGTCTCGATGGTCTTCCTGTTGCTGCTGGCCGGGCATGACACCACGGCCAACCTGATCGGCAGCAGCGTCCTCGCGCTCATCGAGCACCCGGAACAACTGGCAGAGCTGCGAGCACGGCCCGAACTGTTGGAGACCACCGCGATCGAGGAGCTGTTGCGGTTCACCTCGCCGGTCGCCGACGGCGCCGCACGGTTTGCGTTGGCCGACATGGAAATCGGGGGCATGCCGATTCCGCGCGGCTCGCAGGTGATCGGTTCGATCACGTCGGCAAACTTCGACGAAGCCGCGTTCGAGGATCCCGAGTCGCTGATTCTCACGCGCAAACCCAACCGGCACCTGGCGTTCGCGTTCGGCATCCACTACTGCCTGGGCCACCAACTGGCCCGACTGGAGGGCCGCATCGCGATGGCCACCCTGTTGGAACGCTTCGACAACTGGGAGCTGATGGCGCCGCGGGAGAGCTTGCGCTACAAGCCCACGGCGTCGCTGCGAGGACTGATCAACCTACCGATACGGATGTACTGATATGACACAGACCGACCAGGCCCAAGATTTCGACCACGCCATCAAGGACGAGGACATCGAGCGGTCCAAGCTTCTGCTCGGCATCGATGCCCCGATCAGCATCAACGAACATCACCGTCAGTGCAGCGTCGACACCATCCGGCAGTTCGCCGTCGGCTACGGCGACGACAACCCGTTGTTCGTCGACCCGGACTACGCGGCCACGACGCGGTGGGGAGGCCCGATCGCGCCTCCGATGATCCATTCTTCGCTGTCGCGAAAGATGTTGGGGGACCCCATTCCCGACGACATCCGCAAGGCCACCAAGGGGCTGTTCTCCGGTGTGCACATCTTCGTCTCGGGTCAGGACACCGAGTGGTTCCAACCCGTGCGCCCCGGCGACGAGCTGTACGGATTCGGCGGTATGGAGTCCGTCGAGGAGAAGACCAGCGAGTTCGCCGGCCGCTCGGTCATCCGGATCCGACGCGCGGTGCGGATCAACCAGCGCGCCGAGATCGTCGCGATCGAACGGACCATCCTGATCGCCACCGAGCGCAAACAGTCGCGTGAGCGCGGCAAGAACATGACCATCGAGCCGGCCACCTACACCGACGAGCAGATCGCCGAGATCGACGAGATCTATGCCGCTGAGGGCCCCCGCGGCGCCGAACCCCGCTATTACGAGGACGTTTCGATCGGTGAATCGCTGCCCAAGATGGTCAAGGGGCCGTTGACGCTGACCGACATGATCTGTTTCCACGCCGGCGGCTACGGTTTCGGCCCGTACGGTATCGGTGCCGCCCGACTCGGATACAAGAACCGGCAGCGCGCAGGCAAGTTCTACATCAAGAACGCCGCGGGCATTCCGGACGTGGCGCAGCGCCTGCACTGGGAGAACGAGTGGTCCCAGTCGATCGGCAACCCGATGGCCTACGACTACGGGGTCATGCGGGAATGCTGGCTGACCCACTACGTCACCGACTGGATGGGTGACGACGGCTGGTTGGTGCGCCAGCACGACGAAATGCGCAAGTTCAACTTCATCGGCGACACGCAGGTCATCACCGGTGAGGTGGTCGGAAAGCGCATCGAAAACGGTTGTCCGATGGTGGATCTGGAGTTTCGCGCGACCAATCAGCGAGGTGTGGTCACCGCACCGGCCACCGCCACCGTGGCGCTGCCCAGCAGGGAATACGGTCCGGTGGTCCTGCCGGTTCCCGACCAGGAACTGCGTCGCAAAGCGGTGGCCATGATGGCACGCCACAACGAGTTGGCACACGGAATGCACCGGTGACGACTGCCGATACCCACTCGATCGACACCGGCACAGACACCGTGCTGGCCGAGACCATCGACGGTGTCGGCGTGCTCACGTTCAACCGGCCGCACCGCCGAAACGCCTTGCACACCGAGATCTATGAGGCCGTGCCGAGACTGCTGGACCGGTTTGCCGCCGACGACGACATCGGCTGTGTGTTGATCACCGGCGCGGGCAACACGTTTTGCGCCGGCGGCGATGTGCGAGACGGCGGTTCGGCCAAGCATGCGCCATCAGGCGACGGTGACGAGCAGATCCGGCAGCGCAGCGCGATCCTGGCCGACAACGCCCGGATGGTGACGCTGTTGCACGCGATGCCCAAGGTGACGCTGGCCGCGCTGCCCGGGGCGGCGGTCGGTGCGGGGATGAGCATCGCGCTGTCGACCGACCTGCGCATCGCGGCCCGGTCGGCGCGGCTCATCCCCGGGTGGGCGAAGCTGGCCTTCTCCGGTGATTTCGGAGGGGCCTGGTTCCTGACCCATCTGGTGGGCCCGTCGAAGGCGCTCGAGCTGCTGATCGCCGACACGGCCATCGACGCCGACACCGCCGCCCGGTTGGGCCTGTTCAACCGGGTGGTCGATCACGGTGACTTGCGTGCCGCGGCGTTGGCCTGGGCGACCGAGATCGCCGCCGGGCCCACCTATGCCTTCGCCGGTACCAAAGCCAATGTGCTTGACGCACAACGGCTGTCACTTGAAGAGGCGTTGCTGGCGGAAAGCGAGCGGATGGTCCGCACCGCGCTCACCCAAGAGCACCGCGACGCGGTGAAAGCCTGGATGGCGGCGGCCGCGAAGAAGGCGGACAAACGAGCATGAGCGACAAGCGGCCCGACATTTCCGGTGAGGTTCGGCAGTGGATCGCCGAGGTGGCCGGCACCGACCAGATCGACCTGCGGCAGGTCCCCGGCGGCGCAAGCCGACAGGCGTGGTTCGTCGACGCCGGTACCCAGAAGCTGTTCCTGCGGTACGACCCGCGAGAACCCGAGGCGGGCGGTCCATTTCATCCGCTGCAGGTCGAAGCCGAGATCATGGCCGAGCTGCATCGTCACGGTGTGACGGTGCCGCGGGTGATCGCCGCGCATCCGGTTCGGCAGGCGGTCCTGTCCGAACGCGTCGACGGCGACACCTGGTTCCGGCTGATCAAGGATCCCGACGAGCAGGTGCGCACCGCCCAAGATTTCATCGCCAAACTGGCGGTCTTGCACCGCATCGATGCCGGCGAGTTGCGGATCGACAGCCTCGGCCCGGCGGGTCCGGTCGCCGGGCACGTTCGTGCCGAGATCGCCGCGATGCGCGCTCGACTGGATCGCTACGGCAAGCCCGCACCGTTGTTGCGGTTCTGCATCGACTGGCTGGACCGAAACGTACCCGACTATGACGGGCCGACCGTACTGGTGCAGGGCGACACCGGGCCGGGCAACTTCATGTACGCCGACGGGGCGGTCACGGCGATCGTCGACTGGGAACTGGCGCATTTCGGCGACCCGATGGACGACATCGCCTGGCTGTCACTGCGCACCGTGCAGGACACCTTCACCGATTTCGGCGCCCGACTGGCCGAATACGAACAGCTGTCCGGGCATCGCATCGACGAGGACCGCGTGTGGTACTACCGCTTGTTCGCCGAAGCCCGGCTGGCATCGATCCGGCCGGGAAGCGTGGATGTGCGTGCCTCGGCGCCGGCGGATTCACCCGACGCGGGCAACAGCCTCATCTACGGCATGCTGCACCGCCGGCTCCTGGTCGAGGCGTTGGCGCATGTCGTGGGAATTCCGGAAGTCGAGGTGCAACTGCCCAGCGACGATCGGTCCTCGGAGTACTCGCCGGTGTATGCGGCGACCGCCGCAGCGCTGTCGGCGGCGGCCGGCAGGTCCAGCGATGCCCTCGCGGTGCGCTACGTCAAAGGTGCTGCGCGACTGGTGAAGTACCTCGCCGAGGTCGACCGGATCGGGGCGGTCGTCGATGCCCAGGAGTCGGCGGAGCTCGCCAGGTTTCTGGGAAGCGCCCCGTCGTCGGTGTCGCAGGGTCGTGCGGCGTTGGCCGAGCTGGCAAACCGCGGCGACATCGACGAACGCACGTACGTGGCGCAACTGTGGCGCGGAATCAAACGCGACGACTTTCTGACCCGCGCCGCATCGGGCGCGCTGAGCCGGCGGACCTGGCCGCCCCTGAAGACCGTCCCTGACGACCAAGGAGATCTCGACCGTTGGCCATCGCAATCACAGAAGACCACCGCGAGCTAGCCGGCGTCGTCCGGTCCTTCCTGACCGCGCGTGGCGCCCGCGGCGCCGCACGCGATCTGCTCGACGCCGAAGACGAGGCGCGTCCGCCGTTCTGGACGGAGCTGGCCGGCCTGGGCTGGCTGGGCCTGCACGTCGCCGAGGAGTACGGCGGCGCGGGATGCGGGCTGCCGGAACTGGTGGTGGTGGTCGAGGAGTTCGGACGTGCTGTCGCGCCGGGCCCTTTCGTTCCGACGGTGATCTGTTCGTCGATCATCTCCGCGGCCGGCGATGACGAGCTGCGCGCCAGGTGGTTACCCGCGCTGGTGGACGGCTCGGCCACCGCGGGGATCGGGTTGGACACCGACATCACCGCGACCGGTGACGTCATCTCCGGTGAGGCGGGCGTGGTGCTCGGCGCCGGGCTGGCCGACCTTGTGCTGCTGACCGTGGGTGAGGACGTGTTGGTCGTGGAGAGGACGGCAGACGGGGTGACCGTCGACGCGCCGGCCAACCTCGACCCGACCCGGCGTTCGGGCCGCGTCACGTTGACCGATGTCGGCGTCGACTCAGTAACCATTCTGCCGGGGGCTGCATCGCTGGCCGTCGCGCTGACCCGCACGATCGCTGCAGCCGAAGCGGTTGGCGGAGCACATGATTGCGTCGACGTCGCAGTGGAGTACGCGAAGGTGCGTGAGCAGTTCGGCCGCACCATCGGAACATTCCAAGCCGTCAAACACCACCTGGCCAACATGCTGGTTGCCGCCGAATCCGCAACGGCGACCGTGTGGGATGCCGCCCGCGCCGCGGCCGCCGGCGACGACGCGTTGGAGCTGATGGCCGCGTGTGCCGCCACCTTGGCGTTCGGCGCCTACGTGCACAACGCGGAGCTGAACATCCAGGTGCACGGCGGAATCGGGTTCACCTGGGAACACGACGCGCACTTGCACTTGCGGCGATCACTGACGCTGCGGGGGTTGTTCGGCGGTCGCCAAGCCCCCACCGACGTCTATGCGCATACCGCAAAAGGTGCGGTGCGGGAGAACTCGATCGACCTGCCGCCCGAGGCCGAACAACTGCGCGCCGAGGTCCGCGCCGAGATCAGCACCTGGGCCGACCTCGATGAGAAGTCGGTGCGGGAGAAGATGATCGAAACCGGATACCTGATGCCGCACTGGCCCAAACCGTGGGGCCGGGCGGCCGATGCGGTCGAGCAGCTGGTCATCGAACAGGAGTTGGCCCGTGCCGCGGTCAAACGCCCCGACTTCGGCATCACCGGCTGGGTCATCCTCACCCTGATCCAACACGGCACCGCCGAACAGATCGAGCGACTGGTCGCTCCGGCGCTGCGCGGTGAACAGGTGTGGTGTCAGCTGTTTTCCGAACCCGGCGCCGGCTCTGATGCCGCCGCGGTGAGCAGCAAGGCGATCCGCACCGACGGCGGCTGGATCGTCACCGGCCAAAAGGTGTGGACCAGCGGTGCGCAACATTGTCAGCTGGGGTTGGCCACCGTCCGCACCGATCCCGACGCTGCCAAGCACGCGGGCATCACCACGGTGATCATCGACATGTCCGCCCCTGGCGTCGAGGTTCGACCGTTGCGCCAGATCACCGGCGGCTCGGAGTTCAACGAGGTCTTTTTCACCGAGGTCTTCGTTCCCGACCGCGACGTGGTCGCACCGCCCAACGAAGGTTGGAAGGTGGCCCGTGCGACGCTGGGCAACGAGCGGGTCAGCATCGGTGGCGGCGCGGCGAGCGCGCGCGGAGCCGCCACCACGGTCGTCGACCTGACCCAGCGCTACGGCGACAGGATTGCCGGCGCACCCGAGCGGGCCGGCCGCTTCCTCGCCGACGAACATGCCCTGCGGCTGCTCAATCTGCGCAGGGCCGCCCGCAGCGTGGCCGGCGCCGAACCCGGACCCGAAGGCAACGTGACCAAGCTGCTGATCGCCGAGCACGTGGTCGACCGGGCCCGGTTGTCGGCGGAGCTGTTCGGCCCGGATGTCGCGCTGCTGGCGCCGCCGGCGAAGGTGAGCGGGCTGCTGGTGCTCGGATCGCGCGGGATGACGATCGCCGGCGGCACGTCCGAGATCACCCGCAATCAGATCGCCGAGCGCATCCTCGGCCTGCCCCGCGATCCGCTGGTCAAGTGAAAGGCGAGCAGGCACCATGACCGACACCATTCCCGACGCGATTGTTCGGGCCGCCCAAGGCTTCCCGGACACCGTCGTGGAGGTGCACAGTGAGGTGAACCCCGACTCGACGACGCTGGCCGAACTTGTCGCGGAGAGCCGGCGGGTCGCCGCGGGGCTGGTCTCGCTGGGTGTTTCGCCCGGCGACGTGGTGGCCGTGCAACTGCCGAACTGGCGGCAGTGTTTCACCACGCACGCGGCGATCTGGCTCTGCGGGGCCGTGGTGCTGCCGATCGTGCCGATCTACGGACCGTCCGAAGTGGCGTTCATCGCACGCCAATCGGGCGCCCGGATGCTGATCCTCGCCCGCGAGATCCGTAACCGGGACGTGGCGGCCACACTGGAAGCGGTCGCTGGCATACCCGGTCTCACCCAGACGATCCTGGTGGGCGATCCGGTGCCGGGGGCCGTCTCCTATGACGAACTCGCCGAGACGCCGGCGGCGGGGTTTGTCCCTGTCGCGCCGGCAGATCCACGCGACCGCTGCCTGCTGGTGTACACCTCGGGAACCACCGCAGAACCCAAGGGTGTGCAGCACAGCCACGCCAGCCTGCTCGGCGAGATTTCGGCGATGGAGGAGATGCGTGGGGGCAACCGGGGTCTGGCGACGTTGTCGGTGTTTCCCGCCGGGCATATCGCCGGAACCTTGGGGATCCTTCGGATGCTCTTGGGCGGCAACGACACCTTCGCGCTGGACGCGTGGGACGCCGAGCGCGCGGCGCGACTCATCGAACGCCACGCGATCGGCACCTCCGCCGGGGCGCCGATACATCTCGGTGGAATTCTCGACGTCGCCGAGCGTGACGGCCTGGATCTGTCGAGCCTGACCGAGTACACGACCGGCGCGGCGGGGGTGGCCGGCGCGCTGATCCGCAGGGCGGACCGATTCGGGATCGGAGCGTTCCGCTGCTACGGCTCTTCAGAGCATCCGACCGTCAGCTCGGGGCGTCCGGAGAACCCGCTGGACAAGCGCGCGGACACCGATGGGCGGCTCACGCCCGGTACCGAGATCAGGATCGTCGACGACGATGGTCGAGACGTCGGAACAGGTTGTGCCGGTGAGATATTGACCAAAGGGCCGGAGCTGTTCGACGGCTACACCGACATCCGGTACACCGTCACGAGCATGGTCGACGGATGGTTCCGCACCGGCGACATCGGCGTGCTGGACGCCGACGGGTATCTGACCATCACCGACCGCAAGAAGGACATCATCGTCCGCGGCGGCGAGAACATCTCCTCCAAGGAGGTCGAGGACGTGCTCGGCGCCCACCCCGCCGTAGCCGCCGCAGCCGCGGTGGGCGCGGCCGACGCAACCTACGGCGAGCGGGTCTGCGCGTTCGTCGTCGTCAACCCGGGCGCGCGATTCGGCCTCGCCGAGGCCGCACAGCACTTCGCCGAATGTGGCCTGGCGCGGCAGAAGACCCCGGAGCGCATCATCATCGTCCCCGAGTTACCCCGGACGGCCAGCGGCAAGGTGCAAAAGCACGTGCTGCGAGAACAACTCAACGCAACAACCTGAAAGGCAACGAGATGGGCAGAGTCGAAGGCAAGGTCGTTCTGGTCACGGGAGCAGCGCGCGGGCAGGGGCGCCGGCACGCGGTCAGGCTGGCTGAAGAAGGCGCCGACGTCATCTTGTTCGACGTCTGCCGCGACATCGAACACAACGACTACCCGTTGGCCACCGCCGAAGACCTCGACGAGGCCTGCCGTGAGGTCGAGAAATCCGGTCGCCGGGTGACGTCGGCGGCCGTCGACGTCCGCGACCGGCCCGCGCTGGAGGCCGCGCTGGCCAAGGCGGTGGGCGAGATGGGCAAGCTCGACGTCGTCGTGGCCAACGCGGGCATCTGCCCGCTGGGCGCCGATCAACCGATCGGGGCGTTCGCCAACGCGTTCGACGTCGACTTCGTCGGTGTGGTCAACACCGTTCACGTTGCGCTGCAGCATCTCTCGGCGGGCGCGTCGATCGTAACGGTCGGGTCGGTGGCCGGCCTGCTGGCCGAGAAAGCCGGTCCGGGCGGCGGCATGGGGCCCAGCGGGGCGGGCGGCGCGGGATACAACCTGGCCAAACAGTTCATCGACCGCTACACGATGGCGCTGGCGGGCCAGCTCGCGCCGCTGTCGATCCGCGCCAACGTCGTACATCCAACCAACGTCAACACCCCGATGCTGCACAACGAGCCCATGTACAAGATGTTTCGGCCCGACCTCGAGCATCCGACGCTCGACGATGCGCTGCTGACTTTTCCGATGATGCAGGGCATGCCGATCCCGTACGTCGAGCCCGAAGACATCTCGCACGCCGTCTGTTACCTGGCCTCCGACGAATCGCGGTACGTCACCGGGGTGCAACTCAAGGTCGATGCCGGCGCAAGCCTGAAGTTCTGATGAAGTGGGGAATGCCGTGGCCCGGCGCCGATCTCGCAGCGCAATGTGAGAGCGCGGGTGCCACGGCGTTCTGTGCCGGCGAGTTCGCCGATACCGGCGCGTATGTGACGGCATCCGAGATGGCGCACACCACCACACACGCGATCACGGGCCCGGGCGTCGCATACGCATTCGCCCGGTCACCGTTCGTCCACGCCGCATCGGTGCGCCACCTGAACCGGATCGCACCGGGGAGGGTCTTCCTCGGGCTGGGAGCCGGAACGGCACGCATGAACCGCGACTGGTTCGGGGTGGACTCCTCACATCCCGCGCCGCGGATGGCCGAACTCGTCACCTGCATCCGGGCTTTCCTGGACGCCGAGAACGGTCAGAAGATCAGCTTCGACGGCGACTACTACTCGATCGACGCGCACATCCGCGCACCGGTGCTGGGGCGCATCGATGTCCCGATCCTGCTGGGGGCGTTCAACGTTCACATGCTGCGCGCCGCGGGCAGCGTCGCCGACGGCGTGCTGGGCCACGGCCTGTTCACCGACCGCTGGTGGCACGAGGTGGTCGAGCCGCAACTGCAGATCGGGGCGCGGCGGGCGGGCCGCGACGCCGCCGGGCTGTACCGCTGGGGGTGGCTCATCACCGCGATCGACGACGACGACCCCAAACGTGCGATCGAGGACGCCAAACGCCAGATCGGCTTCTACCTCACGGTCAAGACCTACGACTCCCTGGTCGCGTTGCACGGCTGGCAGGACGAGGCCGCCGCGATCCGGGCCGAGTTCACCGGCGGTGATCCGCGCGCGGTGGACAAGCATGTCAGCGACGAGATGCTGTGGTCGATGGCGGTATGCGGCGACACCGACCAAGCCCGCGAAATGCTGGCCGGCCGACGACAACTTCCAGACCTCGCATTTCTTTCCCCGCCGGGCTTTTTGGTGAGTCCCCGGCGCCGAGCCGGCTACGCCACACATATTGCGCGGACCTTCGGAAAGACAGGAGTTTCAGGGTGACCACTGAAAAAGACATCAGTACGGAATCCAAGACGATCGAACGAATGTGGGCCGGCACCAAAGACTCGCCGCCGATTGTCTGGCTGGCCCGCCTCGGCGCCGTCTTCGTCGTGTTCCAGATCTATGTGTATCTGCGCTGGATCTTCTCGGATGCGTTCGCACCCGCCCCGCTCGGCCCCGACGAAGTACCGGGATCGACGATGGCCTGGATCCGGTTCTGGGAAATCAGCTGCCTTGCCCTCGGTGTGGTCTTGATCAGCTGGATCATCCGCAAGACCCGTCGGGACGGGGAGTTTCCCGCCATCGGTGTGTTCGTCGTGGCGTGGCTGCTCGCCGCGTGGCAGGACGTCGGCGTGAACGCGATTCGTCCCGTGTTCGGTTACAACGGCGGGTTCTTCAACATGGGCACGTGGGCGGAGTTCATGCCCGGCTGGGTGCACAAGGGCGCCGAGAACCCGCAGCCGATCATCTACTTTCTGGCCAGCTACATCGTCCTGACACCGTTGGCGATCATGGGTATCGACAAGCTGATCGGGTCGATCCGAAAGACGTTCCCGCGCATCAACAAGGCCGGCGTGATCGCGTTCATGATCGCGTTGTTCACGGTGTTGTGCATCGTGCTCGAGCAGTACTTCCACCGCGTCGGGCTGTGGCATTATCTGCGCGTCAACGAGACCTGGTCGATCTTCGGCGGCACCATGTACCAATTCCCGCTCTACGAGGGCATCGCGTTCGGCGGTGTGGTCAGCACGCTGTCGATCGCGATCTACTGCTTCCGCGACAAGGACGGCCGGATGATCACCGACAAGGGCATCGAGCAGTTACGCAACACGCGTACGGTGGCGCTGGTGCGCATCCTGGCCCTCACCGCGGTGTTCAACCTGATCATGATCGTGTTCATGCTGGGATTCAACCTGGTCAACCAGCACGCCGACGTGCAACCACCGGCGCAGGATGTGCCCAGCTATGTGCACCACGGGATGTGCGGGGTGGGGCCCAACCCGCCGTGCCCACCCCGACCCTGAGGCGTCAGCACGACACAGTGACGTAGACCGTGCGGTAGCGGACACGCTCCACAGAACCGGTGTCGCCGACCGGATCCCGGTCGGTGATGTCGTGTCCCGCAGTCACACTGGTCACCGCGCACTGAGACAGCGGCGCCGCCCCGACCCGGTTGACGATCACCCTTCGGCCTTCGGCCTCGAGCTTCGCGATGGTGTCGGCGGCCGAGTCGGGGCCCGTCGGTGCGCCGTGGGCGACGCCCGCGAAGCCGAGCGCCGCCGAGAACGCCACCGCCGTCGTGGGGACGATGAGATATCGCATGAGTGTTCTTCCTTCCTAGACGAGGCCGGCGACACCGGCAGCGCCGACACCCACCGCCGCCGTCGCTGCCAGCGTCGACCGGCGGGACGGCCGATGCGGTTCGTCGTTTTGGGTGCTTTCCACAGGCCCTCCGTTCGTTACAGGTGATAACGCAAAAGTGATATCGCTGATGTTATCAGCAGAAACTGTAGGATGCTATCGTCGATAACGTGCAGGGATCAGCGAAGCCACAACTCGAACCGCGCGAACGCATTCTGCGCGCGGCCGCCGAGATCCTTTCCGAGCGCGGGCGCGAAGCCGTGACCACCCGAAACGTCAGCGCTGCCGCCGCAGTCCAGCCGCCGACGATCTATCGGCACTTCGGCGATATGCGCCAGCTGATCGACGACGCGGCCAGCCTCGGTATGGCTGAGTACCTCGCCGCCAAACGCCGTCAGCCCAGGACCGACGATCCGGTCGAAGACCTTCGTAAGGGATGGAACCGCCACGTCGAGTTCGGCCTCAGCAACCCGACGACCTACGCGGTGCTCTACGGCGATCCGCGACCCGACGCCGTGCCCAGAGCGGTCGCCGAGGGCGATGCCATCCTCAAGGAGCTGATGCAACGCATCGCGCAAGCCGGCCGCCTGCGGGTAGCCGTCGACCGCGCCGCGCACATGGTTCATTCGGCCTGCCGCGGCGTCACGCTCACCCTCATTTCGCAGCTGCCGGATGCCCGCGAACCCAAACTTTCCGAGGCCACCCGAGAAGCGATGCTGGCGGCCATCACGACCGATCGCCCCGACAGCCGGCTCGCCGACACCCGCACGGCGGCGCGCGCCATCGCGCTGAAATCGGTGCTGAAATCCGTTGACGCCGGCGTGCTCACCGAAGCCGAGACCGCGCTGCTCGTCGAGTGGCTCGACCGGCTGTCGCGGTGAGCGGTTGGCTTACAGTCGAACGGTGACCATCAGCTACAACGACGCCCTGCGCGAACAGATCCGGCACCGGCTGGCCGGTCACCGCCGCCGCACCGCCAACGATCCGGAAAAGCGCCGCGCGGCGGTCGCGGTGGTTCTCGTCGACTCCGCGCTCGGCGAGGACCGGGTGGATCCGGCGCCCGTGGACGACTGGATCGACGGACGGCCGATGCCGGAGGCCGGGCTCGACGGGCGCATGGTCAACGTCTCCGGTGGTGCCGCATTTCTGTTGTGCCGCAGGGCGTCTCGGTTGTCCACGCACGCCGCACAGTGGGCGTTGCCGGGCGGCCGCGTGGATCCTGGCGAAACCGTGGTGGATGCCGCGTTGCGTGAACTGGACGAGGAGGTCGGAGTCCGGCTGCCCGATTCGACCGTGCTGGGCATCCTCGACGACTACCCGACGCGGTCGGGATACATCATCACCCCGGTGGTGATCTGGGGCGGCGGACGACTCGACCTGCACCCCGCGCCCGAGGAGGTGGTCGCGGTCTACCGCGTCGGCCTGCACCAGCTGCTGCGCGACGATTCACCGCGGTTCATCAGCATCCCCGAGAGCCCCCGGCCCGTCGTGCAGATACCCCTGGGCAACGATCTGATCCACGCGCCCACCGGCGCGGTGCTGTTGCAGTTGCGCTGGCTGGGCCTGGAGGGCCGCAGCGACCCCGTCGACACGCTCGAACAACCCGTCTTCGCGTGGTCGTAGCCGGCAAGTATCGAATTCCTAACGATCTCGTCAATTTCGAAGGTCGCGCTCGTTTCAGCGGCCCCAACCGTGGTCTGGTGGAAGCGATGTCAACACATGAGCCGTCCGCATTCCGCTTGTTGGCCGCCGCGACGGCGGGTAGTGCGCTGCTCGCGATCGGAACACCGGTAGCGGCCGCAGCACCCTCCTCAGACAGTCGCGGCTATCTCGACTCCACCGCGCGCTGCGCCTCGCCGAGCACCGCGGTGGTGTTCGGCAGCACCGACAGTTCGCGGGTGGCGATCTGTGAGTCCGCCGACGGCGAGTACGAGTACCGCGGTGTGCGGGTGCGCGACGGCGCCAGGCTGATCGTGCCGGCGTCACCGTCTGATGACGGCGGCTTCACCGCGGACAACGACGGAATCACCTACACGGTGACCGCGGACGCGCTGACGATTACCTCGGGTACCAAGGTGATCCGCAAAGAAACCATGGTCGACTTCCACGGTTCAGCGCCGACCAACAGCCCCGGTGCGTCCCCGCCCGCGGCGACCCCGACGCCCACCACACCGCTACCGCCGCCGTTGCCCGCCGAAGTGGGCGGCGACGGCAGCTAGCCAATTATTCGCGGATCTCGCCGCGCAGGTACTCGTCGCGGCAGGCCCGCCGGGCCAGTTTGCCGCTGGTGGTGCGCGGGATCGAACCGGCGGGCACGAAGCGGATGTCGGCGACCGAAAGGCCGTGCACATCCGCGACCGCAGCGCGGATGGCCTGCAACGCCGGTGCCGGGTCGGCGCGGCGGGTGCCCGACGCGCGTTCGGCGATGACCACCACGGCGTCGTCGCCGACGGTGAACACCGCGACGTAGTTGCGGCGCACCATCGCCGAAGCGTCGGCCACCGTGTTCTCGATGTCGTGCGGATAGTGTTGCCGCCCGTCGACCACGACCAGATCCGCGATGCGGCCGGTGACGTAGAGGTCTGCGCCCAGATACACCCCGAGATCACCGGTGCGCATCCACGCGGCGTCCGCCGGTGCCCCGTCGGCGCGGCTGGCCGTCCTCAGCCGCGAACGCAGCGTGGCGTCGAACGTCTGCCGCGACTCCTCGGGGCGGGCCCAGTACCGCCGCGCGACGTTGTCGCCGTGCAACCAGATCTCACCGACCCGACCGTCGGCGACTTCGGCGTGGCTGTCGGGGTCGACGATCACCGCCCACTGACTGCGCGCGACCTGACCGCAAGACACCTGCGCCACCGCGCCTTTCGCGTCGGCGGGTACCGGCACGGCGCGCCCATCGGCGAGCTGCGCGCGATCGAGGTACACGACGGCCGGCTCGGCATCCGGGGCGATGGTCGACACGAACAACGTCGCCTCGGCGATGCCGTAGGACGGTTTGATGGCCGTCGGTGGCAGCCCGTACGGCGCGAACGCGGCGGTGAACGTCGTGATCGCGTCCATGCTGACCGGCTCGGAGCCGACGATCATCACCACGTTGCGCAGGTCGACGTCCGCGCCCGCGGCGGGCAGGCCGCGCTGGGCGGTGTACTCGTAGGCGAAGTTCGGTGCGGCGGTGACCACCCGGCCGTGGCGCGACTCGTCGGACAGCGCGCGGATCCAGCGCTCCGGCCGACGAAGAAAAGCGGTGGGCGCCAACAGGGTCGAATGACCGCCGTAGACCGCGGGAAAGCCGATCATCGACAACCCCATGTCGTGATAGAGCGGCAGCCAGCTGACCCCGTGGGTGTTTCGATCCAGCAGGTCGATCGACAGGATCATCTGAATCAGGTTGGTGCCGACCGCCCGGTGAGTGATTTCCACGCCCACCGGGGCCCGCGTCGATCCGGACGTGTACTGCAGATGCGACACGTCATCGACGTCCAGCTCGATCGGCGTGAACGCTTCGCCGATCGAATCGGGTATCTCGTCGACGACTACGAGTTCGGGACGCTGCCGCAACGTGCGCCGCATCAGGTACGTCTCGACGGCCTCGGCGGCCGCGCGGGTCGTGAGAATCACCGCAGGCCGGGCGTCGCTCAGGGCGGTGTCCAGACGCTCGGCGTGGCCTTGCAGTTCAGGGGCGAACAACGGAACCGCGATCATGCCCGCCTTGACCGCGCCGTAGAAGCCGGCGACGTAATCGAGCCCCTGTGGGGCAAGGATCGCCACCCGCTCACCCGGCGATGCGAGGCGTTGCACGGCCGCACCGATCGCCCTGATGCGACGGCCCAGCTGCGCCCATGTCAGCTCCACGGCCCGGCCGTCTGCTGATCCGGTGTAGTCGAGGTACCGGTAGGCGATCGCGTCACCGACGTTGGCGATGTTGCGGTCGATCAGCGAAACCAGCGTGACCCCGCGCGGCAAAACGACATTGCCGTCGGCGTCGAGGCAGTCCTCGATCTGCAGTAGACCCCTATGGTCGGTAGATGCGGCCATACCGCCGAGTCTAATTAATGTGACGTGCGGTATCACCTATCTCTACCGGGATGTGACCAAACAGTTTGGCCGGTACGTCATCGGGAAAGTGAGGAACATGACGCCAACGCCGCCGCTCGTGCCGCCGTTCACCCTCGACACCGCGATCGCGAAGGTGCGCGCCGCCGAAGATTCCTGGAACACCCGCGATCCCGAACGCGTCGCAGACGCCTACACGCCCGACAGCTGGTGGCGCAACCGGTCCACCTTCATTCAGGGCCGAGCGCAGATCGTCGACTTCCTCACCGACAAGTGGGCCACCGAACTCGAATACCGGCTCATCAAGGAGATCTGGGCGTTCGGTGACGATCGCATCGCGGTCCGGTTTGCCTACGAGTACCACGACGACACCGGCCGTTGGTTTCGCGCATACGGCAACGAGAACTGGGAGTTCAACGCCGACGGGCTGATGAGGACGCGGCACGCCAGCATCAACGACGTCGCTCTCACCGAGGCCGATCGCCTATTTCATTGGGACCGAAGCGGGCCGCGGCCAACCGACCATCCGGGTCTCACCGAGCTCGGACTGTGAACCAGAGGGCCCCGCGTCGATAGGATTTCGCCATGGCTGAACTGGTGCAGGAGTACCTGGACCAAATTCGTGCCGAACACCTCGGCAACACCGGCGGGGCGCTGGCCGACTACATCCCCGAGTTGGCGCGGGTGGATCCCAGTGCGCTGGGGCTGTCGCTGTCTCTGGCCGACGGTTACATCTACGAATCCGGCGATTTCACAACAGAATTCACGATCCAGTCGGTGTCCAAACCGTTCACGTATGCACTTGCGCTCGACAGAATCGGCCAACAGGCCGTGGACGCCAAGATCGGCGTGGAACCCTCGGGTGAGGCGTTCAACGAGATCAGCGTCGACAAGGCCACCGACCGGCCGAAGAATCCGATGATCAATGCCGGTGCGATCGCCGCGGTTTCGTTGATCCCCGGTACCAGCGCCGACGACCGGTTCGCCCAGCTTCATGAGTTCTATTCGGCGTTCGCCGGCCGCCGCCTCGGAGTCGACCATGACGTCTACGCCTCCGAGAAGGCCACCGGCAGCCGAAACCGGGCGATCGCCTACATGTTGCAGAGCTTCGGCGTGCTCGACGGTGACCCCGAGGAGATCCTCGACGTCTACTTTCGTCAGTGTGCGATCAAGGTCACCAGCACCGATCTGGCCAGGATGGCCGCGACCCTGGCCCGCGGCGGAGTTGAGCCGCGGTCGGGCCGCCGAGTGACCAGCGCCGCGGTGGTGCAGCGCACGCTGAGCGTGATGGTGACCTGTGGGATGTACGACGCTGCGGGGGACTGGGTCAGCGCCGTGGGCATGCCCGCCAAAAGTGGTGTCGGTGGCGGTATCACCGCGGTGCTGCCCGGGCAACTCGGAATCGGTGTCTACTCACCGCTTCTGGATGACAAGGGGCACAGTGTGCGCGGTGTGGAGGTGTGCCGCAGCATGTCCGCCAGCCTCGGGTTGCACTTTTTGTCGGTCACCCGCGAGTCACGTTCGACCATCCGCGCCGCCTACGACGCCCGCCCCGGTGTGCGGGTCTACGAACTGCACGGCGACCTGTTGTTCGCGGGAACTGAGCAGGTGCTGCGCAATATCGAGCGCGAATACGACGACTTCGACGTGGCCATCCTCGAGGTGTCGCGGGTCGACGATATCGACGCGACCGCCCGGCGCATGCTCGCCGGCATGCGTGAGTTCCTGAACGTGGCCGGCAGAGAGGGTCTGCTGGTCGACCCCGACGACACACTGCGCGTGGCCGGTGTTCCAAACTCCACGGCAAGGGTTTTCGGCACCCTCGATGACGCGCTGCTCGCCGCGGAAAGTGCGGTCGCGGCACGGCGCAACTCAGACGGGTAACGCCAACCGGGTTGGTTCGTCGTAGCCCCGCAGCGTCACCGTGTCACCGAAATCCCAATGTGCACGCTCGCTCTCGGATGCGTTCGACACGGTGTTCGCCGATGCCAGCACGTGATAGGGCTGAGTCTTGGCCAGTTCGCACAGCCGGGCCGCTTCGTTGACGGGCGCGCCGATCACGGTGTACTCGAACCGTTCTCGCGCACCGACGTTACCTGCCACCGCTTCCCCGGACGCGATCCCGATGCCCGCGTCGAACTCGGGCGCCTCCTCACGGATCCGCCGTGCGATGGCCCGCCCTGCGGCCAGCGCCGCGTCCTCGGGGCGCGGCAGATGGTTGGGCGCGCCGAAGACCGCCAATGCGCCGTCGCCCTCGAACTTGTTGACGAACCCCTGATGGCGGTCGACCTCCTCGACAACCACCGCGAAGAACCGGTTCAGTAGATCCACGACTTCGGTCGCGCGAAGCCTTGTCACCAACTGGGTGGAGCCGATGATGTCGACGAAGAACACCGCGACGTGCCGTTCCTCGCCGCCGAGCTTGGTGTGTTCGTTCTCGGCGGCGGCTGCGACTTCGCGCCCGACGTGGCGGCCGAACAGGTCGCGCAGCCGCTCACGTTCGCGCAGTCCGCTGACCATCCTGTTGAAGCCACGCTGCAACTCACCGAGTTCGGTGCCGTCGAAAACCACCAGCTCGCAGTTCAGGTCGCCTTGTTCGACGCGGTTCAGCGCCATGCGCACCACCCGCAACGGTGTCGCGAACAGCCATGACAGCAGCCACATCAGCAGGAAACCGAAGACCATCGCGAGCAACGCGATGATCATCACGGCGATGGCGAACTGCGTCTCCGACAGGTTCTGCAGCAACAGCGCAAACAAGGCCGTGATGATGATGCCGATCATCGGCACGCCCGAGCCGAGCAGCCACACCGTCATCGTGCGGCCCATGATCCCGCCGGTCAGCCGGCGCGGCGGCGGGCCGTACTCCAGTGCTTGTGCGGCCACTGGCCGCAACGCGAACTCCGTCGTGAGATAGCCGGCCGTGGCGACGATGACGCCGGGGAAGGCCAACGAGAACAGGAACCGGGGGATGAAAACCGTATCGACCATGCCGTACAGCGTCGTGAACAGCGCCGTCCCCACACCCCACAACGTGATCAGCGCCAACGCCACCCGCCATGGGGCCACGAACGCGTTGCGATGATCCTGGGCAGTGGGCCGGCGTTCTTCGATGGCCCACCGCAACGCGTTGACCGTGCGCCGGGTGATCCAGAAGACGCCCACCACCAACGCCGCGCCGATGTAGGCCGGCACCACCCCGAACGGCAGCCACGCCGGAGCATCGCGGAACACGCTCGGCACCGGGAACGCGACCACCACCAGCAGCGTCGAGACCGCGATGCCCAGAAAGTTCCAGAACAAGACCAGCACCGTCAGGATGATCTGGATGCGCACCCGACGACGTACCTGGTTCTCCGAGGACTTGCCGAGCAGCCAGGAACCGTACTCCGGGCTGTCGGGTAACCGTCCGCTCTGCCGCGTGAGGGCTTCAGCGATACGCCCCAGCCGGCGCGCGAGGGTGCTCTTCTTGGCGTTCATCCAGCCCCAGCCTAAATTGCCCGGCCCGCCCCTTAATGTGGTTCGGGTGCGTCTCGTCATCGCCCAGTGCACCGTCGACTACGTCGGACGGCTCACGGCACACCTGCCGTCGGCCCGTCGCCTGCTGCTGATCAAGGCCGACGGGTCGGTGAGTGTGCACGCCGACGACCGGGCCTATAAGCCGTTGAACTGGATGAGCCCGCCGTGTCGGCTGACCGAGAACCTCGACGGACCTGTGCCGGTCTGGGTGGTGGAGAACAAGGCCGGCGAGCAGCTGCGTATCACGGTCGAGGAGATCGAACACGACTCCAGCCATGAACTCGGGGTGGACCCGGGGTTGGTGAAGGACGGCGTGGAGGCGCACCTGCAGGAACTGCTGGCCGAACACGTCGAGCTGCTGGGGCCCGGGTACACGCTGGTGCGCCGCGAGTACATGACCGCGATCGGCCCGGTGGACCTGTTGTGTCGTGACGAGAGCGGCGGCTCGGTCGCGGT
This sequence comes from Mycolicibacterium pulveris, assembly GCA_050205315.1. Taxonomy (GTDB): domain Bacteria; phylum Actinomycetota; class Actinomycetes; order Mycobacteriales; family Mycobacteriaceae; genus Mycobacterium; species Mycobacterium pulveris_A. Next base: position 3,613 of record JBNMRA010000034.1, on the reverse strand, counting down.
CGAGGTGAAACGTCGCGGCGAGATCGACGGAGTCGAACAGCTGACCCGCTACCTGGACTTGCTCAACCGTGACACGCTGCTCGCCCCGGTGGCCGGTGTCTTCGCGGCCCAACAGATCAAACCGCAGGCACGGACGCTGGCGACCGACCGCGGAATTCGCTGCGTGACTTTGGATTACGATCAGATGCGCGGTATGGACAGCAACGAGTTCCGGTTGTTCTGATGGCCCGGCGCGGCAGGTCTTCGCGGCGGCGACCGGCGCTCTCGACGCCGTTGCCGACCCCGCGCAGAATCGAGATCGGCCCGGACGGATTCGATTACGAGGTTCGTCCGGTTCTGGCCTCGCGCGCGACGAAAACGTACCGCTGTCCGGGCTGTGATCACGAAATCCGATCCGGCACAGCACATTTGGTGGTGTTTCCGGCTGACGGCGGCGAGCAGGCAATCGATGACCGCCGGCATTGGCACACGCCGTGCTGGACGCGCCGCGATACCCGCGGCCCGACCCGCAAGTGGTCCTAGTTGCTGGAGTCGTCCGAGGCGGGCTCGACCAGCTCGATGAGCACTCCGCCGCCATCCTTGGGATGGATGAAGTTGATCCGCGAATTCGCGGTGCCGCGCCGCGGCGCGTCGTAGATCAGCCGTACGCCGTCGGCGCGCAACCGCTCGGACAGCGCATCGATGTCGCTGACCCGATACGCCAGTTGCTGAAGCCCGGGGCCGCGCTTGTCGAGGAACTTCGCGATGGTGGAGGTCTCATCGAGCGGAGCCATCAGCTGGATCTGCGCGCTGCCGACGGGCGCACCGCGCACCGACAGCATGGCTTCGCGCACGCCCTGGTCCTCGTTGATCTCCTCGTGCAGCACGATCATGCCGAGGTGGTCGTGGTACCACTTGATCGCGGCCTCCAGGTCGGGCACCGCGATTCCGACGTGGTCGATTGCTGTCACCAACGCGCTCGCGAGGGCCGGACGGGCATCAACCTGTTCGGTGGTCATAACGTAACGGTAACCTTGAGACAGATGCTTGCGGAATGTGTCATGGGCCACACATGTGTGTACCCACTGGCGAGAGGAATCAAATGACTACGTCGGTAATCGTTGCTGGAGCACGCACTCCAGTGGGCAAATTGATGGGTTCGCTGAAGGACTTTTCCGGCAGTGACCTGGGCGGTATCGCGATCGCCGGCGCGCTGGAGAAAGCCAAGGTGTCGGCCGCAGATGTCGAATACGTGATCATGGGGCAGGTGCTGACCGCCGGTGCCGGCCAGATGCCGGCTCGTCAGGCGGCGATCGCGGCGGGTATCGGCTGGGACGTGCCCTCGCTGACGATCAACAAGATGTGCCTGTCCGGAATCGACGCGATCGCGCTGGCCGATCAGCTGATCCGGGCCGGGGAGTTCGACGTGGTGGTCGCCGGGGGACAGGAGTCGATGACGCAGGCGCCGCACCTGCTGATGAACAGCCGATCGGGCTACAAGTACGGCGACGTCACGGTGCTGGACCACATGGCCTACGACGGCCTGCACGATGTGTTCACCGACCAGCCGATGGGCGCGCTGACCGAACAGCGAAACGAGGCCGATCAGTTCACCCGCGTCGAGCAGGATGAGTTCGCGGCGCGGTCCCACCAAAAGGCCGCCGCGGCATGGAAAGACGGCGTCTACGCCGACGAGGTGGTGCCGGTGCAGATCCCTCAGCGCAAGGGGGACCCGATCGAGTTCCTCGAGGACGAGGGCATCCGCGCCAACACCACCGTCGAGTCGCTGGCGGGCCTGAAGCCCGCGTTCCGCAAGGACGGCACCATCACCGCCGGCTCGGCATCGCAGATCTCCGACGGCGCCGCCGCGGTCGTCGTGATGAACAAGGACAAGGCCGTCGAGATGGGTCTGACCTGGCTGGCCGAGATCGGCGCGCACGGCGTCGTCGCAGGCCCGGACTCCACCCTGCAGTCGCAGCCGGCGAACGCAATCAAGAAAGCCATTGCGCGCGAGGGCATCTCCGTTGATCAACTCGATGTGATCGAGATCAACGAGGCCTTCTCGGCCGTGTCGTTGGCCTCGGCCAAGGAACTCGGCGTGGATTTGGACAAGGTCAACGTCAACGGCGGCGCGATCGCGATCGGGCATCCGATCGGGATGTCGGGGGCTCGGATCACCCTGCACGCGGCACTCGAGCTGGCCCGCCGGGGATCCGGCTACGCCGTGGCGGCGCTGTGCGGGGCCGGCGGTCAGGGCGACGCGCTGATTCTGCGCGCCGGATAGCTCCTACGACGCTGCGTAGTAAACGGTGCTGGTTTCGGGCACAATGGCGGCCATGACCCGTGCCCTCGATCCGCGATCCGTTGCCCGGTGGTTCCGATTCGTCGCCCTGCTCGAGGCGCTCAGCTGGGCCGGCCTGCTGATCGGGATGTACTTCAAGTACCTCGGCACGCCCCGGACCGAGATCGGGGTCAAGGTGTTCGGGATGGCGCACGGCTTGATTTTCGTGGCGTTCCTCGCGGTCGGCCTGCTGGCCGGACTGGTGTTCCAATGGTCGTTGGGCACGTGGTTGCTGGGGTTGCTGTCGAGCATTCTGCCGATGTGCAGTGTGATCTTCCTCATATGGGCCGATCGCACCGGCCGAATCGCCGCCGACGCGGCCGCCGGGTCCGTTGCACGGGCGGGCCTGCCCGCGCCCGAATCGACGTGACAAACTTGTAGCGTGACTCGTCCTCGACCTTCAATTGCGGCCTCGATGGCCGGTGCGGTTGACCTGTCGGCGCTCAAGCAGCGGGCGTCGGCCGGCGACGGCGGTGCGGCGGCCCCATCGGGTGGTGTGGAGATCACCGAGGCCAACCTCGAAGCAGAAGTACTGGTCCGGTCCGGTCAGGTGCCCGTCGTCGTGCTGTTGTGGTCGCCGCGCAGCGACGCCAGCATCCAGCTCGGCGATGTGCTGGCCGACCTCGCGTCCGCCGACGCCGGCAAGTGGTCGCTGGCGACGGTCAACGTCGACGTCGTGCCGCGCGTGGCGCAGATGTTCGGCGTGCAGGCCATCCCGACGGTGGTGGCGTTCGGCGCCGGCCAACCGTTGTCGAGCTTTCAGGGCGTGCAACCGCCAGAGCAGTTGCGCCAGTGGATCAATTCCCTGCTCAACGCGGTCGCCGGCAAGCTCTCCGGCGGCGAGGATCCCGACCAGCCCGAGCAGGTCGATCCCGAACTCGCGCAGGCGCGGGCCCACTTGGACGCCGGCGACTTCGATGCGGCGGGCAAGGCCTATCAAGCGATCCTGGACGCCAACCCCGGCCACGCCGAGGCCAAGGGCGCGGTGCGCCAGATCGGCTTCCTGCAGCGCGCGACGTCACGGGCGCCCGGCGCGATCGTGGCCGCCGACGCCAAACCCGACGACATCGAGCTGGCGTTCGCGGCCGCCGACGTCGAGATCCTGCAGCAGAACGTCGGCGCGGCCTTCGACCGGTTGGTCGGGCTGGTCAAGCGCACCGCCGACGATGACCGCGCGAAGGTCCGCACCCGGCTCGTCGAGCTGTTCGAGCTGTTCGATCCGGCCGACCCCGAGGTGATCGCGGGCCGGCGCAAGCTCGCCAACGCGCTCTACTGAGCTCCCCCCGCCCGCCC
>JBNMRA010000033.1:0-59071 GCA_050205315.1 Mycolicibacterium pulveris | reverse complement strand
GTGGTGGGGCGGGCGGTGTGGGCGTGACGGGCGCGGCCAGCGCCGACGGCGCAGCGATCAGCAATGCCGAGAACAGGCCCGAGAACAGACCGAGGCCTGCGACGGCCGCGACGGCCTTCGCGTCGATGTCCAACCTCACCTATGCCCCCTTCCGGTTACTCCACAGGTGGCGTCACTGAATGAATATGCCGGACCGACAGAATTGTTACACCTGTGCCGGCAGTGACCAAGCGGTCAATTAGCGAAGTGGTCAGAACACGTTTCACTTCCGAAAATCCCCAACACGGCTCAACGGGCTCAACTGTGGTGTAGCAATGCGATAGGCACACTAGATCCCGTCATGTGAGGAACGCATCCATGCCGACCCCGAATCTCCCGCCCGGCTTCGACTTCACCGATCCCGACATCTACGCCGAACGGCTGCCGGTCGAGGAACTCGCCGAGATGCGCAGGGTCGCACCGATCTGGTGGAACGAGCAGCCGATCGGAACGGGCGGCTTCGACGACGGCGGCTTCTGGGTGGTCACCAAGCACAAGGACGTCAAGGAGGTGTCGCTGCGCAGCGACGTCTTCTCCAGCCTGGCCAAGACCGCGCTGCCGCGGTACCGCGACGGCACGGTCGGTGAGCAGGTCGAGCGGGGTAAGTACGTCCTGCTCAACATGGACGCACCGCACCACACCCACCTGCGCAAGATCATCTCGCGCGCGTTCACCCCGCGGGCCATCGAAAGGCTGCGCGAGGAACTCGGCCAGCGCGCGCAGGCGATCGCCAAGGCCGCCGCCGCCGAAGGCTCCGGGGACTTCGTCGAGCAGGTGTCCGCCGAACTGCCGCTGCAGGCCATCGCCGGGCTGATGGGGGTGCCGCAGGACGAGCGGATGAAGCTGTTCCACTGGTCCAACCAGATGGTCGGCGACCAGGATCCGGAGTTCGCCGACAACGATGCGCTCACCGCGTCGGCCGAGCTGATCATGTACGGGATGAAGCTGGCCGAGGAGCGCGCCGACAAACCCGGTGAAGACCTGGTCACCAAGCTCGTCCAGGCCGACGTCGAAGGCCACAAACTCTCCGACGACGAACTCGGGTTCTTCGTGATCCTGCTCGCCGTCGCGGGCAACGAGACCACGCGCAACTCCATCACCCAGGGCATGATGGCCTTCACCGACTTCCCCGACCAGTGGGAGCTTTTCAAGAAGGATCGCCCGGGGACCGCAGCCGACGAAATCGTCCGGTGGGCCACCCCGGTCACCTCGTTTCAGCGCACCGCGCTGGAGGACACCGAATTGTCCGGCGTCGAAATCAAGAAGGGCCAGCGGGTCGTGATGTTCTACCGGTCGGCCAACTTCGACGAGGATGTGTTCGACGATCCGTTCACGTTCAACATCTTGCGAGATCCCAACCCGCACGTGGGTTTTGGCGGCACCGGCGCGCACTACTGCATCGGCGCCAACCTCGCGCGCATGACGATCGATCTGATGTTCAACGCGATCGCCGACCACATTCCGGACCTCGCCCCGCTGGCCAAGCCCGAGCGGCTACGGTCGGGCTGGCTCAACGGCATCAAACACTGGCAGGTGGACTACCTCGGCGCGGGCCGGTAGTCGACGATCGACCGCCAGTACTCCTCGGGGATCTCGCCGTTCGCGCGCAAGACCATCGCCAGGCCGGCCGCCATCGCGATGCCAAGCAGGCCCAGCCACAGCCCGAACAGCCCGATGAGCGCCCACAGCACCGCGGTCACCGTCGGCCACGGGGACAACACCGCGAGCACCGGCGCGAAAAAGAAGCCGGCCCCGATGTAGGCCGCCGAACCCGCTCGGTCGGAGACCAACACGAGATGCAACCACCGCGGAATCGGCTCCTTGTTCATGCCCCCACCGTGCACCCGGCAGGTAGCGGCCGCAATTACCTGACAGGTAGTGGTTGCTGCCGTCGCGGTGGACGACACTGAACCGGTGAGCACACTCGACGCACCGGCGCCGGCGTTCGGCGCCCTGATGCGGGACTGGCGCCAACGCCGCCGCCTGTCACAACTCGACCTGGCGATCGAGGCCGACGTCTCGGCCCGCCACGTCAGCTTCATCGAAACCGGGCGATCAGCGCCGAGCCGCGCGATGGTGCTGCGGCTGGCCCAGGTGCTCGACGTGCCTCTGCGCGAACAGAACCAGCTGCTGCTGGCGGCCGGATTGGCGCCGGAGTACGCCGAACGCTCACTCGACGATCCGGACATGGCCGCGGTCCGGCAGGGCGTCGAGCGGGTGCTGGACGCCTACCACCCGTTTCCGTGCGTGGTGGTGGACCGGGGCTGGCAGATCGTGCGGGCCAACGCCGGTGCGGGCGTGCTTCTGGACGGCGTCGCACCCCATCTACTCGAACGGCCCAACGCGCTTCGCCTCGCCTTGCACCCCGACGGCTTGGCCCCGCGCATCCGAAACCTTGCGCAGTGGCGCCATCACCTGGTCGCCCGGTTGCGGCGCGAAGCGGCCGTCAGCGGCTCGGCCGAACTGTCTGCGCTGCTGACCGAGATCGAAGGCTACCCAGGCGGTTTCGACGAAACCGTCGACCTCGGCGGGGTCGCGGTTCCGCTCGAGCTCTACACCGCCGACGGTCGACTGCTGACCTTCCTCAGCATGGTCACCACCTTCGGCACCGCGCTCGACGTCACGGCCGCAGAGCTTTCCATCGAAGCGTTCCTGCCCGCCGACGGCGACACCGCCGCCGCTCTGCGGGGAAACACACACCGATGACCGCCGACGGCAATAGAGTCTGGCCACATGGACAACCGACTTGTTGCGGCGGCCGCAGTTGCCCTGATCGCCGGCACGGCTGGCTGTGCGGCACAACCGGCGGCGCTGGGCAGCACGACCGCGAAGGTGATCATCAACGGCGAGAGCACCGGCGGGCCCCATCCCGTGAGCTGCTCTCAGTCGGGCTGGGCGTGGACCGTCGAAACTCCCGACCAGGACAAGGGGTTCACCGCCAGCCTCGAGACCGGCGATCAGGTCAGCGTCCAGTCGATTGAATTCCGCGACATCGGCGGGTTCACCGGCACCTTCTGGAACGGCAGCATCGGTGAGGCCGAGGTGACCAGCGAGCGCGGGACATTCATCATCGACGGGTCGGCCGACGGCTCGTTCACCGACAACCCGAGCAACGCGGTCACCGCGACGTTCCGCATCGAAGCCAACTGCTAGGGCCGGCGGTGCATCCTTTTCGCCGCGCCGTCGAAGCCGGAGACCTCGACGCCGCGCTCGCACTGACCTCCGACGATGTGGTGTTCAAGAGCCCAGTCGTGTTCACCCCGTATGTGGGGCGCGAGCCGCTGCGGCAGATCCTTGCGGCCGTCGTGGAGGTCTTCGAGGACTTCCGCTATGTCCGTGAGATCGGTGCCGACGACGCCGCCGACCACGCGCTGGTGTTCGAGGCCAGGGTCGGTGACAAGCGCTTGGAGGGCTGCGACTTCATCCGGCGCGACGCCGACGGCATGATCACCGAACTCACCGTGATGGTGCGGCCGATGTCGGCGATGCTGGTGCTGGCCGAGGCGATGAAGGCACGACTGGCCAGCACCTGACGACTGGTCAGACCACTTGACCTCTGGCCGGTGCGCTGGCAGGGTGGCGGTATGGCCCTGCAACCGGTGAACCGCCGCTCCGTGCCCGAGGACGTCTTCGAGCAGATCGTCGCCGAGGTGCTCAGCGGCGAGATGCAGCCCGGGGAGGCCCTGCCCAGCGAGCGTCGGCTGGCCGAGGTGCTGGGCGTGTCGCGGCCCGCTGTGCGCGAGGCGCTCAAGCGGCTCACCGCCGCCGGGTTGATCGAGGTGCGCCAGGGTGACGCCACCACCGTTCGCGACTTCCGCAGGCACGCCGGGCTGGATCTGCTGCCCCGGTTGTTGATCCGCGCGGGCGAACTCGATGTGTCGGTGGTGCGCAGCATCCTGGAGACACGGCTGCACAACGGACCCAAGGTCGCCGAGTTGGCGGCCCAGCGGCGCGGTCCGGAACTGGCGGGGCGGCTCGACGACGTCCTGCGCGAGCTGGCCGACGAACCAGATCCGGTCGAGCAGCAACGCCACGCGCTGACCTTCTGGGACCACGTCGTCGACGGCGCCGATTCGATCGCCTTCCGGCTGATGTACAACACGCTGCGCGCCACCTACGAACCGGCGCTGCCCGCCCTCGCCGCCGTGATGGCCGACGAAGTCGGCCGTCCGCACGCCTATCGCGCCGTCGCCGACGCGATTTCGGCGCGCGACCCTGAGCGCGCCCGACAGGCCGCCCACGACCTACTCGAACCCGCGACCACCGCACTGCTGACCGCACTGCAGGATCTGGAGGAACAACGATGAGCAAGTCGATCACACTGGCCGATGCGCGGCGCGAGTTCTGGAAGCACCCATCCCCGTGGATGATCGGCACGACGCTGGTTGCCGCGGCGGTCGCGCGGATCGCCGTCGGCGACTTTCAGCCCACCGACGCCGTCGTACCGCTGGTGATGGTGGCGCTGTTTCCGTTCCTCGAGTGGATCGTGCACGTGTTCATCCTGCATTGGCGGCCAAAGAGGTTCGGGCCCTTCACCCTTGACCCGCTACTCGCCCGCGAGCACCGCGCCCACCACCGGGATCCGCGCACCGTCGCGTTGATCTTCATCCCGTGGAAGGCGCTGCTGTGGGTGCTACCGCTCACGCTCGGTGTGGCGCTGCTGGCCTTTCCGCGGCTCGGCATGGGCCTGACGTTTCTGGTGTGTATTGCCGCGTTCGGCCTGGCCTATGAGTGGACGCACTACCTGATCCACACCGACTACAAACCCAGAACGCGTCTGTACCGGGCGATTTGGCGTAACCACCGCCAGCACCACTTCAAGAACGAGCGCTACTGGTTCACCGTGACCAGTTCCGGTACCGCCGACCGGGTGCTCGGAACGTATCCCGACCCGAGCAAGGTCGAGAACTCCCCCACGGTCAAAAACCTTCATGCCGAACATGTGTCGGCCGCCGGCAGGTGAAGTCGCTACGCCTGCACGATGATCGGATCGCCGATGCGGACGGTGTCGAAGTACCAGGCCGCGTTGGCCGGGCTGAGGTTGATACAGCCATGGCTGACGTTGGCGTAGCCCTGTGAACCGACCGACCAGGGTGCGGAGTGCACGTACACGCCGCCCCACGTGACCCGCACACCGTATTCGCCCTTGATCAGGTAGCCCTCGGGATCGCTGAGCGGAATACCGATCGTGCGCGAATCGAACGTCAGCCGACGTTGCTTCTCCAGCGCGGTGAAGGTGCCGGTCGGTGTCGGAAACTTGGGTTTGCCCATCGACGCGGGCATCTCGCGCGCGACCTCACCGTCGATGCTGACCGTGAACGTATGGGCGCTGATGTCGGCGACGCTGACCACTTTGGCGCCCGTCTGGAAGTTGGCCTTCGCGCCGCCCGCCGTCACCGCGATCGTCGAGTGGGCCGGCCAAAACGTGGTCGGGGTGAATTCCACCACCCGGTCGCTGAGCCACGTGAACGTGCCCGCGGGCGGCTGCGGTGACGCGATGTCGATACGGCGCTCGGCGGCGGACCGGTCACCGACGGCGCCGGCGAAGGTCACCGTCACCGGGTGCGCAACGCCGACCGTTTGGCCCGCCGGCTGGATGCTGACGACCTGGGTGGGCGTGGTGACGGCCGCCGAGCCGACCCCGACGAACCCCGTCGTCATCAACGCGACAACACCTGCCGCGACCACGACCAATCGCAGGACCCGACGAAGACCCTGCAACGCGTGCGTATGGGCGTTCAGCACACTGCCATCCTAAGTTCTCTCGACCGATTACATCGGTAACCGCAGTCGAACCAGCCGCCCATGTCGAACGGCTCGTTAGATGCGGTATACCCGCTAATCGATCTCGTTGCCCGAATCGTTTCAGGGCAAACCCGAGGCCAGAATCTCCTGCAGCAGTGCGGGTTCGATATTGCCGCCGGACAACACCATCACCGTGCGCCCGGATGGCGTCGAACCCTGCCGGTAGGCGGCCAAGCCGACCGCGCCGCTCGGTTCGCTCACCAGCCGCGCGCGGACTGCGAGTTCGCGTACCGCTGACCGGATTTCATCCTCGGTCACCGTGATGATCCCGTCCAACACCGCCTGCAGGTGGGTGAACGTCAACTCCGACGGTTGGGAGCGAAGGCCGTCGGCGATGGTGCGGTTGCGGTCCTCGATCGGCCATTCGACGCGGTGACCGACCCGCATCGCCTGAGCGGTGTCAGACGCCAACTCCGGTTCCACCCCGAACACCCGGGCGTTCGGACACAGCGCCTTGATCGCGGTGCCGATCCCCGACGCCAGACCTCCTCCGCTGACCGGAACCAACACGTTGTCGACGGTCGGCAGGTCCTCGGCGATCTCCAACCCGATGGTGCCTTGTCCGGCGATGATGTCGGGGTGGTCGAACGGCGGTATCAGCACGCCGCCGGTCTGTTCGACGACGTCGGCGGCCACCCGCTCGCGCTGGCCCGCGTCGCACAGCACCACCTCGGCCCCGTGACCGCGGGTGGCGGCGACCTTGACCGCCGGGGTCTCGCGCGGCATCACGATATGGGCCGGGATCGCGAACACCGCGGCGGCGTACGCGACGGCCTGCGCATGGTTTCCGCTGGAGTACGCCACCACGCCTTTGGTGCGCACCGATTCGTCGAGACGTCCGATCGCGTTGAACGCGCCGCGCACCTTGAATGCCCCGACCGGCTGCAGACTTTCGGGTTTGATCCACAGCGGCCGGTCGTCGTCTGCGCTCCACGCCGCCTTCAGCAGCGGGGTGCGCACGATGAAGGCGCGGACCCGCGCGGCCGCCTGTTCGATGTCGTCGATCGTGACCAGCCGCACGCGTCCAGTGTGACGTACCACCGCACCGATAGGGTTGGGGTCGTGACGGCCCATGGATCTGCTTGACCGGCTGCGCCTGGACGTCCCGGTCGCCCAGGCCGGGATGGGCGGCGGGCTGGCCGGGCCCGAACTGGCCGCTGCGGTCGCCGCGGCCGGCGGCCTGGGCACCGTCGGGCTGACCGCGCCCGACCGGCTCACCGACGCCGTCAGGCACGTGCGTGAGGCGGCACCCGGCCGCGCGGTCGCGGTGAACCTGCTGATGCCGTTCGTGCGTCGCAGCCACGTCCAGGTGTGCGTGGACGCGGGCGTCGACGTCGCGGTGATGGCGTTCGACATCGACCGGGCGATGATCTCGCGGCTGCGCGATGGCGGGGTATTCGTGTTCGTGATGGTCGGCACCGAACCGCAGGCCCGCCGGGCGATCGCCTGGGGCGCCGACGGGTTGATCGCGCAGGGCCGCGAGGCCGGCGGCCATCTCAGCGGCGATACCGAGGCGTTGAGCTTCCTGCCGGTGGCCTCACGCATCGCCGCCGGCCGGCCGGTGCTGCTCGCCGGGGGTATCGCATCGGCGGATGACACCCGCACGGCGCTGGCGGCCGGAGCGGACGGCGTGGTGGCCGGTACACGGTTTCTGCTGACCCGCGAATCACGCGCCCATCCCGCCTACCAGGAACGAATACTCGTCGCCGACAACACCTTTCGTACCACGCTCTTCGGTCTGGGTTGGCCCGCGCCGCACCGGGTGGTGGCCAACGCCGCCACCCGCCGCTGGTGCGCCGACGACGGCCGCGCACGGCTGGCGCCGCGGCTGCTGAACGCGTTCAGCGCCCCACTGGCCCGGCTTCCCGACCGCGCGGCGGCCTCGGTGGGCAACCTGCAGAAGCCAACGCTGCCGCTGTTCTCCCCGATCGCCCCGACGGTGGACATGCCGGATTCCTCGGTCGATCGCACCGCGCTCTACGCCGGGGACACCGTCCTGCGCATCGAGTCGGTGATCTCGGCACGCGAAGCTGTCGCAACGCTCGCACCGGGTGGACACTGAAACCATGAACGGGGTGTTGTTCTTCGACGGCCGGTGCGGGATGTGCACCCGCGCGCGCAACTTTCTGCTGAAGTTCGACCGCACCGGCGAGTTGACTACCGAACCGCTGCAGGGTGCGGGCGCCGCGCAGCGGCTCGGCATCCCGGAATCGCGGCTGCTGGAATCGGTGCGCTGGCTGGATTCCTCCGGCGCGGTCTATGCAGGCGCGGAAGCGGTGAACGCCGCGCTGTCCTGCGCGCTGGGCACCGGCTTGCCGCTGCGGCTCTATCGCCTGCCCGGCGTCGGTGGGCTCCAGGAAGCGGCGTACCGGTGGGTCGCCGATCACCGCTACCGCTTCCCCGGCACCACCCCGTATTGCCAGTCGCATCCGGTCTCCTGCTGAACCGTCGGCTCTAGAACGCGACCTCGGTCCACGCCGGGTTGTCGTCGCGGTGATCACCGGTGTTGCGGCACTGCCCGTAAAGCCGGAGCACGCCGCCGTCGGCGCCGCCGTCCCGCCGATGCAGCACCGACGTGACCCCGTCCTTGGTGAGCTTGTGCCCGAAGCGTTCGGCCATCGTCGGCGCCGGCGCCCAACCGTGTGCCGTCATGATCGCTGCGACGTCGTCCAGATACCGCCAATCCTCTTGCGGTAACTCGAAATTGAGGTGAAAGACCGCTTGATACGGCGGCTCGTCGGCGTTCTTGCACGACAGGAACGCATAGCCGCCCGCCGGCTGCCGCAGGTGCGCTGCGGTGACGATCTGGCGTGCGGCGTCGACGACCTGGCCTGCGGCCTGTTCGTCGGTCAGCGGTTCGGCGGGCAGGGGCGGCGCCTGCACGACCGGTTCGTGGACCACCACGAAAGCCGCACCCAGCAGCAGGCACAGCAGCAGCGCCGCCCACAGCAGCGCCGTGGCCGGCCGCGACCGCAGCCAATCACCCCGGCCCGGCATGGCACGCCCCGGCAATGCCGCTGATCAACCGGTCACACACCGCCTCCATATGATCGGAAGGATAGGTGACCTGCGGCATAACCGCTCGCGTGTTGGGTACTCCCCTGCCAGCCAGGGACGGGTAGGGAGGGCGCGATGGGCACGCAGGCCGAGACCGGCACGATCACCACGCAGGTTCCGTCCCGGTTGGACCGGCTGCCGTGGTCGCGTTTCCACTGGCGTGTGGTCCTCGGGCTGGGCGGGGTGTGGATCCTGGACGGCCTCGAAGTCACCATGGTGGGCAATGTCGCGTCCCGGCTGACCGAGGAAGGCAGCGGCATCGAGCTCACGCCCGCTGAAATCGGTATCGCCGCAGCCATATACATCACAGGCGCATGTCTGGGGGCGCTGTTCTTCGGCCAGCTGACCGACCGGTTCGGCCGCAAGAAGCTGTTCATCCTCACGCTCGTGGTGTATCTGACCGCCACCGTCGCAACGGCTTTCGCGTTCGCACCGTGGTACTTCTACTTGACCCGCTTCTTCACCGGCGCCGGTATCGGCGGCGAATACGCCGCGATCAACTCCGCGATCGACGAGCTGATCCCGGCCCGCGTGCGGGGCCGGGTCGACCTGATCATCAACGGCTCCTACTGGCTGGGTGCGGCCGGCGGCGCCGCGGGTGCGCTGCTGTTGCTGGACACCTCGATCTTCCCCGCCGACATCGGCTGGCGGATCGCGTTCGGGCTCGGCGCCGTATTCGGCCTTGTGGTGCTGGTGGTGCGCCGCAACGTTCCCGAAAGCCCGCGTTGGCTTTTCATCCACGGCCGTGAGGAGGAAGCCGAACGCATCGTGGGTGAAATCGAGCGCGGCGTGGAGCGCGAGACCGGCCAGCCCCTGGAGGAAGCCGAGGGCTCGATCACCGTGCATCAGCGCAAGACGATCACATTCCGTGAGATCGCCAAGGTCGCGTTCACGTTGTATCCCAAACGCGCCGTCCTGTGCCTGGCCCTATTCATCGGGCAAGCGTTCATCTACAACGCGTTCACATTCAACCTCGGCACCATCTTGAGCACCTTCTACGGTGTCGCGTCCGGAATCGTTCCGCTGTTCTTCATCGTGTGGGCGTTGAGCAACTTCGGCGGGCCGCTGGTGCTCGGGCGGTTGTTCGACACCGTCGGGCGAAAACCGATGATCTCCTTCGCCTACATCGGGTCGGCGGCCATCGCGGCCGTGCTCGCCTGGATCTTCGTGGCCGAAGCCGGTGGCGCATGGGTGTTCATCGCGGTGCTGGCGGTCTGCTTCTTCCTGGCGTCCTCGGGTGCCAGCGCGGCCTATCTCACGGTCAGCGAGATTTTTCCGATGGAGACCCGCGCGATGGCGATCGCGTTCTTCTACGCGGTCGGCACCGCGATCGGCGGCATCACCGGACCGCTGCTGTTCGGTCAGCTGATCGACTCCGGTGATCGCGGCCTGGTGGCGACGGGATTTTTGATCGGTGCCGCGGTGATGGCGATCGCGGGGGTAGTGGAGCTGTTCTTGGGCGTGAAGGCCGAAGGGCGAGATCTCGAGTCGCTGGCAGCGCCGTTGACCACCGCGGACGCGCACACGGAGCCGGAGCCGGACGAGGACCCCGACCGGAAGGCCCGCGCCGAGCGCATCGCGGCGCGCGCCGAACGCCAGCGGGCCAGCATGGCGTCGGCGCGGCGCTACCGTCCCGGCCCCGCCCCCGGATGGACCGGCGCCTGGCGCGAGCCGCCCACCCCCGGGGTGCCCGAAACCGCCTTGGACCACGAGATCGAGACGATCGCCCGCGCGGTGCGCGAACGCGGACCGATGACGCTGCGTGAACTGCACAAAGCGGTCGGTGCCCGCTACTGGGGTCCCGGCGAATTCCGTAAGGCCATGCGGGAAGCGTTGGTCGAGAACCGAATCCGTCGCCAACGCCGTGGTCTGATCGTGCCCCCTGAGCACCAAACGGCGCCCAGGTGACCACGAACGTGCCCGTGAGGTGTCGGGTGTTCGGGCACCAGCCGATGTTCGTCGCCGACGGCAAGACCATGCGGTGGTCGTGTGAGCGGTGCGGAGAAGCCGCGGGCGCCAAACAATACCGCACCGCCGCGGATGCGAAGCGCTACGCCGCGGCGTTCAACAAGCGCGACGCCGACGATCTGGGCAAACGCGCACCATTGATCGGGCTGCTGCCGTTGCGGCTGTGGCGCCGGTTCCGGCGCGAGTGATCAGCCCTTGGCGAGGGTGAACTGGCAGATGTCGGTGTAGCCCTCGCGGAACAGCTCCGCACAACCGGTCAGGTACTTCATGTACCGGTCGTAGACCTCTTCGGACTGGATCGCGATCGCCTCGTCCTTGCGGGCTTCGAGCGCCTCGGCCCAGATGTCCAGGGTGCGGGCGTAATGCAGGCGCAACCGGTGGGCGCGCTTGAGCTCGAAGCCGGCCTTGGCGGCGTGCTCCTCGACGACCGTCGGCTTGGGCAGGTCACCGCCGGGAAAGATCTCGTCCATGATGAACTTCGAGAAGCGCAGCAGCTTCATCGTCAACGGCAGCCCGCTCTCGGCGAACTCTTCATCGGAGGGCTTGATGATGGTGTGCAACAGCATCACCCCGTCCTCGGGCAGCACCGAGTGGGCCATCTTGAAGAAGTCGTCGTAGCGATCGCGGCCGAAGTGCTCGAACGCACCGATGGACACGATCCGGTCGACCGGCTCGTCGAACTGCTCCCAGCCGCACAGCAGCACCCGCTTGTTGCGTGTGCTCGGCGACTGCGCGAGCACCTTTTCGACGTGGGCCTTCTGGTTCTGGCTCAAGGTGAGGCCGATGACGTTGACGTCGTAGCGCTCCAGCGCCCGGTTGATCGTGGCACCCCAACCGCAGCCGATGTCGAGCAGTGTCATACCCGGCTTCAGACCCAGTTTTCCCAACGACAGATCGATCTTGGCGATCTGCGCCTCTTCCAGCGTCATGTCCTCGCGCTCGAAATAGGCGCAACTGTAGGTCTGCGTCGGATCGAGGAAGAGCCGGAAAAAGTCGTCAGAGAGGTCGTAGTGCGACTGCACATCCTCGAAGTGGGGCTGCAGGCCCCCAGCGTCGTTCGTGGTCTCTGGCAAATCTCAACCCTCTGCACATCAGCAACGTTTGATCAGTAAGGCTTCCCGTCTCTTGCGAGCGCCTCCCCCGTCGTCTGCGCAGTCTACGCGCAGTGCGCGGCGATGCCGAATGCGCTGCGGACGCTGCGGTGCGACCAGGACGGCGTGGTTATTGGCAAAAGCGTCGATAAGGTCAGCGAAGGGCGGTGACGTGCGCGGACGGCCCGTTTCGCCGGTGTCCGGCCGGATGTGGGGGCCGCAGGGAAGGATGTGGGCATGAACGTGCACGATGCCGGCGAGAAGCTGCGGCGACTCGAGGCCGCCCCCGACGCCGAGGAGCGCTACGGAACGCCCTACCAGACGACCGACGGAGCAACGGTGATCCCGGTGACCAAACCGGTCGGGGTCTTCGTGGTCAAAGACGGGCGGGTGAAATGGAAGCCCGCCGTCGACACCACCCGCATCGCCATGCTGGGCATATGCGTCGGCCTGGTCTCCGCGGTTTTCGCCGGGGTGACGATGGTGCGCCGACCACCCTGGCCGGACCTGTACGGCGACATCGCGCAGCTGCGCTAGAAGTTTGGCCGCGCGGACCACGGGTACGTGCGTGCCCATGAGCACTGACCGCGGACCGAAGCCGGACGGCGGGGCATACGACCCGGCCGAGGATCCCGATGCCGACCCCGAAATGCTGCAGTCCAAGCACCGTCAGCCCGATCAGGCCGAAGGGGCCGACGATCCGTCGGAAACCGGGCAAGGTGGGTAGCAACGACGACGGTGAGGAGACCACATGGACGGCTCGGTGACGGTATCGATGGCGGCGCCGCCGGAGCGTATCTGGGACCTGATCGCGGACGTGCGCAACACCGGCAAGTTCTCACCCGAGGTGATGGAGGCCGAATGGCTCGACGGCGCCACCGGACCGGCGCTCGGAGCGCGGTTCCGCGGGCACGTCAAACGCAACGAGATCGGGCCGGTGTACTGGACGACGTGCGAGGTCACCGCCTGTGAGCCCGGCCGCGAGTTCGGTTTCGCGGTGCTGCTCGGCGACAAACCCGTCAACAACTGGCACTACCGGCTCACCCCGGCCGACGGCGGCACCGACGTCACCGAGTCGTTCCGGCTCAACGACTCGCTGCCGATGAAACTGTTCTCGGTCTTCGGCGGCCAGCTGCGGCGGCGACGCAACATCCGCGACATGCGCAAGACGCTGGAGCGCATCAAGGCTGTGGTCGAGGCACCCGGCAGCGCCTGACAATTCCTGTGCGGCAACGTGACTCCTAGAGGCTGCACAGCCGACGGCCCCGACCGCTGACGGCCCGGACGACGTCTTCGGGGCGGAAGATGTCGAGATCACCCCACGGGGTCCAACGCGAGTGCCATTCTTCAGACACTAGCTTGAAACCATATGACCGCGACGCGACTGGACACCGCCGACGATCAACACACCATCAGCCCCTTCGCCACGACGGCGGTCTTGCCGATCGCGGGCCTGGTCGCCGTATTGCACTGTGTTGCAGGGTCATTAGCGCAGGGTTACTGGTTCGACGAGGTGTACATGCTGGCCATCGGCCGTCACCACCTCGACTGGGGGTCGGCCGACCAGCCGCCGCTCACACCCGCGCTTGCGGCGGTCATGGACGCGATCGCTCCCGGCTCGCTGCTGGCGCTGCGGATGCCGGTGGTGCTCGCAACCGCGGGTGCTGTGGTGGTCGCGGCGCTCATCGCGCGCGAACTCGGAGGTGACCGTCGCGCACAGGGACTCACCGCGTTCGTGCAGGCGACCGGTGTGTGGGTCGCCCTGGGTGGGCACTGGCTGACGCCCTACATGCTCGAACCGGTGCAGTGGCTGCTGATGGTGTGGCTGCTCGTCCGGTGGATACGGGTGCGCGACGATCGGCTGCTCGTGGTGTTGGGCGTCGTCGCCGGGATCGCCGCGTTGACGAAGTTCCAGGTGTTGCTGTTGTGCGCGGTGCTGATCGTGGCGGTCGCCGCGGTCGGCCCACGCGAGTTGTTGCGCCGGCCGGCGCTGTGGGCAGGCGCCGCCGTTGCGGCGCTGCTCGCGGCACCGACACTGCTGTGGCAGCACGCCAACGGGTGGCCGCAGCTGAGGATGTCGTCGGTGGTGATCGGCGAGGCCGACGCGATGTACGGCGGGCGGATCGGCGTCGCGGTGCAGATGCTGCTCTTCGCAGGGATCATCGGAACCGCGTTGATGGGTTACGGGCTCTGGCGGCTGTGGAGCGAGCCGGAGCTGCGGGACTACCGCTTCTTCGGCATCGCGTTCCTGGTGCTGTTCGCGGTGTTCGTCGCGTCGCCGGGCCGTCCCTACTACGTGGCCGGCTTGTACGCGCCGCTGGCGGCCTTGGGGGCATTGGGCCTGCAGCGTCGCCGGCAGGCGGGTCGCCGCGCGCGTCGGTGGCTGGTGTGGTCGGCCGGCGTGTCCAGCGCAGCGCTCGCCGCTGCGGTGCTGGTGTTGTCCGTCACGATCATTCGTGCCGACGCCGGTGAGCAGATCGCCCGCGATACCGCCCGGGCCTATCACGCGTTGCCCGAGCAGCAACGCACGCGCACCGTGGTGATCGGGCAGTCCTATATCGTCGCCGCCTACATCGACGGCTACTCAACCCGATTCGGACTGCCGCAGGCTTACAGCACCAGCCGCAGTTACGGATTTTTTGCTCCCCCGCCCGCCGAGTACGACACCGCGCTCTACGTCGGCAGCGACGACGAAGAGATCGCTTCGTATTTCGCGGGGAGCGAGCCGATCGCCGAGATCGCCGACGACATGCAGGCCTACCTGCTGACCGGACAACGTCAGCCGTGGGAGCAGATCTGGCCGCAGATGCGCACCTTGACGGTCGGCTGAAACCGCTTCGCCGCCGGGCCCGGTTTGGTAGAACGAGTTCGAATCTGCCGCCGCGTGCCGAAGGAGTCTTGCGATGGGTCAGTGGTCACGCGAGGAGATCGAAGACGCGTTCCACCGCTACGAGCAGGCGGTGGTGGAGATCGGCGACACCTGGAACTGGTCGGCCTACGCCGACCAGTTCACCGAGGACGCCACCTACGTCGAACATGCCATGGGCAACATGACTGGGCGCGAACCGATCCGGGAGTGGATCGTCTCCACGATGAACATGTTTCCTGGCAGCGAGATGCCGCACTACCCGGTCGAGTGGTATTCGATCGACACCGACAAGGGCTGGGTCATCAGCAAGGTGATGAACCGCATGAAGGACCCCGGCGACGGCAGCGTTCACGAGACGCCGGTCATCACCGTGCTCAAGTACGCCGGGGACGGCAAGTGGCACTACGAGGAAGACGCCTACAACCCGATGAACTTCCTCGTCATGGTGCAGGGGTACATCAAGCGCTGCCAGGAACTCGGAACCATCTCCGACGACGCCCGCGCGTTCGCCGAGAACATGAACTGGGAACTGACCTAACGGATCACGAAGTCGTCGACGTTCGGTTCGCGGGTCCAGGTCCAGTAGTCGACCAGGCGCCACGGCGACAACGTGTGCACCTCGCCGAAACTGTTCTTGAAATACGAGTGCTTGATCGTGGGCTGTGACCAGACCAACGTGCGCATCTCGGCCTGGCTGCGTTCGTGCCAGTCCCTGGTCTTGTCGACCGTCGGCTCCATCGTCCGGTGACCGCCGTTGATCAGCAACTCCAGACACTGTGTGATGTAGCGCATTTGGCATTCCGAGTGGAAGATGAGGCTGCCGCCGCTGGCCAACCAGGTACCGGGACCGTTCATGCAAAAGAAGTTCGGGTACCCGGGAACGGTGATGCCCAGGTAGGCCGAGGGCCGCTCACCCCAGCGCTCGCTGAGCACCTCACCGCCGCGGCCACGAATGGTCATGGGCCACAACAGCTTGGTGTGTGCGAACCCGGTGGCGTAGATGATGACGTCGGCCGGATGCCGGGTGCCGTCCTCGGTGACGACGGCGTCGGTCTCGATGCGATCGATCCCGGTCCGGACGAGGTCGACGTTCTCGCGCGTCAAGGCCTTCAGCCAGCTGCCGTTGTCCTGCAGGGTGCGCTTACCGGTCGGCGGGTAGTCGGGCACCACCTTGGCCAACAGCTCGGGGTCGTCGCCGACCTGGCTTGCAATCCACTCGGTGAACATGATGCGGGCGCCTTCGCTGACCTCGTTGACCGCCTTCTGCTGGTCCGGGTAGTCCGGGTCGACGCGCGCCACGTCGAACCCCTTGTCGCACCACGGCCAGAACAGCAGGAAGCGATACCAGCGGCCGTAGAAGGGTAGGTGGCGCAGCGCCCATTGCACGCCGGGGCCGACTTCGTCGTGGTAACCCATATTCGGGAACATCCACTGTGCGGTGCGTTGAAAGACGGTGAGGTGCGCGACATCCGGTGCGATCGTCGGCGCGATCTGAAATCCGCTGGCCCCCGCGCCGATCATCGCGACCCGTTTGCCGCGAAGGTCGACGCTGTGGTCCCACGCGCTGGAATGAAACGCCGGACCGGCGAACTCGTGCTGTCCGTCGATCGTCGGTGTGTGCGGCCGGTCGAGCTGCCCGACCGCGGTGATCACCGCACGCGCGGTCAGTTCAATTGTCGTTCCGCTGCGGTCGCGGGCGCGAACCGTCCACGTGGCGGTGTCGTCGTCCCAGGATGCCTCGGTGACCTCGGTCTTCCACAGCACGTGGCGGCGGATGTCGTGCTTGGCCATCACGCGCTCGAAATACGCTTGCAGCTCGGGCTGTTCGGCGAAGAAGTGGTTCCACTGATCGGTCGGCTCGAAGCTGTAGCAGTAAAAGTGGTTCGGCACGTCGACGCGCGCGCCCGGGTACGTGTTCTGGTACCACGTGCCGCCGACGCCGGCGTTCTTCTCGACGATGGTGAACGGGATGCCCGCCTGTTTGAGCCGGATCCCCGCCAGCAGGCCCGATTCGCCGCAGCCGATGACAACGACCGGGAAGTCCTCGACCCTCCCCGTGACGGTGGAGCGCGCGGCCCGGCTATCTGTGCCGTCGAGCTCCATCTCCTCGAGAAGCATCGGCACATACTCGTCGGGCACCGGCTCGCACACCAGCCACCGCATCATCTCGTGTAGCAGGTCGGCCCCGATCGGCTCCGGCTCCGGGCAGCCACGGTCGCGATAGTCGGCGATGATCTCCAGCGCGAGTTTGCGTGCGGCGGCTTTGTCCTCCTCGGACATGTAGCCCTGCACCTCGTTGAGGAACAGGCCGGCGGGCTTGAGTTCGCCCTGGATGATGCTCGGGTCGCCGGCCATGTGCACGCATGACAGCAGCAGCGTGGGAATGCTGACGTCGAGCAGCGCCTCGGCGATCTCCTCGTCCGTCGTCGTGAACGGTTGTCCGGCATGTGGGTTGCGTGGCACCTCCCCTTTCTAGCGTGAGCTGGGCCCACGCGTAAGCCGGGGAGCGTGAAAACCCCCAAAATGGCCCACTTTTAGGGCCTTTCACGTCTGCTCGGCGGAAGGGGCGCCTAGGCTCGGGGAGGTGGGAATCGTGACCCGGGTGAACGGCGCCGCACCGCCCGACATACCGCTTGCCGACATCGACCTGGGGTCCTGGGAGTTCTGGGGCCGCGACGACGACGTCCGCGACGGCGCGTTCGCCACCTTGCGCCGCGAGGCGCCGGTGTCGTTCCACTCGGCCTACATCGAAAACGCCGAGAACGAGGTCGCCGGGCACTGGGCGCTCACCCGCTACGACGACATGTTCTACGCCAGCCGCCACCCCGAGATCTTCAGCTCGGCGCTCGGCATCACGATCGGCGACCAGAACCCGGAGCTCACCGAGTACTTCGGCTCGATGATCGCCATGGACGACCCGCGGCACAGCCGGCTGCGCAACATTGTGCGCAGCGCGTTCACCCCGCGCGTGCTGGCCATGGTCGAGGACTCGGTGCGGGACCGGGCGCGACGGCTGGTCGAGGACATGGTCGCCGCGCACCCCGACGGCAAGGGCGAGCTGGTCGCCGAGCTGGCCGGGCCGCTGCCGCTGCAGATCATCTGCGACATGATGGGCATCCCCGAGCAGGACCACCAGCAGGTCTTCCACTGGACCAACGTGATCCTCGGCTTCGGTGACCCCGATATCGCCACCGACTTCGACGAGTTCGCCCGCGTCGCGATGGACATCGGCGCCTACGCCAAAGCGATGGCGGACGACCGGCGCGCCAGGCCGGGCGAAGACCTGACCACCAGCCTGGTGCAGGCCGAACTCGACGGCGAGGGGCTGACCTCGGCTGAGATCGCGTCGTTTTTCATCCTGCTGGTCGTCGCCGGCAACGAGACCACCCGCAACGCGATCAGCCACGGGGTGCTCGCGCTGAGCCGCTACCCCGACCAGCGCGACCTGTGGTGGCGCAACTACGCCGAGGTGGCGCCGACGGCCGTCGAGGAGGTCGTGCGCTGGGCCTCGCCGGTCGCCTATATGCGCCGCACCGCGACCCGCGACACCGAGGTGCGCGGCGTGCGGATCGCCGAGGGCGACAAGGTCACGCTCTGGTACGGGTCGGCCAACCGCGACGAATCGAAGTTCACCGACCCGTGGCGGTTCGACGTGCAGCGCCACCCCAACCCGCACGTCGGGTTCGGCGGCGGAGGCGCGCACTTCTGCCTGGGCGCCAACCTGGCCCGCCGCGAGATCACCGTGGTCTTCGAGGAACTGCACGCCCGGCTGCCCGACATCACCGCCACCGAGGAGCCCGACCGGCTGCACTCGGCGTTCATCCACGGCATCAAACGGCTGCCGGTGGCCTGGACGCCCCCGCGCTGACGACCGCGCCACAACCTGTGTCGTCGTCCGCGCGACGGGTAACCACACAGCATGCAATCCGAACACTTTCGCTCGCTGCTGAACTCCTCCGGCCCGTTCGGCTCGGTGTACTTCGAGGACTCCCACAACACCGAGGACGCCGCCGCGCAGATCGACCTCAAATGGCGTGCGCTGCGTGAACAACTCGAAGATCAAGGCGCCGAACCCGCGCTCACCGAACACATCGAACGGGCCGTCCTCGACGCCGCTCCCCCGGTCGGGCTGAGCGGTCGAGCGGTGGTCGCCACGGCCGACGGCGTCCTGGTCAACGAACCGCTCATCCGACCCGCCGGGCCCGAAGTCCGGGTGTCGACGCTGCCCTACATCGTGCCGGTCGTCGCGCACGGCGTGGACCGCTCGACGTATGTGGTCGCGATCGTCGACCACGAGGGGGCCGACATCACGCTGCACCGCGCCCACAAGACCGCCGCCGAGACCGTCGACGGTGCCGGCTACCCGGTGCACCAGGCATCTGGCGCCGACACCCCCGGCTACGCCGATGCCCAGCGTGCGACCGACGCGGCCCGCAACCAGAACGTGCGCACGGTGGCCAACCGCCTCGTCGAGCTCGTCGACGACGCCGCGCCCGAGATCGTGTTCCTCGTCGGCGAGGTCAGCTCACGGTCGGATCTGGTCGCCGATCTGCCCGAGCGCGTCGCGTCGCTCGTGGTCGAGTTGCCCGTCGGCGCGCGGCACAGCGGCTTCGAGGACGCCGAACTGCGCGACGCCATCGACGAGGAGTTCCAACGCCGCCGGCTCGCCGCGATCGACCATGCCGCACAACAGTTCCAGGCCGCCCTCGGCAACGATTCGGGGCTGGCCACCGAAGGGCTCGACGGGGTGACCGCCGCGCTGCGGGCCGGTGCGGTCGAGACGCTGATCATCGGCGACGTCGGCGACGCGACCGTGGTGGCCGGAGACGACCTCGCCACCGTCGCGCCGAACCCGAACGTGCTCTCGGAGCTGGGCACCGCGCCGACGCAGACGTTGCGTGCCGACGAGGCGCTGCCGATGGCGGCCATCGCGACCGGCGCCAACCTGATCCGCACCGACGAGCGCATCGACCCGGCCGACGGTATCGCCGCGGTGCTGCGCTACGCGCTGCGCTGACCTACCGCGCGCCGCCGATGTTGGCGAGCGCGGCGACGGGGGTGTCGTCGAGATGCTGGCACAGCTCCAACGGGTTCTCGAAAACCCGTGCCGCACCGGCGCTTTCCAGCTCGGCCTGCGACACGCCTCCGCTGAGCAGCGCGACGGTCTGCACGCCTGCGCGTTGGCAGGCCACGACGTCCCACACCGTGTCGCCGACGAAGACGGCGTGCTCGGCGGGCACCGCGGCCCGATCCAGCGCCACCTCGATGAGCTCGGGTTGGGGTTTGGCGGTCTCCACATCGGCCGAGGACGTCACCGCCGATACCAGGTGGTCGCGGTCGAGCACCTCACGCAGGATCGACAGCTCATCCTCGGGCGCCGACGTCGCCAGCACAACCTGCAGTTCCAGCTTGTCGACCGCTTCCAGCAGTTCGCGGGCGCCGGGAAGGGGCCGCAGCTCCGGGGTCATCTCCTTGTAGTAGCGCGAGTGCAGGTCCTTGACGCGTTCGCGGCTGTCCTCGTCGGCGCCGTCGGTCAGCGTGCGGACCAGCGTGGTGCCGTCCATCCCGATCGAGCGATGGATGCGCCACGCCTCGACGGGAATGCCGACCTCTCCGAACGCCCGGTACCACGCGTGCACATGCAGATAGTTCGAGTCGACGAGCGTGCCGTCGATGTCGAACAACACGGCTGGCGGGGTGCTGCGGCTACGGCTCACGGCGATCGGTCGTCTTCGACCTCGGATCGAGCTTGTCGGCATGTTCGCGGCGGGCGTCGAGATCCTGCCGCGAGCTGTTTGCGGCATCCCGGTGCGTGGAGGCCCTGTCCGCTAGCCGGGCGGCTTCGGCGGCCTTGGCCTCGGCGTCGGCCTGCGCGGCACGCGCCTTGGCCTCGTTCTCCTGGGCCAGAGCCTCGCGTTTCTGGACCCGCTGCGACTCCTGGTCGACCTCCTCGCGGATGCGTTCCGCCTGCACGTGGCGCTTACGGTTGCGCGACTGCATCGCCACGTAGGCCACCACCGCGATTGCGATGATCACCAGCACGGCCACGACGACCCATACGACGGCGTTGTCCATATCGGCTCCTTCGTTCGGTCGGGCCACAGCGACTGACGGACCCGCTAATAAGACGGGATGCCCGTGACGTGTGGGGCTAAACCGGCGCAGGATCCGCGGCGCGTTACAGCGTCGCGGTGAGCGGGCCCGTCGGCTGACAGACCGGCTGCGGCGGGTTTCCGACCGTGGCGCAACCCCGCCCTGTCGAGACGTAGGTGGCGCCCGGCTGATACGGCGAGTAGTAGACCTGTGCGGGCAGATTCCCGTTGTTGCTTTGACACCGGCCGGGGCCCGACGCGCCCGCCAACTGGATGCACGCCACGCTGGAGAACACGGTGGCCCGGTTGCACGCGGCGGGTTGAAGCGTCGCGGTCACCATCGGGGTTCCGGAAACGTCCACGACGTGGGGCGCCGACAGCGTGTAGTCGCACGGCGGCGTTTGCGGCTCGGCACCGGCGACACCTCCCGCGCTGGCGAGGAGGACGCCGGCGGAGGCTACGACGACCATCAACGGCCTGACCATTTCTGAAGCGTAGGTCATCCGGGCGGCGCGAGCGGCAATCTCACGACGAGAAACCGCACATTGGGCGCCCAGGCGACGTCGCGGCTAGGCGACGTAACGGGCGAACCAGTCCTGCACCCGCCGCCAGGCGTCGGCGGCCGCGGCGGCGTTGTAACGCTGGCCGGTGTCGTTGAAGAACGCGTGGTTGGCGTCGGGTTCGGTGACCAGTTCGAAGACCATGCCCGCCCCCTCCAGCGCCGCGCGCGCGACCGGTTCGGTGACGTTGACGCGCTCATCCTGCGCCGCGTAGATCCCCAGCACTGCAACGTCTTTGGACTTGGAGAAGTCCGCGTTCTTCGGGGCCGGCCCGTAGAACGGGACGGCCGCCGAAAGCCGCGGTTCACCCGCGTTCAACAGCCGCCACACCATCGCGCCACCCATGCAGAAGCCCACGGCGGCGAGCTTGCGATCGGGCACGCGGCGGCTGAGCTCGTCGATTCCGGATCGCATGTCGGCGACGGCGTCCCTGGGCGGGATCTTGCTGAGCGCCGCGGTGGCCTCCGCCGGATCGGCGAAGGCGCCCGTTCCGCCCTGCCCGGACAGCAAGTCGATCGCCAGTGCGGAGTAGCCGGTGCCCGCCAGCCGGCCGGCTACCGACCGGATGTGGTCGTTGAGCCCTTTGTTCTCGTGGATGACCAGCACGGCGCCGCGTGGGTCCGACGCCTCCGCCCACGCCCCCTGCAGCTCACCGCGCGGCCCCGGCCAGGTGATCGGAGTCGTCTTCACCGCGTTCTGCGCACCCGGCGGGCCGTCGCCCGTGTCGGGTGCACTCGTGGCGGTGGTCTGTGCCTCGGGCTGGCGGTTGTCGCTGCACCCGGCGATCAGGGCCGTCGCCGCCGTGGCGCCGACACCGAGCAGCGCAAGCCTGCGCAGGGCCTCGCGTCGGGACAGCAACCCGTCGACGTGGTCGATCGCGATTTCTTCGGCGATGTAGCGCTGCAGCGGCGTCATTCCCGTGAGTATGCTCCGGTCGGCCGATTGTGCCAGGTCATCGCGCAAAATAGACAGAAGTGCAAATCTGTTCACGGTTTTCATTGACAGGCTAATTTCCGCGGGGTTCGATGACGGGGTGACCTACGACACGATCATCCGCAACGGCCGCTGGTTCGACGGCACCGGCGCACCGTCCGCGGTCCGCAACATCGGCATCCGCAACGGCCACGTCACCGCGATCACCGACGACGATCTCGACCCGACCGGCTGCCCGGACGTCATCGACGCGTCGGGCAAGTGGGTGCTGCCCGGCATGCTCGACATCCATACCCACTACGACGTCGAGGTGCTCGAGGGCCCGTCGCTGTCCGAGTCGTTGCGGCACGGGGTCACCACGGTGATGCTCGGTTCCTGCTCGCTGTCCACCGTCTACGTCGACGGGACCGACGCCGGCGACATCTTCGGCCGGGTCGAGGCGATTCCGCGCGACCACGTGATCGACGCGGTGGACCGCAACAAGACCTGGACCGACTGCGAGGAGTACATCGCGGCGTTGGAATCCCGCCCCCTCGGCCCGAATGTGGCCGCGTTCATCGGACACTCCGATATGCGGGCGGCCACCATGGGTCTGGACCGCGCGACCCGCAAGGACGTGCGCCCCACCCGCGGCGAACAAGCCCAGATGGAGC
Source organism: Mycolicibacterium pulveris (assembly GCA_050205315.1). Classification (GTDB taxonomy): domain Bacteria; phylum Actinomycetota; class Actinomycetes; order Mycobacteriales; family Mycobacteriaceae; genus Mycobacterium; species Mycobacterium pulveris_A. Next base: position 36,004 of record JBNMRA010000033.1, on the reverse strand, counting down.
GGTGGCTGTCGGCGGCGCTGAAGGCCGGCTTCGTCGGAATGTCCTCACAGCAGCTGCTTTTCGACAAGCTCGACGGTGAGGTGTGCCGGTCGCGCACGCTGCCGTCCACCTACGCCAAAGCCCGCGAGCTGCGCAGGCTCAAGTCGTTGCTTCGGCGCACCGGCCGGGTGCTGCAGTCGGGTCCCGACATCCAGAACCCGCTGAACCTGGTATCGCAACTGGCGCAGTCGCTGGGCGGAATCCGCAACCCGCTCAAGACCAGCCTGCTGTCGGCGGCCGACGTGAAGTCCAATCCGTACAGCATCCACGCCCTGGGCCCGGCCGCGCGGCTGGTCAACAAGCTCGGCGGCAACTTCCGTTGGCAGCACCTGCCGGTGCCGTTCGAGGTCTACGCCGACGGCATCGACCTGGTGGTCTTCGAGGAGTTCGGCGCCGGTGCGGCCGCGCTGCACCTGCGCGACGAGGTCGAGCGCAACGAACTGATGCGCGACGAGGCCTACCGGCGCCGGTTCCGCAAGGAGTACGAGAGCAAGCTCGGCATCCGGGTATGGCAGCGCGACTTCTTCGACGCCGAGATCGTCGCGTGCCCCGACACGTCGCTCGTCGGGAAGTCGTTCGGCCAGGTCGGTGCGGAACGCGGCGGAGTGCACCCCGTCGACGCGTTCCTGGACCTGGTGCTCGAACACGGCCGGGCGCTGCGCTGGCGCACCACCATCTCCAACCACCGGCCCGCCGTGCTCAAAAAGCTCGCGCGCGATACCGGCATCCAGATGGGGTTCTCCGACGCCGGTGCGCACCTGCGCAACATGGCCTTCTACAACATGGGGCTGCGCTTTCTGCGCCATGAGCGCGACGCCGAGCGCGCGGGTAAGCCGTTCCTGAGCATCGAGCAGGCCGTGCACCGGCTGACGGGTGAACTCGCCGACTGGTACCGCCTGGACGCCGGACACCTCCGCATCGGCGACCGTGCCGACCTGGTGATCGTCGACCCCGACCGCCTCGACGACTCGCTGGACGCCTACGCCGAGCAGACCGTCGAGCAGTACGGCGGGCTCTCGCGCATGGTCAACCGCAACGACGACACCGTGACCGCCGTCTACGTCGGGGGCCGGGCGGTGTTCGTCGGCGGTCAACCAACCGACCTCGTCGGCAGGCAGCGCACCGGCCGGTTTCTGCGCGCAGCGCACAAGGCGCCCGCGATCTCCGCACAGGAAGGCGAATTAGCCAGTGTCAGTTGAGGATACGGTTTTGGGAATGTGGAAGGCGCTGTCCGCGCGAAACTGGGAGGAGCTCAAGACGTTCCTGGCTGACGACTGCATCTACCTCGACATGCCGGTCGGCCCGACCGCAGCCGCGCGCGGACCCGAGGACATCGTCAAGCGGCTCAAGATCGGCCTGGAGCCGCTGGCGTCCTACCAGAACTTCTCCGGGCTGCTGGTCGACAACGGCACCGACGCGATGTACGAGCACAGCGAGGAATGGCACTGGCCCACAGGTGAATCCGCGGTGCTCAAGTTCGTCTCGGTGCACAAGGTCCAAGACGGCAAGATCACGCTGTGGAAGGACTACTGGGACATGGGCGCGCTGGCCAACAACGCCCCGCCCACCTGGATGGAGGACTTCGCGAACGCCGATATGAGCTGGGTGTTCGACGCGACCGGTCTGGTGTGATCCTCGCCGGTTAACGGGTAAGCCTCTTTCGACTCGGTAGGTCCGGCAAAGGAGAGGCGACGTGCGTACGCCTGCGACGCTGTCCGGGTTCGTCGGACGCGCAAGACGTGCGATGGCGCAGCGCAACCTCGACCGCGACAACGTGCTGCTGCTCGGCAAGTCGGTGCTGGCCGGGACGGTGGCCTGGCTGTTGGCCGCCGAGGTGTTCAACGCGAGCCACGCCACGTTCGCGCCGTTCTCCGCGGTGCTGCTGATGCAGATCACCATCGCCGACTCGGTGCAGATGGCGATCCGCTACACCGCCGCGGTGGTCGTCGGTGTCTGTCTCACCGGGGCGATCGTGCTGGCATGGGACGTGCACCCGTGGCTGTTCCCGGTCATCCTGCTGATCGCGCTGGTGATCGGGCGGTGGCGACGGCTCGGCAGCCAGGGCATCAACGTCACCGTCGCCGCGATCTTCGCCTACGGTGCGTTCGCGATGCCCGACCCCGGGATCTCCCCGGCCTCACAGCTGCCCGAGATCGCGGGCATGGTGGTCCTCGGCGCATCCGTGGCGTTGACCGTCAACCTGCTGGTGGCGCCCCCGTTGCGGTACCGCAGCGCCGGCTACGCCGTCGAGTCGTTCAGCGATTCGTTGTCCGACCTGCTGACCGACATCGTCGACGGACTGGAAAGCGGACCGCTCGACGCGGACGTCGCCCGCCACTGGCGCGGACGCGCCGACGACGTCGCGCGGATAGGCCCCCAAGTGCGTGACACCGTCGACCATGCGGATCAGACCTCGAGGTTCAACCCACGCCGGTTGCTGGTCCACGATCACCGCAGCTTCGACGGCTACCGCGTGACGATCCAGGCGGCGGACCGCATCACCGCACAGCTGCGGTCGGTCACCACCGGGCTGCTGCGGGTCGCCGAACGTGACGCCGACGAACAGCAGCCGCGCCACGGCGTGTTTCTGCGCGACTACGCGACCGTGCTGGCCGCGGTGCGCGACGCCGTCGCCGCGATGGGCGCCATTCACTCCGTCGACGACCTCGTCGACGGCGACCGAGTGGCCGACGCGGTCCAGACCTGCAGGGCCGCAGTGCAAGTGCTCGGCTCGCAGGCACAAGGTGAGCCGCTCGACCAGCCGACCCAGTGGTCGGTGTACGGCGGTCTGTACGCCGACGCGCACCGGCTGTGCGACGAGGTCGGATGGGCCTGCGACGGGCTCGACGAGGTGGCCGACGCCGTGCGTCGACAAGGGCGCAGCGCGCGGCGCTCTACAACGTGATCTTGCAGCTTTGGCCGATGTCGAGGGTGCGCAGCATCCGGCCCATGCCCAACCACATCGCGCACGACAGCGCCAGGTCGGTGAGCAGTTCGTCGTCGAAATGCGCACGGCAGCGGTCCCAGAAGTCCTCGTCGTCGCGCAGCGCGGTGTGGTCGGAGGCGAACCGCTCGGCGAACTCGGCGGCGATACGCTCCTGGGCGCTGTAGCCGGGCCACGTCCGCCACTGTGCGGCGTGGTCGTAGAGGTCCTCGTCCACGCCGGCCGCGACACCGGCCGAGTCGCGGGTGTTCTGGCACACCACACATTCGTTGTCGAGCGCGATGACCATCCTGGCCAGCTCGCGCACCCGCATCGGCAGCCGGTTCTTGGTGTAGACCGCGTTGGTGAAACCGGCCATCGCGGTCCCGATGTCGGGCGACTTGACCACCCAGGCCGCCGCGTCGTCGTCGGCGAAATCCCCTATTCGGCTCATGGGCGAGATCGTACGCGGGCGCTCACGGGCCGGTGGCCGTTATTTCGGCGCGCTCGTCGTCCCACTCCCGCTGCGCCAGCATCCGATGCGCGATGCGCTCCAGCGCCGCCTCCACCTGCGCGTGATCCGGTCTGCCCTCGAACGTCTGCGACTTGGCAAGCTTTTCGGTGATCGCGTGCACCAGCACCGAGGATGCGGCGTCGACCTGGGATGCGCCGGCCTGCGTGAGCCAGAACCGGTCACCGTCGCGCAGCGCGTAACCGGTTTCGATCAGCTGCTCGAAGGTCGGCTCGATGACTTCGCACGGCACCCGAAGGCGATCGGCGATCTCGGTGAGCCGCGCCGAGCCGAGGGCCTGGTTGTGCCGATAGATTTGGATCAACGCCCACAGCCGCGCGACGTCGAGTTCGCAGCCCGGTCGGCCTGCGATGCTGCGCAGCCGTATCTCAGGGGAACTGCGCAGCAACCGGCCGATCGCGGATTCCAGCACCTGATCCGGGGTCTCGGTACCGGGCATGGCGAAACCGTCGCCGAGATCGACCGCCGCCGTTTCCATCTCGTGTAGGGGCACCTCTTTGAGGGTCAGCGCGACGAGGAAACCGATGAACGCGACCGGCGCTGCGAACAGAAACACCAACCCGAGCGAATCGGCATAGGCGCCGACGATCGGGGCCGCGACGGCGTCGGGTAATCCATGCAACACCTGCGGTGACTGAGCCGCCGCCGGTGGGGCACCGCTGACGGCGAGGGCCGCACCGATGCGGGCGTCGAGAAAGTTGGCAAACAGCGATCCGAAAATCGCTGCGCCAAAAGAGCTTCCGATCGCCCGGAAGAACGTCACACCCGATGTCGCGACGCCGAGATCGGCGAAGCCGACCGTGCTCTGCACGATCAGGATGAGCACCTGCATACACATCCCGATGCCGGTGCCGAGAATGAACAGGTACGCCGACTGCGCCAGCACCGACGTGTCGGCGTCCATCCGGGACATCAGCACGAAGCCCACCACCATCACCGCGGTGCCGACGACCGGAAAGACCTTGTAGCGTCCGGTGCGGCCGACGATCGCGCCGCTGCCGACCGAGGTCATCAGCAGCCCGATCACCATCGGCAGCGTGCGTAGCCCGGACTCCGTGGCCGACACCCCGTCGACGAACTGCATGTACGTCGGCAGGAACGTCAATGCGCCGAGCATCGCGAACCCGACGATGAACGACAGCACACAGCACACCGTGAACACCGGGCTGGCGAACAGCCGGATCGGCAGGATCGGTTCGGCCGCACGGCTTTCCACCCAGACGAATATCGCAAGGGCGGCCGCCGAACCGACGAACAGACCGATGATCGTCGGCGAACCCCATGGGTAGGTGCTGCCACCCCAGCTTGTCGCCAGCGTGAGCCCGGACGCGCCGAGGCCGACGAACACGATGCCGGCGTAGTCGATGACGGGCCGGTCGCGGCCACTGAGCGCGGGGATGGCGGCCGCCGCCACGAAGAGCACCACGATGCCCACCGGAACGTTGATCCAGAACGCCCAACGCCAGCTGAGGTGGTCGGTGAAGTAGCCGCCCAGCAGGGGGCCGATCACCGTCGTCACACCGAAGACCGCGCCCAGCGCGCCCTGGTAGCGGCCGCGATCACGCAGCGGGATGATCTCGCCGATCAGGGCGGTGGCCGTGACCATGATGGCGCCGCCACCGACACCTTGCAGGGCGCGCGCGGCGACCAGCGCCGTCATCGAGCCGGCCAGCCCGCACAGCACCGAACCGACCAGAAAGAAGAGCACCGCCACGCCGAATACGGCCTTACGCCCGAACAGGTCCCCGAGCTTGCCCACCACCGCGGTGGCGATGGTCGAGGCCAACAGGTAGCTGGTCACCACCCATGACTGATGGCCGGCGCCACCGAGGTCGGCCACCACCGTCGGCAACGCGGTCGCAACGATCGTCTGGTCCAGTGCGGCGAGCAGCATGCCCAAGAGCACCGCAACGAAGATGAACTTGCGGCGCTGCGGGCTGATCAGCGCGCCGGTGTCACGATCTTCGGCGGTGGCATGTGTCGCCGGACTCCTCATCCCTGCCTTCCGTCGGCCGGTACCCCTTCAGCCGTATCGTTAGGCAGGCTAGAAAAGTTACTTCGGCCGACGGGAGGGTTGCCGGGAGCAGGTAGGCGGAAACGCGGGCGCTACAGGCTGGTCGGCGGCCGGGAGACGCACTGCGCGGCGTAGAGCTCGTCGCCCAGCTTGTCCATCAACTGCAGCTGCGTCTCGAGGTAGTCGATGTGTTCCTCTTCGCTGGCAAGAATCTGCTCGAGCAACGTCGCGGTGGTGGCGTCCTCCTTCTCGCGGCACATGATGATGCCCGGCTTCAGCCGCGCCATCACCTCATATTCGATCGCGAGGTCGGCCTCGAACTGTTCGCGTAGCGTCTGACCGATTCGCAGCGAAAACAGCCGCTGATAATTCGGCAGCCCATCCAGCATCAGAATTCGGTTGGTGATCGACTCCGCATGATTCATTTCGTCAAATGATTCTTTGCGGGTGTATTCGGCGAGTTCGGTGAACCCCCAATTCGCCTGCATCTTCGAATGCAGGAAGTACTGGTTGATGGCTGTGAGTTCGCTCGTCAATTGCTCATTGAGCAACTTCAAAACGTCCGGATCGCCTTGCATCGGGGCTCCTTAGCACCTTGAGGGCTGGTCAAGCGTCGCTATCAGTCGTGCGCCATCCAATCTAATGCACAAGACGGCCGGTGGACAGCTTCTAAGCTTGTGCGACGCGACTTTTCGGGGCTCTGGTGAGCGATCGACGGGCTGCGGGGCGCCGAGTGGGCATCAAGTCTGGACTGCCTATGCTAACTAAGGTTAGACTCCGCTAACCAAATGCCGGCGCATCGGACAGGTAGGAAATAGGGATGGGTGAGCGCAATCTGCACTCATTTATTCTTGCCTGCGATTTCCGTGTCGATGATGTCGAACGGATGTGGGGTTGGCTCAAGAAACATCGCGACGGACTGGCGTCAATTGGCGCCCACCATGTGGTGCTCTACACGTCGATTTGGGAGCCCCAACGAGTATTGGTCACGATAGGAATTCGGCAAGCCGGATCGATCCGTGACGTTTTGCGGTCCCCCGCGATATTCGAATGGTTCGATATTTCCGGGGTCGAGGACATTCCGCCCATATTCGGCGGCGAGGTGGTGGAGAAGATCGACCTCTACCCGCCGTCGCCCGAAGATCACGTCGGGCGCGTCATCGTTGGCGTCATGTCGTCGGTATCGGACGTGCCGTCGCTGATGGTCAGGGTGCACGACGGGACGGACCGCTTCAAACGCGCGGGCGTGCACAAGATCTGGGTGTATCAGGCGCTCGACGACGGGCAGGAAGTGATGATCCTGCAGGAGATGGAGAACGAGGTGGCCGCCCAGCGGTGGGTCGAGGACCCCGACGACGCTGCCGAATGGCTGCGCCAGGCCGGCCTCGGCGCCTACCCCACCCAGTTCGTCGGCAGGTTCGCCCACATCATGAGCATCGACGGGCAACGCGGGTAGGGACACCGATGTTTGTCTGTCTGTGCATGGGAATCACGAGCAGCGACGTCGACGAGGTGGTCGCCAACGGCGCGAGAACCTCCAAACAGATCGCCGAGGCGTGCGGCGCCGGCGGAGACTGCGGGCGCTGCCGGCGCACCCTGCGCGCGATCATCGCGGCCCATCACGAGACCGACGGCTGCCCGAAGGCCGTCAACCGCTGACCCGGCCGGGTGTCACTGGGCTGCGCGGCGGCCGGTGAAGTCGGCCAGTGCCTCGGCGTTGGCCGCGGCGCCCATCAACGAGGTGAAGTGCTCGATCTCCCTGGCCGTCGCGGCGGCGATCTCGTGGCGCGTCGGCGCGACGATGGTCTGCTTCACCGCCATCAGGCTCGAAATCGGCCTTTCGGCAAGGATATTCGCGTGCCGGCGGGCTTGCGGCAACAGGTCGTCGGGTGCACACACCTTCCACGCCAACCCCATCCGCTGCGCCTCGTCGGCATCGACCCACTCCGAGGACATCAACAGCCACGCGGCGTTCTGGCGCCCCATCAGCTGTGGCAGCAGATAGGACGACGCGGCCTCCGGCGCCACCCCGAGGCTGGTGAACGGGGTCTTCAACCGGGCCGTGGCCGACATGAACACCAGATCGGCGTAGCCGAGGATCGTCGCGCCGATCCCGACGCCGACACCGTTGACCGCACAGATCAGCGGCTTGGGCAACTCGGCGAGCGCGTCGATCATCGTCGAGAAGTGGCTGCCCTGCTCGTTGAACGCCGGATCGGTGATGCGGCGCTGCATTTCGTTGAGGTCGTTGCCGGCGCTGAACGCCCGCCCCGCCCCGGTCAGCAGCACGACGGCCACCTCGGGATCGGCGGCGGCATCCTGCAGCGCGGTCGCGGTGGCGTGATAGAGCTCCTCGTTGAACGCGTTGAGAACCTCGGGCCGGTTCAGCGTGAGGGTGCGGACCCGGTTGTCGTCGTCGATCTGCAGGAGCTGGCTTTCGGTCACCGGTCGACTGTACGGCGCGCCGGATTGGCGGCGAACGGGGTCCGGTACACGTAGCGGCTCGTCGGCACGGTGTCGACGTCACGGTTGGCGCCGAACGCGGCCGTGCTGGCCACCATCCGCTCCATCCGGTCACGCAGGTCCTCGTCATCGGCGGCACCGAAGAACGCGTGCAGATCCGACACGGCTTCTTCAGGAAACAGCTCCTCGACGATCGCGGCGAGCATCGGCGCGTCCGGGGTGAGCGCGCGTACGACGGCGTTCTGGACGTAGCCGAACGTCGCCTGGGTGTCGATGGCCACCGGGGTGTGGTCGACGTGCCATCGGGTGAGCCAGGTCGCCTCGTCCATGTCGGCGGGACGACGCAACAGCGCGACGTTGGCCAGCCCGGGGCTGCGCTGGCCGGGCACGGTGTCGGGTGGGGACAGCGGAACGGATTCGGTGACCAGATAGGCCGCGACGTCGTCGGCTTCGGACCGTAGGCGCGCGAGCGCGGCGTTCACCTGCGCGCCGTAGGACTGCTGCGTCCACAGCGTGACGAAGCCGACCACCGGGGGCTCCATCGTGGTCAGCGTCATCAGCGAGTCGCGCACCACGTCGTCGCGCAGGTTGATGGCAAGACCCGGCAAGTCGAGGTCGAGCAGGTCGGCCGCCACCCGGGCGCGCATTCGCGCGCACCACCTTTCGTCCGGCTCGGCGCCCCGCAGGGTGATGATGACTTTCTCCACGGTGCCGAACCTACCGCGACCGCAATGTCCGGATCGCGGGCGTGGCCGGGACGGTCAGGCTTCCAGCCGCGCGCGGACGGCGGCCATCCGCCGGTTGAGTTCGTGCGCGTCGATGATCCCGCGCGCCACAAGCGAATGCGCCAGCGCCACCAACTGGTTCTCCGGATACGGCAGGTCCGCATACACCGTCGCGGACAACTCGTCCTCCTCGTCGCGGCGCTCTTTGAAGTTCGGCACCCCGGTGTCACCCGCGGCGCGGTCGAGCGCATCGCACATGCCGTCGAGGCTGGTCTTCCACGGCGGCACGGGATTGGCCACGCCGTACTTGGCCGCCATCCGCGCCCACACCTGGTTGCGCTGCACGACCCGCTGCAGCAGCGGCGGGACCGGTTCGGTGCTCAACTCGACGCCGGGTGGATCGCCGGACGGGTTTCGGTGATCACATTGGTGGTCACACCCGGTTTCGGTAGCGCGACCCCGATCAGGCAATCGCGGGTGACGATCTGCGCCAACTGGTCTTCGGTCCAGCCGTCGGTGCCCGCCGGGCGCACCGGCATCACCATGAACCGGTGCTTCTGGTTGGAATCCTGTACCCGGATGGCGATTTCGTCGGGGAGATAGAGGCCGAACTCCGCGAGCACCTGACGCGGCCAGCGGACCAGGCGGCGGCGATAGTTCGGCGTGCGGTACCACTCCGGTGAATTGCCCAGGATCGGGCGCGGATAACACGAGCACAGCGCGCACACGATCACGTGGTGCACGGTGGGGGTGTCCGCGAGAATCTCGAACGCGGTGAAATCGCTTGGCGTGCCGAACCCGGTGGGTTCCATCCAGTCCACGCCGACTTCCCTGCTGGCCGTCATCGGCTCGCTCAACGCGAGCTCTTTGAAGTCGGGATCCAACCAGGCCCGGGCGACCAGCCGGGCGGCCGGCGTCGGACCGATCTGCTCGGCGAACTCGGTGAAGCGGCGGTGCTCCTCGGCGGTGAAGATGCCCTTCTCGATACACAATTCGCGCAGCGCGATCTCGAGCACCTCGAAGTCGGTGATCTCGTCGACCATCGGGGCGACAGTGCGGTCATGGTCATGGTCATGGTCGTGCTCGGTCATGTGCTCCCCTGCAGCCAGCGTTCGGGAATCTCGGTCTGGATGACGTCGTCGGCCGTGCCGGTGTAGCCGTCCCACAATTCGGACATGTTGAACCGGACGACGTAGAACCATTCCGGCTGCGCATCGGGACGATCCCACGTCTCGTCCTCAGCGGCGGGGCTCTCATAGGCCACGGTCGCGATCTGGCCCGTCGCGCCGCGCACATATTCGGGTGTGCGGGTGTAGAACACGACGGGCAGTTCGCGCACCGTCACCGCGTCGCCGACGTTGAACTTCGGTTCGCCGGCCTGCCCGGCATAAACCTGGGGGTCGCCCTTGCCGACCGCGTGTTTGTGGTGGGCGTTGCGTTTGACCTGCGACCCGTCGCCTTCGAACTTCGGTTTGGCCCCCAGCGCCCGGCCGCCCAGCCCGCCGTCGTAGCGGGCGGCCACCTCGGCCATGCGTTCGCTCAACTCGCCGAGCGCGATGTGGTGCTTTTCCACCAGGACCCGCGCGACGGCCAGCAGCCACCGACCGTAATAGGGCAACCCCAGGTACTGGGCGCGTCCGACGTCGACGTTGCCGATGCGCCGGCGCTCCTCGGAGAGCCAGATACCGCGCCACGCCAGCACTTCGCAGATGACATAGGTCATGTGCTCCCACAGCTCGTACTGTTTGTTCTCGTACTTCATCGGCGCATCCGGTTCCCCGCCCACATCGTGAACGGGTTTGAGGTACGCGGTGATGCGGGCGTGGTCCAGCAGATCCGGCGTTGGAGCGTCAGGGAGCTCGGGATACGCCGACTTCAACCGCGCGACGAGATCCAGCTGAGCTGCACGTTCGGCCGCTGTGCTCATCACAGCTCCCCTTCCGGTTCGCAGTGCGCTGACTTTATCTCCGCAATACCGCTGTTATCAGCCGAATTGGGAACTCGCGGCGCGACAACGGCCGGCAGATGCGCTCACAGGCATCCGGATACACTGGGCCACAGGCGATTTCACGTATCCCGATGTGGTGAACGCGATATCTCTTAGACCGCAACCACGGCGGCCGGTCGCGGTGACCGCGTGTGCTTCACCGATACCGGCTTGGCAGGCGTCAGAATGGGGAGGTGACCACCGCGGCCAAGGTCTTCGAAGCGCTGCGGCCGACGTCGCCGGACATCGGGGCGGTTGTCCGCAGCCTGCTCGGGATCCTCGCGATGGCGGCCGTGGCGCTGCTGTGGCACTCCGGCGAGGCCGCGCTGTGGGCGGCCGGGGCTGCCGCGATCGCCGGCGCGATCGCACTGCAGGACAGCCCCGGTGGCCGCGTCGCGTTGGTCGTCACGGTCTCGTTGCAGATGGGCGGGGCCGTCCTACTCGGCGCGCTGACCGGCGCCTACAGCGTGGTGTTCGTGGTGGCGGTGGCGGTGTGGTGTTTCGCCGCGGGACTGCAGTGGGCGCTCGGCGGCAACGCCGGTCTGGTGGGCGCGGCCGCCAGCGCGCTGCTGGTGGTCGCACCGCCGGTGGCGCCGTCGGTGTCGTCGGTGCTGGTGCCGACGGTGCTGACGATCGCCGCGGGATGCCTGCAGGCCGCGCTGATCGCGGTGTGGCCTCCGCAGCGGTGGCGAACCCAGCGCGAGGCGTTGTCGACCGCCTACCGATCGTTGGCCGACGATGCGCGCCAGGTCGCCGCCGACCGGGCGGCGCCGCTTGACCCGGCGCTGTCACCGTCGCTGCGCGATGCGTTCATGGACACCCAGGCCAGTCGGCGACCGAAGGCCTACCTCGGCGGGCACCGGCTGCCCGAGCGGATCATGACCACGCTGCACGCGTTCCGCGGCTCCGCCGACGGTGAGCGCGACGACGTGTCACAGCTGCTGGGCGCCGCGGCCGCCGTGCTCGACGCGATCGCCGACCACAAGCACACCGCGCGCCGCGACGCCGAACACGCGCTGGTCCGCGTCGACACCGCGGTTTCGATGATCACCGGCCCGGAAGCCGCAACCGCACAACGGCTCTCACAACAGCTACACGAAGCAGCAGAGCTGCGCTTTCCCGACCTCTACCGACCCGATTTGATCAACCCGATGCGCAGGGCAGCGGGCTTGGTCCGCGATCACCTGACGTGGACCTCGCCGATCCTGCGGCACGCCGTGCGGTTGTCGGCGGCCGTGACGCTGGGCATCGCCGCCGACCGTTTCGCCCCGGTCAACCACGGGTACTGGGCGGCGCTGACGGTGCTGATGGTGCTGCGCCCGGAGACCGCGCACACCTACACCCGATGCATGGGGCGCCTCGCGGGTATCGCCGCGGGCATCGTGCTGACATCGGCGATCACACTGTTGGTGGAGCCGACGGGATATGTCGCAGCGGTGCTGGCGACGGTGTTCGTCGCGATCACCTACTCGGTCAGCCGGTTCGGCTACATCGCGACCAGCGTCGCGCTGGCCGGGGCGGTGGTGTTCCTGCTCGACATCAGCGCCTCGACAGCGGGCGCCACGGTCGAAGACCGGTTGTTCGCGCTCGTCATCGGCGGCGGGCTCGCCGTAGTGGCGCACGTCGCGTTCCCCGACCACTGGCTGATCAGGCTGTGGCAACGCTCAGGTGAGCTGCTGAAAACCGAGATCGACTACGCCGCAACGGTGATCAAGGCGTTCGTGCACCACATCGACCGTCCCGCCGAGGCGGTCTCGGCGGCCTGGCAGAAGGCCTTTCGCGCCCGCGCCTCGTTCGAAGCGGCGTCCGGCGCGGCCCGGCTGGACTCCCCCGAGCTGCGTCGATGGGTCCGCACGTACCGTGCGGCGCTGAACGCGGTCACGAGCGCGTGTACCGCGCTGGAGGCCAGCCTGCCGCCGCAGCCGCTGGCCAACCTGCCACCGGAATTCGTCGCGGCCGTCGACGACTACATCGATGCGTTGCGCGGTGCCCCGCCCAGCCCGGCCGCGCCGTGGACGGTCGATCTGGCCGCGCTCACCGCGGCCAACCAGCAGGTCCGCGATCGGGCCGCTGACCTGCCCGCCGACAACGGCGCCGCCCGCGTGCTCGTCGCCGAGATCGCGACGATCACGCGCAGCCTGTCGAGTATCGCGACGGTCAACGAGCCCACTTCGGTGTGATGAACACCCCTTCGGCTTCCACGGTCACACCCTCGTCGTCCGCCAAATGACCTGTGGCATAGGTCTTGACGCCCTCGCTGTGGGTGATCTTCGCCTCGGCGTGTAACCGGCCGAGCCGGGTGGTGCGCAGATAGCGCAGCGTGATCGTGCCGGTGAAGCGCGGGTTGACCCCGTCGGCTGCCACCTCGCCGAGCAGGTGGTCGAGCACCAGCGCGGCGATGCCGCCGTGCACGTGACCCGGCGGCCCCTCGTATGCCGCACCCATGTCGAAGTCGGCGTACACCCGCCCGTCGGCGTCGCGGTGCACCACCAGCGGCGGCGCGAACGGATTGCGGATCCCGATCACCGGGTTCCCCCACGCCATCCGGTCGCCGTCGGTGGTGCAGCGGACCCCGAACGGCCCGGCGCACTGCTGTGCCCGCAACTGCGCGGTGGCCGCATCGATCTGCGCCCTGACCGCCGCCACCGTGTCCGCGTCGACCTCGGTGCGGATGGTCGCGTCGATCAGTTCCCGAACGGACTCGGCGAGCGGTTGATAGACCTCGCGCAGCTGCGCGATCTCGGCGGCGGAGACGTCGCCGATATGGATGAACTCCACCATTGGAGCACTAGAACACGTTCTAGCGCGGCTTGTCGAATCAGCCCGCCGCTGCCGCGCGGCCTGAACTATCGTGCGTTATGGCCCAGGCTCCCACCCAAGCCCGCACCGAGCCCTACTACGACTTGGGCGCCTATCACCGGCGCACCGACACCGCCGTGCCCGATGCGCAGACATGGTTCGACCGCGGCATGGTGTGGGCCTACGCGTTCAACCACGACGAGGCCATCCGGTGCTTCGAGCGCGCGCTGGACCTCGACCCGGATCTGGCCATCGCGCGGTGGGGCATCGCGTACTCGATCGGGCCCAACTACAACAAGGGCTGGGACGCGTTCGACCCCGTCGACGCGGCAACGTCGTTGGCCAGGGCCAGAACCGAACTCGGGCTGGCCGCCGGCGGGCGTGCGTCGGCCGTGGAATGCGGGCTGATCACCGCGCTGCAGGCCCGCTTTCCGACCGACGATCCCGAGGACGCCGAGGCGCTGGGGGCCGGCGGGGCGGCCTACGCCGATGCGATGCAGACGCTGGCGCAGGCGCATCCCGACGACATCGACGTCCAAGCCCTGACCGCCGACGCGCTGGTCAACGTCACGGCGTGGGCGTTGTGGGACACCAGGACCGGCGAACCGGCGGTCGGCTCGCGGGTCATGGCGGCCAAACAGATCCTCGAACGCGCGCTGGCCGGCACCGCCGGACGCGAACATCCCGGCATCCTGCACGTGTACCTGCACACCATGGAGATGTCGCCGCGCCCGCAGGACGCATTGCCCGCCGCGGACCTGCTGCGCGATCTGGTGCCCGACGCGGGCCATCTGCTGCACATGCCCAGCCACATCGACGTGCTGTGCGGAAACTACCGGGATTCGGTGGTGGCGAACACGGCTGCGGCGCGGGTGGACCGGCGGTTCCTCGAGCGGGAAGGACCGCTCAACTTCTATTCGCTCTACCGCGCCCACAACCTGCACTTCATCGTGTATTCGGCGATGTTGGAAGGCAATTCGCGCGCCGCATTCGACGCGGCCGAGGAACTGGCCGGTCAGCTGACGCCGGAACTGCTCAGGATCGAATCGCCGCCGATGGCCGACTGGCTCGAGGCGTTCGTGCCGTTGAATATCCACGCGCTGGTCCGGTTCGGCCGCTGGGACGACCTGATCGCCCAACCGCTGCCCCAGGACCTCGACCTGTACTGCTCGACCGCGGCGACCATCCACTACGGCCGCGGCGTCGCGCACGCGGTGCAGGGCAATCTCGCCGAGGCCCACGCCGAGCGCGACGCGTTCGCCACCGCGTATGCCCGCATCCCCGACACCCGATATCTGTTCAACAACACCGTGCTCGACATCCTGGCGATCGCCGCCCAGATGCTCGCCGGTGAGATCGCCTACCGCGAAGGCGAATTCGACGAGGCGTTCGCCCGGCTGGAGGCCGCGATCGCGCTCGACGACGCGCTGCCCTACGACGAACCGTGGGGATGGATGCAGCCCACCCGGCACGCCTACGGCGCCCTGCTGCTCGAACAAGGCCACGTCGAGCAGGCGGCCCGGGTGTACGCCGCCGACCTCGGGCTGGACCGCACGCTACCGCGGCCCTGCCAGCACCCCAACAACGTGTGGAGCCTGCACGGTTACCACGAATGCCTGCAGCGGCTGGGCCGCGATGCCGAGGCCACGATCATCGGCCAGCAGTTGGCGTTGGCGATGGCGCGCGCGGACGTGCCGATCGCGGCCTCCTGTGCGTGCCGGCTCGAGGTCAGCGCCGCAGTAGACTGCGGTCAATGGCCCTCAGCGACGACGACCTCGCCCGCCTGAGCCGCTGCGTGGAGCTGGCGCGTGAGGCGCTCGACAACGGCGACGAGCCGTTCGGCTCGATCCTGGTCGACGCCGACGGCCGCACCCTGTTCGAGGACCGCAACCGCGTCAAGGACGGCGACCACACCCGGCACCCGGAGTTCGCGATCGCACGCTGGGCCGCCGCCAACCTGACGCCCGTGGACCGCGCGCGGGCCACCGTCTACACCTCCGGTGAGCACTGCCCGATGTGCGCGGCCGCCCACGCCTGGGTCGGCCTCGGCCGCATCGTGTACGCGACGTCCTCGGCGCAGCTGAGCGGCTGGCTGCGCGAGTGGGAGGCGCCGCCGTCGCCGGTGGCGCCGCTGCCGATCACCACCGTCGCTCCGCTGGCCACCGTCGAAGGGCCGGCCGCGGAGTTCACCGAGACGATGAAGGCGCTCTACGAAGCGAAGTACCGGGCATGACGGAACCCGCCTGGGTCCAGCACGTGATCTGGTGGCAGATCTACCCGCTGGGCTTCGTCGGCGCGTATCCGGCCGATCCGCCGCCCGGCCCCGACGAACACCGGCTGCGCCGCGTCGTCGAATGGCTGGACCACGCCATCGAACTCGGCGCCTCCGGTATCGCCCTCGGACCGGTGTTCGCCTCACGCACTCACGGCTACGACACCGTCGACCACTACCGCATCGACCCCCGGCTCGGCGATGACGACGACTTCGACACGCTGGTCGCCGAGGCCAACCGCCGCGGGCTGCGCATCCTGCTCGACGGCGTGTTCAACCACGTCGCAGCCGATTTCGCGCGGTCCGACTGGTTCCGCAAGGGCCGCAACGGCTTCGACACGTTCGAAGGCCACGGTGACCTGATCGCGCTCGATCACGACAACCCCGACGTGGTGTCCTACACCGTCGACGTGATGTCGCACTGGCTGGGCCGCGGCGCCGACGGGTGGCGGCTGGACGCGGCCTACGCGGTCCCCGACCGGTTCTGGGCCGCGGTGCTGCCCCGGGTGCGCGCGTCGTTTCCCGACGCCTGGTTCGTCGGGGAGGTCATCCACGGCGACTATGCCGCCCGGGTCGGCGCATCCCGCTTCGACTCGGTGACCCAGTACGAGCTGTGGAAGGCGATCTGGAGCGCGCTGGTCGACGGCAACTTCCACGAGCTGAACTGGGCACTGCTGCGCCACAACGAGTTCCTCGACACGTTCGTGCCGATGACGTTCGTCGGCAACCACGATGTCACCCGCATCGCCAGCCGGCTCGACGACACCGGGCACCTCGAACACGCGCTGGTGCTCCTGTTCACGACCGGCGGCACGCCCAGCGTGTACGCCGGCGACGAGTTCGGCTATCTCGGAGTCAAGGAGGAGCGCTTCGGCGGCGACGACGCGGTGCGCCCGGAGTTCGGCGCCGCGCCGACCGCCGACGAGCACCACCACGACGTGTTCCGGCTGCACCAGCACATGATCGGGCTGCGCAGGCGGCATTCCTGGCTGCACACGGCGCGCACGTCGGCGCTGCACCTGGCCAACCGCTCATACATCTACGAAACCCGCAGCGGCGCCGACGCGTTGATGGTGGCGCTCAACATCGACGATGACCCACTGCGGATCGCGCTGCCCGAACTCGGGTTCGACCGCGGGCGCATCGTCGCAGGATCCGGTGCACGTCCGGCCGACACGGTCGACGAAACCGACGTCGCACCGCACGGCTGGCTCGTCATCGAGCCGGAGCCGTCGTGAAGCGACGCGTCCCCCGACCGCGTGAACTGGCACCGCTGGTGGGCTTTCGCACCCCGCGGTTCGGGGTGCGCGCCCGGCTCGCCGACGCGTTGACCATCGAGGACCTCCGCCGAATCGCCAAGCGGCGCACGCCCAGAGCGGCGTTCGACTACACCGACGGCGCCGCCGAGGATGAGCTGTCACTGGCCAGGGCCCGACAGGCGTTCCGCGACATCGAGTTTCATCCGACGATCCTGCGAAACGTTGCCACCGTCCACACCGGCCGCACCGTGCTGGGCGCATCGGTGGCCCAGCCGTTCGGCATCGCGCCGACCGGGTTCACCCGGCTGATGCAGACCGAAGGCGAGATCGCCGGTGCCCGCGTCGCCGCGCGCGCGGGTATCCCGTTCGCGCTCTCGACGCTGGGCACGGCTTCGATCGAGGACATCAAGGCCGCGAACCCGCACGGCCGCAACTGGTTTCAGCTGTACATGTGGAAGGACCGGGACCGGTCGATGGCGTTGGTGGAGCGTGCCGCCGCGGCCGGCTACGACACGCTGCTGGTCACCGTCGACGTTCCGGTCGCCGGCGCCCGCCTCCGCGATACCCGCAACGGCATGTCGATTCCGCCGACCTTGACGCTGCGCACCGTGTTGGACGCGGTACCCCGCGCCCGCTGGTGGTTCGACCTGCTGAGCACCGAGCCGCTGGCGTTCGCGTCGCTGGACCGTTGGCCCGGCACGGTGGCCGAATATCTGGACACGATGTTCGATCCGGCCGTCACCTTCGAGGACCTGGCCTGGATCAAGGAGCAGTGGCCGAATCGGTTGGTGGTCAAGGGAATCCAGACGCTCGAAGATGCCAGGGCGGTCGTCGAGCTCGGCGTCGACGGCATCGTGCTGTCCAACCACGGCGGCCGCCAGCTCGACCGTGCGCCGGTGCCGTTCCACCTGCTGCCCCACGTCGCACGCGAGCTCGGCAACGACACCGAGGTTTTGCTGGACACCGGGATCATGTCGGGAGCCGACGTCGTCGCCGCGATCGCGCTGGGCGCGCGCTTCACCCTGGTCGGCCGCGCCTACCTCTACGGGCTGATGGCGGGCGGAGAACCCGGCGTCGCACGTGCCGTCGAGATTCTGTCATCGCAGGTCAGCCGCACAATGCGGCTGCTCGGAGTGACCTCGCTCGATGAACTCGGCCCCCAACACGTGACCCAGCTGCACCGGTTCACCCGCGGCGATCGCCCGCACCGGCCGCTGTCACATTAGTCACTGCTTTACCACTGGTCACGGAGTATTTCGGTGGATCCTGAGTCCGCGCCGAGTCGGAATCGTTAGCCAACCGCGACGTCGCAACCGAGTGTTGCGCGCGTCGACCGGGCCGGCATGCGTGTTTCATAGCGCAGGAAAGCGACGGCAATTGCTTTGTAACAAGCGATGAAAGGTGGGTTGGTTGCCGTTATGAAATTCTTCAAGAGGTACCGAGGTACCAGTACGAAACTGTTGCGCCGCTTGGCGGTGACCGCCGTGGCGGCGGCGACCCTGCCCGGTCTGGCCGGCGTCGTCGGGGGTGCGGCGACCGCTAACGCGTTCTCCCGGCCGGGTCTGCCCGTGGAGTATCTGGATGTGTTCTCCGCGGCGATGAACCGCGACATCCGGGTTCAGTTCCAGGGCGGCGGTCCGCACGCGGTCTATCTGCTCGACGGTCTGCGCGCCCAGGACGACTACAACGGCTGGGACATCAACACCCCGGCCTTCGAGTGGTACTACCAGTCGGGGCTGTCGGTCGTGATGCCGGTGGGCGGACAGTCCAGCTTCTACACCGACTGGTATCAGCCGTCTCGGGGTAACGGCCAGGACTACACCTACAAGTGGGAGACGTTCCTGACACAGGAACTGCCCGCCTGGCTGGAAGCCAACCGGGGTGTGTCGCAGAACGGCAACGCGGTCGTCGGCATCTCGATGGCCGGCAGCACCGCGCTGACGTATGCGATCTACCACCCGCAGAAGTTCATCTACGCCGCGTCCCTGTCGGGCTTCCTCAACCCGTCCGAGGGTTGGTGGCCGATGCTGATCGGGCTGGCGATGCAGGACGCGGGCGGTTTCAACGCCGAGAGCATGTGGGGGCCCTCGACGGATCCGGCGTGGAAGCGCAATGACCCGATGGTCAACATCGGCCAGTTGGTCGCCAACAACACCCGCATCTGGATCTACTGCGGCACCGGCACCCCGTCGGACCTGGACGCCGGCGCTGCGGGGCAGAACCTGATGGCCGCGCAGTTCCTCGAAGGGTTCACGTTGCGCACCAACATCACCTTCCGCGACAACTACATCGCCGCGGGCGGCACCAACGGTGTGTTCAACTTCCCGCCGCAGGGCACGCACAGCTGGGGCTACTGGGGTCAGCAGCTCGAGCAGATGAAGCCCGACATCCAGCGGGTGCTTGGAGCCTCTGGCGCCGTCTAAACCACCCCACACAGGGAGCCTGCCGTAACCCCCGAACGGCAGGCTCCCTGCCCGTTTGCGTGGGGTCTACCCGTCGAGTCCTGCCCCTGATTTTCGCGAGAGTTACACCAGGGTCGTTCGATCGGCCATCTTCACAGCCCTGGTGTACGTCTCGCGAACCACAGTGGCCGGTGCCGGGGAACAAACCCGCCACCCCCAGGGTTGAGTCCATTCGACTGAACTTTGGAGGAATTGATGGCTGAAGCCAAATCAGTGCCCGTGCTCTTCTTGAGCACTCCGATCGTGCTGCCGTCGATGGTCGTTCCGATCGAGCTCGACGACGCCGCGCGCGCCGCGGTGGACGCCGCACAGGCCAGCGAGACCGGTGAACTGCTGATCGCGCCGCGGTTGGAGGACCGCTACCCGACCTACGGTGTGCTGGCCGAGATCGTGCAGATCGGCCGCATCGCCGGGGGCAACGGCACCGCGGCGGTGGTGCGCGGCAAGAGCCGTGCACACATCGGCGCCGGGGCCAGCGGACCGGGCACCGCGCTGTGGGTCGAGGTGACCGAGGTCGTCGAGGATCCCGCGCCCGAGCACGTCAAGGCGCTGGCCGGCGAGTACAAGAAGCTGCTGCTGGCCATGCTGCAGCGCCGGGAGGCCTGGCAGATCATCGACTTCGTCAACCAGCTGACCGACCCGTCGGCGCTGGCCGATACGGCCGGTTACGCCTCGTATCTGACGCAGGTGCAGAAGCGTGAGCTGCTGGAGACGCCCGATGTGGCCGAGCGGCTCAAACTGCTGATCGACTGGACCGGTGAGCATCTGGCCGAGGTCGAGGTGACCGACAAGATCGCCGAAGACGTCCGCGAGGGTATGGAGAAGCAGCAGAAGGAGTTCCTGCTGCGCCAGCAGCTGGCCGCGATCCGCAAGGAATTGGGAGATGACGACGGCGCGGGGTCTTCTGGTGACTACCGCAGCCGCGTCGAGGCGGCCGACCTGCCCGACAACGTCCGCGAGGCGGCGCTGCGTGAGGTCGGCAAGCTGGAACGGGCCGGCGATCAGAGCCCGGAGAGCGGTTGGATCCGCACCTGGCTGGACACCGTGCTGGAATTGCCGTGGAACATCACCACCGACGACAGCACCGACCTTCACGGGGCGCGCGAGATTCTCGACGCCGACCACCACGGGTTGGACGACGTCAAGGACCGCATCGTCGAGTACCTGGCCGTGCGGGCTCGCCGCGCGCAGCGCGGTATGGAGGTGGTCGGCGGCCGCGGTTCGGGCGCGGTGATGGTGCTGGCCGGTCCGCCCGGCGTGGGCAAGACCTCGCTGGGTGAGAGCGTGGCTCGGGCGTTGGGCCGCAAGTTCGTTCGCGTCGCTTTGGGCGGCGTGCGCGACGAGGCCGAGATCCGCGGTCACCGACGCACCTATGTCGGCGCGCTGCCCGGCCGCATCGTGCGGGCCATCGGCGAGGCCGGTTCGATGAACCCGGTCGTGCTGCTCGACGAAATCGACAAGGTCGGCTCGGACTTTCGCGGTGATCCGGCAGCGGCGCTGCTGGAGGTCTTGGACCCGGCGCAGAACCATACGTTCCGCGACCACTACCTCGACCTGGATCTGGACCTGTCCGATGTGGTGTTCCTGGCCACCGCCAACGTGATCGAGAACATCCCGTCGGCGCTGCTGGACCGGATGGAGCTGGTGGAGATCGACGGCTACACCGCCGACGACAAGCTCGCGATCGCGCAGGACTTCCTGCTGCCCCGGCAGCGTGAACGTGCGGCGCTGACCGCCGGGGAGGTCACGGTGACCGAGGCCGCGTTGCGCAAGGTCGCCGCCGACTACACCCGCGAGCCCGGGGTGCGGCAGTTCGAACGGCTGCTGGCCAAGATGATGCGCAAGGTTGCGACCAAACTGGCCACCGGACCCGGTTCGGTTGTGGTCGACGAGCCCGATCTCGTTGCCTACCTTGGCCGTCCACGGTTCCTGCCGGAGTCGGCCGAGCGCACGGCGGTGCCCGGGGTTGCCACGGGTCTCGCGGTGACGGGGATGGGCGGCGATGTGCTCTACGTCGAAGCCAACGCCGTCGATGGTGATGCGGACCTGACCCTGACCGGTCAGCTCGGCGACGTGATGAAGGAATCGGCGCAGATCGCGCTGTCCTACGTGCGGTCGCACGCCGACCAGTTGGGCGTCGACCCGAACGCGCTGGAGCGACGGATCCACCTGCACGTGCCCGCGGGCGCGGTGCCCAAGGACGGTCCGTCCGCGGGTGTGACGATGGTGACCGCGCTGGTGTCGATGATCACCGGCCGCCAGGTGCGCTCGGATGTCGGCATGACCGGTGAGGTGACGTTGAACGGCCGGGTGCTGCCGATCGGCGGCGTCAAGCAGAAGCTGCTGGCCGCGCAACGGGCCGGGCTGTCAACGGTTTTCATTCCGCAGCGCAACGAGGCCGACCTGGACGACGTCCCGGCCGATGTGCTGGAGGCGCTCGAGGTCAAGCCGATGACCGATGTCGCGGAGATCGTCGCGCAGGCGCTCGTGCCTGCCGAGGAGTCCGGCGTGACGGCCGCGGCCTGACCGGGCCCCGGCACCACACCACCACTACACCCCACCACCACCCCACTGCGCCAGCAGACGCAGAAGGCCCTTTCGGCGGACAATTCGGGGCCCTCTGCGTCTGCTCGCGCCCAGGGGGTGCGCCCTGCGGGGTGTGCCCTGCGGGGTGTGCCCTGCTCGGCGAGGTTTGTCGCCCGCTGAGCCCGGGTACGTCAGCGCAGATGAGCACCTCTGACCGCAAACAGCTGGTCCAGAGCCTGCTGGAGCATGCCGGCACCACCTACGCCGAAGAGGCGGGGATCCGGCTCAAGGACCAGCCGATGCCGCTGTTCGAGCTGCTGGTGTTGTGCATGCTGGCCAGCAAGCCGATCGACGCCGCGATCGCGGTGAGCGCCGCGCGGGAGCTGTTCGCCGACGGGCTGCGCACACCCGACGCGGTGCTCGACGCGGATCGTCAGCAGATGATTCGCGCGTTCGGCCGCGCCCACTACGTCCGCTACGACGAAAGCTCGGCGGATCGACTGATCGACATCGCCGAGACGGTCCGTGCCCAATACCGCGGCGATCTCCGATATTTGGCTGCCGAAAGCGACGACGATGTGCGTGCCGCGGCCGGTCTTCTCAAGCAGTTCAAGGGCATCGGCGATACCGGATCCGACATCTTCCTGCGCGAGGTGCAGGACGTCTGGACGTGGGTGCGGCCCTACTTCGACGAACGCGCCACCGCCGCCGCGCGCGAGTTGGGGCTGCCGGGCAAGGCCGGCGACCTGGCCGAGCTGGCGCCGGGCTCGACGGCCGAACTGGCCGCGGCGCTGGTCCGCGTCTCGCTGGATGACAAACTGCGCGAAAAGGTTTCGTCGTCGCGATGATCCGCATCGGCACGTCGGGATGGTCCTATGCGCACTGGACCGATGTGCTGTATCCGCCGGGTATGCCGGTGGCCAAAAGGCTGGCCCGCTACGTCGAGGAGTTCGACACCGTCGAGCTCAACGCCAGCTTCTACCGCTGGCCCAAGGACACGGCGTTCGAGGGGTGGCGACAGCGGCTGCCCGCCGGCTTCACGATGTCGGTCAAGGCCCAGCGCGGTCTGACCCACTACCGCCGGCTGCGCGCACCCGAACCATGGATCGAGCGTTTCGAGCGCTGCTGGAGGGCGCTCGGCGACCGCAGCGAAGCGCTGCTGGTGCAGCCGCATCCGGCACTGGAACGCGACGACGAACTGCTCGACTACTTCCTGGGCCTGATGCCCGAGTGGATTCCGGTGGCGATGGAGCTGCGGCATCCGTCGTGGGACGACCCCGCGGTGTACGCGCTGCTGGAACGCCACCGCGCGGCATATGTAGTAATGAGCGGCGCCGGGTTGCGCTGCGTGCCACGTGCGACGGCCGAGCTGGTCTATGTGCGGATGCACGGCCCCGACCAGAACTCGATGTATGCCGGCTCCTACCCCGACGATGAGCTGCGGCGCTGGGCTGATCGCGTGCTGGACTGGGATGCCCAGGGCAAACGGGTGGTCATCTACTTCAACAACGACCTGGGTGGGCACGCCATCCGCAACGCGCGCCTGCTCAAAGCGCTGACGGCTCGAACCGGTGACACCGACTCCCCTGTCGTGGCGCATCGCGGGTAAGCTCAGCTGGCATGACAACGTCGTCCACGATCGTCATCGTCGGAGGTGGCCTCGCGGCAGCTAAGGCGGCAGAAGCGCTGCGGGACAAAGACTTTGATGGTCATATCGTATTGTTCACCGCCGAGGAGCAGTTACCGTACGAGCGGCCTCCGCTTTCCAAGGACTACCTGGCGGGAAAGAAGACGCTCAGTGACTTCACCGTCGCGTCCGCGGCCTGGTACCGCGATCACCACGTCGAAGTGCAACTGGGCACCGAAGTGACCGGCATCGACCCCGGCGCCCACACCGTCTCGCTGCCCGACGGCGACCCGGTGCGTTACGACAAACTGCTGCTGGCCACCGGTTCGCGCCCCCGCAAGCCGCCGATCCCCGGTGCCGATTCGTCCGGTGTGCACTACCTGCGCACCATCGACGACGCAGAAGCGCTGAAATCGACGCTGAAGGACGGTGTTTCGCTGGCCATCGTCGGCGCCGGATGGATCGGCCTGGAGGTCGCGGCCACCGCACGCGAGCGCGGCGCGTCGGTCACCGTGGTCGAAACCGCCGATACACCGCTGCAGGCCGCGCTCGGACGCGAACTCGGTGAGGTGTTCGCCAACCTGCATCGTGAGCACGACGTGGATCTGCGGTTGTCGACGACCGTCAAGGAGATCACCGTCGCCGACGGCGCCGCGACCGGCCTGAAACTCAGCGACGGCGCCACCGTCGACGCCGACCGGGTGCTGATCGCGGTCGGCGCGGCACCCAACATCGCGCTCGCCGAGGCCGCCGGGCTGGCGATCGCCGACGGCGGCGTGCAGGTCGATTCGTCGCTGCGCACCAGCGACCCGGACATCTACGCGGTCGGCGACATCGCGGCCGCCGAACACCCGCTGTTGGGCACCCGGATCCGCACCGAACACTGGGCGAACGCGCTCAAACAACCGGCCGTCGCCGCGGCCGCGATGCTCGGCAGGCCCGCCGAATACGCCGAGCTGCCCTACTTCTTCACCGATCAATACGACCTCGGGATGGAATACGTCGGTCACGCCCCCGAGTACGACAAGGTGGCCTATCGCGGAGACGTCGCCGCGCGCGAGTTCACGGCGTTCTGGTTCGACGCCGACAGCCGGGTGATCGCCGGCATGAACGTCAACATCTGGGAAGGGCTCGACGACATCAAGGCGCTGATCTCCGCACGCGAGCCCATCAACCCGGAGCGGATCGGCGCTTCGTGAGCCCGTTGGCGCACAACCGTATTCGAGTGCTCTTCGCGTCGGCGGCGCTCGCGATCGCTGCCGTCGGCTGTTCGGGCGAGCAGATCGTCAACACCGACGAACCGCGCCCTACCACGCAGGCGAACACGTCGACTCCCCCGCCTGCGGCACCCAGCGCCGCGCATCTGGTGAACGCGTTCGACTACGTCGCGCATCCGCACGGCGCGGCCGTCTACTACTTCACCACCCCCAGCAGGCGATGGGCGTGCGCGATCGTGCCGCGCGTCAAGGCCGGCTGTCAGTCGGCGACGGGGTGGGCCTCGGGCATGGGCATCTCCGGCGCACCCACATCGGTACCCGACGCGTCAGGGCAGGATGCGACGCCCAACGCCGTGGTGGTCGAGCGGCAGGGTGACGCCCGCTTCGTCGCGCTCGAGGAAGCCGAGTTCGCCGCGGACACGGCAAAGACGTTGGACTTCAACAGGGTTCTCAACGCCGCCGGCTTTCGCTGCAATGTGCAGGAGTCCGGGGTGTCGTGTATGAGCGAGGCCAGCGGCAACGGGTTCACGTTCTCCGCGCAGGGGTTCGCACCGCACTACACCGAGGTACCGCCCACGGCACCCTGAGCCCTACCGCAGGGCCGCGGTCCCGTCGGCGTGAACAGCGACCTTGGCGCCCGCGATGTCGCCGCGGACCGTCTCGGCGGCTTCGGACGCATCGGTGATGACCGCGAGCACACGTGCGTCATCAGGTGTGCGTACCGCCAGGAACGCCTTCTCGGGCGCCCCGTCGCGGTCATAGGGCGTGGTCCATGACTCGACGGTGCCCACGCCCTCCCACTCGACGACCGCCGTCCGGGTCGGTTCACGGTCAACCGCCGATTGCACATCTTCCCAACGGAATTCGTGTGATGGCGGCTGCGTACCGTACACGCCGACACTGTGCTTGGTCAGATACCCGCCGTTGGCGGTGATCAGGCCGCGTTGGCCGGGATGGGCGGCCAGGTGTTCGGCCATGGTGGCGATCGAATGTGTCACGTAGTTGTTCCACGGGCCGCCGGCGAACGTGAGCCCACCGGTCACCGTGAGCGGACGGTCGGGATCGCCGAGCGGCAGCCCCAGCTCGTTGGCCGCGACCTGCACCGCCGACGGGAAACACGAGTACACGTCGACCGCGTCGACATCGTCGATGCCGACGCCGGCCAACGCCAGCGCGCGTCCTCCGGCGATCCGGATCGCCGGAGAGGTGCAGAACTCCGCGCGTTCACCGATGGCGTAGGTGTCGTGGGCGTCGGTGCCCGCATACGGAAACACCCAACGCTCGGTCGGGATCTGCAGATGTGCCGCCTTGTCGGCGGACGCCAGGATCAGCGCCGCGCCCTGGTCCACCATGTTGTTGGAGTTCATCAGCTTGGTGTAGGGCCAGCTGACCATCCGGTTGTCCGGCGCGGGCCGCCAGATCTCCTCGGCCGAACGCTTCTGCTGACTCCAGGCGTGCGGGTTGCGCGCGGCCGCCGCGGAGAACTGAGCCCACAGCTCACCGATGCGGCGCCGG
This sequence comes from Mycolicibacterium pulveris, assembly GCA_050205315.1. Taxonomy (GTDB): domain Bacteria; phylum Actinomycetota; class Actinomycetes; order Mycobacteriales; family Mycobacteriaceae; genus Mycobacterium; species Mycobacterium pulveris_A. The sequence goes on along the minus strand of JBNMRA010000033.1, from coordinate 9,644 downwards.
TGAGCTTCTGGTGTCTCGCCGGCGGCGATACGCAGCGCCTGTTCGAACATCGGGTACACGTAGGCCGGCCGGTCCAGCTTGATCCGCATGTCGCCGGGCCCGGCCATCGGCACGTTCTCGTCGGCGCCCTCGGGGACCGGCACCGAATCGTCCTGTCGCGTCCAGTCGGGTTTCTCGCCGGTGGCGCGCAACCGCGATCGGGTACGCCAGGTCTCGGCGCCGGTGATCAGCACCACGTCGGCGCGGCCGCTCTGGATGTCCAAACACGCCTGGTTGACCAGTGACTGCGGCACGTTACCACCGATGCCGGTGTATCGCGTGCGGGCACCCTTAGCCCGAATACGCTGGGCGACAAGTAGTCCCGGATCACGGTAGCGCCAGGACAGCAGGTTGACCACCCGCACCGAGTCGACGGCCTCGAGCAGCCGGGGATCACCTGCCGTGCGGGCGGCGGCCGCCATCAGATCGACCGGCTCCACGGTCGGGTCGTTCTCCCGCTGGTTCACCTGGCCGTAGCCGACCAGCACCGGTGTCCTGGGGTCCATCATGGCCTCTCTTGATGTGCGAAGAGTGCGCCCTGCGTGATGAGCCGGTCGATGTCCTCGGATGTCAAACCGAGTACCTTCTGGCATATTTCGCGAGTGTGCTCCCCCGGCATCGGGGCGGGGCGCAGCTGCGCGGGCGCGATGTTGGTATACGGTGCCGGACCGGTTTCGGTCGGCATCGGCGCGTCGAACAACGGATGCTCCATGTCGGTGAACGGCCCACGGAACTGCACCTGCGGATCGACCAGCACATCGACCGCGCGGTTCATCGGCGCTGCGGGAATTCCGGCCTGCTGCAAGGTGTCCGCCACATCGGTCTTGTCGCGGGTTCGGGTCCATGCGGCCAGGTCACCGTCGCCGACGACGGCTGCCAGCGCGGCGCGGTCGGCGTCGTCGCGAACCGACACCACGCACCACTCATCCTCGCCCGCGCAGGGATACACGCCGTGCACCGCGGTGTCGTCGGCCACCGGCAGGCCTGCGGCGCGGGCGGCCGCGGCGGCATACACCGGCGCCAGCTGGTTGACCGCGGCTTCGGCCTGCGAAATGTGCACCTGCGCACCGGTACCGGTGTTGCGGCGCTGGATCAACGCGGCCAGCGCCGCGATCGCGGTGATCCTGGCCGACACGTGGTCGGGGAAGATGGTTGTGGCGTCATAGAATTCACCGGGTCCGGCGTCCGAAGACGTCCACAGCGACGTGACGCCGGTGGTGGCACGCACCAGCGGGCCGTAGCCCATGCGGGCGCTCCACGGACCGGTCGCTCCGAACGCGCTGCTTTCGGCAAGCACGATGGCCGGGTTGAGTTCGCGCAGCTTCTCATAGGAAAACCCGAGCGATGCAAGCGTTCCGGGTTTGAAGTTGGCGAACACCGCGTCGGATTCGGCGACCAGCCGCGCGAACACGGCGGCGCCGTCGCGATGACGCAGATCCAGGCCCAGGCTGTACTCGTTGCGGTGCGTCAGCGCCCACGACCTGCTCATCGTCATACCCGGCGGGGTCTGCCGCAGGCCGTCTGGGTACGCGGCGCTTTCGATCTTGATGACTTCGGCGCCCAGATCGGCGAACAACCGGCCCAGCTCTCCGCCCGCGACGATCACACCGAGATCGAGAATGCGCATCCCCTCGAACGGCCGGCTGACCGGTTCATCGCTCCCGGGGTGCGGAGATGGGTCGGCGGCCCAGACGGCGTCGTGCGCGCCGGGCGTCGGTGCTCCACGGGTCAGCCCGGCGCGGCTGCCGTCGACGACGAACGGCCCGGCAGGCACCACCGTTTGAACGCCGGGCGCCAGTTCGGTGCGGGTCAGCGCGCCGACGTCGCGGAAGTGGTTGGACGACAACGTTTGTGCGGGGGTGAGGACCGCGGCGATCGGAACGCCGCGCGCCTGTCCCTCGGCCACCAACTCGTCCATCGTCTGGTCCTTGACCAGCTCGGCGATCACGCTGTTGAGTTCGCGCGACACCGCGTAGCGCGCCGCGATCGTCTCGAACTTGGGGTCGGCGAACTGCTCGGGCTCCCCCAGCCACCCGAACATGCCCCGCCACTGGCGCGGCGAGAGCAGGCAGATGCGCACATAGCCGTCGCGGCAGGCGAAGATCGGATAGATCTGCTGGTTTCGCGGTCGCCCCCGCCACAGTTCGGTGGTCGGCTTGCGGCCCACGGCGGCCTGGCCCTCCGAGCCGTACGGCGGATCCAGCGCTTGAAGAACACCCTCGAAGCGGGAGAAGTCGATGTAATCGCCTCTGCCGTCGCGCAACCGGCGAAAGTAGGCGGCCAGCGCGGCCCACGTGGCCTGCACCGCGGCCGTCGTCGACGCCACACCGATCGGCGGCAGCACCGGGGCGCCCGTCGTCGGGCCGGACCGCGACAACGCGGTCGACAACGCGTACAGCACCGCGTCGGTGGCCTGCCACGACGCGCGCGGTCCGGCGGTGCCGAAGTCGGTGACCGACAGCGCCACCAGGTGCGGAAACCGCTGCGACAGCGCCGCGCACGAGGTGCCGAACGCGGCCGCCGCCCCGGGGTTGCCGCCGTCCACCACGATGTCGGCGGCACCGGCCAGCTCGATCAGCCGCTCGCGGTCCGCGGCGCGGGACGCATCGAGCACCGCACTGCGCTTGTTGGCGTTCTGCAGTGCGAACCGCACGCTGGTGTCGGCCACGCGCGGGGCGTCCCGGCGGGCCGCGGCACCGCCGGGCGGTTCGATCTTCAGCACGTCGGCGCCGAGGTCAGCCAACAGCCGGCCGACGCCGTCGGATTCGGCGCCGCCCAGATCCAGCACCCGCAACGGCGCCAGCGGTAACCGTCTCGGGTCGGCGACATCCAGCACGACCGTGAGCGTAGTTGGTGACGATCGGGTTATTTCCCAGGCGTCTGGGTACCCTCTGCCGGATCATGACCGCTGAGCTGCTCTCCCCCACCCTGTCCGACGATGAGTTGACCTTGATCGACGCCTATTGGCGCGCAGCGAACTATCTGTCGGTGGGCCAGATCTACCTGCTGGACAACCCGCTTTTGCGGGAGCCGCTGGCCGCCGAACACATCAAGCCGCGACTGCTCGGCCACTGGGGCACCACCCCCGGGCTCAACCTCATCTACGCCCATCTGAACCGCGTGATCTGTCATCGGGATCTCTCCGTGATCTACATCACCGGGCCGGGCCACGGCGGTCCGGGGCTGCTCGCCAACGTCTACCTCGAGGGCACCTACAGCGAGGTCTATTCACAGATCTCCGAAGACGCCGACGGGATCCGAAAACTGTTCCGCCAGTTCTCCTTTCCCGGAGGTGTGCCCAGCCACGTCGCCGCCGAGACGCCCGGTTCGATCCATGAGGGCGGCGAGCTCGGATACGCGCTGGTGCACGCCTACGGCGCCGCGTTCGACAACCCGGACCTGGTGGTGGCGTGCGTGATCGGCGACGGCGAGGCCGAGACGGGCCCGCTGGCGGCCAGCTGGCATTCCAACAAGTTCCTCAACCCGGTCACCGACGGCGCGGTGCTGCCCATCCTGCACCTGAACTCCTACAAGATCGCGAACCCGACGGTGCTGGCGCGCATTCCGGCCGACGAGCTCGAATCGCTGCTGTTCGGCTACGGGTACCGGCCGATCACCGTCGCCGGTGACGATCCGGTCAACGTGCACCAGCAGCTGGCCACCGCGTTCGATGAGGCGTTCGACCAGATCGCGGCGATCCAGCGGGCCGCGCGACTCGACGGTGAGACGGGTCGGCCGTTGTGGCCCATGGTGGTGCTGCGCACGCCGAAGGGCTGGACCGGCCCCAAAGAGGTGGACGGTAAGAAGGTCGAGGGCACCTGGCGCTCCCACCAGGTGCCGCTGTCAGAGACGCGGACCAATGCCGAGCACATGGCCGAACTGGAGTCGTGGCTGCGCAGCTATCGGCCTGAGGAACTGTTCGACGAGCACGGTGCGTTGCGGCCGGAACTGCGGGCGCTCGCGCCGGCGGGCCCGCGCCGGATGGGCGCCAACCCGCACGCCAACGGTGGTCTGCTGCTGCGGGATCTGGACCTGCCGCCGTTCGCGGACTACGCCGTCGACGTCGAGAAGCCGGCGAGCCAAACCGCCGAGGCCACCCGGGTGCTCGGCCTGTTCCTGCGCGATGTGATCGCGCGTAACCCGGACAGATTCCGGCTGATGGGCCCCGACGAAACCGCCTCCAACCGGCTGTCGGCCGTCTACGAGGCGACCGACAAGGCGTGGCTGGCCGAGATCAGCCCCGACGACGAGGACCTCGCCCCCGATGGCCGGGTGCTGGAGGTGCTCTCCGAGCACATGTGCCAAGGCTGGCTGGAGGGCTATCTGCTGACCGGCAGGCACGGGCTGTTCAGCTGCTACGAGGCGTTCGTCCACATCGTCGACTCGATGCTCAACCAGCACGCCAAATGGCTGGCCAGCAGCCGGGATCTGACCTGGCGACGGCCGATCGCATCGTTGAATTACCTTCTGACATCCCATGTTTGGCGTCAGGATCACAACGGCGCGTCGCACCAGGATCCCGGTTTCATCGACCACGTCGCCAACAAACGCCCCGAGGTGGTGCGGGTGTATCTGCCGCCGGACGCCAACACACTGCTTTCGGTGGCCGACCACTGCCTGCGCAGCCGCCACTACGTCAACGTGATCGTCGCGGGAAAGCAGCCGGGGCTGACCTATCTGACGATGGACGAGGCGATCGCGCACTGCACCCGCGGACTCGGCATCTGGGACTGGGCCAGCAGCACCACCGGGGAACCCGACGTCGTGCTGGCCTGCGCCGGTGACATTCCGACGCTGGAGACCCTGGCCGCCGCCGACATCTTGCGCCGCGAACTGCCGGAGCTGGCGGTGCGGGTGATCAACGTCGTCGACATCATGCGGCTGCAACCGGAAACCGAACATCCGCACGGGCTTTCCGACCACGAGTTCGATGCGCTGTTCACCGCCGACAAGCCGGTGATCTTCGCCTACCACGGTTATCCGTGGCTGATTCACCGGCTGACGTACCGCAGGACCAACCACGCGCACCTGCACGTGCGCGGATACAAGGAGCGCGGCACCACCACGACCCCGTTCGACATGGTGATGCTCAACGACCTCGACCGCTTCCACCTGGTCATGGACGTGATCGACCGGGTGCCGGGGCTGGCCGGCCGCGCAGCGGTGCTGCGCCAGAAGATGCTCGACGCCCGGTTGGCGGCCCGCCGCTACACCCGCGAGCACGGCGAGGACGATCCGGCGGTCGCCGACTGGACATGGGATCCCGACTTCGCGGGGCCGTCGCTGTCTCAGGACGCCCGCGGCGAAACCCCGCGCTAGGATCGGTCGTTGTGTCCCAGCAAGCAGTGGCCGCCCATCCGCTGATCGAACAGCTGTCGGTACTGCATCGTTTCCGCACCTATGTCGACATCGGCGTGGTGATCGTGGTGCTGGCGCTGACGAACCTGATCGCGCACTTCACCACCCCGTGGGCCAGCATCGCCGTCGTACCCGCCGCCGCGGTCGGGCTGCTGATCCTGGTGCGCTCGCGCGGGCTGGGCTGGACCGAACTCGGGCTGGGCCGCGCGCAGTGGCGGGCCGGTGTCGGCTACGCGCTGGCCGCGGTGGCGGTCGTGGTGTCGGTGATCGCGATCGGCGCGATGCTGCCGTGGACCAGGCCGCTGTTCATGAACAACAACTACGCGACGATCTCCGGGGCGTTGATCGCCTCGATGATCATCATCCCGCTGCAGACGGTGATCCCCGAGGAGCTGGCGTTTCGCGGTGTGCTGCAGGGCGCGCTGGACCGGGCCTGGGGGTTTCGCGGGGTGGCTGCGGCGGGGTCGCTGCTGTTCGGGCTCTGGCACATCGCGACGTCACTGGGCCTGACCGCCAGCAATGTCGGCTTCACCCGGCTGTTCGGCGGCGGCTGGCTGGGCACGCTGGCGGGCGTGGTGCTCGCGGTGGTGGCGACCGCCGCGGCCGGCTTCGTGTTCACCTGGCTGCGCCGCCGCAGCGGCAGCCTGATCGCCCCGATCGCGCTGCACTGGTCACTCAACGGTCTCGGCGCGCTGGCCGCCGCGATGGTCTGGCACCTGTCGACCTGACCCGCGTCTGCGCGCGCGAAATTCGCGGTTTTTGAGCTTGTTTCCGCACGTCGCCATGCTGCACCAGGTTCCGGCATGGTTGCGCGACCTGTCGTAGAACGCCCACTGGCATTCCTCGTTGGCGCACGCCTTGAGAAGTGGCCATGTGCCGTCGCGCTGCGCGTCGCGCACGATCAGCAGCAGCTCGACGGCCCGGTCGGCCGGCGAGTCACCGATCACCGCGAGCCCGACGGTGCCGTCGTCGCCGACGTGGGCACGCGCCGTCGCGCGCGCCGCCACCGCACGCAGCGGCACGATCGCGGCGTCGCCCGGCGCCGGACCACCGGAGTTGCGTACCAGCTGGGCGCGAAGCGCTTCCCGGACACCGCGCAACAGCGCCAGGTCGGCAGCGGTCAGCTCGGCGTCATCGCTCAGCAGACCGTTGTCGATCAGCCACGGTCGCGCATCGGCGGGGTCGGCCAGCCGGTCCGGGCCTGCGGGCAACTCGAAGGTGTTGACCAGCGATTGAACCCGGTCCAGCGGCGCAGGTGCCGGCTTGGTCTCGGAGTCGCCGAGCCAGCGGGTGCGGGGTGGAGCCATGTTCCCAGTCTACGACCACGTGACCGGTAAATCGTGTTGACCGGTCACCAATGACCGGTATAGCGTCGTTGATAGTCATTCCATCGGGGGACGAGGACTCGGGAGCTGGGCTGATGATCGACAACTGGACGACGCCGGCGGCCACCGGACACCCCACCGTGGGCGGCCACGCGCCGTTGGCCGCGCGGCTGACGGCGCGGCTGCGGGCGGCCAAGTTCGACCGGCTGATCGCGGTAGGGGTGAGCGCACCGGAGGGCAGTGCGCTCGCGGTGCACTACGCGCGGCTCACGTCGGCGCGCGAACGCGCCGCGGTCGCCCGCTCGCTACGCAATGCCGTGCGCGACGCGCGTTCCGGTGGGCTGCTGATGTCGTCGCGGCTACCGATGCACGTGCCCAACATCAGCGCGGCCGAAGAGCTGATCGAGACCGTCGCGCGCCGACTCGAATCCCCGCAGCCGGTCGGCGCGCGCGGGATGGCGCGGCTGCGCGAGCTGGTGGCCGACGGGTCGGGACCGCTGTACCGGTTCGGCCGCGGCGATCTGACCGGCCGGCTCGGCGCCGCGCTCGCCGAGCTCTAGACCATCAGCACCGCCGCCCCCGAAACCCGGCCCGCGGCGAGGTCGGCCAGCGCCTCGTCGGCGCGCCCGAGCGGGTACTGCGGCGTCGTGACCTCGAGGCGGTGCCTGCCCGCGAACGCGAGGAAGTCCCGCGCATCGGCGCGGGTGTTGGAGGTCACCGAGCGCACCTGGCGTTCCTGGAACAGGTGGCGCTGGTAGTCCAGCGTCGGGATGTCGGACAAGTGGATCCCGGCGATGGCCAGCGTGCCGCCGCGGTCCAGCGCCTCGAGCGCGGGGTGCACGAGTTCGCCGACCGGAGCGAACAGGATCGCCGAATCCAGGGGTACCGGCGGTCGATCGGCGGCGCCCTGCGCCGATGCCGCGCCGAGCGCCAGCGCGAGTTCCCTCGCCGTCTGCCCGCGGGTCATGACGTGCACCTCGATGCCGCTTGCGATAGCGACCTGCGCGGTGAGGTGGGCGCTGCCGCCGAACCCGTAGATGCCCAATCGTCCGCCCGCGGGCACCTCCGCGCGCTGCAGTGCGCGATAGCCGATGATGCCTGCGCACAGCAGCGGCGCCAGCTCGGCGTCGGGGTATCCCGGCGGCAGGTGATGGGCGTAAGCCGCTGGCACCGTGGTGAATTCGGCGTACCCGCCGTCGGCGTCCCATCCGGTGTAGCGCGAGCCCGGACAGAGGTTCTCGGTGCCGCGCCGACAGTACGCACATCGTCCGCAGGTGTGCCGCAGCCATGCGACGCCGACGCGGTCGCCGACGGCGAACCGGCCGGCGGTGTCGGCCCCGATCTCGACGACCTCGCCGACCACTTCATGACCGGGGATCACCCCGGGCCGATGCACGGGCAGGTCGCCCTCGGCGACGTGCAGGTCGGTGCGGCACACACCGCAGGCGCGCACCGCGACCAGCAGCTCACCGGACCCCGGTCGGGGCATTGGCACGGTGGCGCGCTCCAGCGGGGCGGTGTCGATGGGGCCCGGCGCGCTGACCCGCCACGCCGTCATCGTCTCGGTGGGCACCACCTCATCGTCGCGCGATGTGTTGTGCAGTGGGTCACGGCGGGGCCGCTGAGTAGGGAAAATCCCGATTCCTATGTCATAACGGAGACGTAACCTGGACGTCACGGCGGCCGGGTCGGGGCGGCCGACGAGGCCAGTACCGGTGCGAGCTCCGGTACCCGCGAAAGGAAGGTGACCGATGAAAGGTTTTGCAGCACTGGCGATCGGCGCGCTTGCAGCGGGCAGCATCGCTTTCGCCGCCCCGGCCAACGCCGGCTGTCAGGGCGGTTGGACGCCGTGGGGCGGCGGCGAGATCTGTGACGGGCCGATCGCTCCGGACGGCAGCTTCGAACGGTGCCAGGCGGCGGGCGCCCTGGGCTTCGGCGGTAACAACTGCTTCATAGCCAACGTCGCGACCGCGCAGCCGCCGTGGGTCGGTCCGTGACGGACCGCCCCACTGCGGCTGACGCGAACTAAGCGGGCGGCAGCATGCCCGGCGCGTCCTCCGGCGCCACCGGTACGGGCTGGCCGACGACGGGTCGCGGTGCCGCGTTCGGATCGGCCGGCGGCGGCGGCGGTGCGTTCGGGTCCGCCGGCGGGGGCGGCGGTGCATTCGGATCCGGCGGCGGCAACGGCGCATTCTGGGGCGCGTTCGGGTCCGCGGGCACCGCGGGCACCGGCGCGGTGTAGGGCCGGATCGAGTTGGCCAACGTGAGGGCCTCCTCCTTGGGCACCGGGTTGTTCGCCGTGCCCAGCCAAACGACGAACCAGCGATCCGGGGTGCGCTGGCCGCGCGGTGTGCCGGGTTCGGTGGCCTCGCCGACCACCCCGGCCCAGATCTGGCCGTTGGGCTTGTTGGCGTCGGTGAACTTCACCTCGTAGTACGAGGCGACGCCGGGCATCCCGTCGGCGTCGAGTTCGACGGTCTCCTGGTTGATCCGGGTGCCCGGGAACGGCATGAAGAACTCGCCCATGTCGGAAGCCAGACGCTGGGCAGCCTTCGTGTTGTCGGTCTCGGCGCCGGCGAACAGCTTCAGATCCAGGCGTCCGAGCAGGATGCTCGTGTCGTTCGGCGGTTCGGCGCCTTCGGGGGTGACCTTGGTCAGCAGCGCCTGGCCGTACGACAGCTGGGTGGAGTCCGACACCTGCCATCCGGCCGGAACGACGAAGCTCAGGCCACCCGCGGCGTTGTCGACGCGGCCGGCGTCGGCCGGCGGTGGCGGTGGTGCGTTCGGGTCCGCAGGCGGGGGCGGTCCGGGTGCGACGCCCGGTGCGGGCGGCGGCGCATTGGGGTCCACCGGCGGTGGCGGCGGAGCGTTGGGATCCGCGGGCGGTGGCGGCGCGGGTGCGACGCCCGGCGGCGGCGGGGG
>JBNMRA010000032.1:0-63532 GCA_050205315.1 Mycolicibacterium pulveris | reverse complement strand
CGCCGACGCTGCTGTATCTGGCCGCCGCCGGGGTGGGCACCATCGGCATCGTCGAATTCGACGAGGTCGACGAGTCCAATCTGCAGCGCCAGGTCATCCACGGACAGTCCGACATCGGCCGGTCCAAGGCCCACAGCGCGCGCGACTCGATCCTGGAGATCAACCCGCTGATCGACGTGCGGCTGCACGAGTTTCGGCTGGAGCCCGACAACGCCGTCGAGCTGTTCGCGCAGTACGACCTGATCCTGGACGGCACCGACAACTTCGCCACCCGCTACCTGGTCAACGACGCCGCGGTGCTGGCGGGCAAACCGTATGTGTGGGGCTCCATTTACCGCTTCGAGGGCCAGATCTCGGTCTTCTGGGAGGACGCCCCCAACGGACAGGGCCTCAACTACCGCGACCTCTATCCCGAACCGCCGCCGCCCGGAATGGTGCCGTCCTGCGCCGAGGGCGGGGTGCTGGGCATCTTGTGTGCGTCGGTCGGCTCGGTGATGGGAACCGAGGCGATCAAGCTGATCACCGGCATCGGTGAACCGCTGCTGGGCCGGTTGATGGTGTACGACGCGCTCGACATGACCTACCGCACCATCAAGATCCGCAAGGACCCGGCCACCCCGAAGATCACCGAGCTGATCGACTACGAGGAGTTCTGCGGCGTGGTCTCCGACGCGGCCGCCGAGGCCGCCGCCGACGCCACGATCACCCCGCTGGAGCTTCGTGAGCTGATGGATTCGGGCAAGCCGCTGGCGGTGATCGACGTGCGCGAGCCCGTCGAGTGGGAGATCAACCGCATCGAGGGCGCCGAGTTGGTGCCCAAATCGGCGTTCGAATCGGGTGAGGCGCTGGCCAAACTGCCCGTCGACCGCACACCGGTGTTCTACTGCAAGACCGGGGTGCGTTCGGCCGAGGTGCTGGCCATCGCCAAGAAGGCGGGCTTCTCTGACGCGATGCACGTGCAGGGCGGCATCGTCGCGTGGGGTAAGCAACTCGACCCCGACATGGTGATGTACTAACGCCTGGTTTGCCCGCGCGCGGCTTAGGCTGAGCTCGTGACCGTCGATGGCCCGCCCGATCATGTGCTGGCGGCGTTCGGGCTGACCGGCGTCGAGCCGGTTTCGCTCGGATCGAGTTGGGAGGGCGGCTGGCGCTGCGGCGAAGTCGTGCTGTCGATGGTGGCCGATCACGCCCGCGCGGCCTGGTCGGCCAAGGTGCGCGAAACCCTGTTCGTCGACGGGGTGCGGCTGGCGCGGCCGGTGCGCTCCACGGACGGACGGTATGTGGTGGCGGGCTGGCGGGCCGACACGTTCGTCGCCGGCAGCCCCGAACCCCGCCACGACGAGGTGATCTCGGCCGCCGTGCGGCTGCACGAAGCGACCGCGAAACTGGAACGCCCCCGGTTTCTGACCCAGCCCCCGGTCGCGCCGTGGGCCGACGTCGACGTCTTCATCGCCGCCGATCGCGCGGCGTGGGAGGAACGCCCGCTGCATTCGCTGCCGCCGGGCGCGCGGGTTTCGCCCGGCTCCGCCGACGGCCAACGGTCCATCGAGCTGCTCAACCTGCTGGCCACGCTGCGCAGGCCGACCAAGAGCCCCAGCCAGCTGGTTCACGGCGACCTTTACGGCACAGTGCTTTTCGCGGGTACCGCCGCGCCAGGCATCACCGACATCACCCCGTACTGGCGGCCGGCGTCATGGGCGGCCGGGGTGGCCGTCGTCGACGCGCTGTCATGGGGCGAGGCCGACGACGGGCTCATCGAACGCTGGAACGCGCTGCCGGAGTGGCCGCAGATGTTGTTGCGCGCGTTGATGTTCCGCATCGCCGTGCATGCGCTGCATCCGAGGTCGACGGCCGCGGCGTTTCCCGGGCTGGCGCGCACGGCCGCGTTGGTGCGGCTTATCCTTTAGTTAGCGCGAGCAGACGCGAAATCCCCCAAATCCGCCCCGCGGAGGGGGTTTTGCGTCTGCTCGGCACCTGGAACGTGGGTCCAGCTCACAGCTAGAACGTGTGGCGCACCTCGGCCAGCGGCACCCGGCCGTCGCGGGCCAGCACCCCTTCGCCGCGCAACAACTCCAGTTGTCGGGTGCTCAGATGCGCAGCGGGCCGCCCGGATGCCCGGATCACGCGGTGCCACGGCAGATCCGAGGAGTCGGTGCGCATGATCCAGCCGACGACACGTGGGCTGGAAAGCCCTGCAGCCGCGGCGATGTCGCCGTACGTGGCGACCCGGCCCGGCGGAATGGCGGCGACCAGCGCCCGCACGGTTTCCACCTGCTCGTCGGTGACCGCCGCCATCGTCAACGCCGGTTCAGCGCGTCGCGGATCAGCGCCGCCGTGTCGGCGGGACGGCTGTGGGCCACCATGTGTTCGCAGTCCCACTCGGCCAACGTGAATGCGGCGCCGAGGTGTTGGCGCAGCGACGCGATCAGTGCGTCGGAGGCGTAGGCGGGGCGGGTCCGGGCCGCGCGCACCAGGGTGGTCGGTGTTTCGTTGGGCGGCAACGTCACTGGCCGGGCCAATTCGCTCCAGTACGACATCATCGCCGGGATGCTGATCCGCCAGCCCACCCGGCCGTTGGGCAGCTCGACAAGGTGCTCGTCGAGTTCGCGGTCCAATTCGGCCGGCTCGACCTCGCCCCACGATCCGTTGGCCTTCTCAGCGCGGGCCTCGGCGCGGTCGGTGTAGTCCGGGGAGGCCAGCATGCTGTCGGCGATGTCGCGCATCCACTCGCCATCCAGTCCGACGGCGGGATCCAGCAGCACCAGCGCCGAAATCAGATCGGGCCGGGCGGCCGCGAGGTTGAGCGCCAACGCGGCGCCGAACGAGTGCCCGACCACCACCACCGGCCCGTCCGGCTCGACGAGTGCGGTCAGCGCAGCGACGTTGGCCTCCATCGTCCACGGCGCCGCCCACGATGACCGGCCGTGCCCGATCAGGTCCGGTGCGGCGACGGCGAACTCGGCCAGATGCCGGGTGGCCAGCGTCTGCCACCGCTGACCGTGCCCGGTGAGGCCGTGAATCAGCAGAACGTCGGTGGGCCGGGCCGGGCCATACCGGTACACATGCAGGTCGGTGGTCACGGAGGTGATGCTGCCACCAGCGCCGAGCCGCACTTGTCAGACCCCCATGGTGTCATTCGGTCATGTCCGCACCGCACACCGATCTGACACCGGCCGCGCTCGCTGAACCGGGCACGCGCGGGGTGGTCCGCGTCATGGGCGGCGCGGGCACCGGCAAGAGCACGCTGCTGGTGCGAACCGCTGCCGCGCACATCGCCGCAGGGGTCGATCCCGAATCGGTTCTGCTGCTGACGGGTTCGGCTCGGCTCGGGGCACAGGCCAGGGCCGCGATCACGGCGACGCTGCTGAGCGCCGGTGAACGCGCGGTCGTGCGCGAACCGCTGGTGCGCACCGTGCACTCCTACGCGTTCGCGGTGCTGCGCCTGGCCGCTCAGCGCAACGGCGACCCGCCGCCGCGGCTGATCACCAGCGCCGAGCAGGACGGCATCATCCGCGAACTGCTCGCAGGCGATCTCGAGGACGGCGACGCGTCGGCGGTCGCCTGGCCGGCGCAACTGCGCCCAGCGCTGGGCACCACCGGGTTCGCCACCGAGCTGCGAGACCTGCTGGCGCGCTGCACCGAACGCGGCGTGGACCCCGTGGCGCTGCAACAACTCGGCCGTCGGGCACGTCGTCCCGAGTGGCTGGCCGCGGGCCAGTTCGCCCAGGCCTACGAACAGATCATGCTGTTGCGCTCGGCGGTCGGGATGGCCGCGCCGCAGGCCACCATCCCCGCCCTGGGCGCCGCCGAGCTCGTCGGCGCGGCGCTGGAAGCCTTCGCCACCGACGCCGACCTGCTGGCCGGCGAACGCGCACGGGTCAAACTGCTCCTCGTCGACGACGCGCAACAACTGGACCCGCAGGCCGCCCGGCTGGTGCGGGTGCTCTCGGCCGGCGCCGAACTCACCGTCGTCGCAGGCGATCCCAACCAGGCGGTGTTCGGTTTCCGCGGCGCCGATCCGGCGCTGCTGCGCGGCGAGGAGCCGGCGATCACGCTGACGCGGTCCCATCGCTGCGCACCGGCGATCGCCGAGGCGATCACCGCGACCGCGCGGCGGCTGCCGGGAACCGACCCGGGCCGCCACCTCGACGGCGCCGACAGGCCCCGGGGCGCGCTGAACGTACGCATCGCCGCCACACCGCACGCCGAGTCGGCGCTGATCGCCGACGCGCTGCGCCGCGCGCACCTGGTCGACGGGCTGCCGTGGTCGCAGATGGCGGTGGTCGTGCGGTCGGTGCCGCGGCTCGGCGCCACGTTGGCCCGCGCGCTGGAGGGCGCAGGCGTGCCCGTCGAAATGCCGGGAGCAGCCACACCGTTGGCCGGACAGCCGGCGGTGCAGACGCTGTTGACGGTCCTCGAGGCCACCGCGCACGGGCTCGACGGGGAGCGGGCGCTTGCGCTGGTGACCGGGCCGATCGGCAGGGTCGATCCGGTGTCGCTGCGCCAGCTGCGGCGCAGCCTGCGCCGCGCCGACGGCAGCCAGCCTCCGCGTCCGCTCACCGAGCTGCTCGTCGCGGCGCTGGACCACGGCACCGACGCATTGCCCGACCCGCTGGAGCGTTCGATGCGACGGGTCCGGGCGGTGTTGGCCGCGGCGCGCCGCACGGTCGCCGAGGGCAAGGATCCGCGCTACACCTTGTGGCAGGCGTGGCACCGGTCCGGTCTGCAGCGCAGATGGCTGACCGCCAGCGAACGCGGCGGCACCGCAGGCGCGCAGGCCGACCGCGACCTCGATGCGGTCACCGCGCTGTTCGACGTCGCCGAGCAGTACGTCAACCACACGGCCGGCGCGTCGCTGCGCGGGCTCCTCGACCACGTGGCCGCCCTCGGGGCGCCGCCTGCCCCGCGGCGCGACCGCGACGTCGACGCGGTCGCCGTGCTCAGCGCGCACGCCGCGCTGGGCCGCGAATGGGAGTTCGTCGTGATCGCCGGCATGCAGGAAGGGTTGTGGCCCAACACCGTTCCGCGCGGCGGAGTGCTGGCCACCCAGCAGCTGGTCGACGTCCTCGACGGTGTCGCGGCCGAGGGGGACCGGGGGCTGTCCAGCCGGGCGCCGCTGCTGGCCGAGGAGCGCCGGCTGCTGATCGCCGCGATGGGACGTGCCCGGGGGCGGCTGCTCGTAACCGCGGTCGACAGCGACAACGGTGACGACTCGACGCTGCCGTCCGCGTTCTGCTACGAGCTGGCCGCCATGGCCGACGAGACCGAGCCGACCGCCATCGCACCGGTCAACGCGCCGCGGCTGCTGGCGCCGACCGCGCTGGTGGGGCGGCTGCGGGCGGTGGTGTGTGCCCCCGACGGCGCCGTCGACGACGGCGTCCGCGCATGTGCGGCAACACAACTGGCGCGGCTGGCCGCTGCCGGGGTGCCCGGCGCGGATCCGGCGCAGTGGTACGCGATGACACCGGTGTCCACCGACGAACCGCTGTGGCACGGCGGGGACCACACCGTCGCGCTGTCACCGTCAACCCTGCAGATGCTGACCGACTGCCCGTTGCGCTGGCTGCTCGAACGCCACGGTGGCAGCGACGGCCGCGATGTGCGCTCGGCGGTGGGTTCGCTGGTGCACGCGCTGGTCGCCGACTCGGACAAGACCGAGAGCCAGCTGCTCAACGAACTGCAAAAGGTCTGGGACAAGCTGCCTTTCGACGCCGCATGGTATGCCGACAACGAGCTCACCCGGCACCGGGTGATGCTGTCGACGTTTCTGCGGTGGCGGGCGCAGAGCCGCAACGAGTTCACCGAGGTCGGCACCGAGGTCGACGTCGACGGCGTCGTCGCGCCCGACGGTGACGGTGCGCCGCAGGTACGGGTGCGTGGCCGGGTGGACCGCATCGAGCGCGACAGCGCAGGCCGGCTCGTGGCGATCGATCTCAAGACCGGCAAGAGCCCGGTCACCAAGGACGACGCGCAGCGGCACGCCCAGCTGGCGATGTACCAGCTCGCGATCGCCGAAGGCCTGCTGGCCCAAGGTGATTCACCCGGCGGCGGTCGACTGGTGTACCTCGGCAAGCCCAACGCCGCCGGCGCCACCGAACGCGAGCAGGACGCGCTGACCGCCGACACGCACGCCCAGTGGCGGGAGGCCGTGCGCGATGCCGCCGCGCAGACCCAGGGACCGCAGTTCGTCGCGCGTGTCAACGACGGCTGCAGTCACTGCCCGGTGCGTGCGATGTGCCCGGCGCAGGCGGTCGCCGGAGGCCGGTCATGACCGCGCGCTACAGCCCCGCCGAACTCGCCGACCGGCTCGGGCTTTTCGCGCCGACCGAAGAGCAAGCCGCCGTCATCGCCGCACCGCCGGGACCGCTGGTCGTAATCGCCGGCGCCGGCGCGGGCAAGACCGAGACGATGGCCGCGCGGGTGGTGTGGCTGGTCGCCAACGGCTACGCCAGCCCCGGCGAGGTGCTCGGCCTGACCTTCACCCGCAAAGCCGCCGCCCAGTTGCTGCGCCGGGTCCGTACCCGGCTGGCCCGGCTGGCCGGAGCCGGCTTGGCGCCCCACACCGAGGCGGGCGCGGCCGACTGCCACGAGCCGGCCACCATCAGCACCTACCACGCGTTCGCGGGCAACCTGCTGCGTGAGCACGGGCTGCTGCTGCCGGTCGAGCCCGAAACCCGCCTGCTCAGCGAAACGGAGATGTGGCAGTTGGCCTTTCGCGTGGTGTGCGAGCAGCCCGGGCTGCAGACCGACAAGACACCGGCCGCGGTGACCCGAATGGTGCTGCGGCTGGCCGGACAACTCGCCGAACACCTCGTCGACACCGATCAGCTGCGCGACACCCATGTCGAGCTGGAGCGGCTCGTGCATACCCTGCCCGCGGGGCCGTACCAGCGCGACCACGGACCCAGCCAGTGGCTGCTGCGGCTGCTGTCGACCCAGACCGAGCGCACCGAGTTGGTGCCGCTCATTGATGCGCTGCACCAACGGATGCGCGCCGAGAAGGTGATGGACTTCGGCATGCAGATGGCCGCGGCGGCCCGGCTCGCCTCGTCGTTTCCGCAGGTCGGCGAGCAGCTGCGGCAGCGCTACCGGGTGGTGCTGCTCGACGAGTACCAGGACACCGGCCACGCGCAGCGGGTGGCGCTGTCGTCGCTGTTCGGCGGCGGAGTCGACGACGGTCTCGCGTTGACCGCGGTGGGTGATCCGATCCAGTCGATCTACGGCTGGCGCGGCGCGTCGGCCACCAACCTGCCGCGGTTCACCACCGACTTCCCGCGCGCCGACGGCACCCCCGCACCCACCCTGGAGCTGCGGACCAGCTGGCGCAATCCGCCGCGTGCGCTCTATCTGGCCAACGCGGTCTCCGCGCAGGCGCGGCGCCGGTCGGTGGCGGTGCGCACCCTGCTGCCGCGCCCCGACGCCGAGCCCGGCACCATCCGCTGCGCACTGTTGAACGATGTGGCGGCCGAACGGGATTGGGTGGCCGACCACATCGCGCGCCGCTACCACGACACCCGAGCCGACGGCGCGCCCCCGACCGCGGCGGTGTTGGTGCGCCGCAACGCCGACGCGGCGCCGATGGCCGAGGCGCTCACCGCCCGCGGTGTTCCGGTCGAGGTGGTCGGGCTGGCCGGTCTGCTCGACGTGCCCGAGGTCGCCGACGTGGTGGCGATGCTGCGGTTGCTGGCCGAGCCCACCGCGGGCAGCGCGGCGATGCGGGTGCTCACCGGGCCGCGCTGGCGGCTGGGCGGCCGCGACGTCGCGGCGCTGTGGCGCCGCGCGCTCGACCTCGACGACACCGGCGGCAGCGCTGATGAAGCGGTCGAGCGGATCGTCGCGCAGACCGCGCCCGACGCCGACGCCGCCTGCCTGGCCGACGCGATCTGCGATCCCGGTCCCGCGACGGCGTATTCGACCGCCGGTTACGCCCGGATCGTCGCGTTGGGCCGCGAGCTGACCGCGTTGCGCGCGCATCTGTGCCATCCGCTGCCCGAACTGGTTGCCGAGGTGCGCCGGGTGCTCGGCGCCGACGTCGAAGCCCGTGCTGGCCAGCCGGTTTCGGCCGGATGGTCAGGTACCGAGCACCTCGATGCGTTCGCCGACGTGGTCGCCGACTTCGCCGCCCGTCCCGCCGCCACACTGCCCGGGCTCCTGGCGTATCTGGCCGTCGCCGCCGAAGAGGAGGACGGGCTGGCGCCCGCGGAAATCACCGTCGCCCACGACAGGGTGCAGATCCTCACCGTCCACGCGGCCAAGGGGCTGGAATGGCAGGTGGTGGCGGTGCCGCACCTCAGCGGCCGGGTGTTTCCGTCGACCGGATCCACCCGGACCTGGCTCACCGACGCCGGTGACCTGCCGCCGCTGCTGCGCGGCGACCGCGCCACCACATCGCGCCACGGTGTCCCGGTCTTGGACACCTCCGACGTCACCGACCGTAAACAGCTGTCGGACAAAATCTTCGACCACAAGAAGCTCCTCGAACAACGGCGCACCGATGAGGAACGCCGGCTGCTGTACGTGGCACTGACCAGGGCCGAGGACACGCTGCTGCTGTCGGGGCACCACTGGGGCGCCACCGAGAGCAAGCCGCGCGGGCCGTCGGAGTTCCTGCGCGAACTCAAAGACGTCATCGACCGGTCGGCCGCCGCCGGTGATCCGTGCGGGATCATCGAGCATTGGGCGCCGGCGCCGGCTGACGGTGAACCGAACCCATTGCGCGACAGCGTGGTCGAAGCGATATGGCCGGCCGATCCGTCCGGGGTTCGGCGCGGCGACATCGACAGGGGCGCCGAGCTGGTGGCGCAGGCGATGTCGTCAGGATTCGACGAGGCCGCCGCGGACTCAGCCGAGGGCTGGGCAGCAGACGTCGACGCGCTGCTGGCCGAACGCGACCGTGCGGCCGAACCACCCGCCCCGCCGCCGTTGCCGACGCAGATCTCGGTCAGCACCATGGTCGAACTGGGCCGCGACCCCGACTCGCTCGCCCAGCGGCTTCGGCGTCGGCTGCCGACGCGACCCGATCCACATGCGTTGCTGGGTACGGCATTTCACGACTGGGTCCAGCGGTTCTACCACGCTGAGCGGTTGTTCGACCTCGACGATCTGCCAGGGGCGGTCGATCACGACACCGGCGTCGCCGACGAACTGGCCGAACTGCAGGCGGCGTTCGCGGTGTCACCGTGGGCCGCCCGCACCCCACTCGACGTCGAGGTGCCGTTCGACATGGTGATCGGCGACCGGGTAGTGCGGGGCCGCATCGACGCGGTGTTCGCCGATGCCGACGGCGGCGCGACGGTGGTGGACTGGAAGACCGGTGATCCGCCCGCCACCGCGGAGGACAGGCAGCACGCCGCGATCCAGTTGGCGGTGTATCGACTCGCGTGGGCACAACTGCACGGCTGCCCCGTCGACTCGGTGCGCGCCGCGTTCCACTACGTGCGGACCGGAGCCACCGTCGCACCCGATCCGCTGCCCGGTGCCGAGCAGCTGGCGGCGCTGCTGGAGTCGCGCGCCGCTTAGGAGTTCCGGTAGATCTTGAGCGCCTGCAGCACCATCGGAATCTGCAGCGGCAGCCGGGCCAGCGCCACCGCCCGCAGCGCGAACGGCTTCTTCGGGTCCTGGAACCACAGCCGGACCATGTTGACGTTGGCCGGAAACACCGAAACGAACAACGCGACGGCCGCCAGCGCACCCAGGCGACGCGTGTTGGGCGCGGCCAGCAGCGCGGCGGTGCCGAGCTCGGCCGCCCCCGAGGCATAGGTGTAGAACCGCGCGCTACCCGGCAGCTCGGCGGGAACGATCGTGTCAAACGGTTGGGGCGTCAGAAAGTGCAGGCTGCCGACACCGAGCAGCATTGCCGCCATCCGGTATGCCGGTGCCGGGTTGGCGATCTGCTGCAGCTCGGCGGGGGGAGAGGTCATGGTTACATAATGGCGTGCGCGCACTCGCAGCAGTGACCGGTTTCCGTGGCTGAAGGCAGGCTGCGGCGCCGACTCCGCAGGTTCGACGACTCGCTGGCCGACCGGCCGGTGCACGCCCTGACCGACAGGGTGCAGATCCCGGCCGAACCGGTCAGCCCGGCGCGACGCATCACCGTGCGGGTCATCTACGCCACCCTGGCGCTGTTCGCGGCGGTGCTGATCGTGTACGTGGACCGCGACGGCTACCGCGACGTCACCGGCGATCGGCTGTCGTTTTTGGATTGCCTGTACTACGCGACCGTGTCGCTGTCGACCACCGGCTACGGCGACATCACGCCCGTCACGCCCGAGGCCCGGCTGATCAACGTCCTGGTGATCACCCCGCTGCGAATCGCGTTCCTGATCGTGCTGATCGGTACGACGGTCGAAACTCTCACCACCCAGTCGCGGCAGGTCTACCAAATCCAGCGATGGAGGAACAAGGTGCGCAACCACATCGTGATCGTCGGCTACGGCACGAAGGGCAGGACCGCGGCCGCCGCGATGGTCGGCGACGAGGTGGCGCCCGCCGACATCGTCGTCGTCGACGAAGATCCCACCGCGCTGGAACGCGCCAAGAGCGCCGGGCTGGTCACCGTGCGCGGCAACGCCACGGACTCCGAAGTGCTGCGGCTGGCCAGCGCGCAGCACGCCAAGGCGATCATCGTGGCGACCAACCGCGACGACACCGCGGTCCTGGTCACGCTGACCGCGCGCGAGCTGGCGCCGAAGGCCAAAATCATTGCCGCCGTACGCGAAACCGACAACGAGCACCTGCTCAAACAGTCCGGGGCGGACTCCACGGTGGTGACCGCCGAAACCGCGGGACGGCTGCTGGGCGTCGCGGTACAGACCCCCAGCGTCGTGGAGATGATGGAAGATCTGCTGACCCCGGACCGCGGTTTCGCGATCGCCGAACGCGAGGTCACCCCCAAGGAGGTCGGCGGTTCACCGCGCCACCAGAGCGACATCGTGTTGGGCGTCGTGCGCCACAACAAGTTGCTGCGCGTTGACGAGCCCGAGGCCGATGCGCTCGAGCTCGGCGACCGGCTGCTGTTCATCCGCAACGCGGACGCCGACCGATGACGTCGTACGGATTTCGGCTCCGCCATGTTCCGCTGCTGTCGCGCGTCGGCGCCGACCGATCCGACGCGCTGCGCACCGACGTCGACGCCGCGATCGCCGGCTGGTCCGATGCGGCGCTGCTGCGGGTCGACCGCCGCAACCAGGTGCTGATCTCCGGCGGCCGGGTGCTGTTGGGAAACACCGCCAACCTGGGCGACAAACCGCCGCAGGACGCCGTGTTTCTGGGCCGGCTCAACGACGGCAGGCACGTGTGGGCGATCCGGGCCGCGCTGGAGGCTCCCGACGATCCCGATCTGCAAACCGAGGTGCTCGACCTGCGCAGGGGCGGACAAATCTTCGACGACGTCAGCGCGCAGCTGCTGGCGACGGCCACCGCGCTGCTGAACTGGCACGACAGCGCCCGGTTCAGCACCGTGGACGGGGCTCCGACCCGGCCGGCCAAGGCCGGTTGGTCCCGGGTCGACCCGATCAGCGGTCATGAGGAGTTTCCCCGCATCGACCCCGCGGTGATCTGCCTGGTGCACGACGGCCACGACCGCGCGGTGCTGGCCCGGCAGACGGGGTGGCCGCAGCGGCTGTTCTCGCTGCTGGCCGGCTTCGTCGAGGCCGGGGAATCGTTCGAGTCCTGTGTGGTGCGCGAGGTCGCCGAGGAGACCGGCCTGACGGTCACCGATGTGCAGTACCTCGGCAGCCAGCCGTGGCCGTTCCCGCGGTCGCTGATGGTCGGCTTCCACGCCATCGGCGACCCCGAACAGGAGTTCTCGTTCAACGACGGCGAGATCGCCGAGGCCGCGTGGTTCACCCGCGCGGAGGTTCGCGAAGCGCTGGACGCCGGCGACTGGAGCAGCGACTCGTCGTCGCGGCTGCTGCTGCCGGGCTCGATCTCGATCGCCCGGGAGATCATCGAATCCTGGGCCGCCGAGGAGTGAGCGCTCGCGCGACCGGCGCAGGCCTAACCCGCGAGTTTGGCCTTGATGTCCTTGGCGCTGGGATTGGTCAGCGTGGACCCGTCCGGGAACTTCAGCGTCGGAACGGTCTGGTTTCCGCCGTTGACCGACGCGACGAACTTCGCCGACTCCGGATCGTTCTCGATGTCGACCTCGGTGAACTCGATACCCTCGGACTGCAGGATCTTCTTCAGCCGAAAGCAGTAGCCACACCACGACGTGGTGTACATGGTCACCTGAGGTTTTTCTGCAGCGCTCATAACGCCTTTCAACGTAGCCGATCCGCCCAACATGCCCGCCGCCGTCCCGGGTTTTGTCACAGCGCCCTGCCAAGATGGAGCCCATGTCGGTAGAGGTCGATGCGTTGCGCGTTGTCGACGACCTCGACGAGGAGCAGCGCGAGGCCGTGCTGGCGCCCCGCGGCCCGGTCTGCGTGCTGGCCGGTGCGGGCACCGGCAAGACCCGCACCATCACCCGGCGCATCGCCCACCTCGTCGCGGGCGGACATGTCGCGCCCGGGCAGGTGCTGGCGGTGACGTTCACCCAACGGGCGGCCGGGGAGATGCGCAGCCGGCTGCGCGCCCTCAGCCAGGATTGGGCCGGCGTGTCCGCCGAGGCGGTGCAGGCGATGACGTTCCACGCCGCGGCGCGTCGCCAGCTGTCCTACTTCTGGCCGCGGGTGGTCGGCAACACGTCCTGGCAGCTGCTCGACACGAAATTCGCCGTCGTCGCCCAGGCCGCCAACCGCGCCGGGTTGCAAACCAGCACCGACGACGTCCGCGACCTCGCCGGTGAAATCGAGTGGGCCAAAGGCTCGTTGATCAGCCCGGAAGGCTACGTCGGCGCGGTGGCCGGAGCGGGTCGCGACATCCCGTTCGACGCGGAGAAGATCGCAGCCGTCTACGCCGGCTACGAGACACTCAAGGCCCGTCGCGACGGGACCACGCTGCTCGACTTTGATGACCTGCTGCTGCACACCGCGGCTGCGATCGAGAACGACGCGGCGGTGGCCCAGGAGTTCCGCGACCGATATCGCTGCTTCGTGGTCGACGAGTACCAGGACGTCACGCCGCTGCAGCAACGGGTCCTCGACGCCTGGCTCGGCGAACGCGACGACCTGACCGTCGTCGGCGACGCCAACCAGACCATCTACTCCTTCACCGGCGCCACACCGCGTTATCTGCTCGACTTCTCGCGGCGCTTCCCCGACGCGGCGGTGGTCCGGCTGGAACGCGACTACCGCTCCACCCCGCAGGTGGTGTCGCTGGCCAACCGGCTCATCGCCGGTGCCCGCGGCCGGATGGCCGGAAGCAAGCTGCACCTTGTCGGCCAGCGCGCCCCCGGACCAAAGCCGACCTTCGCCGAACACCCCGACGAGGTCGCCGAGGCCGCCGCCGTGGCCAAGAGCATCAAGCGGCTCATCGAGTCGGGCACCGAACCGGCGGAGATCGCGGTGCTGTACCGGATCAACGCACAGTCGGAGGTGTACGAGGAAGCGCTGACCGAGGCCGGCATCCCGTTTCAGGTGCGCGGTGGCGAAGGCTTCTTCAGCCGCCAGGAGATCCGCCAGGCGTTAGTGGCGCTGCAGCGCGCGGGCGAACGCGGCGCCGACCAGGACGCCCCGCTGCCCGGCGTCGTCCGCGCCGTGCTCGAACCGCTCGGGCTCAGCGCCGAACCGCCCGCCGGCACCAAGGCGCGGGACCGCTGGGAGGCGCTGACGGCGCTGGCCGAGCTCGTCGACGAGGAAGTCGCCCAGCGCCCGTCGCTGGATCTGCGCACCCTGCTCACCGAACTGCGCCAGCGCGCCGACGCCCGCCACCCGCCCGTCGTGCAGGGGGTGACGCTGGCGTCGCTGCACGCCGCCAAGGGCCTGGAGTGGGACGCGGTGTTTCTGGTCGGGCTGGCCGACGGCACACTGCCCATTTCGCACGCGCTGGCCCACGGCCCCGACAGCGAACCGGTCGAAGAGGAACGCCGGCTGCTCTATGTCGGAATCACCAGGGCCCGCGTACATTTGGCGCTCAGCTGGGCGTTGGCGCGCAGCCCCGGAGGTCGGCAGAGCCGCAAGCCGTCACGTTTCCTCAACGGCATCGCGCCGCAATCGTCGACCGACGCGACCCCGTCCCGGCCGCGCCGGTCGCGCGGCGCCACCCCGCGCTGCCGCGTCTGCAACAGCACGCTGACCACGCCGCCGGCGATCATGTTGCGCCGCTGCGAAACCTGCGCCTCCGATATCGACGAGGAGTTGTTGGGGCAGCTCAAGGACTGGCGGCTACGTGTCTCCAAGGAGATGAACGTGCCCGCCTATGTGGTGTTCACCGACAACACGCTGATCGCGATCGCCGAGACCCTGCCCGCCGATAACGCGGCGCTGGTGGCGATTCCCGGGATCGGCGCACGCAAGCTCGAGCAGTACGGTCCCGACGTGCTCGCGTTGGTCAAGGGCCGGAGCCGGTAGGCCGGCGACATCAGCCACGGCCAACCGTCGTAAAAATCGCGCCAAAACCGCAGGTCAAAAATTCGATTGTGCGTCCGCGCTGTTACCCTTACCCTCGAGATCGCACACCTGTTGGGTAATTCATCGTGCGAGAGGAGGGTGTCGAGATCATGGCGAGCATCAACGCGTTCACCGGCGTAGGCCATGTCGCGGGCGTTGCCGGCATGTCGCGGACCCTCCAGGTCGCCGTCCCCACGGCGCATCCCGCCGCCGCTGCGCACGCCGCCGCCGCGGCTGCCGCCGCCATTACGCCGCCGCGTAAGCGCCGCGCCGCCGCCGCGACTGCACCCTCCGTGGATCGGGGCCCCATCTAGGAGAGCCCACGATTTCGCCGAAAAGGCCACGGAACCGCAGTCACCCGGATCCGTGGCCAGTTTTATTTCGGGGAATCGCCCGAAGGCCTGGTCACAGATCCGTCGAACAGACAGATGCGAAATTCTCGACCAGGAAGCAGAGGACAGACATGTCGAGCCAGACATGCCCGAAGAAGACGATGCTGGCGGTGCCGTGTCACATCGGCGATCCCGACCTGTGGTTCGCCGATGACCCCGTCGATCTGGAACGCGCCAAGACGCTGTGCGCGCAGTGCCCGATCCGCCGGGAATGCCTCGCCGCGGCTCTGGAACGTCAAGAGCCGTGGGGGGTGTGGGGCGGCGAGATCTTCGAGCGCGGCTCCGTGATCGCGCGCAAGCGTCCGCGCGGCCGGCCGCGCAAGAACACCGAACACAACCCGGCCGCAGCGTAGTCCGTACCAGGCAGGTGGCCGTCGAGACTGCGAAGAGATCGCGCAATCGCGAAAAACCGCGATCTCACCGCAGTTTCGGCGTGCTCACCGGACTACTCGTCGGCGAAACCTGGAATCAGCTCGATGGCAAGCCTTCTGGCCGGGATCCGGGCGTCCAGCTGACACGAGATCGCGACATTGGACGCGATCACCCGCATCGGAATCGCCAGGGCGGCCGGGATATCCATCTGCCGGGCGGTGCGGACCTGGGCCACCGACCGATCCATGTCGGCGACCGTCATCTTCTGTATCCACTTGCGGGTGTAGTGGAACACCTCGACCTGAAGAGGTTCCACATACGGCCGCAGCATCTCGTCGAGTTCTCGGGTCGAAACCTGCTCGCCCTTCTGGATGAACCCGATCTTCTCCATGACCGGCAGCAGGTTGTCGTAGTCCTTGGCGATCGCAAAGCGGGTCGCCATACCGAGCTCGGGCGGAATCCCGCCGGGCATCGGGGCGACGGCGCCGAAGTCGATGACGCCCATCTTGCCGTCCGGCATCAACATGAAGTTCCCGGGATGGGCGTCGCCGTGCATCATCTCCAGCCGGCGCGGCGCATCGTAGGTGAACTCAAACAGCCTGGTGCCTATGGTGTCTCGCTGTTCCTGCGTACCTTCCCTGATGATGACCGACATCGAGATGCCGTCGATCCATTCCTGGATCACCACCTTGGGTGTACTGGCCAGGATGTGCGGAACGACGAAACGCGGATGTCCCGCATAGGCTTTGGCGAACGCGCGTTGGTTGTCGGCCTCCAGCCGGTAGTCGAGCTCCATCTCGGTGCGCTCGATGAGCTCGTCGACAATGCCCTGCACGTCGGCGCCGGGGGCAAGCTGCTTGAGCACCTTGACCATCCGCTGCATGCTCTTCAGGTCAGCGCGCAGCGCCTCGTCGGCGCCCGGGTACTGGATCTTGACCGCGACCTCACGGCCGTCGGACCACACGGCCTTGTGCACCTGACCGATGCTGGCCGACGCCACCGGGGTGTCGTCGAACGACGAGAACCGCTCGCGCCACTTGGTGCCCAGCTGCGCGTCCAGCACGCGGTGCACCTTGGCCGCGGGCAGCGGCGGCGCCTCGCGTTGCAGCTTGGTCAACGCCTCGCGGTAGGGCTTGCCGTACTGCTCCGGAACGCCGGCCTCCATCACCGACAGCATCTGCCCGACCTTCATCGCGCCGCCCTTGAGCTCACCGAGAACGGTGAACAGCTGCTGGGCGGCCTTGTCCATCAGCTCGGCGTTGACCTCGTCCTTGGACCTGCCGGTCAACCGTTTTCCGAAGCCGAGGGCGGCCCGGCTCGCCATGCCGACGGGAAGGCTCGCTAGCTTCGCGTTACGAGCCGCACGGCCCCGTTTGATGTCACTCACCAGACCATCATCCCTGACGGCGCTGGCCGCACGGCAACAAGTTGGCATCAAGCGTTTTCAACATGAGCATCGCGGATGCCGTGACCAGCGCCGGGTGACGACCGAACCGACGTTGACGTCGAACTCCAGCGTGGTGTCCAGCGTCGGTAACGGCTCGGCTGAGCTGTGTTCCTCGCGGACCGCGCGGATGACCCGGTCGACCTGGTTCAGCGCCAGCGCCGCGGTCGCCAGCACGGTGGCCCGATCCGCGGTGCCGACGGTGTCGCGCAGCTGGGCCGCGACGGCCGGCCACGCGGCATCGCGGTCACAGCGGTGCAGGTCAGCACACCCCAGACAGCTCGTCACGCCCGGGATCACCAGCGGCCCGACCAGACCGGTGCCGTCGCGCACCCGCACCGGCAGATGCGCGATCCCGGCGGCGTGCACATCGCGCACCACCCGCGGGTCGGCCACCAGGTAATCGGACAGCACCACCAGATCGGTCGGCTCGGACGGTGCACCGGCGGTGTTGCGGGTGCTGTGCGTGACCCGGGCTCCTGAGCAGCGCAGCGCGCCGGAAAGCAGCTCCGAGAGCGGTCCGGTGCCGTGGATACGCACCGACGCGGCCCGGCTACGTCGGCGCGCCGTGCTCGTCAGCACGCCGGCGTCGACCAGCGACGTGACCAGGTCGGCGATCCGCGCCGGGTCCACACCGTCGACGTGCCGCTGGATATCGGCCACGGTGGCGCCCGACTGCAGCCGCCGCAGCATCCCGGCCAGCGCGGCCGGGCTCATGCCCGACGGGGGACGCACCACGACCGCGCGGCGCGGATCCCAGCCCACCTGCACGACGCCGTCGGGTCGCAGCAGGATCGGTGTCGCGGGGTTGAGCGCGTAGCGCCGCATGCGCCGACCCTGCCACAGGGGCCGTCAAAACCCCCGCGGGTTATCCACAGGCTCAGCCGGTGGGCTCGTCGCCGTCGTCCTCGGCGCGGTTCTCCAGGTCGGCGATCGCCTCAGCGATGGCGCTGTCCATTCCGCTGGTGTCCCCGCCGATCATCCGGTCGATGAAACCGGCGGGTTCGTCGAGGTCCTGGGCGGTCGGCAGCAGGTCGGGGTGTTGCCAGACGGCGTCGCGGGCGTCGGCGCCGACGGCCTCAGCCAGCCGCTGCCACAACGCCGCGGCCTCCCGCAACTTGCGGGGACGCAATTCCAGCCCGACCAAGGTGGCGAAGGTCTGCTCGGCCGGACCGCCGGTGGCGCGGCGTCGGCGCAGCATCTCCGAAAGCGCCGACGTCCCGGGGAGCCGGTCGCGCAACGCGTCGGCGACGACGGTCTCCACCCAGCCCTCGATCAACGCCAGCATCGTTTCCAGCCGGCCCAGCGCCGCCGTCTGCTCCGGCGTCGCCTTCGGTTCGAAGATGCCCTGGTTGAGCAGCTGTTCCAGTTGCGCAGGATCGGCCAGCGACGCCGGGTTGAAGCCCTGTGCGAGCTCCTCGATGCCGCTCATGTCGATCTTCATGCCCCGAGCGAACGCTTCGACGGTGTTGAGCAGCTGGCTGGACAACCACGGCACGTGGCTGAACAGCCGGTGGTGGGCGGCCTCCCGCGCGGCCAGAAACGTCATGACCTCACTGCGGGACTGCTCCAGACCCTCGGTCAGCGACTCGACCGCATCGGGCATCAGCGCCGCGACGCCCTTGGGGCCGAGCGGAAGGCCGATGTCGGTGGAGGTCAACACTTCTCGGGACAGCTTGCCCAGCGCCTGGCCCAGCTGGGAACCGAATGCCATGCCGCCCATCTGCGCCATCATCGACAGCAGCGGACCGGCCATGCTCCGGGCTTCCTCCGGCAACGCCGAGGCCCACACCGTGGAGATCTGTTCGGCAACCGGATCGCACAGCCGTTTCCACGTCTCCAACGTGTTGTCGAGCCAGTCGCTGGGCGTCCACGCCACGGCCTTGGTGGCGCCGGCGGGAAGCGCGGTCGCACCGTCGAGCCAGGTGTCGGCGAGGTGCACGGCGTCGCGCACCGCGGTGCTCGTCGACTCGGGGATCGGTGCGACAAAGCCGATCTGGCTGGACGCCAGCTGCCGGGCCAGGTCGTAGTTCACCGGACCGGACGTCTTGCCGCCGGCCATCGCGCCGCCGGCACCGCTGAACATCTCGCCGAGCCGGGTGAAGATCTGGCCCAGCTGCGACATGTCGAACTCGGACCCGCCGAACCCGAACGGATCGCCGGCGCCGGCGCCTGAATCCGGGTCGTTCTTGCGCTTGTCGCGCTCCGGGTCGTCGCCGGCAGAGAAGCCAAAAGGCGGGTCAGCCATGTCCTCAACCGTACTCACCAGCGTCGCACTGTGTCGTCGGGCAGGTCACGCGCTGAGCGAACAGCCCCGCGACGACGTCACGCGCGGAGGCGCTCACCGGCCAACCTTTAGATTAGGCGGCGTGAACAGGCGGATACTGACGTTGCTGGTCGCCCTCGTCCCGATCTTGGTGTTCGGGGTGCTGGTGTCACTGGTGGTCGTGCCATTCGTGTCGTTGGGACCGGGCCCGACGTTCAACACGCTCGGCGAGGTCGATGGCAAGCCGGTGGTGCAGATCGAAGGCGCCGACGTCTACCCCACCTCCGGACAGCTGAACATGACCACGGTGTCCCAACGCGACGGGCTGACCCTCGGGCAGGCGCTGGTGCTGTGGCTGTCCGGGCGCGAGCAGCTGCTGCCGCGCGATCTGGTCTATCCGCCCGACAAGACGCGCGAAGAGATCAACGAAGCCAACACCACCGACTTCCGCCGCTCCGAGCGCAGCGCCGAATACGCCGCGCTGCTCTTCATGGACTACCCGATGGCCGTCACGGTGGAAAACGTCAACGACCCCGGGCCGTCGGCAGGCAAGCTGGCCGACGGTGACGCGATCGACGCGGTCAACGGCACCCCGGTGGCCAACCTCGACGAATTCCAGGCGCTGATCAAAGAAACCCGCCCCGGTGACACCGTCGTGCTGGACTACCGGCGCAAGGACGGCCCGCCCGGGGTCGCCACCATCACCTTGGGCGAGCATCCCGAAGGGGAGCAGGGCTACCTCGGCATCGGCGTGCTCGACGCGCCCTGGGCACCGTTTTCGATCGACTTCAACCTGGCCAACATCGGCGGCCCGTCGGCCGGGCTGATCTTCAGCCTCGCCGTCGTCGACAAACTCACCCCGGGAGATCTCAGCGACGGCCACTTCATCGCCGGGACGGGCACGATCACCGGCGACGGGCACGTCGGAGCGATCGGCGGCATCACCCACAAGATGCTGGCCGCCCGCGAATCCGGTGCGACGGTGTTTCTGGTGCCCGCCGAGAATTGCGCGGAGGCCAAAACGGCACCCCAGGACGGGCTGGAGCTGATCAAGGTGGACACCCTGACGACGGCGGTGGACGCGCTGGAGTCGCTTTCCGCTGATGGCGAACGTCCCCACTGCTGAAACGCGCGGGCGTAGCGCTTGCGTACAGTTGTTCTGACGTCGGGTGGCGACGTGCGAGATCTTTTCAAGACTGGAGTTTGACGAGTGGGTATGCGGCCCGCGGCAAAGATGCCCGCGCTGACACGACGTAGCCGGGTTCTCATCGCGATCGGTGTGGCCGTCGTGCTGCTCCTGCTGATCGGGCCCCGCCTGATCGACACCTACATCGATTGGCTGTGGTTCGGTGAGCTGGGCTACCGCTCGGTGTTCACCACGGTGCTGTTCACTCAGATCGCGCTGTTCTTGGTGGTGACCGTGCTGATCGGGGCGATCGTGTTCGCCGGGCTGGCGCTGGCGTACCGCACCCGGCCGGTGTTCGTTCCGACCGACGGCCCCAACGACCCGGTGGCCCGTTACCGCACCGCGGTGATGACCCGGCTGAAGCTCGTCGGGATCGGCGTGCCTGTGATCATCGGGCTGTTCGCCGGGCTTTTCGCGCTCGGGCAGTGGGAGACCGTGCAGCTGTTCTTGCACGGCGGCGATTTCGGCGTCACCGATCCGCAGTTCGGAAAGGATCTGGGCTTTTACGCCTTCGACCTGCCGTTCTACCGGCTGGTGCTGAACTACCTGTTCGTCGCGGCGTTTCTGGCGTTCATCGCCAACCTGTTGGGCCACTACCTATTCGGCGGTATCCGGCTGTCCGGTCGTACCGGGGCGCTCAGCCGCTCGGCCCGCATCCAGCTGATCTCGCTGGTCGGCATCCTGATGCTGCTGAAGGCGGTGGCGTACTGGATCGACCGCTACGAGCTGTTGAGCCACACCCGCGCCGGGAAACCGTTCACCGGCGCCGGCTACACCGACATCAACGCGGTGCTGCCCGCCAAGCTGATCCTGATGGCGATCGCGGTGATCTGCGCGGCGGCGGTGTTCTCCGCGATCGTGCTGCGCGACTTGCGCATTCCCGCCATCGGCGTGGTGCTCCTGCTGCTGTCCTCGCTGATCGTCGGCGCCGGCTGGCCCCTCATCGTCGAGCAGTTCAGCGTCAAACCCAATGCGGCGCAAAAGGAAAGCGAGTACATCGGCCGAAGTATCGTCGCCACCAGACAGGCCTACGGGCTGACCGACGAGGTGGTCACCTACCGCAGCTACAGCGGCGACGCGCAGGCGACGGCTCAGCAGGTGGCCGCCGACCGGGCCACCACGTCGAACATCCGGCTGTTGGATCCCACCATCGTCAGCCCCGCGTTCACCCAGTTCCAGCAGGGTAAGAACTTCTACTACTTCCCCGACCAGCTGGCGATGGACCGCTACACCGGCGCCGACGGCAACCTGCGTGACTACGTGGTGGCCGCCAGGGAGTTGAACCCCGACCGGCTGATCGACAACCAGCGCGACTGGATCAACCGCCACTCGGTCTACACCCACGGCAACGGCTTCATCGCCTCACCGGCCAACACCGTGCGCGGCATCGCCAACGACCCCAACCAGAACGGTGGATATCCGGAGTTTCTGGTCAACGCGGTCGGCCCCGACGGCATCATCAACCAGGGCCCCGCGCCGCTGGAGCAGCCGCGTATCTACTTCGGACCGGTGATCGCCAACACGCCGGCCGACTACGCCATCGTCGGGGAGAACGGCCCGCCGCGGGAGTACGACTTCGAGACCAGCACCGAGACCCGTAACTACACCTACACCGGCAGCGGCGGTGTCCCGGTGGGCAACTGGCTGGCCCGGTCCCTGTTCGCCGCCAAGTTCGCCGAGCGAAACTTCCTGTTCTCCAACGTGATCGGTGAGAACAGCAAGATCCTGTTCAACCGCGACCCCGCCGACCGGGTGGAGGCGGTGGCCCCGTGGCTGACCACCGACACCACCGTGTACCCGGCGATCGTCAACGAGCGCATGGTGTGGATCGTGGACGGCTACACCACCCTGGACAACTATCCGTATTCGGAGTCCACGGTGCTGTCGAGCGCCACCGCCGATTCCAACGAGGTGGCCTTCAACCGGTTGCCGCCCGACAAGCAGGTGTCCTACATCCGCAACTCGGTCAAGGCGACCGTCGATGCCTACGACGGCACCGTGACGCTGTACGCCCAGGACGAGCAGGACCCGGTGCTGCAGGCCTGGATGAAGGTGTTCCCGGACACGGTGCAACCCAAGAGCGAGATCTCCGATGAGCTGCGCCAGCACCTGCGTTACCCAGAAGACCTGTTCAAGGTGCAGCGCGCGTTGCTGGCCAAGTACCACGTCGACGACCCGGTGACGTTCTTCTCGACGTCGGACTTCTGGGATGTGCCGCTGGACCCGAACCCGACCGCCAGCAGCTTCCAGCCGCCGTACTACATCGTGGCCAGAGACCTTGCGGCCAACGACAGTTCGGCGTCGTTCCAGCTGACCACCGCGATGAACCGGTTCCGCCGCGACTTCCTGGCCGCCTACATCAGCGCGAGCTCTGATCCCGAGACCTACGGCCGGCTGACGGTGCTCACCGTGCCCGGTCAGGTCAACGGCCCCAAGCTGGCGTTCAACGCGATCAGCACCGACACGGCAGTGAGCCAGGACCTCGGTGTGATCGGACGTGACAACCAGAACCGCATCCGGTGGGGCAACCTGCTCACGCTGCCGTTGGCTCAGGGCGGATTGCTCTACGTGGCGCCGGTGTACGCCTCGCCGGGCACCAGCGACGCGGCGTCGACGTATCCGCGTCTGATCCGGGTCGCGATGATGTACAACGACAAGGTCGGCTACGGCCCCACGGTGCGCGACGCGCTCACCGAGCTGTTCGGGCCGGGCGCCGACGCCACCGCGACCGGGCCGGCGCCGATGCCCGGCGGCAGCCAGCCGCCGGCTGCCACACCCACCGACGGTGAGCCGCCGGCCGCGCAGCCGCCCGCCGCCAACCAGCAGGCCCAGACTCCGGAAGCCCCGGCACCGACGCCGCCGCCGGCGGCGGCCGCGCCGGGCGTGCCCACCCAGCTGTCGTCGGCCAAAGCCGCTGCGCTGCAAGAGGTCAACGAGGCCTTGGATGCGCTGCGTACGGCACAGCAGGGCGGCGACTTCGGCGACTTCGGTGAGGCGCTGCAACGCCTCGACGACGCGGTGAGCAAGTACCAGACCACCAACTAGCACCCCACTTTGGTGGCGAGCGTGCGTGTTTGCGGCCGACACGCCGTGCCGGAGTGCGAGTTTGCGCACGGTCGCAGTGCGGTGGAGTTCGGCCGTGACCGGATTCACCCGCTGCGGTGACCGCGCGATTTGGAAGTGCACACGCGCCTTGGGTAGCCTTGCGTGTACCCGTCGCGGGGTGGAGCAGCTCGGTAGCTCGCTGGGCTCATAACCCAGAGGTCGCAGGTTCGAATCCTGTCCCCGCTACTAACGAGAATGGCCCTCGGAAAACTCCGGGGGCCATTTTCATGGTCGATCGGATGCTTGCCGTAGCCGAACCCGGCACACCAGACTGCTCAGGTGTGCGCCGACGAAGGAGGCTGCGATGGCGTTGGTGGTCGAGCCGCTCGACGACATCGGGGTCATCCGGCTGTCCCGGTGGATCTTCAACTGCTATCTGATCCGTGGTGATCGCTCCTATGTGGTGGTCGACGCCGGAATGCCCGGCAGCGCCGACGACATCGCAGGCGTGCTGTCGGTGCACCGCGGCACCGTCCGCGCCGTCGTGGCCACCCACGGTCACAGCGACCACGTCGCCGGCGCGCCGCGCCTGGCCGCCGAGCACCAAGTAACGCTGCATCTTCCCGAGGTCACTCTCAGCTATCTGGACGGCAGCCGCCGGCCGCGCACCCCGGCGCTGAGCAAGGTCGCCCAAATCTGGCCCACCCTGATCAGCCAGCCGCTGGACCTGACCGGGCTGCGCGGTTTCGCCGACGGCGCGCGCATCGCCGGGTACGGCGGAGGTAAGGGCATGGTCGGCGATGCGCTGGGCGGGGCCCAACCGCTGGTCGACGGTCAGCCGCTGCCCGGCGTGCCGGGCTGGGAGGTGCTGCACGTGCCCGGCCACACCGACGACTCGACCGCGTTCTGGCATGCCGACAGCCGGACTCTGATCTCCGGCGACGCGGTGCTCAGCGCGCGCGGGCAGGCGTGGTTCACCCCTGAGACCGTCGACGCCGCCGCCGCGGCGCGCAGTGAGCAGCGCCTGCGGGCGCTGCCCGTCGAGCATCTACTGCCTGGCCACGGTCTGCCGGTGCACCGCGCCGACGTGTGGGCCGGCGCGCGCTGAACGAGCGCCCGGTTCACCACAATGTCCGTACCCCTTGGCAATCATCGAAGCTGGCGTCGCCGGTGATGAGCACCAACGATTCGACCATCGCCTGCGCGGCGAGCATGCGGTGGAAGGGATCACGGTGCTCCCACTCGAGACGGCCGGCCAGCAGCGCATGTTCCTCGTCAACGGGAAGACGAATGACACCCAATCGACTGAGATGTCTTGAGTAGGCTCCCAATAGCGCATCTGCTTGTGGCAGTTTGCCCAAACGATGTTTGGTCGAGAGTTCCCATGCCGACACCGCGGATACGGTCAGGCGCGAGGATTGATCCTCGATGACTGTCCGCGCTTGGTGGCCGAGGCGCGTCGGATCTGTCAACGCCCACAGCAGTGTGTGGGTGTCCAACAGGTAGGTCAACTTGCGCCTTCCCATGCCTCGAGTTCCTCCTCGGGCAGCGTGTCGAAGAACTCTTCGGGAACGACGTAGGCGACGAATCCCAACTCGCGCGGCCCCCGCGGTTCCACCGGCACCAGGCGCGCGGCTGGGCGGTCGCCTCGTGCGATGACGAACTCTTCGCCACGTTCCACGGCCGCGATCAAGGCGGACAGGTGTGTCTTTGCGTACTGCACTTTTACCTGTTCCATACCGACCAGGCTAGGGATCAGACCGATGTTGGTCAACCAGGTTGGTCAACCACCGGTGCACCGCGTCGACGTGTGCGCCGGCGCGCGCCACGGCTAAACCTTGCGGAACAGCGCCGCGCGCGGGCACATTTCGATGGTCCACTGCGACGCGCATGGAAATCTCGTCCTTTGTTACGCACCCGCCGAGCCGCCGCTGCGCGACACCTCGACTCTCCGGCGAGGCCCGGTATTTTTACAAAAAAAGCTTGTGTAAACTCAACGTCGTCACCGCATGCGTTGACTAGAGCGACTTTTCGAAAGCGAGCGCCGGGGAAAGGGATGCCATGAGCCTTCGCGACGACGGCAAGGTGTACCTGGAAGCCGGGGTCAACGGGCAGACCACCAAAGACCAAAACCGCCATGTGCCCTACGGCGCCGACGAGACGGCTCGCGATCTGGTGCAGTGCATTCAGCACGGCGCCACCGCCGTTCAGTACCACGCTCGCTACGACGACGGCCGGCAAGCCTGGACCGACGACGAGATCTGCCGCACCATCGTCGCCGCCGCCGCTCGCGACGTTGATCCGCTGGCCTATCCGGGCTACGCCGGCAGCCTCGAGCACGTCTGGGCGTTGGCGCAGCGCCCGCCGTCCGGCGCCGGGTTGTTGCTCGCGCCGTTCGCCCCGGCCCAACACGTCGAGAACGTCGCGTGGTGCGAAGAGGAGAGCCGGTTCGAGGTGACCGAACGGCCCAACGGCTCACATCCGCCATATCCCGCCGAACTCGACCGGTTCAAGGACCTCGGCCTGGTGCCCAGCATTTCGGTGTTCAACGCCGTCGACCTGCGCTGGGTGACGCTGGCCGCCCGTATCGGGATCCTGCGGCAGCCGTTGAACATCAAGCTGTACTTCTCCGATCGCTCCCTGTCGCACAACGAACCCGACCCCGACGTACTGGACTTCCTGATCTCGCGGATCCCAACGTGGATCGACCACGAAATCGTCGTCGTGCCGTACGCGATGAGCTCGGCCGAACGGTGCCAGGAACTCTGGGAGCACGCGCTGAACCGGGGGCTGGGCATCCGGGTCGGCATCGGCGACTGCCCAGCGATATTCCGGACCTCCACCAACGCCGCGATGGTGGATCGCGCGGTCAACCTCATCACCAAGCGGGGCCTCGAGCCCGCCACCCAGGATGACCTGCGCACCCGCTTCGCCGTGGCCGACGTCGACGACAGCGAAATGGTGCGGGTGGTCGTCAACCGGAACCGCTGTATGGGCTGGGGCGTCTGCTACGCGCACGCACCCGAGATCTACCAAGCCGATGCCGAGGGTTACTGCGTCGTCGTGAAGCCCTATGTCGACGAGGAGTTGTACGAGAAGGCCATCGAGGGCGCCGCGGCCTGCCCGGAACGCGCGATCAGGGTGGAATTGCCCGACGACGTACCGGCGCCCGGATATGCCCGGTCAGTCGCCGGGGGCAGCACCACCGTCTGAGCTGAGCAGCGAGAATTCGGCGAAATTGCTGGCGCGCCGGATCACCGCGTCCGCGCCGGCGACGACGCCGGCTGGGCGATATGCGCGTGCTCGACGCGTCGGCGCGACGCCGCCGGGGAAGGGATACGGCCGCGTGGCCGGACGGCCCGTTGCGCACCAGCCGCGTATCCGACTCCTGTCGACGTGCGAATGCTCAGTACCGCCAACGCAACACATCCTCGATCCGCCGATCCAGACGCCCGGATCGTCATGCCGCCGGCGCGGCCGAAGGGGCGCCGAGAACACGCCTGAATCGTCGGCTCGCTCGGTGCCGGCCACCGATTCCGCGCGGACACCGAAACAGCGCGAAGCCCCCGCGCCGCACGAAATTGACGTCCATGATGGGATTTGCCGGTGAGGTTTCTGAGAATCTTGGGACTGGGCGTACTAGCCAGGACGAATGCATTACGATCCTGTCGGGATTGACCGGATTTGGAGGGCATCAGGAGTGGATCACTCTCCAGGACCGAGTCGCGCTTCCGGAGGCGCCGCGCATCTGCGGTGACCGCCACACGGCTCACCGGCGCGACACCGCGTTCGAGGTAGCGCCGTCTGGTGTGTCGCAGTAAGTGCGCAGTCCCACGATCGACCGAGCGACCGCATGACACCAGGACTGAGAACAGAAGGGGTCTGACATTTTCAGGATTCTTGGGCGGCTGTGGATCCCGCTCGTCATCGCGGTGGTGGCTGTTGCCGGCGGGTTCACCGTGTCCCGGTTGCACGGCGTCTTCGGCAATAACGACCGTCCCACGTATGCCAGCACTGAAACCCAGGAGCGCCAGCCACACAACCCGAAGCACCTCACCTACGAGGTGTTCGGCCCGCCGGGGACCGTCGCGGACATCAGCTACTTCGACGACAACGCCGATCCGCAACGGATCGAGGGAGCGCCGCTGCCATGGTCGGTGGAGTTCCCGATCTCGGAGGCCACCGCGATCGGAAGCCTGTCTGCGCAGGGAACCGGTGACTCCATCGGGTGCCGTATCACCGTCGGCGATGAGGTCGAAGCCGAACGGGTCCGCCACGGGGTGAACGCGTTCACCTTCTGCGTGCTGAAGGCCGCATGACGCAGTCAAGCGAACCCACGACGCAGCCGTTGCAGACCGTCAAACGTCCGCCGTTCGTGGCCCGAATGGTCTACCGCTTCTCGGTGCCGATCATCCTGGGGTGGTTGGCGATCGCGTTCCTGTTGACCACCGCGGTGCCCTCGCTGGAGTTGGTCGAAAAAGAGCAGGCGGTGGAGATGAACCCCATTGCCGCGCCGTCTTTCCAGGCGATGCAGCGCATGGGTGAGGTCTTCGGCGAAGCCAATTCGGGCGCGGTGGCGATGATCGTCCTGGAGGGTGAGGAACCCCTCGGCGACGACACCCATGCCTACTACGAAGAGCTGATCCGCCAGCTGCGCGAAGACACCACACACGTCCAGCACGTTCAGGACTTCTGGGGTGACCCGATCACCGAGGCCGCGGCCCAAAGCGCCGACGGCAAGGCCGTATATGTGCAGGTGAACCTCACCGCCAACCGGGAAGGGACCTCGGCCAACGAATCCGTGCGAGCCGTTCGCGACATCGTGGAGCGGGCGCCGCCGCCGCCGGGAGTCCAGGCCCACGTCACCGGCCCGGCGGCGTTCGCCGCGGACCTGGGGCCGGCGGGCAACCGCACGGTGATGCTGGTGACGTCGCTGAGCTTCACGGTGATCTTCGTGATGCTGCTGCTGGTGTACCGGTCGGTGATCACCGTCGTCATCTTGCTGCTGATCGTCGTGATCCAGCTGCTGGTCGCCAGGGGATCGGTCGCGCTGCTGGGCGATCTGGAGCTCATCGGCATCACCACGTTCGTCGTCAACCTGCTGGTTCCGCTGGCGATCGCGGCCGGAACCGACTACGGCATCTTCTTCATCGGCCGATATCAGGAAGCCCGCCAGGCCGGCGAGGACCGCGAAACGGCGTTCTACACCACCTACGGAAGCGTCGCCAAGGTCGTGTTGGCGTCCGGTTTGACGATCGCCGGTGCCGTGCTGTGCCTGCGCTTCACCCGGCTGCCCGTCTATCAGACGCTGGGTGTGCCCACCGCTGTGGGCATCGTCATGGCGGTCGTGACAGCGGTGACGCTGATCCCGGCCGTCATCGCCGCAGGCAGCCGTATCAAGCTGTTCGAGCCCAAGCGAAAGATCACGGTCCGTCGCTGGCGGCGGGTGGGCACCGCGGTCGTGCGGTGGCCGGCGCCCATCCTGGCCGCGTCGCTGGCGGTCTCGTTCATCGGGCTGCTGGCCCTACCGGGTTACCAGGCCAGCTACAACGACCAGGAATATCTGCCGAAAGACATCCCCGCCAGCGTGGGATATGCAGCCGCCGAGCGACATTTCCCCCAGTCGTTGATGATGGCCCCCGATATTCTGCTGGTCGAGGCCGACCACGACATGCGCAACCCCGCGGACTTCTTGGTGCTGAACAAACTCGCCAAGGCCGTGCAGTCCGTCGAAGGCGTTTCTCGGGTCCAATCCATCACGCGCCCCGGCGGAGAGCCGCTCAACAACACCACGATTCCGTTCATGCTCAGCATGAGCAGCGCGAACCAGTCGCAGCTGATCCCGTTCCAGAAGGCTCGAATGGACGATCTGCTCGTCCAGGCCGACGACATGCTCGAGACCATCGCCATCATGCAGCGCATGCAGGCGTTGACCCAGGAAATGGTCGCCACGACCCATGACATGGTCACCAATACCCATGAGCTGGAAGAGATCACGAACGAACTGCGGGACAACGTCGCAAACTTCGATGACTTCTTTCGGCCGATTCGAAACTATCTGTACTGGGAGCCGCACTGCTACAACATTCCGATCTGCTTCGCGGTGAGGTCGGTTTTCGACACCCTTGACGGCGTCGACCAGATCACCGTCAAATTGCGCGGGCTGGTCGAAAACCTCGATCGGCTGGATCAGCTTCTGCCGCAGATGGCCGAGCAGTTCCCGGTCATGATCGAGACGATGCGCAAGACGCGGGAAATGATGCTGACCATGCACAGCACCATGTCCGGAATTCTCGCTCAGATGGACGAGACGAACGAGAACGCGACCGCCATGGGCAAGGCGTTCAACGCCGCGAAGAACGACGACTCCTTCTATCTGCCACCGGAAATCTTCGAAAACGAAGACTTCAAACGGGTCATGGACGTCTTCCTGTCACCAGACGGGAAAGCGGCCCGCATGCTGATCACCCAACGCGGTGACCCCGCAACGACCGAGGGGATGTCGCGGGTGGACCCGATCATGACCGCGGCGGAGGAGGCGCTCAAGGGCACCCCGCTGCAAAGCGCCGACATCTATCTCGCCGGCACCGCGGCATCGGTCAAAGACATCGTCGAAGGCTCGACCTATGACCTGCTGATCGCGGCGACGGCGGCGCTGTGCCTGATCTTCTGCATCATGCTGATCATCACGCGCAGTTTCGTGGCGGCGCTGGTAATCGTTGGCACGGTGGCGCTTTCGCTGGGCGCGGCGTTCGGGCTGTCGGTGCTGATCTGGCAGCACATCCTCGGCATCCCATTGAACTGGGTCGTGCTGGCGATGTCGGTCATCATCTTGTTGGCGGTCGGTTCCGACTACAACCTGCTGTTGGTGTCCCGGATGAAAGAGGAGATCGGCGCCGGGTTGAACACCGGGATCATCCGGGCGATGGGCGGCAGCGGCAAGGTGGTGACCGCCGCGGGGCTGGTGTTCGCGTTCACGATGCTGTCGATGGTGGTCAGCGACCTGCAGACGATCGGGCAGCTGGGCACCACGATCGGTGTCGGCTTGTTGTTCGACACGTTGGTGGTGCGCGCGTTCATGACACCGTCGATCGCCGCGCTGCTGGGCCGGTGGTTCTGGTGGCCGCTGAAGGTGCATCCACGGCCCGTCGCCGCCGCCCGGCACGCGAGAGGTCCACGCCCGCTGGTGCGTTCGCTGCTCCAAAGGGATGAGCGCTAGCCGGCATGAGCGACACGCAAGTCGACACCCGTCGGTCGCCGGTAGCGCGGGCGATTTACCGGTTGGCGATACCGATCATCATCGGGTGGCTGGCGCTGATCGCCGTGGTGACCTTCGGTGTTCCGTCGCTGGAACAGGTCGGGCGGGAAAGCTCGGTCTCGGTGATCCCCAAAGACGCACCGTCATTCCAGGCGATGCAGCGGATGGGGGCGTTGTTCCAGGAGTCCGACTCCGACAGCATGGCGATGATCGTGCTGGAGGGTCAGGAGCCTCTCGGCGACGAGGCGCACCTCTACTACGACGAGTTGATTCGTCAGTTGCGGGACGACACCCGGCACGTGCAGCACGTGCAGGATTACTGGGGGGATTCGCTCACCGCGTCGGGCGTGGAGAGTGCCGACCGGATGGCCGCCTATGTCCAGCTGAATCTGGCTGGTAACCAAGGCGAATCGCTGTCCAACGAATCCGTGGAAGCCGTCCGGGACATCGTCGAACGTACTCCGGCGCCACCGGGCGTTCGGGCCTATGTCACCGGCGCGGCGCCGTTGGTGGCCGACATGAACCACGCCGGCGACAAGTCCATCATCACGATCACCCTGGTGACGCTCGCGGTGATCTTCACGATGTTGCTGTTCGTGTACCGCTCGGTGATCACCGTCATCCTGCTGCTGCTCATGGTCGGCATACAGGTTCAGGCGGCCAGGGGAGTGGTGGCGTTTCTCGGCGATCAGGACGTCATCGGTCTGTCGACGTTCGCGGTCAACCTGCTGGTGTCGCTGGGCATCGCCGTCGGAACCGACTACGGGATCTTCTTCACCGGCCGCTATCACGAGGCGCGCCAAGCCGGCCAGGACCGGGAAGCGGCGTTCTACACCACCTACCGCAGCGTCGCCAAGGTGGTGCTGGCCTCCGGGCTGACGATCGCGGGCGCGATCTTCTGCCTCAGCTTCACCCGGCTGCCCTACTTCCAGACCATGGGCATACCGTCCGCGGTGGGCATGGTCGTGGCGGTCGCGGTGGCGCTCACGCTGATCCCGGCGGTGATCGCGGTCGGCGGCCGGTTCGGGCTGTTCGAGCCCAAGCGCAAGGTCGTGGTGCGCCGGTGGCGCCGGCTGGGCACCGCGATCGTTCGGTGGCCCGGGCCCATCCTGATCGCATCCTGCGCGGTCGCACTTGTCGGGCTGCTGGCGCTTCCGGGCTACAAGACCAGCTATGACGATCGGCTCTATGTGCCGCAGGACATACCCGCAAATGAGGGGTATGCGGCCGCTGAGCGACATTTTCCCGAGTCGCGAATGATGCCGGACGTCATGATCCTTGAAGCCGATCACGATATGCGCAACCCGGCCGATTTCGTGGTTCTGCACAAGCTCGCCAAGGCCATCTTCGCCGTTCCTGGCATCGCGTCGGTGCAGACGATCACCCGGCCCGAGGGCACCCCGATCGAGCGGACGTCGATCCCGTTCCAGATCAGCCTGCAAAGCGCCGGCATGGTGCAGATCCTGCCGTTCGGCCGAGACCGCATCGACGGGATGCAGGATCAGGTCGAGAACATGGACAGGATGATCAGCCAGATGGAGCGCACGTACGCTCTGATGCGGCAGATCAGCGACATCACCCATGAGACGACGTTGATCAACAAGCAGATCACGGAGATCACCGACGAGTTGCGCGACAACATCGCCAACTTCGACGACTTCTTCCGACCGCTGCGCAACTACCTGTTCTGGGAACCGCACTGCTTCAACATTCCGGTCTGCTGGGCGTTGAGATCGGTTTTCGAGGGGCTCGACGGCACCGACCAGATCAGCGTCCAAATGCACCAGATCTTGCAGTATGTCGACCGACTCGACACTCTCCAGCAAGACCTGATCACCCAGTTCCCGCCGATGATCGCCACCATGAAGGCGATGCGGACCATGATGCAGACCACCCACAGCACCATGGACGGCATGATGGCGCTGATCGACGACACGATCCAAAACGCCACCGCCATGGGCAGGGCCTACGACGCCGCCCAGAACGACGACACCTTTTATCTGCCACCCGAAGTCTTCGAGAACGAGGACTTCAAACGCGCAATGGATCTGTTCTTCTCACCGGATGGCAAGGCGCTGCGGCTGATCATCACCCACCGCGACGACCCAGGGACACCGGAGGGCATCTCGCGCGTCGACGCCGTGCACACCGCGGCCCAGGAGGCCCTGAAGGTCACCCCGCTGGAAAGCGCCCGAGTCCATCTCGCCGGGGCAGCGCCCACGTTCAAGGATCTGCGCGACGGGTCCAGATACGACCTGCTGATTGCCGGGACCGCGGCGCTGTGCCTGATCTTCAGCATCATGCTGATCATCACGCGCAGTTTCGTCGCGGCGCTGGTAATCGTTGGCACGGTGGCGCTTTCGCTGGGCGCGGCGTTCGGGCTGTCGGTGCTGATCTGGCAGCACATCCTCGGCATCGAGCTGCACTGGCTGGTGCTGGCGATGTCGGTCATCATCTTGTTGGCGGTCGGTTCCGACTACAACCTGCTGTTGGTGTCGCGAATCAAGGAGGAGATCGGCGCCGGGCTGAACACCGGGATCATCCGGGCGATGGGCGGCAGCGGCAAGGTGGTGACCGCCGCGGGGCTGGTGTTCGCGTTCACGATGCTGTCGATGGTCGTCAGCGACCTGCGCATCATCGGGCAGGTGGGCACCACCATCGGGATGGGCCTGTTGTTCGACACGTTGGTGGTGCGCGCGTTCATGACGCCGTCGATCGCCGCGCTGCTGGGCCGGTGGTTCTGGTGGCCGCTGAAGGTGCATCCACGGCCCGTGGCCGCCGCCCGACGCCTGCGCGCCACAGACGAAAGTGCCCCCGTCGGCTAACGTTTTTCGAAGAGCGCGCGATAGACCGGTAACGGGTTCACCGGTCGGTGGCCCGTGACCAAAAAGTTTGGGCAGATCCCACAGTGGCCACTACAGTCTGTACGGTCGGGGATCACTTGTCAGGGAGGAATTCTGTACATGATCCAACTGTCGTTGACCAGGATGGCTGCTGTTGTGATCGGCGGTGCCGCGCTGTCGCTCGGTCTCGGAGCTGGCGTCGCGTCCGCGGCTCCGGATCTGGGCCCGGCCATCAACACCACGTGTTCTTACCCGCAATTGGTGGCGGCGCTCGAGGCGCAGAACCCGCAGGTGGCTGCGGCGTTCAACAGGACGCCGATCGTGCAGCGGGGTCTGAACGAGTTCCTCGCCGCCGGGCCGGAGCAGCGCGCGAAGACCGCGCAGCATGTGGCGTCCGCGCCGCAGATGCAGCCGTACCTTCCGGCGATCGAGCAGGCGTTCCTGACCTGCAATAACTTCTGACCAGTGACTGACCCGAAACGGGCGGCGGCCGGTCGGCCCCGCCCGTTTTGAGTCAGTGGATGTGGCCGGTCAGATCGAAGTCGGCCATCGTGCGCTTGGCCAGCTCACGTAAGGCGGGCTTGGTGTTGTCGGCACCGGGCTGATAGGCGCCGACGCTGATGAAGATCTGGCCGTTGATGCGCCCGGACAGCACGATCATCCGGCCGCCGATCTGCTCGAGGAATCGCCGACTCTCGCGTTGCCCGGTTCCGCGTGCGTTCTCGTATTCGGCGATGGTGCCTGCCGGGCAGCCGATCACGGAGTGCAGATCGCCGAGGTAAGAGCAGAACACCGGCTGATCGGGGTCGGCGGGCATCCGCGCGACCATTTGCTTCAGCACACGTTTCGGCGTGAACGACGGCAGCCACAGCAGCTGCTTGGACTCATCCGCGGTCTCCTTCAGGTCGCGCAGCGTCTGCTTGATCGCGGCCCGGATTTCACTGAGGTCCGACGTCAAAGGCGTCGGGTCCACGCTGACGCGTGCATACGACAACGCCATCGCACGCGTGTCGTCCTCGGTGCGGTCACTGATCGGGATCTGCAGGGTGACCGCGCCGTCATCGGCGCGCCGACGCCCGATCCGCTCGCCGAACTTCGCGGCGAACGCTGCGGCCATCGTGTGACTGGCGCCGCCGATCGCCGCGGCTCGGGCATCCCATTGGTCCAGGTCGATGTAGATCGTCAGGGCCGGCACCACGACGACGTCGTCATCGCCACCGCGGACGACGGCGGGTTTCGATCGCTGCGGACGGCTTTTCCGCGGCTGGGTGCGGGCTTGCTTTCGGGCCAGGCGCGCGGCGGTGGTAAGTGCCTTGGCCACCTGGGGGATGTCCCGTGCCGTTTGGCGGGCGTCCTCGACGATCGCGCGTACCCGGGTGCGCGATTGCGGCAGTGGATAACCGAGGTCGCGGGTCTTGCCGAGGGCCGCTTCGATGATCACCAGGGCCAGGCCGAGGCCGTCGATCAGGTTGTGCGAAAGCACCAGGCTGATC
Source organism: Mycolicibacterium pulveris (assembly GCA_050205315.1). Lineage (GTDB taxonomy): Bacteria > Actinomycetota > Actinomycetes > Mycobacteriales > Mycobacteriaceae > Mycobacterium > Mycobacterium pulveris_A. Next base: position 28,744 of record JBNMRA010000032.1, on the reverse strand, counting down.
CCTGTCGAGCCGTCCGTCATCGGCAGCACGCCGAGATGCCAGCCGGGACCCTCTTCGGGATCGATCGGCAGTTGTGAGCGTTCGTCGACCCAGTCGCTGAGCTCCGTTCGGGGACGGGCGGTTTCGGCGACTTCGAAATCCACCGGGCCGCGGTCGACAACCCATCGGTGCCGCGCGATCGGCAGCGCCGGCCGCTCGATGCGCCGTCCCAGCAACCCCTGGCCGAGGTGGTAGTGAAAACGCCGCAGCGCGTCGAAGTCGACGGCGTGCTCATAGACCCACGTGACCTGGATGATGACATCCATGTCGGCGGCGTAATGCTCTGCCAGCAAGGCTTCGTCCGCTACTGCGAGCCGGTTGTCGGACAGCACATCAGCCCTCCGCGCAGCCATCAGTCAGCCTCCTTCACATGCATCCCGCGGATGCGGCTTGTCGAGGTTGCGGCAGAAGCGCTCACACCGCCGCCGGCACCGTCTGTTCACTGGCCAGCGTATCGGCCAGGTGTTGGCCCAGCGTACGCGCGGTGTTGTGCGCGGCAATCGCCTTGGGCGTCACGCGGATTCCGGTCTCGGACTCGATGCGGTTACGCAGCTCCAGGAACCCGAGGGAGTCCAGGCCGTGATCGGGAAACGCGTGGTCGGGATCGACCGTGCGGCGCAGGATGAGGCTGGCCTGCTCGGTCACCAGGCGTCGAAGCCGCGTCGCCCACTCATCCCGCGGCAGCGAGAGCAACTCGGCCCGCACAGCGGCGGTGTCGTCGCGGGCGTCGCCCGACGTCTTGAACGCCTCGGCGAACGGGCTGCGCGCCACCAGCGCATCGAACAGCGGGGTGCCCTTGGTCGGCAGGTATCCGGTATAGGCGCGGTCGTACCGCAGCAGCGTCTCGAAGGCATGCGCACCGTCTTCGGGGGTGATCATCGTGGTGCGGCCTTCTTCCAGAGCCGCGGCACGGCCGATCTCGGCCCATGCTCCCCACGCGATCGTGGTGGCGGGCAGGCCTTCGGCCCGACGCCAGTGGGTGAACGCGTCCAGCCAGCTGTTGGCCGCGGCGTAGGCGCCCTGGCCCGGGGAACCGAGCAGCGCGGCCGCTGACGAGAAACAGCAGAACCAGTCCAGCGGTTGCTCGGCTGTCGCCTGATGCATGTGCCAGGCGCCGTGGACCTTGGCCGTCCAGTCCCGCTCGATCAGATCGTCGGTCATGGTGCTCAGGGTCGCGTCTTCCACGACCGCCGCGGCGTGCAGCACCCCACGAACCGCACGCCCGGTGGCCGTGGCCGCGGCGACGAGGCGTCCCGCGGTTTCCGGATCGGCGATATCGCCACATTCCACGTGGATCTCCGTGCCGCGCTCCCGTATATCCGCAATGGCTTGTCGCGCAGCGGCATTGGGCTGTGAGCGACTCGTCAACACGATTCGGCCGCAGCCGGCCGAAGCCATCTCGGCGGCGAGGAACAGCCCCAGCCCGCCGAGGCCCCCGGTGATGATGTAGGCCCCGTCGGGCCGGAAGATCGGCGCCTGCTGCGGTGGCAGCGCCACCGTGCGGTGTCCGCTGCGCGGTACGTCGAGCACCAGCTTTCCGGTGTGTTCGGCCGCGCTGATCACCCGGATCGCGGTGTCGGCTTGCGCAAGTGGGTAATGCGTGACCTGCGGCGGCGACAACTCACCGCTCGCCACGAGCCCGTACACCCGGCGCAACAGATCCCCCACCCGCTCGGGTCGGGTCTCGACCATCAGCGCCAGATCGACGTAGTGGAACGTCAGGTTGCGGCGGAACGGGTACATGCCCAGCCGGGAGTTGGCATAGACGTCGAGCTTGCCGATTTCCACGAACCGTCCGTCGATGCCCAGGAGTTCGAAACCGGCGCGCTGCGCGGCTCCGGTGAGGGAGTTGAGCACGATGTCGACCCCGGCGCCATCGGTGTCGCGGCGGATCAAGTCGGCGAACTCGGTGCTGCGCGAGTCATAGACGTGCTCGATGCCCATGTCGCGCAACAGTTCCCGACGCTGCGGGCTACCAGCGGTGGCGAAGATCTCCGCCCCGGCCGCGCGGGCGATCGCGATGGCCGCCTGTCCGACGCCGCCGGTGGCGGAGTGGATCAACACCCGATCCGCCGCCGAGATCCGGGCCTGGTCGTGCAGGCCGTACCAGGCGGTGGCGTATGCGGTGGTGGCGGCGGCCGCGACCTCATCGGTCAGACCCGGCGGCAGCGCCGCGGCGGCGCGGGCGTCGCAGATCACGAACGACGCCCAGCATCCGTTCCTGGAGAAGCCGCCGACGTGGTCACCGACCCGATGCTCGGTAACACCGGGTCCGACCGCGGTGACCACACCCGTGAAGTCGGTGCCCGGCTGGGGCAGCCGCCCTTCCAGGCTGGGGTACTGGCCGAACGCGACCAACACGTCGGCGAAGTTGATGCTCGACGCCGTGACGGCCACCTCGATCTCTCCTGCGCCCGGTGGAACACGTTCGGCAGCAACGAATTCCATCGTCCCCAGGTTGCCGGGAGTGCGGATCTGCAGGCGCATACCGTCGGTTTCGTGGTTGACCGTGGTGCTGCGGCGTTCTTCTGGGCGCAGCGGCGTGGGCCGCAGCCGGGCGACATACCACTGGCTGCCGCGCCAGGCGGTCTCGTCCTCGGGTGAGCCGGACAAGAGTTCCAGCGCCACCTTGTCGGGTTCGCAGTCGTCGGCCACGTCGATCTGGGTGGCCCGCAGTTCCGGATGTTCGGCGCCCACCACCCGGATCAGGCCGCGCAACCCGGCCTGATCGAGGTCGGGCCGGTCGTTTGCCTCGACGGTTTGGGCCGCCCGGGTCAGCACATAGAGGCGAGGCGGTTCCACCGCCGATTCGGTGAGTTCGCGAGCGATCCGCACCAGTGCAGAGACATGTCCGCGGGCCCTGACCAAACCGTCGTCGTCCACGTGGCTCGTCGCCGGCGGGAACACCACGACCACGCCGTTGACGGCCCCGGCCGTCAGCCGATCGCCCAATTGTTTAGTGCATGCCCAATCGCATTGTGCACCAGCGGCTTTCATTGCATCCAGGAGGCTGGTCGTCAGGGTGTCAGCGCGGTCGGACGGGGTGATCAGCAGCCACTCGCCGGCATCGCTGTGCGCGGCGACGGGTGGTTCAGCACGCCGCCATTCGACGGTGAGCAGCCGTTCGGCCAGTACCCGTTCGGTATCGCTTTCTTCGGAACTGCTGCCGAGCCGGAACCCGTGCACGGTCAGCACCGGCGCCCCGGTCTGGTCGAGGATGTCGATGTCGGCGTCGATGCCGGTTCGGTCCTGGGTGTTCACCCGGACCAAGCAGTACCGGGGTCGGCCTGCCGGATCACAGGTACGCAACCGTCGGACGCCCAGCGGCACCAGTAACTCACCGGCGTCGTCGACGGCCGGATGCGCGGCCACCGCTTGGAAGCAGGCGTCGAGCAGCACCGGGTGGATGCCGTAGGCGCTCTGCTGTGCTCGAAGTGCCCGGGGCAGCGCGAATTCGGCGACCAGCGTCGATGCGTCATCGGCGGTGTGGGCGGCGATCAGGCTCGCGAACGCCGGGCCCAGTCGCACCCCGCGCGCATCGAACCGCTGTCGCAGCTCGTCTCCTTCGGTGCGGGACGGGTGCGCGGCGAGCAGCGCGCAGATGTCGTGGCGCTGCGGCGCCGGCTCGTCGTCGGTCACGTGCAAGCGAGCGACGGCTCGCCGCGTGTGTTCGCCGTCGTGATCGGTCACCACTTCGAACTCGACGACACCGGGCGCCTCGACCGACACCAGCGTGGTGATCGGGGTCTGTTCGTCCAACATCAGCATCTGCTCGAAGCTGATGTCGCGCACCTCGCAGTTCTCGCCGAGCACGGCGCGCGCGGCCGTCAGCGCCATCTCGCAGTAGGCCGCCCCGGGCAGGGCGGGCACGTTGTGCACCTGATGGTCGCTCAACCACGGCAACGCCGCGGTGCCGACCTCGCCCTGCCAGGCATGGCGCTCCGGATCTTCGGGCAGCCGCACATGCGCGCCGAGCAGCGGGTGCACCGCGAGGTTGCGGGTGCCCAGTCCCAGCGTCTGGCGGCTCGGGTCGCCGGAGCCGATCCGCAGCCGACGATGCGTCCACGTCGGCAACGGCGCGTCGACCAGCCGGCCGCTCGGGTAGAGCGCCGCGAAATCGACTGCGGCACCGGCGCAATGCAGGTGCGCCAGGAATTCACGCAGGCCGTGCGGCAGCTCTTGTTCGCGCAACAGGCACGGCAGCGCCTGCGCCGAGATATCGGCCGCCTTCGCCGTCTGCTCGACGGCGCGGGTCAACAACGGGTGCGGTGAGAGCTCCCCGAAGACCCGGTGGCCGTCCTCCAGCGCGGCCTGCACCGCGCCGGCGAACCGCACCGGACGGCGCAGGTTGTCCACCCAGTAGCGGGCATCCAGAACCGGCTCGCGCCGCGGATCATCCGTCGTCGCCGAGTAGAACGGCACCGAAGGCGGCATCGGAGCGAGCTCGGACAACGCATCGGTGAGCCCGGCGAGAATGGGATCGACCTGCGGTGAGTGCGATGCGACGTCCACCGCCACCGCACGCGCTGTCACGTCGCGGCGCTCCCACATCGCGACCAGCTCCCGAACCGTCTCGCTCGCCCCGCCGATCACAGTGGACTCCGGCGACGCGATCACCGACACGACGACGTCCGACAGGTTGCGGGCGGCCAGTTCGTCGTGCACGTCTCGCGCGGGAAGCTCCACCGAGGCCATCGCCCCGGCGCCGGCGATGGTGGCCAGCAGCCGCGAGCGGCGGCAGATGACGCGCACCCCGTCTTCGAGCGAAAGCCCTTCGGCGACAACGGCTGCCGCGACCTCACCCATCGAATGCCCGACGACCGCGCCGGGGCTGACACCATAGGAGCGCATCGCGGCGGCCAGCGCGACCTGCATGGTGAACAGCGTCGGCTGGACCCGGTCGATACCCTCGACCGTCTCCGGGGACGACAGCGCGTCGGTGACCGAGAATCCCGCTTCGGCGGCGATCAACGGTTCAGCCTGCGCGACCGTGGCCGCGAACACCGGCTCGCCCTCCAGCAGGGCTGCCCCCATCGCCGCCCACTGTGAGCCCTGGCCGGAGAACACCCAGACGGGTCCGCGGTCGTCCTGGCCGACGATGGCCGGATGCGGAAGGCCGCTGTCGGCGACCTCCTGCAGACGCTCGGTCAGCGCGGTCACGTCGGCGGCGACCACCGCCGCGCGCACCGACCGGTGTCCCCGTCGGCGCGCCAAGGTGTAGGCCAGATCGGCGGGCACCAGCTCGTCGGCGCGGGCGCTGACCCATTCGGCGAGCCGGGCGCAGGTCCGGTGCAGCGCTTCGCTCGAGGTGGCGGACAGCGCGAACACCAGCGAACCGGTCGGGGCGGCGGACACCTGCTGGTTCGCGACCGCAGGGGCTTCCTCGAGCACGGCGTGCACGTTCGTGCCGCTCAACCCGTACGACGATACGGCCGCCCGGCGTGGGTGCTCGTCGTGTCGTGACGGCCATGGCGTGACCGTGGTGGGCACGAACAGCCCGGTTTCGATTTTTGCCAGCTCGTCGGGCAACCGGGTGAAGTGCAGCGACGGCGGGACCACGCCGTGTTGCAGTGCGAGCGCGGCTTTGATCAGCCCCAACGTGCCTGCGGCGCCTTCGGTGTGCCCGAAGTTGCTCTTGGCTGATCCAAGCGCGCACGGTCGACCGTCGGCCCCGTAGACCTGGGACAGGCTGCCGAACTCGATCGGGTCACCGACCCGGGTGCCGGTGCCGTGGGCTTCCACCATGCCCACCGTCGCGGGGTCGACGCCGGCCGCCGCCAGCGCCGCCCGGTACGCGTTGGCCTGCGCTTCCAGCGACGGTCTGGAAATGGTTTTGGTACGCCCGTCGTGATTGGCTGCCGTGCCGCGGATCACCGCGAGGATCCGGTCGCCGTCCCGGACCGCGTCGGGCAACCGCTTGAGCAGGACGACGGCGCAACCCTCGGACCGTACGAACCCGTCCGCCGCGACGTCGAACGAGTGGCAGCAACCGGTAGGGGAGTACATGCCCAGCGCGGATCCCGCGGTGTTCATCAGCCCTGAGATCAGCGTGTTCACGCCACCTGCCAGAGCAAGGTCGCTCTCACCCTGGTGCAGGCTGCGGCAGGCCAGGTGCAAGGTCAGCATTCCGGTGGAACACGCCGAGTCCACCGTCAGGGCCGGGCCGTGCGCGCCCAGCCAGTACGCGATTCGGCCGGACGCCATGCTGGGAGTGTTGCCGGGATAGGCGTAGGCGTCGTGTACGACGCCGGATTCATAGGTCAGCACGACGTGGTCATCGTGGACCACCCCGACGAAAACGCCTGTGTTGGACCCGAACAGCGAGCGCGGATCCAGGCCGGCGTGCTCGATGGCCTCCCACGACGTCTCCAGCAGCAACCGGTGGTTGGGGTCCATGTACGTTGCCTCGTGGGTCCGCAACCCGAAGAACGGAGCATCGAAACCCCAGATGTCGTCGAGAAATCCGCCGTACCGCGTCACCGACTTGCCGGGCACGCCGGGCTCGGGGTCGTAGAACTCGTCGACATCCCAGTGATCGGCGGGGATCTCGGTCACCAGATCGTCGCCTCGTACCAACGCCTCCCACAACTTCTGCGGTGATTCGATGCCTCCGGGAAGTCGGCAGGCCATGCCGATCAGCGCGACAGGAGTGACACGAGCGTCCCCCATAGCCCTTCACCTTCTCTCGAGCAATACCTCAGCAGGCGCGGTCGAATTCGACATGTGGGTTTCCGCAACGTCGAATCGACGGCCGCGTCAACCGACAAACTAGCCGAGTTGGTCGGGTGGTCTGACCGCTTTGCTGCGATGCGGTGGCGAATACCGATTGACGGTCTACGCCTGGTCGGAGTGGGTCGCGGACTTGGCGGGCGGCGTCCTCCTGCGTTCGCTTCTCAGGATGCCGATCGTGTCGGTGAGCCAGCCCCGCAGCACCCGCTTGAGCCGGAACTGTCCTTGCAGCGTGGTGTCCGGATAACTGTCGGTGAGGTCGACGAACTCGAAGCCCGGTTCTTTGCAGATGAGGAACTGCTGGTGTGGCAGGGCGAAGATGCGGGCGCCCACAGCCTCTGCGAAGTACACCGCGAACGGGAACACCAGGGTCGGCTCGAAGCGGTCGCCGTGCTGCCACATGGTGTGCGCGAAGTCGTCCCCACCGATCCATCCGCCGGTGCGCACCTTGGGCCACACATTGATCAGGTCGATCGAAATACCCCGCAACGTGTGATCACCGTCGACGTAGGCGAAGTCGAGGCTGGCGTCGGGGATCTGGTCGATGACTTCCAAGGTGGTGCCGCGCAGGATGACGCGCTTGTCGGCAGCGAACTCGGTGTTGGCTTCGGTTTCGGCCAGGTAGGTCGCGAACCGGGAGTCGTCGGTATTGCTGGGTTTGTTCCAGTCGTCGAGGTGGCGCCACGGGTCGACCATGTAGTAGGTGCGGATGGAGTCGCAGGCGGACAGCACCTCGGCGGCGAAACGACCTCGGTAGACGCCTATCTCGGCCATCGACTCGACCCGCTTGGTCTGCAGGAACTCCGTCCACAGTTGATAGCGTGTGGTGCTCGCAGACAAACCCCGAACTGCCTCGTCCACCATTTCCCCTCTCCCGAGCGGTGTGCCGCTTAGCGAACCTACGGGGTCGGCGCGCACCGGAGGTGCGAATCGCCGTTATGGCTGCTGCTGTGGATCGGTCGGCCGACCGGGGCGCCTTGGAAGCTAGAGTGTTCGGGCATGCCCAACTGGATCCGGTTCCCGACTACACAAAGTGCTGCCCCGAGTCCGCAATCGTGCTGAAATTCGATGATGGTCGAGAAAGGTACCGCCATGGCGACGGGAGACGCCCGTGGTATCGCTGGCCGGCTACATCAGATTCGCCCACTGCGGACGTCGGTAATCGGTGAGGGGGAAGCCCATCGTCGGAACGGCTCATGTCCATGATCAATAGGTACTGCGTTAGCCACAAAAAGCCGCTGTTACCTGAAAGCTGGTACGACGAATGCATCTCGCTGGGTGATTACCAGCCCGATTCTGCACTTCACGTCAGACATCTCGATCCGTTTTGGCACGAGGCCCGGCCAGTCGCGTTCGGCGCCGCGGGAAGTTTCGTCCTACCGATCGCGCTCGAAAGAGTATCCGGCGACGCTGAGCTCATCGAGGTCTCGTCCTACCGAAAGAGGATTCTGCCGTCGCCACAGGGGGTGGAGTCGGTGCGGTATCCGACCCTGCGGGAGTTGAGATGCGACCGCGTGGAAAGCGAGTCCGAGCTGGCGACGTTCATGCCTGAAGAGGGCCTTCCGTTCCTTGTCTCCCAGCCGCTGTATTTCAAGAACTCGGTTTTCAAACACTACGCGACCATCCATCACCGCAGAGACATCGTCGATTACACGTCGATCGCCGTGGAGACAGGTGTGCTGGATTCGGCCACCGCATCGGAATTTCTGGCCGCGAAGCACTTTATTCCGGGCGGTGTCGAGCTCGGGGTGTTCCCGAAGTGGTGGCTGATGAATGTGCTGTCAGCGATCGAGCGCGTGGGTCGCGAATTCGTGCAGCGGCACGGCAGCCGCCTGAGGCGTTACAACACTTATCAGATAAGGGCAGTCGGCTTCCTCTCCGAAAGGCTGGGCTCGTTCTTTCTGATCCGTCACCTGATGGAACGGTATTCGAACAACATCCCCGCCGAAATATTCGGGCACATGACGGTCATGGTGGAAGGCAGATCCGGCTACTCCGCCGGATTAGCAGATCAACCGAGAAAATGGTCGGGCCGGTATCAGCTCACCCCACGGCGCACACGATGAAAGCGGTGATACTCGCCGGAGGTAAGGGCACCCGGCTCACCGAAGAGACCGTTGCGCGGCCCAAGCCGATGGTGGAGATCGGCGGACGGCCGATCCTGTGGCACATCCTGAAGCACTATTCCCGGCACGGCATCAACGACTTCGTCGTTTGCTGCGGCTACAAGGGATACATGATCAAGGAGTACTTCGCCAATTACTTCCTGCACATGTCTGACGTGACGTTTGATCTGTCGGTCAACAAGATGGAAGTGCATGAGCATTACGCGGAACCATGGCGGGTGACGCTGGTAGACACCGGTGACGAAACGATGACGGGCGGTCGCCTCAAACGGGTGGCGCCCTACATCCAGGACGAAGAGGCGTTCTGCTTCACCTACGGTGACGGGCTCAGCGACGTGAACATCGGAAACAGCGTCGCGTTTCATCGTCAGCACGGGCGCCACGCCACCGTCACCGCGGTGCTGCCGCCGGGACGCTACGGGGCGATCGAGCGCGACGGTGATCGGGTAGCTCGCTTCGTCGAGAAGCCGCGCGGTGACGGCGGGTTCATCAACGGCGGATTCTTCGTCTTGTCCCCGGCGGTCCTCGACTACATCGACGGAGACCAAACCGCTTGGGAAGGCCCGCCGTTGGCGCGCCTTGCCGCCGACGGCCATTTGATGGCATTCGAGCACTCCGGCTTCTGGCAACCCATGGACACCCTTCGCGACAAGAACATGCTCGAAGACCTCTGGAACAGCGGCGAAGCGCCATGGAAGTGCTGGCGCTGAACGCTTTTGGCGCCGCGTACCGCGGGCGCCGCGTCCTGGTCACCGGCCACACCGGGTTCAAGGGCAGCTGGCTGTGTCTATGGCTGCAGGCGTTGGGCGCACACGTCACCGGGGTCGCCCTGGACCCGCCCTCTGATCCCAGTCATTGGCAGCTGTTGAAGCTGTCCATCGACGATAAACGCATCGACATCCGCGACGAAGCGGCGCTGCGGCGGGTCTTCGCTGCCCAACGACCCGAGATCGTCTTTCATCTGGCCGCCCAACCGTTGGTTCGCCGGTCCTATCAGGAACCGGTCGCCACGTGGGCCACCAACGTGATGGGCACGGTGAATGTGCTCGAGGCGCTACGTCACACACCGGAAGTGCGTGCCGCGGTGGTTGTCACGACAGACAAGTGTTACGAGAACCGCGAATGGCCTTGGGCCTACCGCGAACACGATCGGCTGGGTGGACACGACCCGTACAGCGCGTCGAAGGCCGGCGTCGAGTTGGCGGTCGCGAGCTATCGAACCGCGTTTCTGCAACACCCGTCGGCGCCGTTGCTGGCAACGGCGCGGGGCGGCAACGTGATCGGTGGTGGTGACTGGTCGCAGGACCGGCTGATCCCCGACGTGGTGCGTGCGGTCGTCGCCGGCGAGTCACTGGCTGTTCGTTCGCCGTACAGCACGCGCCCCTGGCAACATGTACTGGATTGTCTCAGCGGGTATCTGCTTCTGGGCCAACGGCTTCTGGCTGGCGACACCACCTGTGCCGACGCGTGGAACTTCGGCCCCGATGGGCACGGAAACCGAACGGTCGAGCAGGTGCTCGCAGATCTCGCTCGGGTGTGGCCGCAGGTTCAGTGGCACATGGTGACCAGTCCTCAGCCCCACGAGGCGAAGCTGCTGCAGCTCGACAGCGCCAAGGCCAAAACGCATCTCGGGTGGCGGCCGGCCTGGGACGTCGAACAAGCGATCCGGCACACCGCGGACTGGTATCGACGACTGCTGGAAGCCGGTCAGGTGTCGAGCGCCGATGCACTGTCGACTTATGTTGCCGACGCGGTCGACTCGGGTCTGAACTGGGCGACGGCATGAACATCCGCTTACTGTTCGCGCCGTGACTTGGCCTCGACGGCCCGCCAGAGTGCCAGAATCGCCTGCTGCCGTTCGGTGTGGCGGTCGTCGGATTCCGAGAACGAATCGCACAGTTGGCGCAGCACCCCGACGCGTGCGTCCTGCCCTTCGACCGCACCCGGATCAGCCGAACCGAAAGGGCCGGGCTGGCTTACGAGCGTCACCGGCGCCTGACCGCTCTTGTGTACCGAAACGTCGAAGGTTGTCGTCGCGTCCCGGCTGTCGATGCTCAGGTCACACGGGCAGAGGCCGGGTCCGGTGAACGTTGCCTGCCAGCGCTGCGCCTCATCTTCTGAAGGTCCAGAGACCGTCGACGTCGACACGTCGTCGTAGCCCAACTCCGAAAGCACGGCAATCATGTGAATGCCGTAGAACCGAACGGCACCGCCGCCGGCCGAGCTGGATCTTTTCCAGTTGATGATGTCGGCGCGGTAGTGGTGGGCCAGGAAAGTCCAATCGACGGTGATGCTTTCGGCGGATTCGGCGAGTGCTGACCTGAGCTTGTCCGCCCACGCGGTGAAGCGAAACGTATATCCGACCCGGTAACGCTTACCGGCCTTCTCGACTTGCGCCAGCAGCGAAGCGGCCAATTCGGGAGTCGGCGCGACCGGCTTCTCGAGGATGAGGCGTTGTATACCAGGCAGGTGGATCAGGCGAGGTATCCACAGCGCCTGATCGTGTGGCCGCAGCGCGACGGCCGCTCCACTGGATCGCCGCAAGGCGGTCTCGACATCGCTGCACCAGACCACCTCGTCTGAGTACCGGGACAGTTCCGGCCTGTCGTCGAGCGCAGACCGATAGCGGTTCGGTAACGCAACGCGATAGCCCGCCTCGATCAGAGCCGGTAGATATCCGTAGCTGCCGAACCCGGAACCCAGGATCGTGAACACCGCTCACTCAGCTTTGAAATCGTCGGCGGTGAGGACATCGAAAACCGGCCCCTGGTAATCGTGTTCGGCGAGATACCGGCGGATTTCGGTGGAGATATGCCAGGCCAGGTTCAGCAGGGGAGTGGTCTGCGGGCCCTGAGCGAACAGCTCGTCGTCGCCGACGATCGGAATCCTGGTGCCGGGTACGTAATGGCCGATCTTTATCGAACCCGGTTTCTCGTGAACTGCGACGATCTCGTCGGCGGTCAACCCGAGCAGTTTCACGAGGATCGCGGCCCGGCCGGGGAACGCCTTGGCCCGGATCGGACCGTGCGCTGCGACGAGCCGCCTGATCTCGCGACCCTTGCGCTCCCTCCACAACTCGACGTCGCGGGCGAGTCGGCCGAAGTCTTGCAAGAAGTTCTGCTCACGCGCAATCGACGCGGCTTCGGTTCCCGTCCCGTTTCCTGCGCCGCGTCCGAGCGTGACCCGGATGTTCCCGCCGTAGCGGGCCGGAAACTCCACGTGCACGATGTCGAGACCAAGCGATTTCGCGATGAAGTCGAACGACCGGTACGAGTACGTTCTGGGATGTTCGTGATAGAACGTGTCGAACTGATGTCGATCGAGAACTGAGCCCAGGTAATGGTTCTCGATGACGATCGTCGTCTGCGGTGCCAGCAGAACTTGGAGCGCGGCGAGCACACCGGACAGGTCCTCGATGTGAGCGAACACGTTGGTGAACGTGATCACGTCGGGCAGGCCGACGCGGTCGCGTATCGCAGCCGCTGTAGCCGTGCTGAGATAGTCCTGGACGACGAAGTGACCTTTGGCAGCCGCGTCGCCAGCGGCGCCGGTCGGCTCGATACCGGCGGTTCTCGCCCCGGCTTCGGTGAAGAAATCAAGCAAACTGCCGTCGTTGCAACCGACGTCGAGCACGAGCTTGCCGGTCAACGGCCCGACCCGTTCGGCGCATGTGGCCACCAGGTTGCGCATGCCGGACAGCACGTCCGCGGTGAAGCGCGAACGGTAATGGTAGTCAACCGGAAACAGATCTTCTTTGGGCACCTGGTAGCGCTGGTGCGCGGTGATGCACGTCGGACAGAAATCGATATTGATTGGGTATTCCCGACATTCACGCGGATCGCCGACCTTGACGAGGTCGTCGCAGAGCGGATGGCGGCCGAGATCGAGCACCGGCAGCAACATCTCGCCGCTACAGACTTCACAGCGGGTGATTTCCCTGAGAAGTCGGTGCTCGGTTGTCGAAGTGGTCGTCATGTCGTTGATCCATCAGGCCGTCGTGGGCAGAACTGGCGGGACCTGTCCAACCTATGACCTCCACCATCTGCGTGTGTCACGGGGCCTCGTTTGCGATGGCGCCTCGATTTGTCGCGATTGTATTAAGTTCTTCTGGGGCTTCGCCCATACTGTCGAAATTCCGGCGCTGGTCGACCATTGTGACGGTGTGGCGAAAGACTGGGCCGCCGACGAGGCGGCGCGAATCGGGGACGAAATCAGACGGTTGCGGGGCTCACGCTCAGCGCAGTGGCTGTCAGATCAAACGGACGCGCTCGGATATCGCGTCGCGCACACGACCATCTCGGAGCTGGAGAGCCACCAGCGCGCCCACGTGAGCACCGCTGAACTGGCCGTGCTGGCCAAGGCGCTGGATATCGCCCCGATCGCGCTGCTGTACCCGCCGTCGTACAGCACCGAGCTCGAGGTGCTGCCGGGGGTCGATGCGACGAGTTGGAGTGCCGCCGAATGGTTCTCGGGGCGCACCGACCACCGGCAGCGGGTGGTCGAGAATGTTCGAGCGCTCGCCGAAGACCGCGAGCTCGCGCATCTGACCTCCGAGTGGATCAGGCGAAGCCTCACCAACCGATACTCGTACAACTTCGAGTGGCTCGGCCGGCCGATCATCCAATATCCACAGGACATCGTTTGCCTGCAGGAGTTGATCTGGGCGGTCAAACCCGACGTGATCGTCGAGACGGGGATCGCGCATGGGGGTTCGCTGATCCTCAGCGCTTCCATGCTCGCGCTGATCGACCTGTGTGAGGCGATCACCAACGACACACCGTTCGATCCGCGAACTTCGAACCGGAAGGTCATCGGGGTCGACATCGAGATCCGCGCCCACAATCGCGCGGCGATAGAAAACCATCCGCTGTCCGGTTACATCACGATGATCGAAGGGTCGAGTGTCGACCCCGCGACAATTCGACAGGTTCACGATCTGGCGGCCGGCCGCGGCGCGACGCTCGTCTGCCTCGACAGCAATCACACCCACGAACACGTCCTCGGGGAATTGTCGGCATACGCATCGCTGGTGACACCCGAGAGCTATTGCGTGGTGTTCGACACCGTCGTCGAAGACATGCCCGACATGTTCCCCGACCGGCCGTGGGGACAGGACAACAACCCGAAGACGGCGGTGTGGGAGTTTCTGAAGTCGCACTCCGAGTTCGAAATCGACCACCAGATCCCGCAAAAACTGCAGATCACCGTCGCACCCGACGGGTATCTGCGCCGGGTGCGCTGAGGCGCGGTCGAGTGTTTGTGCGCCCCGCCTTTGTGCCGAACTGCACCCGGGTTGGGGCATACCTCGGCGATACTGAGCCCGTGGCTCATCTGGCCACCCGGACCAACAGACCTGCTGACAGGGCCTCATCGTGAACCTCGTACTGAAGTTCTCCCCGATCGCTCGGCGCAATCGGTATCGGGGCCGGGACCGGATATTGAAAACGATGGCGGCAGATGTTGCTTCAACGACCACCTGGTCAGCGGTGGACACCCGGCTTCACCGCGTGGTCGCTGAGGTGGTCGACCGGACCCCGCGAGTCCACAACGTGGCGGACCATCGGTCGATCTACGAATCCGTGGTCGACCGAAGCAGGCCCATCCGGATGCTGGAGCTCGGCAGTTTCTACGGCGACTCGCTCCAGATGTGGCAGGAGTATCTTCACCCCGACTCGCTGATCATCGGTGTCGACGTCGACTCCAAGTTCGTGACGATCGCGGATTCAGAAGGCATCCGGGTCCGAATCGGCGGTGACCAGAACCGTACGTTGTTGCGCGATGCCGCTGAGGAATTCGGCCCGTTCGACGTGATCCTCGATGCGGGAAGTCAAGCCTGCCAGCCGATGACGGAGAACTTTCGCAGCCTGTTCGACACCGCGTTGACAGACGACGGCGTATACGTCGTCGAAGACGTTTACTGCGACTACTGGACGATCTACAACAGCTTCACGCTCGCCGGCCTGGCCAGGGCGTTCGTCGACGTTCTGTACGGCCATTACCAGCTCGCGACCAGCCCGGCCAACTTCCGGGACGGTCACGTCCTCGTCGTCCGCCGTGTCCCCGAGATGACGTCATAGGCGGCTACCGACCATGCCGTCGTCGGGCGCCGGGCAGATGATCCATGATGTTCGACATGGATAGCGGCACCCGCGACATTATGAGCATGCCCCGGGGCGGGCCGGATGCTTCGTGGCTGGACCGGCGGCTGCAGACCGACCGGCTGGAATACCTCGACCGCGACGACGTCGACCACCTCAAGCGCAAGGTCATGAGCGCACTGGACCGGGCCGGAAGACGACGCTGGATCGGTATACACGGCAAGTGTGCCCGGATGGTGCTGCGTGAAGTGGCCGATGTGCCGTCCCCGAAGATTCTCGAGCTCGGGGCCGGGCTCGGCGGGCTGTCGAGCAAGCTGCTGGCGGACCACCCCACCGCCCAGGTCACGGTCACCGACATCGACCCCACGTTCGTGGCCGGCGTCGCCGGCAGTGACCTCGCCGGCAACCCACGCGCCACCGTCCGCGCCATGGACGCCACCGCAATCGACGCGCCGGACGGTCACTATGACCTGGCGGTGTTCGCGTTGTCGTTGCACCACTTGCCGCCGCAGGCCGCGGCCCGAGTGTTTGCGGAAGGGACGCGGGTGGCCAACAAGTTGCTGATCGTCGACCTGCCCAGACCACCGGCGCCGCTGCATCTGCTGCTGTTGGCGGTGGTGCTGCCGCTCACCAGGCTGTCACCGTTGCAACACGACGGCTTCATCAGCTCGCTTCGCGCCTACAGCCCGTCGGCGCTGCGCGCCATCGCCCAGCATGCCGACCCGGCGATCACCGTCGAGTTCCGGTCCCGGCGCGGTTTCGGTCCGACGGTGGCGGTGGCCCGTCGCGACCGGTGACGCTTCACCCGGCCGCCTCAGGCGAGGATGCCGTTGACCACCGAAATCAAGCCGACCACGGTGAAGATCGTGATCAGCACCTGCCTGCGGTGCCGCAACGCCCAGTCGTGCAGCGGTCGCAGCAGCGCAAGGGTTTTCGCAGGCGCGACGAGATAGCTCACCAGGGTGATCTCGACAACCGAGAACATCGCGACGACAAACACGACGACAGCGATGAACTGCGTGCCGACCGAAGCGCCCGAGGACACGATGGACGTAACCACGATGAAGACCAACATGGGCGGCGGAAGCCCGCCGAGACCGAACACGAACGCCACCCACAAGGCTCCGCTGTCCCACGCGTTTTGGAGTCGGCGCAGCACCCGCCGGAATATCGAACCGCCCTCTGCCGCACCATCTTGCGGAGTGCCAAACGGCGATGCGATCGGGTTGGGCGCGGAGTCCGGGACCGGGCTCGGTGACTGCGGATCGTGGTCCGGCACCAGTGCGGGAGCGTCGCCGGCCGGCGCCGGGACCCGCGCCCGCTGACGTATCGAGCGCACCACCAGGAACGCGGCGAACGACAGCATCAGAATTCCCATGCCGAACTGGATGAACCGGCCCGCAGAGCTCTGACCCGGCGCAGCCATGTCCTGGGAAAACGTGGACAGCGCCGGGGTGAAATGCAGCACCAGCAGCGGTACCAGCAAGCCGACGAAGTTCACTATCACGCTGCCCAGCCAGTAGGCCAGCAGATTCTGCACCGGCCGTGGCCGCGAAATCATCAGCACGATCACGGCGAGGAGCACCGGGTTGACCGCGAACATAAAGGCCAACGCCAGCAAGGGACCCCACACGGGCGGAAACACTACCGACCGATCGGCCCCATGACGTCACATGGGCAGAGAACTCATGGTTCAATGTCGCGGCAGCAACCGACACCCTGGACGCTCTGCCGATCCGACGTCTCGGCTGTGCAGGCCGGACACACCCTGGAGGACCTTGTGATGGAGCACGACGTTTGTGTGCTGCGCGCAGCGTTCGCGGCGGGGATGCGGACGTGACAGTCGCCGCACGCGGCGCGGGAGCACGCCCGGTGATCGTGTTCGTGCTCGGCGTGGCCCGGTCCGGAACGTCCGCACTCGCTCGGGTTCTGTCACTGTGTGGCGGTGCGCTGCCGTCGGCACTCGTCGGCGCCATGCCCGACAACCCGCTCGGGCATTGGGAGCCGCGCGCGGCCAACGTCATCAACGAAACGATTCTGCGTCGCTTGGGCAGCAGTGGGTTCGATCCGACGATGCGCGCGCAGGAGGACGGTGCGCTCGACGCCGCTGCCGAGGCCGCCTGCGTGGAGGAGATCCGGGCGTTTCTGTCCACGTTGCCTGACGCGCCGTTCGTGGTCATCAAGGACCCGCGGATATCGCTGTTGACCGGTATGTGGTTCGAGGCCGCGCGCCGCGCTGGATTCGACATCGTGGCCGTGAATGCGGTGCGGCATCCGCAGGAGGTCGCCGCGTCGGTGGCTCAGCGTAGTGAGGTCTCCGCGGAGCTTTCGACCGCATTGTGGCTGAAGGTCAATCTGCTCACCGAGGCCCAGACCCGCGACGTGCCTCGGGTGTTCGTCGAGTACGTCAACCTGCTCGAGGACTGGCGCCGCGAGATGAAGCGGGTTTCATCGGCGCTCGGCATCAACCTCGATGCCCCGGACGAGGACGCGATCAACGCGTTTCTCAAACCGGGCCTTCGCCACGAGCGCCACCAAGGCCAGCTGATGGACCTGTTCGGTGCGGACTGGGTTTCGACAACCTACGAAACGTTGCGCGCCGCCGCGCGCGACGAACCCTGGGACCAGTCGTCGCTGGACCGCGTCTTCGACGCATATCGGGTCAACGAACGCGATTTCCGGGCGGTGTTCGAGGGGTATCAGCGCATCGAGAAGGTCAACCGCTACTTTCGGCCGTCGGTCATGAAGATGATCTACGAGGTCCGCGCGCTCGCCAACCGGCGCCGGGGCACATGGGCCTGAGCCTAGATCCACTGTCAGCCAACACGACTCACGTGCGCTGCGCTGTCCGGCCGCTCATCTACGGGCACGCCAACATCCGCTGCTGAGCGAAATGTGCTGCGTACCAGCAGATCGCGGACCCCACGCGTCGTATCGCGGGCCGGCGTTGCGCGGGTGTACCGCCGCCGGGTGAGGACAGGTAAGGCGCCGAAGGCCTCTTGGCGTCGAGAATTGCAACAATTGCGCCGAGCCCGATCTATTCTGCCTCTATGACCCAGAGCCGAATCACGTTGGAAGACCTTGTGGTGGGGCACCGCGCTGCCGCGCTGCCGACGGCATGGAACGCGGGGTTGCGTTCGTGACCTCGGCAGCAAAGAGCGGCGCGGAGCCCCGCCCGGTGGTGTTGTTCGTGATGGGCGCGCCCCGATCTGGTACGTCGGCGCTCACCCGGGTGCTGTCGCTGTGCGGTGCTGCACTTCCGGCCAAGATGGCCGGTGCCGACCGCAACAACCAGCGGGGCTACTGGGAGCCGCGGGAGTCCATCCACCTCAACAACAAGATCGTGCGCCGCCACAACAGCACCGCGTTCGACCCGACGTTGCGCTTACAGGAGGATGGCGAGTTCGACGGTGAGGAAAAGGCCGCCTGCATAGCAGAGATCGGGAAGTTTCTTTCCACGCTGCCGGCCGCGCCGGTCGTGGTCATCAAAGACGGGCATGTAACGCTGCTGTCCGACTTGTGGTTTGAGGCGGCGCGCCGGGCCGGTTTCGATGTCGCGATCGTCATCGCGGTGCGCCGCCCGCAGGAGTCCATCGCATCGGGTACCGCGGCCTTCCACATTCCACCGGAGCTCGGCAGCCCGGTGTGGCTGAAATACTCGCTGTTGTCCGAGCGGGTCACCCGCGAGCTGCCGCGTGTGTTCGTCGACTACGCCCACCTCCTCGAAGACTGGCGTCGAGAAGTGAAGCGGATCTCGGTCGCGCTGGGTATCGATCTCAACAACCGGGATGAGAGCGCAATCGACGATTTCCTGACCCCGGACCTGCACCGCCAGTCGCGCACCGGCCCGGTGGAAGAGCCGTTCGGCACCGACTGGTTTTCGGTGGTCGACGAAACGCTGCGCGCGGCCGCGCGCGACGAGCCGGTCAACCAGGCCGCGCTGGATCGGGTGTTCGAGGGCTATCGGACGAGCGAACGAGGGTTCCGGGCGGCGTTCGAAACCTACCAACGCTTGTACAAGATCAACCGGGTCATCCGGCCGTCCCTGCTGAAGCTGCGCCACGAGATCGTTGCGATCGCGCACCGACGCCGCGGGACTTGGGCTTAGCCACGCCCAGGGGTGTCGGAACCAAGACGGCACTCGGCACGGAATGAGGTTGCTACGTCGCGGCCTCGAAGTGTGCTGGAGCGACTGGCCTTTGGTGCGGGCGGCGATGACGAACTGCGAAAGTACGGTGGCGCGTGGATGCGACCGGCACCCGAGACGGCCGACTGAGCTGTGACGATTTTCAACGCACTGGAATGGGAGTTTCTCAATTTGCGCGTTTGCGCCGACTGATACGGTCAGCCGGTGACTAAGAGCGCCGAGAGCGCGACCCCGGCGCCCGTCGAACGGACGCCGGCGCAGCCCACGGGTCCTTCGACCTCGCTGTGGTCTCGCCAGTTCGTTGGTGTCGTGATCGCGATCGGCGGCGTGCTGCTGATGGCGTTCATGGACGGCCCGGTCGCGGTTTACGCGTTGCCGCAGATCCAAGACGAACTGGGTTTGTCGAATGCCGGGCGCAGCTGGGTGATCACCGCGTACGTGGTCGCCTTCGGCGGTCTGATGCTGCTCGGCGGCCGGCTGGGGGACACCTTCGGCCGCAAACGCATCTTCATCTTCGGAATCGCGTTGTTCACCCTCGCCTCGGCGTTGTGCGGTTTGGCCTGGGACGGACCGGTCCTCGTGGCGGCGAGGTTCCTGCACGGCGCGGCAGCGGCGATCGTGGCGCCGACGGCGATGTCGCTGATCGTGACGACGTTCCCGAAGGGGCCCGTCCGCAACGCGGCGGCGGGTGTGTTCGGCGCGATGAGCGGCGTCGGCGCGGTGGTCGGGCTGGTGGTCGGACCCGCGCTCACCGAGGTGTCGTGGCGCCTGGCGTTCTTGGTGAACGTGCCGATCGGCGCGTTGGTGATCTACCTGGCCATCACCACGCTGCGGGAAACCCAGACGGAGCGGATGAAGCTCGACGTCAAAGGTGCCGTGCTGGGCACCTTGGCAAGTACCGCCGCGGTCTTCGGCGTCTCGATCGGGCCCGAGCAGGGCTGGGGTTCGGCCATCACGATCGGGTCTGGCGTGGTGGCGCTGGTCGCGCTCGTGGCGTTTCTGTTGGTGGAGCGCACAGCCGAGAACCCCATCCTGCCGTTCAGCCTGTTCTCGGAGCGCAACCGGCTGGCCATCTACGGCGCCATGTTCCTGGTCGGCGGGGTGAGTTTGACGTTGGCCGTGTTGGTCTCGCTGTATGTGCAGACCATCATCGGCTACAGCCCGCTGCGGGCGGGGATCAGCTTCATCCCGTTCGCCGCCGCCACAACCGTCGGGGTGATCGCCGCCTCACGGCTGGTGTCGTGGATTCCGCCGCGGGCGGTGGTGACCACCGGCGCCAGCCTGGTGGCGGCTGCGCTGCTGTACGGTTCGACGCTCAACGGCGACGTGCCGTACTTCCCGAACCTGCTGGTGCCGATCGTGCTCGGCGGTATCGGCATCGGCCTGATCAACGTCCCGCTCACGCTGTCGTTGGTGGCCAGCGTCGGCTTCGACCGGATCGGGCCCGCATCGGCGGTGGCACTGATGCTGCAGACGCTGGGCGGACCGTTGGTGCTGGTCATCGTTCAGGCCGCGGTCACGTTGCGCACGCTGCACCTGGGCGGGACCAGCGGGCCGCCGGAGTTCATGAACGCGGTGCAGCTGAACGCGTTGGACCAGGGTTTGACCTACGGCTTGCTGTGGCTGGTCGGAGCGGTCGTGCTGCTCGCGGTGGCGGCGCTGTTCATCGGTTACACCGCACAGGATGTGGCCCGGGTGCAAGAGGCCAGGAAGACGGCCGACAGCGAGGATGTCTAGGCAAACATCGCGCGGCGGGCTGTACGCGGAAGCTGAACTGGCCCAACAGAGTTGCGAGCGGAACGCGAAGCGCGTCGACGGTGCGGGTCGGTGTTTGCCAATACCCTCGATTCCCAGTCAATACCGCCGGTATCGGGTTATGCTGCCGGGCGGCTGGGTTGGGGCGCGGGCTTCGGGCCCCAACGGAGCGGACCGCACGGCAAGCAAAGGTTGAAATCCGCGATGAAGTTTGTGTTGTCGTTCTACGGGACACGGGGTGATGTCGAGCCCGGCATCGCCGTGGGGCGCGAGTTGGTGCGTCGCGGACACGACGTGTGCATGGCCGTCTCGCCCGACCTGGTCGGCGTTGCCGAAGCGGCCGGGCCGGCCGCGGTGCCCTGCGGGCCCGATGTGCGGGTATGGCAGGACGTGAACCGCGACTTCTGGGCACGGTTCCTGCGCAAGTTCTGGCGCAACTTCTGGCGGGTCGGGGACCTCAAGGACCTCTTGCGCGAGGATTGGCGATTGCTGGCCCAGTGCTGGGATGACGTCAGCACGACGCTGAAGGCGCAAGCCAAGGACGCCGACCTGCTGTTCACCGGGGTACTCGGCGAGGAAGCCGCAGGCAACATCGCAGAGCATTACGGCATTCCGTTCGCCACCCTGCACGTATTTCCGATCCGGGCGAACGGCCAGCTCGTTCCGGGGCTGCCGGCGCGGGTGGGCCGGTCGGTGATGCGTACATCGGAGTGGCTGGGGTGGCCGCTGATGAAGAAACTCGACGATGCACAGCGACGCGAATTGGGCTTGCCAAAGGCGACCCGTCCCTCGCCGTGGCGCATCGCCGAACGCGGATCGTTGGAAATTCAGGCCTACGATCCGGTGTGCTTTCCGGGGTTGGCGGAGGAATGGGCGCAGTGGGGTGGCCGACGGCCGTTCGTCGGCGCGCTGACGATGGAGCTTCCGGGCGACGCCGATGACGAGGTCGCCTCATGGATAGCCGCTGGGACACCGCCGATTTGTTTCGGGTTCGGCAGCATGCCGGTGGAATCTGCCGCCGACACGCTCGCGATGATCAGCGGGGCGTGCGCGCAGTTGGGTGAACGGGCGTTGGTGTGCGCTGGGTCAAGCGATTTCAGCCACGTCCCCGATTTCGACAACGTCAAGGTGGTGGGCACCATGAACTACTCCGCCGCCTTTCCCGCCTGCCGCGCGGTCGTGCACCACGGCGGCGCGGGCACCACGGCCGCCAGCCTGCGCGCCGGTGTCCCGACGTTGGTGCTTTCCACCGACCTCGATCAGACCCTGTGGGGAGCGCGGGTCAAAAAGCTCGAGGCCGGCACCGCCCGGCGGCTTTCGGCCACCACCGAGAAGTCGTTGGTCGCCGACCTGCGCACCATACTTCAGCCCGAAACTGTCGCCCGGGCCCGCGAGATCGGCGCCAGGATGATGCAACCCGACGAAAGCGTCGCGGCCGCCGCCGATCGGCTGGAAGCGTTCGCCCGCATCAAACATGTCGCCTGAGCGCGCCTGCCCGACCCAAGGTCAGCTGCTGCGATGAAGTTTGTCCTGGCAACCTACGGAAGCCGCGGTGACATCGAACCGATGGTGGCCGTGGGCCGCGAACTGCTACGGCGCGGGCACGACGTGCACATGGCCGTCCCGCCCGACCTGATCGGCTTCGCCGAGGCCGCCGGTCCCACTGCGGTCGCCTACGGACCCGATCTGCAGGCCGTCCTGGACGCGCACCGCAACTTCTGGACGCATTTCTTCCGCAACTTCTGGAAGGTGCCGCAGCTGATCAAGCGTCGCCGCGAAGTCGTGGAGCCGTTCCTGCAGTGCTGGAAGGACATCATCGCGACGCTGACATCGCTGGCCGAGGACGCCGACCTGTTGTTCACCGGCGTGAACTTCGAGGACGCCGCCGGGAACGTCGCCGAGTTCTACGACATCCCACTGGCCACGCTGCACTTCTTCCCGTTGCGGGCCAACGGCCAGTTCGTGCCGTTTCTGCCTGCGCCGTTGGGCCGTTCGGCGATGAAGGCGGGCGAGTGGCTGGCGTGGCGCAAGGCGAAGAAGGTCGAAGGTGTCCAGCGCAGCGAACTCGGCCTCCCGAAGGCGATGCGTCCGTCGCCGTGGCGGCTCACCGAACGCGGTTGTCTGGAGATCCAGGCCTACGACGAAGTGTGCTTTGCCGGGCTGGCCGACGAATGGTCGACGTGGGCTGACCAACGTCCGTTCGTCGGTGCGCTGACATTGGACCTGCCCGCCGACGCCGATGACGAGGTCGCATCGTGGATCGCCGCTGGGACACCGCCGATCTTCTTCGGCTTCGGCAGCTTGCCAGTGGAATCCGGCACCGAGACGCTGGCCATGATCAGCGCCGCGTGCGCCCAGCTGGGCGAACGTGCGCTGGTGTGTTCTGCCGGAACTGAATTCAGCAGAATCCCCGACGCCGAACACGTCAAGGTGGTTACCGCGATGAATTACTCGGCCGCGTTTCCGGCCTGCCGCGCGGTCGTGCACCACGGCGGCACGGGCACCACCGCCGCGGGTCTGCGCGCCGGGGTTCCCACGTTGATCCTGTCCACGGATCTCGATCAAACGCTGTGGGGAACCCGGATCAAGCGGCTCAAAGTCGGTAGTGCTCGGCGCCTTTCAGCCACTGATGAGAAAACCTTGGTGTCGGACCTGCGGATGATCCTCGACCCTGAATATGTGGCGAGGGCCCGGGAAGTCGCCGCGCTGATGACCAAGCCGGCGGAAAGCGTCGCCACTGCCGCCGACCTGGTGGAGAAGCTTGCCGCTCGAGGGCGCCCGCGCTGACGGACAAACGTTATCGCACAACAGGTTCGCGCAGGACCAGGCGCTACTTTGACCGCGAGTTGCTCGAATACGTGGTGTCATCGGGCGCGACAGGGCAACCCGACGCCGATGTTCCCTGCGGCCCCGCTGCGACGTTCCTGACCGCGCGGACCTTGATGCGCGCGCCGCGGTGTGGCACGAACGTGACGTGCTTCAACTTCTGCTTCTCGTCAGGATCCGTGGTGGTGCACAGTTCGACCCGGCGCAGGATCTCACGGAGCACGATGTGCGTCTCGACCATCGCGAACGTGGCGCCGAGGCAGCGCCGATTACCGCCGCCGAACGGCAGATAGGTCGTCGGGCTCAACGAAGCACCCAACATCCGGTCCGGATCGAATCGCTTTGGATCCGGGTACAAATCGGCGCTCGCATGCACCAACCCGATCGACACGTCCACCGTGGTGCCTGCCGGCAGCCGGTAACCGCCCACCTCGGTCGGTTCGGTCAGGACCCGGGCCGTGCTGAAGATCACCGGACGGATCCGCAGGGTCTCCTTCACCACCGCGTCGAGGTACTCGTCGCCGGCCGGATCGCCGGCCGCACTGGCGTCTGCGGCCTGCACCGCTTTGGCCAGCGCGGCGGGGTGGCGGGTGAGCCGCTCCAGCGCCCACGCCAGCGACGTCGCGGTGGTCTCGTGCCCGGCCAGGATCAGCGTCAGCAGCTGGTCGCGCAGTTCGCGGTCGTCCATCGTGCGCCCGTCTTCGTCCGCGGCGCGGACCAGGATGGCCAGCGAATCGGTGCGCTCGGCCAGATCGGGATCGGCGCGGCGGTCGGCGATCTCGGCGTAGAGCAGGGCATCGACTTCCTCGAACCGTCGGCGCAGTGCCCGCCACGGACGCCAGCGCTGCAGCTTCGGTTTCGCAACGGCCAACGTTTCCCACGGGGTGAGATAGAGCAGCCGCGGCACAACCTCGCGCAGCGCGGCCAGCCGTTCCGGCTTCGTGGCGCCGACGACGGTGCGCAGGATCACCTCGAGCGCGATCTCAGCCGTTTTGGACGCCACCGGAAAGGTCTTGCCCACCGGCCATCCGGCGATGTTCGCCGCCGCGATCGCGATCATCGCATCGGTCTGGCGCGCGACCGCGTCGCGCGCAAACGCAGGCATCATCAGCCGACGCCGGTCGCGGTGCTCATCCTCATCGATCACAAACAACGAACTGTCGCCGAGCACCCCGCGCAGAATCTCGTGTCCTTCACCGGAATGAAAGACCCGAGGGTCGCCGACGAACACCGTTTTGATGGCGGCAGGATCGGCGACATAGACGACCTTGCCGAGCAGCGGTTGGCGCAGCGTGAAGATATCGCCGTAGCGGCGCTGACATGCGGTGAAATAGTCCAGGCCGTGACGCAACATCAACGCGGACTGCGCCAGCATCGGAAGCCGGGGGCCAGGGGGCAGGGCAGTTTGCGTGGTTTCGCTCATCAGCGGTCCTAGCTACTAGACGGTTGGAAAGCCGACCCACCGAACACCTCGGACTGCAACCGGCGCGGATTTGCCGTCCGGCGATACTCCCTGCGAGTGATTCCGCTGGTGCAAATCTGGAGGTCACGGTGATTACAACATACGAGCTATGAAATCGAACGTACATGCTCGGGCGGTTCGGCATGCCGCTTTCAGCGGTCACGATCTGGACCGGCGATCTCGTCACGATGCGAAATGCGTTAGACCGCAGCAGCGTTGGCAGCGCTCGACAAAGTGCTGGCCAGTCCAGTGAGCCCGCACTCACGAAAGGCCGGCAACGTCGACCAGTGGGCGGTTGTGGATCGAGGCCCGCTGGTAGCGCAGCACGCTGCGCCGGGTCCGCCGCTCACGGCCGGACGGCGCTGGGCTAAGCGCCGTTGACCGGTGCCGGCGATGAAGCGCGGCCCGGCGCAGGCCGGGGCCAGGCCCTGCGCAGACCGTCTGCGGGCCGCAGTATCACCGGGGCCGCCGAGGCGGCGCCACCACGGGACGCCCACCCAATGTCAAAGGGTCGATTCCGTTTTGGAGACGAGGCGGCTCGGGTCCCGTCGAGCCCGGCCGGACCCGCACACCGTAACGTGACAACGAGTCGGTTGAACGTAACGGTGGGGTGGACAAACGCCATGGTAGACGGCGTAGCAAAACGCCAGGACGGCGCGGAAAGTGCCGCTGAACGACGGCCGGCGACTGCCGCGCTCTGGTGTTCAAAGGTCGCTCGCCAGGACCGTCGCGTCGTCTTCTCGATTTCCGGTTTCGAGGGCGCGGCGCGCCTATTTTGCTTCGCGCAGCGCGTTACGATAATGCGACGTAGTTAACAGCCGGGATTTTTCGGAAACCACGAACCGACTCCGGCGACCTCGGATAGATTTAGAACATGTTCCACTTCTGTCGACTAGCTGGCCTGGAGAACTGTTGAGCATCAATCCTTTCGACGACGACAAGGGCAGCTTTCTCGTGTTGGTCAACGATGAAGAGCAACACAGCCTGTGGCCGTCCTTTGCCGATGTTCCAGCAGGGTGGCGGGTGGTATACGGCGAGGCGGACCGCTCCTCATGCCTGGAGTACATAGAACAAAACTGGCCCGATATACGACCGAAGAGTCTGCGTGAGAGGTTGGCACAGGGCAGGACTATTGATAACTAAACCGCGGGGGCAGTCCGATGGAAAGGGATAACAGGACACTTCCGCTCACGCGAGGCCAGCTGGACATTTGGCTTGCCCAGGAAACCGGACGGTCCGGAGTCAAGTGGCAGCTGGGGATGCTCGGGCTAATCGAAGGCCCGATCAAGCACGATTTGCTGGAGCGGGCGGTCCGTCATGTGGTCGGCGAGGCCGAGCCGCTTCGCGCCACGTTTTTCGAGGCAGACGGCCAGGTTTTCCAGAAGGTCATGGAATACCCGGACACCGAGCTCGCTTACTACGACTTGAGCAGTTCATCGGATCCTGCCCGCGACGCGTACCGTACGGCGTCTTCGATCCAGCGCACGGTGATGCCGCTGGACGGTCCGCTTTTCAAATTCGCGTTGTTCCAGACGCGGCCCGATCAATTCTATTTTTTTGTCTGCTGCCACCACATAGTTATCGACGGAATCGGCATGGGCATCATCTGCCATCGAATTGCCGCCGTCTATTCGGCGATGGCCACCGGAGAACCGATACCGCCTCCTATTTTCGGATCACTGCGCAATCTCATTGATTGCGAATCGGAATACGAGGCCTCCGAAGACTACGCCGAGGACCAAGCCTACTGGGCAAACAATATTCCACTCGAAACCGAGATGCCGCACGGTCCGGTGTCCGGCTTCGACGGCCGAGCCAACGAATATGAGCCCTCGCCGCCCGTCCAGTTGGATCCAGCCGTCGTCGCCAAAACCCGCGAATTGTCACACGCGCTTGGGGTACGCCGGGCGTCGGTGATCGCCGCGGCGTGCGCGCTTCTTGTGCACGGCGAAATCGGCGGTTCAGAAGTTGTGCTCGATTTCCCGGTGAGCAGACGGGTGCGCCCAGAGGCGTTGATGGTGCCCGGGATGATTTCCGGGGTCGTACCGCTGGTGCTGAAAGTCTCGGCGCAAACAACGGTGGCCGACTTCTGCGAACATGTCGACAAACGGATACAAGAAGCGGTACGGCATCAACGGTTCCCGGTCCGCGCCATTGAGAACAAGGGACGTTTCGAAGGCGTTGACCGGTCGTCGAACCGGGCGGTGATCAATTTCATCCCGACCACGCGGTTGGCCGACTTTGCCGGCGCCGCTGGATCAGGAACGGTGACCCACACCGGCCTGGTCGATCAGTTCGGGCTGGTCATCATCCGCAACGATGAAGAACTGTTTCTCAGTACATCCGGTGTCGGGGAGTTGTTCGCCGACTGCGACGCCCGCGATTTGGCGGATCGCTTCGAACGTGTGTTGAACTCGATGACCGCCGACCCGGCGCGGTCCCTCTCGTCGATGGAAGTCCATGCCCGGGTCGAGCAGCCCCTGCTTGACGAGTGGGGCAATCGAGCGGCTTTGAGCTCGGCCTCCGACGGCGCGTCGATTCCCGACTTGTTCGGGATGCAGGTAGCTCGGAATCCTGCTGCGCCGGCGGTGTCTTGTGGTGACGTCTCGCTGAGCTACGGCGAGTTGGATGCGGCTTCGGATCGCTTGGCGCGGTTGCTGATTGACCGCGGTGTGCGCCCTGGCCAGCGGGTGGCGCTGCTGTTTCCCCGGTCGATCGAGGCGGTCGTGGCGATCTTTGGTGTGCTCAAGACGGGCGCGGCGTATGTGCCGGTTGATCCGGCGGTGCCCGACGCGAGGTTGGATTTTGTGTTCGGTGACGCCGCGCCGGTCGCCGCTGTCACGACTGCCGAGCTGGCCGGTCGGCTGGAAGGACACGACCTGGTGGTCGTCGAGGTCGGCGAGCTCGATGCGGTGGTCGACCGCGACGTTGATCTGCCGGTGGTCGGTGCTGATGATGTGGCTTATTTGATTTACACGTCGGGGACGACGGGCACGCCGAAGGGGGTGGCGGTTCCGCATCGCAACGTGACGCGGCTACTGGAGGCCGTCGAGGCGCGGATGCCGTTGTCAGCCAGTCAGGTGTGGTCGCAGTGTCATTCGTTGGCGTTCGATTTTTCGGTGTGGGAGCTGTGGGGCGCGTTGTTGCGTGGGGCGCGGGTGGTGGTGGTGCCCGAGTCGGTGGCGCGTTCGCCTGAGGAGTTCGCTGCGCTTTTGTCCGCGGAGCGGGTCAGTGTGTTGAGTCAGACCCCGTCGGCGTTTTATGCGTTGGCCCCGGAGTTGGGGGCTGAGCTTGGGCTGGAGGCGGTGGTGTTCGGTGGGGAGGCGCTGGAGCCTGCCCGGTTGAAAGAATGGCTCGACACCCACCGGGATGCGCCGCGGTTGATCAATATGTATGGGATCACCGAGACCACGGTGCATGCGTCGTTTCGTGAGATCACCGCCGCCGATGGGGACAGTACGGTCAGCCCGATCGGGGTGCCGCTGGCCGATCTGGGGTTCTTTGTGCTCGACGCGTGGTTGCGGCCGGTGTCGGCGGGGGTGGTCGGGGAGTTGTATGTGGC
>JBNMRA010000031.1:0-68304 GCA_050205315.1 Mycolicibacterium pulveris | reverse complement strand
CAACCGCGGCGCCTCATCCAAATACTTCTTCGGCAAATGATTCTTGAACATATCCGGCGGCTCGACGATGTGATCATCAACGCTCACCAGAATCATGTCGTCCTTGTTCATCACGCGGACCTTTCTGAGTTCCTTACCGTATGGACAACAGTTTAGCCTCCGGGCCGTTGCCGCGGCGTATAACGTTGTCGTAGCGACAACCTACGGCGACGTGAGGTGAAGATGTCCCGAATAGCACCGTCAGCGGCGTTCGAGTCCATACCGACCGACGGTCTGGGTCAGGGCGACCGGATCAACGTCGGAGTGGCGTCGATACTCGGCCATCGGCCCGAAGTCGCCGGTGCGCTCGGCGCCCTGAAGGCGGCGCTGGTCTCGAGTGGCACGTTGGCGCCGCGGCTCGTCGAGCTGGTGCGCTTGCGCATCGCGTTTCACAACCAGTGCCGAAGTTGTATGTCGGTGCGCTATCAGAGCGCGATCGACGACGGTCTGACCGAGGCCGCGGTGTGTTCGCTGGAAAAGCCAGGTGACGCCGACGATCTGTCGCCCGCCGAGAGCGCTGCGCTGCGGTTCGCCGATCTGTTCGCGACCGATCATCTGGCGATCGACGATGCGGTATATGACGATCTGCGACGCCATTTCACCGAGGAAGAACTCGTCGAGCTCGGTGTGCATTGTGCCTATGCGCTGGGGATGGGCCGGCTGACCGCGACGTGGGACGTCACCGACGAGATACCCGAGGCGTTCCGGGCGACGTCGGAATCCCGGGTGGCGCCGTGGGATTCAGACGGCGTCGTCGCATCGGGCTGAACGGCACGGCGGCCACACCCCCGGCGCGTGTGGTCTGGCATGATGTCCCTTCGCCGGATGCAGGCCGGATCTCGCAGGGGGACGAAGATGAGCGCTGACACCGCCAACTCCGATCTGGTCGGCGGGGTCCCGCGCCGGCGCATCGTGGTTGCATCGATGGTGGGCACCACGATCGAGTTCTACGACTTCTACATCTACGCCACCGCGGCGGTCTCGGTGTTTCCACACCTGTTCTTTCCGAAAAGCGATTCGACGACGGCGCTGCTGGCGTCGCTGGCCACCTTCGGCCTGGCCTTCGTCGCCCGTCCGGTGGGCTCGATCATCTTCGGCCATTTCGGTGATCGCGTCGGGCGAAAGGTCACGCTGGTCGCCTCCCTGTTGCTGATGGGGATTGCGACGTTCGTGATCGGGATATTGCCGACCTACCACCAGGTAGGCCTCATCGCACCCGCGTTGCTGGCCCTCATGCGCTTCGCACAGGGCGTGGCGCTGGGCGGAGAGTGGAGCGGAGCTGCTTTGCTGGCGACCGAAACCGCCAAACCCGGCAAGCGAGCCTGGGCGGCGATGTGGCCACAACTCGGGGCGCCGCTTGGGTTCCTGCTGGCCAACGGAGCCTTTGTCTTACTGCTGGTATGGATCGGCCACAGCAATACCACACCGGACCTTGACGGGGCATTCTTGACGTGGGGCTGGCGCATTCCGTTCTTGCTCAGCGCGGTGATGGTGGCCATCGGTCTGTATGTGCGGTTGCGCCTCGCGGAGACGCCGGTGTTCACCCGCGCCGTGGCCCGTGGCGAGAAAGTGAAAGTTCCGCTGGCCGTGGTATTCCGAACCAGCTGGCGTCCGCTTATCATCGGCACTTTCGTGATGTTGGCGACTTACACGATGTTCTACCTCATGACCACGTGGGCGCTGAGCTACGGGACGGCGAAGCGCGCACCGGAGGGCGGCGGTCTCGGGTTCGCTTACGTCGACTTTCTGCAGTTGCAGCTGATCGCCGTGTTGTTCTTCGCCGCGACGCTGCCGCTGTCGGGTGTGGTCTCCGACCGCTTCGGCCGCCGCCGACCCCTATTGGCCGTCACCGCGGCGATCATGGTGTACAGCGCGGTGTTCATCCCGATGCTCGACCCCGGCACCACGTCCCATGGCACGATGTTGCTTTTCCTGGTGGTCGGAATGACGTTGATGGGCTTCACCTTTGGCCCGATGAGCGCGGTGCTGCCCGAACTGTTCCCGACAAATGTGCGCTATACAGGATCAGGGATTTCCTACAACGTGGCCAGCATCCTGGGTGCTGCGGTGGCGCCGTTCATCGCTACCTGGCTGGCAACGCAATACGGCGTCGGATGGGTGGGCCTGTACCTGTTCATCGCGGCTTCGCTGAGCTTCATCGCGATTCTGGTGATGCGGGAGACCAAGGACGCCTCCTTGGACAGTGTCGACGGGTCGACGGCGGACCGTTTGATCGGCTGAGATCCGGCGTCCCTCAAAGTTATTCGCCGCGCTGGTAGACGGCGCGGACCGTGTCGATGGTGTCGGCCTCGGCGGGGCTCTTGTCGTCGCGGTAGCGCAGCACCCTCGCGAACCGCAGCGCCATCCCGCCGGGATACCGCGTCGACGTCTGCACGCCGTCGTACGCGATCTCGACGACCTGTTCGGGGCGGACCTTCACGACATAACCGTCGGTCGGGCCTGTATCTGATGTCGCCGACTGCGCGGCTCCGTCGGCCAGTTCCAGAAAGCGTGCGGTCTGCCACTCCAGCATCGCATCGGTCATGCCCTTGAAGGTCTTTCCGAGCATGACGAACCCGCCGGACTCGGGATCGCGTGCGCCGAGGTGGATGTTGGACAGCTTGCCGGTGCGACGGCCCGAACCCCATTCCACCGCGAGCACCACCAGATCCAGCGTGTGCACGGGTTTGACCTTGAGCCAGCCCGCGCCGCGACGGCCGGCCTCATATGGCGCCGTCGGCGACTTCGCCATCACCCCTTCGTGACCGGCGGCCAACGTCGCATCGAGGAACTTCTGGGCGGCGTCGACGTCGTCGGTGACGAGACGATCCACCCGTTGGATGTCCGGGACGATGGTGTCCAGCGCCGCGATGCGTTCACTGGTGGGTAGGTCCAGCAGGTCGACGCCGTCGCGGTGCAGCACATCGAACACGAACACCGACAACGGTTGGGCGGTGCGGGCCTTCTCGATGTCCACCGACCGTCCGAACCGTGAGGCGGTCACCTGAAATCGGTGCGGACGGTTGTCGGGTTTCAGCGCGATCGCCTCGGCGTCGGCGATCAGCTCGGTCACCGGCCACGCCAGCGCGGCGTCGACGACCTCGGGCAGGCGGGCGGTGACGTCGTCGAGGCTGCGGGTGTAGATCGACACCGCATCGCCGGAACGGTGGAT
This sequence comes from Mycolicibacterium pulveris, assembly GCA_050205315.1. GTDB lineage: Bacteria > Actinomycetota > Actinomycetes > Mycobacteriales > Mycobacteriaceae > Mycobacterium > Mycobacterium pulveris_A. Next base: position 65,093 of record JBNMRA010000031.1, on the reverse strand, counting down.
CTGGACCCGGGCGCCGTCGAGCTTGGCCTCGAAAACCGCTGGGCCGCTGAGGCGTTCGAGTGCTTCGGCGACACCGGTGGCGGTCTGCGCCAGCATCGGCCCGACCGGCCGGCCGACCTTGAGGGTGAACTGCGCCAGCCCCGCCTCGCCGTCGGTCAGCGCGGCCGCGGCGACGGCGGGCAGCGCGCCGCCGAGCATCGCGGCGCGTCGCACCACGGCGGGGGCGACGTCGGCGGCTTTGGCCACCGCGTCGGCCATCACCCCGACCAGGGCGCCCTGGCGCAGTTCACCGCTGAGCAGCCTGCGCAGGAAGGTCTGCTCGACGTCGGTGGCGCGGCCGAACAGGTCGGCGAGCAAGCTCGCCCGTCGCGCCTGCGAGCCCTTTCCGGCGACCTGGCCGATCTCGCTGAACCGGGCATCGACGTCCAGCACCGTCAGCGACGGCTGGTCCGCCGGGGCCGGCACCGACCGCAGCGCGGCCCAGCCGACGCCGATCTGCCGCTGCGGCAACTCGCCCGACAACCACGACACCGTCACCGCGACCAGCCTCGCGTCGTCGCCGGCGCGGCGCAGCAGCTCGGCGATCCGGGCGGTCTTGGCCAGCCGCGACGACGAGGCGCCCACCTCGGCCGACGCGGCGGCGACGTCAGACAGCAGCACCAGACCAGCCTGGCACGGCGCTCTCCATGGCGCGAGCGTGCGTGAACTCTCGATAGTTCCCGGCGTGTCGGCCGCTGGGCCCACCGCGAAGCGCGGGGAACGCGCACGCTCGCGGAAGTGGAGGACAGGATCACGTCACGGTGAACGACACCGTGTGCCAGCCCGATGCGCCGTCGGGCACCGGGGGCGCCACCTGAGCGGTCTGCACCTGGCCGCTGTTGTCGATGGCGCGCACGGTGATCGTGTGCGGGCCCGGTTCGGCCTGCCACGCAAAGCTCCACAGCCGCCAGGTGTCGTCGGAGTAGCCGGCGCCCAGATCGGCCGGGCGCCAATCGCCTGTGCCGCCGGGGCCGTCGATGCGGACCTCGACACCGCGTACTCCGCGGGGCTGCGCCCACGCCACGCCGCCGAACGTCACCGGGCCCGCAGCGACCGCCGCTCCGCTGCGGGGCACGTCGATGCGCGACTGGGTCTTGATGGGTCCACGCGCCGACCAGCCCAGCTTCGTCCAGTACGCCTCGGCGCGGTCGAACCGGGTGACCTCCAGGTCGACGACCCACTTGGTCGCGGACACGTAGCCGTAGAGGCCGGGCACGACGAGGCGCGCGGGATATCCGTGTTCGGTGGGCAGCGGCTCACCGTTCATGCCGATCGCCAACAGCGCGTCGCGGTCGCCGGTGAGCGCCTCGACGGGGGTGCCCGCGGTGAACCCGTCGACCGACGTCGACAGCACCATGTCGGCATCGCCGTGAACTCCGGCCTCCGCCAACAGATCCCGCACCCGATATCCAGTCCAGGCCGCGTTGCCGATCAGGTCACCGCCGACCGGGTTGGACACGCAGGTCAGCGTCACGAGCTTCTCGACGGTTTCGAACCGCTCCAGATCCTCGAAGCGGTAGGTGATCTCGCGGTCCACCATGCCGTGGATCCGCAGTTGCCAGTCGCCGCGGCTGAGCTGCGGCACGGTCAGCGCGGTGTCGATCCGGTAGAACTCGTCGTTGTCGGTGATAAACGACGTCAGCTCAACATCTTTGGGCTGCACCGCGGGTCCGACCGGCGGCGCCGCGACGTCGGGTCGCGGCAGCGCGAACGCGTCGCGGTCGGCTGCGACCGACGACGTCAGCCGCGACAGCACCACCCCGACCGCACCGGTGGCCGCGCCCGCCGTCAGCAGTCCGAGGGCCAGCAGCGACAACCGCCTGCCGGGGTCGGTCCGGTCGTCGGCCGGTTGGTCGGTGAATCGTCCGGAGACGAGCAGGCGCAACACGGCCACCCCGCACGCGGTTCCGGCCAGCGTCGGCACGATGTCGGCGAGCGTCGCACCCGCGCGCGACAACACTGCCGCGCAGCCGGCGGCGCCGGCCAGCACGATCGCGATGCTTCCGACCGGGACCCGGCGGGTCTCCAGCGCCGCCGTCAACGCGGCGACGAGGGCGATCACCCCCAGCACGGCCACGGACAGGAAGAGCTTGTCGGCCATGCCGAACGTCGCGATCGCCCATTCCTTGACCGGGCCCGGCGTCAGGTCGATGACCATCGAGCCGACCGCGGTGCGCGCGTCGGCCTGCGGACCGAACACGACGGCCAGCAGTTGCGTCACACCCAACGCCACGGCCGCGGCAGCGACGCCGGCCAGCATCCGCGTTTCCCGGGCGGGTACGGCCATGCTGCCCAAGGTACTGCCCGCACGGACCCGAAACGCCGACCGGACGAGGCCGTCAGCTAAGTTGCTTTACGATTCGACGAAATTTTGGAAAGGCGGCTAGATGGAGATCGAGGGCAAGAAGGCCATCATCGTCGGTGGGGCGTCGGGCTTCGGCAAGGCGACCGCCGAATTGCTGGCCAAGCGCGGCGCGAGCGTGGCAGTGCTGGACCGCCCGCAGTCGAAGGGCAAGGAGGTCGCGGACGCGATCGGCGGCACCTTCTACGAGGTCGACGTCACCGACTTCGACGGCACCGAGAAGGTGCTGCAGCAGGCGATCGACCAGCTCGGCGGTCTGCACATCATCGTGACCACCGCCGGCGGTGGCGTGGCTGAGCGCACCGTCAAGAAGGACGGGCCGCACAGCCTGGAGAGCTTCCGCAAGTGCGTCGACCTCAACCTCATCGGCACCTTCAACATCAGCAGGCTGGCCGGCTGGCAGATGAGCAAGCAGGACCCGGTCGACGACGAGCAGGAGGAGCGCGGCGTCATCATCAACACCGCCTCGATCGCCGCGTTCGAAGGTCAGATCGGGCAGGTGGCCTACACCGCGTCCAAGGCCGCGATCGCCGGGATGTGCCTGACCATGGCCCGGGACATGGGCAGCCTGGGCATCCGCGCGCTGGCGATCGCGCCGAGCCTGTTCGCGACCGGCCTGACCGAGGGCATCCCCGACGAGTTCGCCAAGGCGCTGACCAAGGATGCGGCGTTCCCGAAGCGGCTCGGCAAGCCCGAGGAGTACGCGAAGCTGGTGGCCGCGATCGTCGAGAACCCGATGCTGAACGGCCAGTGCCTGCGGCTGGACGCGGGCCAGCGCTTCGCCCCCAAGTAGGTACGCGGTCTCGGCGCGCTCATGGGCCCTGACGGGCCGTGAGCGCGCCGAAATCGCATTAGGGTGACGGACGATCCTGGCCGGGCGCACAGATGAACTGCTCGACCTGGTCACGACCAATGTGGCGCATCCTCGATTGAGAACTCAGGCCGGACGCGGGACCGCCGACAGCAGCGACTGTCCGATCCACGTCGGTATCGCGCGGCGCACCTCGGCAGGCCCGGATACCGCGACGCTGCCGTCGAGCAGCGCCTGCTGCCACGACACGTCGCCGCGCCAAATCCGGGTGAGGGTCCGCAGACTCGTTTCGACGGTCCCGGCCACCTCGTAGCCGGGATCGAAATCGCACACATCGGCCTGCCCGTCGGCGACCACCAGCCACCACCGTGCGGCTCTGGGGGCCACCTCGGTCAGCTGAAACGCCAACGTGGTCCGTTTGCGTGGCCATTCGGCGATCGGAATGGTGCGTCGCACATCCCACATCAGCAGGTGCGGATCCAGATCCTGTTCGCCGAGCGAACCGATCCACCGCACCCCCCACGCGCCGAGCGCATCGACCACCTCGGCGAGCTCCTTGCCGCACTCGGTGAGCGTGTAGGTGGTGCGGCCGTCGACGTCGGCGCGTTCCACCACGCCGGCCCGAGCCAGCGACTTCAGCCGCTTGGACAACAGCGCCGGTGACATCTTCGGCACCCCGCGACGCAGATCGTTGAAGTGCCGGCTGCCGAGCAACAGCTCACGCACGACGAGCATGGTCCACCGCTCGTCGAGCAGTTCCATCGCCTTGGCGACGGGACAGAACTGGCCGTATCCGGACATGTGCGCACCTCCGAGGCCGCAACGGGCAGTACAGATATCGAACCAGGGCGGGTACAGATTTGGAACTGGAATGCGGCGATCGGCCTGCGCGACGATTAGCCGCACCGAACGAGGAAGGTACCGCGATGAACCAGCCCGCCACCGCCGTCGACGACGGTCAGATCGCTGCCAAACACCGGGTCATGTGGGCCTCCGGGAACTATCCGAAGCTTGCGGCCGAGATCGTGTCACCGCTGGGCCCGATTCTGGTGGAGGCGGCCGGCATCGGGTCCGGCGACCGCGTGCTCGACATCGCCGCGGGCACCGGTAACGCGGCGATCCCCGCGGCGCTGACCGGAGCCAGCGTCGTCGCGAGCGACCTGTGTCCCGAACTGCTGGAGCGCGGCAGCCAGCTGGCCGCCGAACGCGGCGTCACGCTCGACTGGCGCGAGGCCGACGCACACCAATTGCCTTTCGGCGACGCCGAATTCGACGTGGTGATGTCATGCATCGGGGTGATGTTCGCGCCGTTTCACCAACGCGCCGCCGACGAGCTCGTGCGGGTGTGCAAACCGGGCGGCAGGGTGGCGCTGCTGAGCTGGACACCGGAGGGCCAGATCGGTCAGCTGTTCGCCACCATGAAGCCCTACGTCGCCGCACCGCCGCCCGGTGCCCAACCGCCGCCGCTGTGGGGCCGAGAAGACCACGTCCGCGCCCTGTTCGGCGAGGCCGTCACCGACGTCGTCACCGAGCGGCGCACCCTGACCGTCGGGCACTTCGGCGACGGCGCTGCGTTCCGCGACTACTTCAGGTCGATGTACGGGCCGACGATCGCCGCGTACCGCAACATCGAGGCCGATCCGGACCGCGTCGCCGACCTCGACGCCGCGCTGGCCCGCCTCGGTGACGCGTTTCTGGCAGGTGGTTCTGAGATGGAATGGGAGTACCTGCTGCTGACGGCGCGCCGCGCCTGACACCATGGCGGTATGTCCGACGCCGCACCGCAGCTTCCCACCCTGACCGACGACGCCCAGCAGGCGCTGCAACGCTGGGTGCGAGAACAGCGCCTGGGTTCGACGGTCACCGACGTCGAACCGCTCACCGGTGGCACCCAGAACATCGTCGTGCGATTGCGGATCGACGGGCGGTCGATGGTGTTGCGGCGCCCGCCTCTTCACCCGCGGCCGACCAGCGACAAGACGATGCTGCGCGAGATCGCGGCGCTTCGCACGCTGGCCGGCACCGATGTCCCGCACCCGGGGTTCATCGCCGGATGCGACGACCTCGACGTGCTCGGGGTGGTCTTCTACCTGATGGAGGAGGTCGACGGCTTCAATCCCGGCAGCGAGGTCGACGAGGCCTATGTCCGCGATCCGGGCATGCGCCACCAGGTCGGGTTGTCCTACGCGGCCAGCCTGGCCCAGCTCGGCAACGTGGCGTGGGAAGGCAGCCCGCTGGCCGAGCTCAAACGTCCGGGTTCGTTTCTGGAGCGCCAGGTTCCGCAGTTTCTGCGGCTGCTGGAAAGCTACCGGCACGACCGCTACGACCCGGCGTCGCTGGGCGTCACCGAGCTCGCCGAATGGCTCGAGGCCAACCGTCCGCCCGACGGTCAGCCCGGAATCCTGCATGGTGACCCGCATTTGAGCAACGTGATGCTTCGGCGCGACAAACCGGAACTGGCGGCGTTTGTGGACTGGGAGATGTGCACGATCGGCGACCCGCTGCTGGACCTCGGCTGGATGCTGATCTGCTGGCCGCTGGAGACCAACACGATCACCGCGGGCGCCGCGCTGGCCGAACTCGGCGGGCTCGCCAGCCGGCGTGAGTTGCTGGATGCCTACCTCGGCGCCGGCGGCCGTGAAACGTCAAGGCTGGACTGGTATGTCGCGATGGCGTGCTTCAAACTCGGGGTCGTGATCGAAGGCACGTGGTCGCGTTTCCTGGTCGGCCAGGCCAGCCGGGACGCCGGGGAGCGGCTACATGCCAACGCGCAGAACCTGATCGAGATCGGCACTCGAGTTGCCAAGGGCGACAACCCGTTCGGGATCTGACCCTCTTTTTCTGCCGCGAGCAGACGCAAATGGCCCCGGAAACCGCTGAAATTGGGGGCTTTTGCGACTGCTCGCCGGGGAGCTTGGTGCGGTCTCAGCCGTAGGTGTCGAGGGCCAGCTTGACGGTCACCGCCAGACCGGCCACACCGATCAACGCCCGCATCGGCCCGGCGGGGGAGTGTCGGACCACCACGGGGCCCAGGCGAGAACCGATCAGGCACCCGAGACCGAGCGGCACCACGGCCCACCACTGCACCGGTGCGACCAGCGCGAACACCACAGCGGCGACCAGGTTGGCGACGCCGAGCAAAAAGTTCTTGCTCGCGTTGGCGTGGGCGAGCGTCGCGTGGCCGATACGCAGCAGCAGGGCCAACAGCAGCACCCCGGAAGCCGCGCCGAAGTAGCCGCTGTAGATGGAGATCAAAAAGATCGCCCCCGCTTCGAAGACCGTCCGCGCCCTGCGGCGTCGTCCGTTCGCGGCCGGCGCTTCGGGCTTACCGCTTCGCGGCAGCAGAATCGCCAGCGACGCCACCCCGAGCAGCACCGGAACCAGCCGCTCGAAGTCCCCCGGCGGCGTCGACAGCAGCAGCAACGCGCCGATCGCACCGGCGAGCGCAGCCAGCGGGGTCATCCGCAACAACCACCGACCCTGGCCGCGAAGCTCCGGCCGCGAACCCAACACCGAGCCCACGCCGTTGAACACCAACGCCACCGTGTTCGTCACGTTGGCGGTCACCGGCGGTAACCCCGCGACCAGCAGCGCCGGATACGTGGCTACCGACGCGAGTCCCGCGATGCTGCCGGTGAGCCCGCCGACCACACCCGCCGCGAATAGCAAAGCCCAGTTCATCGGCGGCTCACGTTACGGCCTGCGCCCGCTGCGGGCATTTCGTAGGGCACCGACGAGGGGGCGGAAAAACCGATTGCACGGTGGCGCGCCGAGCGTCTAGCATCGGCACCGTGCCGAGGCGACTCGTAGTAGTAACCCGCAGCGGGGTCTGATCGCGACCGACCCCTCGCTGTGGGTCGAAGCTACTACTACGTCGGTCATTCCTTTGAGCAGAAGACCGGCACATGTCCCTCGCAACCAACGCACGACCCACCTCCAGTGGGGCACGCTTTCACATCCCCGTCCACATCCCGCTGCCTCGCGACCTACGTGAGGAGGCCGAAGCAATGTCATACGAATCGTTCGTCAACGAATACGCACCCGACCGCGGCCCGTTGCAGCTGCGCGACTGGTCCTGCGCCGACGGGCACCGCCGCGCGACGCGGCTGGGCCCGCAGGCCCGCAATTACCAGGCGACCCTGGCCATCGGTGAGCGGATCAGCACGTCGTCGGCCGCGGCGTCGGGTCCGGTGGCCGCGCTGACCGCGATGCTCTACGACCTCGGCATCGCGGTCGAGACCACCGCGTTTCACCAGGTGCCGGCCGGCGAGCGCACCGCGACGTTCATCCGGGGTTCCGACGGCGCCCACTCCGAGTGGGCAATGGGCCTGTCGGATGACCCGACGCGGTCGGCGCTCGACGCGGTGATTGCCTGCGCCAACCGGCTGATCACCTGCGCCTGATTTTCGCGCCCGAGACGGTCAGTGCAGCGGGCGCAGCACGATCGGCATGCCGTCCATCGGCACGGGCATACCGGCGTAGTCGTAGCGCGGCCGGTAGCCCGGACGCGGCAGCTCGAGACGGTACTTGCGCAGCAGCCGGTGCATCACGGTCTTGATCTCCAGCTGGCCGAACACCATGCCGATGCACTTGTGGGCGCCGCCGCCGAACGGAGCGAACGCATACCGGTGCTTCTTGTGCTCCGCGCGCGGCTCGGCGAACCGGTCCGGGTCGAACTTCTCCGGATTCGTCCACAGCTCCGGCAGCCGGTGGTTCATCCCGGGCCAGGTCACGATGTTGGTGCCGGCCGGGATGTAATAGCCGAGCAGATCGGTGTCGCGCACCGCTTGGCGGACGTTGAACGGCAACGGGGTGACCAACCGCAGCGATTCGTTGATCACCAGGTCGAGGGTCTCCAGCTTCTCCAGCGCCTCGATGTCCAGCGGCCCGTCACCCAGGCGCGAGGACTCGTCGCGGCAGCGCTCCTGCCACTCCGGGTTGGCGGCCAGGTGATACCCCATGGTGGTCAGTGTCGACGTCGACGTGTCGTGGGCGGCCATCATCAAGAAGATCATGTGGTTGACGATGTCCTCGTCGGTGAAGCTGTTGCCGTCCTCGTCCTCGGCGTGGCACAGCACCGAGAGCATGTCGGTGCCCCCGGAGTGGCGGCGTTCCTTGACCCGTTCCTCGAAGTAGTCCTCGAGCACCTTGCGGGCCCGCAGGCCGCGCCACCACTTGAACGGCGGGACGCTGGTGCGGATGATCGCGCCGCCGGCGCGGGTGGTGATGGTGAAGGCCTCGTTGACCTTGGTGACCAGTTCCTGGTCGGTGCCGGGCTCATGGCCCATGAACACCACCGACGCGATGTCGAGGGTGAGTTCCTTGAGCGCCGGGTGAAGCAAGAACCGCGCATCGTTGGCCACCCAGTCGTTGGCCACCACCTTCGACGCCACCTTGTCGATGTGTTCGACGTAGCCGGTCAGCCGGGTCCTGGTGAACGCCTCCTGCATGATCCGGCGGTGGAACATGTGCTCGTCGAAGTCGAGCATCATCAGACCCCGGTTGAAGAACGGGCCGATGACCGGATGCCAGCCCTTCTGCGAGTAATCCTTGTTCTTGTTCGAGAAGACGGCCTGGGTGGCGTCGGGCCCCAGCGCCGACACCGACGACAGGGCCGGGGAGTGGGCGTAGTGCACCGGGCCGTACTTGCGGTAAACCTGCAGCACATAGTCGGGTCCCCCGCGGAACGCCTCGATCATGTGCCCGAGGATCGGCAGCCCCGAGTCACCCATGACGGGTTTGAGCCCGCTGCCCGCCGGCGGATCCGCCAGGGCGAACTGCGGCCACTCCCGGTCGTTCAGCCGCCTTTCCAGGGGCCCGAGCGGCAGGTTGTTCAACGTCGGGGTGAACCGGCGTCTGGCCTGGTCGATGAGATGATCCTTGGTGCTGATGGTCGGCATCTAGACACTCCTGAAAAGGGCAAGCTGTGGTGGATGTCACCTGCCTCCCATCCTGGTATCGTCACTTGACGCCTGTCAAGTTTGGGTGCAGGTGCGTCGCGATGAAAAGGTCTTAAGCCATGACGGCTGAAGTGCGGGAGACACGTCGGAGCCGCGGCGATCGTCAACGCGATGCGATCGTGCGCGCGGTGCGCGAACTGCTTCAGGAACGATCCTTCGCCGATCTGTCGGTGAGCACCATCAGCGAACGCGCCGGGGTCGCCAGATCCGGCTTCTATTTCTACTTCGACTCCAAGTACGCGGTGCTGGCGGTGATCCTGGCCGACGCCAGCGAAGAACTCGACAAGCTCACCCACAACTTCGCGCCCCGGGAACCCGGGGAATCCCTCTCGGATTACGCCAAGCGCATGGTCGGCAGCGCCGCGGCGGTCTATGCGACCAACGACCCGATCATGCACGCGTGTGCGGTGGCACGAAACACCGACGCGCAGATCCGGGAAATGATGGACGATTTCGCCGACGGCATCATCGACAAGATCGTCAGCCTGGTGGAGCAGGACGCCGACGCGCGGCCGATCTCTGAGGACTTGCCCGCCCTGGTGCGCACGCTGGCGGCGACGACGACGATGACGCTCACCCACGACAGCGCGTTCATCGGCCGGGGCCGCGACCCCGCGCGGGCCGTCGAGATCGTCGAGCGGTTGTGGCTGTACGGGCTGTGGGGCGGGTCGAACCTGCCCGACAACCAGCGCGACGGGTAGGTATTCTCACCGCCATGGCGCAGCGAGGCGGTTTCACCGGTAAGCGTTGTTTTCTGACCGGGGCCGCCAGCGGCATCGGGCGTGCGACGGCGTTGAAGCTGGCCGCCGAGGGCGCCGAGCTCTTCCTGACCGATCGTGACGCCGAGGGGTTGGAGAAGACCGTCGCCGACGCGAAAGCGTTGGGCGGTCATGTCGCCCAGTACCGGGCGCTGGACATCTCCGACTACGACGCGGTGGCCGCGTTCGCCGCCGACATCCACGCCGAGCATCCCGCGATGGACGTCGTGATGAACATCGCCGGGGTGTCGGCGTGGGGCACGGTGTCGACGCTGACGCATCAGCATTGGCAGTCGATGGTCGACATCAACCTGATGGGCCCGATTCACGTGATCGAAGAGTTCGTTCCACCGATGGTCGTGGCGGGCAAGGGCGGGCATCTGGTCAACGTGTCGTCGGCGGCCGGGCTGGTGGCGTTGCCGTGGCATGCGGCCTACAGCGCAAGCAAATACGGGCTTCGCGGCATGTCCGAGGTGCTGCGCTTCGACCTCGCCCGCCACCGCATCGGGGTGTCGGTCGTGGTGCCCGGCGCGGTGAAAACCGGTCTGGTGCAGACGGTTCAGATCGCCGGTGTGGACCGCGAGGATCCCCGCGTCAAGAAGTGGACCGACAGGTTCAGCGGGCACGCGGTGTCACCGGAGCACGCCGCCGACAAGATCCTCAAGGGTGTGCGCCGCAACCGGTTCCTGATCTACACCTCGGCCGATATCCGGGCGCTGTATCTGTTCAAGCGGGTCGCGTGGTGGCCCTACAGCGTTGCGATGCGCCAGGCCAACGTGTTGTTCACCCGGGCGTTGCGGCCCGACGCACGGCGCCGCTAGCGGTTGCCCCAGTCCCACGGCGGCGCGGCGAGCAGTCCGAGGCCTTCGACGCGGGTCTCGCCGAGATCCTTGTACAGGCCGATCTCTACTGCGGCGCCGGTGTTTTCGGCCGCTTCGGCGACGGGCACGGTGTCCAGGAACTGCAGCAGCGTCTTGGAGTGGGTGACCACGACGACCTGTGTGGTGGTTGCCGCCGCCCGGATCAACGACGCCAGCGGGCGCACCAGATCGGGATGCAACGAGGTCTCCGGTTCGTTGAGCACCATCAGAGACGGCGGCCGCGGGCTCGACAGCGCGGCCGCCCACAGCAGGAAACGCAGTGTGCCGTCGGACAATTCGGCCGCGCGCAGCGGTCTTAACATGCCGGGCTGGTGCAACTGCAGGTCGAAAAGGCCGTCGTGCACGGCCACCGACACCGTCGCACCTTCGAAGGCCTCGGCGACCGCACGCTGCAGATCGTCGAACCCGGCCTCGATGATCGTCTGGATGGCGGCGGCCAGGTCGCTGCCGTCGTCGGACAGCACCGGCGTGCGGGTGCCGACGTGGCGCCGGCGCGACGGTGCGGCCGGGTCCACCCGGAACCCGTCGTAGAACCGCCAGTCGCGCAGGCGATCACGTACAGCGGACAGCTCGGGATGCGCGCCTGGGTGGGCGTACTCGGCGAGCACGCTGCGGTACGGCGGCAGCGCTTGGGACAGCTTGTCGAAACCCCGGCCGGATTCCGCGCGTGCCTCGGCATAGTCGCGGGTGCGGCGCACCAGCGTCGTGCTGGTGCGCAGCGCCGGACCGGCGAACACCGCCTCGCGTTTGATCTCCGGATCCCGGGCGAACAGCGAATTGTGACCGGCCATCTGAGGCAACCCGAGATCGACCAGGTAACCGAAATCGTCTGAGGCGAAACCGAGTTCCAGCGAGACCGGGCCGGAGCGGGTGGTGCCCTCGACCCGGCCGGTGCGCCGTGCAGCGCCGAGCTGTTCGGGACCGGCCCACAGCACCGATTCCAGACCGCCCTCGCGTGCCAGCGAGCCGATCACTTCGCCGCGCCCGCAGTCGGCCAGCAGCCGAAGCGCACGGTACAGCGACGACTTGCCGGTGCCGTTGGCGCCGGTGACCACGGTGAGGCGGGCAAGCGGTAACACGACGTCACGCAGCGACCGATAACCGCGGACGGCGACCGTGTGCAGCATTTCGTCAGTACCCGCCTTCCGGAGGTGCCAGTTCCAGCCGCACGCCCAACAGCCGTACCGGCCGGTCCAGTTCGAACTGGCCGAGCAGATCGAGGGCCGTCGCGGTGATGGCCTGCGCATCGACGGTCGGTTCAGGCAGTTTCCGGATCTTGGTTCTGGTGTAGAAGGTCTTGGTCCGCACCGTCACGGCCACCCGGGTGACGATGCGGTTCTGCTCGACGACCTCGTCCAGCGTCTGCCGCGCCAGGTCGACGACGGCGGCGTCCATCTCACCGCGGTCGGTGAGATCGGTGGGGAAGGTGACGACGTGGCTGCGTGATCGGGGCACCCACGGCGTCGCGCTGACGTCGGTGTCGCCACCGCCCTTGGCCAACAACAGGATCCACAGGCCGGTCGTGGGCCCGAACGTCGATGTCAGCGTCGTGGCGTCGGTCGCGGCCAGATCGGCGACGGTGGTGATGCCCATCGTGGCAAGCCTTTTGGCGGTTTTGGGTCCGACGCCCCACAACGCGTCGACCTCGCGGTCACCCATCACCGCCATCCAGTTCTCGTCGGTCAGCACGAAGACGCCCGCCGGCTTGCCGAACCCCGTGGCGACCTTGGCTCGCTGCTTGTTGTCGCTGATGCCGACCGAACACGACAAGCCCGTTCCCGCGGCGACGACCTCGCGGATCCGTTCGGCCAGTTCGACGGGGTCGGCGGTGTCGTCGAGTTCGGCGCCGACATACGCCTCGTCCCAACCCCAGACCTCCACCGGGTGCCCGAAGTCGCGCAGCAGGCCCATGACCTCATCGGAGGCCGCGTCGTAGGCGTCGGTGTCCAACGGCAGGAACGTCGCGCCCGGGCATTTGCGGGCCGCGGTGCGTAGCGGCATGCCCGCATGCACCCCGAATTTGCGGGCCGGATACGACGCGCACGTGACGACCTTGCGCGGCTCATCGGGGATGCCGTTGCCGCCGACGATGATCGGCAGACCGTCTAGTTCGGGCCGTCGGCGCACTTCGACGGCGGCCTGAAACTGGTCGAGATCGACGTGCAGCACCCAGTGTTTCATCGCCCGCACAGTTTGCGCGCCACCGTCTGCCACGCCTCGGCGAGGCCTTCCAGCGTCGCGCCCCGCTCGGCGAGTTGGTGGTGCACGTAGTCGGTGTCGAGCAGCGCGAGCAACGCGGCGGCCTGCGCGTCGAGGTCGCCGGAGGTGCCCGCATCCTCCAACAGCACGCGGATGTGGCGGTGATGCAGCGTGGCCGGCGGGCTGAACCGGGTCTGCGGATCGCGATTGGCGTCCGACATCAGGGCGTGGTGGGTATGGACGAACTCCAGCCGACTGCGCCCGTAGGCCAACAACCGCTCCAACGGCGGCGCCCCGGGCCCGAGCGGGGGAGGCCCGAACAGGAAGGCCTGCTGTGCGGCCTTCTCGTCCTCGTCGAGCAGCACGATCATCAGCCCGGCCCGGCTGCCGAACCGGCGGAACAGCGTGCCCTTGCCGACGCCGGCGGCCGCGGCGATGTCATCGGTGCTGACCGCGTCGGCGCCGCGTTCGGCGATGAGCCGGCGCGCGGCGTCGAGCAGCAACGTGCGGTTGCGCGCGGCGTCGCCGCGCTCCTGCGGCTCTTGATCGGTGACCGGCAACTCGATGAAGGGACGAGGTGCGGTCATCGCACCAGTTTAGGTCAGCCGGAATTAATCGGACCGTAGTCCGGTTCTGTTGTGTGAAAATTTTCGGATCGACCGAAAGGGAAGATGACCATGTCGGACATCAAGGTGCTGGTGCTGGTGGGAAGCCTGCGGGCGGCGTCCGTCAACCGCCAGCTGGCCGAGTTGGCGGCCGAAACCGCTCCGGACGGGGTGACTCTGCGGCTGTTCGACCGGCTTGGGGAGCTGCCGTTCTACAACGAGGACATCGACAACGACGCTGAGCACGGCGGCGTCGCCGAACCGGTCGAGGCGCTGCGCCGGGCGGCCGCCGAGGCCGACGCCGCGTTGGTCATCACGCCCGAGTACAACGGCTCGATTCCGGGCGTGCTGAAGAACGCGATCGATTGGCTGTCGCGGCCGTTCGGCACCGGGGCGCTGCAGGGCAAGCCGCTGGCGGTGATCGGTGCGGCGCTGGGTCGCTACGGCGGCGTGTGGGCGCACGACGAGACGCGCAAGTCGTTCGGGGTCGCTGGCCCGCGGGTGGTCGAGGGCTTGCAGCTGTCGGTGCCGAGCGCGGTTTTCGACGGTAAGCATCCGCGTGAGAACGCCGAAGTGGCCGCCAACCTGCGTGACATCGTCGGCAAGCTGGCCGCCGAGGTGGGTTAGCACTGCTTGCAGATGGCCGCCGGCCGGGTCCGAGCAGACCGGCCGGCGGTTTGCTGGTGCGGGTGGTGACCGGCCGGTGCGCCGGGATTTGTCGGTGCCGGGTGATAAACCGATGGGCGGAGGGCACGGTGGCCGCACATGTGATGTGCGACACGCCGAGGGTGTTGCGACGAGAGGCTTACGACCTGGGAATTTCAAAAATGTCATTCAGAACATCTGGTATCCCTTCGCAATGTCGGACACTAGGTGTAGTGTTTCGGACACCGACAGACCACCGCGGTACAAGAACCGCTCAGGGTCAGCCGGAGCCCCCGAATCCGGCGCGGTCGGTTTTCGACACTCCGAACAGGGGGATCGGTCAGCCAGGAATTTTGGCGGTCTGCGGGCCGCTGAAGTTAAGTACCCGACGAGTTGCCAGTCTCAGTGCAGTGACAGTTGTAGAGGAGCCGTACCGAAGATGAGCCAGCCATCGATCACCGTGTACACCAAACCCGCCTGCGTGCAGTGCAACGCCACCTACAAGGCACTGGACAAGCAGGGCATCGCCTACGAGACGGTCGACATCAGCCTCGACAGCGAGGCCCGTGACTACGTGATGGCGCTGGGCTATTTGCAGGCGCCGGTCGTGGTGGCCGGTAACGAGCACTGGTCGGGATTTCGGCCCGACCGCATCAAGGCGCTGGCAGGCGCGGTCGCGGTCACGGCATAGCGGCCCGCCCGCACCGTAGATATAGGGGTATCCGGACACCCGAAGACACACAGGAAGGAGTCGACATGGCTGGATTGCCGGTTCAACCGGCGGCGAGCAACCTCGTCTACTTCTCCAGCGTGTCGGAAAACACCCACCGCTTCGTGCAGAAGCTCGGGGTGCCCGCCATCCGGATCCCGCTGCACGGACGCATCGAGGTCGACGAACCTTACGTGCTGGTGCTGCCCACCTACGGCGGTGGACGCGCCACACCGAACATCAACGACGGTGGCTATGTGCCCAAACAGGTCATCGCGTTTTTGAACAACGAGCACAACCGGTCGTTGCTGCGCGGCGTCATCGCCGCGGGCAACAACAATTTCGGCGCGGAATTCGCCTACGCGGGCGATGTGGTGTCCCGCAAGTGCGGCGTGCCGTATCTGTACCGCTTTGAACTCATGGGAACTCCCGACGACGTGGAAGCCGTTCGTGCGGGCTTGGAAGACTTTTGGAAGGACCAGACGTGTCACCAACCGTCACAGATGCAGAGCCTGTAACCACCACCACCGGCGGCGGCCATACGCTGCCCGGCGAGACGGATTACCACGCGCTCAACGCGATGCTGAATCTGTACGACGCCGACGGAAAGATCCAGTTCGACAAGGATCGGGAAGCGGCGCACCAGTTCTTCCGCGAGCATGTCAACCAGAACACGGTGTTCTTCCATGACATCGACGAGAAGCTCGACTACCTCATCCAGCAGAACTACTACGAGCGTGAGGTGCTCGACCAGTACTCGCGCAACTTCGTCAAGACGCTGCTGGACCGCGCATATGCGAAGAAGTTCCGGTTCCCGACGTTCGTCGGCGCGTTCAAGTACTACACCAGCTACACGCTGAAAACTTTTGACGGCAAGCGGTATCTGGAGCGTTTCGAGGACCGCGTCGTGATGGTGTCGCTGACGCTGGCCGCCGGTGACACTGCGTTAGCTGAGAAGCTGGTCGACGAGATCATGGACGGCCGATTCCAGCCTGCCACACCAACTTTCCTCAACTCGGGTAAAAAGCAGCGCGGTGAGCCAGTTAGCTGCTTTCTCCTTCGAATCGAAGATAACATGGAGTCGATCGGTCGCTCGATCAACTCGGCGCTGCAGCTGTCCAAGCGTGGCGGCGGTGTTGCGTTGCTGCTCACCAACATTCGTGAGCACGGCGCGCCGATCAAGAACATCGAGAACCAATCGTCGGGCGTGATCCCGATCATGAAGCTGCTGGAGGACTCGTTCTCCTACGCCAACCAGCTGGGTGCGCGCCAGGGCGCCGGTGCGGTGTATCTGCACGCCCACCATCCCGACATCTACCGCTTCCTGGACACCAAGCGCGAGAACGCCGACGAGAAGATCCGCATCAAGACGCTGTCGTTGGGTGTGGTGATCCCGGACATCACGTTCGAGCTGGCCAAGAAGAACGAGGACATGTACCTGTTCTCGCCGTACGACGTCGAGCGGGTCTACGGGCTGCCGTTCGCCGACATCAACGTCACCGAGAAGTACTACGAGATGGTCGACGACGCGCGGATCCGCAAGACGAAGATCAAGGCGCGCGAGTTCTTTCAGACGCTGGCGGAGTTGCAGTTCGAGTCGGGTTATCCGTACATCATGTTCGAGGACACGGTGAACCGGTCCAACCCGATCGACGGCAAGATCACCCACTCCAACCTGTGCTCGGAGATCCTGCAGGTCTCCACGCCGTCGCTGTTCAACGACGACCTCAGCTACGCCCATGTGGGCAAGGACATTTCGTGCAACCTGGGCTCGCTGAACATCGCCAAGGCGATGGACTCCCCAGACTTCGCGCAGACTGTCGAGGTGGCGATCCGGGCGTTGACGGCCGTGTCCGACCAGACCCACATCTACTCGGTGCCCTCGATCGAGCAGGGCAACAACGACTCGCACGCGATCGGGCTGGGTCAGATGAACCTGCACGGGTACCTGGCGCGCGAGCGGATCTTCTACGGTTCCGAAGAGGGCATCGACTTCACCAACATCTACTTCTATTGCGTGCTGTATCACGCGTTGCGGGCGTCGAACCGGATCGCGATCGAACGGGGCACGGCGTTCAAGGGATTCGAACGCTCCAAGTACGCGTCGGGGGAGTTCTTCGACAAGTACACCGAGCAGGTGTGGGAGCCCAAGACGGACAAGGTGCGTGCTTTGTTCGCCGACGCGGGAATTCGCATCCCGACCCAAGAGGATTGGGGCCGGCTCAAGGAGTCGGTGCAGAAGCACGGGATCTACAACCAGAACTTGCAGGCGGTTCCGCCGACGGGGTCGATCAGCTACATCAACCACTCGACGAGCTCGATCCACCCGATCGCGTCCAAGATCGAGATCCGCAAGGAAGGAAAGATCGGGCGGGTCTACTACCCGGCGCCGTACATGACCAACGAGAACCTGGAGTACTTCCAGGACGCCTACGAGATCGGCTACGAGAAGGTCATCGACACCTACGCCGCGGCGACACAGCACGTCGATCAGGGGCTGAGTTTGACGTTGTTCTTCAAGGACACGGCCACCACCCGTGATGTCAACAAGGCGCAGATCTACGCCTGGCGCAAGGGGATCAAGACGCTGTATTACATCCGGTTGCGCCAGATGGCGTTGGAGGGCACTGAGGTGGAGGGTTGCGTCAGCTGCATGTTGTAGGGCCTCGCCCGTCATGCCGCCGAGTGTGGGGTTGTCACACTTAAATCGCGGCTGAGCGTGCATTAGACCAACACTCGGGGCTGACGCGGCGCATACTGCGAGCGACATGCGCTACGACGCCTTCATCTCCTACTCGCACGCGGCCGACGGTCGGCTGGCGCCGGAGTTGCAGCGGGCGCTTCAGCGCCTGGCCAAACCCTGGTATCGCCGGCGGTCGCTGGAGGTGTTCCGCGACGAGACCGGGCTGGCCGTGGACCCGCACCTGTGGAACGCGATCGTGCGGGCGCTGGATGACGCCGAGTGGTTTTTGCTGCTCACCTCGCCGCAGGCCGCCGCATCGGTGTGGGTGAACCGCGAGATCGAACACTGGAAGGCCCACCGGCCCGTCGACCGGATTCTGCCCGTCGTCACCGACGGCCACTGGGAATGGGACCCGGAGAAGGGCGACTTCACCGACGACTCCGACGCGGTGCCGCCCGCGCTGCGCGGCGTGTTCACCGACGAGCCCCGCCACCTCGATCTGCGCTGGGCACACGAAGAGGACCAACTCGACCTGCGCAACAGCAGATTTCGCAATGCGGTCGCCGAGGTGGCCGCACCGCTGCACGGCCGCACCAAAGACGAGATCGAAGGCGAGGATGTCCGCCAGCACCGTCGCACCAAGCGCATCGCCTGGTCGGCGGTCTCGGCACTGGCCGTGTTGACCGTCGCCGCGATCGCAGGCGCCGGAATCGCGGTCTACAACGCCAATCAGGCCGAACAACGCCGGGTTCAGGCCGAAGCGCAGCGGTTGGCGGCGCAGAGCAGGACCGAACTCGAGCGTCCCGACCTCGCCTTTCTACTCGCTGCGCACGGCTACCGGATGCATCAGAGCGTGCAGACCGAGGGTGCGCTGCTCACCGCCGTGGCCAACCTGCCCGAGTTCAAACAACGCGTTCCCGTCGGGGCACCGGTGACCGCCGTCGCCGTCTCCGATGCCGCCGACCGGGTGTGGATCGGCACGGCAGACGGCAGGGTGCTCGCGCAGAACTTCACGACCGGAGCCGAAACCGGCGCGGCCGATGACCAATTCGTTCGCGAGGTGGTCGCGATGGCTCCCGCCGCGGCGGGAGCCGACGCCGTGGTGGTGACCGACGGCACCGTCGTCGCCACCCTCGACGGCGCGTTACGCCGCGCCGTGGTGCGCACACCGGCCGACGCGGTCAGCGCGCTGGCCACCCAACCGGCGACGGGCCGGATCGCGGCCGGCACGGTCACCGGCGGCGTCATCGTGTGGAACGCCGACAGTGCCACGCCGACAACGACGTTCCCGGTCGTCGAGCAGCCGGTCACCGCGCTCGCCTGGATGCCCGACGGTGGGCTTGTGGTCGCGGGCCGCGACGGTGCGGTTCGGCGGTTCGACGTCGCGTCACCCGAGCGGCCCGCATGGGTGCAGCCCGAGGCCACCGAACGGCTAGGTTGGGTCACGGCGCTGACCGTCGTCGACGACGGCACCGTCGTCACCGGCGGCAGCGACGGAACGGTGGGGTTCTTGAACGGCGCGGACGGCACGCCGACCGCCGCTGGTCTCAACAAACTTCACGCCGACGCGGTGACCGGGCTCGTCACGACCGGTGACGGTGCCGAGGCCGGGTCGGTGGCCTCGGTGTCCGACGACGGCTTCCTCATCTACTGGAACCACCTCACCGGTTCACCGCCGCTGCCGCCGCTGCGGGTCGACGAGCAGGCCGCCACCAGCGTGGCATGGGATCCGGCAAATCCGGACCAGGGCGTCACCGGCGGAACCGCAGGCGGCGCTTTACTTCTCGACTACGGCGAGGACCGCCGCCGCCCCCTGGCCCAGCCTGTCGAAGGCTGGTCCGATGCGGTGGCGGTCGCCATCTCGCCTGCAGCCGACCGGTTGGCCGTGGTGCGCGCGTCCGTCGAACCCTCGGGGTCCGGCGAAAGCGCACAGGGACAACTGGTCACCGAGCTGACCCTCACCGACGTGACGGACCCCGACCCCGCCGGCGCGACAGTGACGATCGAGGGCATGGTGGACCAGGTCGTCTTCTCCGCCGACGGCGCCCGGGTACTGGCCAGCACCACCGAAGGCGATGTGGTGGTGTGGGACGGCGTCGCGCAGGCGCCCACCACCACCCGGGTCGCGCCCGGAGAGCCGGCGAGCCAGCTGGCCGTCTCACCCGACGGGGTCACGGTCGCGACGCGGTGGATGAACACGCAATCCCAATCCTTCGACGCTGCGCCCGTGCGGCTATGGCGGTTGGACGGCGACCGACTCGTCGAGCAGGGCCAGATCGACGGCCCGCCATTGGGATTCGGCTTGGCATTCACCCCGGACGGGTCGCGTCTGGTCATCGGTGGCTCCGGGGAACTGGTCATCCATCGGCTGGCCGACGGCTCGGCCACCACCGTCGAGTTGGTCGACGACGAGACACGTTCGTTGGCGGTCGCGCCCGACGGCAAGACCATCGCGGTCAGCCTGTGGAGCGGCCCGGTGCGGTTGTTCGACACCGAGTCCGGCGAGCCGACCGGAGACGATCTTCGGGTGGCCAAACGGGTGACCGACGTCGCGTTCCGGGGCAACGGCGAACTGGCCACCGTGTCGGAGGACGGCAGCATCATCTTCTGGGATCTGACCAGTCGGACCAGGCTCTCCGACCGGCCACTGACGGCGGTGGACCGCAGTGCGGGGTCCGGTTTTGCGCTGGCACCCAGCCTGGCGTTGACGCGGGATGTGGCCTTGACGGCTTCGGTGGCGGACCGTCGCCTGATCCGCTGGTCGCTGGATCCGACCGATTGGATCGCCGAGGGATGTGCGGTCCATCAACGCGACCTGACCGACGCCGAAAAGGACCGCTACGATCTCGAGGGCGCCGACCCGATCTGCGAAGGAGATCAGAAGAACCGGTAGCCCTCACGGCTGATCGCAAAGCCGCGGCCGGTCTTGGTGTCGCGGCAGGTGATGCCCGACATCGCACTGTCGCAACGCAATACACCGGCACTGGTGGACTGGCCGTATGCGAGCGGCCCGCCGCCGGCGAGCGCGGTGTCACCGGCGCAGACGAACCGCGGTGCCGCGCCGGCGTCCAGAATCAGTCCCTGGCCGTAGTTGTACGGGCAGTCCGGCGGCGGAGGCGGTGGCGCCCAATCGCGTTCGCGAATATCGCAGCGGACCTGCGAAGAGTCCATCATGCAACCGATGTTGCCCGACGGCGACGTGAAACCGAACAGGTCGTCGGCGGCGGACGCGGACGGCGTCGGCACGGTCAGCAGTGCACCGGCCGCGGCGGCGACGACGCCCAGGGTGAGCCGGGCGCGGCGCGGCAGGATCGATGGTGATGTCATGTGCGGCCTTTCAATGTTGGCTTGAGAATCCCACGCCGACGGGTGATTCGGTCAGCGGTCCGTCATATCGACGGGTGAACTGTTCGCTGGGCACCACCCACTGCTCGCCCTGCTCACCCTGTACCACCCAGTCACCGGCGGCGGCGCGGGCGGGCCCTTCGAGCGTGGCGACGGTTTCGCCGTCCTCGGCAGGTCTGGCCGTGACGATGCCGTGTCGCTGCCAACGGTCACCCTCGATGTGCTGATAGGTGGCGCGGAAGATGTCGTCGCGCACCGACCACCAATCGCCACCGTCGATGTCGCGCACCGCCCAGTCGCCCGCCTCGGCGCGCATGGTTTCGCCCGAACCCGTCGTCCAGGTCCACGAGCTGTCGCGTTGTTCGGCGACCACATCGCCGATGCGACGAAAATACTTCCATCCCTGCTTGTTTCGCGCTGGACGAGACCGATAGCCCAGCTCGCGAAGCTTCGACAGGGTGGCGGCCAGGCTGGCCAGCGCGGCCTTCAACAGGTCCGGATCCGCTTCGATGCGTGCCCAATCCACCAGCTTGTCGTGAATCTTGCGGGCGTCGTCGCGCTGCGGGCCGTAGCGCCAGCCGGCGGCTCGGTAATAGCGGCACCAGTCTTCGTGTTCGGCGCGGGCCATCGCGATCGCCTTGTCGCGCTCAAAACCCAAGAGCCGCAGCTGATCGAGGGGCGGCAAGCCGCGCAGGTTGGGCGTATCCGCGTCCTCGGCCGTGGCGTTCCACGCGTTCCAGGTGTGACCGCCGATCTGCTCGACCATCCACAGCGCGTTGCGCACCTGGCGCCGATTGGATCCGCGGTAGAACTCGTCGAGCTCAGCCCATGGGCGGCTGGCGGCGCTGCGATGGCCGGCCTCGGCGGCGTAGCGGTCGTGGATCAGCCGCGCGGCGCGCTCCCATGCGTCCTGTGCCTGACCGTCCGGCAGGTCCATGCTCAGGCGGTAGGTCCGCAACTTGCCGACCAGCGACAGCCGGTCTTCGGTGACCCGGGCGGTCGCATCCCACGCATAGATCGGCGTGGTGGGAAACCGCGCGGCCAGCCGGGTGCCGGTGGTCGTATCGACGGACGAGGCGGTTGCGCTGTCCCGGTCGACGAAGACCACCGCGGTGCCGTCGACGTGATCGTCGGCGAGCAACGAGGCCAGCAGCGGCACCGACGCCGTCTCGGTCACCGCCTCGACCCGCATACTGCGCGCCGACAAACCCAACCGCCGCCGCGACAGCGCGAAATCCTGCTCGTACTCCGCGGCGTTGGCGGCGACGAGGACCAGCCGAGGCAACGGTTTGGCGTCTGCCGCGGCGTAATAGTTCCGCTCCAACTGGCGCTGCGCCATGTTCGAACACAACGCCAGCGTGAGCGGGGAGGTGCCACAGATCAGGATCCGGCCGACGCCGTCGGTCGAGATGATCCTGTCCAGCAGCCGGCGGGCGGTCACCTCGTATTTGCCGACGGCATCGGCGGCCCACCGGGTGTCCGAACCTCCGAAATGCATCGCCCGCCAGGCTTCGGCCTGCCACGGGTCATCGATGCGAACGATCAACGGCAGGCGTTGCTTTCGGCTGACCTCATCGAGCCGATCCGCAATGACCTTGAGCCGCAAGAGATTACTCGACGGATCGGGGGAGAGCAGGTACAGCCGGTCAAGCTTGCGCCACACGGACAGCGCCCGCAGCGTCTCCGGCAGGTCGAAGTCCACCGCGATGACCCGTGCACCGTGGTTGCGCGCCTCGGGCACACAGGGATGGTCGAGGCTGGTGGTGATCAACACCAGGGTGCTGCGGCTGTCCATCGTCCGCGCGATCGCGCTGACCATGGACAGCGTGTCATCGTCGACGTCCACCACCGCGGTGACCGACCGGGCGAGATGCACGCGCAGCCGGTCGGATCGCGACTTGAACAGCGCTGCCGCCACGCCGACGACGCTGAGGAAAATCGCGGCCAGCGCCGACAGTCGCGCGATCTCCAGCGCCACCGGGGTCGGCGATGGGCACGTCTGGCCGCCCAGCGATTGATCGCCCGTGCCGCCCTTGACCACATACGCGGTGAACATCAGGGGACGGAAGAAACGCGGGTGCTCGTCGTCGTGGCAGTCCCAATAGGAGGCCAGCCCCAGCGCGGTGCTGATCAGCGCGAGCCCGGCGACGATCGCCACAGGAGCTCCAGGGCGTCGCACCCCCTGAGTACGGACCAGAAGAACACCGAGCAGCACCAACACCGCCACCACGAGGGCGATCGTCGGCACCGACCCCGGTTCCCCGAACCACTGCAGCGGCGCAGGTGCGTGCTCGCGCAACTGCGGGGCCAGCGCCAGCGCGACAAGGTAACCGAGCATCACCGCCGCGATGACCGCCGCGATTCTGACGGCCCAATCCCGCACCCCGGTGTGCACCTGGCGACCTCCCCTCCGGTTTCGGTAAGTGTGGCGTCGAGCTCAGCCGGACGCAGTGGAATGCGACGACAATAGTCGCGAAGAACACAGGAGGTAAGCCTTGCCTAATGGCTGGTCGAGGCATAGATTTAGCCGAAATGATTTCCTCTAAATGGCGCCTCGGCGACGTCGCCGCTACCGGAAGGACAGACGGAAATGACTGAGAGGCAAACGCTTCCGCTCGCGGAGCGCAACGACGCCGACCTGCCCGGACACTGGCTGCTGGCCCGGCTGGGCAAGCGGGTGTTGCGGCCCGGCGGTCTGGAGCTGACGACGCGGATGCTCTCGGCGGCCCGTGTCGCCGGCGCCGACGTCGTCGAACTCGGACCCGGCCTGGGACGCACCGCGCGCGACATCGTCGCGCAGGGCCCGCGGTCCTACGTCGGGGTGGACGACACCGCGGCGGCAGGCGAGGCCGTCCGGCAGATCGTCGAACCGGTCGCGGGCAAGGTCGTCGTCGCGAGCGCGGCGGACACCGGCCTGCCATCGTGCAGCGCCGACGTAGTGATCGGCGAGGCGATGCTGACCATGCAGGGTGACAAGACCAAGCGCGCGATCGTTGCCGAGGCGTTTCGGGTGCTGCGCCCCGGCGGCCGCTACGCGATCCACGAACTGGGCCTGCAGCCCGACGAGATCGCGCAGGAGACCAAGGACGACATCCGTCGCGAGATGTCGCGCGCGATCAAGGTCAACGCCCGTCCGCTCACCGCCGGCGAGTGGGTGCAGATGTTGACCGACGCCGGGTTCACTGACATCACCATCGATTTCGCGCCGATGGCGCTGTTGAACCCGCGCCGGGTGCTCGCCGATGAAGGTCTGTTCGGGGCGCTGCGGATCGCCGGCAACCTGATCGTCAAGAGTGCCGCACGTGCGCGCGTCCTCGGTATGCGCCGCACGTTCCAGCGGTACCGGCGTTCGCTGACCGCGGTCTCCGTCGTCGGCGTGGTGCCGTCGTCCTGACGGCCGACGCGATCCGATGCGGCACCACGGAGTCACTGCGCCGTCTCAGCGGACGGCAGGACAGCAGCGGCAACGGGTTTTGGGCCTGCTGCAGACCGCAGCCGGACCCGTCGACGCGCAGTACGTCGCCGACGAACTGCGAATTCACGTCACCACGGCCCGGTTCCACCTGACCGCGCTGGAAGACCAGGGCCTGATCCGGCGCGGCGGCGGGATCAAGGCCGCAGGCGCCGGACGGCCGCGGCTCACCTACGAACTGGCGCCGAGTTTGGACTACGCCGACATCGTCTCGCTGTTCGCCGCGCACCTCGGCGGTACAGCGTTGGAACGCGAGCAGCGTGCGCTGCGGATCGGCGCGGACCTGGCGCACCGGGTGCGGGTGGCCCGCGCCCGCGAGGAGACGACGATCGCGGATCTGGTGGTCGCCACGTTGGGGGAGTTGGGGTTCCAGGCGCATTCGGTGCTCAACTCGTTCGACGAGGTGACGTTGAAGATCTGTACGTGTCCGCTGGCCGAGGTCGCCGCGACCGCACCCGAGGTGGTGCGCGGCATCCAGCAGGGCCTGATCCAGGAAGTGATCGACTGCAACGTGTCCGCGACCGGCGCGCGATACCGCGCGGTCGTCACCCCCGACGCCCGGGCGGGCGGCTGCGAGGTCAGCCTGACGCTACAGCCGATCTAGCCGGCCGATCTAGCCGAACGTCACTTGACGGTGTGCTGCGGGCCCTGCGCCTTCTTGTAGAGCGCCTTGAGCATGCGGTCGCGGAACGCGGCGTTGTCGATCAGCTTGACACCGGCATTGGCGACCCTCGGGTACCCGAGCAGCTTGTGGAAGTAGCGGCCGCGCCGGTACTCCCTGCCCCACGCCTCTTCCATCCGCTGCGCGTAGTTGGTGAAGTCGTCGGGTCCGCCGTTGGTCAGCGCGGCAATCGCGCATTCGCCTGCGGCCAAACCGGATTCGAGCGCCTTGGAGATGCCCGCACCCGATGCGGGCTTGCCCGCGCCCAGCGAATCACCGGTGAACAGCACACCGGGCCGCCACGGCGGCCAGGCGGTGAAGCCCATCGGCAGCCGCCACGCGCGCACGCTCTTGTTCTTCTTCAGTTCCTCGATCGGCGGCAGTTCCCACTCCGGGGGCAGCGTCCGCAGGAACTCGCCGAGGAACTGGGTGGCGTTGATCGACTGCCAGTTCTTGTAGCTGTTGACGTAGCCCAGCCCGATGTTGAACCGGCCGCTGCCCATCGGGAAAACCCAGCCGTAG
This sequence comes from Mycolicibacterium pulveris, assembly GCA_050205315.1. Lineage (GTDB taxonomy): Bacteria > Actinomycetota > Actinomycetes > Mycobacteriales > Mycobacteriaceae > Mycobacterium > Mycobacterium pulveris_A. The sequence continues at coordinate 39,441 of JBNMRA010000031.1, read as the reverse complement.
CCGGGCAACTGGTCGCCGTCGAACACCAGCTTGAGATAGATGTCGAGGCTGTCGGAGTCGGGCCGGTTGGCGTACATCTCCGAGCGGATCGCGATCGCCGAGTAGCCGTTGTACTCCGAATCGATCTTGAGTGCCCGCTTGATCGGCGAGTAGGCGCCGTCGGCTGCGATGACCGCGTCGCCGTGCACCTTCTCGCCGCTCTTGAGCGTCACACCCACCACGCGGCCGTTCTCCACGATCGGGGCACTCACCTCCGCGGACTGGCGCACCTCGGCGCCGGCCGCCTCGGCGTGCTTGAGCAGCAGCGTGTCGAGCTGGGTTCGGCTCACGGTATGGCCGTGGTCGGGCATGCCGGGACGCCGGGGAAACGACAGCTCCCACTGGCTGGGGCTGAACACGGTGACGCGGTCGACCCGGTGGAACTTGGCGACCTCCTCGGCCAGACCCATCTTCTGCAGGTAGCTGACCGCGCGGGCGGTCAGGCCGTCACCGCACGGCTTGTCGCGGGGAAACTCGGCCTTGTCCAGGACCACTACCTTCGCGCCGGTCTGCGCGGCCTGCCACGCCGCGGCCGAGCCCGAGGGCCCGCCACCGGCAATGACCAGGTCGTATCGCTGCGTCATGAATCTCGTCTCAGTCGATCGGTTGTCGACGCGATATTACCCGCGACTGCGCGGTCCTTCTCGTCGGAGGAACGCGGCGCAACAGCGCCGTTTCGTGCCGTGCTCGGCATGGTATGAGCAGGTCAACCGGTGCGAGCGGTACAGTGATCGGGTGCGACGAGGGGCGAGGCCGCGTGCGGCCGGCGAAGCGGGTGGCAAGGTCGACGCCCGCAGCGAACGCTGGCGCGAACACCGCAAGAAGGTGCGGGCCGAGATCGTCGACGCCGCGTTCCGCGCGATCGACCGCCTCGGACCCAACGTGAGCGTGCGCGAGATCGCCGAAGAGGCCGGCACGGCCAAGCCCAAGATCTACCGCCATTTCGTCGACAAGTCCGACATGTTCGCCCAGATCGGGGAACGGATGCGCGACATGTTGTGGGCGGCGATCATTCCGTCGATCAACGTCGAGACCGACTCCGCACGCGAGATCGTCGGCCGCGGCGTGCAGCACTACGTCGAACTGGTCGACCAGCACCCCAACGTCGTGCGGTTTCTGCTGCAGGGCCGGTTCGCCGACCAGTCCGCAGCCGCGATGACGACCGTCAACAAGGGCCGCGACATCACGCTGGCCGTCGCCGACATCATCAGCAGCGAGCTCGAGGACATGGCCCTGGACCCGGCGACGTTCGAGCTGGCGGCGTTCGCGATCTTCGGCACGGCGGCCTCGGCGACCGATTGGTGGCTCGGCGCCGACGACGACAGCCCCCGGCGCATGCCGGCCGACGAGTTCATCGCGCACATGACCACGATCATGATGGGCGCGATCAACGGCACCGCGGAGTTGCTCGGCGTCAAGATCGACGTCAACGAGCCCCTCCATGCCGCGGTGCGCCAGCAACCCGTCGCCTGACAGCCGGCTAACCACCGTCTGACGCGGGTACCCAACCCGTCGAGCGTGGAGTTTTGACACGCTTCGCCGCCCCGGAGCGTGTCACAAGCCCACACTGGGCCGCGGGGCGAGACCCGACGCCGTCATTGACACCCGCGCCCGCGGCCCGGAAACTTGAGGCAAGTACCCGGTACCGGCGTTCCCAGGAAAGAGGCCCAATGATGACGGTGGCCGAGCAGGCGGCCCACACGACCGCCCAACCCGTGCACACCCGCACGCTGATCATCGGTACCGGGTTCTCCGGTCTCGGGATGGGCATCGAGCTGCAGAAGCGCGGTGTCGAGTTCCTGATCCTGGAGAAGGCCGACGAGATCGGGGGCACCTGGCGCGACAACACCTATCCGGGATGCGCGTGTGACATCCCGTCGCACATGTACTCGTTTTCCTTTGAACCCAAGCCCGACTGGAACCACATGTGGTCGTTTCAGCCGGAGATCTTCGACTACCTCAAAGGGGTTGCCGACAAGTACGGGCTGCGTCGCCATATCCGGTTCAACTCCCACGTCGACCGCGCGCACTGGGACGACGCCGAGATGCGCTGGCATGTGTTCACCAAGGACGGCCGCGAGTTCGTCGCGCAGTTCGTGGTGTCCGGTGCCGGCGGGTTGCACATCCCGCAGATCCCCGACTTCGAAGGGCTCGACGAATACCAGGGCGCGGCCTTTCATTCCGCGGAGTGGGACCACAGCGTCGACCTCACCGGCAAGCGGGTTGCGGTGATCGGCACCGGCGCCAGCGCGATCCAGATCGTGCCCGAAATCGTCAAAGACGTTGGCGCGCTGCATCTTTACCAGCGCACCCCGGCATGGGTGATGCCGCGCCCGAACAACCCGATCCCGGAATGGATGCAGCGGGTATTCGCCACGGTTCCAGGCACCCGCCGACTGCTGCGCGCCGCCATCTACTGGGGTCACGAAGCCGTCGGCTTCGCGATGACGCGCCAGCCACGGCTGCTGAAAATCGGTGAACTGCTGGGCAAGTGGAACATCAACCGATCGATCAAGGACCCCGAGCTGCGCCGCAAGCTGACCCCGGACTACCGGGCCGGCTGCAAGCGGATCCTCAACTCCGACACCTACTACCGCGGCATCGCCAACCCGAAGACCGAGGTGATCACCGACGGCATCGCACGGTTCACCCCGCGCGGCATCGTCACCGCGGACGGCACCGAAAGAGAAACCGACGTCGTCGTTTTCGGCACCGGCTTTCACGTGACCGACTCCTACACCTACGTACACATCAAGGGTCCTCGCGGCGAAGACCTGGTGGACCGCTGGAACCGGGAGGGTATCGCGGCGCTGCGCGGCATCACGGTCGCCGATATGCCCAACCTGTTCTTCCTGCTCGGCCCGAACACCGCGCTGGGACACAACTCGGTCGTGTTCATGATCGAGTCGCAGATCCGCTACGCCGCTCAGGCCATCGCCGCGGTCGACCGGGCCGGCGCGCAGGCGTTGGCGCCGACCCGCCAAGCCCAGGACCGCTACAACGCCGAGTTGCAGGGCGAGCTGGCGGGCACGGTGTGGAGCACCGGCGGTTGCCAAAGCTGGTATCTCGACGAGCACGGCGTCAACCGGACGCTGTGGAGCGGCATGACCTGGCAGTACTGGCTGGCGACCCGGCGGTTCGACCCGTCGGAGTACCGGTTCCTGAACCGGCCGCACGACACGCCAACACAAGATGTCGCGGTTCCAGACGTTGTCGCCCCCCAGGGGTAGTGTCCGGGGCAGAGGTTTCCAACGGGTTTCCAACGTTCCAAGGTGGGTGCTGTGAGCGAAGGCGTGAAGCTGATCGATCGGGTCTCTGCGATCAACTGGAACCGGCTGCAAGACGAGAAGGACGCTGAAGTCTGGCATCGGCTGACCGGCAACTTCTGGCTGCCGGAAAAGGTGCCCGTGTCCAACGACATCCCGTCGTGGAACACGCTGACGCCCGCCGAGAAGCAGCTCACCATGCGGGTGTTCACCGGCCTGACGCTGCTGGACACGATCCAGGGCACCGTGGGCGCGGTGAGCCTGATCCCCGATGCGATGACCCCGCACGAGGAGGCGGTCTACACCAACATCGCGTTCATGGAGTCGGTGCACGCCAAGAGCTACAGCAACATCTTCTCGACGCTGTGCTCGACGGCGGAGATCGACGATGCGTTCCGCTGGTCGGAGGAGAACCCGAACCTCCAGCGCAAAGCCGAGATCGTGATGCAGTACTACAAGGGCGACGAGCCGCTCAAGCGCAAGGTGGCCTCCACGCTGCTGGAGAGCTTCCTGTTCTACTCGGGCTTCTACCTGCCGATGTACTGGAGCAGCCGCGCGAAGCTGACCAACACCGCCGACATGATCCGGCTGATCATCCGCGACGAGGCCGTGCACGGCTACTACATCGGCTACAAGTACCAGCGCGGCCTGGCCGCCGAGGATCCGGCCAAGCAGCAGGAGCTCAAGGACTACACCTATGAGCTGCTCTTCGAGCTCTACGACAACGAGGTCGAATACACCCAGGATCTCTACGACGAGGTCGGCCTGACCGAGGACGTCAAGAAGTTCCTGCGCTACAACGCCAACAAGGCGCTGATGAACCTCGGCTACGAGGCGCTGTTCCCGCGCGACGAGACCGATGTCAACCCGGCGATCCTGTCGGCGCTGAGCCCCAACGCCGACGAGAACCACGACTTCTTCTCCGGTTCGGGGTCGAGCTACGTGATCGGCAAGGCGGTCAACACCGAAGACGAGGACTGGGACTTCTAACGGCGCTAAGTTCAGCCGTTCTTGTGCGGCAGGAACTCCTGGGCCTTGGTCTTGAGGCCCTTGACGATGAAACCCCAGCGGTCCTCGTCGCCCTTGAGCACCGCCGTGGCCGCCGCCTTGGCCTGGTCCCACTCCGCGTGCGGCGGAATCGGCGGTATGTCGGGGTCGGTGTACACGTCGAGCACCGTCGGGCGGTCTGCGGCCAGCGCGTCGCGCCACGCATCGTGGAGTTGGTCTGGATCCTTGATCACCATCGCGTTCAAACCGAGCCCGGCCGCGAACGACGCATAGTCGACATCGGGAAGCGACTGGGACTCAACGAACTTCGGCGCTCCGGCCATCGCGCGCATCTCCCACGTCACCTGGTTCAGGTCGTTGTTGTGCAGGATCGCGACGACGAGTCGGGGATCGCTCCACTGCTGCCAGTACCGTTTGACCGTGATCAGCTCGGCCAGCCCGTTCATCTGCATGGCGCCGTCTCCCTCGAACACGATCACGGGCCGGCCCGGTGCGGCGAACTTGGCGCCGATGCCGTAGGGCACACCGGGCCCCATCGTCGCGAGCGTGCCCGACAGCGATCCGCGGATGTCGCCGCGGAAACGCAACAACCGGGCATACCAGTTGGCCGCCGAACCGGAGTCGGCCGTGACGATCGCGTTGCCCGGCAGCTGCGGCGACAACTCGGCGAACAGCCGCAACGGGTTGATAGGCTCGGCCGAGACCATCGCCTCCTTCTGCATGGTCTCCCACCACCGCGCCACCATGGACTCGACCGTTTCCCGCCACGACCGATCCGATTTGCGTTCCAGATGCGGAATCAACGCGCGCAGCGCGGTTTTGGCGTCGGCCACCACGTTGACCTCGTAGGGGTAGCGCATGCCGATCATCTTGGGGTCGATGTCGATCTGCACGGCGCGCGCCTGGCCGAATTCCGGCAGGAACTGCGAATAGGGAAAACTCGACCCGACGGTCAGCAGCGTGTCACAGTCGCGCATCAGCTCATAGGACGGTCGAGTGCCCAGCAGCCCGATTGCGCCGGTGACCCAAGGCAATTCGTCGGAGAGCACATCCTTACCCAGCAACGCTTTCGCAGCACCCGCCCCCAGCAGCTCGGCGACCTCGGCGACCTCCTGGCGCGCTCCGCGCGCACCCGCGCCGACCAGGATGGCCACCTTCTGGCCCGCGTTGAGCACCTCGGCCGCACGTGCGATCGCCGCGTCGTCGGGCGCCGGCATGGGCCACTCGATCCCGAGGCTCGACGGCACCATCTTGAACGCATGCTCGGGCGGTGAGTACTCGAGTTCCTGCACATCGCCGGGAATGATCACCGCGGTCGGCGCCTGCTCGCTCAGCGCGATGCGGATCGCGCGGTCCAACACGTTGGGCAACTGTTCGGGCACCGTCACCATCTGGACGTAGTCGCTGGCGACGTCCTTGTAGAGGCTGAGCAGGTCAACCTCCTGCTGATAGGAGCCGCCGATCGCGCTGCGGTCGGTCTGACCGACGATGGCGACCACCGGCACATGGTCGAGCTTCGCGTCGTACAGCCCGTTGAGCAGATGGATCGCACCCGGCCCCGACGTGGCCATGCAGACGCCGACCCGGTTGCCGAACTTCGCGTAGCCGACGGCCTCGAACGCGCTCATCTCCTCATGCCTGGACTGGATGAACCGCGGGTTGTTGTCGGCGCGGCCGAACGCCGCCAGAATTCCGTTGATCCCGTCGCCGGGGTAGCCGAACACATGCTCGACGTTCCATGCGCGCAACCGCTCGAGCAGGAAGTCGGCGACGTTCTGACTGGACATGACGTCTCCCTTCGATTCGGGCGTATGGCAGCGGCGGCTGCACGTGGCGCCCTCGCTCAGTCCCGTACCCCCTTCGCGCGCACCCATACCCGACGTTTGCGCAGCTCGGTAAATATGTTGTCGAACAATGGGTTTCGTTGTCCCGGTGAGTCGGCCCGGCCCGGCCGTGTTTAGAGACACATCTGCCGGTGTACAGAACAGGTACGGGGTCGCGCGTTGGACGGCAGGAGTGGCTGATGCCTGAGGTGGAATTGCAGCACGACGGACATCCACAGTATCGGCGCAAGGTTCGTTTCGACTGGGAGAACCTGCCGGTGCACTGGGTGCCGGGCAATCCGTTCTGCACGCACATGATCAACGTGCTGCACCTGCTGCTGCCCGAGGGTGAACGGCACTTCATCAAGGCGGTACTGGAGGCGTCGTCGCAGGTCGACGATCCCGAACTGGAGGCGGCCATCAAACCGTTCATCCAGCAGGAGTCCTGGCATGCGTGGGCGCACCAGGTGGTGCTGGACCGCCTGGCCGAACAGGGCATCGACACCACCGGCTACACCGATCGCCTGGGACGGTCGTTGTCGATGACGCTCGGCGATCCACCGAGATTCTTCCCGGCGCCGTTGAAACGGTGGTGGTTGTATCGCCGGTTGGCCGATGTGGCGTCGCTGGAACATTTCACCGCGGTGCTGGGCCAGTGGGTGCTGCAGAACAAAGGTCTGGAGAACGCGGGCGCGGACCCGATGATGCTCGACCTGCTGCGTTGGCACGGCGCCGAGGAAGTCGAGCACCGCTCACTGGTGTTCGACGTCTACCAAAACGTGTGCGGCAGCTATTTGATCAGGGCGTTTTCGATGATGATGACCGCGCCGCTGTTCGTCGGCTGGTGGATTGCCGGCGCCCGCTATCTGATGGCCCACGACGCATCGATCGATACGAGATGGCGCTGGCGGTATTGGCGGCGCGCCGCCCGCGAGGATCTGCTGCCCGATCCGTGGCACATCCTGGTGACCGTGCCGCTGCGATACATGCGCCGCGGGCACCATCCCGGCCCCGAGGCCGACACCCAGATGGCGCTGGACTACCTCGCGTACTCGCCGGCGGCGCGCGACGCTCGCGAACGCGCCACAGCACACGAGCGCTCGGCCGCGGTGCAGGCGGCCCACAGCTAGAAAGGAGCGGCGGATGAAGGTTCAGGTCGACCTCGACACCTGCGACGGCAACGGCGTCTGCATGAGCATTTGCCGCGAGGTGTTCGACGTGCGGGAGGACGGTCTTCACCTCCTGCAGCAGCAGCCAGACCAGGACCTGCACCACAAGCTGATCGGTGCGGAAGTGTCCTGTCCCACCCGTGCGATCACGGTGAAGGACTGACCGTGTCCTCGCAGCTGAACAAAGTGGTGGTCGTCGGCGCCGGAGTAGCCGGTGCGATGGCGGCGCAGACCCTGCGGTCCGAAGGCTACGACGGTGATCTGACGCTGGTCGGGGCCGAACGGCACGCCCCCTACCACCGGCCGCCCTTGTGCAAGAAGCTGCTCACCGGCGAGGTGCACCGCGCGGGCATCGACATGGCGCCGCAGAACGAGTTCAGCGCGCGGGTGCTGCGCGGCGCCAGCGCCGTCGGGATCGACATGGCGTCGCGCACCATCGCGGTGCGCGACGGCGACCAACCCCGGACCCTTGACTTCGACGGCCTGGTGATCGCCAGCGGCGCCGACGTCCGCCGCTGGCCCACGGGCCCGGTGCCCGACGGCGTGATGGCGCTGCGCACGGTCGACGACTGCCTGGTGATCCGCGCCAAACTCGGCAGGCGCGCCCGCGTCGTGGTGATCGGCGGCGGGTTCATCGGCACCGAAGTCGCCGCGAGCCTGACCTCGATCGGACACCGGGTGACCCTGATCTCCCGAACCCGTGCGCTGCTGGAGGCGGCGCTCGGTGTGGAGATGGGCAACCTCTGGACCGATCTGCATCGCCGGCACGGAGTGGACGTCCGGGTCGGCGTCGACGTCGACGGGTTCGTCGGCAAAAGCCATGTGAAGGCTCTCCGGTTGAGCGACAAGTCCAAGGTCAAGGCCGACCTGGTGCTGATCGGTCTCGGGGTCGAGCCGGCCACCGACTGGCTTGCGGGTTCGGGCATCAGAATCGACAACGGTGTGGTGTGCGACGCCACCGGTGCCGCCGAAGGCGCGACCGGTGTCGTGGCCGCCGGGGATGTGGCGCGCTGGTGGCATCCGCTCTACCAGGAGCACCTGCGTATCGAGCACTGGGAGCACGCCTCCCGCCAAGGGGTCACCGCGGCACGCAACCTCCTGGTCGGGCCCGACGGCGCCCAGCAGTATGACGCCGTGCCGTATTTCTGGTCCGACCAATTCGATGTGAAACTCCAATTAGTCGGTGTGCCAACGGGATACGACACCGTGACGGTCATCGAGGGTGATGTGGGCACGGGCGAGTTCGTCGCCGCCTACGGTAAGCAGGGACGCACGGTTGCGGTGCTCGGCACCGTTCCGGGCCGGGTGCATGAGCTCCGCGGACTTCTCGCCGACGGCGCCGCGTTTCCGCCACGCCGTCAGAAGCAGTTCGTTTAGCGACCCGCGCCGCCGAGTTCACGCGAAACCGGCCTGTGCTGATCGGCGCCGTGAGAACATTCCCGGCTGAAGGGAATGCGCCGACACGATGTGGAGACGGACATGATGCGGCAGGCAGTGACGACTCTGGGTGCGGCCCTCGCGGGTGCACTGATGTTGGCGCCGCAGGCAGCGGCCGACACGGGGCAGCAGGTGCTGGTGGATTCCGGCGCGGTGCGTTGCGACCTGAGCGCCGACAACCCCGCGTTCGGGACAGGACCGGTGGCCGTGTGCGCGCTGACGAACGGCCAGCCCTGGGGCATGGCGCCGTTCGAATCATCCAAGTGGAACCAGCGGCTGAACCTGATCGTCGTGCGGGGGACCGGTGAGTTCTATTGGGACCGAGGCGATCTCCCTGAGCCGGCGTCGACGCCGGTGTCCGTGGACGGCGGGGAGTACCACGTCAACGGCTGGGCCGTCCAACCCGAGGGGCTGCGCACCAAGGTGACCTACATGCCCACCGGGCACGGCGTCTACGTCAACGCGGGCAATATCCGCCGGTTCTGAGACGCGCGAGCGCAAGGGCGGTTGCGACTAGAGCCCCGGGCACCGGAACGCGCCGTTGAACGACACCCGTTCGTAGCGGGCGACACCGGCCGCCGTGTACGGATCCCGCTCGACGATGTCGTGTGCGTCCTCGACGCTGAGCTCACCGGTGATCAGCACCGCGCCGGATTCGTCTTCCCGTCGCCCCGCCAACAGGATTCGGCCGGCTGCGACCTCGCCCTGAAGCCATTCCAGATGTGCGGGTCGGGTCTGGTTGATGACGTCTGGCGGCTGCAGGTACGTCGAGGTGAGGACGTGGAACACGCCCGTGAGACTAGTTGATCGGCGCGTTGATCCAGCGCAGGTCCTCCAGCACGCCCCGGGCGGCGACGATGCCTTCACCGGTGTGCCACACCTCGTTGTTGACCGCGAAGACACGGTTGTCGCGGTTGGCCGACAACCGTTTCCACGCGTCGCTTTCCAGCACGGTGGTGGCGCGCTCCTTGGCCTCGGCCGTGGTGAACGCGATGTAGACGATATCGCCGTCGGCGGCCGACAGGTCGGCGTCGGAGATACCGATCTCGACGTAGGGCTTGTCGGTGAACCGTTGGGCCGCAGGGCGATCCACGCCGACATCAGCCAGCACGCTGCCCGCGAAGTTGTCCACGCCGTAGACCCGCATCGTGGTGTCGGTGAACTGCACCACCGAGGCCTGGAAATGGGTCGCGTCGTTTTCCGCGCCGGTCTTGTCGGCGGCCCGGTCGAAGCCCTCGAGAAGCTGGCCGGCGGCGTCGGCGCGTCCGGTCGCCGCGCCCACCGTGCGCAGATTGTCCTGCCACGCCGGGCCCGGCGCACCGGTGAACACCGTCGGCGCGATCTGTGACAACGCGCCGAACGTCTCCGGGGTAAGCGCCTGCGAGCCCAGGATCAGATCGGGTGAGGCGGCCCGGATGCCGTCCAGATCAGGGGCGCTGCGCGTCCCGACACCCGGCACGTCGTGGATCACCGAACCGAGGTAGGACGGCTGCTCGGAGGAGCCGTCCGGCAGCGCGGCGGCCACGATGCGCGACTGCAACCCCAGCGCACACAGCGCGTCGAGCTGATCGCCGGAGAGCACCACGATGCGCTGCGGATCCGCGCGGACCTCCGTCTCGCCCGCCGCGTGGCGGACCAGGCGGTCCGGCGGGCCGGGGTCGACGGTGGCGGGCTCGGGGGCGCACGACTCGTCAGGGCGGCGCTGGTTGCCGAGCACCCCCGCGCCAGCAATCTTCGTCGTGCTGGTGATGACCGACCCGGCCTCGGGCGCCGAATTTTCCCCGCCGCCCTGACCGCACCCGCTGACCAGCGCCGTCGCGACGGCGGCAGCGAGAACGGGGATCGCGGACCTGGCAGCCCACCGGCGTGGGCGCGCTCCGCTGATCAGCACGTCGCCGACGGTAACATTCGGCGCGCTCCGCGCTGGTCAACCACCGTCACGAGCCATGTACGACGTTATGTAGGACCTCCCCGAGACCCGTCTTTTAGGGAAGCTAGGATTCATCGTTGATGACTGGGGTGAAGCCCCGACCAGACGTATGGAGGACCTGTTGGTAGCGCAAGCGCCCCCAATCGGACAGCTCGAAGCTCGTCGTCCTTTTCCGGAACGGATGGGGCCCAAGGGCAACCTGCTCTACAACCTGATCACGACCACCGATCACAAGCTGATCGGAATGATGTACTGCGTCGTCTGCTTCATCTTCTTCTTCGTCGGCGGGCTGATGGCGCTGTTCATGCGCACCGAGCTGGCGATGCCGGGGCTGCATTTCCTGTCCAACGAGCAGTTCAACCAGCTGTTCACCATGCACGGCACGGTGATGTTGCTGTTCTATGCGACCCCGATCGTGTTCGGGTTCGCCAACCTGGTGCTGCCGCTGCAGATCGGCGCACCCGACGTGGCGTTCCCGCGGCTCAACGCCTTCTCGTTCTGGCTGTTCCTGTTCGGCGGCTTGATCACCATCTCCGGGTTCATCACCCCGGGTGGGGCCGCGGACTTCGGCTGGACCGCCTACGCCCCGCTGTCCAATGCGCTGCACTCGCCGGGCGCGGGCGGTGACCTGTGGATCTTCGGGCTCGGTGTGGCCGGTCTGGGCACCATCCTGGGTGCGGTCAACATGATCACCACCGTGGTGTGCATGCGCGCCCCCGGGATGACGATGTTCCGGATGCCGGTGTTCACCTGGAACATCCTGGTCACGTCGATCCTGGTGTTGATCGCGTTCCCGCTGTTGACCGCGGCGCTGTTCGCGCTGGCCTATGACCGCCACCTCGGCGCGCACGTCTACGACCCCGCCAACGGCGGTGTGCTGTTGTACCAGCACCTGTTCTGGTTCTTCGGGCACCCGGAGGTGTACATCATCGCGTTGCCGTTCTTCGGCATCGTCAGCGAGATCTTCCCGGTGTTCAGCCGCAAGCCGATCTTCGGCTACACCACGCTGATCTACGCCACCATCGGCATCGCGGCGCTGTCGATCGCGGTGTGGGCGCACCACATGTATGCCACCGGCGCGGTGCTGCTGCCGTTCTTCTCGTTCATGACGTTCCTGATCGCGGTCCCGACCGGCATCAAGTTCTTCAACTGGATCGGCACGATGTGGAAGGGCCAGTTGACCTTTGAGTCCCCGATGCTGTTCTCGATCGGCTTCCTGCTGACGTTCCTGCTCGGCGGCCTGTCCGGGGTGCTGCTGGCCAGCCCGCCGCTGGACTTCCACGTCACCGACTCGTACTTCGTGGTCGCGCACTTCCACTACGTGCTGTTCGGCACGATCGTGTTCGCCACGTATGCCGGCATCTACTTCTGGTTCCCGAAGATGACCGGACGCATGCTCGACGAGCGGTTGGGCAAGCTGCACTTCTGGTTGACGTTCATCGGTTTTCACGCCACGTTCCTGGTGCAGCACTGGCTCGGCGACGAGGGTATGCCGCGGCGCTACGCCGACTACCTGCCCACCGACGGGTTCACCGAACTCAACATGGTGTCCACGGTCGGCGCGTTCATCCTGGGCATCTCGGTGCTGCCGTTCACCTGGAACATCTTCAAGAGCTGGCGCTACGGCGAGCCGGTCACCGTGGACGACCCGTGGGGCTACGGCAACTCGCTGGAGTGGGCGACGTCGTGCCCGCCGCCGCGGCACAACTTCACCGAGCTGCCGCGAATCCGTTCGGAGCGGCCCGCGTTCGAGCTGCACTACCCCCACATGGTGGAGCGGATGCGTGCCGAAGCGCACATCGGACGCACCCACGTGCCCGCGAACGACCCGCTCGTCGACCAATCCAGTTAGCGGATAGGGCGTTTCGGCGATGAGCATGCCGAAAGCGTGGCCGCCGGCCGAGCTTTCCGGTGAGGGCTCATGACCGGCAGCAAGCGCAACCGCTCATCGCTGTTGATCACCGTCACCGGACGCGATCAACCGGGTGTCACGTCCGCGTTGTTCGAGGTGCTGTCCCGGCACAAGGTCGAACTGCTCAACGTCGAACAGGTCGTCATCCGCGGACGGCTGACGTTGGGTGTGCTGGTCGCCGCCGCGGCCGACGTCGCCGCCGGTACGCAGTTGCGCGACGAGGTCACGGCCGCGATCCACGGCGTCGGCCTGGACGTGACCATCGAACCCAGCGACACCCTGCCGGTGCTTCGCGCACCGTCGACCCACACCATCGTCGTGCTGGGCAGACCGATCACCGCCCAGGCGTTCGGCGTGGTGGCCCGCGAGCTGGCGGCGCTGGGGGTCAACATCGACACCATTCGCGGCGTATCCGACTATCCGGTAACGGGTCTGGAGCTGCGGGTGTCGGTGCCGCCGGACAGCGGGCTGGGGCAGCTGCAGAAAGCGCTGGCCCGCGTCGCGGTCGCCGAACGCATCGACATCGCGGTCGAGGACTACAGCCTGTCGCGACGAGCCAAGCGGCTCATCGTCTTTGACGTCGATTCGACGCTGATCCAGGGCGAAGTCATCGAGATGCTCGCGGCCCGCGTCGGCGCCGAGGCCGCCGTCGCGGAGGTCACCGAGGCCGCGATGCGCGGTGAACTCGACTTCGCCGAGTCGCTCAACCGCCGCGTCGCGACACTGGCGGGTCTGCCCGCGTCGGTGCTCGAGGACGTCGGTGAGCAGATCGAGCTCACCCCGGGGGCCCGCACCACGTTGCGCACCCTGCGCCGCCTTGGCTATCACTGCGGCATCGTGTCCGGCGGCTTCCGCCAAGTCATCGCACCGCTTGCGCACGAGTTGATGATGGATTTCGTCGCGGCCAACGAACTCGAGATCGTCGACGGCAAGCTGACCGGCCGGGTCGTCGGACCCATCATCGACCGGGCCGGAAAAGCCAAGGCGCTGCGCGATTTCGCCCAGCAAGCGGGCGTGCCGATGGAACAGACGGTGGCCGTCGGCGACGGTGCCAACGACATCGACATGCTGGCGGCCGCGGGGCTGGGTGTGGCATTCAACGCCAAACCCGCGCTGAAAGAAGTCGCGGACGCGTCGCTGAGCTATCCGTATCTGGACACGCTGCTGTTCGTGCTGGGCATCACCCGCAGCGAGATCGAGGCGGCCGACGCCCGCGACGGCGTATTGCGCCGCGTCGAAATCCCCGACGACGAGTAGTTTTTCCTCGGCGATTTCGGTGCGCGCCGTTGCGGTGAGCGCTACGAAGCGCACCGAAATCACTTGACTACGATGGGCGGGTGCCCGTCTCCGACGATGCAGCCGACCCCGACCTGCTGATCGACTTCACCGACGTCACCCTCAGGCGCGGCGGCCGCGTCCTGGTCGGCCCGATCACGTGGTCGGTCGAGCTCGACGAACGCTGGGTGATCATCGGCCCCAACGGTGCGGGCAAGACCTCGCTGCTGCGCATCGCCGCGGCGATGGAGCATCCGTCCTCAGGCGCGGCGTACGTGCTCGGTGAGCGGCTCGGCCGGGTCGACGTGTCCGAGCTGCGCGCGCGGGTCGGCCTGAGCAGCTCGGCGCTGTCGCAACGGGTGCCGGAACGTGAGGTGGTGCGCGACCTGGTGGTCTCGGCCGGCTACGCGGTGATGGGCCGGTGGCGCGAGAAGTACGACGACGTCGACTACCACCAGGCCATCGACATCCTGGAGAGCGTGGGTGCCGAGCACCTGGCCGACCGCACCTACGGCACGCTGTCGGAGGGTGAGCGCAAACGGGTCCTGATCGCCCGTTCGATGATGACCGACCCGGAGCTGCTGCTGCTCGACGAACCGGCGGCCGGGCTGGATCTGGGCGGGCGCGAGGAACTGGTGGCCCGGCTGGCGGATCTGGCCGCCGACCCTGATTCACCGGCGCTGGTGCTGGTGACCCACCATGTCGAGGAGATCCCGCCGGGCTTCACGCACTGCCTGCTGCTGTCCGAAGGACAGGCCATCGATTCCGGGCTGCTGCCCGACGTGTTGACCGCGGAAAACCTGTCGAAGGCGTTCGGGCAGTCGATCGCCGTCGATGTCATCGACGGGCGTTACTTCGCCCGCCGTACCCGCTCGCGAGCGGCCCATAGGAGACGTGCATGACCGAAGAACCGCTGACGCCGCGGCCCGCCGCGACCGTGATGCTGATCCGCGACAAAGACCCGAGCGCCGGCAGGGGAGTCGAGGTGTTTCTGATGCGGCGGCACTCGGCGATGGAGTTCGTCGGCGGCGTGATGGTGTTTCCCGGCGGCGGGGTCGACGACCGCGACCGCAACGCCGACATCGCCTGGATGGGCCCGGAGCCGTCGTGGTGGGCCCAGCGGCTCGGGGTGGATGTCGAGCTGGCCGAGGCGTTGGTGTGCGCGGCGGCCCGCGAGACGTTCGAGGAGTCCGGTGTGCTGTTCGCCGGTGCAGCCGACGACTCCGACGTGCTCGTCGACGACGCGTCGGTGTACCGCGACGAACGCCAGGCGCTGGTGGACCGGTCACTGTCGTTCGCCGACTTCCTTCGCACCGAGAAGCTGGTGCTGCGCGCCGATCTGCTGCGGCCATGGGCGAATTGGGTCACGCCGAAGGAAGAACGCACCCGCCGCTATGACACCTACTTCTTCGTCGCGGCGCTGCCGGACGGTCAGCGCGCCGACGGCGAGAACACCGAAACCGACGCGGCCGACTGGATCACCCCCGAACAAGCCCTCCAGGACTTCGCGGACTCGAAGACGTTCCTGCTGCCCCCGACGTGGACACAGCTGGATTCGCTGGCCGGGCGCACCGTCGCCGAAGTGCTTGCCGTGGAACGCCAGATCACCGCGATCGAGCCACATCTGGCCGCACGAAACGGCAACTGGGAGATCGAGTTCTTCGACAGCGACCGCTACAACGCGGCGCGCAACCACCGCGCACCCGACAACTACACCCCCGGCGCACCGCTGGCATGAACGAGTTCGTCACCGTCCACACCGGCGATCAGCAGCCCGGCATCGCCACGCTGCTGCTGTCGCGTCCGCCGACCAACGCGCTGACCCGGCAGATGTACCGCGAGATCCGCGCCGTCGCCGCCGACGTCGGCCGGCGCGATGACGTGCGCGCCGTCGTCGTGTTCGGCGGTCACGAGATCTTCTCGGCGGGCGACGACGTAGCCGAGCGGCGGACGCTGAACACCGCGGAAGCCGCTGTCGCCGCCGAGCACTGCCGCGCGGCCGTCGACGCGCTGGCCGCCGTGCCCAAACCCACGGTCGCCGCGATCACCGGCTACGCGCTGGGCGGCGGGCTCAACCTCGCGCTGGGCTGTGACTGGCGGGTCGCAGGCGACAACGCCAAGTTCGGCGCAACCGAGATCCTGGCCGGGCTGGTGCCCGCGGGCGGCACCGCACGGCTGACCCGGGCAGTCGGCCTGAGCCAGGCGAAGGACCTGGTGTTCAGCGGCCGGTTCGCCGGGGCGAAGGAAGCGCTGGCCCTCGGGCTGATCGACGAGATGGTCGCCCCCGACGGCGTCTACGACGCGGCGGTGGCGTGGGCGCAACGCTTCGTCGAGCATCCGCCGCAGGTACTGGCTGCGGCCAAGGCCACCTTCGACGTCTAGGCTGCCTGCCATGAGCCTTGACGAATCCGGCATGCGCGAACCGGCTCCTAACCCGCATGCCACCGCGGAGCAGGTAGAGGCGGCCCGCCACGACTCCAAGCTGGCCCAGGTGCTGTACCACGACTGGGAAGCCGAGAGCTACGACGAGAAGTGGTCGATCTCCTACGACAAACGCTGCGTGGACTACGCGCGTGACCTGTTCGACGCGACGGTGCCCGAGCAGGCGCTGCGCAACCTGCCCTACGACCGGGCGCTCGAGCTCGGCTGCGGCAGCGGGTTCTTTCTGCTCAACCTGATCCAGGCCGGCGTCGCGCGGCGCGGTTCGGTCACCGACCTGTCCCCGGGCATGGTCAAGGTCGCCACCCGCAACGGCGAGAACCTCGGGCTGGAGATCGACGGCCGGGTGGCCGACGCCGAGGGCATCCCCTACGACGACGACACCTTCGATTTGGTCGTCGGCCACGCGGTGCTGCACCACATCCCCGACGTCGAGCTGTCGCTGCGCGAGGTGGTCCGGGTGCTCAAGCCCGGCGGCCGGTTCGTGTTCGCCGGCGAGCCGACCAACGCGGGCGAAACCTACGCCCGGCCGCTGTCGACGCTGACGTGGCGCGCGGTGACGAACGTCACCCGGCTGCCCGGCCTCGGGGGCTGGCGCCGACCGCAGGCCGAGCTCGACGAGTCCTCGCGCGCGGCGGCGCTGGAGGCGGTCGTGGACCTGCACACGTTCGACCCGGCCGATCTGGAACGGATGGCCCGAAGCGCTGGTGCCATCGAAGTATCCACCGCCACAACCGAATTCACCGCGGCGATGTTGGGCTGGCCGCTGCGTACGCTGGAGGCCGCGGTGCCGCCCGGCCGGTTGGGTTGGGGCTACGCGAAGTTCGCGTTCAACAGTTGGATCACCTTGAGCTGGATCGACGCCAATATCTGGGGCCGGGTCGTGCCGAAGAGCTGGTTCTACAACGTGATGGTGACCGGGGTCAAACCGTCCTGAAGTTCGACCTGCGGCACGTCGGCTACCTGCGCAGCGACGCCGGCGCGCAGGCGTTACGCGAGGTCGCCGAGCGTCCGCTCACCGATTCCACCCTGGTCGCCGATATCGCTTGGGCCCGTGGGCGTTTCGGCGAACACGCCGGGGTGCTGGTGGAGACCACGGTGTTGCGGCGCAAAGCCGCGGCCAAACTGCCCTGCGCCGACGGCTGGCTGTTCACCGACGAGGCGCTGCAACAGGCCACCGCGGCACCGGTGGCGCGGCACCGCGCGCGGCGGCTGGCCGGCAGGCGCGTGCATGACGCCACCTGCTCGATCGGTACCGAGCTTGCCGCGCTTGCGGATTCGGCTGAAATCCTGTTGGGCAGCGATATCGACCCGGTCCGGCTGGCGATGGCCCGGCATAACGTGGCCGATGTCGACCTGTGCCGCGCCGACGCGCTGCGACCGATCACCCGCGGTGCCGTCGTCGTGCTCGATCCGGCGCGGCGACGCGGCGGACGACGCCGGTTCGACCCGCGGGACTACACACCGGCGCTCGACGCGCTGCTGGCGGTCTACCGCGACCATGATGTGGTTGTGAAGTGTTCTCCCGGAATCGATTTCACCGCGGTACGCGGGCTCGGATTCACCGGCGAAATCGAGGTGACCTCACTGGCGGGCAGCGTGCGTGAGGCCTGCCTGTGGTCGGGTGTCCTGGCCGAGGCGACGGTCACCCGGCGCGCGACGATCCTGGACACGGGCGAGCAGATCACCGACGCCGATCCGGACGACTGCGCGGTGGCCCCGGCCGGCCGGTGGATCGTCGACCCCGACGGCGCCGTCGTGCGCGCTGGATTGGTGCGCCACTACGCAGCGCGGCACGGGCTGTGGCAACTCGACCGCGACATCGCCTATCTGTCGGGGGACCGGCTGCCCGACGGGGTACGCGGTTTCGAAGTGCTCGAGCAAATCAGCTTCAGCGAACGGCGACTGCGCCAGGCGCTTTCGGCGCGCGACGTCGGCGCGCTGGAGATCCTGGTACGCGGGGTCGATGTGGACCCCGACGGGCTGCGGTCGCGGTTGCGGCTGCGCGGATCGACAGCCGCTTCGGCAATCATCACCCGGATCGGAACCGGGCCCGCAAGCCGGGCAACGGCATTCATTTGCCGTCCGTCGCGGTGAGCGGTTACGTACCCTGTCCCTGACGCGCCGGTGTGGTTGCCGGGGCCGGCTGCAAGGATGTCCGACGATGCGCATGCTCACCCGAACTGCTCTGCTGACCGCAGGCTTGGTTGTCGGCTTCATCGGCGCACCGGTGGCGTCGGCACAGACCGCGTGCCAGGAACTCGGCGGTGTGGTGAACGCCGACCAGCTGTGCCGAGTCCACGCCGAGGGGCCCACCTATCAGCTCGATTTCACGTTCCCGACCGACTACCCGGATCCCGCGCCGGTCGTGGCCTACCTGACCCAAGCCCGAGACGGTTTCGTCAACGTTGCGGAGATGCCCGACTCCTACAACCTGCCGTACGAACTGGATGCCACCGGCGCCGGCTACCGCTCGGGTCCGCCGGCCGCGGGGACAAGGAGTTTGGTGTTCACGTTGTGGCAGAACCTCGGTGGCGCACATCCGCAGACGTTCTATCAGGCGTTCAACTGGAACGTCGGCAAGAACGCCCCGATCACGTTCGACACCCTGTTCAAACCGGGCAGCGAACCGCTCGACGTGATCTACCCGGAGGTCAACCGGTACCTGCAAAAGGAGTACGGCACGGTCAATCCCGTTCCGGCCGGCAGCGGGCAGGACCCGGCCAACTACCAGGACTTCGCGCTGACCGACGACGCGCTGATCTTCTTCTTCACCCAGGGCTCGCTGCTGCCCGAGTCGGCGGGCCCGGTGCAGGCGTCGGTGCCGCGCGCCGCCGTCGCACCGATGTTGGCGCTCTAAGCGGGCGCGAACCCGTAGACGACGCCGTCGCTGGTGGCGGTCACGACGCGGCGGTCGGCGCCGATCGAGACGCCGACGGGCCAGCCGGTCGCCCGGGGCAGCGGATAGCTGTTGACGGTGCGGCCGTCGGCGGGGTCGAACACCATCAGCGCCAGCCCGTCCTCACCGTCGCGGACCACCGTGTAGGCCACGTCGGGGCCCGCCTGGCTCGACGTCGACAGCGTAGTGACGTCATCACGGGTCCAACGCACCTCAGCCTTGTCGCCGGCGTCGGTGATGCCGACCAGCTTCGCGCCGGGCCCGCCGCCGGCCACGATCAGCCCGTCCGGCGACACCGAGGGCGGCGTCTGCGCGAGATAGTCCAACGGAACCGACCATTTCGGGCTGCCGTCGGCGGAGTCGAGCGCCCAGAGTCGCTCGTCGCGGCCGTTGACGTAGACCGTCGAACCGTCCGCGGAGAAGACGGGGCTGGCCAGCGGCCCGCCCCCGACCGCGTCGCTGGTCCACTCGCGGGTCAGCAGCGGAGTGTGGCCGGCCCGGTACCGCAGCCCGACGAGGACCGGCGCGTCGGCGTCGGGTTCCCACAGGCTCAGCACGATCAGTCCCGGCGTCGGCGCGAACGCCGGC
This sequence comes from Mycolicibacterium pulveris, assembly GCA_050205315.1. Lineage (GTDB taxonomy): Bacteria > Actinomycetota > Actinomycetes > Mycobacteriales > Mycobacteriaceae > Mycobacterium > Mycobacterium pulveris_A. The sequence goes on along the minus strand of JBNMRA010000031.1, from coordinate 19,656 downwards.
GCGGCGGCCACCGGGCAGCGCGCGCGGGCCGGTTGGCAGTCGGCGAGCCCGCGTTCGGAGTCCGTCGGGTCGACGCCGGCGACTAGGTCCAGCGGTGTACCGACCACGGCCCCGTTGTGGGCGTCGAACACCAGCACCTGACCGAGGTGGGTGACCACCAGCAGGTGCCCGGGCGAGAGGATCCGCGGTGTGGTCGGCATACCGATCACGGGTTTGCGCCAGCGGATCCACTGGGTCGTGGGAAAGGACAGGATCGCCCCGGGTTGGCCGACGTAGAGGTTGTCGAAGCCGTCGAGCAGCGGGCCGGCGCTGCCGCCGCCCTGCACCAGCCGGGTGCACCAGCGCTGCCGGGCGTTGTTGTCGGCCTCCCACACCATCAGCGAGCAGCCGGCCGGGGTCTGCGCGTTGATGCCCAGGTAGCCGTTGGTACCCAGAGCGACCGCGGAGTGCAGCTCACCCTTGACCGACCGGGTCCATTCCAGGCGCAGTGCGTCGGCGCCGGCCCGCGGCTGGTAGCTGCTGTTGCCCGCGTCGCCGTACTGCGCCGGCCAGCCTTGGGCGGGCTTTGCTTCGACCCACGACGCGGTGTCGCCGCACCCCGCCAACGCGGCCGTGATCAGCGCCGTCAGTAAGGAAACAGCCAGCACGGTCAATCGCCGCAACACCGGTCCCTTCCTCTGCGGAGTACGCGAAGCACACGTGAGGGTAACCGCTCGAGGCCGATGTCCTCGCGTAGGCTTTCCGGCCATGACGACCATGTGGGGCGCACCGCTGCACAAGCGGTGGCGGGGGTCGCGGCTGCGCGACCCGCGCCAGGCGAGGTTCTTGACGATGGCGTCGCTGCGGTGGGTGCTGGCCAACCGCGCCTACACGCCGTGGTATCTGGTGCGCTACTGGCGGTTGTTGAAATTCAAGCTCGCCAACCCCCACATCATCACCCGCGGCATGGTGTTCCTCGGCAAGGGTGTGGAGATCCAGGCCACCCCGGAACTCTCGACGATGGAGATCGGCCGGTGGGTCCACATCGGCGACAAGAACACCATCCGCTGCCACGAGGGTTCGCTGCGGTTCGGAGACAAGGTGGTGCTCGGCCGCGACAACGTCATCAACACTTACCTCGACATCGAGCTCGGCGATTCGGTGCTGATGGCCGATTGGTGCTACATCTGTGATTTCGACCACAAGATGGACGACATCAACGTGCCGATCAAGGACCAGGGCATCGTCAAGGGTCCGGTGCGGATCGGCCCGGACACCTGGGTGGCGGCCAAGGTCACGGTGTTGCGCAATACCTCGGTCGGGCGTGGGTGCGTGCTCGGTTCGCATGCGGTGGTCAAAGGCGAGGTGCCGGACTTCTCGATCGCCGTGGGTGCGCCGGCGAAGGTGGTCAAGAACCGGCGGCTGGCATGGGAGACCTCAGCGGCCCAGCGCGCCGAACTGGCCGCGGCGCTGGCCGACATCGAACGCAAAAAAGCCTCCCGCTGAGCACCCTTTGTGCGCTGAGCACCCTTTGCGCGCTGAGCACCCTTTGTGCGCGAGCGTGCGTGTCAGCGGGCGACACGCCGTCGTTTCAGCGTAGTTTGCGCACCCTCGCCGCGCCGCTTCAGCGGTCAGGCAGCGCGTGTTCGACGATCGTGCGGCGCCGATGCGGTTGGCGCTCAGCACGTTTGGCCGCCAGATACACCTGAGCGGTTTCCTCGGCGACGGTGTCCCAACCGAAGTCCGAGGTGAGACGTTCCCGCGCGGCGTCGGCCATCTGCTGGGCGGCCTGCGGATCGTCGAGCACCCTGCGGACCGCGTTGGCCAGCCCGGCGATGTCACGCGGTGGATAGGACATCCCGGTCTGGCCGTTGATCACCGCCTCACCGAGGCCGCCGACATTCGACGTGACCAACGGTGTGCCGGTGGCAGCGGCCTCGAGCGCAACGATCCCGAACGGTTCGTAGTGGCTGGGCAGTACGGCGGCGTCCGCGGTGTGCAACAGGTCCACCAAATCACCGTGGTTGAGATGGCCGACGAATGATGTGGCCTTGAGCACCTTGTGTTTTCGCGCCTGCTCGACGAGCCAGGCCTGCTGGGTGCCGGTGCCCGCGATGGTCAGCGTGGTGCCGGGGTGGGTGCGCCGGATGCGAGGCAGCGCCGCGATGGCGTCGTGAACGCCCTTCTCGTATTCCAGCCGGCCCAGGTACAGCAACTGCGCGGGTCCCTGACGCGGCCGTCGCGGTGCGAACGGCCAACGCGCGACGTCGATTCCGTTGCGGATCACCCGGGTCTCGGCCAATCCGGGTCCGAACAGTTCGGTGATCTCGTCGCTCATCGACGCCGAACACGTGATCAGCGAATCGGATTCGTGAACCAGCCAGGACTCCACCGCGTGCACCTGACGGCTGATCCGTCCGGACACCCAGCCCGAGTGCCGGCCCGCCTCGGTGGCGTGGATGGTGGAAATCAGTGGCACATCGAAGTATTCGGCCAGCGCGATCGCGGGATGCGCGACGAGCCAGTCGTGCGCATGGACGACGTCGGGTTCCCACGGTTCGGTGTCGGAGCCCTTGATCGCCAATCCGGCGCGCACCATCGAATGACCCATCGCCAGTGTCCAGGCCATCATGTCGCTGCCGAAGTCGAATTCGTGCGGGTCCTGCGCTGCTGCGATGACGCGCACACCCTCGTTGATGTCGTCGGCCGTCGGGTGGCTGCTGGGATCGGTGCCGCTGGGTCGACGGCTGAGCACCACCACCTCGTGTCCGGCGTCGGCCAGCGCCGTGGCCAGGTGGTGGACGTGGCGGCCGAGGCCGCCGACCACCACCGGCGGGTACTCCCACGACACCATGAGGACTTTCACGCGACGTCCCCGGTGAGGCGCGAGTGTGCGTGAAGTTCGGCTGAATGACGGCGTGTCGCCCGCAGACACGCACGCTCGCGACAAAGGGGACTGGGAGGACAGGGCGCCGCGGTCATCGGGGTAACCGCCTGGCGTCCAGCGCACCGAACAGGCCGTCGGCGCGGTTCCAGCCCTCGGCCAGTCGCTGGGCGTGATCGGCACGACCCGAGGCCACCGCGTCGGCGATCTCGCGGGTGGCGTGGGCGTGCAGATGCGCGCGGTAGCGCGCATAGTCGGCGGCCGTATCCTTGCTCACCATGAACGGCCAGTCGCTGGAGACCGTCAACAGCGTCTCGCGAAGGATCTGATCGGCCACGAAGTTACGCGCGGGCGGCGTGTCGGTCTCACCGAACGCCTTGTCCACCGTGGCCAGCGCCGTGTCGACGACCTCGCTGTTCAAGTGCACCAGATCGCTCACCTTCTCGCCGGCCCACACCTGCCAGTCTTTGCCGGAACCCCATGAGCTGGGCGGCAATTCGACCGCCGAGCCGACGAAGCCGTCGGCGACCGCGTCGGACAACGTACCGACCCGCACCCCGGCCTCCGGCAGGGCGCGCAGCACCCGCCGCAGCCAGTCGGGACCCTCGTACCACCAGTGCCCGAACAACTCGGTGTCGAACGCCGCGATCACGTGTGCGGGCCTGCCGATCCGTTCGCTTTCGTCGATGAGCCGTCGGCGCACCACGTCAACGAAATCCGCGACGTGGTGCTCGATTGCGCGCTCGGCGCGCCGCGGGTCATAGGGCGCCTTGTCTTCCGATGCGACGTTGCGCCCGGTCACCCGAGCGGGTTTGAGCCCGGTCGTGTGATCGTAGGTATGGAAGTCGCGGTACGCCGAGTGCCCGGGATAGCCCGACTTCGGCGACCACACTCGGTAGCTGACCGTCAGGTCACGGCCGAACGCGACGACGTCGGATCCGGCCACCGTGCGGCCCAGCGCGGTGTCGCCGTGCAGCGACGGCCCGTCGACCATGAAGTGGCCGACACCGGCTGCCGCATAGTCGTTTTCCATCCCCGGCGCGTACGCGCACTCGGGCGCCCAGATGCCCGCCGGGGTGTGCGCGAACCGCAGCGATGCGTCGGCGAGCCCCTCGCGCAGCGCGAACTCGCGCAGCCGCGGATGAAGCAGGGGCTGGAACGGATGCGCCAGCGGTCCGCCGAGCAGCTCGATCGTCTCGGCGTCGATCAGCTCGCGCAGCAGCGGGCTGCCGCCGTGGGCCCACAGCGCCTCGAAGTCGGCAAGCGCGCGCTCGGTCTCGGCCAGCTCGCGAACACCGAACTCGCGCAGCGGAGTACCGAGCGTCGTCGCCTCCATGGCGCGCAGCCGCCAGTTGGCCAGCCAATGGTGCATACCGGTCAGGCAATAGGGATCGTCGAGCTGCGCGGTGACCACCGGGGTCATGCCGAGCGTCACCACGTGACGACGGTCTTCTGCGGCAAGCCCGCGAAGCACACGCATCAGCGGCAGGTAGGCCGCCGACCACGACTGGTAGAGCCACTCCTCGCCGACCGGCCAGCGACCGTGATGGGCCAGCCACGGCAGGTGCGTGTGCAGCACCAGCGTGAACAGCCCCGGAGCCGGAGGGCCGGCGACATTCTGCCGAAGAGTCGAATTGCTCACGGCCGCACCGCGATTGCCACCAGGTCGAGGCTGTCGTCGATGTTGCGGTCAGCGGCGTCGACGAGATCGAAGTCCTCGGCGCGCACCGATGCCACGTCGGCGAGCAGGTCGGCGGGCCAGGGCGCGTCGGCCAGGGCGCGCGCGATCTGGGCGTCGATGATCGAGCCACCGTGGCGGGCATCGAGTTCGCGCAGGCGCGGCCCGTGAAACACACCGCACACGCGTTCCATCCGAAAACCCGCCGCGGTCAACAACTCCGTCAACTCCGCGGCGTCGAGTTCGCGGGTGTGGAACGGGTTGATCGGGGTGTCGCGGCCGGGGGAGAACGTGATGCGGTTGGGCGTCGACATCAGCAGCACGCCCCCGGGACGCAACACCCGGAAGCACTCTTCGACGAATTGCCCTTGATCCCAGAGGTGTTCGATCACCTGGAAGTTGACGACGACGTCCACCGAGCCGTCGGACAGCGGAAGCTCGGCCAGGTTGCCGTGGCGCATGTCGACCCGTGGATACCGCGCGCGGACGTGGGCGACGGTCGTTTCGTCGTAATCCAGACCGATCACGCGGTGCGCGACGTCGGCGATCACGTCCGCACCGTAGCCCTCGCCGCAGCCGGCTTCGAGGACGTCGCGGCCCGCGCAGCGATCCGCCAGCCGTAGGTACACGACCTCGTGGCGGCGGAACCAGTAGTTCTCCTCCGGCAGGCCCGGAACCGTGCGTTCCCCGGTCAGGGGCAGGTCGGGTCCGTCGGTAACAAATGCGCTCATTGCAAGGCAGGCTAACGTGAAACGGCCCACAGACGAATGGTTCACCGCCTACGTGCTGCTAGAACGCGATCTTGGACCCGCTATTGTGTTCCTGCGAACCACCAAAAGTTACTCGCTAGTAACATGGTGTTTGTTGCTTCGAACGTGGTAAAGCAGGCCGGCCCTCCGGCCTCTTCAAGGAGGACGAACCAGACTCATGACGAACATCGTGGTCCTGATCAAACAGGTCCCAGACACTTGGTCGGAGCGCAAGCTCACCGACGGTGACTTCACCCTCGACCGGGAGGCCGCCGACGCCGTGCTCGACGAGATCAACGAGCGCGCTGTCGAAGAGGCGCTGCTGATCAAGGAGAAAGAGGGCGGCGATAGCACTGTGACCGTGCTCACAGCCGGGCCCGAACGCGCCACCGAGGCCATCCGCAAGGCCCTGTCGATGGGCGCCGACAAGGCCGTGCACCTCGTCGACGACGGCATGCACGGCTCCGACATGGTGCAGACCGGCTGGGCGCTGGCGCGCGCGCTGGGCACCATCGAGGGCACCGAGCTCGTCATCGCCGGCAACGAGGCCACCGACGGCGTCGGCGGAGCGGTGCCGGCCATCGTCGCCGAGTACCTGGGCCTGCCGCAGCTGACCCACGTGCGCAAGGTGACGGTCGAGGGCGGCAAGGTCACCGCCGAGCGCGAGACCGACGACGGCGTGTTCACGCTCGAGGCGTCGCTGCCCGCGGTGGTGAGCGTCAACGAGAAGATCAACGAGCCGCGCTTCCCGTCGTTCAAGGGCATCATGGCCGCCAAGAAGAAGGAAGTCACCACGCTGACGCTGGCCGAGATCGGGGTCGAGGCCGACGAGGTCGGTGTCGCCAACGCGGGCTCGAAGGTGTTGTCGTCGACCCCGAAGCCGCCGAAGACGGCCGGCGAGAAGATCACCGACGAAGGCGACGGCGGCACCAAGGTCGCCGAGTACCTGGTTGCCCAGAAAATCATCTAGTTCCGACTTCGCAGAAAGACATAGAAACTCATGGCAGAAGTACTTGTGCTCGTCGAGCACGCCGAGGGTGCTCTCAAGAAGGTCACCGCTGAACTGATCACCGCGGCCCGCGCGCTGGGCGAACCGTCCGCCGTCGTGGTGGGTGCGCCCGGAACCGCCGAGCCGCTCGTCGAGGGGCTCAAGGAGGCCGGCGCGGCCAAGATCTACACCGCCGAGTCCGACGACGCGGAAAACTACCTGATCACCCCGTACGTCGACGTGCTGGGCTCGCTGGTGGAGTCGGCCAGCCCCGCAGCGGTGCTGCTGGCCGCATCCGCCGACGGCAAGGAGATCGCCGGACGGCTGGCCGCGCGGACCGGCGCGGGCGTGTTGACCGACGTCGTGGACGTTCAGGAGGGCGGCAAGGCCGTCCACTCGATCTTCGGTGGCGCCTACACCGTCGAGGCCGAGTCCACCGGTGAACTCGCGGTCATCACGGTGCGTCCCGGTTCGGTGGAGGCCGCGCCGAGCGCTGGTGCCGGCGAGGTCGTCAGCGTCGAGGTGCCGGCACAGGCCGAGAATGCGACGAAGATCACCAAGCGCGAACCTGCGGTGGCCGGCGACCGTCCGGAGCTGACCGAGGCCACCGTCGTGGTCTCCGGCGGCCGCGGTGTCGGCAGCGCCGAGAACTTCTCGGTCGTCGAGGAACTGGCCGACGCGCTCGGTGGTGCCGTCGGCGCGTCGCGCGCGGCCGTCGACTCCGGCTACTACCCGGGCCAGTTCCAGGTGGGCCAGACCGGTAAGACCGTTTCGCCGCAGCTCTACATCGCGCTCGGGATCTCCGGTGCGATCCAGCACCGCGCCGGCATGCAGACCTCGAAGACGATCATCGCGGTGAACAAGGACGAGGAGGCGCCGATCTTCGAGATCGCCGACCTGGGCATCGTCGGTGACCTGTTCAAGGTCACCCCGCAGCTCACCGAGGCGGTCAAGGCCCGCAAGGGTTAGAACCGGTAGCACGCGAACGCCCCGACGCCTGCGTCGGGGCGTTTTGCGTTGCACCGCAGGACTACGGGTTCTCAAGGGTTCACCGGACGCCACCTGCGTGCGACCGTGGTCATACGACCCAGCGAAAGGTGTCCGGACATGAAGATCACGGTTATCGGTGCCACCGGCCTCATCGGCTCCAAGGTGGTTCCGCTGCTCGAAGCCGACGGCCACACCGTGGTCGCCGCGTCCCGCGAAAGCGGGTTGGATGTGCTCACCGGCGCGGGCCTCGCCGACGCGCTCAGCGGCGCGGACGCGCTGGTGGACCTGACGAACTCGCCGTCGTTCGAGGACGACGCGGTGCTGCGGTTCTTCACCACCTCGACCACCAACCTGGTGCGCGGTGCCGCCCAAGCCGGGGTCGACCACTATGTGGCGTTGTCGATCGTCGGCGCCGACGGTCTTCCCGAGAGCGGTTACATGCGAGCCAAAGTGGCCCAGGAGCGGATCCTGCGCGAGTCCGGCGTGCCCTACACGATCGTGCGGGCCACCCAGTTTCAGGAGTTCGCCGAGGCGATCACCGAATCGTTGACGGTCGACGACGAGGTGCATGCGCCCGACGGAATGATCCAGCCGATCGCAGCCGACGACGTCGCCGCCGAGGTGGCACGGGTGGCCGCGGCGCCGGCCCGCAACGGTCACGTCAACATCGGCGGACCCGACAAGATGTCGTTCGCCGACCTGGCCAGAGCGGTGCTGCGCGCCAAAGGTGACGACCGGCCCGTCGTCGTGGACCCGCAGGCCACCTACTTCGGCACCGCGGTGGACGACTACAGCCTCGTCACCGGCGATGACGCCGTGATCACCCGGATCCGCTTCGCCGACGCGGTGGCCGCCGACACCGAAGACGTCGCGCTGTGAAACGGCAACTGATCACCTAGCGCTCACCGACACGTCACGTGCGCGATGCCGTCCGGAGATGCGGCGGCGCGACCGTGCAGCCATGAGCACTGCTGCCGTCCTCATTCCCGCCGACTCGACCGGCACCGCTTCGCGCTACACCCTGCTGCTGTCCACCGACGCCGCGCAGATCGAGGCCGCGCAGCGGCTGCGCCACGATGTGTTCAGCTCCGAGCCGGGCTTCACCTTCAACACCGCGACCGACGCCGACCGGTTCGACGAGTTCTGCGACCACCTGCTGGTCCGCGACGACGCCTCCGGTGAGCTGGTCGGCTGCTATCGGATGTTGCCGCCGGCAGCGGCGATCGCGGCGAAAGGGCTATATACCGCAACCGAATTCGATGTGCGCGGGTTGGATCCGCTGCGGCCGCACCTGGTCGAGATGGGCCGCGCGGTGGTGCGCGCCGGTCACCGCAACGGCGCGGTGGTGCTGTTGATGTGGGCCGGCATCCTGGCCTACCTGGACCGCTGCGGCTACGACTACGTCACGGGCTGCGTTTCGGTGCCGATCCACGGCGTCGACGACGCGGTACCCGGGCGACGGATCCGCGGAGTGCGCGACTTCGTGCGGCGCCGACACGCCGCCCCAGCGCCGTTCACCGTGCATCCGTACCGGCCGGTGATCATCGACGGTAAGGGGCTCGACGACATCGATCCGCCGGCCAAGGTCAACGTGCCGCCGCTGATGCGCGGCTACCTGCGGCTGGGGGCGCAGGTGTGCGGGGAACCCGCCCACGACCCCGACTTCGGGGTCGGCGATTTCCCGGCGCTGCTCGACAAACGCCGCGCCGACGTGCGCTACCTGCGCAGGCTGAGATCGGTGCAAGCGGCGGCCGGAATCGCGTCGTGACCAGCCCGTGGCTGCCACAGGCGTCCTGCGACGCCGGCTGCGTTGACGCCGGTGCGACGACGCCGGGTCACCGGGCGATGGTCGCGTGGCGGCTGGCGGTTCGCGTCGTGCTGGCGCTGACGCTGTTGTCGGCGTCGCCGCTGATCGCGACGCCGGTGCCGGGCAGGTCGCGCGTCCAGCGCAGCTACTGCCGGCTGATGTTGCGGTGTCTGGGTGTGCGAATCACCGTGTCGGGCGGACCGATTCGCAATCTGTCCGGTGTGCTGGTGGTCAGCGGGCACGTGTCGTGGGTCGACGTGTTCGCGATCGGCGCGGTGATGCCCGGACGGTTCGTGGCCAAATCGGAACTGATCAGCTGGCCCGGCCTGGGGCTGCTGGCCCGGCTGATGAAGGTCATCCCGATCGAGCGGGCCAACCTGCGCAGGCTGCCCACCGTGGTCGACACCGTCGCCGCGCGGTTGCGCACCGGGCACACCGTCATAGCGTTTCCGGAGGGCACCACCTGGTGCGGGCTGGCGCACGGTCCGTTCCGGCCCGCGATGTTTCAGGCCGCCGTCGATGCGGGCAGGCCGGTCCAGCCGCTGCGGCTGAGCTATCACCATCGCGACGGCCGGCCGTCGACCACCGCCGCCTACATCGGCGACGACACCCTGCTCGGGTCCATCCGCCGGCTGATGGCCGCGCCGCGCACGCTGGTGCGGGTGCAGGTCGCCGCGCTGCAGTTGCCCGGAGATGACCGCCGTGACCTCGCCGTGCGCTGTGAATCCGCGGTGCGGGGCGACCGGGCCCGCCGCGCGGCAGGGCATGCGTTGGTGGGCTGACCGCGCGACCGGGCGCATGCGGAGCCGGCGGCTAGACTTGTACGGTTATGACCTCGCCGACTTCGCGCCCGAGGGGCTCATCAGGGCCGGTCTACCTCGATCACGCCGCCACCACCCCGATGCATCCCGCTGCCATCGAGGCGATGACGGCCGTGCTGGGCACCGTCGGCAATGCGTCGTCGCTACACGGCACCGGCCGGGCGGCCCGCCGGAAGATGGAGGAGGCGCGCGAGGCGCTGGCCAACCTGCTGGGTGCGCGGCCGTCGGAGGTGATCTTCACCGCGGGCGGCACCGAGAGCGACAACCTCGCGGTCAAGGGCATCTACTGGGCCCGCCGCGACGCCGATCCGCGGCGCCGCCGTATCGTCGCGACCCCGATCGAACATCACGCGGTGCTGGACGCGGTGGAATGGCTCGTCGCGCACGAAGGCGCCGAGGTGAGCTGGCTGCCTGTGGAGCCGGACGGCTCGGTGACCCCGGCCGCGCTGCGGGAGATGTTGCAGCGCCACGACGATGTCGCCCTGGTGTCGGTGATGTGGGCCAACAACGAAGTCGGCACGATCCTGCCGGCCCATGAACTGGCGGCCATCGCGGCCGAATTCGACGTGCCGATGCACAGCGACGCCGTGCAGGCCGTCGGCCAGATACCGGTCGACTTTGCATCGAGCGGTCTGTCGGCGATGAGCGTGACCGCACACAAGTTCGGCGGGCCCACCGGGGTGGGCGCGTTGCTGCTGCGCCGCGACACCGGCTGTGTTCCGTTGCTGCACGGTGGCGGCCAGGAGCGCGATGTCCGTTCGGGCACACCGCATGTGGCGGGGGCGGCGGCGATGGCAGCGGCCGCCAAGGTGGCCGTGGCGGGTCTGGACGCCCACAGCGCCCGGGTGACGCGGCTGCGCGACCGCCTGATCGAGGGTGTGTTGTCCAACATCGACGACGTGCAGCTCAACGGGGCCGTCGGGACGGGCCGGCTGCCGGGCAACACCCACTTCACCTTCCGTGGCTGCGAAGGCGACTCGCTGCTGATGCTGTTGGACGCCAAGGGAATCGAGTGCTCGACCGGTTCGGCGTGTACCGCGGGGGTGGCGCAGCCGTCGCATGTTCTGATCGCGATGGGCAGCGACCCCGCGAACGCCAGAGGGTCACTGCGGTTCTCACTGGGGCACACCAGCACCGATGCGGACGTCGAGGCGGCGCTCGCGGTCCTGCCGGCCGCCGTCGAGCGGGCCCGGCAGGCGGTGCTGGCGAGTTCGGGAGCGGTGGACCTCCGATGAGCGCTTGCGCGAAGAGTGGACGATGATGCGGGTACTCGTGGCGATGAGCGGTGGCGTCGACTCCTCGGTGGCCGCCGCCCGGATGGTCGACGCCGGACACGACGTCGTCGGGGTGCACCTGGCCCTGTCGGCCGCGCCGGGCACGTTACGCACGGGTTCGCGGGGCTGCTGCTCGAAGGAGGACGCCGGCGACGCCCGACGGGTCGCCGATGTGCTCGACATCCCGTTCTACGTATGGGATTTCGCCGACCGCTTCGCTGAGGACGTGATCGACGACTTCGTGTCCTCATACGCGCGCGGTGAGACGCCGAACCCGTGTGTGCGATGCAACGAGCGAATCAAGTTCTCCGCGTTGGCGGCTCGCGCGTTGGCGTTGGGGTTCGACGCGGTGGCCACCGGCCATTACGCGCGCCTGGTCGAGGGTCGGCTGCGCCGCGCGGTGGACCGTGACAAGGACCAGTCCTACGTGCTCGGGGTGCTGACCGCCGAGCAGCTTCGTCACGCGCTGTTCCCGATCGGCGACACACCGAAGGCCCAGATCCGCGAGGAAGCCGCGCGTCGCGGGCTGGCGGTGGCCGACAAGCCCGACAGCCATGACATCTGCTTCATCCCGTCCGGAGACACCCGGGCCTTCCTCGGCGCCCGCATCGGCGTGCGCAGGGGAGCCGTGGTCGACACCGGCGGTACGGTGCTGGCCCAACACGACGGTGTCCACGGCTTCACGATCGGACAGCGCAAGGGGCTGGGCATCGCCGGACCCGGCCCCGACGGCCGGCCGCGCTATGTGACCGGAATCGATGCCGAAACCAGCACCGTCTACGTCGGCGACGCCGAGGATCTGGACATCTGGACGCTCACCGGCGAACGGCCCGTGTTCACCTCGGGCGTCGCGCCGACCGGGCCGGTGGAGTGTGCGGTACAGGTGCGCGCACACGGCGGGATCGCCGACGGGGTGGCGCAGTTCAGCGACGGACAGCTGTCGGTCGAGCTGCGCGCTCCGCTGCGCGGGGTGGCTGCCGGGCAGACCATGGTGCTCTACCGCCCCGATCCGCAGGGTGACGAGGTCATCGCGAGCGCGACCATCTGTCGCTAATATCGATGAGTCACATCCGTTAAATACGGGAGCGGAGACGACCGGGTGGACGACGAGGCGCAAGCAGGCGCGGCGCGGCGGCGACCGGAGCGGTTGCCGCGCAACCGGCAGCGGGCGCGAGTGCTCGAGTTGGTGCGCGCGCACGACGGTGCGGTGGACGCGGCCGAGATCGCATCGCAGATGGGCCTGCATGTGACGACGGTGCGTTTTCATCTGGACGCGCTGTGTGATGAGCAAGCGATCGTGCGAACCCGGTTGCCCCGCGCAGGGGCCGGTCGCCCGCGGACCGGCTACCTGGCGGTGCAGGAGCGCCTGGACTACCGGGTGCTGGCCGAGGTGCTGGCGATGGAGCTCGGCAGGACCGAGCAGATCCGTCGCGACCGGGCCGAGCGTGCCGGGCGTCGCTGGGTGAACCGGCTGGCCTCGGCGCCCGAGAACGATGCCGGCTCGAACCCGACCGGTGACGCACTCGACCGTGTCGCTGCTTCGGCGGCCAAAGTCTTTGCCCGCATGGGTTTTGCACCCGAGCTGGTTGCGCCGAAGCGGTCGCGTCAGCGCCGTGAGCAAGTGATCAGGTTGCACGCCTGCCCGATTCGGGAGCTGGCGCGGTCTCACCCCGAAGTAGGCTGCGGCCTGCACGCCGGGGTGCTGGCCGGATTGGTTGGCGATACGACGATGTCCGCGGAGCTCGAGCCGTTCGTCGAGCCCGAGCTCTGCCTGGCGAGGGTGATGTCAAATGAATGAGGCTGCTGGATATGTGCAATTGCTGGTGCCGATGCTGTGGCTCGGCATGGTGCTGGCCATATCGTTTCTGGAAGCACCGCTGAAGTTCGGGGCGCCCGGTGTGACGCTGCCGATCGGGCTGGGCATCGGCCGACGCGTGTTCAAGGCCCTCAACGGTGTCGAAATCGTTCTTGCCGCCGTGCTTTTGGTGGCGACCCTGATCGCCAAACCGTCGACGGCGGTGTTGATCCTGGTGCTGGCGGCGGCGGCGGTGCTGGCCGTTCAGGTGGTCTTCGTGCGCCCACCGCTGACCAAGCGCTCGAACCGGGTGCTGGCCGGCGAGACGCTGCCCCGCTCGAACATGCACTACGTCTACGTCGGCCTGGAGCTCGTCAAGGTCGGTGTGCTGATCGCGCTGGCCCTGTTGTTGACCTCGAGGGTGGTCGAACACCTGCTGTGACGGCGCTCAGTGCGGCGCCGGTGTGCGATTGCGAATGTGTGCTTCGGCGCGGATCCGCTGCACCATGTGGGGGTAATGCAGTTCGAACGCGGGCCGTTCCGAACGGATTCGCGGCAGCTCGGTGAAGTTGTGCCGTGGCGGCGGGCAGGTGGTGGCCCATTCCAGCGAGTTGCCGTAGCCCCACGGATCGTCCACGGTGACCGGCTCGCCGTAGCGCCAGCTCTTGAACAGGTTCCACATGAACGGCAGCATCGAGACCCCGAGCGTGAACGCGCCGATTGTGGAGACGACGTTGAGGGTGGTGAACCCGTCGGTGGGCAGGTAGTCGGCGTAGCGGCGCGGCATACCCGCGTTGCCGAGCCAGTGCTGCACCAGAAATGTGGTGTGAAAACCGATGAAGGTCAGCCAGAAGTGCAGCTTGCCCAACCGCTCGTCGAGCATGCGTCCGGTCATCTTCGGGAACCAGAAGTAGATGCCGGCATAGGTGGCGAACACGATCGTGCCGAACAGCACGTAGTGGAAGTGCGCCACCAGGAAGTAGGTGTCGGTCACGTGGAAGTCCAGTGGTGGGCTGGCCAGCATGACGCCCGACAACCCGCCGAGCAGAAACGTCAGCAGGAAACCGATCGAGAACAGCATCGGTGACTCGAAGGTCAACTGGCCTTTCCACATCGTGCCGATCCAGTTGAAGAACTTGATGCCGGTCGGCACCGCGATCAGATAGGACATGAACGAGAAGAACGGCAGCAGCACCGCGCCGGTGGCGAACATGTGGTGCGCCCACACGGCGGTGGACAGCGCCGCGATGCCGATGGTGGCGTAGATCAGCGTGGTGTAGCCGAAGACCGGTTTGCGGGAGAACACCGGGAAGATCTCGGTGACGATGCCGAAGAACGGGATCGCGACGATGTAGACCTCAGGATGGCCGAAGAACCAGAACAGGTGCTGCCAGAGGATGACTCCGCCGTTGGCGGGGTCGTAGACGTGCGCGCCGAGGTGGCGGTCGTAGGCCAGCGCGAACAGCGCCGCGGTCAACAGCGGAAACACCATCAGCACCAGGATCGACGTGACCAGGATGTTCCAGGTGAACACCGGCATCCGGAACATCGTCATCCCGGGGGCGCGCATGCACACCACGGTGGTGATCATGTTGACCGCACCCAGGATGGTGCCGAGACCGGCCACGCCGAGCCCGAAGATCCACAGGTCACCACCGGCGCCGGGGGAGTGGATCGCGCTGCTCGAGGGCACGTAGCCGGTCCAACCGAAATCCGCTGCGCCGCTGGGGGTGAGAAAGCCCGACACGGTGATCAGCGCACCGAACAGATACAGCCAGTAGCTGAACGCGTTGAGCCGGGGGAAGGCCACGTCGGGTGCGCCGATCTGCAACGGCAGGATGCAGTTGGCGAACCCGAACACAACGGGTGTCGCGTACAGCAGCAGCATGATCGTGCCGTGCATGGTGAACAGCTGGTTGTACTGCTCGTTGGACAGGAACTGCAGGCCGGGCGCGGTCAGCTCGGTGCGCATCAGCAGCGCCATCAGCCCGCCGATCACGAAGAAGCCGATTGACGTCGCGATGTACATGATCCCGAGGACCTTGGGATCGGTGGTGGTCAGCAGCTTGTAGAGCAGCGAGCCGGTCACCGCTCGGGTGGGCGGGGAGGGCCGGGTCGGGGTTCGCTCGGCGAGGACGCTCATGAGTGGTCACCCGTTGTGGTGCAGCCTCTTTCACCGCTCTGGCGCATCGCTGCTCCCTTCGCCCGCGTGCATTGTTTAAATGACTATAGTCCTCTAAACACCCACCGGGAATGTCGGGCCCAGGGTTTCTTACAAGTTCTACTTGTAGTAATGTTCCCGGTATGACGTACGTAATCGGTCAGCCGTGTGTGGACGTCAAAGACCGCGCCTGCGTAGAGGAATGTCCAGTCGACTGCATCTACGAGGGCGGGCGCATGCTCTACATCCACCCTGACGAATGTGTCGACTGCGGTGCCTGCGAACCGGTGTGCCCGGTCGAGGCGATCTACTACGAGGACGATCTGCCTGAGGAGCTGCAGCCCTATACCGACGAGAACGCCAAGTTCTTCACCGAGACGCTGCCGGGCCGAAGCGAGCCGCTCGGTTCACCGGGTGGTGCGGCAAAACTCGGGCCCATCGACGCGGACACCGAGCTGGTGGCCAACCTTCCGCCGCAGGAGGAGTGATGCGCCGAGGGCGGCGCGATCGCATTCTGGACGCGTTGCGTAACTCCGCCGAGGCGCGCAGTATCGCCGGCCTGGCAGATGAACTCGGCGTGCATCCCAACACGATTCGGTTCCATCTCGATGCGTTGGCGCGCACCGGGCTCGTCGAGCAGGTGGCCGACCGGGTCGCGGCACGCGGTCGCCCACCGGCACGGTACCGCGCCAGCCGCAGAATGGACCCGACCGGACCCACCAACTACGCGCTGCTGGCGGCCGCGATGACCGATTACTTCGCGGCCCATGCGGCGGACCCGGTACGCGACAGCACTCAGCTGGGACGGTCGTGGGGTTCGACCCTGACCAAACGCCGGACGCATCGGTCGTCCTCCACGCGACAGGCCGTCGCGGATCTGGTCGATGTGCTGGCCGAGACGGGCTTTCGGCCCGAGCAGCCGACCGGACGTACCGCGCGGGACATCAGGTTGCGGCACTGCCCGTTCCTCGAGGTGGTCGACCGCCACCAGCCCGTGGTCTGCGCGCTGCATCTGGGGCTGATGCAGGGCGCGTTGGCACAGCTGCAGGCACCGCTGGCCGTCGACGGGCTGGACCCGTTTGTCGAACCGGACCTCTGCGTCGCACACCTCGGTGACGCGCCGCCTCAATGGACGGCTGGCAGCGCCTAATTCGGCACCCTGGCCAGGATGTTGGCCATCACGATGGTGGGCACGGAACTGGGAAACCTGCACGCCGTCACCTCCACCAGCACGACGTTTTTCACCCGGTACTCCCGGCCGCACCCGTTGTCGGTGCGGGTCTGCAGGGAATCGGCCGCGATCGTGGTTTCGCCGACGAACATCGGTCCCAACGGCGTTGTGCGGCAATCGTCGGCGCGCGTGACCAGATCGTCGAAGGCACGGCGCGCGGTGTCGGGATCGCGGTAGGCGGCCGCCCCCTGAGAGATCAGACCGCCACCGGGCGGATGCTGAAACGTCGTCTTGTGGAACTCCTCGATGTCGGGACCGAACGTCTGGGTCTCGGCGAAGACCCATCGGCACTGCGGCGGAGTCGATTCAGCGAACTGGTCGATGTCGACGGGAACCTTGCCGTCCATCGTCGGAACGATCGTCAGGTCCTCGCCGGCTCCGGTGATCGCGCGCATCTGCGCCTGGTCGAGCATGATCGTGTCGACGTCCAACGGGGACAACGAATCGTCGTCGATGCCCGGTACGGCTCGCACGGCGCTGCCGGGGACCGCCTGCGTGCAGCCCGCAGCCAACAGCGCCGCCGCGCACCACAGGACCGCCGATCCCGCCGCTACCCGCATGGCCTTCCTTCCAGCCCTTGAGGAACGAGGTTAGCCCGATCGCATACTGTCAAACGAGTGAGCGCTTTCGCTGCCGCAACCGGCATCGGGTCCTGGCCCGGAACATCGGCGCGCCAGGCCGCCGAGGTGATCGTCGGGGAACTGACCACCCTGCCGCACCTGGCCGAGTTACCCGCGCGCGGCGTCGGCGCCGACATGATCGGGCGCGCCGGGGCGCTGCTGGTCGACATCGGCATCGACACCGTGCCACGCGGCTATCGCATCGCGTCGGGCCGCAGCGCCGTGGCCCGGCGGTCGATGAGCCTGCTCGACGAAGACATCGACGCGTTCGAGGAGGCATGGGAGAAGGCGGGTCTGCGCGGCGAATCGCGCACGGTCAAGGTGCAGGCGCCCGGGCCGATCACGTTGGCGGCTTCACTCGAGCTCGCCAACGGCCACCGGGCCATCACCGATCGCGGTGCGCTACGGGATCTGGCCGCATCGCTGGCCGAAGGGCTGGCCGTCCACCGCGCGCACCTGGCCCGCCGGTTGGACACCGCCGTCGTCGTGCAGTTCGACGAACCGCTGCTGTCCGACGCCCTCGACGGCCGGCTCACCGGGGTGACCAGCCTGACGCCCGTGCACCCGGTCGACGAATCGGCCGCGATCGAGCTGCTGGACGACTGTGCCGGCACCGTCGGCGCCGATGTGATGCTGCACAGCTGCGCGTCATCGGTGCCCTGGAATGTGTTGCAGCGCACCGCAATATCTGCGGTTTCGGTTGACGCTGCCGCGCTGAGCGCCGCTGATCTCGACGGCATCGGCGAGTTCGTCGAATCCGACCGCACGGTGCTGCTGGGCATCGTTTCGGCCACCGCACCGGCCGTCCGCCCGGCCGCCGAGGAGATCGCCAAGGCCGCGGCGGCCGTCACCGACCGCCTCGGGTTGCGCCGGTCGACGCTGCGCGAACGCATCGGCATCACCCCGGCCTGTGGGCTCGCGGGGGCCACGCCGCAATGGGCGCGCACCGCCGTCGAGCTGGCCCAAAAGGCCGCCGACGCGCTCGCCGAGGACCCCGACGCGGTCTGACGGGACCCGCTCGCGACGTTCGCGTCGCCGATTTCTGCGCCAGGGCTGTGCCCCGCGCCGGATCGCGACCCTCCGGCAGAAATCGGCGAAGACACGTCAACAAAGAGCAACCGCATGGTTGCGCATAGTCCGGCCGCCGGTTACCGTGACAGGCAACTAGGAGGTTGCACATGAGTTCAGATCGGATCGAAAAGCAGGTCGTGCTGAAGGCTCCGCTCGAGCGGGTCTGGCGGGCCATCAGCGACGCCGACGAGTTCGGCCGGTGGTTCGGGGTCCGCTTCGACGGGCCGTTCGTCGAAGGTGCCGCGCTCACCGGGGTCATGACGCCGACGGCGGTCGACGAGGAGATCGCCAAAAGTCAAGAGGCATATGCGGGAATCGCGGAGACCTGGTGGATCGTCGCGGTAGAACCACCGCGACGACTGGCCTATCGCTGGCATCCGTATCCCGTCGAAGACGACGACGCGCCGACCACCCTTGTGGAGTTCACGCTGCAGGAAACCGCCGACGGTGTGCTGCTGCGCATCGTGGAGTCCGGGTTCGACGCCATACCCGCCGATCGGCGCGCGTCGGCGTTCGACGACAACAGCACGGGCTGGGCTACGCAGACCGAGCTCGTGCGCAGGTACGTCATGATGCGCGAGGCGGTGTGAGCGTCTCGGCCCGGCTCGACAGGGCACCGGTGTTCGATGCGCTGGGCGACCCGAACCGGCTGCGCATTCTCACCCGGTTGTGCGACGGCGGGCCCTCCTCGACGACCGCGGTGACGCAGGCGGTGCCGGTCACCCGGCAGGCGGCGACCAAGCATCTGGTGCTGTTGGAAGCCGTCGGCCTGGTGAGCAGTCAGCGTCGCGGCCGGGAACGCATCTGGCGCGTCGAGCCCGGGCCGCTGACCGACGCCAGCGAATACCTGACGAGCCTGTCGCGACGCTGGGACCGCGCCATCGACCGGTTGCGAACTTACGTCGAAGGCGAATAGCCGAACCACATCGACAATTTGCGTGGGTTCGGCGAGAGCGTCGACGTTCGGCGTTCCCGCGTGCGACAATGAAGTCGGCACTACGCCAAATTGTCTTTGCCAGCCGCAGGAGAACAATTGGTGACCCGACTCAACCCGCGCGGGGCGGCGGTCGTCGGCGTCGTATCGGTACTTCTCCTGATCGCCCCCGCTGCGGCGACAGCCACCGCGGACCCGGGCGGTTCCCGCGGCGGCGGCTCGGATCGCGGATCCAGCGCTGACCGCGACGGCGGACACGGTCGCGGCGGCTCGAAGAGCAACCGCGACAACCGAAGTGATCGCCGCGACGTCGGCAATGGACTCCGAAACAACGACCGCGACGGTCCGCAGTCCCGCGTCGGCTCGGGCCGCCAAGCGGATGAGCAACCGTCCCCGAGCGCGCGGGCCGGCGTCGCAAGCCGCGCTCCGGTCAGCGAGGATCCACCCCGGGCGAACCCGCCCGCGATCAGCGAGCGTTCCGCCGTCGCCGCCGGCCCGGCCGTCGAGGCGCCGGCGCCCGTCATCCTCGCGCCCGGATTCGGCGCCACCGGCGGCGGCTCCGGATCGGCGGCCGGACCAGCGTTCGAGCCGCCGCGGGTGACCATCGGCAACGGACGCGAACCCGGCATTCAGCGCGGAGAGCCGCAACCGCGCTGAATGCCGGGTTCGCGTCC
>JBNMRA010000030.1:0-68913 GCA_050205315.1 Mycolicibacterium pulveris | reverse complement strand
CCGCAGCACCCGCCGCAGCGCCCGTCGCCCCCGTCGCCGCACCCGTTGCGCCGCCCCAGATCACGATCACCCCGGCGACCTCCGGCACCTTGCGCGAGTTCTTCGAGTCCAAGGGCGTCGCGCTCGAACCGCAGCGCAGCGAGGGTTTCACCGCGCTCAACATCGTGTTGCCGATGCCGCGCGGCTGGTCCAATGTGCCCGACCCCAACGTCCCCGACGCGTTCGCGGTGATCGCCGACCGGGTGGGCGGCAACGGCATCTACACGTCGAACGCCCAGGTGACCGTCTACAAACTGATCGGCGACTTCGACCCGATCGAGGCCATCAGCCACGGCTTCGTCGACAGCCAGCAGCTGCCGGCGTGGCGGTCCACCGACGCGTCGTTCGCCAACTTCGGTGGCATGCCGTCCGCGCTTATCGAGGGCACCTACCGAGAGAACTCGATGACGCTGAACACGTCGCGGCGCCACATCATCGCCACCGCCGGACCCGACCGGTATCTGGTCTCGCTGGCGGTGACCACCAGCCTCGACCAGGTGGTTCCGGCAGCCGACGCCACCGACGCGATCGTGCGCGGCTTCAAGGTGAGCGTGCCGGCCCCGGCCGCACCCCCCGCGCCGGAGGCCACGCCGGGCGCGACACCCGCCGCGCCGCCGGCGTCAGCGCAGGTGTCGCACGCGCTGGCGAACACGGGGCCCAGCTAGGGCCGCGCGATGGACATGTCCCCCGGGCGAAGCCTGGCGCCCGGGGGACACCATCGCGTCTCGTATTGTGTGGCACATGTTCGTCGCCGGAATCCTCTGCCTCTGTGCCGCAGTGGCGTCCGCGGCGGCGGGGCTGTGGCTGCTGAGCCGGCCTCGCTCCGATGACCCCGCCCAGCGGGTGCTGCGCTCGCTGGTGCCCACCCAGTTCGCCGCCGCGGTGATGCTGGCGGTGGGCGGGGCGGTCGCGCTGTTCACCGCGCCCGGCACCGCGCTGATCGTGGTCATCGTGTGCGTGATCGGCGCGGTCGGCACGGTGGGGGCCGGGTGCTGGCAGAGCGCGAAGAGCCTGGCCCGCGTCGGCGCGGAATCGGGCGGTGCGTGCGGCGGCGCCTGCGCGACCTGCACGCTGTCGTGCAGCTAGTTGCGGCTGATGTCGATCGGGTGGGTGGCCAACAGCGATAGCGGCAGCGGCTGACGGCGCAGCACCCGCGCCCACAGGTCGACCCGCGGTTGGACCAGAACGTCAGAAGGCAACGCGGACAGCACAATCCAGTCGTCGCGTTCGATCTCGCCCTCCAGCTGACCGATGGTCCATCCCGAATAGCCCGCGAAGATCCGCACGCCCTCGACCGCCGGCGCGATCGAATCGGGGTCGGCGTCGAGGTCCACCATCGCCATCCGGCCCTGCACGTGGCGCAGCCCCGGCACGCCGTCGGGGTCCACCCCCACCCGCACCGTCGCCAGGCACAACGCCGCGTCGCGCTTGACCGGTCCCCCGATGAACATCGTCTTGGGCTTGGTGGCCAGCTTCGCCCACTGCGGCAACACGTTGTACACCGCGGTCTCACTCGGCCGGTTCAGCACCACCCCGAGGGTGCCGCCGTCGTTGTGCTCGACGATGTAGATGACGCTGCGCCGAAACGTCGGCTCCAACAGGTCGGTGTTGGCCAGCAGCAGTGTCCCGGCCCGCACCCGCTGCGCCGCGTTGGCGACCCCCTCTTTGCGGTCCTCCGGCTCCTCCGACTGCGCCACGTACCCATCATGGCACCAGCAACCAAACAACGTGGAGAACGAGCGCGGCTCGCCGCGCAATTTGTACTGTGGGTCGGGTTCCGATCCGCACAACCAGGACGTGATCCCACTGGCCGACCTTCGCGCACCACTCACCCTGTGGCGGTCGGTGCGCGCCATGCCGGAGTTCTGGCGGCTGCTTCAGGTCCGGCTGGTCAGTCAGTTCGGCGACGGGCTGTTCGCCGCGGCGTTGGCGGGCGCGATCCTGTTCAACCCGCAGCGGGCCGCCGAGCCGTGGGCGATCGCAGGCGCGTTCGCGGTGCTGTTCCTGCCGTACTCGCTGCTCGGCCCGTTCGCCGGTGCGCTGCTGGACCGTTGGGATCGGCGCGCGGTCCTGGTCGGCGCCAACACCGGGCGGCTGCTGTTGGTGCTGACCGTCGCGGCGCTGCTCGAGTCGGGCGCCGGTGAGCTGCCGATCCTGTTCGGCGCGCTGATCGTCAACGGCTTCACCCGGTTCGTGTCGTCGGGGCTGTCGGCGGCGCTGCCGCACGTGGTGCCGCGGGATCAGGTGGTGGCGATGAACTCGGTTGCGGCGGCCGCCGGCGCGGTCGCGGCGTTTCTCGGCGCCAACTTCATGCTGCTGCCGCGCTGGTTGTTCGGCGCCGACGACGCCGGTGCCGCAGCAATCATCTTGATCGTCGCGATCCCGGTGGCGCTGGCGCTGTGGCTGGCGTGGCGCTTTGCCCCGGGTGTCCTCGGGCCCGACGACACCTCGCGCGCGGTGCACGGCTCGGCGCTGTACGCGGTGGCCACCGGCTGGGCGCACGGCGCGCGCACCGTGGCGACGGTCCCGACGGTGGCCGCCACGCTGTCGGGGCTGGCCGCACACCGGATGGTGTTCGGGATCAACAGCTTGCTGGTGCTGGTGATCGTGCGCCACAGCGACACCCAGGAGGTCGCAGGGCTGGGCGCCGCGGTGTTGTTCGTGGCCGCCACCGGCGCCGGATCGTTTCTCGCCGCGCCCGTCACGCCGATCGCCGTGCGCCGATGGGGCCGCTACGCCACCACCAACGGGGCGCTGGTGGCGGCCGCGCTGATCCAGCTGGCCGGTTCGGGGCTGTGGCTTCCGGTCATGGTGGCGTGCGGTTTCCTGCTCGGGCTGGCGGGTCAGGTCGTCAAGCTGTGCGCCGACAACGCCATGCAGCTCGACGTCGACGATGCGCTGCGCGGGCACGTGTTCACGGTGCAGGACTCGCTGTTCTGGGTGGCGTTCATCGGCGCGATCGCGTTGGCGGCCATGGTGATTCCGCCTGACGGCCGCGAACCGGCGCTGGCGCTCGCCGGTGTCGGCGTCTACCTCGCCGGGCTGGCCGCACACGCCGCGATCGGCCGTCGCGACCGGCCGGTGCCGATAGGGTGACCGCCATGTCCGCTGCCGCGCCGATGGTCGCCGATCTGCGCGCCGAGAGCGACGCGCTCGACGCGCTGGTGGCCGACCTCGCCCCAGCGCAGTGGGCGACGCCGACGCCGGCGCCCGGCTGGACCATCGCCCACCAGATCGCTCACCTGCTGTGGACCGACCGGGTCGCGCTGACCGCCGTGACCGACGAGGACGGGTTCGCGGCCGTGCTCGCCGAGGCGGCCAAGGACCCGGACGGCTTCGTCGACGCGGCCGCCGAGGAGCTGGCTGCCACACCGCCGGATCGGTTGCTGGCCGACTGGCGCGACATCCGCGCCCGGCTGCACGACGCACTGCTGGCGGTCACCGAGGGCCGCAAGCTGCCGTGGTTCGGCCCGCCGATGAGCGCGGCGTCGATGGCCACCGCGCGGCTGATGGAGACCTGGGCACACGGCCTCGACGTCGCCGACGCGCTCGGGGTGCGCCGGGCCCCGACCGCGCGGCTGCGGTCGATCGCCCACATCGGGGTGCGCACCCGCGACTTCGCGTTCGCGATCAACGGGCTTGTGCCGCCGCAGGATCCGTTCCTGGTGCGGTTGCGCGCGCCCGACGGGTCGGCGTGGTCGTGGGGGCCCGACGACGCGGCGCAGCGGGTCACCGGTTCGGCCGAGGACTTCTGCCTGCTGGTCACCCAGCGCCGGCCGCGCACCGAACTGGACGTTTCGGCCACCGGCGCCGACGCGCAGACCTGGCTGGGCATCGCCCAGGCGTTCGCCGGCCCGCCCGGACCGGGCCGCTAGAGCTCGTCGGCGCCGTCGGCCATCCCGTCCCCGTCGGCGTCGGTCAGCTTCACATCCCAGCGGCCGTCGCCGTCGGTGTCGACGTAAGCGTCCGCATCGCCGAGCGCCCGGTCGGCCAGCCCGTCGCCGTCGGCGTCGGACAGCCGGTCGTCGAGCTGCCCGTCGCCGTCGAGGTCGACCATCGGCCCGCCGAACTGTTCGGTGCCGTCGAGCCGGAACCAGCGCAGCCCCCGGTCCACGGCCACCGCCCAGGTGCCGGTGCCGTCGTCGGTGAAGTACGCGGCGTCGCCCTCGTGATCACGCACCAGGTGCTCGGCGAGCCCGTCGCCGTCGAGGTCGGCCATCGCGTCGTCGCGCAGCCCGTCGCCGTCGAAATCCAGCCCGACCGCGTCGAGCACGCCGTCGTCGTCCACATCGACATCCGGGCCCGCGGTCCACATCGTGGCCGAACCGTCGCCGTCGCCAAGGCAGTAGTCCATACCCTTTGGACGCAGCGCGACGGCGCGGCGTTCCACCCTCCGCGAGCGACCCCTTTTGCACGGTGCTGGGCGCCCGTGTCGCCGTACCAACACGGGCGCTCGCGCAAAAGGGGAAAGGCTACTGCCGGGCGTTCCACCACTTCCACAGCTCGTCGACGGCCTCCTCATGGGACAGCGGCCCACGCTCCAGCCGCAGCTCCTTGAGATGACGCCACGCCGCACCGACCTCGGGCCCGGCAGGTATCCCGAGAATTTCCATGATCTCGTTGCCGTCGAGGTCGGGCCGCACCCTGGCCAGATCCTCCTTCTCGGCCAGCTCGGCGATCCGCTGCTCGAGGTCGTCGTAGTTGGCCTGCAGCCGCGCGGCGCGCCGCTTGTTGCGGGTGGTGCAGTCCGCGCGCACCAGCTTGTGCAGCCGGGGCAACAGATGCCCGGCGTCGGTGACGTAGCGGCGCACCGCCGAGTCCGTCCAGCGTCCGCCGCCGTACCCGTGAAACCGCAGATGCAGATACACCAGCTGGGACACGTCCTCGATCATCTGCTTGGAGTACTTCAGCGCCCGCATGCGTTTGCGCACCATCTTCGCGCCGACCACCTCGTGGTGGTGAAAGCTCACCCCGCCTTCGGGTTCGAGCTTGCGGGTCGCCGGCTTGCCGATGTCATGCAGCAGCGCCGCCCACCGCAACACCAGGTCGGGCTCGCCATCCTCCAGCGCGATCGCCTGCCGCAACACGGTCAGCGAATGCCAGTAGACGTCCTTGTGCTGGTGGTGTTCGTCGATGGCCATCCGCATCGCCCCGACCTCGGGCAGCACCACATCGCCGAGACCGGTCTGCACCATCAAGTCGATGCCGGCGACCGGATCGGCGCCCAACAGCAGCTTGTCCAGCTCGGCGGCCACCCGCTCGGCGGTGATCCGGCCCAGCTGCGGCGCCATCTCGACAAGCGCCTCGATGACCCGCGGCGCGACGCTGAACTGCAGCTGCGAGACGAACCGCGCCGCCCGCAACATCCGCAGCGGATCGTCGCCGAACGACGTCTGCGGCGTCGACGGGGTGTCCAGCGTCTTGGCGCGCAGCGCCGCCAGCCCACCGAGCGGGTCGTGGAATTCAGTGGCGCCCGCGGCGGTCACCCGCACCGCCATCGCGTTGACGGTGAAATCGCGGCGCACCAGATCGTCGTCCAGGTTGTCCCCGAAGCGCACCTCCGGGTTGCGCGACACCTGGTCGTAGGTGTCGGCGCGATATGTGGTGATCTCCAGGCGGTAGTCACCCTTGCCGACGCCGAGGGTGCCGAACGCGATACCGGTGTCCCACAACGCGTCGGCCCACGGCCGCAGGAACTTCTGCATCTGTTCGG
Organism: Mycolicibacterium pulveris; assembly: GCA_050205315.1. Classification (GTDB taxonomy): domain Bacteria; phylum Actinomycetota; class Actinomycetes; order Mycobacteriales; family Mycobacteriaceae; genus Mycobacterium; species Mycobacterium pulveris_A. The sequence goes on along the minus strand of JBNMRA010000030.1, from coordinate 63,161 downwards.
GGCGGGCGTCGGTGGTGAAGTCCAGATCGCCGCGGATACCGCCCAGCAACGCATCCCGCACGCTGCCGCCGACGAGGTAGAGCTCGTGTCCGGCGGCAGCAAACACCGTGCCGAGGTCGGCGAGCAGGTCGCGGTGGCGGTTCAGCGCGACCTGCGCGGCGGCAAGCAGTTCGGCGTCGGAAGCTGGTTCGGGCACGTTCGGACAGCATAATGTGCAACGGCTCTGTCACGACCGGTGAGTGCGGCCGGAGCGAATCTGCGTGGCAGCTACTATCGCTTGGGTGTCGGACGGCGAACAGGCCAAACCTCGACGGCGCCGCGGGCGACGTCGGGGCCGTCGTGCTGCCGGACCGCCCGACACCGCATCGCCGGCCGCCGAGGCGACCCCGCTGCGGCACAACAACGCCGGCAACGGGCAGCGCAAGACGCCGAAGTCGCGGCCACGTCGAGCACCGGACCGGCTGCGCACCGTGCACGAGACGTCGGCGGGCGGTCTCGTCGTCGACGGGATCGACGGTCCGAAGGACCGCCAGCTCGCCGCGCTGATCGGCCGCCTCGACCGGCGCGGCCGGATGCTGTGGTCGCTGCCCAAGGGCCACATCGAGCTCGGTGAGACCGCCGAGCAGACCGCGATCCGCGAGGTCGCCGAGGAGACCGGTATTCAGGGCAGCGTGCTGGCCGCGCTGGGCAGCATCGACTACTGGTTCGTCACCGAGGGCCGCCGGGTGCACAAGACCGTGCACCACTATTTGATGCGGTTCCTCGGCGGCGAACTGTCCGACGAGGACGTCGAGGTCACCGAGGTGGCGTGGGTGCCGCTGGCCGAGCTGCCGTCGCGGCTGGCCTACGCCGACGAACGCCGGCTGGCCGAGGTGGCCGGCGAGTTGATCGACCGACTGCACACCGACGGTCCCGCCGCGTTGCCGCCGCTGCCGCGCATGACGCCGCGGCGACGGCCGCAGACCCATTCGCACACCCGCAACCGTCGTCCTGACGAGCATGCGCAACCTCAGCCCGGCCGGCGGACGAACGGCTGCGGACAGGGGCCGTGACGCGCATCGCGGCGGTGCCACGTGAGCGCACCCCGGCGGTGCTCCGGCTGTGCAGTGTCGTTCTGCTGCTGGTGCTGATCGCCGCCCCGGTCGCGCTGCCCCGCGCCGCGGCCGCCGAACCCGGCGCGACGCGGTTCTTGTCGGTGCAGATCGACCGGGTCACCCCGGAGGTGGTGACCACCACCAGCGAACCCACAATCACGGTCACCGGGACGGTGCTCAACGTCGGCGACCGCCCGGTGCGCGACGTGGTGGTGCGTCTGGAGGACGCCGCCGCGGTGACGTCGTCGCCCGGGTTGCGCACCAACCTCGCCGGGAACGTCGACCAGTTCGAGCCAGTCGGGGACTTCATCACGCTGACACCCGAACTGCAACGCGGACAACAGGTTCCGTTCGAGCTGTCCTATCCGCTGCGGTCGGCGCAGCAGCCGTCGATGGGCATCGACGAGCCCGGGGTGTATCCGGTGATGGTCAACGTCAACGGCACCCCGGACTACGGCGCCCCCGCGCGGCTGGACGACTCGCGGTTCCTGCTTCCGGTGTTGGGTGTGCCACCCGACGCGGCGGCCGACTCGGCCGCGGACACGTTGACGTCGGTGGTGGCGCCCGACACCTCCGACCCGGTGCGGCTGACCCTGCTGTGGCCGATCGCCGACGAACCGCGGCTGGCCGCGGGCGCACCGGGTGGCACCACCCCGGTCCGGCTGATCGACGACGATCTGGCGACCTCGTTGGCCCCGGGCGGGCGGTTGGACACCATGCTGTCGGCGATCGAGTTCGCCACCAGCCCCGAGGTCGACCCCGAGGGCCAGCTGCGCGCGGCGACCTGTCTGGCCGTGGACCCTGACCTGCTGGTCACCGTCAACGCGATGACGGGCGGCTACGTCGTCAACACCGGGCCCGACGCCGGTCCGGGCACCCCGACCCGGCCCGGCACCGGCCAGCAGGCCGCGGTGGCCTGGCTCAACCGGCTCAAGGCGCTGGCGCAGCGCCTGTGCGTCGCGCCGACGACCTACGCCCAGGCCGATCTGGACGCGCTGCAGCGCGTCGGCGATCCGGGGCTCAACGCGATCGCCACCCGCACTGCAGGCGACATCGTCGACCAGCTGCTCGCCACCACCTCCGTGCGCGGCGCGACCCTGGTCGCCGACGGACCGCTGACCGGGCCGGCGGTGCAACTGCTCTCGGCGCTGGGCCGCACCGTCGCGGTCGCCGCGGCCGACTCCCCCACCAGCGACGACGGCTCGGACACCGGCCGGGCGGCGCCGGCGGATCTGACCCCGCAGCGCTACACCCCGCAGCTGGTCTCCGCGCCGTTCGACCCGGCCGTCGGCGCCGCGCTCGCCGGTGCCGGCACCGATCCGGTGTCGCCGTCGTATCTGGATCCGGCCCTTGACGTTTCGCTGCAGGGCGAGTCACAGGTGGCACGTCGGCTCTCGGCGCTGGGAGCGGTGCTGTGGCGGGGGCTGAACCCGCGGACCGCGCCGCGCACCGAGATCCTGATGCCGCCGCTGAACTGGAGCCTGCAGCCCGCCGACGCGCAGGCGATGCTGACCACGGTGGCCACCGCGATCAACGCCGGGCTGGCCGATCCGCGGCCGCTGCCCGCGCTGATCGCCGACGGTGACGCCGTCGCACCGCAGCCGCGGGCCGTGCTGCCCGACGACGAACTGGGCAACCCTCGGGCCCGCTTCGACAATGCGGTGGTGTCGGGTATCGCCGCGGTCACCGGCCGGTTGTGGGGGCTGACGTCGGCGCTGACCACCGATGTGCGCACCGGCTTGACCGGGCTGGGCTATACCGCCCCGCTGCGCGAAGACATGCTGCGCGCGCTGAGCCAGTCGGTTCCGCCGGCCGCGCGCAACGGGCTGGCGCAGCAGCGGTTGACGACCGTCGGGCGCACGGTCGAAGACATGTTCCGCGCCGTCACGATCGTCAACCCCGGCGGCTCCTACACCCTGGCCACCGAACGCAGCCCGCTTCCGCTGGCGCTGCGCAACGACCTGCCGGTGCCGATCCGCGTCCGGCTCGACATCGACCCGCCGCCCGGTATGACGGTCACTGATATGGGGGTGATCGAGGCGCCGCCCGGCTACCTGCCGCTGCGTGTGCCGATCGAGGTGCACTTCACCCAGCGCGTCGCCGTCGACGTCGCGCTGCGCACCGCCGACGGGCTGCCGCTCGGTGAGCAGGTGCGGCTGTCGGTGCACTCCAACGCCTACGGCCAGGTGCTGTTCATCATCACGCTGTCGGCGGGCGCGGTGTTGGTGTTGCTGGCCGGGCGCCGGCTGTGGCACCGGTTCCGCGGCCAGCCCGACCGGGCTGATTTGGATGCCGACCCCCACCGTCCCGATCCGCTCGAGGTGGCGCTGCACTACGACGACGACACCCGCAGCCGCGCAAGCGAGGAGAGGTGAACCGCCCGGGCCCGCGCGGGCGCCCGCGGGTCGACGTCGTGCCGCCAGTCCCGCCCCCGACGGGTATCAGCCCCCGGCGCCAACCGCCGCCGCGGCTGCCGCGCGGGCCGGCGCCGCGCCGGGGTGCGGGCCGGCCCGAGCTGACCGACGCCGCGGTGGTGTCGCGGTCGTGGGGGATGGCGGTGGCGACGTTGGTCAGCCGGCTGACCGGCTTCGCGCGCATCGTGTTGCTCGCGACGATCCTGGGCGCCGCGTTGTCGAGTGCGTTCTCGGTGGCCTACCAGCTGCCCAACCTGATCGCCGCGCTGGTACTGGAGGCCACGTTCACCGCGATCTTCGTGCCCGTGTTGGCCCGCGCCGAGCGCGACGACCCCGACGGCGGCACCGCGTTCGTGCGCCGTCTGGTCACGCTGGTGACCATCCTGTTGTTGATCACGACGGTGATCTCGGTGACCGCCGCACCGCTGCTGGTCGACTTGATGCTGGGCAGCCAGCCCGAGGTCAACCGTGATCTGACAACGGCTTTCGCGTACCTGCTGCTGCCCCAGGTGCTGTTCTACGGGCTCTCGTCGGTGTTCATGGCGATCCTGAACACCCGCAACGTGTTCGGGCCGCCGGCCTGGGCCCCGGTGTGCAACAACGTGGTGGCGCTGGCCACGCTGGGCTTGTATGTGCTTGTGCCGGGCGAGCTTTCGCTCGACCCGGTGCGGATGGGCAACGCCAAGCTGCTGGTGCTCGGTATCGGTATGACGTTGGGCACGGTCACCCAGGTGGCGGTGCTCCTGGTGGCGATCCGCCGCGAACGGATCAGCCTGCGCCCGCTGCTGGGCATCGACGACCGGATGAAGCAGTTCGGGGCGATGGCCGCCGCGATGATGCTCTACGTGATGATCAGCCAGATCGGCTTGATCGTCGGCAACCGGATCGCCGCCGGCGCCGCGGCTTCCGGGCCGGCCATCTACAACTACACCTGGCTGGTGCTGCAGTTGCCGTTCGGCATCATCGGGGTGACGGTGCTGACCGTGGTGATGCCGCGGTTGAGCCGTAACGCCGCCGCCGACGATGGGCCCGCGGTGCTGGCCGACCTGTCGCTGGCCACCCGGCTGACGATGGTGACGCTGATCCCGATCGTCGCGATGACCACCGTCGGTGGCCCGGCGATCGGCAGCGCGCTGTTCGCGTACGGCAACTTCGGTGAGGTCGACGCCGGCTATCTCGGGATGGCCCTTACCCTGTCGGCGTTCACCCTGATCCCGTATGCCCTTGTGCTGCTGCAGCTTCGGGTGTTCTACGCCCGCCAGCAGCCGTGGATACCGATCGTGTTGATCGTCGTGATCACCACCGTCAAGATCATCGGTTCGTTGCTCGCACCGCATGTGACCGATGACCCCGACCTGGTCGCCGGCTACCTCGGTACCGCCAACGGTCTGGGTTTTCTGGCCGGGGCCACGGTCGGGTACTTCCTGTTGCGCGCCGCGCTGGACCCGCCGGACGGGCGGCTGATCAGCCTGCAGGTGGTACGCAGCATCCTGGTGACGATCGCGGCGTCCCTGCTGGCCGGGCTCATCGCCCATGTCGCCGACCAACTGCTCGGCCTCGAGGGCCTCACCCGCGCCTGGGGCGGGGCGGGATCGTTGCTGCGGCTGCTGGCGCTGGGGTTGATCATGGCGCCGATCATCGTCGCGGTGCTGCTGGCCGCGCGGGTTCCCGACGCGCTGGCCGCGTTGGCGTTCGTGCGGCGCCGCCTCGGTGGGCGCGCGGCGACGCGGACGGCGCCCGACAAGCCGCGCACAGGTGGTCCGCTCACGTACCCTCAACACAGGAATTCGTCCGCGTCGGGGGGCCGACCCAGCCGGTCCGGCGTCCGCCGCGGACCCCCGGCTGCCGTTGCCGGGGACGGAATGCCGAAAGGACCAGCGGTGAGCGACGAATCCGCAGGCGGCACCACGCCCATTCCCGACACCTCCGCCACCACGAAGCTGCCGCGGTCGCGGCGGCCCGAGGACTTCCAGCCCGATATGGCTGCCGACGACTTCGAGCCCGACGTGGCGGCCCACGAACAGACCACCGAGTTTGCCGCCGACCCCGACCCCGACCCCGCCGCTGGCGCCCCGGCGGCTCCGGTGTCGGGCCGGCCACCGTCCGACTACGGCGGCGACCCGACCCGCGAGCCGATCGCGTTCGATCCGCCGCGGGAGCCCCCGATCGAGGCAGCCACCTCCGACGAGGACGTCCATCTGATCCCCGGTGCGGTGATCGCCGGCGGCCGCTACCGGCTGCTGGTGTTCCACGGCGGCCCACCGAACCTGCAGTTCTGGCAGGCGCTGGACACCGCGCTGGACCGGCAGGTCGCGTTGACCTTCGTCGACCCCGACGCGACGCTGCCCGACGCGCAGCTGCAGGAGATCCTGTCGCGCACGCTCAAGCTCAGCCGCCTCGAGATGCCCGGGGTGGCCCGGGTGCTCGACGTCGCCAACACCGGCTCAGGTGGGTTGGTGGTGTCGGAGTGGATCCGCGGCGGCTCGCTGGCCGAGGTGGCCGACACGTCCCCGTCGCCGATCGGCGGCGCCAGGGCGATTCAGTCGCTGGCGGCGGCCGCCGAGGCGGCCCACCGCTCCGGTGTCGCGCTGTCGATCGACCACCCCAACCGGGTGCGGGTCAGCATCGAGGGCGATGTGGCGCTGGCGTTTCCCGCGACGCTGCCCGACGCCAATCCCGAAGACGACATCCGCGGCATCGGCGCGGCGCTGTATGCGCTGCTGGTCAACCGCTGGCCGCTGCCCGAGTCCGGAGTCCGCAGCGGGCTGGCCGCAGCCGACCTGGACGCCGCGGGCCAGCCCGTCGAACCGCGCGCGGTCGACCGCCAGATCCCGTTCCAGATCTCGGCGGCCGCAGCGCGGGCCGTGCAGGAAGGCGGCGGCATCCGCAGCGCCCCGACGCTGCTGAACCTGCTGCAACAGGCCACCGCGATCGCCGACCGCACCGAGGTCATCTCCCCGGTCGACGAACCCGCGCCGCCGTCGGCGTCGGGTGCCGCCGCCGGGGCAGGCGAGGATCCCGAGGTCCTCGCGCGCCGCCGCAAGGGGCTGATGGTCGGGCTGGCGGTGGGCGCCGTGATCATCGTGGTCGCGCTGGTGGTGTTGGGTTCGGTGCTGAGCCGGATCTTCGGAGACGTCGGAGACGGCCTCGGCGGTGACCGGCTGGGCCTCAACGCGCCGACCACCGCGCAGGACGACGACACCCCGGCGGCGGCCGGTGAGACGGTGAAACCTGTTTCGGTAACGGTCTTTTCACCCGAGGGTGAGGCCGACGCCCCGGCGTTGGCCAGCCGTGCCATCGACGGTGACCCGAGCACGGTGTGGCCGATCGACACCTATACCGACGCGGTGCCGTTCCCGAACTTCAAGAACGGTGTCGGGCTGATGCTGCAGTTGCCGCGCCCGACCACGGTCGGTGAAGTCACCGTCGACCTGAACAGCACCGGCACCGAGATCGAGATCCGCTCGGCGCCGTCGTCGACACCGTCGTCGCTGGCCGACACCACGGTGCTCACGTCGGCCACCCCGGTCCGGCCGGGCTCCAACACCATCAGGGTGGACAACGCCGCACCGACGTCGAACCTGCTGGTGTGGGTGTCCAAGCTGGGTCAGGTCAACGGGGAGAGCCGCTCCGACATCGCCGAGATCACCGTCAAGGCGGCCGAGTAGAGCGCGGTCTGAACTATCCCCAGCCGGGCAAAGATGTGTCAGAAGGTGCCCCCGGCGCCGTTTAGTGTTCGGCTGTGGGGAGCTTCGAGGGGCGCGCCGGACACCATCTCAGCGACGCGGACCTGCTGGCCGCCCACGTCGCCGGTGACCGCTACGCGTTCGAGGAGTTGTTCTACCGCCACCACCGGCAGCTGTACCGGCTCGCGTACCTGACCAGCCGCAACCCCGATGACGCCGCCGACGCGTTGCAGGACGCGATGTTGTCCGCGCACCGCAGGGCACGCACGTTTCGCTACGACTGCGCGGTGAGCAGCTGGCTGTATCGCATCGTGGTCAACGCGTGCCTGGATCGGTTGCGCCGCAACAGGAACCATTTCACCACCACACTGCCCGACGACAACTTCCCGGTCGGTGATCCGACCTCGCTGGTGGACACCGCCATCGTGGTGGAGCGGGCGTTGATGCGGCTGCCGATCGAGCAGCGTGCCGCGGTGGTCGCGGTGGACATGCAGGGTTATTCGGTGGCCGAGACCGCCGACCTGCTCGGTGTGCCCGAGGGCACGGTGAAAAGCCGCTGCGCCCGCGCCCGCAGCAAGCTGGCCGACGCGCTTGACTGCTTCGACAGCAGCGCGGGCGCGCGTTGACGCACGCGCGGCGCCCGGTGGTACAGACTGGCGGCGATGAACCACGACGACGAGCCCGATCCGGCGTCGGCGCGGGTGCGCGAGGAACTCGCCCGCCTCGGCGCGGACGAGGCGTCGGCCCCTGAGGTGCCCGGCGAGGTCACGGCCCGCATCGGCGCCGCGCTGCGCGCCGCCGACCCCGGCTCATCCAAAGGCCCGGCCCACACGCTGCGCCGGCCCCGGCTCGGACGGCTGCAGCTGCTCGGCCTGCTCGCCGGTGGCTGCGCCGCGGTGGCCGGCGTCGTGATCGGCGTCGCGATGCTGTCCGCCGACGATCCCCCGGCCCAGCGCGACCCGGGCCCGACCGCGCGCAGCATCACCGTGACCCCGCCGCGGCACAACATGCCGCTGTCGGATGCCGAGATCGTCGCGTTGCGCGACCGGCCACCGGACTACGGACCGCTGACCGACGCGCAGCAGCGCGCCTCCTGCCTGGCCGGGCTGGGCTATCCGGCGGTGACGCCGCTGGGCGCGCGGCCCGTCGACATCGCGGGCCGGCCCGCGGTGCTGCTGCTGCTGCCCGGCGGCACCGCCGACGGCCTGGTCGCGGTGGCGGTGGCGCCCGACTGCACCGCGGCGCAGCCCGGCTTGTTGGCCCACACCGTGCTGGCGCGTCCGTAACCTGTGCGGCAGGCCTGGCGAGCCACGCCGGGAACACCTGGGCTTAGGCTGGTGTTTGTACACGTGCCGCTCCCCTTTCCGGCAGAAAGGCGCTCATGACCTCGACATCCCCGGTACATGACGTAATCGTCATCGGATCCGGCCCGGCCGGTTACACCGCCGCCATCTACGCGGCTCGGGCGCAGCTGTCGCCGCTGGTGTTCGAAGGCACCCAGTTCGGCGGCGCGCTGATGACCACCACCGAGGTGGAGAACTATCCCGGCTTCCGCGACGGCATCACCGGCCCGGAACTGATGGACGAGATGCGCGAGCAGGCTCTGCGGTTCGGCGCCGACCTGCGCATGGAGGACGTCGACGCGGTGTCGCTGGACGGCCCGGTCAAGACCGTCACCGTCGGCGACGAAACCCACCGGGCGCGCGCGGTCATCCTCGCGATGGGCGCGGCCGCCCGCCACCTGGGCGTTCCCGGTGAGGAGGCGCTGATCGGGATGGGCGTGAGCACCTGCGCCACCTGTGACGGCTTCTTCTTCCGCGACGAGGACATCGTGGTCGTCGGCGGCGGCGACTCGGCGATGGAGGAGGCCACCTTCCTCACCCGGTTCGCCCGCAGCGTGACGATCGTGCACCGCCGCGACGAGTTCCGCGCCTCGCGGATCATGCTCGAACGCGCCAGGGCCAACGAGAAGATCACCTTCGTCACCAACACCGAAGTCCTCGAGGTCGAGGGCAGCCCCAAGGTCAGCGGCGTGCGGCTGCGCAACTCCGTCACCGGCGAGGAGTCCAAGCTCGCGGTGACCGGGGTGTTCGTCGCGATCGGGCACGACCCACGCTCGGAGCTGGTGCGCGGCCAAGTGCACCTGGACGAAGACGGCTACGTGCTGACCAAGGGCCGCACCACCCACACCTCGCTGGACGGGGTGTTCGCCGCGGGCGACCTGGTCGACCGCGTCTACCGCCAGGCCATCACCGCGGCGGGCAGCGGCTGTTCGGCCGCGATCGACGCGGAACGCTGGCTGGCCGAAATCGGTTCTGCCCCAGCTGATCAAGAGACATCCACCCCTGCCTGATTGGAGTACGTTGCCATGGCTGAGACCACCCCGTCGGCGACCGTCGCCGTGACCGACAGTTCGTTTTCCACCGATGTGCTCTCCAGCAGCACGCCGGTGCTCGTCGACTTCTGGGCAACGTGGTGCGGCCCCTGCAAGATGGTGGCCCCGGTGCTCGAGGAGATCGCCGCCGAGAAGACCGGCCAGCTCACCGTCGCCAAGCTCGACGTCGACGCCAACCCGGCAACCGCCCGCGACTTCCAGGTGGTGTCGATCCCCACATTGATCCTGTTCAAGGACGGCGCCCCGGTGAAGCGCATCGTCGGGGCAAAAGGCAAGGCCGCGCTGTTGCGCGAGCTCAGCGACGTGCTCTAACCGTGCTCTGACCCCGAAACTGGCCGGCCGGACACTCGCCTGGCGTTTTCTCGAATCGCGCCGGTGTCTGAGACAATGCTGGCTAAGTCCCTGATGCCTCGTCAGCGCGGGTGTCGACCCGCTGACGACCGTGATCGAAAGGTCGCCCATGTCGAGTCTGCGTCGCGGTGACCGGTCAGGCGCGGTCACCGAGATCCGGGCTGCGTTGACCTCGCTGGGCATGCTCGACCACCCCGACGAAGAGATCACCACCGGCCGCCATGTCGCCGCGGACATGTTCGACGACGAGCTCGACCGCGCGGTACGCGCCTTCCAACAGCACCGCGGTCTGCTGGTCGACGGCATCGTCGGTGAAGCGACTTACCGTGCGCTGAAAGAAGCTTCGTACCGGCTGGGCGCCCGCACGCTCAACCACCAGTTCGGTGCGCCGATGTACGGCGACGACGTGGCGACCCTGCAGGCCCGGTTGCAGGACCTGGGTTTCTACACCGGCATGGTCGACGGCCACTTCGGCCTCGGTACGCACAACGCGCTGATGTCGTACCAGCGCGAGTACGGGCTGTACCCCGACGGCATCTGCGGCCCGGAAACGTTGCGCTCCTTGTATTTTCTGGGTTCCCGCGTCACCGGCGGTTCACCGCACGCGATCCGCGAAGAGGAGCAGGTGCGCCGGTCGGGGCCACGGCTTTCGGGTAAGCGGATCATCATCGATCCGGGCCGCGGCGGTGCCGACCACGGCCTGATCATGCAGGGCTCGGCGGGGCCGATCAGCGAGGCAGACATCCTGTGGGACTTGGCCAGTCGGCTCGAAGGCCGGATGACCGCGATCGGTATGGAGACGTACTTGTCGCGGCCGGCCAATAAGGCTCCCTCCGACGCCGAACGCGCCGCCACCGCCAACACCGTCGGCGCCGATCTGATGATCAGCCTGCGCTGCGCGACCCAGCCCAGCCCGGCCGCCAACGGCGTCGCGTCGTTCCACTTCGGCAACTCGCACGGCTCGGTGTCCACCATCGGCCGCAACCTGGCCGACTTCATTCAACGAGAAGTGGTGGCCCGCACCGGATTACGTGACTGCCGTACCCACGGGCGGACGTGGGATCTGCTGCGGTTGACTCGGATGCCGACCGTGCAGGTCGACGTCGGATACGTCACCAACCCGCGCGACCGCGACATGCTGGTGTCCACCCAGACCCGCGATTCGATCGCCGAAGGCATCCTCGCCGCCGTCAAACGGCTCTACCTGCTGGGCAAAAACGACCGTCCCACAGGGACATTCACGTTCGCCGAGCTGCTGGCGCACGAACTGTCAGTCGACAAGGCGGGCCGGGTCAGCCCCACCTGACCGTCATCCGGGCCCGCGGGCACCCGCGCCGACCGGTTCGCTCAGCTCCACCGTCTCCAGCAAACGCTCCAGCGCGGCTTCCACGTCGGCCTTCCAGCCCAGACCCTGTTCGAGTTCCAGCCGCAGCCGCGGAAAGTACGGGTGCTGCGCGACGACGACGAACCCGGCGTCGCGCAGCATGTCCACGCCCAGCACGCATTGCTCCACCGAGCAGTCCCCGAGCACCTCCACCACCGAACGCAGCGACGGCGACACCGTGTCCGGGTCGGCGAGTTCCCCGACGTCGGCGGTGTGCCCGAAAGCCTCCAATGCGCGCGCTCCGCGGCGTACCAGATCACCGACGACCGCGGCGATCAGGCTGCGCGGCAACGTGTCAGCGTCGTCGCAGGGTTCCACGCCCAGCGAGGTGAGCAGCACGGCGTCGGCGCTGACCGGTCCGGTCGGAAAATGGCGCGCGCGGGGCACCGCGGTCGGCGGCGCGTAGAACGCGTAACCCAGGCACGGTTCGTCACCGCGCAGCGGGGCCGCGTCGTCGTCGGCGCCGTCGCGGCACCGCACCGCGATCTGCGCGCACGACCCCCACTCCAGCATGACCATCGACAGCCACGCTTCCTTCTCGAACTCGGGGTCCGACAGGTGCGCGTTTCGGCCGGGCGCAGCGTCGGCACCGGTCTCCACCGTCGACGGATCGACCTCCCAGTACACGCACCGGCGGGCGTGCTTGGGTAACTGCTCGAAGCCATCGAGCCGAAGAGGCGCGATTCGTGCTGACACTAAACTCTCCGGATTCCACGCGGTGCCGAGACGCTCGGCTGCCACTCCAGGATAGAAGGCGGGGGCGCCGGCGGTCCGGTTTCTTGCCCACCCCTCACAGCACACCGCTGTCGAGCCCAATAGTGCTGCGCCGCAGCAGAATTCGCCCGCACGAGGTCCCGGTGCGGTGTGCTGCCGGCTGCCAGTGTCACAGTGACGTAATTACCGCGGGTGGCTGGTCAGCGTTCCGCCGTGGTCATCAGCTCGACAATGCGTTGCAGATCGTCGACCGACCCGAACTCGACCACGATCTTGCCTTTGCGTTTGCCGAGGCTGACGGTGACGCGGGTGTCGAACGCGGTGGAGAGCCGTTCGGCAACGTCCTGCAGGCCGGGCATCTGGATCGGCTTACGGCGCGGGGCCGGCGGGGCCGCATCGTCGGAGCGGTTGGCCAACGTGACGGCTTCCTCCGTCGCGCGCACGGAGAGTCCTTCGGCGACGATGCGGGCGGCCAGCTCTTCCTGCTTTTCCGGGCCGCCCTCCAGCGACAGCAGCGCGCGGGCATGGCCGGCCGACAGCACTCCGGCGGCCACCCGCCGCTGCACCGCGATCGGCAGCCGCAGCAGCCGGATCATGTTGGTGATCAACGGCCTCGACCGGCCGATGCGCGCGGCCAGTTCATCGTGGGTGACGCCGAACTCGTCGAGCAGCTGCTGATAGGCCGCCGCCTCCTCCAACGGGTTCAGCTGCACGCGGTGGATGTTCTCCAGCAGCGCGTCACGCAGCATGCTGTCGTCGGCGGTCTCGCGCACGATCGCCGGAATGGTGTCGAGGCCGGCCTGCTGCACGGCGCGCCACCGCCGCTCCCCCATGACGAGTTGATAGCGGGGGCTTTCCCCGGGCGCGCCGGGCAGCGCACGCACCACGATCGGCTGCATCAGGCCGAACTCGCGGATGGAGTGGATCAGCTCCGAAAGCGCTTCCTCGTCGAAGACCTGGCGCGGCTGGCGCGGGTTGGGTTCGATCGCGCCCGGGTCGATCTCGCGGTAGACCGCACCGACCTCGCCGGCGCTCTCACCGTCCACCGCTCCCCCGATGACGACGTCGGCGGCCGCATCACCCATCCGTGGGCCGTACGACGACGTGTCCCCGTCGGCCGGCCCGGTGGGGATCAGCGAAGCCAGCCCGCGACCGAGGCCGCTGCGCCTGCGTGACGATTGGGTCATTTCCCTGTCTCCCCTACTTCTCGAACCTGCGCCCGCTTCGGGTGCCCGCTCATCGGCCCTGGCCTCGTTCGGCGATCTCCCGACTCGCGTCCAGATAGCTCATCGCGCCCCGCGAGCCCGGGTCGTAATCGAGGATCGTCATGCCGTAGCCGGGCGCCTCGGACACCTTGACGCTGCGCGGGATGACGGTCCGCAATACCTTATCGCCGAAGTGCGCGCGAACATCGGCGGCGACCTGGTCGGCGAGTTTGGTGCGGCCGTCATACATCGTCAGCACCACGGTGGTGACGTCGAGTTGCGGGTTCAGGTGCGCCTTGACCATCTCGATGTTGCGCAGCAGCTGGCCCACACCTTCGAGCGCGTAGTACTCGCATTGGATCGGGATCAGCACCTCCGGTGCGGCCACCAACGCGTTGATCGTCAGCAAGCCCAGCGAGGGTGGGCAATCGATGAAGACGTAGTCGAAGTCGTAGTCCTTGAGGCCGGCGAGCGCAGTGCGCAGCCGGCCTTCCCTGGCCACCATGCTGACCAGTTCGATCTCGGCGCCGGCGAGGTCGATGGTCGCCGGCACACAGTAGAGCCGTTCGCTGTGCGGGCTGCGCTGCAGCGCGGCCTGCAGCGGGATGTCGCCGATCAGTACCTCGTACGACGACGGTGTGCCGGGGCGGTGTTCGATACCCAGCGCGGTGCTGGCGTTGCCCTGCGGGTCGAGATCGATGACCAACGTGTTGAGGCCTTGCAGCGCGAGCGCGGCCGCGACGTTGACCGCCGTCGTCGTCTTGCCGACGCCGCCCTTCTGGTTGGCGATCGTGAAGACCCGTTGCCGGGGCGGCCGGGGCAGGCCGCCCTTGGTCGCGGTGTGCAGGAGCCGCACGGCCCGTTCGGCCTCCGCCCCGATCGGGGTGTCCGCCGCCGCTGACTCGGTCCAGTCCTCGGCCGGCGGCGCCGACGGGTCCCATGTTTCACGTGAAACACCCTCGCCCGGGGTCGATGTTTCACGTGAAACATCGGGGCCTGGTCCGAGCCCGGAACTCATCCTCTTCTCCTGCCCGTTGGGCGGTGTGCTCTCGCCACCACGACGGTCGCGGGTGGATCCACGAAGTCCGCGCCACATTTCATCACCCTTACATCGGCGGCACCCAGTGCCGCCATCACACGCCGGTGCTCGCGGACCTCCTGCTCGGCCCGCTCCCCCTTGATGGCCAGCATCCGTCCGCCATCACGCAACAGCGGCACGCTCCACTTCGTCAGCTTGTCCAACGACGCCACCGCGCGTGACACCACCGCATCCATCTCCCCCACGTTCCGTCGGACCGCCGGCTCCTCGGCCCGGCCCCGCACGACCGTCACGTCCAGAGCCAACTCGTCGATGGCCTCGGATAGAAAGTCGCTTCGGCGCAGCAGCGGTTCGATCAACGTGACGCGCAGGTCCGCCCGCGCCAACGCCAACGGTATCCCCGGCAACCCGGCCCCGCTGCCGATGTCCGCGACTTTGGCGTTCGGTTCGATGAGTTCCCCGACCGCCACGCTGTTGAGTAGGTGTCGCTCCCACAGTCGATCCACCTCCCGCGGCCCGATCAGTCCGCGCTCCACACCGGCGCCGGCCAGAATTTCGGCGTACCGCTGGGCGCGATCGAGGGCCTCCCCGAACAAGGCGCCGGCCGCCGGAGGCGCTGCCGACACCTCGCCATGTTTCACGTGAAACATCCTCCGGATCTCGCGGGCCGGCCAAACTACATCGATGTAACTCGCTGGTTCAGTCGAGCAGAACAACCACGCGCCGCGACGGCTCCACGCCCTCGCTTTCGCTGTGCACCCCATCGATCGCGGCGACCGCGTCGTGCACGATCTTGCGCTCGAACGGCGTCATCGGCGCCAGCTCCTCACGCTCACCGGTCTCGAGCACCCGACGCGCCACCTTCTCGCCCAGCGCCGTCAGCTCGTCCCGGCGACGGCGGCGCCACCGGGCGATGTCGAGCATCAGCCGGCTGCGCTCACCGGTCTTCTGGTGGACGGCCAGCCGGGTCAGCTCCTGCAGCGCGTCGAGCACCTCGCCCTTGCGGCCGACCAACTTGCTGAGGTCCCCGCCGCCGTCGATGCTGACGACCGCCCGGTCGCCCTCCACGTCGAGGTCGATGTCGCCGTCGAAGTCCAGCAGATCCAACAACTCCTCGAGGTAGTCGCCGGCGATCTCGCCTTCGGCGACCAGACGCTCCTCCAGGTCGTCGTCGACGGTCGTCGCGGCGGTCCCGTCGCGGTCCGGCCCGTCGGTGAGCTCCTCGTCGCGCTCGGTCGTCTCAGCGTCGGTCATGGCTGTGTCTCTCCTGATTCCACCGGTGCTGGACCGGTCAACGTTTCTTCTTCTTGGGTCGTGCGCCCGGCCGTGGTGTGGCTCCCGGACGTGGCGCACGGTTGTTCGTGCCCGATGAGGATTTGCGTGCCGCGGCACCCGTCGGCTTCGCCGGCGGCGCGCTGTCGCCGTCGGTGGTGGTGTCCTGATCGGTGTCCTCGGCGGCGCTGTCAGCGTTGGCGGTCGCGGTCGCCTGCGCGGTGGCCGCTTGGCCCTTGCGCGCCCGCTTGGGCTTGGCGCCCGGCGGCGGCGCGTTTTGTGCCCGCCGCTGCAACGCTTCCTGCTTCTTGGCTTCTTCTTCCTTTTCGATCTTGCCGAACACGTAGTGCTGCTGACCGAAGGTCCAGATGTTGTTGGCAAGCCAGTACATGATGATGGCCAGCGGCAGGAACGGTCCGCCGACGATGACGCCGAGCGGGAACACATACAGCGCCAGCTTGTTCATCAGCGCCGTCTGCGGGTTGGCTGCAGCCTCGGGGCTCTGCCGCGCGACCGACGCCCGGCTGTTGAAGTAGGTGGCGACACCGGCCAGGATCATGATCGGCACACCGACCGCGATCACCGCCGCGCGGTTGAATTCGGTGAACGCGTCCAGACCCGTCGTCTGGATCATCCACGCCCCGATCGGCGCTCCGAACAAATTGGCGTCCAGGAAGTGCCCGACGTCGGTGGCGCTGAAGACGTAGTTGGCAAGCGTGCGGTTCACCTCGGGATCGAGGTGCTGCGCGCCGATGCCGTAGCCACCGGTGCGATTGAACGACCGCAGCACGTGAAACAACCCGATGAACACCGGGATCTGCGCCAGCATCGGCAGGCAGCCCAGGATCGGGTTGAAGCCGTGCTCGCGCTGCAGCTTCTGCATCTCCAGCGCCATCCGCTGACGGTCCTTGCCGTACTTCTTCTGCAGCGCCTTGATCTGGGGCTGCAGCTCCTGCATCTGGCGGGTGGTGCGGATCTGCTTGACGAACGGCTTGTAGAGGATCGCGCGCAGGGTGAACACGAGGAACATCACCGACAGCGCCCAGGCGAAGAAGTTCGACGGCCCCAGCAGGAAAGCGAACAGCTTGTACCAGACCCACATGATCGCCGACACCGGGTAGTAGATGATGTCGAGGCTGAACCAGTTAAACACGCGTCTCGCTTCCTGATCGCAAGGCCGGGGCTTGCCCGCTTCGGGTAGAACTCTCCCGATCGGTTCGGTACTCGCTTGGGTGCGCGCAGCTTTGGTGCGCCTCACCCCCGCGCTCCGGTATCGGGTCCCATCCTCCCTTATGCCATGGTCCGCATTTCAGCAGCCGTATGGTGGCCAACCAGCCGCCCTTGACGAGTCCGTACTCGCTCAGCGCGTCCATCGCGTATTGGCTGCAGGTCGGCATGAAGCGGCACGTCGGCAGCCGCAGCGGCGAGATCATGGTGCGGTACAGCTGGATCACGAAGATGACCCCGCGCGCGACGACGCCGGCCCTCACGCTCGCACCCCGCTTCTGGATTTGCTCCGCCGCAGCGCCGAGCGCAGCTCTTGTTCCAGCCGCGCCGAGATCGCATGCCGAGAGCTGGGCATCGCGCGGATCACCACTCGATCAGCCGGATCGAGTTCGTCGATAACCGCGCGTGCCACGTGCCGCAGCCGGCGGGCCACCCGATGTCGTTGCACTGCGCTACCAACCGATTTCGAAACCACGAGCCCGATTTTGGGACCCTCGGCCCCATTCTCCGCACGCAGCGTATGCACCACCAGATCGGGCTGCACCGTGCGCACACCCCGGCTGACCGTCGCTCCGAAGTCGGTCGACCGCGTCATCCGGTACCGCGCCGGAAGCACCGCGCCAGATCCTGCGTTGCGTTACGCAGTCAGCGAGCGACGGCCCTTGCTCCGCCGGTTCGACACGATCGCCCGGCCGGCCCGGGTTCGCATCCGCAGCCGGAACCCATGCACGCGCGCGCGGCGCCGGTTGTTCGGCTGAAAAGTCCGCTTGCCCTTGGCCACGGCTCAATCTCCTTGTTGCGTCCTGCATCCGCGGCCCACACCGAGCGACGAATCGCTGCCGTGGACCCGGGTGCCGTTGGTAAGCTGGTCCGTCCCGCTAACCGGCGCGGTCACCAGGTGTCCCTGGGTCGCAGCCGTGTCGCCACGTGCGGGCGACTGTTCGAGGGTACTGACGAGTTTTGCCTGGGTCAAACCTCGCTCCGCGCTCCCGCAAACAGTCACAACAGTCACAGCTGTCGCGCCTTTCAGTACGGCAAAAATCTGGCCCCGTCAATGTGGCAGAACGGTTGGCACCCGGCGCGAAACCTGTTAGCTTCTGCCAAGGCCGATTCGATAACGAAACGGCGACAGACAACGAAATCGAGGATGGCCGACAGCCGCGAGGCCACAGCCCGCACCACGACTGCGACGAGCCCCGGCCACCGCCCTCCTCACCGGTAGAGAACCGAGCGGCGGCGACTGTCCGTTATCCACAACCTGTGGATAAGTTTGTGGACAGTTCGTCATCGTTCATTTGGTCGTCTCAGCCGCGGCCTAAAGGGGGTTACCAGTCATTGACCGCCGACCCCGATCCCCCGTTCGTTTCGGTGTGGAACACCGTCGTCGCTGAACTCAACGGCACTTCGGCGCGATCCGACGCCCCCAACGGGGAATCCACGCCGCCCACCCTCACCCCGCAGCAAAGGGCGTGGCTCAAACTCGTCAAGCCACTCGTGATCACCGAGGGCTTTGCCCTGCTGTCGGTACCGACGCCGTTTGTGCAAAACGAGATCGAACGGCACCTGCGCGAACCGATCATCAGTGCGCTCAGCCGCCAGCTCGGCCAGCGCGTCGAACTCGGTGTGCGCATCGCCGCGCCGTCGGCCGACGAGGCCGATGACGCCGGGTTCGCGGGCACCTCGGCCGCCGTCGTCGAACCCGACGAAGTCGACGAAGTCTCTGAAGCGCTGGCCAGCGCCGAAGAAAGCTGGCCAACCTACTTCGCCAACCGGCAGCTCAAGTCCCCTGCCGACGAAGACACCGCGGTCAACCTCAACCGCCGCTACACCTTCGAAACCTTCGTGATCGGCGCATCCAACAGGTTCGCGCACGCCGCCACGCTCGCGATCGCCGAGGCGCCCGCGCGGGCCTACAACCCGCTGTTCATCTGGGGTGAATCCGGACTGGGCAAGACCCACCTGCTGCACGCCGCGGGCAACTACGCCCAGCGCTTGTTCCCCGGGATGCGGGTCAAATACGTCTCGACCGAAGAGTTCACCAACGACTTCATCAACTCGCTGCGCGATGACCGCAAGGCGTCCTTCAAGCGCAGCTACCGCGACATCGACGTGCTGCTGGTCGACGACATCCAGTTCATCGAGGGCAAGGAAGGCATCCAGGAAGAGTTCTTCCACACCTTCAACACCTTGCACAACGCCAACAAGCAGATCGTGATCTCGTCGGACCGCCCACCCAAGCAGCTGGCCACCCTCGAGGACCGGTTGCGCACCCGGTTCGAGTGGGGCTTGATCACCGACGTGCAGCCACCCGAGCTGGAGACCCGGATCGCGATCCTGCGCAAGAAGGCGCAAATGGACCGCCTCGACGTTCCCGACGACGTGCTCGAGCTCATCGCCAGCAGCATCGAGCGCAACATCCGCGAACTCGAGGGCGCGTTGATCCGGGTGACCGCGTTCGCCTCCCTGAACAAAACCCCCATCGACCGCTCGCTGGCCGAAATCGTGTTGCGCGACCTGATCGCCGACGCGACCACCATGCAGATCAGCACGGCCGCGATCATGGCCGCCACCGCCGAGTACTTCGAGACCACCGTCGAAGAACTGCGTGGCCCCGGCAAGACCCGCGCGCTGGCCCAGTCCCGGCAGATCGCGATGTACCTGTGCCGTGAGCTGACCGATCTGTCGCTACCCAAGATCGGGCAGGCGTTCGGCCGCGATCACACCACAGTGATGTACGCGGAGAAGAAGATTCGCGCCGAGATGGCCGAACGCCGCGAGGTCTTCGATCATGTCAAAGAACTCACCACCCGGATCCGGCAGCGCTCCAAGCGCTGACTCCGCTCCCCCGCTGATCGCCGCATCGCCGGCGGTTTCGGCGCGTCCGTGAACAGAAATTTCGAAAAATCTTTGGCACCGCCGGCACCACTGGTCACAGGCCGGCCCTGTGCACACCCATGTGCACAACCTGGGAATCAGCCCTGGGGTCGGTGGGCGGGTCGTCCACAGGCCGGCCGGCCTCCACAGTGCCTGGCGTTCGGTCCACGGACCATCCACAGACTATGCACAGCGCGAAACAACGTTGGGCTGGGCGGATTGGTGTTCATCCCCAATGTGCACAGGCCCTAATACTGTTGCTTGTATCTCTATCGGAACTGTTCTTTGAAGTAGACCGCTGGGGACATACCCGTACGACCGAATTCCAAACCGGTCCCCGACCTGCATGTCAGCCCCATCGATTAGCTTTCAAGTTGAGGCGGAAAGCTCTACGGTGGTTCAGCGGCAGCCGTTACGGTCGTTCCGACGCAATCGGTTCGAATGCGGGTGAGACACCGGTGAACCGCTGCGTATTGCTTGTTGTGTCATTGATCGAAGGGACCCAATGGACGTGGCGACGACAACGGTCGGTCTCACCGATTTGAAGTTCCGGCTGGTGCGTGAGGACTTCGCCGACGCGGTTGCCTGGGTAGCCCGGAACCTTCCCACCCGGCCGACGGTACCGGTGCTGGCCGGGGTGTTGCTGACCGGCACCGACGAGGGCCTGACCATCTCCGGCTTCGACTACGAAGTTTCGGCGGAGGTGCAGGTTCCCGCCGAAATCGCCTCTCCGGGAAGCGTTTTGGTGTCCGGGCGGCTGTTGTCCGACATCACCAGGGCGTTGCCGGCCAAGCCGATCGACGTCAGCGTCGAAGGCACCAGGGTGTCGTTGACCTGCGGCAGTGCCCGGTTCTCGCTGCCCACGATGGCCGTGGAGGACTACCCCACCCTGCCCGCGCTGCCCGAGGAGACCGGGGTGGTGTCGTCGGAGCTGTTCGCCGAGGCGATCGGCCAGGTCGCCGTCGCTGCCGGCCGTGACGACACGCTGCCGATGCTCACCGGCATCCGGGTGGAAATCGCCGGGGAGACGGTCGTTTTGGCAGCCACCGACCGGTTCCGGCTCGCGGTGCGGGAACTGACCTGGTCCACCGCATCGGCCGACCTGGAAGCCGCGGTGCTGGTTCCGGCCAAGACGCTGGCCGAGGCGGCCAAGGCCGCCACCGACGGCGGTGAAGTTCACCTGTCGCTGGGGGCCGGCTCCGAAGTCGGTCAGGACGGTCTGCTCGGTATTCGCAGCCAAGGCAAACGCAGCACCACCCGGCTGCTGGACGCCGAGTTCCCGAAGTTCCGCCAGCTGCTGCCCACCGAGCACACCTCGGTGGCCACCATCGGCGTCGCCGAGCTCACCGAGGCCATCAAACGCGTCGCGCTGGTCGCTGACCGGGGCGCGCAGGTCCGGATGGAGTTCGCCGATGACGTGCTGCGATTGTCGGCCGGTGCCGACGATGTCGGACGCGCCGAAGAGGACCTGCCCGTGACGTTCGCGGGTGACCCGCTGACCATCGCGTTCAACCCGACGTATCTGACCGACGGTCTGGGTTCGCTGCATTCCGAGCGGGTCACGTTCGGCTTCACCACGCCCAGCCGTCCGGCGGTGTTGCGTCCGGCCGGCGAGGACGGGCCGGAGGCCGGGGCGACTGGGCCGTTCCCGGCCGCGCAGACCGACTACGTCTACCTGCTGATGCCGGTGCGGCTCCCCGGCTGATCGGCCCAATCCCAGGAGAGGGGCGCATATGCAACTGGGTCTGGTCGGCTTGGGCAAGATGGGTTTCAACATGCGTCAGCGCCTGCGCGAAGACGGGCATGACGTGATCGGCTACGACCCGAGACCCGAAGTCAGCGACGTGCCTTCGCTCGCCGCGCTCGCAGATGCTCTGCAGACGCCACGCGTGGTGTGGGTGATGGTGCCGTCGGGAACGATCACCCGCGAGACCATCGCCAGCCTCGCTGACGAATTGAGCGCCGGCGACCTGGTGATCGACGGTGGCAACTCCCGATACACAGAAGATGCGCCGCATGCAAAGATGTTGGGCGACAACGGAATCAGCTTCATTGACGCCGGAGTTTCCGGTGGTATCTGGGGCCTGAAAGAGGGCTACGGGCTGATGGTGGGCGGCGCCGACGCCGACGTCGAACGCGCAATGCCGATCTTTGACACGTTGCGTCCGCCGGGGCCTCGGGAGGACGGCTTCGTCCATGCCGGGCCGGTCGGTGCCGGGCATTTCGCGAAGATGGTGCACAACGGCGTCGAGTACGCGCTGATGACCGCCTACGCCGAAGGCTACGAGATGCTGGCCGCAGAAGACCTGATCGCGGATCCGCAAGCGGTGTATCAGGCCTGGACCAACGGCACGGTGGTGCGGTCGTGGCTGCAGCAGCTGCTCGCCAAGGCGTTGAAAGAAGATCCCGGCTTCGCCAAGATCAGCGGCTACACCGAGGATTCCGGTGAGGGCCGGTGGACGGTGGAGGAGGCGATCCGGTTGCGCGTGCCGGTGCCGAGCATCGCGGCCTCGCTGTTCGCCCGTTTCCTGTCCCGCCAAGACGAGTCGCCGACCATGAAGGCTGTCGCGGCGCTGCGCAACCAATTCGGCGGGCACGCGGTCAAGCGGATCAGCGAGTCCGGCTAGTGCCCGGGTACGCGAGGAGCGATTAGCGTGTACGTCCGTCGTCTCGGATTGACCGACTTTCGGTCATGGCCGCGGGTGGACTTGGAATTGGAACCGGGGCGCACCGTGTTCGTCGGTCCGAACGGCTTCGGTAAGACGAATGTCATTGAAGCGCTGTGGTATTCGGCGACGCTGGGATCGCATCGGGTGGCCACCGACGCGCCGTTGATCAGGACCGGCGCCCAGCGTGCGGTGGTGTCGAGCATCGTGGTCAACGAGGGCCGCGAGCTCGCGGTGGACCTGGAGATCACCGCGGGACGGGCCAACAAGGCCCGGCTGAACCGGTCGCCGGTGCGCGCGGCCCGCGAGATCCTCGGGGTGCTGCGCGCGGTGCTGTTCGCACCGGAGGATCTGGCCCTGGTCCGTGGCGACCCCGGGGAGCGTCGCCGCTACCTCGATGAACTGGCCACCACCCGGCGCCCGCAGATCGCGGCCGTCCGCGCGGACTACGACAAGGTGCTGCGGCAGCGCACCGCGTTGTTGAAGACCGCCGCGGCGGCCCGCTACCGCGGTGACCGTGGAGTGCTCGACACCCTCGACGTCTGGGACGGGCATCTGGCCGAAAAAGGTGCGCGGCTGATCGCCGCGCGCGTCGACCTGGTCAACCAACTGGCCCCCGAGGTCGAGAAGGCCTACCAGCTGCTGGCGCCGACGTCGCGACCGGCCGCGATCCGCTACCGCAGCGGGGTGGAGGTCGTCGAGCAAGAAGCTGCCGCGGGCACCGGCAGCGCCGAGCTGTTCGAGGCCGCGCTGTTGGACGCGGTGGCGCGGCGCCGCGACGCCGAACTGGACCGCGGCGTGTGCCTGGTCGGGCCGCACCGCGACGACCTGGAGCTGCGGCTGGGCGATCAGGTCGCGAAAGGCTTTGCCAGCCACGGGGAGTCGTGGTCGATGGCGCTGGCACTGCGGCTGGCCGCCTATGAGCTGTTGCGCGCCGAGAGCAGCGATCCCGTGCTGTTGCTCGATGACGTGTTCGCCGAACTCGACACCGCACGGCGCCAGGCGCTGGCCAACGTCGCGGCCGACGCCGAGCAGGTGTTGGTCACCGCGGCGGTCGCCGAGGACATCCCCGGGGATTGGGACGCCCGCCGCATCGAGGTGGCGATGCGCGACGGCGACGACGGCCGGGTGTCGGAGGTGGGCAATGAGCGATGAGACGGAACCGCCGGCACACCTGGCGCATCTAAAGGGTATGGATCTGGTTCGGCGCGCGCTGGAAGAAGCGCGCGGCGCGGCGCGCAGCCAAGGCAAGGACATCGGCCGGGGCCGGCGGCCGCACCCCCGCCGGGTCGCCGGAAACAGCCGTCGCCGCTGGTCAGGACCCGGACCCGACGCGCGCGATCCGCAACCACTGGGTTCGGCGGCGCGCGACGTGGCCCGCACCCGCGGCTGGTCGGGCCGCGTCGCCCAAGGCACGGTGTTCGGGAGGTGGCCGGGGGTCGTCGGTGAACAAATCGCCGCGCACGCGACGCCGACCACGCTGCACGACGGGGTGCTGACGATCTCCGCGGAATCCACCGCATGGGCCACCCAGTTGCGGATGGTGCAGGCGCAACTGCTGGCCAAGATCGCCGCGGAGGTCGGCGACGGGGTGGTGACGGCACTGAAAATCGTCGGTCCGGTGGCACCGTCGTGGCGGAAGGGGCCGTATCACATCGCGGGCCGCGGGCCGCGCGATACCTACGGTTAGCGGTGCACACGACGCGTTCCTGAAACGCACTAGAACGGTCCGATCCGCGTTCCCAGCCGTCATCAGGCACCTCGATGCGAAAAATTCCACAGGCGACGCAAATAGGTGTGTAGAAACGCCCCCTGAGAATCGGTCCTGACGGTCGTTGCCGGTAGACTGTTATCAGATGAGTGGGCGGTGCTCGACCGCCTGCATTTGAACCCCAAGGAGACCCGTCCAACGTGGCTGCCCAGAAGAAGAGTGCTCCCAAGGAGTACGGCGCCGATGCGATCACCATTCTCGAAGGGCTCGAGGCTGTCCGCAAGCGACCGGGCATGTACATCGGCTCCACCGGTGAACGCGGACTGCACCATCTGATCTGGGAGGTCGTCGACAACTCGATCGACGAGGCGATGGCCGGCTACGCCACCAGAGTCGACGTCAAGATCCTGGGCGACGGCAGCGTCGAGGTCACCGACGACGGCCGCGGCATCCCGGTGGCCAAGCACAAACAAGCCGGCATCCCCACCGTCGACGTGGTGATGACCCAGCTGCACGCCGGCGGCAAGTTCGGCGGCGAAAACAGCGGCTATGCGGTCAGCGGCGGTCTGCACGGCGTCGGCGTCTCGGTGGTCAACGCGCTGTCATCGCGCGTGGAGGTGACGATCCTGCGCGACGGCTACGAGTGGTTTCAGTACTACGACCGGTCGGTACCCGGTGAGCTCAAGCAGGGCGGCAAGACCAAGAAGACCGGCACGACGGTGCGGTTCTGGGCCGACCCGGACATCTTCGAAACCACCGAGTACGACTTCGAGACCGTCGCGCGCCGCCTGCAGGAACAGGCGTTCCTGAACAAAGGGCTGACCATCACACTGTGCGACGAGCGGGTGCGGGCCGAAGAGGTCACCGAGGAGGTGGTCAGCGACGTCGCCGAGGCGCCCAAGTCCGCCGAGGAGAAAGCCGCCGAGGCCGCCGAGCCGGTCAAGGTCAAGCAACGCACGTTCCACTACCCCGGCGGCCTGGTCGACTTCGTCAAGCACATCAACCGCACCAAAACGGCGATCCACCAGAGCATCATCGACTTCGGCGGCAAGGGTGAAGGCCACGAGGTCGAGATCGCCATGCAGTGGAACGGCGGCTACTCCGAGTCGGTACACACCTTCGCCAACACCATCAACACCCACGAGGGCGGCACACACGAAGAGGGCTTCCGCGCCGCGCTGACCAGCGTGGTCAACAAGTACGCCAAAGACAAGAAGCTCCTCAAGGACAAGGATCCCAACCTCACCGGCGACGACATCCGCGAAGGCCTGGCCGCCGTCATCTCGGTGAAGGTGGCCGAACCACAGTTCGAGGGCCAGACCAAGACCAAACTCGGCAACACCGAGGTCAAGTCGTTTGTGCAGAAGATCTGCAACGAGCAGCTCAGCCACTGGTTCGAGGCCAACCCCGCCGAAGCGAAAACCGTTGTCAACAAGGCGGTCTCGTCGGCGCAGGCGCGCATCGCGGCGCGTAAGGCGCGTGAGTTGGTGCGCCGCAAGAGCGCCACCGACATCGGCGGGCTGCCCGGCAAGCTGGCAGACTGCCGCTCCACCGACCCGCGCAAGTCCGAACTCTATGTGGTGGAGGGTGATTCGGCGGGCGGCTCGGCCAAGAGCGGGCGTGACTCGATGTTCCAGGCGATCCTGCCGTTGCGCGGCAAGATCATCAACGTCGAGAAGGCGCGGATCGACCGGGTGCTGAAGAACACTGAGGTGCAGGCGATCATCACCGCGCTGGGCACGGGCATTCACGACGAGTTCGACATCTCCAAGCTGCGCTACCACAAGATCGTGTTGATGGCCGACGCCGACGTCGACGGCCAGCACATCGCCACGCTGCTGTTGACGCTGCTGTTCCGGTTCATGAAGCCGCTCATCGAAAACGGTCACGTGTACTTGGCGCAGCCGCCGCTGTACAAATTGAAGTGGCAGCGCAGCGAACCGGAGTTCGCCTACTCCGACCGCGAACGCGACGCGCTGCTCGAGGCGGGGCGCAAGGCGGGCAAGAAGATCAACGCCGACGACGGCATCCAGCGGTACAAGGGTCTTGGCGAGATGGACGCCAAGGAACTGTGGGAGACCACGATGGATCCGTCCACCCGGATTCTGCGCCAGGTCACCCTCGACGACGCGGCTTCAGCCGACGAGCTGTTCTCGGTGCTGATGGGCGAGGATGTGGAAGCACGTCGCAGCTTCATCACCCGCAATGCCAAAGATGTTCGCTTCCTTGACGTTTAAACCTAACAACTAGGACTCATTTCATGACTGACACCACGTTGCCTCCCGGCGACGAAGCAGGCGACCGCATCGAACCGGTCGACATCCAGCAGGAGATGCAGCGCAGCTACATCGATTACGCGATGAGCGTGATCGTGGGCCGTGCGCTGCCCGAGGTCCGCGACGGGCTCAAGCCGGTGCACCGCCGGGTGCTCTACGCCATGTACGACTCGGGTTTCCGCCCCGACCGCAGCCACGCGAAATCCGCGCGCTCCGTTGCCGAGACGATGGGTAACTACCACCCCCACGGCGACGCGTCGATCTACGACACCCTGGTCCGGCTGGCCCAGCCGTGGTCGCTGCGCTATCCGCTGGTCGACGGCCAGGGCAACTTCGGTTCACCGGGTAACGATCCGCCGGCCGCAATGAGGTACTGCGTGGCCGGCGATGCGTTGGTGCGGCTGCCGTTTGGACAGTCCGTCCGGATCGCGGACATCGTTCCTGGTGCCCGGCCGAACTCAGACAATGTGGTCGACGCCAAAGTGTTGGATCGCCACGGTAACCCAGTACTCGCCGACCGGCTTTTCCACTCCGGAGAGCATCAGACCTACACCGTTAGGACTGCGGAGGGCTACGAAGTCACCGGAACTGCCAATCATCCGATCTTGTGCTTGGTGGACGTGGCAGGCGTTCCGACTCTGCTGTGGAAGCTGATCGAGGAAGTACGTGCGGACGACCGGGTCGTCATCCAGAGAACGCCGCCGGCCGAGTTCGGACCGCCGGGTGACTGGCGCGACACCCTCGAGGCACTCCTGTTCGGCGCCTTCATCAGCGAGGGTTTCGTCTCGGAGAAGCGTGCTGGGTTCAACAACCTGGACCGCGACTACTTCAACACGGTGGTGGCTGCCTATGACGCCGTCGTGGGCGGTCCCCGTTATGTGTCCGAGCGGATAATTGCATCCGGATCAAAACTGCTCGAGCTCGACGTCCATAACACGGATGCGCTGCGGCGCAGCCGTTTGGCTGATCTGATCGGTTTGCGGTCGGCGGAGAAAGCCGTCCCTGAGTGGCTGTGGCATAGCCCTGCGGCGGTCAAACGCGTGTTCTTGGGCGCACTGTTCGAAGGCGATGGATCATGTTCGGCACTGCCGCGCAACACGATCCAGGTTTCGTACTCAACCCGGAGTGGCCGCCTTGCCAAGGATATCCAGCAGATGCTGCTGGAGTTCGGAGTGATTTCACGGCGCTATCTTCATGCGACAGGTGAGCATAAAGTCGTCATCACGAACCGTGCACACGCTGAAATGTTCGCGGCCCAGGTCGGATTCGGCGGATCGAAACAGTCCAAGCTGCAAAGGCTCCTCTCGGCGCTGCCCGCGAACGCTGCAGGGTTGGACAGCGATCATGTTCCGGGCCTCGCCCAGTTCATCCGCGCACACTGCGGCAGTCGGTGGATAGACAAGGACTGGCTGAACCGGCACAACATCGACCGACAGTCCCGCTGGCAGCGTGGCCGGGCGGAGATCCTCGCCCGGATCGCGGATACCGACGTGAAAGCGATCGCCTCGGAGCTCACCGACGGCCGGTTCTACTACGCTCGCGTGGTTTCGGTGACCGACGCCGGGGTGCAGCCCGTCTATAGCCTGCGCGTCGACACGGACGACCACGCATTCATCACCAACGGGTTCGTCAGCCACAACACGGAGGCGCGGCTGACCCCGCTGGCGATGGAGATGCTGCGTGAAATCGATGAGGAGACAGTCGATTTCATTCCGAACTATGACGGTCGAGTGCAGGAACCGACCGTGCTGCCGAGCCGGTTCCCGAACCTGCTGGCCAACGGCTCCGGCGGCATCGCCGTCGGTATGGCCACCAACATTCCGCCGCACAACCTGCGCGAGCTTGCCGAAGCGGTGTACTGGTGCCTGGAGAACTTCGACGCCGACGAGGAGACCACGCTCACGGCCGTCTGCGAACGCGTCAAGGGCCCGGACTTCCCCACCTCCGGTCTGATCGTTGGCTCCCAAGGCATTACGGACGCTTACACCACCGGCCGCGGGTCGATCCGAATGCGCGGCGTCGTCGAGATCGAAGAAGACAGCCGCGGCCGCACCGGCATCGTGATCACCGAGCTGCCGTATCAGGTCAACCACGACAACTTCATCACCTCGATCGCCGAGCAGGTCCGCGACGGCAAGCTGGCCGGCATCGCCAACATCGAGGACCAGTCCAGCGACCGGGTGGGTCTGCGCATCGTCGTCGAGCTCAAACGCGACGCCGTGGCCAAGGTGGTGCTGAACAACCTCTACAAGCACACCCAGCTGCAGACCAGCTTCGGCGCCAACATGCTGGCGATCGTCGACGGGGTGCCCCGCACGCTGCGCCTGGATCAGATGATCCGGTACTACGTCGACCATCAACTCGACGTCATCGTGCGGCGCACCACCTATCGGCTGCGCAAGGCCAACGAGCGGGCCCACATCCTGCGCGGTTTGGTCAAGGCGCTCGACGCGCTCGACGAGGTGATCGCGTTGATCCGGGCCTCGGAGACCGTCGACATCGCGCGGCAGGGCTTGATCGAGCTGCTCGACATCGACGACATCCAGGCCCAGGCCATCCTCGACATGCAGCTGCGGCGGCTGGCCGCCCTGGAACGGCAACGCATCGTCGACGACCTGGCCAAGATCGAGGCCGAGATCGCCGACCTGGAAGACATCCTCGCCAAGCCCGAGCGGCAACGCGCGATCGTGCGCGACGAGCTCAAGGAGCTCGTCGACAAGCACGGCGACGACCGTCGCAGCCGCATCGTGCCCGCCGACGGTGAGGTCAGCGACGAAGACCTGATCGCCCGCGAGGACGTCGTCGTCACGATCACCGAAACCGGCTACGCCAAACGCACCAAGACCGACCTGTACCGCAGCCAGAAGCGCGGCGGTAAGGGCGTGCAGGGCGCCGGCCTCAAACAAGACGACATCGTCAACCACTTCTTCGTCTGCTCCACGCACGACTGGATCCTGTTCTTCACCACGCAGGGCCGGGTGTACCGGGCGAAGGCCTACGACCTGCCGGAGACGTCGCGCACCGCGCGCGGCCAGCACGTCGCGAACCTGCTGGCGTTCCAGCCCGAAGAACGCATCGCGCAGGTCATCCAGATTAGGACCTACGAAGATGCGCCCTATCTGGTGCTGGCCACCCGCAACGGGCTGGTGAAGAAGTCCCGGCTCACCGAGTTCGACTCGAACCGTTCCGGCGGGATCGTCGCGATCAACCTGCGCGACGGCGACGAGCTGGTGGGCGCGGTGCTGTGTTCGGCCGACGACGACCTGCTGCTGGTCTCGGCGAACGGCCAGTCGATCCGGTTCTCGGCCACCGATGAGGCGCTGCGGCCGATGGGCCGCGCCACCTCCGGTGTGCAGGGCATGCGGTTCAACACCGACGACCGGCTGCTGTCGCTGAATGTGGTGCGCCCGGACACGTATCTGCTGGTCGCAACCTCCGGGGGCTACGCCAAGCGCACCGCGATCGAGGAGTACCCGGTGCAGGGCCGCGGCGGCAAAGGGGTGCTGACGATCCAGTACGACAAACGTCGTGGCACCCTTGTTGGTGCGTTGATCGTCGATGACGACACAGAGCTGTACGCCATCACCTCGGGTGGAGGCGTCATCCGGACGGCGGCTCGTCAGGTTCGCAAGGCCGGGCGGCAAACAAAGGGCGTTCGGTTGATGAACCTGGGCGAGGGCGACACACTGGTTGCCATTGCGCGCAACGCCGAGGAAGGTGACAGCACCGATGAGGTCAACACCGACCCCGGAGCCTGAGCGCCCGTGACCAGTGAGGAGCCGTAGGTGAGTTCACCGAACGAGCCGGGACACCCGCGCGCGGTCGACGGTGCCGGTGGCGGCAACGGCGCGGCCGGCGGGCCGGGTGTCTCCGATCGCGGCGACGTTCCACCGTGGCAGCGCGGCCAGGGTGCGGCGCGCGGGGCGAACGCGGCGCAACGGCCGCCGGAGGCGCCGCCGCGCCGACGGCCGGTGGCCGGGCGGGGCCCCAACACCCGCGGTGACGCAGCAGAGGGCCCCGGCGACGACGGTCCCCGGACGCCCGGGCACGCCGCCGCGACGCCGGAGACCCGGCAACCCGGCCCCGACACCCGGCAGCCGCACCCGGAGGCCTACGGCAGCGAGCTGCCCGACCTGTCCGGTCCCACGCCGCGCCCGACGCAACGCAAGCCGCCCGCCGAGCGGCCCACCGCAGAACCGGCGAACCGGCCGGCGGGTCCGACCAGCCGCATCCAGGTCGGCACCCGCCACCACGGCCCGGTCCGGGCCAGCATGCAGATCCGGCGGATCGACCCGTGGAGCACGCTGAAGGTCTCGCTGGTGCTCTCGGTCGTGCTGTTCTTCGTGTGGATGATCGCCGTCGCGTTCCTGTATCTGGCGCTCGGCGGGATGGGCGTGTGGAGCAAGCTCAACAGCAACGTCGGTGATCTGCTCACCACCGCCAGCGGCACCTCCGGCGGCGAGTTGGTGTCCAGCGGAACGATCTTCGGCGGCGCGACGTTGATCGGTTTGGTCAACATCGTGGTGCTGACCGCGATGGCCACGGTCGGCGCGTTCGTCTACAACCTGACCACCGATTTGGTCGGCGGTGTCGAGGTCACCCTCGCCGATCGGGATTGAGTTTGGGTAGCGGCTTAGGGTTGGGGTAATCTCGTCGCTCGGCCAGGCGGCATACGGGGCTATAGCTCAGGCGGTTAGAGCGCTTCGCTGATAACGAAGAGGTCGGAGGTTCGAGTCCTCCTAGCCCCACGGAAAGGTTCACACCATGAGGCTGGCGTTGTTGGCCGCCACAGGGATCGTCGCGGCGGTGGCCGTCATGTTGTGGCGGTCGCGGCACGGCGTCGAGGTGTGGCACGTCGCAGCCGACGCGCCGGCCGAACCGATCACGGGGCCTTAGCTCAGTTGGTAGAGCGCTACCTTTGCAAGGTAGATGTCAGGAGTTCGATTCTCCTAGGCTCCACGCAAATGTCCTGCGCCGCTACGGTTTCGGCGTCACTTCCACGCTCGGCGGCAGCGGTGAGGGCTCGGGCTGGGTCGACCGGCGCACGATCGAGAACGCCACCGCTCCCCCGGCCAGCGCCACCGCCCCGACCGCGGCCAGCAGCAGCGGTCGACGTCGGCGCCGCGCCCGGGCCTTGTTCAACGCCTCGGGCAGCCCCGACACCACCTCCTGGGCCGCGGCCAACTCGGCGCTGATCGTCTCCTGAGCGGCGGCCAAGTCCTTGCTCAACTGTTCCTTCAGGCGGCCCTGCCGGTAGCGCTCCCCCACCCAGCTGGCCGACGACTGCGCGCCGCTGAGCCCCAGACCCAGCGCACCGCGGGTGACGTCGACCGGCCCGACCGCCGAATACTTCAGGCCGCGGTTCAACCGCTCCCGGGGAGTCAACCGGTCTTGTGTCTTCGCGCGCATGGTCCGCCTTTCCTCACCGTCCATACCAGCCTGCCATCATCGGCTATCCAGCGGTGCCCGGTTGGCCACCGAGACGCGCGTGGCAGACTGATTGCTCGTGACGAGCCCCATTCAGACAGCCACCGCGACCCTGCACACCAACCGCGGTGACATCAAGATCGCACTGTTCGGTAACCACGCCCCCAAGACCGTCGCCAACTTCGTCGGCCTGGCGCAGGGAACCAGGGAGTACAGCGGCGAGAACGCATCGGGCGGCACGTCCGGGCCCTTCTACGACGGCGTGGTCTTTCACCGCGTCATCGACGGCTTCATGATCCAGGGCGGTGACCCGACGGGGACCGGCCGTGGCGGACCGGGTTACCAGTTCGAGGACGAGTTCCATCCCGAGTTGCAGTTCGACAAGCCCTACCTGCTGGCCATGGCCAACGCCGGTCCGGGCACCAACGGCTCGCAGTTCTTCATCACGGTCGGCAAGACGCCGCACCTCAACCGCAGGCACACCATCTTCGGTGAGGTCGTCGACCCCGAGTCGCAGAAGGTGGTCGACGCGATCGCCACGACGGCCACCGACCGCAACGACCGTCCGACCGACCCGGTCGTGATCGACTCCATCACGATCAGCTAAGCGATTTCGGTGCGCAAACCTGCGCCAGTCGCTGGTTAGCGCGCCGAAATCACCCGGCGGGGCCGCGCGTGTAGCCGGCCTCCGTCAGCGCGTCGAGCACGTCCAACGGGTCGGTGCCCAGATCCCATCGGGTGAAGACCAGCAACCGGTCGTCGACGGTGTCGATCTCGAGCAACCGCTGCTTGCGGGCCAGCCGGCGGAACTCGGTGATCCGGATGCGCCGGATGTCATCGCGTTGCAGGTGACGGGTCCCGGTCCAGCGGCGAAACACCAGACCGTCGCCGACGATTGCCAGCTTCGGTCGAGCGCGCCACGACATGGTTGCAAACGCCAACAATCCGACGCCTGCTACGCCCGCCAGAAGCCGGCCGGGCGGGTCTGTGACCACGGTCACAACGCTGATAGCCAAGATAAGCCCGGCTATGCCGCACGCTGCGATTCCGAGCGAAGGCGGGCTCCATTCAGTTTGCTGCACGGGTTGTCAACACCCTCTCACCGCCGGGAATGAGGTTATCCACAAGTGCTATCCCCAATGGGGATGAATCACATCAGTGTGATCCGGTGACAGCGAAGTTGCTGACGGGCGAACACCAAATGACCAACATGAATTCATTTGAAGCCGGGCGGCCTCAGCGCCACCGCATCGTGAGCAACAGCCCGGTGATCATGAACGCGAACGCGATCGCGTAGTTCCACGGGCCGAGATCGGCCATGAACGGGATCGCGGACGCGGCGAGCTGGAAGACCAGCAGCCACAGCAGGCCGATCAGCATCAAGCTGATGAACAGCACCACGAACCAGGTGCTCGACGGGCCGGCCTTGACCTTGACCGGGGTCCGGCTCACCGGATTGATGGTGAAGTCGTTCTTCTTACGAACCTTGGACTTGGGCATTGGTACCTTCGCGAGCAATCGGGGTCACACGGTGCGACGATGTAACAAGCCTATCGCAGCGACGATCCGCAGGAGACCAGCCGGATGGAGCCCACCGCCTCCCAGCACACGCGCAGGCGCAGCGCGTGGCGGTTCGGCGTCCCGGTGATCTGCCTGCTGGCAGGAATGCTGCTGGCGGCCACCCACGGCGTCTCCGGCGGCGACGAGATCCGCCGCAGCGACGCCCCTCGGCTGGTCGACCTGGTCCGCGAAACCCAGCAGTCGGTGGACCGGCTCAGCGCCGAACGCGACGTGTTGGCCGACACGCTCGACAGCCACCACGGCGGCAGCCCCGCGACCGACGCGGCGCTGGCGGCGATCACCGGCAGAGCCGAGCGCCTCGCCGTCGGGGCCGGGCTGGAACCGATGCGCGGTCCGGGTCTGGTCGTCACCCTGAACGACGCGCAGCGCGACGCCGAAGGCCGCTTCCCGCGCGACGCCTCCCCCGACGACCTCGTCGTGCATCAGCAGGACATCGACGCGGTGCTCAACGCGCTGTGGAGCGCGGGCGCCGAGGCCATCCAAATGCAGGACCAGCGGATCATCGGCACGTCGGCGCCGCGGTGCGTCGGAAACACGTTGCTGCTCAACGGGCGTACCTACAGCCCGCCGTATGTCATCACCGCGATCGGTGACGCCGCCGCGATGCAGGCCGCGCTGGCCGCTGCGCCGTTGGTCAAGCTGTACCGGCAGTACGTGGTGCGGTTCGGCCTGGGCTATGCCGAACAACCACGCAGCTCGGTCGAGGTGGTCGGGCACAAGCAGCCGGTGCGGATGCAGTACGCCAAACCGGCCGGCCCGATCGGTTACTGAGCGATTCGGGTGCAGTTCGTCACGGTGGGCGTGACGCAGTACGCCGAAATCGCAGTAGGTAGCCTTGCCTGATGCAGGTGTTGGTCGTCGACAACTACGACAGCTTCGT
The DNA here is from genome assembly GCA_050205315.1 of Mycolicibacterium pulveris. Lineage (GTDB taxonomy): Bacteria > Actinomycetota > Actinomycetes > Mycobacteriales > Mycobacteriaceae > Mycobacterium > Mycobacterium pulveris_A. The sequence continues at coordinate 28,965 of JBNMRA010000030.1, read as the reverse complement.
GTTCAACCTGGTCCAGTACCTGGGCCAGCTCGGTGTGGACGTGCAGGTCTGGCGCAACGACGACGACCGCCTGCGCACCGACGCGGACGTCGCGCGCGCCGCCGAGACCTTCGACGGCGTGCTGCTGAGCCCCGGGCCCGGCACCCCGCAGCGGGCCGGAGCCTCGATTCCGTTGGTGCAGGCCTGTGCGACGGCCCAAACCCCGCTGCTCGGTGTGTGCCTGGGCCATCAGGCCATCGGGGTGGCCTTCGGTGCGACAGTCGACCGCGCACCCGAACTGCTGCACGGCAAGACCAGCATCGTGCGCCACACCAATTCCGGTGTGCTGCACGGCCTTCCGAACCCGTTCACCGCGACGCGGTATCACTCGCTGACCATTCTGCCCGAGACGGTGCCCGCCGAACTGGAGGTCATCGCGCGCACTGACGGCGGGGTCGTGATGGGGGTCCGCCACGTCGGGCTGCCGATCCACGGGGTGCAGTTCCACCCCGAGTCGATCCTGACCGAAGGCGGGCACCGGATGCTTGCCAACTGGCTCGGCTACTGCGGTGCCGCGCCGTCAGAAGAGCTGGTGGGCCGCCTGGAGGCCGAGGTCGCCAATGCGGTGGCCGCGGCTACGACGCGAAGCTCAGCGTGATCGTCGCGCCGAAGTTGACCCCGGTGCCCGGCGACGGGCTCTGACGCACCACGGCGTTGGTGCGCTGACCGCTGTTGGGAACATCGGCGCCCTTGTCGAGCACCCCGGTCCAGCCCAACGCCCGCAGCCGCGGTTCGGCGTCGGTCCAGAACTGGCCCGTCAGGTCGGGCATCACGAACTGGTTGCCCCGCGACACCTGCAGCTGGATCACCGAATCCACCGGGACCGTCTGGCCGGCCGACGGCACAGTGCCCACCAGCTGGCCCTGCGGCTCGGTGCTGTCGACCTCGACGGGCACCGTATTGGTGAAACCCGCGGCGTTGAGGATCTGGTTGGCGCTGTCCGTGGTGCGGCCCGTCACGTCCGGCACGGTCCTGCTCTCCGGGCCGGAGCCCAACACGATCGTGATCTCGTTGGTGATCGCCGACGTCTGGTTGGCCGGCGGGTTGGTGCCCAGCACCTTGTCCTTCATCTCCGGGGTGGACGGCGAGGTCGACGACTTGAAGCGCTCGAAGCCCGCATCGGTGAGCCGCTCCACCGCATCGGCGTAGGACAGGTTCCTGACATCGGGGATCTCCCGCTGCTCGGGGCCGGTGGACACGTTGATGGTGATCTCGTCGCCGGCTGCCACCGAGCTGTTGGCGCCCGGTTCGGTGCTGATCACGTGATCGGGCGGCACGGCAGAATCCGGCTGCTGCTGGGTGCGGGTTTTGAAGCCGCGGTTCTGCAGCTCGGCGATCGCGTCCGCGCTGGCCTGCCCGCTGACGTCGGGCACCTGCACGTCGCGGGTTTCGCCGCCGAACATGTTGATCGCCACGGTCACCACGACGGTCAGCACCGCCAGCACGGCGACCGCGACCAGCCAGCGACCCACCGATCCGCGCCGCTCGCGCTCCTCGTAGGCCGGCAACGGACGCGCCACGTCGTCGATCGGCTCGGTGCGGTCGTGCACCGACGACGCCGCCAGCAGCGACGTCCGTTCGGCGTCGGTCAGCACCTTCGGCGCATCGGGTTGCTCGCCGCTGTGCACCCGCACCAGATCCGCACGCATCTCCGCAGCGGTCTGATACCGGTTGTCGGGGTTCTTGGCCAGTGCCTTGAGCACCACCGCGTCCAGTTCCGGGGAGATGTTGGGGTTGCGTTCCGACGGCGGAACCGGATCTTCCCGGACATGTTGGTAGGCCACCGCCACCGGTGAGTCACCGATGAAAGGTGGCTCCCCGGTGAGGATTTCGTAGAGCACGCAACCCAGCGAGTAGACGTCGGAGCGGGCGTCGACAGAGTTGCCGCTGGCCTGCTCGGGCGACAGATACTGGGCCGTGCCGATCACCGCGGCGGTCTGGGTGACGCTGTTGGCGTCGGCCAGCGCGCGGGCGATGCCGAAGTCCATCACCTTCACCGCGCCGGTCTTGCTGATCATGATGTTGGCGGGTTTGACGTCGCGGTGGATGATGCCGTGCTGGTGGCTGAAGTTCAGCGCCTGGCACGCGTCGGCGATCACCTCGATGGCGCGTCGGGGCTCCATCGGGCCGTCGTTGTGCACGATGTCGCGCAGCGTCACGCCGTCGACGTACTCCATCACGATGTAGGGCAGCGGCCCGGTCGGCGTCTCGGCCTCACCGGTGTCGTAGACGGCGACGATCGCCGGGTGATTCAGCGCGGCGGCGTTCTGCGCCTCGCGGCGGAACCGCAGGTAGAAGCTCGGATCACGGGCCAAATCGGCGCGCAGCACCTTGATCGCGACGTCTCGGTGCAGCCGCGTGTCCCGTGCCAGATGGACCTCGGACATCCCGCCGAAGCCGAGGATCTCGCCGAGTTCATACCTGTCGGACAGATGCTGAGGGGTCGTCATTGCGGTGTCTGTTCTGAAGCGGTCAGCTGCCGCGCCAAGGGGGCGGACGCGAGCACATCCTGTCGGGTTACCCGCAATTCCGCTGCGCCATGACCGTCGCTTCCCGGGGCAGGCGCCATCGCGGTCGGGGAGAACGGCGTCGTCTCGGTGATCGTGGTGGTGATCGTCGGTGGCGGCTGGTTCTCCCGGTCGCGGCGGTCCTGGGCGTTGAGCACGATCAAGATGGCGATCACGATCGCCAGCGCGCCCAGCACCCCAGCGGCCCACAGCAGCGCCCGCTGTCCGGAGGAGAAGGTGCTTCGCGGCGGGGGAGTGCGGTGGCTGCCGGTCACCTGGCGGGGACGGGCCGCGGTGGCCGGCGCACGGCCGGTCAGATCCGCCGCGGCGCGGGCTTGGGCGGCCGACGGCACCGCCGCGGGCGCGGCCCGGCCGATCGACGGCGCCTGGTTGGGCCGCGGCGGCCGACGCCCCGAGCGCACGGCGGCGACGGCGTCGGCGAACGCACCGCCGGAGCGATACCGCATGCCGGGGTTCTTGACCAGGGTGATCTCGATCAGCTCACGCACGTTGGGCGGCAGGTCGGCGGGCAGCGGCGGCGGGGTCTCCTTGATGTGCTTCATCGCCACCGTCAGCGCGCCGTCGCCGGTGAATGGCCGCTTACCCGACACCGACTCGTAGCCGACGACTCCCAGCGAGTACACGTCGCTGGCCGCTGTCGCGTCGTGGCCCAGCGCCTGCTCGGGCGCGATGTACTGCGCGGTGCCCATCACCATGCCGGTCTGGGTGACCGGGGCCGCGTCGACGGCCTTGGCGATGCCGAAGTCGGTGAGCTTCACCTGGCCGGTCGGGGTGATCAGGATGTTGCCCGGTTTGACGTCGCGGTGTACCAGGCCCGCGCTGTGGGCGACCTGCAGGGCGCGACCGGTCTGCTCGAGCATGTCGAGGGCATGGCGCAGCGACAGCCGCCCGGTGCGCTTGAGCACCGAGTTCAGCGGCTCACCGTTGACGAGCTCCATCACCAGGTAGGCGGTGCGGCCCTCGCCGTCCATCTCGGTCTCGCCGTAGTCGTACACGCCGGCGATGCCGGGGTGGTTGAGCATCGCGACGGTGCGCGCCTCGGCGCGGAAGCGTTCGACGAACTCGGCGTCGGTGGAGTACTCGGCCTTGAGCACCTTGATCGCCACGCGGCGGCCCAGCCGGGAGTCGACGCCTTCCCACACCTGGCCCATACCGCCGGTGGCGATGAGCCGCTGCAGCCGGTAGCGGCCCGACAGCGTCACCCCTACGCGCGCGCTCATGAGCCACCCCGCAGCGCCGCGGCGATGGTCGCGCGTCCGATCGGGGCGGCCAGCGCACCGCCGGTGGCCGACAGCCGGTTGCCGCCGTTCTCGACGAGCACCGCGACCGCCACCTTGGGAGCCTGCGCAGGGGCGAAGGCGATGTACCAGGCATGCGGCGGGGTGTTGCGCGGATCGGTCCCGTGCTCCGCTGTGCCGGTCTTGGATGCGATCTGCACGCCGGCGATGGCTCCCTTCTGCTGCGTCACCTGCTCGGCGGCGACCATCAGATCCGTCAGTGTATCGGCGACCTGCTCTGACACCGCCCGCCGCTCTTCGGTCGGAGCCGTGGTGGCGATGTTGGACAGGTCGGGTCCCTTCAGGCTATCGACCAGATACGGCTGCATCGGCACGCCTTTGTTCGCGATCGTGGCGGCGACCATCGCGTTCTGCAGCGGCGTGAGCGCGACGTCCTTCTGCCCGATGCTCGACATGCCCAGCGCGGCGTTGTCGACGATCGGGCCGACCGTGGATTCGGCGACCTGAAGCGGGATCAGCGGGGGAGTGGCGCCGACCCCGAAACCCAGGGCGGTCGAGCGCAGCGCGTCGGCGCCGGTGTCGATGCCCAGCTCGACGAACGCGGTGTTGCACGACCGCGCGAACGCTTCCCGCAGGGTGACGTTCGGGCCGGCGCCGCACGCCGAGCCGCCGAAGTTCTGCAGGGTGGCGGTGCTGTCGGGCAGCGGGATCTGGGCCTGGGCGGTCAGCCGGGTGTCCTCGTTGGCGCCGTGTGCGAGCGCGGCGGCGGTGGTGATCACCTTGAACGTCGACCCGGGCGGATACGTCTCCGAGATGGCCCGGTTCAGCAGCGGTGACTCGGGGTCGTCGCGCAGCCGCTGCCAGGCCGCCGCCTGCTTGTCCATGTCGTGGGTGGCCAGCAGGTTGGGGTCATACGACGGTGACGACACCATCGCCAGGATCTTTCCGGTCGACGGCTCGATCGCGACGACCGAACCCTTGCACGGGCCGTCGCAGCCGTCTTCCATCGCGTTCCAGGCGGCCTGCTGCACCTGCGGGTTGATGGTGGTGTCGACGTTTCCGCCGCGCGGATCGCGGCCGGTGAAGAAATCGGCCAGCCGACGGGCGAACAGCCGCTGATCCGAGCCGTTGAGCACGGAATCCTCAGCGCGCTCCAAACCGCTGCTGGAGTAGCGCAGCGAGTAGAAGCCGGTGACCGGCGCGTACACCATCGGCTCGGGGTACACCCGAAGGAACCGGAACCGGCCGTTGGTCGACACCGAGTAGGCCAGCAGCTGCCCGCTGGCCGAGATCTGGCCCCGCTGGCGGGAGTACTCGTCGAGCAGCACCCGCTGGTTGCGCGGATCAGAACGCAGGCCCTCGGCCGTGAACACCTGGGTGACGGTCGCATTGGCCAGCAGCAACACCACCAGCGCCATGACGGCGACGGCGATGCGGCGCAGCGAGGTGTTCATACTTTCTCGATCACCTCGGTGCTGGCCGCGGCGATCGGGGTCGCGCCGTGCGGGCTGTTGACGAGCGGGCGGCGCGCGGAGTGGCTGATCCGCACCAGGATGGCCAACAGCACGTAGTTGGCGACCAGCGACGAGCCGCCGTAGGACATCCACGGCGTCGTCAGACCGGTCAGCGGAATCAGCTTGGTGACCCCGCCGACCACGATGAACAACTGGATCGCCAGCGTGGAGGCCAAGCCCGCGGCCAGCAGCTTGCCGAAGCTGTCGCGCACGGCGATCGCGGTGCGCAACCCGCGGATGATGACGATGGTGTAGAGCATCAGCACCGCGGCCAAGCCCACCAGCCCGAGCTCCTCGCCGATCGCGGCGATGATGAAGTCGGTCGACGCGGCGGGCACGGTTCCGGGCTGCCCGTTGCCCAGCCCGGTGCCGAAAATCCCGCCGGTGGCGAAGCTGAACATCGACTGCACCATCTGGTAGCCGGCGCCCTCGGGGTCGGAGAACGGGTCGAGCCAGTTCTGCACCCGCACCTGTACATGGTCGAAAATGTGATAGGCCGCAACGCTTCCCGCGGCGAACAACGCCAGCCCGATGACCATCCAGCTGAGCCGGTCGGTGGCCACGTACACCAGCACCAGAAACGACGCGTACAGCAAAAGTGAAGTGCCCAAGTCTTTTTCGAAGACCATGACACCGATCGAGGCGATCCACGCGGCCAGCAGCGGCGCCAGGTCACGCGGCCGGGGCAGGTCCATGCCCAAGAAGTGCTTACCCGCGCTGGTGAACACGCTGCGTTTGTTGACCAGCACCGCGGCGAAGAACACCAGCAGCAGGATCTTGGAGAACTCGGCGGGTTGAATCGAGAAGCCCGGCAACTCGATCCAGATCTTCGCGCCGTTCTGCTCGGATATCGAGCTGGGCAACACCGCAGGGATCGCCAGCAGGATCAGCCCGGTGACGCCGCAGACGTAGCCGTAGCGGGCCAGCAGCCGGTGATCGCGCAGAAACACCACGACGAGCGAGAAGCCGAGCACCCCGACCAGCGTCCACAGCATCTGTTGGTTGGCCGTGCCGCCCAGGCCGTTCTGGACGAGCTCGCCCTCGCTGAGGTCGAGGCGGTGAATCATCACCAGCCCCAAGCCATTCAGCAACGCGACAACGGGTAGCAGCAGCGGGTCGGCGTACGGGGCGAAGCGCCGCACCGCGAGATGCGCGCCGGTGAACAGCGCGAGGTAGGCGACGGCGTACTGCGCCAGTTCCCACCGCAGGCTCTGTTCCTGATTGGCTTCGACCAGCAGCAGCGCGAGCGTCGTGATGAGCGCGGCGAACCCGAGCAGGAACAGTTCGGCGTTGCGCCGGTTGGGCAGCGGCGGCACCACGGCGACGGGGGACTGCGGCTGGGTGGTCATGCCACTTCCCGGCAGGTAACGCCCGGCTCCGGCGGGGGGCAGACCGGCAGCAGGGAATCGCGGGCCAGCTGGCTGATCTGGTTGATGGCCTCGTCTTCGGACCCCGTCGGCAGACCCGACATGACCTGCTGTTGCTCGGACGGCTTCAGGTCGGCGACGCGGAACAGGTCGCAGTCCCGCGGTTCCTGTCCGGGGCTGATCAGGGTGAGTTGGTTGAACGCGGTCAGACAGCCCAGCCGGTACGGTTCGTGCAGCGCGTAGCCGAGAAACGACCCGGGCACCCCGCGCATGATCGACACGATGCCGTCGTGGTCGCTGACGTAGTAGTTGCTGCGCACGACCTCCCTGCCGATGGCCAACCCGGCCAGCACCACGAGCACCACCAAGGCCGCGGCGATGAACGCGCGGCGCTTTGACCGGGGTGGTTGTGTCGGCTCCTCGGCTTGGGGCACAACGCGTTTGGCCTCGTTGCGGCGAGGGTTGAACGCCGATGCGCGGCCCGCGGACGTGTTGGGCGGCGCAACCTGGTCGTCGTGGCCGGACACCGCGCCGGCCAGGATCGGTTGGGTCTGGCCGTAGTCGTAATCGACGACGTCGGCCACCACCACCGTGACGTTGTCCGGGCCGCCGCCGCGCAGCGCCAATTCGATGAGCCGGTCGGCACTTTCGGCCACGTCGGGGATCTGCAGGGCTTCCAGGATGGTGTCGTGGCTGACCGGATCGGACAGCCCGTCGGAGCACAGCAGGTAGCGGTCGCCGGCGCGGGCTTCGCGCATGATGAGCGTGGGTTCGACCTCGTGGCCGGTCAGCGCGCGCATGATCAACGACCGCTGCGGATGGCTGTGCGCCTCCTCGGCGGTGATGCGGCCCTCGTCGACCAGCGTCTGGACGAAGGTGTCGTCCTTGGTGATCTGCGTGAGCTCCCCGTCGCGCAGCAGGTAGCCGCGGGAGTCGCCGATGTGCACGAGACCAAGTCGGTTGCCGGCGAACAAGATTGCGGTCAGCGTGGTGCCCATGCCCTCGAGCTCGGGATCGGCCTCGACATGAGCGGCGATGGCCGCGTTGCCTTCGCGGACCGCGGCGTCGAGCTGGGAGAGCAGGTCACCGCCGGGTTCGTCGTCGTCGAGGTGGGCCAGCGCCGCGATCACCAGTTGGGAGGCCACCTCGCCGGCGGCGTGTCCGCCCATGCCGTCGGCCAGCGCGAGCAGCCGTGCGCCGGCGTAGACCGAGTCTTCGTTGTTCGCCCGGACCAGGCCGCGGTCGCTGCGCGCGGCGTATCGAAGCACCAGTGTCACGGGCGCAGCTCGATTACCGTCTTGCCGATCCGAACCGGTGTGCCCATCGGAACCCGTACCGCCGTCGTCACCTTCGCCCTGTCGAGGTATGTGCCGTTGGTCGATCCTAGGTCTTCGACATACCAGTCCGAACCTCGAGGCGAAAGCCGGGCATGCCGGGTCGAGGCGTAGTCGTCGGTGAGCACCAGGGTGGAGTCGTCGGCCCGGCCGATCAGCACCGGTTGGCTGCCCAGGGTGATCCGGGTTCCGGCCAGCGCGCCCTCGGTGACCACCAGGTGCCGGGCCACGTTACGACGGCCGCCGCTGGGCAGCAGCGATCTGCGCAGCGGCAGACCGCGGCGCACCATGACGGTTCCCGGAGGTGCGTAGATGTCGGTGCGCAGGATCCGCAGCACCGACCAGATGAACAGCCACAGCAGCAGCAGAAAGCCGACGCGCGTCAGTTGCAGCACTAACCCCTGCATCTGACGTCCTCTCCGTCCGTCCCCATCCCGTTTCGGCCGTTCCGGCGCAACGTCACGATACTTGGACGCCCATCAACGTGAGGGTGAAGCGCGCAGCTTCGCCCTCAGTTGACGGCCGGTCCGTTAGTGCACGCGGACGATGATCTCGGAGTGGCCCAGTCGGATCACGTCGCCGTCGGCCAGCTGCCACTCCTGCACCGGCGCGTTGTTCACGGTGGTGCCGTTGGTGGAGTTGAGGTCCGACAGCAGCGCGACCTGGCCGTCCCAGCGGATCTCCAGGTGGCGGCGTGACACCCCGGTGTCGGGCAGCCGGAACTGTGCGTCCTGGCCGCGGCCGATCACGTTGGAGCCCTCACGCAGCTGATAGGTGCGGCCGCTGCCGTCGTCGAGTTGCAGCGTGACCGCGGTCGCCGCCGGGTAGTCGGGTTGTCCGTAGCCGGCGCCGTAGCCCGGCTGTCCGTAGTCGTAGCCGCCCGCGGCCTCGCCGTAGCCGGGCTCGGCGTAGCCGCCGGCGGGCTCGCCGTAGCGGCCGTAGTCCGGCGGCGCGTAGCCCTGGTCCTGGCGGCCGTAACCGCCGCCGTAACCGCCCTGGTCCGGGTAGCCACCCTGATCGGGGTAGCCGCCCTGGTCGGGGTAGCCGGGGCGCGGTTCGGGCCTGCCGTAGCCCTCGTCGGGGCGCGCCGGTCCGCGGCCGTAGTCATAGTCGGCCTGCGGCGGTCCGTAGCCGGGCTGACCACCCGGAGGCGGGCCGTAACCCGCGGGTGGCTGACGGTAACCCTGATCGGGATAGCCGCCAGCGGCGGGCGGTGCGTATCCGGCGGGCGGGCGCTGCTCGTACGACGACGGCGGATAGCCCTGGTCCGGATAGCCACCCTGCTCGGGGTAGCCGCCTTGGTCGGGATAACCGCCTTGGTCGGGGTAGCCGCCCTGGTCCGGCGGAACATATTGACCGCGCGGATCCTGCGGCCGGTCGTCCGGCTGGCGGGTGTACCGGTCGTCATAGGACTCGTCGGCCGGCCGCCCCGGTCCCTGACCGCCGCGGTAGCTCGGGTTGTCGCTCATCGGTGGTACTCCTGATTCTGCGTTAGACGAAAGGTCTCGAGGTGCTGGGGCGGGCTCGCCAGTGGTTGCGTCAGGATTGACCGCACCACGCGCGCGAAACTGTCCGGTGTGCAGGTTGGAAGATTGTTCGAACCTGACGACGACATCAGCATATGTTTGCCATCCCTGCTCATGGATGTAGCCCTCCAAGTGCTTGGCGAAAGTCGCTGATGTCAGGTCGGGGTCGGCGCTCACCTTCTGGTAGTCAGGCACACTGAGCGTAATGACGTACTCGTTCGGAGCCAAAACCCGGCCTCCGAGTACTTCACGAGCACCGGCGTCGGCCTCACGGCGCAGCATCGCCTCGACTTCCTGCGGGACGATCGACCCGCCGAAGACCCGGGCGAACGCGTCGCCGACGGTCGACTCGAGCTTGCGCTCGATGCGGTCGACCAGACCCATGTCACCGCCCGCCTCACTCGTTGATATCCGTCGATCCTGGCCACGACCATGCACACCAGCGTGTCGCCGGCCACATCGGTCCCTTGCATGGTATCGGCCAAGCGCAGGCCTGCGGGACCATCAGAATTGTGAGAATCGGATTTCAGCAGGTCAGAAGGTTGCCGGTGGCGGCCTTCGACGCAGGTGGCGGGCTGCAGGGGAGCATCGGTACGGTTGAAGGGCCGGGGCGCCTGCGTGATAGGCTCCCCCGGTTGTTGGGGCGAGTGGCGGAATGGCAGACGCGCTGGCTTCAGGTGCCAGTGTCCTTCGGGACGTGGGGGTTCAAGTCCCCCTTCGCCCACACAGAACCGCAGGCATAAGGGCCACGACTCGAACGAGGTCGTGGCCTTTGTGTTTGTGTGCAGTGAGTGAATTGCCTGAGGCACGTCCGCGCGCACGGCTGGAGTGGCGGCGTGGACCGGGTTCAGGAAGGGAGTCGATTATGCGACCCGGACTGTCCATCGGGGAATTCGCCACAGTGACGAGGTTGAGCGTGCGGACGCTGCGCCGCTATCACGAAGCCGGCCTGCTGCAGCCCGCCACGATCGACCCGGCCACGGGCTACCGCTACTACAGTGCCGAGCAGATCCCGACCGCGCAGGTGATCTGGAAACTGCGCCAGCTGGACATGCCCCTGGCCGAGGTGAAAACGATTCTGGCAACGGGCAATCCGCAACAGCGAGCCGAGGTCATCGCCGGCCACCTCAAGCGCCTGGAGGCCGAGCTGGACCGCACCCGAGCCGCCGTCGTCTCGCTGCGCCGGTTGCTGCACCCCGAACCCGCAGACCTCCCCGTCGAAGTCCGCTCCGTTCCCGCGTGCACCGTGGCGGCGGTCACGGCGACTGTCGCACTTGATGATTCGCTGGACTGGTATGACGGCGCGATGGCCGAACTCGACGACGCGTTCCCACCGGCCGAACGCACCGGACCGCCCGGCGGACACTATGCCAACGAACTGTTCACCGAGGGTGTCGGCACCATGACCGTCTTCCGTCCGGTGCGCAGCCCGCGCGCCTCCGGACGGATCGAGGTCCTCGACCTGCCGCCCGCCGACCTCGCCGTCGTCGTGCACCCTGGACCGCACGACGACATCGACGTCACCTACGGCAGGCTCGGCGCCTGGGTCGTCGACCACGCGCTGGCCGTCGACGGACCGGTCCGGGAGGTCTATCTGGTCGGGCCGCGTGACACCGCGGACTCCACGGCATGGCGTACGGAGATCGGCTGGCCGGTCTTCCCGCTCGCACCGGTGACCCCAGCGGTAGGCGCCGACTGAGTCATGGCTCGATCACCAGCCGACTGACCCGGCCGCCTTCGAGGGTGAACCGGAAATGCAGGTCGGCGACGCCGCCGGGGAAGTTGCCCTCCAGATGCTGCACCACATCGACGTGGTCGGCACCGGCGATGGTGGCGTGGTCGAACTCGGTGGTGTAGGTGTACTCGCTTCCGGCCCGTCTCAACCAGGCGGCGATCTCGCGCTCTCCGCGGTAGGTGTGCCCCTCATCGGTCACCTGGGCGTCGGAGGTGAAGGCGGCAGCCGCCGTGTCGAGATCCGAATCAGACTGGGCGACAAGAAAGGTACGGACGATGCCGGGAAGCTCGTCCCATGACGTGTTGGTGATTTCGTTGATGGTCATGAGCCGAGCATGGAGTCTCCCCCAACGGGAGAGTCAAGCGGAAACCCGGGCGGGACTCAGGTAGTCGAGCGCAACGGCGCGTGCGGAGCCAAGTTGCACTATTTCGTGAGGTACTCGATCAGTGCGCGGCGGATCGTTTCGCCTCGGCTCACCCCGTCGAGGGCGGAGCGTTCATCAGTGAGCGTCACTAGATCGATGGGTAGCCGCACCGAGTAGGAGCTAGACGCGTCCTCACCGATAGAAGGCCTACCGCGACGGCGAAGCTTCTCGGCCGGTACTCCTTGCTCAGCCTCAACAGCCAGACGTTCGATTTTTTGTTCATCGGGGTCATCCGGTAGTCCCGCAGCAAACGCAGCGCCTGATGTACTGACGGTCGTGCGGGGATTCCGCGCAGTCGTTCCTTCCTTGAGGAATCGACCCGTGACCGTCGACCGGTGACCCTTCTTCGAGGTCGTGCGTGTCGACTTGCTGGTCGTTTCCTTCTTGGCCATATCAGTGTCCGCCTCGGGCTTGGAGGGCTTTGTCGAGTTGATGCTTTCGAGCTTTCATGCAGTGGATAACGAGATCACCCTTCGACGTGCGGAGCACGATCAACTCCAGCAGTGTGGCGTCTGGAGCAAATCCGAAGACCCATGTTCGAGGCGGGTCATCATCGATTATGTCCAGCTCGATATGAACGCGCTCCAGAGCGTGGAGAATGTCTCCTTCGCTCCAGCCGTGCTTAAGCGCCGAGGAGTGGATCCGCACCGCCTGCACCCTGAATATCGTAACACGAAATTATGGGCGTGGTCGGGTCTGCCGACCGCATCGCCGGGTTGGAATCGTCGGTGCACAATAAAGTCTGCGAGATTCTTACTCGACCGGTTGCAGGCTGCGCAGCGTGCTCTTCACGAACTTCTCCAGGGCCACGTCACGTTCGGATCGAGATTCTCCGACCGTGGTGAGCAGGGCGTAGACGCCGAGGAAGAAGAACGCCGCGCTGTGGTAGGCGTCGACATCCTCGTAGAGCTCGCCGCGGATGCGTGCGCGTTCGATCTCAGCGGCCAGCAGCACGAATACCGGGTGGTTGGTCCACTGCTCTCGCTCGGGCAGCGTGGGGGAGAAGTAGAGGCTGATGACGTCGTGGAATAGCGATGTGCCCCAACGGCTTTCCAGATCCAGCACCAACTCGATGATCGTCTTCAACACCGCGGGCAGGCCGGGGCGGGTGTCGAGGAACCGGCCGAGTTCGTTGGCCAGCTGCACCTCGTCTCGCCGGATCAGCTCGAGCAGCACATGTTCTTTGGTCGGGAAGTGAAAGTAGAAGGTGCTGCGCGCCACCCCGGCCGCCTTGACGATCGCGTTGATGTCGGCCGAGTGAGCGCCGGCGCGCTGAAACTCCACGATCGCGGCGTCCAGTAACCGCGCGCGGGTGTTTTCGCGCTGGGCGTCACGCCGGGTTGCACTGTCTGCCACGCGCCCATTGTGCCGCACGAAGTCGTTGACAGTTGTCACCGAACATGTCTTAGCGCATCAACGAAGGCGCCGGTAAATAAGCAGCCCAGCGGCCGACAGGCAGCACACCGCCAGACCTTTCATTGTCATCTGTCAGTGAGCGTGCTAGACCTATGACGGCGCGATGTAACCCAGACAGGCGGGACCCAGCGATGACGACGACAACGGCGATGAACACCAGGGGCCAGCGCATCCTGCTGTGGACGGTGCCGCCCGCAGCGGGGCTTTTCGTGCTGGCCTACGTCGCGTTCCCGGTCTTCTCCGGGCCGCTGTCGCCGACCCTGACGCCCGAAGAGGTGGCCGCGTTCTTCGCCGTGAACAACACCGGCATCCTCGGCGTGGTCATCATGTGCAACCTCATCGCGTGCGCACTGGTTCCATTGTTCGCGGTGACTGCCGTGCAGATGTCACGCATCCGCACGTCGAGCAACGTCCTCACCTACGCCTACATCCTTGCCACCGGCGTGGGCCTCACCGCGTTCATCCTCGCCGACTACTGCTGGGGCATCGCCGCGTTCCGACCCGATCGTGATCCACAGCTGATCAGCCTGCTCAACGACATGGCGTGGTTCTTCTTCATCGCGCCGGTCGGCACCATCATCGTGCAGAACCTCTGCCTGGCCATCAGCATCTACCTCGACGCCCGGCCGGACCCGATCTTCCCGCGCTGGGTGGCACACTTCAACGTGGCCGCCGCCGCGCTGCTGGTTCCCGGCGCGTTCTCGGTGCTACACAAGTCCGGGCCGCTGGCATGGGACGGTGCGCTGTCATTTCACCTGCGCCTCGCCGTATTGGCGTGCTACATCGCCGTGATGTTCGTGGTGCTCGTGGGCGTGGTCAATCGCCAAGGCGACGAGCAGGAGGCGCTCATATGACCAAGAGCGCCACGCCCGCCCGATGGCGCCAATCCAAGAAATTGGATCAATGGATCGCGTTCTGGTCGGTGCCGTTCTTCTTCACCGTGTTCGGGATCGTGTTCGTTCCACTGAGCTGGATGATGCCGCCGCGATCACCGAGCGCGTCGCAGGCCGACAAGATCGCATTCATGCAGTCGCCGAACCTGCTCATCGCCTGCGCCATCCTGATATTGGTGTTCGGTCTGGCCCCGGTCGCCAATGCCGTTTACCTCAACCAGATCCGCCGCATGTCGGTCAGCCCGGTGCTGCGCTACAGCCTGTTGTTGGGTGCGATGACCGGCACCATCGTCGGGATGCTCTTCGCGATGTTCTGCTTCGGGTTGGGCGCGTTTCGTCCCGGCTATGACCCGGCGATCCTGGAGATGCTCTACGACTTCGGCTACCTGGCCTTCATCGGCTCGCTGGGCTGCTTCTGCATCATGTGGATGGCCTTCGGTCTGGCCATCATCCTCGATCAGAACGGCATCCTGCCGAAATGGCTGGGCTATTACACCGTTTGGCAGTACGTGACCGAGTTGATGGCCGCGCCCGTCTGGATCGCCAAGTCCGGGCCGTTCGCCTGGAACGGGCTCGTGACCTTCTATTTCGCGATGGCGCTGTACGTGCCGTGGCAGATCATCGTGTACTTCTGCATCTACCGGGCGATCAGAGACCAGCCCGAGGACGAACTCGACAACGCCCGGATCGAGCCGACCGTCGACTCGAAGGTGAGTGCATGACCGAGGTCACCACGGCACCGGACCGAAGCAGCCTCGGGCCGCGAAAAGCGCTGATGCGCAGCCATCTTCCCGGTGAGCCCAGCATGTGGTTCTTCGTCATCGGGGACCTGATGATCTTCGCGGTGTACTTCGTGGCCTACATGTATTACCGCGGCCAAGACCACGCCGTGTTTCTGGAAAGCCAGGCGAAACTGAACACCGACATCGGCGCGGTCAACACCGTTGTGCTGCTGACCAGTTCGCTGTTCGTCGCATTGGGCACCTCAGCGGCACGATCCGGTAAGACCGCCGACGCCTACCGGCTGTTCTGGCTCGCCCTGGCCGGCGGCGCACTCTTCCCGGTCCTCAAGGCCTTCGAGTACATCCCTGAGATCCTCGCGGGTCTGACGCCGGGAACCAACCTGTTCTTCATGTTCTACTTCGTGATGACGGGCATGCACCTGTGTCACGTGTTCCTCGGCCTGGTGATCCTGTCATTCATTGTGCGCAACCTGCGCGGACCCGCCCCACCCCGAATCATCTTGGTGGAGACCGGCGCTACGTACTGGCACATGGTCGACTTGTTGTGGCTCGTGCTGTTCGCACTGCTCTACCTGATGAGGTGATCCCGTGACGACCTATCTTCGCCACCCGCTGACGATCGTGTGGGCCGTGCTCACCGCGGTGACCGTCGCATCGTGGCTGACCGCCCGGGACGGCGGCCAGGTCCACCACGTCAGCGCCACGATCACCGTCGTCGTCCTGCTGATCGCCGCGGTCAAGACGCAATTGGTGATATGGCATTTCATGGAGGTGCGGCACGCCCCGACCTGGCTCAAGATCACGACCCACGGATGGCTGATCGCCGTCTTCGCGCTGCTGCTGGGTTTCTACTTCGCCGCGTTGTAGGTTTGGCCTTGATGCGCCACCCATTTCTTGTAGTCCTTTTTGCCATCGCGATGCTTTCGGCGGCCTGCAGCTCAACCGTCACCGGAACCCCGGTCAGGGCGACCGGCGCGCAGGGGGCACTCGACTTCGACCGCCTCGACGTCGGACCCTATCCGACCGAGCCCAGCCAGCCCCTCGGTGTCGCAGGGGATCCGTTGCGCGGCATGGTCATCGAAGCCCAACGCATGGCCAACCACGTCATCGGGCCGTGGGAGGTGGACCCGGTGCTGACGAAGTGGTTCGGTTTCGGCGCGATAGTGCTGCCCAGGGCGCAGGCGCTCGGGCTGATCGGCCCCGGCGACCTCGGCATGGTGGCCAGCCGCCACAACTTCATCAACGGTTTCGCTACCGCACGCACCGAAGACGACAAGAAGCTCTTGCTCAACGCGGTTCTGCGCTTCCCCGACGACGACGCCGCCTCGGCCGCGGCGAGCGCCCTCGGCGAAACCGCGATGCAGCAGCGCGGCGCCGACGGACCGGCGCAAACGGTGAGCATCCCCGGGCATTCCGACGCCAAGGCCAACACCTACTCCACCCTCGACCGCACCGCCGGCAAGCGGCACGCCGTGCGCTCGTTCGCCGCCCACGGCCCCTACGTGTTCATGCAGCTCGCGCAATCGCCCGACGGCGCCGAGCAGGCGGCCGAAATGGTCGCCAAGACCCTCGACCTGCAGGGCCCCGAGATCGACAGCTTCCGCGCCACCGACCCGTCGGAGTTCGCCGACATCAGCATCGACCCGACCGGATTGTTGGCGCGCGTGATCCCGGTGGAGGCGCCCGACCCGATGCTGACGAAGAACGCCTACTACGAGCGGCGCGGCGCGCTGCACTTCCAGAGCGACCCGACCCGCTCGGCCCAGCTGTTCGCAGACACCGGAACCGATCTGGTGGCCATGGCCAAGGCCAGCGTCTACGAAGCCGAAGACGCCGCAGGCGCCAAGGGTGTTGTCGACGAGTTCTTCGATGAGGTGTCGCCGGACGCGCAACCGGCCAACCCGGTGCGCAACATGCCCGACAGCCGCTGTTTGCAACTGGAGGACCGCAGCTTCTATTGCCTGGCCACCGCCGACCAGTATGCGATCGAGGCCGCCGGGCCCACACTGCTCGACGCGCAGCAGCTGACGGCCGCCCAGTACGTGATGCTGCTGAGCTGACGCAGGAAGAGTTAGACCGCAGCCGCGGATAGCTGGCATCTTGGTCGGCAAACGCGGTCAGAGCCCCTATTTCATCAAAGCTCCTGTGCGCCAGCAGCACTAGCACGTCGACAGTTGACACAGTGAGTACCGCTCTCCTTGCCATGGAAAGCAGGTAGTCAACTACGCACGCCATCCGGCTTGCAGCGGAATACGTTCCGCTCAACTGCAAACCGAGGAGCGCGCATGGTTGAGAATCCCTATCTCGGTCATCCAAGCCCCAGCTTGGCCGATGCATGGGCGATGGGTTTTCTATGGGGTTACGCCGATATCTCGATTCCACTCGATCCGCCCGAGGGAATGGATGCCAACGACGGCACGGCCTACTCCGAAGGAGTTCAGGCGGGTCGTCACGGTGCTATCGATGGGCTGGACATCGGTCAGTGCATCGCCGCAGGAGAGCCGTCACCGGGCGAAGGTTTCGCGCACTTGATCACCGGAGCCGAGATCGTACATGGACTCTACGAATTGACCGTCCTCGCGAAAATCGCGGCCGGGGTCGCCGGTTTGGTGGTCGCACTCATTGAGATCGGCGCCTCCGCGCGCGCCGTCCTGCCGTTGAGTCAGACCGCATTGCCGGAGGCAGCCAATCCGCTACTCGAAGCCATGGACGCCTACGGCATCGGATCGCTCGAAGTCTACGCGGGCGCCGGACGCGACCCGCTCAGCCACGACTGCGAAATCCAGCTGAGCGGCCTGTACCCGTCACTCGACGACGCCAGAAACGCAGCGTCGGCCATGGGACGACCCGACTGGCTCGTCGTGAGCTGGCGAACCGATCAATGCGGAAGTTTCCGCGTCGTCGAAGCAGCACCACAACAGTAGTGAACCCACTCCCACCACGAAAAGGACATGAAGCCATGCCTATTGACAACGAACCCCGCGCGCTGGCAGCAAGCATGCTCAGCGAGATCATCACCGACATCCGCGCATCACGACCCACCCGCAGCGATGGCTCCACGACTACGGGCTACGTGTACTGCCAGATGGTGCCCGGCCTGATGGTCAGTCCGCGTGACTTCGCCAAGCCATGGAGCCCGATCGGTGGTGTGGCGGAGCTGCGGTCGGGTCAGCGCCCCGCCGCCGGCGCTAACGAACCTCCGGAACCGGTGAGTCCCATCATCCGCCGTGCCTACGAGGCGGCGTTCAAGACCTTCAATTTCTTCGACAAGCTGCTGATGGTCACCGATGACGGTACGACACAATACTATTCGGGTGGCGGACGCCACGCAGCTTTTCAGTACGAGAACATTCTCAGGTCGATGACAGCCAAGCCTGCGCCGCCACGTTCGCCCGAAGAGCAGGCCCACCTCGATGCCGCGACGGCGGTGCTGGAGGACGCCGAAGGCAACGACACGCCAAAGTACGCCCGGTACAAGAAGAATCGCAACGCCTATGCAAAGGCCATCGGTGATCTGACAGCTCGAGAGATCACCCTGCTCAACGATCCCGAACAGGGCCCAGCGGCTGGAGCTTTACTGCTGCCGTTGTCTGCGAACGTTGACGACGCCAGAGAGAAGTGGATGTCACAGGGCGCCGCCGAGGTCGAAGCCGCGCTGGCGACCCGGGCATCCGTCGGCGTTCCGCTGGGTGAAGGGGCAATACTGCGCGCCAAGAACCTCTTCGAAGCGTGGCAAGCAGCCATCCCCGGCATCGCCGGTGGTCTGGCCGGACGGGTTCCGTACACCTACATTTTCCCCAGCGAGTGGAGCCAGATCGAGACTCAAGACATCGGCTGGACCAAACTCAAGCACGAGTCGCGCACCTACCGAACGCATTTCGAAAAGCACGGACATTCCCTGAACGTTGGCAACTGGTCCGGCAGTTCGGAGTCGAGCAGTGGGAGCGCCGGTATCGGCGTCTTCGGATTCGGTTTCGCGGGCAACTACTCCTCGTGGGAATCCCAGTCGAATTCCAGCTACTCGAATGCGGCGCACGACGGCACCACGTTCAGCGAGAACGCGACCAACTTGAGCATCGAGTTGGAGTACGGCATCTGCGAAATCTCGAGGCCCTGGCTGGTTACCGACATCTTCCACCTGGGCGGCTGGTACCTGCCCGGACAGCGTAAGGGCGCCGTCAGCTCCGGGAGCATCTCCGATCAGGTCGGTGACCACGACAAACTACTGCCGATGTTGCCCACCGCGATCGTCGTGGTTCGCAACGTCCGGATCACTGCCGAAAATTGGGGATCGGACAAGACGACCCTGGAAAATTATTGGAGCAACGGGCACCGCTCGGATAGCAGCGGCGGGGAATCAATCGGTGGCGGCGCGAGCGTCCCGGTGTTCAGCTTCCTTTCGCTTACCGGTGGATACCGCCGCGACGAATCGCATTACCAAGGTGATTTCCGTGATGAGGCCGGTAACGACGTCCGCAATGACTTCGGCGCCTTCTTCGAGGGCAACACTTTGGTGATCAACGGCGCCCAAGTGGTCGGTTGGCTCGGCGAAATCATTCCGCTCTGCCCGCCCGAAGATGATCCGAACCTTCCCGACTAGCTCCCGGAGAACAGGACATGCCGACCACACTCGACGATCTTGCTGCGGGTCTGCAGACCTTCTTTGCCGAACGGTTTCCGCTCGGTGGAGACGGCGGACCCGGCAGCGTACTGCTGATGTTCGATCCGCTCGGGCATCCACTACCTGCGCGCGAGTTCGGCAGTGACGTTGGCGGGGCAGTAGGCGGTTTACTCGCCCACCAACGCGCGGCGGCGCTGGCTGACCAGATACCGGCTGCGAACGCGATCGACGGTGGTGCCTATGTGCCCCGGGGCGGGTCGGCGCTCTCCCGCTGGTACCGCGACCTGGTCCGGGGCAGCAATGGGCCGCCGACCAGTAATCCCGATGCTCGAGCATCGTTTGAAGCGGCCAAGGCCCAGGCCATCAACGCCCTGGCCAACAGTGAGTTGGTGGTGGCCGCGAGTCCCGACGGCTCGCCGCTGCCGGCCGGCGTCAACGTTCGGTACTACGCAACCTCGATGGTTCCGGTGGACTGGTTCGAACCCGGATCAGATGCTTGGCAAACCTATAGTGTCGGCGCCGCCGAAAATCCGCCTCCGGACCACGAGAAACCTTGGTACGTACCGTTGCCGCCGCGCGAGTACCGGCGAATTCCGCCCGTCGGTCCACAGGACGACCCGTTCCTATGGCCCGAGGAGATACCGCCGCACCTGCGTCAGCTGCGGGCGGCTATCAACCCGGCAGTGACGAGTTTCGTCCGGGCCGCAACCGTCGCCGAAGTCGGCATCGACGAGGTTGACGACGAGGTGGGCGTCGGGCTTGACGTGACACCCATCGCCGGCGCTTCCCGAGCGCGCCTGCTCAGCGCCGTGGTCAACCCTGCGCTGGCGCTGGAGGCGGGCCGCGTCGTGCTACCGGTCGACGAAACCGTGGCGCACGTCTCGACATCCCGGTGGAACCCGGCGCGCATCGACGTGCTCGCCGAGGTCTCCGTGATCGATGCGGTCCTAGCCGGAACCTCCGCAGAGAAATCGACCTCAAGCAACTTCTCAGTCCGGTTCGACTACTGCCTGGTTCGTTTCGACCGGCCGTGGTGGGATGAGGCATTTCTCGCCAGACGGGACTGGCAGGTTCCCGGTTACGAGGCGCACCAACTCAGCAGCGGAAGCGCCACTGATCCCCGTGATCCGCTGACCCTGCTCACGGTCGGGATGCTCGTGGTGCGGAACCTGAAGGTGACCGCCGAGTGGAGCGACAACGACATCGACGCACTACCACGCAGCACCAGCCTCGGGCCGTTCTGCATCGCTGCGGCTGAGTTCGACTCGAGCACCGGCACGCTCACCCGTGACGGTCACCAGGCGATCGCGTGGCTGTGCCAGGTGCCGCCGCCGCTACCGCCGTTGTGACGAGCGATCGCAGAGAATCCCAGCCCGGTGCGCGTCACCGCCGCGACGACCTGAAAGTATCTGGGTCGTGGGCAAGAACGAACGCGCGAAGATCGTCATGACCGACGCCGAGATCGCCGAATACATCGAGCGCAGTAGAACCGCCACCCTCGCCACGCTGATGGCTGACGGACGGCCGCATTTGGTCGCGATGTGGTACGGCGTCCTCGACGGAGAGATCTGGTTCGAGACCAAGGCCAAGTCGCAGAAGGCCGTCAACCTGCGTCGCAACCCCACGGTGACCGTGCTGATCGAGGACGGCCACACCTACGACACCCTGCGCGGTGTCTCGATCGAGGGCCGCGCGGAGATCGTCGACGACCCCGAAACCGCTCTGCGCGTGGGCATCAGCGTGTGGGAGCGCTACACCGGGCCGTACTCCGAGGAGATGCGGCCCTTCGTCGACCAGATGATGCGCAACCGCATCTGTGTCCGGCTGGTGCCCAGCCGCACGCGCAGTTGGGACCACCGCAAGCTGGGCATGCCCGAAATGCCGCTGGGTGGCAGCACCGCCCAGTATCTAGGTTGATCGCATGGACCCGAACAACAAGCCCAAGCAGCTGAACTCGCCGATCGTCACCCAGGTGATGAAGTACGCGGGCAAGGCGCACGTGTGGGTGTATCGCCGCACCGGCGGACGCATCGGCGCCAAATGGCGCGTCGGTGCGGGGTTGAAGAAACCCGTGCCGACCCTGCTGCTCGAGCACATCGGACGCAAGACCGGCAGGCGGCTGGTGTCGCCGCTGGTGTTCATCCGCGACGGCGACGACGTGATCGTGGTGGCCTCCCAGGGCGGGCGCGACACCGATCCGCAGTGGTACCGCAACCTGGTTGCCAACCCCGACGCCCACATCGAAATCGGTTCGGACCGCCGACCGGTGCGCGCGGTGACCGCGACACCGGAGCAGCGCGCGCGACTGTGGCCCAAGCTGGTCGAGGCCTACGCCGACTTCGACACCTACCAGGCCTGGGCCGACCGCGAAATCCCGGTCGTCATCCTGCAGCCGCGCTGACACTCGGTGCGACCAATCTCACATCTGCGCCGCGTTCGGCTTCCCCCGGCCACCGGGTAGCCAACAGGACAGGTGCAGCCCAGCGCCGACCGAAATTCGTCAAACGCATAAGGGGCTAAAGCAGATGACTACCGCTACCGAAACGACCTTGCTCAGGCAGCTACGCACGATGCTCGACCTGACCCATACCGAGATCCAGGTCGCCGAGACCCGGATCACCCAGGCCAGGACCGAGGCGGTGCGCCGCGAGCTCAGCGAGAACGCCGAGAACGGGCGCATCCGCGCGGAGGCCATCGAGAAGGCCATCCGTGACCTGGGCGGCTTCCCCGACACCGTCGGGCCGTTCCTGGGCCGCGCCGCAGCGGCGGTCAAGGCGCTGACCGAGCAGGCCCAGCCGTTCGATGAGGCGCTGCTGGGTGACCTGGCGCTGGAGAACCAGCTGCTGGACCGTGCGCGCTACATCAAGGCGCTGGCCGTCTCGGCCAAGCAGCGCGACATTCAGGATCTGGCCGACCGGCTGATCACCGCGCACTCAGCGACGGTGAGCTGGCTGACCACGGTGTTGGCCGAGGACGCCCTTGGCGGACCGGCCGCGCTGCAGCGCACCCCGATCCAGGCTGCCGCGGGCACCGCGGTGAAGCTGGTGAACCTGCCCGGCCAGTGGTCGGCTCAGTCCGTCGATCGGGTCGCTGAGCTGGTGCGCTCCGCCGGGCCGGCCGTCGAGGATCTGCGTCAGCGTGCCCAGCGCGCCGGCGAGATCACGCTGAAGGCGCTCGGTGCCTCACGTGACGGCGCGCTGAAGCGGGCCGAGGACGTGGTCCGTCGTGAGGGCGCCGACGAAGCGGCCGACCGGCTGCACAAGGTGCGCGCCGAAGGCGGCGTCGTCGATGCCGACGAGCTGCCCATCGAGGGCTACGACGAGCTGAACCAGAACGACGCGGTGGCCGCGGTCAAGGAGCTCGAGGATCCGAGCGACATCCGCACGATCATCGCCTACGAGGAGATGAACAAGAACCGCCAGCGGTTGGTGTCGGCAGCGCAGACGCGCCTGGCCGCCATCGCCCAGGAGGTCGTCGGCATCAGCTGACCGAACTCACCGGAACACCCCGCGGATATCCCGCGGGGTGTTTTCGTGCGCTTGGCCGCGCCGATTTCTGCACGACGGCTGTGAAACGTCGCGGAGCGCGACCCTGGCGCAGAAATCGGCGACACGGCCTCCGGCTACATCCGCGGCGGCGAGAAACCGGGGTTGGCCAGCGCGTTGGCGACCCCGCTGCCGATCGGGCCGTACTCGTCGACGATCGTCGCCGTGCCGGTGGCCACGCCCGCGTCGCTGTGATGGGTGAGCGCCGCCAACCCGAGGTACGGACCCTTCGGCAGCCGGGCCAGCGTCAGGGTGTAGTCGGCGTTGATCCACTGCAGACCGCTCGGCCCGAAGTGCGTCAACGAGCTGACCATGTCGCCGGCCATCGCCGCGCGGACGAACGGCGTGAGATCTTGGCCGTCGACCAGCGGTCGAAAGTCGCGCACCCACATGTGTTTGGGCCCCGAGTGCTGCCAGTTCGACAAACCTTCCCCCGGACCGGGTTCGCGGTTCTGCTTGCCGTAGGTCCACACCAGCGTCGACAGCCCGCGCGGGATCGGATCTGGCGTCGGCGGAAGCGGCGGCATGGTGACCGGCGACGTCCAGATCTCGTCGGCGGGCTGTGCTCCGCGGCGCAAGAACAGTGCGGTCGCGCGGGCGACGACGGTGTCGCCCTGCATCATCAACGCGTCGACCAGCTTCAGGCGCCGGCCCGCGCGGACGACGGCGGTCTCGGCGCGCACCGGCGCCAACGCTGCGGGCCGGAACAGGTCGACGGTCAGCCGGGCGGGTTGGAAATCCGCAGCGCCGGCGTCGCGCTCGAGCACATGACCGAGCAACCCGCCGACGTAGTTTCCGCTGATCGTCTGTCCCCACGGGCCCTGCGCGAGCGGCCCGGGCACGAACGCGTCGCCGTCACGGGTGAAAAACGCGGTCGTCACCGCGCCGACGATAGCGGGCCAGGCCGGTTACCGATCCGCCAGCCAGCGTTCGACCTCGGGCGTCACGGGGTCGACGGCGTCGGCGAGTTCCTGGTGCTTGTCGATGTAGGCGGCGACCATCTCGCACACCGGCACGATCCGCAGCCCGGCGTCGCGGGTCTGCTCGAGCGCCTCGCCGATCAGGATGGTCGCCAGGCCACGCCCCTGGAACGCCTCGTCGACCTCGGTGTGGGGAAAGACCCGCTGGCCGTCGCGGTCGACGATCTCGGTGAAACCGGCGGTCTTACCGTCCACCGTGATGTCGAAACGGTCCGATTGCTTGACGACCTCGGTGGGTGCGCCTGTCTTGTCGGTGGTCATGGGCTAGCTATACCCCGGGATTGCGCCGCGGACGCAAGGTGGCGTTGGGCAGGGCGGGCGGGCAGCCGCGGGACTGCGCCGCGGTATCCGTGCACCGCGCCGAACCGGTCGTGGTGGTCTTGCCAGTGCTCGCGGTACGTCGCCCGCGAACAACCAGCTGACGGTCTGCAACCCGGTGTGCGGGCGCTGCGGCACATCCATGCCCGGCCCGCCCAGCGGCACCTCGCGGGCATGCAGCACACCGCGAACGGCGTTGCGGCACAAGCAAGTGCGGCAGGCGCCGGTTCGGTGTTGCTCACCGCCTCACAGTAACCTCAGCCGCCGCCCGTCATCGCCGAACGGATCACCTCCAGATCGCGGTCGTCGATCTTGAACGCGCCGAACCGGAATTTGTAGCCCCACCGGTTTTTGTCCTCGATGAAGTCGAGGCGTTCGAGCAGCGGACGGATCGGGGTTTCCGAGCACTCCAGGAAATCGACGTTGCGCCGCCACGGCGCCTCCGGCGACGTCTCGTCCTGATACGGCTCATCGTCGACGACCCGTCCGATGGCGGTGAACGCCTGCAGCGGATCGCCCTTGGGATAGCCGGTCTTGGGCGAGTAGAACACGATCCAGTCGCCACGGGCCATCTTGCGCAATATGTGCGGCTTGCCGTGAGTGGCCTGGGCGAAACGGCCACGCACCCCACGTTCGACGTGGTCACGGCTGACGGTGTTGATCCAATTACTCATGTTTCGCACGCTAAGCCGCAGCGCCGACAGAAACCCTCGGCCGCGAGATGACCTGTGGATAACATCGAACGCCATGAGCGACGACCACGCCGAACTGCTGAGGCGCCGAGCGCTCACCGAGGACGCCGCCCGTCCCGAGGCCGTCGAACGCAGACACGCCGCGCACGGGCGCACCGCACGGGAGAACATCGACGATCTGGTCGACGACGGGTCGTTCGTCGAATACGGCCGGTTCGCGATCGCCGCACAACGCCATCGCCGCGACCTCGCCGACCTGATCGCCCGCACCCCGGCCGACGGCTTGATCGCCGGCACCGCACGCATCAACGGTGACCTGTTCGGCGAGCAGCGCAGCGCGTGCGCGGTGCTGTCCTACGACTACACCGTGCTCGCCGGCACGCAGGGCGCGCTCGGGCACCGCAAGAAGGACCGGCTGTTCGAGCTGATCGAGCGGATGCGGCTGCCGACGGTGTTCTTCGCCGAAGGCGGCGGGGGCCGACCCGGTGACACCGACTATCCCACCGTGTCCTCGCTCGAGGTGCGCGCGTTCAAGCTGTGGGCGGCGCTTTCGGGACTGGTGCCGCGGATCGCGATCGTCAAGGGCCGCTGCTTCGCGGGCAACGCGGTGATCGCCGGATGCGCCGATCTGATCGTGGCCACCGAGGACGCCTCCATCGGGATGGGCGGGCCGGCGATGATCGCCGGCGGCGGCCTGGGCGACGTGGCACCCGACGACGTGGGTCCGATCGCGGTGCAGGCGCCCAACGGCGTGGTCGATGTCGTGGTCGCCGACGAGGCCGAGGCCGTGGCGGTGACCAAACGCCTGATCGGCTACTTCCAGGGCGCCACCGCGTCCGGTCCGGCCGCCGACCAAACCCGTTTGCGCACAATGGTTCCCGAGCGGGCACGGCGGGCCTATCAGGTGGCGCCGATCATCGAGACGCTTGCCGACGAGGGATCGGTGACATTTCTGCGCAGCGGCTTCGCCAAGGAGATGGTGACCGCGCTGGCCCGCATCGGCGGTCGCCCGGTCGGTGTGCTCGCCAACAACACCATGGTGATGGCCGGTGCGATCACCGCGGCCGCCGCGGACAAGGCGGCCCGGTTCCTGCAACTGTGTGACGCGTTCGGGTTGCCGGTGGTCTCACTGGTCGACTGCCCTGGCTACATGGTGGGCCCAGCCGCGGAAGCCGAGGCGTTGGTGCGCCGCGGTTCACGGATGCTGGTCGCCGGTGCTGCGCTGAGCGTGCCGTTGGTCGCGGTCGTGCTCCGCCGGGGATACGGGCTTGGCGCGCAGGCGATGACGGGCGGCAGCCTGCACGAACCGCTGCTCACCGTGGCGTGGCCGGGGGCGCACCTGGGCCCGATGGGGCTGGAAGGTGCCGTGCGGCTCGGGTTGCGCAAGGAACTCGAGGCCATCGCCGACGACGACGAGCGTGAGGAGCGGGTCCGTCAGGCCACCGCGGCGGCGCAGGAAAACGCCAAGGCGCTCAACGCCGCTCAGCTGTTCGAGATCGACGACGTCATCGATCCGGCCGACACCCGCAAGCTGATCATCGACACCCTGACCGCGGCTGCCGGCGGGGAGCAGGCGGTGCGCCGCCGTTTCGTCGACACCTGGTAGCCCGCCGCGCCGCTCGCCGCCGACCCCCCGAGAACCGGCGGCGGGCGTCGTCCCGGTCAGGCCGACTCGGCGTAGAGGCGGCGGTCCCGGATCGGGTAGCCGTTGCGCTCGGCCAGCGAGCGCAGCTGCCGCAGAGCAAACGTACGCCCACGGCCGCCCTCGGGAACCACGATGCCGGCCCACAATCCTTCCGCGCGGGGCAGCTCGCAGGCCTCGCGGGCGCACATCCACCGGCGCGGGCATGCCCGGCAGATCGCCTTGGCCGCCTCGTCGGCCGACGTCGTCCACCGCTCAGGGTCGCGGGTGCAGGCGCCGACGGGCATCTCGTCCCATTCCGTTGCGTTCATCGTGATCGCTCCTCTGTTGATCTGCGGCCGCTGCGCGGCGATGAAGACAACGTAGCGAATAGAACCGTAGCATCGCAACAGTTACAGCTATGGAATTTACCGCGTGCGAATCGGCTGACCGAGGCTTCCGTGCACTAACACCCGGTGACCAGCGAATAAGGGCGGTGATCAAGCCGTAGCGGTGCTTCAGTTCTGCGCAGTCGAGAGATGTAGCTTCGCAACACCTCATCAGTGCCTGACACGCGGCCCAAGGTGTAGCGGCTGGGACGGTGACGGATAGGATTGCGTGGCCGTTCACCCCGTTTTCTCCGACAGGAACCGCCACCGATGAGCCAGCCCGAGCCGACCGACGCGTCGGCCGAGACGCTGGATCCGGGCATGGTCCGCGCGGGCGCGGCCGCGGCTGCACGGCGCCGCGAACTCAACATCAGCCAGCGTCGGCTGGCGGCCGACGGCATCATCAACGCCGGTGCGCTGATCGCATTCGAAAAGGGCCGCAGCTGGCCCCGAGAGCGCACTCGAGCAAAGCTCGAGGAGGTGCTCAGATGGCCGCCGGGCACGATCGCGCGGCTCCGGCAGGGTGACCCCGCGCAGACGCGCGCCGAGCCGCCCGCGACCACCGGCGCCGACGAGATACCGCTGATCGCCCAGGCGGTCGTGACCGCGGTGGGCACGTTCGCGTCGGCGATCGAGGCGCTGCCGCCTGCCCACGCTGCCGAGTTCACACCGAAGGTGACCAAGATCCTGGCCGACCTGCGCCAGCTCGAGTCCGTGGCAGCCCGCGCCGCGCGGATCAGCCGCGTCACCCCGGCGCTGATCAAGGCGCTGAGCGCGGTACGTGGCCGCTACGACGAGCTGATGCTGCGCGCCGCGCGGTCACCGCACGCCACGCTGGGCCAGCGGCTCTATGCCGCGCGCCGCAGCGCCAACCTCACCATCGCCGAAACCGCCCAAGCCGCAGGCGTTTCCGAAGATGACATCACCGCCGCCGAAGCCGAAGAGCCGGTGTCGGCGGCCGCGCAGAGCGCGATCGAGGAGCTGGTCGCACAACTGGACTGGCGGTGACTAATAGCGCTCGCGTCGGCGGTCGTCGTGGGTGGGAAAGTGCTCGGCGAGCGCCGCGGCGATCTCCAGGAACCGTCGGCGGGTCGCCGCCGACATCTCGGCGGTGCGGTCGATGACCCCACCGGGCCGCAGGTGCCCGTCGAACGGTACCTCGATGACCGCCTGACCCTGGCTGGAGAACTGTTGCGCCAGAATCGAACGCGTCCGCTTGTCGGCGTGGCCGTCGGAGTCGTTGAGCACGATGACGGTGCGCTGCAGCAGCGACGTCAGCCCACGGGCGGCCAACCAGTCCAGCGTCTGGCCCGCAGCGGCGGCGCCGTCCACCCACGGTGAGGACACCACGATCAACGCGTCCAGATCGCGCAGCACCTCCTGGGTGACCGGGGAATCCATGGTGGAACTGCAGTCGATGATCGAAATCGTGAAATGCCGGTCCAGCCGCGACGTCGCCTCGCGGTAGATCGCAGGATCGAGCACGCGGCGCCGGGCCGGCGTCGCCTCACCGGCCAGCACGAACAACCCGGCGGCGTTGTTGCCCACCCGGCTGCGCACGTCGGCGAATGTCTCCAGGTGCTGATCGGAGGCCAGCTCCCAATACGAGCCCTGCGCGCGCGGATCGATGCGACTGCCCAGCTTGCCGAACGCGGTGTCGGCGTCGATCGCGACCACGCGGTCGTCCTGGCGCAACTCGGCCAACACCGACCCGATGCTGGCCGACACCGTCGTCTTGCCCACACCGCCCTTGCCCATCACCCCGACCTTGAAGTGCCCGCGCAGTGGTGACTTGATCTTGGCCTCGAGCTGGGCCTGCCGGATCTCGTCGGGACCCGGGCCCAGGTTGATCAACCCGAAGGTGGCCTTGTACACGGCCAACCGCCAACCGCGACCCGGCGGCTGGCGACGCACCGGCACCAGTTCGTCGGCGCGGATCCGATCGGCATACGAGCCGGGTGGCGGGGCCTGCGCAGGCGGGGCATCCGGCGGATATCCGCCGACCGGCCACTGCGGACCGGCGGGCGGGGGCGGCGGATATC
>JBNMRA010000029.1:0-69604 GCA_050205315.1 Mycolicibacterium pulveris | reverse complement strand
CCCGCCAACCCCGCACCAACCGACACCACCGCCGCCCCGACCCACCACCAGACAAACCCGACGCCGCCTAACCGGCCGGCGCGCAGGTGACGTCGTCACCGCCAGAACAGGTGGTGCACGACGCCACTCGGGCTGGGCACGACCTCGTGGTGGAACCGGTCGTGCAGTTCGTCGGGCGACTCCCAGAGGCGCGAGCCGGTGCCGAGCTCAATCGAGGACGACACCGCCACGTGCAGGGTGTCGACGAGGTCGGCGTCGAGGAACTGGCGGATCACCGTCGCGCCGCCGCCGAGCCGGACGTCCTTGCCTTGCGCGGCGTGCCGCGCCCGCTCCAGCACGGCGGCCGGATCGGCATTGACGAAGTGGAAGGTAGTGTCGGACAGGCTGAACGAGGGCCGCTCATGGTGTGTCATGACGAACACCGGGGTGTGAAACGGCGGCTCGTCGCCCCACCAGCCCTGCCATTCGTAGTCGCGCCACGGGCCGCGCTGTGGTCCGAACTTGTTGCGGCCCATGATCTCGGCACCGATATTGTGGGCAAAGTCGCGGGTGAAGTAGTCGTCGAGCCCGCGGCTGCCGCCGGGGTCGGTGCGGTTCGGCCAGCTCGCCGTCGCTCCCGCCCACGCGAACATGTCGCCGGGGTCGGCATGACCGAACGGACGCTCGAAACTCTGGTTCTCGCCGGCGCCGAAACCGTCCCGCGAGACGTTGAAGTTCTGCACCCTGAGTAGTTGGACCACGTGTTCCTCCTGGTTGGTAGACGTCTAGTGGTTGGACTCCCGCGGCGTCCTCAACTCACCGCGTCCTGTACTCGTCTTCGGGCCGAGCTGACACAATCATGGCTCGAAAGGGGTATGCCTCTGCCATGACCACATCCAAAAAATCCGTGTTCATCACCGGAGCCGCCGCGGGCATCGGCCGCGCGACGGCGCTGACCTTCGCCAAGAAGGGATTCATCGTCGGCGGCTACGACATCGACGAGGTCGGGCTCAAAACGCTCGCCGACGAGGTCGACCGGCTCGGCTCGAAGGCAGTCGTCGGGCACCTCGACGTCACCGACCCTGACGAAATGGCCACGCGGGTCGGTGAATTCGCCGACGCCAACGGTGGCCGGCTCGACGTGATGATCAACAACGCCGGTATCCTGCGCGCCGGCCGATTCGAAGAGCTCGACGTCGCCGGCCATCACCGCGAGATCGACATCAACACCAAAGGTGTGGTCAACGGCCTGTACGCGGCGTTTCCGTACCTTCGCAAGACGCCGAACTCCGTGGTCGCCAACCTGTCCTCCGCGTCGGCGATCTACGGGCAGGCCGAACTCGCCAACTACAGCGCCACCAAGTTCTTCGTCCGCGGCATCACCGAGGCGCTCGACATCGAATGGCACCGTTACGGCATCCGGGTCATCGCCATCTGGCCGCTGTACGTACAGACCGCGATGACCGACGACATCAAGACCGGCACCACGGATTCACTGGGCATCCGGCTCACGGCACAAGACGTCGCCGACGCCATCGCCAACGCGATCGAGCCGTCCGCGCTGCGCCGCGCCCTTCATCAGGTGCACTTCCCCGTCGGCGCACAGACCAAGGCGCTCACCGCCGGTTCGCGCTTCTCCCCCGCCTGGCTGACCCGGCTGGTGAACAAACGGCTGGCACACCAGTGACGTTTCGGATGACCGTCGAGGACGTGTTCGTCATCCGTAACCGCGGGGTCGTGGCCACGGGCCGCGTGCAGGCCGGCACCCTTCGGGTCGGCGACACCGTCTCCGTCAACGGCGGTCCCGCCGTCACCGTCGACGCCATCGAGAAGTTCCGCAAGCGGCTCGACGAGGCAACCACCGGTGAGAACGTCGGCGTGCTGATCAAGAGCATCGACAAAGGCCAGATCAACCGCGGCGACGTCATCACCTCATCCGGCGAGGTTCCGCCGCTCGACGGCACCACCGTGATCCTCTGACGTTCGATTCGCGCTGAGCGCAACCGTTGGTGCCGGCCCGCCGCGGCCTTACGGTCCGACCGTGAACGAGGACTGGCTGGCCGTGATCGTCGGCCTTGCACTGCTGACCCTGGTGCTTGTCGGCGCGATCCCGAACGGCGTGATCCCATGACGCAGCAGCAGGAACAGACCACCCACGCCGAACCGCACGCCCGCCCGCGCGGCGTCTGGTACGCGGTCGCCGGCGTGCTCGTGGTCATCGCGCTGGGTGCCATCACGAGGTTCCTGGAAGCTCAGGTACCTGTCTGGGCGGACGGCACCGCGTTCGACCGTGTCGCGAAATCGATCGAATTCCCGGTCTACGCAATCGCTTTGGGGCTCATCGGCAACTTCGTGCTGTCCCGGCTGGCGCTGCGCGACGCGCTCTCACAAGGGTTTCGCACCGAGTTCTTCATCAAGACCGGCCTGGTGCTGCTGGGCGCCTCGATCAACCTGAAGGTGCTCGTCACCGCCGCGGGCCCGGCGATCATCCAGGCGCTGCTGCTGATCTCGATCGTGTTCGGTTTCACCTGGTGGCTGGGCGGCGTGCTCAAGCTGGAGGACAAGCTGCGGGCGCTGTTGGCGTCGGCGGTGTCGATCTGCGGGGTCAGCGCGGCGATCGCCGCCGCGGGCGCCGTGCAGGCCAAGCGTGAACAGCTCGCCTACGCCGCGTCGCTGGTGATCGCGTTCGCGTTGCCGTCGATCTTCCTGCTGCCCTGGCTCGCCGACGTCCTGAACCTCTCCGACGAGGTCGCGGGCGCCTGGATCGGCGGCAACATCGACACCACCGCCGCCGTCGCCGCGGCCGGTGCGCTCGCGGGCGAGGACGCGCTGCAGATCGCCACCATTGTCAAGACCACCCAGAATGCGCTGATCGGTGTGGTGGCGATCGCGCTGACCGCCTACTTCGCGCTGAAGGTCGAGCGCAAATCCGCCGACGAGGCGCGGCCGTCGCTCGGGCAGTTCTGGCAGCGGTTCCCCAAGTTCGTGCTCGGGTTCATCGCCGCCTCGGTGATCGGCACGCTGTACCTGCAGTGGGCCACGGACGGTAAGGCCACCATCGCCACGGTCAACGACCTGCGCACCTGGTTCCTGATCTTTGCGTTCGTCGCGATCGGCCTGGAGTTCTCGCTGAAGGGGCTGCGGGAGGCGGGCTGGCGCCCGATCGCGCTGTTCGCGTCGGCGACCGTGGTGAACATCGTCGTCGCGCTCGGGCTGGCCGTGGTGTTGTTCGGCAACTTCGAAGTGAGCTGAGCCTCAGAGCATTTCGAGTTCGATCGGCAGCTCGTCGGCCGGCATGGGTCCGGTTCCCCAGGTGAGCGGAACACGGTAGCCGTCCGGCACACGCCACCGGAATCGGCGCAACAGCTTGTGCATCGCGGTCTTGACCGTCATGTCGGCGAACTGCTGACCGATGCACTTGTGGGCCCCGCCACCGAAGGGTGCGAACGCATATCGCTGGACCGCGGCGCGGTTGGCGGCGTCGGCGAACCGCGACGGGTCGAAGGTGTCGGGGGCGGGCCACCAATCGGCCAGCCTCATCGACCCGTAGACGTTGATCGCGATCTGGCTGTGGCGCGGAATGTAGTAGCCGCATATCTCGGTGTCGCGGATCGCCTGGCGGAAAAGGGTTCCCGCCGGTGCGTACATGCGCAACGCCTCCTTGAAGCCGGCGTCCAGCAACGGGTAGGCCTCGAGGTCCGCCAGAGTGGGCACGTCGATCGGCTGGTTGACCGCCTCCTCACGAAGCAGGTCCTGCCAGTGCGGGTTGCGGCCCAGCTCGTAGACCAGCATCGACAACGCGATAGCCGTCGTGTCGTGCGCAGCCATCAGTAGGAAGATCATGTGGTTGACGATGTCGGCATCCGAGAAGCGTTGGCCGTCATCGGACTCGCTGCGGCACAGCATCGAGAACAGGTCCGTGCCGTCACCTCCGCGGCGTTCGGTGATTTGCCCACCGAAGTAGCGCTCCAGGCGTTCGCGCGCCCGCAGGCCACGCGCCCACGTTCCACCCGGCACATCGGCGCGCACGATCGCTTGGCCGCCGAGCACGGTGTGGTGGAAGTCCTCGATGAGTTGATCGGACTCCGCGCCGAGTTTCGTTCCGACGAACACCTCCGCAGCCTGTTGCAGCAGCAGCTGCTTGATCGACGGATACATCGGAAAGCGGGAGGACGGCCGCCACGTCGGAAGCGTGCGGTCGATGCCGTCGGCGGTGCTGGCGAGGTAGGTGTTCAGCGCGGTACGGGTGAATGCCTGCTGCATGATGCGGCGATGGTCGAGGTGCTCCTCGAAGTCCAACAGCATCAGGCCGCGGTGGAAGAACGGGCCGATCACCGGCTGCCAGCCCCGCGTGCTCGACAGCGCCTTGTCCCGGTTGACCCACGCCGCCTCGAGCGCTTCGGGTCCCATCAGCGCGACGACGCGAAATCCCACCCCGCCGGCCCACGACACCGGACCGTATTTCGCATACCGGCGCCGCGCGAACTCCAACGGATCCACCAGGGTGGCCAGCACATGACCGAGGTACGGGGCGCCGTAGTTGCCCATCACCGGCGCGAGGTCCGACCCCGGCGGCGGCGTCGCCAGTGGACGGTCGGGGCTGGGCCACCGGTCGGCCACCGTCGCCCCGAACCCCTGGAGCCACCCCTGGAATTGGTGCCGCGCCTGGGTCAGTGAGGTGGGCGGCGCCACCGCGTCCACGAGGTTGAGCATCGGCCGATCCCTTCGTCGACTATCTGGTACGTAACCGTGCCAGTTTTGTCGAAGCGTTGTCAACGGTGCGGTTCCCGTGTCGGCGCACGGGTGCGACGATCGAGCCATGACCTCGTCACCGCGCAGCTACGGCGGAGTCTCCGGCGCGGAACGCCAGCGGCAGCGTCGGTCGCGTCTGCTCGACGCCGCACTGGACGTGATGGGGCGTGACGAGTGGCGCGACGTCACCGTCGAGCGGCTGTGTGCCGACGCCGGGCTGAACAAGCGCTACTTCTACGAGAGCTTCAGCGAGGTCGACGCCGTGGCCGGCGCGGTGATCGACGACATCGCCGCCGCGGTGCGGGATGCCACCGTGGCGGCGGTGGTCGACAACCATACGAAAAGCCTTGAACACCAAGCCTTTGCGGCGGTAGCGGCGGTGGTGCACAACCTGGCCGACGATCCGCGTCGCGCCCGGGTGCTGTTGGGCGACGTGGCCGCGACGCCCGCCCTGCGCGAGCACCGTGCCACGGTGATGCGCAGCCTCACCGGGGTGTTGATCGACCATGCGCGCACCGTGCACGGCGTGGAACTCGCCCACGATCCGCTGGCCAAGATCGCACCGGCATTCGTGGTCGGAGGGACCGCCGACGCGATCCTGGCCTTCGTCAACGGCACCGTGGCGATCACCGTCGATCAACTCGTCACCGAACTCACCGCGCTGTGGTTGATCACCGGTGACGGCGCCGCCGCCGTCGCGCGAGCGCGCCTCAACGACGATCAGGATTGAGGCGCTACTCTCGCCGGGTGCCTGCTGCGTTGTCCCGGCGGAGTTTCCTGGCGCTGACGGCCGGGACGGCCGCGCTGGTCGCCGCGTGCGGATCGGAGAAGCCCGGCACCGTCGCCGAGGACGGCTCGGTGACGGTCAAGCACGTGTTCGGCGAGACCAAAGTCCCCGCGCCACCCACGCGGGTCGTCAGCGCCGGCCTCACCGGGCAGGACGACCTGCTGGCCCTCGGTGTCGTGCCGATCGCGGTGACCGACTGGTTCGGCGGTGAACCGTTTGCCGTATGGCCTTGGGCGCAACCGAAACTCGGCGGCGCGCAGCCGGTGGTGCTCAGCCTCGCCGACGGCATCCAGGTCGCCCAGATCGCATCGTTGAACCCCGATCTGATCGTCGCGACCAACGCCGGCCTGGACGCCGATACCTACGCGCGGCTGTCCGAGATCGCGCCGACCGTCGCCCAGACCGGCCAGGACGCGTTCTTCGAGCCGTGGCGGGACCAGGCCACCACCATCGGCCAGGCGGTGTTCAAACACGACGACATGCAAGCGCTGATCACCGCCGTCGACGAACAGTTCACCGCGACCGGCGCCGACCATCCCCAGTTCACCGGTAAGCGCGCGATGCTGTTACATGGCCGCCTCGATCACGGGCAGCCACAACCGTTGACCCCGCCGTGGCGCACCGAGTTCCTCACCCGGCTGGGGTTCGTCGTCGCCGACCCAGCCGACGACCCCGATTCGGCCGACGTGGCGATCTGGTGCACCGAGAGCGACGAGGAACAGGCCGCGCTGCTGGCCGACCCCGGCATCGCCGCACGCGGCACACGCAATCTGTTCACCGGCAAGGAACTGGCCGGCGCGATCGCGTTCGCGTCGCCGCTGTCCTATCCGGTGGTGGCCGAGCAACTGCCACCTCGTCTGACGCAGGCGCTGGCCTGACAAGATGACCGGGTGACCGGCACCGGCGAACTCGAGCACCGCGGCTTCGCGAAAACGGGTTCGGCCTACTATCCGACGCTGGTCGCCGTGTTCACCGGGCTGGTGCTGATCTCCAACGTCGCGGCCACCAAGGGCATCGAGTTCGGACCGATCATCGGCGACTGGTCGCTGATCACCGACGGCGGTTTCGTCGTCTTTCCGCTGACCTACGTGATCGGCGATGTGCTCTCGGAGGTGTACGGTTTCGCGGCCACCCGCCGCGCCATCTACATCGCGTTCGTGATGGAGGCGCTCGCGGCGTTCACATTCTGGCTCACCGCCTACCTGCCCGCCGCGGACTTCTACCCGAACCAGGCCGCGTTCGAGGCCGTCGTCAAACCGTTCACCCAACTGGTCATCGCCGGGCTGGCCGGCTTCATCGTCGGCCAGACCCTCAACGCGTGGGTGGTGGTGCGGATCAAGGCCCGCTTCGGCGAGAAGCACCTGTGGGCTCGCCTGATCGGGTCCACCATCGTCGGGGAGTTAGCTGACACGCTGGTGTTCTGCAGTATCGCCGCGGCAGCGATCGGAATAAACACCTGGGGCGACTTCGCCACCTACGTGGCGTTGGGCTGGGTGTACAAGACCGCCGTCGAAGTGCTGGTGTTGCCCGTGACGTATCGGGTGATCGGATTTCTCAAGCGCCGCGAACCCACGTATCAGCCCGCCGTTTGAGGCTTCGGTAAGGCTCCTCTGGCAAGGCTCATAGAGCACGAGCTTTCGTTGCTACTCGCGGGTAGGTTCGGGGCATGAGCATGACAGCCGACGTGATGGGAGCCGGCGTTCTCGGCACCGTTCGTGACTACGGTGACCAAGCGCTGCTCCTCGAGTTCGACCGCACCACCGACGTCTTGGCGTGGACCGAGGCGATCCGGCGCGCCGATCTACTCGGTGTGCTCGACATCGTTCCGGCGTCGCGCACCGTGTTGATCAAACTGGCGGGCCCCCGCTATCAGGCACCGACCCGTCAGCGCCTGGCCAAGATCCAGGTCACCCCCGACATCGTGGCGGAACTGACCCCGCCGGCCGGGGCCGACACCGACGTCGAGATCGAGGTCATCTACGACGGACCCGACCTCGACGAGGTGGCCCGGCTGACCGGGCTGGACACCGACCAGGTGGTCGCCGCACACACCGCGACCCCGTGGCGGGTCGGATTCGGCGGTTTCGCACCGGGTTTCGCGTACCTCGTCGGTGGCGATCCGCGGCTGGAGGTGCCACGGCGCGCCGAACCACGCACCAAGGTGCCCGTCGGCGCGGTGGGCCTTGCCGGTGAGTTCAGCGGCATCTATCCGCGCGAATCGCCCGGCGGCTGGCAGTTGATCGGCCGCACCGGCGCGGTGCTCTGGGACGTCGACAGGGAGAAGCCGGCGTTGCTGACGCCGGGTATGACGGTGCGCTTTCGGGCGGTCGGCTAGGAGGAACCATGGCGACACTGGAGATCCTGCGATCGGGACCACTGGCGTTGATCGAAGACCTGGGCCGCCCCGGTCTCGCGCACATGGGGGTGGGCCGCTCCGGCGCTGCCGACCGGCGCTCGCACATGCTGGCCAACCGGCTGGTGGCCAATCCCGACGACCGCGCCACCATCGAGGTGACGTTCGGCGGCTTCTCGGCGCGGGTGCGCGGCGCCGGCAGAGAAGGCGTCGCGATCGCCGTCACCGGCGCCGACACCGATCCCGCGGTGAACGGGATTCCGTTCGGCACCAACAGCGTTCACTACGCCCGCGACGGTGAGGTGATCTCGCTCGGCGCACCTCGTTCGGGCCTGCGGACATATCTGGCGGTGCGCGGAGGCATCGACGTGCCACCGGTGCTCGGCTCGCGGTCCTACGACGTGATGTCGGCGATCGGGCCGCTGCCGCTCAAGGCCGGTGACGTCGTGCCGATCGGTGCGCAGTCCGACGACTTCCCCGAACTCGACCAGGCCCCGGTGGCCGCCATCGAGGACGACGTGCTGGAGTTGTCGGTCGTACCCGGGCCGCGCGACGACTGGTTCGTCGACCCCGACGTGCTCATGCGCACCAACTGGCTCGTCACCAACAAGAGCGACCGGGTCGGTACCCGGTTGGTCGGCATGCCGCTGGAGTACCGCCGGCCCGGTGTGCAGCTTCCCAGCGACGGGGTGAACCGCGGCGCAATCCAGGTGCCGCCGAACGGCTTTCCGGTGATTCTCGGGCCCGACCACCCGGTCACGGGCGGATACCCGGTCATCGGGGTGCTGACCGACGAGGACATCGACAAGATGGCGCAGATCCGGCCCGGGCAGACCGTGCGGATGCGGTGGTCTCGTCCGCGGCAGCCGTTCGCGGCCTGAACCCGCCGCGGACTCGCGCAAAATGACGGCCGGGACTGGTAGAACGGCAGTGTGCACCCACAGGTCTTCAACCCTCCGCACGTGCGCGGCGTTCACACCGCACGCCTGATCCACACCGCCGACCTCGACCCCGAGACCCGCGAGGATGCGCGTCAGATGGTCATCGAGGCCTTCGGCGGGGAGTTCACCGACGCGGACTGGGAGCATTCCCTGGGCGGCATGCACGCCGTCATCTCCGACCACGGCGCCGTCATCGCCCACGGCGCGGTGGTTCAGCGCAGCCTTCTGTACCGCGACACCGCGCTGCGGTGCGGCTATGTCGAAGGCGTCGCGGTGCGTGAGGACTGGCGCGGCCAAGGGCTCGCTCAGGCCGTGATGGACGCCCTCGAGCAGGTGCTTCGGGGTGCCTACCAGCTGGGCGCGCTGAGCGTCACCGAGGAAGGCCGGCGCATCTACCTCGCGCGCGGTTGGGTGCCCTGGCAGGGGCCGACGTCGGTGCTGGCGCCGGACGGGGTGACCCGCACCCCCGACGACGACCACGCGTTGTTCGTGCTGCCGACCGGCTTGCCGAAGAGCCTAGACCTCGATCCGACCGCCGAGATCACCTGCGATTGGCGCGACGGCGACGTCTGGTGAGCGGCGTCACCTGCGGTCGATACGTCGGGGCAATGGCCAATTAATCGCTCGGAAACATGAACTGAATACACAGATCCCATGAGCGAGCCCGACTGGGCACCCCTCACCGGATTCCGGGTGGCGGTGACCTCCGCCCGGCGCGCCGACGAACTGGCTGCGCTGCTGCAACGCCGCGGTGCGGCGGTGACCAGCGCTGCGGCGATCACCATGGTTCCGCTGCCCGACGACGACGCACTGCGGGCGAACACGCAGGCCCTGATCGCCACGCCGCCCGACATCGTGATCGCGACGACGGGGATCGGGCTGCGGGGCTGGATCGAGGCCGCCGACGGGTGGGGACTGGCCGCGGATCTGACCGCCGCGCTGGCCGGGGCCCGCGTCGTGTCACGCGGCCCGAAGGCCACCGGCGCGTTGCGTGCTGCGGGTCTGCACGAGGAATGGTCACCGGAGTCGGAGTCGTCTCGCGAGCTGCTGCACTATCTGGTCGAAGGCGGAATCGTCGGACAGCGCATCGCGGTCCAACTGCACGGAGCCACCGAGCAGTGGGACCCGTTTCCGGAATTCGTCGACGAATTACGCGCCGCCGGAGCCGAAGTCGTGCCGATCCGGGTGTACCGGTGGCTGCCCGCGCCGCGCAACGGTGACTTCGACCAACTCGTCGCCGGTATCGCGGAGGAGAAGTTCGACGCGGTCACCTTCACGTCGGCTCCGGCCGTCGCGTCGCTGCTGATGCGCGCCGCCGACCTGGGTATCGAGGACCGGGTGCTCGCCGCACTGCGCGGCGACGTGCATGCCATGTGCGTCGGCCCGGTGACGGCGCGCCCGTTGGTGCGCCTCGGGGTACCGACGTCGGCGCCGGAACGAATGCGGTTGGGCGCGTTGGCCCGTCACATCACCGACGAACTACCGATGTTGTGCACCCGTACGGTGCGGGTGGCCGGTCATCTGCTGGAGATCCGCGGGACCTGCGTGCTGGTCGACGGTGCGGTCAAGCCGGTGTCGCCTGCGGGTATGGCGATCATTCGGGCGCTCGCACACCGCCCGGGCACCGTGGTGTCGCGTCACGACCTGCTGCGGGCGCTGCCCGGCAGCGGCACCGACACGCACGCGGTCGAGACCGCGGTGCTTCGGCTGCGAACTGCGCTGGGCGACAAGAACATCGTGTCGACCGTGGTCAAGCGTGGCTACCGACTGGCAATCGACGAGGACGGCAGCGACGCATGGTGAACGCGGTGCTGGTGGCGCACGGCACCCGCAAACCCAGCGGCGTCGCGCTGATCGAGAAGCTGGCACAACGGGTTTCGGTGGTGCTGGGCTCACGCGTACACGTGGCGTTCGTCGACGTGGTCGGCCCGACACCCGACGAGGTGCTGCGCGGGTTGACGGGGCCGACCGTCGTGGTACCCGCATTCCTCGCGCGCGGCTATCACGTCAACACCGACATCCCCGCGCACGTGGCTGCCAGCGCGCATCCCGACGTCACGGTCACCGAGGCGCTGGCGCCCAGCCCGCAGCTGGCGCGGGTGCTGGCGGATCGCCTTCTCGAATCCGGCTGGCGCCCCGGTGATTCTGTGGTGCTGGCCGCGGCAGGGACGTCGGATCTGCGCGCACAGTCGGACCTGCACCAGATGGCGACGTGGCTCTCGGCGATGACGAGCTCGCGGGTGGAGTTGGCCTACGCCGCGGTCGGTGAACCCCGGGTCGCCGATGCCGTCGAGGAGCTGCGCGGCCGTGGTGCCCGACGGGTGGTCGTGGCATCGTATCTGTTGTCCGACGGGTTGTTTCAGGATCGGCTACGGTCCAGCGGCGCCGATGTGGTGACGGCACCGCTGGGCACCCATGACGGGTTGGTGCGCCTGATCGCCAGCCGATTTCAGCGGGCGCGGCTGGCGCCGACCTCAACGTGGCCGTCGGCGCTTAACCGGGTCGGGTAGACCGGCAGCGCGACGTCGGGGTCGTCGAGGCAGACTCCGTCGTCGAGCGCGAAGGCCTGCTTCTTGATCGGCGACTGCACGATCGAGCGGCCGTCCCGGTCGCCGACGATGCCGCGCGACATCACGGCCGCGCCACAGAACGGATCGATGTTGCCGACCGCGCACAGCGAGCCGTCGTCGAGCCGGAACAGCGCCGCCTGCGAGCCGTCCGGCAGCAGCACACCGACACCGCGGTTGGGGATCAGAAAGTCATAGCGGCATGCGGTGGTCCACACCTGGACCTCGTTGAGCAGTGTCATGATTGCGGTACCTTCGGCATTCCGATCGGGACCTTACGTCCCTTTCTTTCGACGAATTCGACTGTCGGGTCGGCAGTGTCGGGTGCGTTGACGAACGACACGAACCGCGAGAGCTTGTCCGGGTCTTCCAGCACACCCTTCCATTCACAGGCGTAGCCCTCGACGTGGCGGGCGATCGCGTCCTCGAACTCGGCGGCAAGGCCCAGCGAGTCATTGCAGACCACATCGCGCAGGTGCTCGAGCCCGCCGTCGAGTCCCTCGAGCCAGGTCGCCGTGCGCTGCAGCCGGTCGGCCGTGCGGATGTAGAACATCAGGAACCGGTCGATGTAGCGCACCAGCGTCTCGTCGTCGAGGTCGGCGGCCAGCAGTTGCGCGTGCCGCGGCGACATGCCGCCGTTGCCGCCGACGTAGAGGTTCCACCCCTTCTCGGTCGCGATGACGCCGACGTCCTTGCTCTGGGCCTCCGCGCATTCCCGCGCGCAGCCCGACACCCCCATCTTGATCTTGTGCGGTGCGCGCAGACCGCGGTAGCGCAACTCCAGGTCGATCGCCATCTGCACCGAATCCTGTTGGCCGTAGCGGCACCAGTCGCTGCCCACACAGCTTTTCACGGTGCGCAGCGCCTTGCCGTAGGCGTGCCCGGACTCCATGCCGCCCTCGACCAGGCGCCGCCAGATCTCGGGCAGTTGATCCACCCGGGCGCCGAACAGATCGATCCGCTGACCGCCGGTGATCTTGGTGTAGAGGTCGAAATCCCTTGCGATCTCGCCGATCAGGATCAATTGCTCGGGCGTGATGTCCCCGCCGGGCACCCGCGGCACCACCGAGTAGCTGCCGTTGCGCTGGATGTTGGCCAGGAAGTGGTCGTTGGAGTCCTGCAGCGAGGCCTGTTCGCCGTCGAGGATGTGCTCCGAGCTGGTCGACGCCAGAATCGATGCGACGGCGGGTTTGCATATGTCGCAACCCTTTCCGGTGCCGAACCGCTCGATCAGCGCGGAGAACGTGCGGATGGAAGTCGCCGAAACGATCTCGAACAGCTCCGCGCGTGACTGGGTGAAGTGCTCACACAGGGCCTTGGTCTGTTCGACGCCCTCGGCTTCCAGCAGTTGCTTGAGCAGCGGCACGCACGAACCGCAGGACGTGCCCGCCAGCGTGCACTTCTTCAGGGCGGGCACGTCACAGCAGCCGCCGGCGATCGCGTCGGTGAGATCGCCCTTTGTGACGTTGTTACAGGAGCAAATCTGCGCGGTGGCCGGCAGCGCGCCGACACCCAAACCCGCGCCGCCACCGTCACTTCCGGCCGGTGAGATCAGCGCCAGCGCATCGCCGGGCAGCGCCTCGCCGACCATCGGCCGCAGCACGCCGTAGGCCGAGGCGTCACCGACCAGGATCCCGCCCAGCAGGGTCTTG
Organism: Mycolicibacterium pulveris; assembly: GCA_050205315.1. Lineage (GTDB taxonomy): Bacteria > Actinomycetota > Actinomycetes > Mycobacteriales > Mycobacteriaceae > Mycobacterium > Mycobacterium pulveris_A. Next base: position 56,573 of record JBNMRA010000029.1, on the reverse strand, counting down.
GCGTCGTCAGAGAGCACGAGCTTGGCGTAGGTCTGCTTGACCGCGTCGTTGACGGCGACCTCCAGGCAGTTCGGCGTAGCGCCGAGCGCATCCCCGAAGCTGGCGACGTCCACCCCGAGCAGTTTGAGCTTGGTCGACATGTCCGCCTCGCCGAACTCCGCGGACCCGCCGAGCAGGCGGTCGGCGACCACCTCGGCGCTGGTGTATCCGGGGCCGACCAAGCCGTAGCAGCGGCCGTCGATGGCGGCCACCTCACCGATCGCGAAGATGTCGGGATCTGTTGTGACACAGCCCAGGTCGGTCAGCACACCGCCGCGGTCGGCGATGTCCAGCCCGGCGTCGCGGGCCAGCTCGTCGCGTGGTCGGATGCCGGCGGCGAAGATCACCAGCCCCGCGTCGATGAAGCTGTCGTCGCTCAGGGTCACCCGCAGCGAGTCGTCGTCGGCGGACCGCCGCACGGGCCGGTTGCGTTGGGCGGGCCGGATCGATTGGGTTCCGACGCCGACGTGCACGGAGATCCCCAGGTCGGTGATCATCCGGCTCAGCAGTGCACCGCCGGCCTCGTCGAGCTGCTGGGCCATCAGGCGGGGCGCCATCTCGACGATGTGGGCGCGCAGACCGAACGTGCGCAGCGCGTTGGCGGCCTCCAGCCCGAGCAGCCCCCCGCCGATCACCACGCCCACGGGGGCACGGTTCTGCTCGGCGGCGCGTGCGGCGTCAGCGCGGATGGCGTCGAGGTCGTCGAGGGTGCGGTAGACGTGGCAGGCCGGCAGGTCGTGGCCGGGCACCGGCGGGACGAACGCGTAGGAGCCGGTGGCCAGCACCAACGCGTCGTAGCCGATCCGGCCACCGTCGGCGGTCAGCACCGTCTTTTCGGCCCGGTCGATGCCGGTGACGCGGCTACCGAGCCGCAGATCGACGAGGTCGTCGTCGACGTAGCCGTTGCCGGGCAGCGCCAGCAGGTGACGGTCCCAGTGCTCGGTGTAGCCGGTGAGCCCGACCCGGTCATAGGCGGCGTCGGCCTCCTCGCCCAGCACGGTGACCCGCCAGGAGCCGGCGTCGTCGCGGGAACGCAACGCCTCGACGAACCGGTGACCGACCATGCCATGGCCGACGACCACGACGTTTCTAGGTGCCATGGCGGCGACGTTAGGCAGCCGATATTGCCGCAATGTCGCCTCGTGTGAAGCGCCCATCACGGTGTGCTCACGTCTTCGCGGGCGGGCCTGTGAGCGTTTCACTCCCAGCGAATCAGCCCCGATGGAATATGAGCGTGGTCGACTCAAGTTAAACGGGATAGAGCCGGTCAGGAGGCCGGCGTACCGGGAAGAGCAAGGAGTGAGGCAGACAGATGAGCACGTTGGCATTACGCACCCGTCCCGCCTGGGACATCGATCGCTGGGTACGGGACTTCTTCAGCCCCGCCACCGCCGACGATTGGTTCGCCGGGGCGTTCACCCCCGCCGCCGAGATCGTCAGGGACGGCGATGACGCGGTGGTCCGACTGGAGCTGCCGGGCGTGGACGTCGACAACGACGTCAACGTCGAGGTCGAACGCGGCCACCTGGTGATCCACGGTGAGCGCCGCGACGAACGCGCCGAGGACAAGGACGGTCGCACGCTACGGGAGGTGCGTTACGGGTCGTTCCGCCGGGCGTTCAAGCTGCCGGCGCACGTCACCGAGGACGCCATCACCGCGTCGTATGACAAGGGTGTGCTGAATGTGCGCGTGGCGGGTGCCCACAGCGACGCCGCGACCAAGCGCATCGCGATCGAAAGCAAGTAACCCACCCCAGTACGGGATCCGGTGGAGCTCAGGCTCCACCGGATTCGTCGTCTGTGGGGGTGGTCCTGGTCGTCGTCGTCCTCGTCGTGGTCCGGGTGGTCGTGGTGGTGGTCGTGGTCGTCGTCGTGGTCGTCGTGGTGGTGGTCGTGGTCGGTGGGATGCCCACGTTGTCTTCGCTGGTCTGCACGCTCGGGCGCGAGTAACTGGTCGTCGACGTCGGTGAGGTCGTGTAGGTCGTGACGGCCGACGACGGCGCAGGCGGCGGAATGGTCTCCGGGGTTTTCGCCGCGTCCGAAGTCCGCATCACCGCGTAGACGAGCACGCTGAGCAGGATCAACGCGACCGCGCCGGCGGCCAGCACGACCGGTTGCTGGTCGTACCAGATCGGCTCGTCCTCGTTCTCCGGGTTTTCTGGCACGGCCGTAACCTATGCCCAGCGCTGCAATATCTCGGCCGCGCGCCCCGACAATGCGTTCTGCAAAAACGGCCCGAAGCTGATCCGCCCGACCCCGAGCGGGCCGAACGATGCGGGGTCGTCGGAGTCCGGCACCGCGATGGCGTTGATCGGCAGCGGAAGCTCGGAGGCCAACCGGCGCAACGTTTCTGGGTCGTGTCTGCCAACGGGGTAGAGCACATCCGCACCCGCGGCGGCGGCTGCCTTCAGCCGCTCGATGGCGCGCTCGACGCGATCGGATTCCGGACCGTCCTGGCGCAGGAACAGGTCGGTGCGGGCGTTGACGACCACATGCACGCCCGCGCTGTCGGCCGCGCGGCGTAGCGCGCCGACGAACTCGGCGTGCTCGGTGACCGACCGCAGCCTGCCGCCGTCACTGTGCACGGTGTCCTCGATGTTGAGCCCGACACCGCCCGCGTCGAGCAGGCCCTCGATCAGCCGCGCCGGTTCTTCGCCGTAGCCCGACTCGATGTCGACCGAGACCGGCACGTCGACCGCGGCGGTGATCTGTTCCACCCGGGTCAGCAGGTCGGAAAACGTCATGCCCTCGCGGTCGTCTTTACCGACCGAGGTGGCGACGGGGTGGCTGCCGACGGTCAGCGCAGCAAATCCGGCGTCCACGGCCAGGCGCGCCGACCAGGCATCCCACACCGTCGGCAGAATCACCGGGTTGCCGGGCTGATGCTTGGCCAGCAGGGTTTCGGCCCGTTGAGCCAGGGTCTGATCGGGCATCGGCCCACCTCCGTCGTTTCGGCATCGTGCCAGGTAGCACAACGTGATCTGTCTCACGCTGAACCGCATGATGTAGCTAGCATCGGGTGTCGTACGGTGATTCCTGACACCTTCAGCCCAAGGAGGTCAATTGTCCAGCACTACCGAACTTGCCGAGCTGCATGAGCTCATCGGCAGAATGCGGCGGTGTGCGACTTCGCTGGCGTCGAGATACGGGGACACCCCCGCCACCCGGCGCATCGTCAACGATGCCGAACGCCTTCTCAACGACATCGACCGTCTCGACATTGACCTCGACGAGCTGGAGCTCACTCGCGGTGTGACCCATCAGCAACGTCCCGCCGAGCGAATCCCCATCCCGGACACCACCTACGACACCGACTTTTGGCGCGGGGTCGACGACGAGGGTATTGGTGGCACGCGATAAGCGCGTGGCACCAGCGGGATACCTCTACACCGAAAGGGAACAGTGAGCGCACCGACCGCCGACCGCAAGGCGACCGGCGTCTTCTCGCCGGGCCGAGCCCAGATTCCGCAGCGCACCCTGCGCGTCGACCGCTGGTGGATGCCGACGGTGTGGACCAACCTCGGGTTGGCCGCGTTCGTCATCTACGCCACCGTCCGCGCGTTCTGGGGTAGCGCCTACTACGTCGCCGACTACCACTACCTGACACCGTTCTACTCGCCGTGCGTCAGCACCGCGTGTGTGCCGGGGTCGAGCCATCTGGGGCAGTGGGTCGGCGACCTGCCCTGGTTCATCCCGATGGCGTTCATCTCGCTGCCGTTCCTGCTGCTGTTCCGGCTGACCTGCTACTACTACCGCAAGGCCTACTACCGGTCGGTGTGGCAGTCGCCGCCGGCATGCGCAGTGGCCGAGCCGCATTCGACCTACACCGGTGAGACGCGCCTGCCGCTGATCATCCAGAACAGCCATCGCTACTTCTTCTATGTGGCGCTGGCGATCACGCTGCTCAACACCTACGACGCGCTCAACGCGTTCCGGTCACCGGAAGGCTTCGGGCTCGGCCTCGGCAACCTGATCCTGACCGCCAACGTCATCCTCCTGTGGGGCTACACGGTGTCGTGTCACTCGTGCCGCCACGTCACCGGTGGGCGGCTGAAGCACTTCTCCAAACACCCTGTGCGCTACTGGCTTTGGACGCAGATCAGCAAGCTCAACACCAAGCACATGCAGTTCGCCTGGATCACGCTCGGCTCCCTGATGCTCACCGACTTCTACATCATGCTGGTGGCCAGCGGGACGATCACCGACCTGCGATTTATTGGCTGACAACGTAATTCGTCGACTAGTACAGATTCGAGCGAGGATCAATGGTGGAAGTTGAACGGCACTCCTACGACGTGGTCGTGATCGGTGCCGGCGGTGCTGGTCTGCGTGCGGTCATCGAAGCGCGGGAACGCGGCCTGAAGGTCGCGGTCATCACCAAGTCGCTGTTCGGTAAGGCCCACACCGTGATGGCCGAGGGCGGTTGCGCGGCGGCGATGGGCAACGCCAACCCGAAGGACAACTGGCAGGTCCACTTCAAGGACACGATGCGCGGCGGGAAGTTCCTGAACAACTGGCGCATGGCCGAGCTGCACGCCAAGGAAGCCCCCGACCGGGTCTGGGAACTCGAGTCCTACGGCGCGCTGTTCGACCGCACCAAGGACGGCAAGATCAGCCAGCGCAACTTCGGCGGGCACACCTACCCGCGGCTGGCCCACGTCGGTGACCGCACCGGCCTGGAGATCATCCGCACGCTGCAGCAGAAGATCGTCTCGCTGCAGCAGGAGGACAAGGCCGAGTTCGGCGACTACGAGGCCCGGATCAGGGTCTTCCACGAATGCACCATCACCGACCTGCTCAAGGACGGTGACCGGATCGCGGGCGCGTTCGGCTACTGGCGCGAAACCGGCAAGTTCGTGCTGTTCGAAACCCCCGCGGTGGTGCTGGCCACCGGCGGTATCGGCAAGTCCTACAAGGTGACGTCGAACTCGTGGGAGTACACCGGTGACGGGCACGCGCTGGCCCTGCGCGCCGGCGCGACGCTGATCAACATGGAGTTCGTGCAGTTCCACCCGACCGGCATGGTGTGGCCGCCCAGCGTCAAGGGCATCCTGGTCACCGAGGGTGTGCGCGGCGACGGCGGAGTGCTGAAGAACTCCGAGGGCAAGCGCTTCATGTTCGACTACATCCCCGCGGTGTTCAAGGGCCAGTACGCCGAGAGCATCGAGGAAGCCGACCAGTGGCTCAAGGACAACGACTCCGCGCGCCGCACCCCCGATCTGCTGCCGCGTGACGAGGTGGCCCGCGCCATCAACTCCGAGGTGAAGGCGAACCGGGGCAGCCCGCACGGCGGCGTCTTCCTCGACATCGCGTCGCGGCTGCCCGCCGAGGAGATCAAACGCCGGCTGCCGTCGATGTATCACCAGTTCATGGAGCTGGCCGAGGTCGACATCACCAAGGAGCCGATGGAGGTCGGACCGACGTGCCACTACGTGATGGGCGGCATCGAGGTTGATCCCGACACCGCGGCGGCCAAGACGACGGGCCTGTTCGCCGCCGGCGAGTGCGCGGGCGGTATGCACGGCTCCAACCGGCTCGGCGGTAACTCGCTGTCGGACCTGCTGGTGTTCGGCAGGCGTGCCGGTCTCGGCGCCTCCGACTACGTACGCGCGCTCAAAGACCGGCCCAAGGTGTCCGAAGAGGCCGTCTCGGCCGCAACCGAGCTGGCGTTGTCGGCCTTCGAGGGGCCGACCGACGGCGGCCCGTCCGAAAACCCCTACACACTGCAGCTCGATCTGCAGGACACGATGAACTCACTGGTCGGCATCATCCGCAAGGCCGACGAGGTGTCCGAAGCGATCGAGAAGCTCAAAGAACTTCGCGAACGCTACAAGCGGGTTCGGGTGGAGGGCGACCGGCACTACAACCCGGGCTGGCATCTGGCCATCGACCTGCGCAACATGCTGCTGGTCAGCGAGTGTGTCGCGATGGCGGCCCTGGAACGCACCGAGAGCCGCGGCGGACACACCCGCGACGACTATCCGTCGATGGAGTCGGCGTGGCGCAAGACGCTGCTGGTGTGCCGGGCGGAAGGGGATTCGCCCGTACCGGACGTCACCATCACCCGTGAAGATCAGGTCCCGATGCGTGAGGACCTGCTCGAGTTGATCGACATAGACGAGTTGGAGAAGTACTTCACCCCAGAAGAGCTCGCCAACCACTCGGCAAGGAGAGGCGCATGAGCTACCAGGCAAAGCTGCGGGTCTGGCGCGGTGACGACGATGGCGGCGCGCTGCAGGACTTCACCGTCGACGCCAACGACGGCGAGGTGGTGCTCGACGTCATCCACCGGCTGCAGCAGACACAGGCCGGTGACCTGGCCGTGCGGTGGAACTGCAAGGCCGGCAAATGCGGCTCCTGCTCGGCGGAGATCAACGGTATGCCGCGGCTGCTGTGTATGACCCGGATGTCGACGTTCGACCCGTCCGAGACCATCACCGTGACACCGCTGCGGACGTTCCCGGTGATCCGCGACCTCGTCACCGATGTGTCGTTCAACTACGAAAAGGCCAGGCAGATCCCGTCGTTCACGCCGCCGAAGGATCTGCAGCCGGGCGAGTACCGGATGCAGCAGGTGGACGTGAACCGCTCGCAGGAGTTCCGCAAGTGCATCGAGTGCTTCCTGTGTCAGAACGTGTGTCACGTGACGCGCGACCACGAGGAGAACAAGAAGGCGTTCGCCGGCCCGCGGTATTTCATCCGGACCGCGGAACTGGAGATGCACCCGCTCGACACCGCGGATCGGCGCGATCTGGCTCAGGACGAAGCCGGCCTGGGGCTGTGCAACATCACCAAGTGTTGTACCGAGGTGTGCCCGGAGAACATCAAGATCACCGATAACGCGATCATCCCGATGAAGGAGCGGGTGGCCGGTCGCCGCTACGACCCGGTGGTGTGGCTGGGTAACAAGCTGTTCCGGCGGGGCTAGCGCATCTGGGGCCGTGCCGGCGTATTGTGTCGGCACGGTGCTCCGCCTAAATCGTGGCGGCTAGCAGGCGACCTCTACCGCAAAGGCTTGGGTTGTCGGTCGAGCGGCTTCCTGTTCCCCGAACCCTTCGGCAACACCGGTGATTTGATAGGTCGATCCGGCGAGCGTGGCATTGGCCTTCCCGCCCAGACCGTCGTTGTAGCTGCCGGAAAAGCCGCCCGCATCATGGAATCTGACCCACTTGACGGCTAGGTCTTCGGTATTCGAGACCATGGCCACCGCGATCGGTGGTTCTTCGCCGATCGTGATCAGCATCAGGTGCTCGTTCGGTAAGCACTGCACCGCCTCGCTCTTGACCGTGTTCCCGCCGTCGAGGGTGAGCTGGGCCGTGCCGGGGGCCAGCTGTCCCGGTCCCGGCCCGGCCGCACCCACCCCCGAGGAACAGCCGTTGATACCCGCCACGACGAACACCGCTGCGACCAGCATGCCTTGGCCTCTCATCACACCTCCTGGGCGCGGCGCGCCTAGTTCTGCGCCGGTGGCATCAGCATCTGCTGCCACGACTTCTGCTCGCCGGCGTGCTTGTTCAGGTCCTGTTGGGTGTACATATTCCCGTCGGGACCCATGTACGTTCCGGTGTCAGGGTCGTACTCGACGACCGCGACGGGCGGCGGCGCAACTTCGGGCGCAGAGGGCCCCTCACCCGGCGCGAACTGGGGAATATCCTGGCCGGACAGGGTCGCGTTGGGATCGCCCTTCCAGTTGAAGCCGTCGTTGAGGGGCACGTACTCTTCGTCGCTCTCGCACATCTTCACCGTCGGTGCGCGCTTGCCGGGCCGCGTCACACACGGCAGGTTCCGAGCACCGCGGACGGCGGCGATCTGCGAATCCTGCGGAATCCGACAGTAAAAGTTGCCTTCCGGGATATCCGGTGCGTCCTGGAAACTGGGCGCGCGCTGCTGCTGCACCGGCAGGAATCCGGTCGTGCACGGCGGCGGCGCGTTCAGGTTCAGGTTAAAGCTCAGATACGCGCCGGCATAGTCCTGCTTCGTGTCCGCGTTGGCCACCAAGATCCCTTGGACGTTACCGACCGCCTGGGGCACGGCCACCAACAGCGTTTCGATGTTGTCCCGATAAGTGACGGCCACTTCACCGACACTGACCAGGTTGCTCAGCAGTACCGGCAGGGTCGGCTTCACCCGGTCGAGCAGCAGCCGCACCTCGTCAGTGGACTGGCTGCCCTTCTTCAGCAGCCCTTCGACATCGGAATCGTTGTCCTTCAGCTGTGTCGTGACGGTGGCCAGGTTCGACGCCCAAGCCTGGATCGAATCGGACGACTGAATCTGACTGTCCAGCAGAGGCTTCGATTTGTCGATCAACGTCACGATGGAGTCTAGGTTCTCCCGTGCGTCTCTGGACAACGTGATCGTGTTCTTCAGCAGCCGCGAAAGGTCGGGCCCCAGACCGCCGATCGCGACGTAGGACTCGTCGACCACTGTCTTCAGATCGTCGCGGGGAATCGCCTCCAGGCCGCGGTTCGCCGAGGCCAACAGCGAGTTGATATTGGGCGGAATACTGGTGCGCGAGACCGGAATCACGTCGCCGTTCTTCAACGGTGACGCCTCGCGTGTCCGCGGTAACAACGCCACATACTGTTCGCCGACGGCCGAGACGCTGTGTACCTCGGCATCAAGATCAGCGGGGATGTCGATTCCCGACTTCAGGCTGAGCACAGCCTCGGCACCGGTGTCGGTCAGTCGGACGTCGACGACGCGTCCCACCTTGACACCTCGGTAGGTGACATTGCCTTCCGGGTACAAGCCGCCAGCCTGCGGCAGTTGCACGGTCACCGTGTAGTGACCCACACCGAAGAATGCCGCCGGTATCCGCATGTAGTTGAAGAACATCACCGTGACCGCAACGGTGGCGATCACCGCGAAGACCGCCAGCTGGATCTTGACTCCTCGTTTCAGACGCATGTTACGGCCCTTGATCGAAATGATAGGGAGCGACCAGCGGGTTGGCCGCGGTGTACGGACTGGGCATCTGTCCGATCGTGCGGCCCCACTGCATCTCGAGTTCGGTCAGGTCACCTTCCCAACGGGTTCCGGTGAACAGCCCCGCATCAATGCGACTCAACGTCAGATCTACCACCGCAGTGAGGTTCGCGTAATCGCCCCGGATCCAGTTCTTGAGGGTGGGATTCGGAAACGGCAGTGTCGAAAGCAGATCCAGCGACCTCGTCATCGCCGGTCCGGCGTCGGCCAAGGACTTCAGCACAGGCCCCATATCGTGCAGCTCCTTGACCAGATTCTCCTTGGTCTTCTCGACCGTGTCGGCGACAAGGGCACTGAACTTGCCGCCCTCGGTTGCCGCGTCGACCAGCACCTCGCGCTCGTCCTTGAGCACCGTGAGCGCCTGCGGGACAGTCTCCAGCGCGCGGTCGATCACCGGTTTCTGCGCGGCGAACTGGCCCACCAGATCATCGAGGCTCTCCGTCGCGGCGATGATGTCGTCCTTCTGGTCGTCGAGATTGCCAATGAACGTATCGGCCTGGTCGATCAGGCTTCTCAGCTCATCCTCGCGTCCGGTGAACGCAGTGCTCAATGTCGTGACGATGTCCTGAAGATGGCTTACACCACCTCCGTTGAGCACCATCGCCACCGCGGCCAGAGTCTCCTCGGTTGACGGGCTCGCACCTGCCGACGACAACGGGATCAGTGACCCTTCTTTCAGTTTCCCTTCTGGCGCAGCGTCTTTGGGAGGCGCCAGCTCGACGTGCACCGAACCCAGCAAGCTGGTCTGGCCGACCGTGGCGGTGGCGTTGGCGGGCAAGTCGACACCACCGTCGAGGGTCATCGTTACCAGCGCGTGCCACCCCTGCACCTCGGTTCTCTCCACGTTTCCGACGGTCACGTCGTTGACGCGGACCCGCGAGTTCCGTTCGAGGTTCTGCACATCGGGCAGTTGGGCCTGAATGGTGAACGAGCCCGGGCCACCGCCCTTTGTGCCCGGCAGCTTCACCGAGTTCAGTCCCTGGAAGTCGCTGCACGCCGGCACACCCGCGATCGCGATGGCGATCAGCATGCTCAGACCGAAGTGATACCGGTTGGGCCGTCTGCTCATTGCCCGGCCCCCTGGGGAACCATCATCCCCCGAAGCCCGTCGGCCGGTTCCGTCGACGCTGAACCCCCGTGCATCACCGCGCCGTGCTCGGCGGGCAGCACCGATGAGTCCGGAGTCGGCACGTCGGCCGGTGGGCTCGGTGAGCTGGGCGGGATGTAATCGGGACGCAGCCAGTCCTCGCTGTAGGTGAGTTCGTTGGGTCGCGCCGTCGCACCCACGAAGGGGTTCATTCCCAGTGGTGGGAAGTTGATCTGGCGGTTCTTCATGATCGGCGCGAGGTACTGCACGCACAGCTTCGCCGACTGCTCGGCACCCAGCCGTGAGGCCGCCTGTATCGCACCACACAGGAACTGGATGGGGTTGGCGAAGTTGTTGGCCGCCAAGATGCCGGTCAAAGTGCCCTGGGCAGGTTGATAGATGTTGTTGAAGTTCTGTGCGGTGGTCGGGAAGACATGTAGCGCTTGCTCGATCTCGTCGAGAATCTCCACCACCGCGTTCGAAACGGACGTCAGTTTGTCGGTGGTGATCCCCAGCGCTTCCCGGTTGTCGGCGACAAACCTGGTGGCGTCGCCGGCGACGTCACTGAGGTCTCTGATGGCGTTGCCGACCTCGTTGGGGTCGTTGGCGACAAGACGTGTGGCCGCCGCCAGATTCTGGTTCAGCGCGGTCAACAACGAGTCGCTGTCCTCCAGCGCCGACACCAGCGTTGCCAGATTGTTCAGCGACGAGAACAGGTCGCCGCTGTGATCACCGAGGGTGGACATCGCCCGCGACAGCCTCGTCACGCTCTCCCGGATGTCCGGCCCCTGCCCTCGTAGGTTGTCGGCGACGGTGCTGACGAAGCCGCCCAGCGTGCTGACGCCGCCGGGTTCTGTCGGTTGCAGGGTGTCGGTGAGCTTCTCCAACTGCATCCGCAGGTCATCCCACTCCATCGGAACTACCGTTCGCTCTTGGGGAATCGTCGCGTGGTCCTGCAGTACCGGGCCGTCGCTGTAGGGCGGTGTCAGCTGTATCGCCCGCGCGGTGATCAGGGTGGGCGACAGGATCACGGCCTTCGCGTCGGCAGGCACCTTGTGCTTGTTGTCGTACCAGAAGGAGACTTTGACCCGGTCCGGTTCGGGCTCGATCTTGTCGATCTTGCCGACCGGCACACCGCGGATGACCACACGGTCACCGACGTAGATCCCATTGCTGTTGTCGAAATACCCGACGACTTGGGTACGGCCCAGATCTCCGACGGACCGCGTGACCACGACGATTCCGCCGACCAGCACCACGGCCAGTGCCACGGCCACTGCGACCGACGCCTTAGGGAATCTCACTGCCCATTCTCCTCAGCTGGTTGAGTTTGGTCGGCCGGCAAGCCCGGGGGCCCCGGTGGCGGACCGCCCGGTGGTGGTGGGGGCAGCGGCTCCCGGTACGGGTAGCGCGGATCGCCGGGCTTGCCGGTGATGGCGTCGGGCAGCGTCAGGCGCGGCTCTCCGCCCTGGCCGGTTCGCGGATAGGGCACCGGCAGCGGCGGCGTTGCCGGTTGGCCGACCTGGGGATCGTGACGTTCGGTGGGCGCCAGGACATTCGGGTCCAATCCGAGATCGGAGAACGCCGCGTCGACGAACGGCTGGACGAATTGACCGGGCAGCAGGTTGACCACATACGCCTTGAAGAACGGCCCGGATGCCAACGCTTCACCCAGACCCAGTGCATAGGGGTTGAGTTTCTTGATCGCCCGCTGCACATTCTCCTTACGGTTGTCGACGATCGTCAATGCGCCGTTGAGTTTGTCCAACATCGGTTTCAACGTCTGGTTGTTGTCCGCGATAAAGCCTTTGAGCTCACGAGCCATCGCCGACAGATTGGTGGAGATGTGATCCAGGGCGGCGCTCTGGGTCCGCAACTCCACCAGCAACGCATTGGTGTCGCCGACGAGTTTCACCACGGCATCGCTGCGCTCGGCCAGCACCGTGGTCGCTTTGTTGGCGTTCTTCAGCAGATTTCGCAGATACTCGTCGCGCTTGTCCAGCGTTTCCGACACCCGCGCCACACCCTTGACGGCCTCCTTCAGTGCGGGCGCGGTATCAGAGAACGTCTCCGAGAGAACAGCCAGCGAGTCCGACAGTTGGTCGGTGTCCAACCCGCTGATCGTCCTGGAGAGATCACCCAGTGCGTCGGGCAGTTCGTAGGGCGATGTCGTCCGCTCCAGCGGAATCGGTTCGCTCAGCTCACCGTCGCCACGCGACGTAAGTTCGAGGTGTCGGGTGCCCAGCAGGCCCTCCAGTCGGATCGATGCCTCGGTGCGATCCCCCAGGTCCACTCCGTCGACCCGGAACTTGACCAGCACGCCCGGCCCGTCCAGCTCCACACTGGACACCTTGCCGACGTCGTAGCCCGAAACAGCAACGGCGCTTCCGGATTTCAGACCACCGGCCTCGGTGAAATATGCTGCGTAGTCCCTACCCGTGTTGAAGAACGGCAACTTGCCGTAGTTCAACGCAAGCAGCGCGCCTGCCGCCGTCAAGCTGACGCCGACGGCGGCGACGGTATACGGATTGCGTTCGGTGAACCTTGTCACTTCGGCTCACACCTTCCCGACGGCTGGTTGACCAGCCTGACGTAGACGGGCTGACCGCCCTTGCCGTTCACCTTCAGGACGACCTCACACATGTAGAAGCTGAAGAAGTCGCCGTACAGAGCCAACCGGTCGAGCAACTGGTAGGCGTCGGGCAATGTTTCGAGGAGACGGTCGACGTACTCGTGGTCGGCGACCACCGCTCCTGCGACCCGATCTGCCTCAGTGATCACCGACTTCGCCGGTGGGCGGGCTTCCTGCAGCAGGTCGGTGATCGATCCCACCGCGGCGTTGGCGTATGCGACGCCGTTGCTGATGTCTTTCTTCCGGGCTTCCAGACCCGCGACGAGTTCGGACAGCGAGTCCACGGCGGTCCCGAACTTGTCGCTCTGGTCACCGAGCGAGCCGAGCACGGTGTTCAGGTTTCCGATGACCTGACCGATCAGCTGATCACGATCGGCAAGCGTGTTCGTCAAGGAGGCGGTCTCGGCGAGTATCGAACTCATCGTCACGCCCTGACCCTGGAAGGCCGCGATGAGCTGGCCGGTCAGTGCGTTGACCTGGTCGGGATCCAGCGCTCGGAATAGTGGCCGGAACCCGCCGACGAGTGCCTCGAGGTCGAGCGCCGGCTCCGTTCGAGCGAGGGGGATGGTCGCCCCCGGCTCCAGCCTGTCGACCCCACCGGGCCCCTGCTCGAGCGCCAGGAACCTACCGCCGATGAGATCGTCGAATCGCACGGCGGCCCTGGTGCCGTCGGTCAGCATGACGGAGTCGTTCGCCCCGAATTCGACGAGCACCGTGGAGTCCCGCCGGACGGTGATCTTTTTGACCTTGCCCACCTCGACGCCGGCGACACGGACGAAGTTGCCTGGCCGTAACCCGGTCACGTTCGAGAACACCGCCGCGTATGTCTGCTGCGGCTGAAAACGCAACTCCGCCATGATCGCGATCAGGGTGACTGTCAATGCGATACACACCGTCGCGTAGACAGCCAGTCGAAGAATCTTTGGGAGCAGACCTTTTTGCATGTTTCGCCGCCTAACCGTTTAGCTCGGTCCCAGCGGTGGGTGCGCCGGTAATGGAGTCGGTTGCGCCCCGGGATGCGGAGCATGGAACGGCTCCTCTCCGGGTGGTAGCGGACCAGGCTCGCGAGGCTCGCCGGGTGGCGGCGCCAGCGGAAGGCCGGGGTACAACGGCGTGCCATCTGGCGCGTACAGCTGAGCGCCGTAGGGCGGCGCACCGGGGTACGGGATCGGCCCCGGAGCCGGCCCGCCGGGGTAGCGGATGCTCGGCGCCTCCGGCACCGCGCGGGTGACGGGGAAGTAGTTCGCCCATCCCGGGAAACCGATACCCGGATTCGGACGCAGGTCCAAGCCGGTTCCCCAGCCGGTGTTGGTTACCAGGTAGCGCTGCGGCCAGTTCTTCGAGACATCGGGCAGCGAGCCACAACTCGGCTTGCCACCGGGTCCGCCCTTGGCGCCGTTGACGGGTAGGTGCTGCGGGTACTTGTACGGGTCGTCGCCCGGTAGCAGTGCGACATCCAGGATGATCGACTTACCGTTGCGTCCGCCGGCGATCTCGCCCCAGCCCATGTCCATGGCCTTCTTCGCGCCGACGAGCGTGCAGGTCAGCACCGGGTCGTACTTCTTCAACAGGCGGGTGGTCGGCTCGAGCGAGTTGATGCTGTCCACCAGGTTGTCCTTGTTGGGAGCGATCAGATCGATGCCGGTGCGCGACAGCCCGATGAGGTTGAGCAGCAAGGCATCCAGCGCCTCGGCATTCTCGGTGATCGTGGTGCTCGTCGTGCTCGCGGCGTCCAGAACCGTCACGATGTCCTGAGCCGCGGCGCCGTAGGTGTCCGCGACGGACTTGAGCGCATGGAAGTTCTCGCGCATCGTCTCACTGCGAGGGTTGACCGCCGACATCACCTCGTTGATGTCGGTGATGGCCTCCCCGAGCCCTTCGCCCTTACCGCGCAGCCCCTCGGCCAATGCGGACAACACCGCGTTGAGTTTCGACGTGTCGACCTGCTGCAGCAGGTTGACCAGGTTCTGAAACACGGTGTTCACTTCGATGCTGACGTTGCGAGATCTCACGACTGCCCCGGCCGCAAGGCTTTTCGCGCTCGGCTGCTCCGGCGTGATGAGTTCGACATACTTGGCGCCGAACGCAGTGGGCGCGGCGATCTGACCCTCGACATTGGCCGGAATGAATTTCAGCTGCTCGGGATAGAGCTCCAGTTCGAGTCGCACCGGGTTGTCCGCCTGGATCGAGGCCACCCGACCCACCTGCACGCCGCGCAGTTTGACCTTGGCGTCCTTCTCCATCACCAAGCCGACCCGGTCTGAGGTCAGCGTCACTTTGGTGTATGGCCGGAAGTCACGGTTGAACATACCGACCGTCAACACGACCAGGCCGGCGATCACCGCCACCTGGATCGTCATCCAGATCGCCGGATGCAGGCCGGCCACACGCGATTTAGGTTTCATGTTCGCTATCCCGATAGGTTGAAGTCGCCGGTCTTCCCGTAGACGGCCATGCCGATCATCAGCGTGGTCGCCACCGCCACGATCAACGACGCGCGTACCGCGCGACCGACCGCTTCACCGACGCCGGCCGGTCCGCCCTTGGCGGTGAATCCGTAGTAGGTGTGCAGCAGCATCACCACCAGGGCCGTCCCGACGGCTTGGGTCAGCGCCCAAATCAGATCGAGTGGCTTGAGGTACGTGGTGAAGTAGTGGTCGTACACACCCGCCGACTGACCGAACGCATAGACGTAGACGAAGCGCGTGGTCAGGTATGCCGCCTGCGCGGACAGACAGAACAGCGGGATGGTGACGATCACGCCGGCCACCACCCGGGTGGACACCAGGTAGGCCATCGAGTTGATGCTCATCACCTCGAGCGCGTCGACCTCCTCGTTGATGCGCATCGCGCCGAGCTGGGCCGTTGCGCCGGCACCGATCGTGGCCGCCAACGCGATGTTTGTGATCAGAGGCGCCGAGACGCGAGTGGTGACGTATGCGGAGAAGAACCCGCCCACCGCGTCGGCGCCCACGTGGCTCAGCGACCGATGCGCCTCGAGCCCGTTGAGTGCCCCCAGCGACATCAGCAGGAACGTGACGATGACGACGGTTCCGCCGATCGCGGCCAGCGTCCCGACACCCAGGCTGGTCTGGGCGATCACCCGCAACGTTTCGACCTTGTAGCGCGCCAGGGCGTTGGGAATCAGCCGCAGCGTGTTGGCGTAGAACGCCGCCTGGACGCCGGCGCGATTCCATTCGTCGCCGAACTTCTGCAGCGCGTGCATTATTCGGGGCCAGGGTTGGCGGGCGGGAGCACTCATGAGGCCATCTGCGCATTCATCGCGGTCAGTACGACATTGATCATGAACAGCGTCATGAACGAGAAGACGACGGTCTCGTTGACCGCATTTCCGACTCCCTGCGGCCCGCCCCCTACCGTGATGCCCTTGTAGCAGGCGATCAATCCCGCGGCCAGACCGAACAGTACGGCCTTGACGATCGCGATCAACGATTCGCGAAGTCCCACAAGGAGGGTCAGGCTCGACGCGAAGGCCCCCGGCGTAACGTTCTGCAGGTAGACCGTGAAGGCATAGTCGGCCGCCAACCCAGTGGCGGTGGTGATGGCGTTGAGCAGCAGGGCGTTGACCGTCAGCGCGGCCACCCTCGGCACCAGCAGTCCGCGAACCGGGTCCAGTCCCATCACGCGCAGTGCGTCGATTTCCTCACGAATCGTTCGCGACCCGAGGTCGGCGCACATCGCCGTCGCGCCTGCGCCCGCGACCACCAAAACCGTTACCATCGGCGCGATCTGGGTGATGCATGCGACGCCGGCGGTGGCGCCGCCGACATCGGCCGCACCGAGCTCGACCAGAAGGGCGTTGAGCAGGAAGACGGCGAATGCGTTGAACGGGATCGACAGCAGGATGGCTGGGAGGATCGCCACCCGAGCGACGAACCATGTCTGGTCGATGAACTCGCGCCACGCGAACGGCGGCCGAAACATCTGCACCAGAATGTCGAGCGAAACGGCGAAGAAGTTGCCGATCTCGCGCGCCGGTTTGGCGACGACGTGTAACGCCCTCTCGGGGTCAGCGGTTGGGACCTCAGTCTGAACTGCCATGCCAGCTAGGTCCTCCCTCCATGGTCGACAGCCGCCGCACGGCTACGCATCCTGGATGCAGACGTTGATCAACGTACAGCAGGCCGATCATGCCGTCAATCCCCCGTATCGGTGCACGAAAACGGTCAAAATCGGCGCCTTTCGGTCACTTTCGGCTATTGAGCGGAGGTCGTGTCGAGCGCCGACGGCGTGGCGGGCGTTTGCGCCCGCTACCGGGACCGACGGTGTGTGAGACATGCAAAACCCGTTCTCGCGCATGGTGAAAGGCCCTCGACCCGGATAGTCCGGACCGTCGAGACTCCTTTGCATCCGGATGGTCTAATCCACCGGCTCAGTCGGTGAGTGTTCGCGACGCCTCTACGAGAACGAGAGGCCCGATGTCCAGGCTCCGTCGACGACGAATTCCGCTCCGCTGCAATAGGAAGAGGCATCTGATGCAAGGAACCCGACGACTTCGGCGACTTCTGCCGGTGTGGCCAGTCGCTTGAACGGGACCAACGGCTTCAACGCTTCCGCGGTACCTTCCTCGCCCCCGATGTCGGCTTCTTCCAGCATCGGGGTGTCTATCGGGCCCGGACAGACCGCGTTGACCCGGACGCCTGATTCGGCGACTTCCAGGGCGACCGACCGGGTCAGTCCGATGACCGCGTGTTTGGTTGCGCTGTAGACCGCCTCGCCGGGCATGCCGCGGATGCCGTTCATCGAGGAGACGTTCACGATCGAACCGCTCTTGGCCTCCACCATTGCGGGCAGAACCGCGCGCATCCCGAGGTAGGGACCGGTCTGGTTCACCGCGACCACCCGGTGGTAGTCGTCCAGTGAGCTACCGATCACCGGCGCGATCCACAGCACACCCGCGTTGTTCACCAGTACATCGATGCGTCCGAACTGGCGGGTGACCTCGGAAACGGCACTGTCCCAGGACAGCTCGCTGGTCACGTCGAGTTCGACGAACGACGCCCGATCGCCCAGTCCGTCCGCGAGGCTCTTGCCGTCGGCGCTGTTGATGTCGGCGCCGACGACCATCGCCCCTTCGTTGACCATCCACTCACAGACCGCGGCGCCCAGCCCTCTGGCGGCGCCGGTGACCAAGGCGACCTTCGATTCGAGTCTCGCCATGGTCGTCATCCGACGTTGAACTTGATCGGCACCGAGACATACCCCTGTACCTGGCCGGGGCACCATCGCACCTTCGAATCGTTCTCGATTTCGAAGTCGGGGATGCGGCGTAACAACTCCTCGAGGAGCACGCGCATCTCCAGCCTCGCGATGTGAGCGCCGATGCACTTGTGGATGTGCCCGCCGAAGGTGAGATGACGGTTGGGGCTACGGTCGGGCACGAAGGTCTCACCTTGCGGGAACTCCCGCTCGTCGCGATCCGCAGATCCAACCATCATGATCACCACGTCGCCGGCCTTCATCTGCTGTCCGGCAAACTCGATGTCCTGCACCACCACCCGGCTCGGCTGCGAAGGCGACCAGAACCTCAGCATCTCCTCGACCGCGCCGGGGATCTTCGAGTAATCGGACGCCAGCTCATGACGAAGCTCGGGGTCCTTGGCCAAATGCCACATCATCGAGCCAATGGCCTTCTGCGTGGTATCGATACTGGCCAACAGCAACAGCAGGCAGAACCCGAGCAGCTCTTCTTGAGTGAGACTCTTACCGTCGACCTCGGACCGGATCAGCCGGGAGAGGACGTCGTCTCCGGAGGGGTCCGCACGCCGCTCCTCGAGCTTCGCCGTGAAGTATTCGTACTGCTTCTGCATCGCCACTTTGGGCGCTTCTGGATCGTCCGGCGAGTTGTCGACCACCGCCGACACCCACTCCAACAGAAGCGGCGCATCATCGTTGGGTACACCCAGCAGCGTGGTGCCCATGTAGCACGGAATCGGCTCTGCCAGTGTCTTGTACGCGTCGCACCGGCCGGCGTCGATGAACCCGTCGATGAGTTGGTTGACCACCGCGCGGATCGGTTCCTCCCACTGCTCTCGGGTTCGCCGTGGTGAGAACGCCGGTGCTAGCAACGAGCGGTACAGCGCATGGTCTGGCGGGTCGAGCTCGATCGGAATCATCGGCGCATCCTGGGGGAACGCCGGAAAGGTGATGCGACGCGACGAGAAAACCTCTGGCCGGTGCATGATCTCGTAGCACTCCTGATACCCGGTGGCTACCCAGAAGCCGCCGTACAGTTCGCTTCTGCCAACCGGGGATTCGGCCCTGAGTTCGCGATACATCGGGTATGGCGACTGCCCGTCGGGCTTGGTCGTCATATGGTCGAAATCGGAGTAGCTCACCGGACAAGCGGTCGATTCGGTCACCTTGGTCATCGCTGCGCACTCTCACTCTCGTCGATCGTGATTGCCTGCTCCGGACAGTTCGCGCTGACCTCGGCCACCCGAGCCAACAGGTCAGCGTCATTCGCAGATAGCCCGTCAGGAAGGAATCCGGAATGACCGTCGTCGTCGACCGGTTCGAACAAGTCCGGTTCGATGGCATAACAACGCCCGTGGCCCTGACAACGGTCCTGGTCGACTAGAACCTTCATCAACGGTGTCCCTTATTTCTTCGGTTCTCCGGTACTTCCCGCGGCTGACTACTCGCCTCCAGCCGATCCAGGCGCATTACGCATCCTGGATACAGACAGGCCGGACGTTACCGGAGAACCAAACACGCCGTCAACGTTTTCGGTTACTGGGGTGCCGTCAGCCGAAATACGGGGCGAGGCGCAGGGTTCGCTGGATATGACGCCTCGCCTCCTGCTCCGCCGCCTCGGGCTTGCGTGCGACAACCGCCTCCAAGATGCTCTTATGCTGCGCCTGCGCCTGGTCGAGGATCTCTTTGTACGTGTTGTTCGGGTTCGCGGCCGTCAGGTTTGCGGCGGCGGTCTCCCGCACGAGCGGCAGGTACAGCATCGCCGAACTGGTGCGGATCAACGAGGAGAAGGACTGCACCCTGGCATTGCCTGACGCCAGTGCGAACAACTCATGGAACTCCGCGTGAGCACGGTTGCGGCGGACCGGGTCGTACGGATCCGAGGAGTCCGCCATTTCGGCGAGCAAGTGGCGGCCACGCTCTACGTCCTGTCCCGCCAGGCCATTTCGCGCAGCGAGGCGGGCCGCAAGCCCGTCGATGACCTCGCGTAGCTCGTACATCTCCCGCAGTTCATCCGGGCTGATCTGCACGACCTCGACGGTGCGATTGCCATCCGACCTGCGCACCAGGCCTTCACTGTCCAGGACGCGGAGCGCCTCTCGCAGCGGGGTGCGACTCACACCGAGTTGGGCGGCCAGCGCGACCTGGGGAAGCGGGGTGCCGGCGGGTAACGTGCCGTCGACGATGCTCTCCCTGAGTCGGTTGATGACTTCGTCGACCAACCGCGGGGTCCGCCGTAGCAACTCCATGCGGGTTGATGCGTCGGCCGTCATTGGTTCCTCCTTACCGGCGGGCCCGGGGTCTGCCAGCGGATCTAGGTTCTGCGTCCTACACGTGGACGCGCCGCCGAATCACGCCGCCTTCCTTCGGGTTCGCGCTGTGAGACCAGTGTAAATCAGGGAAATCAAAAGGTGGCCTTGTCGATACGCATCCTGGATGCAATACTGCGCTGGACCAGAGGTCCGAGCCTCGCCAGGCGATGGTGAACCTTCACGACCGAGCAGATTGAGTCGAAGTGGATAGTTTGAGCGAGTTCCATCGAGTTGCTGCCGAGGTGCGCAATTGGGGTCGCTGGGGTCCGACCGACGAACTCGGCACCCTCAACTTCATCGACGACGACAAGGTCAGGCAGGCCGCGAGCCTGGTGAAGAAGGGCAAGGTTTTTCCGCTCGGAATCGAGTTCGGGACCTCTAGCCCGCAGGGTGGCCTTGATTTTCGCAACAAGCCGATTCACCTGATGACCGTGGACGGCGGCGACGAGACACAGTGGGCCAGGTACGGCAGCCAGTGGCCGGAAAACAGCACCGCGCAACAGATCAGCCAGTACTTCGGCGCCAGCGCCTTCCGATTCAACGATGACATGATCATCATGCCTCTCCAAGCGTCGACGCAGTGGGACGCGCTGTCGCACGCATACTACGACGGCCAGCTTTACAACGGCTTTCCGGCCGCGTCGGTCACCAGCGCGGGCGCGTTCCACTGCTCGATCGACAAAGTCGACATCAAGGGGGTGACGACGCGCGGTGTGCTCATCGACATCGTCAAGCACCGCGGTGTCGACTTCCTGGAACCCGGCAACGACATCACCCCAGCGGAGCTCGACGCTGCCGCCGCCGCGCAGGGAGTGTCCGTGCAGCAGGGCGACGTCGTCGCTGTTCGCACCGGCTGGATAGCGAAGTTCCGGCAAACCGGAAACTCCCTGGAGCCCTACTCGGGTCTGGCCTGGACGGTCGCGTCCTGGCTGCACGACCATGAGGTCGCGGCCGTCGCGTCGGACAACGTCCAGGTCGAGAGCCTGGAATCCGGAGTCGAAGGCATGTTCAACCCGCTGCACCTGTTGACGTTGCGGGACATGGGCATGATGCTCGGCGAATTCTGGTTCCTCGACGATCTGGCGGCTGATTGTGCCGCCGACGGTGTGTACGAGTTCCAGTTGGTGGCGCCGCCACTGCGAGTCACTGGTGCTGTCGGTTCACCCGTGAACCCCATCGCGCTCAAATAGCGGCACATCCGACCCCCACACCCCCCAACCACCCGTAGGAGGCGACAAGCATGGTTGACCCGCAGGAGTTGGCACGGAAGTACGCGCAGGAGCGCGAGAAGCGCATCCGGGCCGACGGCGCGGGTCAATACATCCCGGTCGAGATCGGTTCCGAGGTCGAGGCAGATCCGTTCACCAAAACCCAACCGCGCGAGCCGATCACGAAGGACACCGAGGTCGCGGTCATCGGGGCTGGCTTCGCCGGACTACTGTCGGCAGTACACCTGAGGAAAGAGGGCGTCGACGACATCACCGTCATCGACAAGGCGGCCGACTTCGGCGGGACCTGGTACTGGAACCGGTATCCCGGCATCGCCTGTGACACCGACTCCTATCTGTATCTGCCCCTGTTGGAGGAGACCGGCTACATTCCGGCGATGAAGTACTCCCCGGGCGACGAGATCTTCGACTACGCGAAGGCGATCGCCAAGCAGTACAACTGCTACGAGGGCGCGGTCTTTCAGGCCCGGGTCCGCAATGTCGCATGGGACGACAACGGGTTTCGCTGGACGGTGACCACCGACCGCGGCGACGAGATCAGGGCGCGATACGTCGTGTTGGCCACCGGCGGCATCCTGCACCGCCCCAAACTGCCCGGCATTCCCGGACTCGAAACGTTCAAGGGCCACTGGTTTCACTCGAGCCGATGGGATTTCGATGTCACCGGCGGGGACTCACGCGGCAATCTGCACAAGCTCGCCGACAAACGGGTCGCGATCGTCGGCACCGGACCCACTGCATTGCAGGCCTTTCCGCACGTGGCCAAGAGTGCGAAAGAAACCTACCTCGTGCAGCGCACACCCACCATCGTGCTGCCCCGCGACAACGGGCCCACCGACGAGGAATGGTTCGTCAGTCAGGAGCCAGGCTGGCAGGAAAAGCGTTGGGCCAACTTCGAAGCGCAGATGCTCGGCATTCCGGTCGAGGAGAAGATCGTCGAAGACGAGTGGACCCGGGTGTGGAGCATCCCGCCGCTGGAGACGCCCGAGGACGGTTCTGAACCAGACATGGACGCCTATCTGCGCATGGTCGAGGACAACGACATCGCCCAGATGGAACGTGCCCGGGCGCGGATCGAAGAAGTGGTCGACGACCCGGAACTGGCTGAGGCGCTGAAGCCCTGGTATGCCACGCATTGCAAGCGGCCCGGCTTCAACGACGAGTACCTGCAAGCCTTCAATAGGCCCAACGTGCACCTGCTCGACACCGACGGCAAGGGGGCAGACGCGATCACTGAGAACGGGATCGTCGTCGGCGGCAAGGAATACGAGGTCGACGTCATCGTCTACGCCACCGGTTTCGAGGCCGTGGTCACCCCTGACCGTTCCGGGGGCTTCGACGTCATCGGTTGCCACGGCCGCACCCTCGCCGAAGCCTGGCAGCAGCGGGTGCGGACGGTACACGGAATCCAGACCCACGGCTTTCCGAACATGTACATCGTCGGCGGGCTGCGGCAGACCGCGGTCACCGTCAATAACACCTACGCGTTCAACTATCAGGCCCGGCACGTGGCCTCCTACATCGCAGCGCTGCGGGAGCAGGACGTAGCCAAGATCGACATCACTGAATCCGCCGTCCAGGAGTGGTGTGATGTCATGGACGAGAAGGTGGGTCTGGTCTTCAATGCAGAGGCGGTACAAGCCTGTACGCCCGGCTATTTCAACAACGAGGGTGACTTCGACGCCGCCACCGGTAACTTCGAGCACGGTCGGCCGATCTGGGTGGATGCCTACGGCGGTGGGACGTTCGAATACCAGGAGATCCTGTCGAAGTGGGTGCAGTCGCGCGCGTACGAGACGCGGGCCACCATCGTGCGTGCCGATAAGTCGGACGAACGCTAGTCGGCCGCGACGGCCCCAGAGGGTCTGGGATGACGGACACTGAACACCACCACCGTGACACCTGCGCGATCATCGGGATCGGCGCGACGGAGTTCTCCAAGACCTCCGGTCGCAGTGTCGCTGCGCTGGCAGCCGAGGCAAGCCTGGCGGCCATCGCCGACGCCGGGCTGACCGCCGCGGACATCGACGGTGTGGTCCGCTCCGACTACGACACCGTCCATCACAGCGACATCGGTCAGTGGCTGGGGTTGACCAATCTCACCTTCTGGGGTGCGACCGGAACCGGCGGGGCCTCCCCCTGCGGAATGATCGGCCAAGCGGTTGCCGCGATCATGTCCGGTCAGGCCGACAACGTCCTGGTCTACCGTGCGCTCAACGGCCGGTCCGGTCTGAGATTCGGTAAGGGAACGGCGATTCAACAGTCCGGCGGCGCACGCCGCGTCGGTGGCGACGGCACCCTCGACGAGTTCTTTCTGCCGTTCGGCATGATGGCCCCGGGACAGCTGTACGCGATGTACGCACGCAGGCACATGCTCGAATACGGTTCCACTGCAGACGACCTCGCGAGTATCGCGATGACCGTCCGTAAGCGTGCCAACACCAACCCGGCGGCCATGATGGCCGACCGCACGATGTCGCTCACCGACTACCACCAGTCGCGCATGATCGCCGATCCGCTGCGGCTGTTCGACTACTGTCTGGAGTCCGACGGAGCGTGCGCTGTGGTGGTCACCGCTGCCGACCGCGCCGCAGACTCGCCACAACCGGTGGTCCTGATTCGGGCCGTCTCTCAGGGGACCGTCCCAGAAATGCAGGGAGGCAAGGTGTTTCCTGCGTTGATGCGTCCTGACCTGCTGACCAACCCGTCCAGAAGTGTGGCCCGTGAGCTGTACCGACGCGCCCGGCTGGGCCCGGCCGATGTCGACGTCGCCCAACTCTACGACTGCTTCACGATCACGGTGTTGTTGCAGCTCGAGGATTACGGCTTCTGCGCAACCGGGGACGGCGGTGCCTTCGCCTCCAGCGGCGCCATCGACATGGCCGGCAGCATCCCCATCAACACCGCCGGGGGCAATCTGTCCGAGGCCTACATCCACGGAATGAACCACATTCTGGAAGGAGTCCGGCAGATGCGTGGCCAGTCGACGTCGCAGGTGCCGTCGGCGCAGACGTGCCTGGTCACATCGGGTGCGCCGGCGATGACCAGCGCGATGATCTTGAGGGCGGCGTGATGTCCGACGACAGCCGACGCCCGCTTCCGGTCGTCGACGACCCCGAAACGGGCGGATTCTGGAAGGCGACCACCGAACATCGACTCGTGGTCCGCGTGTGCAACGCCTGCGCGGCCAAGCTCCATCTGCCGAAGTCCTACTGCCATAACTGCGGATCGTGGGATGTCCGTTGGCGCGACGTGCGGCCGACCGGCTCGGTCTATTCGTGGACTGTTCTTCACCACACGGTTCACGAGGCGTTCCCGGCGCCATGGACGGTGGTGCTGGTCCAACTCGACGAGGACCCGTCGATCCGATTCATCGGCCAGCTGCCCGGAGCGGCACAGCTTGCCGTCGGCATGCCGATGCGGGTGCGCTTCGAAGACGTCGAACCCGGCGTCACCCTGCCCCAGTGGGAGCCTGTTCCCGCATCGGAGCTCCGGGCCGAACAACCAATCGAAAGCGAGGAACGCCATGGGAACGCTTGAGGGCAAGGTCGCCTTGATCACCGGAGCCGCCCGCGGGCAGGGCCGCGCCCACGCGGTCCGACTGGCCGAGGAGGGGGCGGACATCATCGGTGTCGACATCTGCGACCAGATCGGCACCGTGACGTACCCGATGGCCACGCCCGACGATCTTGCCGAGACGGTGGCGTTTGTGGAGAAGCTCGGACGCCGCATGGAGTCGTTCGTCGTCGACGTCCGAGACGCCGCCGCGCTCAAGACCGCGGTCGCCGACGGGGTGGCCACGCTGGGACGGCTCGACATCGTGCTGGCCAACGCGGGCATCATGTTTCAGGGCCTCGGTGAGGGCCGCGACGACGAGGCGTTTCGTGATGCCATCGAGGTGATGCTGGTCGGTGTGTGGAACACGATCCAGGCGGCACTGCCGACACTCGAGCGTCAGGGACAGGGCGGTTCCATCGTCATCACCAGTTCCGTCAACGGTTTGAAGGGCATGGTCGCAGGGACCAACGGTGGCAACTTCGGCTACGCGGCAGCCAAGCACGGTGTGGTCGGCTTGATGCGGATGTACGCGAATTATCTGGCGCCACAAAGCATCCGCGTCAACACCGTACACCCGACCGGCGTCGACACCCCAATGCTGGCCGGCTTTCACGAGTCCGCTGCTGCCGCCGACCCCGCGCTGGCCGCGGGCCTCGGCAACCCGCTGCCCGTATCACTGATCGAGGCACGCGACGTCAGCAACGCGATCGCCTGGCTGGTGTCCGACGAGGCTCGCTACGTCACGGGTATCACGCTGCCGGTGGATGCGGGCATGATCAACAAATGACCCGATGCCGCGGCACGCGGCATCCGCGTCATCCGTGGCTGGCAGCGCGGGACGCGACCTCGATCAGGTCCGAGTTCAGCACGGCGCGGATGTGCTGGCACGCAGCCAACTCCGCGAGATCGCCATTGCCGCTGCGAATCGCGTCGACGATGGCGTGATGCTGCTTTCCAGCGGTGGTCAGCACCTCGACCAACCGATCCTCCGTCGCATCCATGTTACCGAGGTAACTGTGCAGCGACAGGCTAGTCATCCTGATCACGTCCAACTGTTGACGTAATCGACTGTTGCCACACGACTCCGCGATGTGGACGTGGAAATCCATGTGGGCGGAAAACCAGCGAGACGAGTCGAACGGTTCAGCCGCCTCATCCATCTCCGTCAGCAGGGAGTCCAGTTGCTGCGAGGTTTTCTCCGACAGTCCCTTGGTGGCCAGAAGTCGTGCGGCCAAGCCGTCCAGCACCTCGCGCACCTCGTAGAGGCCTCGGAGTTCCTGCTCGCGGCTGGTGAACTCGACGACCTCGATCGTGCGGTTGCCGTTCGAGACGCGGACCAATCCATCCTGCTCGAGAATCCGAAAGGCCTCCCGCAGCGGTGTGCGGCTGACCTGGAGCTTTTCCGACCACTCGTTCTGGAGGAGAACGGTTCCAGGCGGAATCGTGTGATCGAGGATCATCTCGCGTAGTTTTGCCGTGATGCCGTCCACCAGCCGGCCCCCGGCGACCCGCTGTTTGGACGCAGATTTGCCCCCGTCGGGGGAACTCCGGCGGCTGGCTGACACGAATCCAGGATACAGTCGTCGCGGTCCGAGTGGCAATATCATTGCCGAGCCGGAAAAGCGTTGTCGAACGTGCACTTCAGAGGACGGTGCCGGAGACCTTGTGGTCGATGATCTCCTCTTGGTCGAGCCCCAGCTCGAGCAAGATTTCGTCGGTGTCGGCGCCGTGCTCGGGCGCTGGCCGCAGCGGGTAACGCCGTTCGCCGAACTGCCATGGTGAGGCGGCGATGGTGACGTTGCTGCCCCTGACGTCGACACCCGTCAGGTACTCGTTCGCGAGCACCTGCGGATCCCGGCTCACCTCGTAGGCGGTTTGCACCACCGACCACGGTCCGCCCAGGCCCGCCAGCCTCACGGTGATTTCCGCGAGGTCATACCGGGCGAAGATGTCGTCGAGGGCCGCGGTGCACGCCTTGTTGTTCGCCCCACGCGCCGCGGAGTCGGAGAACCGCACATCCTGCGCGAGCTCCGGCACGCCCAGACACTCGCAGAGCCGCCCGAAATACCGATCGGACTGAAACAGCGACAGCTTGACGAATCGCCCATCGCGGGTGCGATACGTCAGCGACGCCGGGTTCAGGTTCTCCTCCCGAGACGTCTTCTGGATAGGTCCACCGCGCTGGGCGGAAGCGATGATCGCCGGCGAATTGCCCCATACCGCAACGCCGAGCAGCGAGACGTCGACCAGGGGAGGTTCACCGGTGCGCTGACGATGGAACAGACCCGCCGCGATCGCGCCGGCGACGGCGGTGGAGCCGGGCAGGTCGCCCAACGCTGGTGGCATCGGCGCCGGCTCCGCCGCACCGGCCGGCGTCAGGTTGTCCGCCGCTCCGCCCCTGGCCCAGAAGGTCGTCCCGTCGAAGCCGGGCATGTTCCGGTCGTCACCCGCGGGGCCGTAGCCGCTGCCCCGGACATAGACGACATCCGGATTCATCGCCCGAACATCGTCGACCTCCAATCGCAGCCGTCGGCGACTTTCCGGCAGCAGGTTGGTCAAGAAGACGTCCGCGGTCGCGATCAGCCTGCTCAGTAGCCGGCGACCATCGGCGGTGCTGATGTCGAGACCCAGACTCCGCTTGCCGCGGTTGGTCTGTTGCACGAGCGGTTCGAACGGGGCGTTGCCCACACTCATGTCGGCGATCACGAGATGCCGTTGTGGGTCCGGCCGCTCCGGATGCTCGATCTTGACGACGTCCGCGCCCCAGTCCGCCAAGATCGCCCCAGCGGCCGGAACGAACAGATACGAGGCCAGTTCCACCACCCGGATGCCCTCGAACACCTTCATTCCTACCTCGGCACTTCTATGCTGTGTGATGATTTCGGCTGCGCGGTCACGACTTTGGCGTGGGGTACCCGATGACGCGGGTGTCCAGGAACTCCTCGAAACCCGCCTCGCCCCATTCGCGGCCCAGCCCGCTCTGCTTCATGCCTCCGAAGGGGGTGTCGCGCGCAAACCACGTCGCCCCGTTCACGTCCATCGTGCCGGTGCGGACCTGTTTGGCCACGCTGAGCGCCCGCTCATCGGTGGCCGAGTACACCGCACCCGACAGCCCGAACAACGAATTGTTGGCGATGGCCACGGCTTCCTGCTCCGAGTCGTAGGGAATCACCGCGAGAACGGGACCGAACGTCTCCTCCTGCGCGAGGGTGGAGTCCGGATCCACATCGGCGATCACCGTCGCCTCGACGAAGTAGCCGGTCTCGGCCGACTCCGGAACACCACCGCCGGCGACGATGCGGCCGCCCTCGGCGCGAGCCTTTTCGATGTGCTGCAGCACTCGCTGCTGGTTCGCTCCGCTGATCTGCGGACCCATGTGCGTGTCGAAATTGCGCGGGTCACCCCAAATGACCTGGGATGCAACCTCTGCCGCGAGTTCGAGGCCTGCCTCATACTTCGATCTCGGCAGTAACAGCCGGGTGAGGTTCGTGCAACCCTGACCCGAGTGCCTGGCCATCCGCGGGACGTTGAACCGCACCACGGTTTCGATGTCCGCGTCGTCGAGCGCGATGGTGGCCGACTTCCCGCCGAGCTCCAGGGCGACCTTTTTCACCCGCTCCGCCGCGGTGGCCATGATCCTCTTGCCGACGGCGGTGGAACCCGTGAAGCTGATCATCTCGACGTACGGATGCGCCACCAGCGCCTCACTGACGTCTGCTTCCGAACTCGTGATGACATTGACCACCCCGGGCGGAATGTCTGTCTCCTCGACCACCAACTTGCCGACGAAGTTGGCGGTCCACGGGGTCAGCGGCGACGGCTTGATCACCACGGTATTACCCGCCGCGAGGGCCGGACCGACTTTGTAGCACAGCTGCTGGATCGGATAGTTGTACGGCGTGATCAGGGCGGTGACGCCCCACGGCTCCTTGATCAGCAGCCGCTCGTTCGGCGAAACCATCGCCGGATGCGGCGCCAGGTTGCGCTCGAACGGATAGGTTTCGGCGAACTCCATCCAGTCCGTGAGTTCATCGATCGGATCGTCGAGCTGGAATTGCTTGGTCATGAAGATCGGGCAGCCGACCTCTGCGACGAGAATCTCGCGCAGCTCCTCGAGGTGGCGTTGCATCGCCTCGCGAAGCTGGCCCAGGCACCGCGCCCGGAATGCGTGGTCCTTGGACCACGACGTGTGCTGGAAAGCATGGTGAGCCGCGGATGCCGCCGCGTCCACATCCTCGACTCCGGCATCCGGGGTCTGACCGATCTCGGTCTCGAAGTACGGGTCGATGTTCGGAAAAGTCTTACCCGAGCGCGCGGCCACCAGGCGTCCGTCGATCAGAAGCTGAGGGGTGAAATCCTCGGCCATACATGCCTCCTGCCAAAGCGATAGCGGCCATTTCTTTGTATCCCGGATTCACCGCTAACCTATACCGCGAGAGGACGGAAAGTCAACGCAGCGCGGAGTCGACCCACTCAGGCGACCATCGCAAGGCGGGGCGACACGCCTGTCCGCCGCTTACATCTCAATCGCCTCCCGAGATCCCACGCAGACACCTCGACGCCGTCCGGCCTGCGGCATGAAACGTTGACCCACAACTGTTTACCGGTCGCAGCGGCAGATATGAACTTTGTGACACCACAGGCTGAGCGATGACAGACACTGGCCGCGGGCCGGGCGCACGAAGGCCCACTCGCCGATTGACACCCCGCGCCGGCACAACCTGGTATTCTCCGCATCCTGGATACATAGGGAGTTGAATGGATCTGAGGCCAGTGGAGGCCCATCAGGCTTTCCGCGCAGAAATCCGACAGTGGCTTGCCGAGAACAAGCCTCCGTTACCCATGCCACCGGGCGACTCGCCGGACCACTTGGCCATCCATTTGGCTTGGGAGAGGCGACTCTTCGACGCCGGCTTAGCGGTGGTGACCTGGCCGCAACGTTACGGCGGCCGTGACCTCGACCTGTGGCACTGGCTGATCTTCGAGGAAGAGTTCTACCGGGCAGGACTGCCACAACGCGTCGCGCAGAACGGGATCTTCCTGCTGGGACCGTCGCTGCTGGAGTTCGGTACCGACGATCAACGGGACCGGTTCCTCCGGCGCATGGCCTCCGTCGAGGACCTGTGGTGTCAGGGCTGGTCGGAGCCGGAGGCGGGCAGTGACCTCGCGTCGCTGCGTTCACATGCCGTACGCGACGAAGCCGCCGGCGGCTGGCGGCTTTTCGGTCAGAAATGCTGGACCACGCGAGCGGCCTTCAGCACTCACATGTTCGGGATTTTTCGCACCGACCCGACAGCCGGACGTCATCGTGGCCTCACCTACTTCCTCGTGGACCTCGACCAGCCCGGAGTGGCCGTGCAACCGGTCGCCAAGTTCGACGGCCAACCCGGGTTCGCCGACGTCTTCTTCGACGGCGCCTTTGTCGCCGATGCCGATGTGCTGGGCGGAGTCGGCAACGGGTGGAAGGTCGCGATGGCCACGACGGGATCGGAGCGCAGTCTCTCGCTTCGCAGCCCGGGCCGGTTCCTGGCGACCGCCGAGCGGTTGATCGAGCAGTTCCGGGAAGCGCCGGAATCGGTCCGCGCAGACGCCCGATACCGAAGCCGGGTCGCGGACGCCTGGATGGGCGCGCAAGCCTACAAACTGGCCACCGACTGGACCGTCACCAGGTTGCTCGACGGCGCGCCGCTGGGAGCCGAAGCCAGTCTGAGCAAGGTGTTCTGGTCGGAGTTGGACGTCCAACTTCACGAGGCGGCACTGATGCTGCAGGGCGACGACGCCGACCTCGACGACGATTGGATGGACGGCTTCGAGTTCGCGTTGTCCGGCCCGATTTACGCGGGTACCAACCAGCTGCAGCGAAACATCATCGCCGAGCGGCTCCTGGGACTGCCGAGGCGATAGCCATGTACTTCGGGTTCACCTCCGAACAGCTCGCGCTCCGCGAGAACCTACGCGATGTTCTGGTCGAGACCTGCCCGCCCGCGGTGGTCCGCAATGCCTGGCGCGACTCCCCCGGCGCGGTCCCGCGTCTGTGGAAGCAACTCGGGGCGGTCGGACTGCTCGGACTACTCGCGCCCGCCGACACCGGCGGGCTCGGGGGCTCGGAGATCGACCTCGTCTGCCTGGTAGAGGAGTGCGGAAGGTTCGCCGTACCGGGCCCACTTGGCGAACACATCGCGGCCGCGGTCCCCGCACTGGCCGCCGCGGGTACCGCGGAGGCCCACGCCGCCATCGCGGGCGACGTCGTGGTGGCCGTCCAGGAACCGGGCGCCCGACGGGTGCGTTGGGTCACCGGAGCAGACCTGCTGATCTACCCCGACGACGATGGACTCGGGTTGGCCGCGCGTGCCGACCTCGACATCGACCGATGGCCGTCATCGGTCGACCGGTCGGTTCCCTCCGCGGCCGTCACCCCGGCGCGGGCGCGGACGCTGCCCGGCGCCGACGCCGTGCTTGCCCAACGCCGGGCGACGTTGGCCGCTGCCGCGCAACTTCTCGGCCTGGCGGATCGCATGGTCACGATGTCCACCGAATACGTGAAGATGCGAACCCAATTCGAGGTCCCCGTGGGTTCGCAGCAGGCGGTCAAACATCTCCTCGCCACCGCATTGGTGAGCCTCGAACACGCGCGCCCGGTCGTCTATCGCGCTGCCTGGGTTCTGGCCACCGGCGCGTCGAACCCGGAACTCGCGGTCAGCTTCGCCAAGCTCTATGCGCAGCGCGCAGCCGAGTTGGCGGCGCGAACCGCACTGCAATGCCATGGCGCGATCGGCTACTCCTGGGAACACGACCTTCATCTATGGATGAAAAGGGTGTGGGCGCTGGGCACCGCCTGGGGCACGACCACCGCGCACGAAGACGTTGTCGCCGCCGCTGTCCTCGGCACACCCTGCTAGCGAAGGCCTTGAGTTAATCGCGCGCGGGGGTAGCCTCGAGGCACAGCGGCCAATCAACGACGAAAGGCAGCGCTATGCCCTTAAAAGAGCGCCGAAGCATCACCGAAATCCGCACGGCCATCCGCGAACTGAGTCACCGGGCCGCACTGGCCCGCAAGCAGGACCGCATCGCCGACGCCGAGGAGATCGAGCAGCGTATCCAGTTCTACCGCGAGGAGCTCAGCGCACGACCTTGATCAGCTGTCGCCGAGCCGACGAAACGTGCTGCGGTGAAACACGATCGGTGCCACGTCAGCGCGCACGATGATGTCGCTGACCCGCAGAATCACGATCGTGTGATCGCCTGCGGGCACCAGCTGCTCGATCGAGCTCTCCAACCAGACAGCGGTCCCGTCGATGAACAACGCGCCTGACTCCCGCGACACCGTCCGCAGTCCGGCGAAGCGGTCCCCGGTCTTGGCCGCCAGCGTGCGCGCCGCCTCGTCATGAGCCTCGCCGAGCACGCTGATACCAAGGGCTGGCAGGTCTTTGAGCTTGGGCCACGTCTCCGAGGTGTTCTGCACGCAGAACGACACCAGCGGCGGCTCCAGCGAGACCGGGACGAACGTGCTCGCCGCGAGGCCGACCCGGGTGCCGTCGACCTCGGCGGCGATCGCGATGACCCCGGACGGAAAGTGCCCGAACGCTTCGCGCAGCGAGGTGGGGTTCAAGTTGGTTGCGCTCATACTTTGACCATCTTCACATGTGGCCCGTGGACAGGCCACGCCCGGGCGGTCACCCTAGAGGTAGCCTGACGCTAGTCATGTGGATACCGCTCCTGGCGATGGCCATTGCCGTCAGCCTCGAGCCGTTCCGGATCGGCATGACGGTGCTGATGCTCAACCGGCCGCGGCCGCTGCTGCAACTGGCCTCTTTCCTCACCGGCGGTTACGTGATGGGCCTGACGGTGGGCGTGGTCGTGCTGTTTCTGTTGCGGCCCGCGCTGGGGTCCACGCACTTCACCCTGCCGCGGGTGCAGATCGCGGTCGGTGCGGTGCTGCTGGCCTACGCCGCGCTGGTGGCCACCGGCGTGTTCGGCGGTAAGCGTGACCCCGACCGGCCGATGGGTTTGGCCGGCCGGGTGCTCGCCACAGTGGTGAGCCGCGGCCGGCGCCTGCTCGACGGCCGTTCGCTCTGGACGGCCGGGGTCGCGGGCCTGGGCATCGCGCTGCCGTCCGTCGACTACCTGGCGGCGCTGGCGCTGATCGCCGCCTCCGGCGCGCCGACCACGGGGCAGTTGGGCGCGTTGTTGTTGTTCAACCTGGTCGCGTTCGCGCTCGTGGAGATTCCGCTGCTGTGCTACCTGGTGGCTCCGGAGCGCACCCGCGCGGCGCTGGCGGCGCTGTACGACTGGCTGCGGGCGCAGGGCCGTCGCGGGGTGGCGCTGCTAGTGGCCGTGGTCGGGGGCGTGCTGGTCGGGGTGGGCTGGGCCGGTCTATGAGCCGGGCTGGGGCTGGTTGTTCAGCACGTACTGCAGCCCGGACAGCAACTGTGACAGCGGATCCGCTGCGCCGCCGAACGCCGCCTGGGTGGCCGGTGCGGTGATCTCGGCGGGGTCGTAGCCGTTGACCGGGTCGACGGTGATCGGCGCGGTCAACGGATTGTCGTGCCGGCTGTAGCCGGCGTCGACGTAGGGCTTCAGCACCGCGTCGAGCTTGATCAGCGTCTCCTGCGGCACCCCGAGGTATTTGAACGGCATCACCAGCGGAAGGTGCTCCTCGGGGATCAGGAAGGTCGTGGTCTTCGCGCCCCTGGAGTTGACGGTGGTCCGGATGTTCTGCGGCGGCACCATGGTCGGGTCGGTGAACGCGACCGCGGTGTGTCCGGTCGCGAGACCGACGATCGCGTTGGCGACCGAGATCCAGTTGTCGGGCCGGTCCGGCCAGTCGGCGATGCTGTCGTAGGCCGAGACGAACTGATAGGTGTCGTACTGGCTTTCCACCGGCGGCGGAACGCGGTAGTCGAGCGACGGCACGACGCTGCCCACCGGAAACATCTGGGTCAAAAAGCTCTCTCCGAACGCGTGGCGGGCCACCGGGTCGCCGTACATCGCGAAGCTCAGCTGATCCGGCGGCGGTGCGGCCGGGTCGTAGGCCAGCTTCGCCTGGACGTCGTTGAGCACCATCGCGCCCTCGGACAGCCCGATCACCGTGCCTTGGCCGCCGTCGCGGACCGCGTTGATCACGTTGGGGGTGCCGACGTCGACGGACTCACCGACGCTCGGGCCGTCGAGGCCGAGGCCCGGCATCATGCGTTCGCCCCAGGCGCCGATGCCGGGAAAGAAGCGTTCCAGGGTGTGGCCCTGCACCTGCCCGGCGGGGTAGTCGACGATCTGCCGGTCCAGTCCCGGGAACCAGTCGGCGCCGGTGCGCATGATGTATTCGTCATACGGGATGCCCGAGACGTGCGCACCGCCCAGCGCGTAGCCGCGGCCCGGGGTGCCCAGCACCGGCTGGCCATCCGACGGCGCCGGGTCCGGCGGTTCATCGGCGGACGCGATCCCGAGCCCGAAACAGCCTGTGGCGCCGAGGGTTACCAGCGCAGTACCAAATGCGAGACGTCGCCTCATGCCTTTCGCAGCCCTCCCCGCGCCACTCGGGTGCAACCCCACCTGACCCTACTCCGCCCCGCCCGCACCGGACCCGTTTGCGGCATCGAGCCGGACAAACCCGCCCTGCCGATACTGCTCGACGCATGCAGCGCGCCGGATCTTGCCGCTCGTCGTCGTCGGGATCGAGCCGGGCGCCACCAGCACGAGATCCTCGACGCTCAGGCCGTGCACGTTGGAGATCGCGGAGGTGACATCGCTTTTGACCGCGCTGTACGAACCCGCCGGTTTCTTGAGCTCGATCACGGTGACCAGCGTTTCGGTTCCGTTCTCCGGCACCGCGATCGCCGCGACCCGGCCGCCGGTGAGTTGTTGCACCGTCGCCTCGATGTCCTCGGGATAGTGGTTGCGGCCCCGCACGATCAGCAGGTCTTTGATGCGTCCGACGATGAAGAGCTCGCCGTCGTGGATGAACCCGAGGTCGCCGGTGCGCAACCACGGCCCGTCCGGTGTTCCTGGCGACGGATCGAGAAGCGTTGCGCCGAAGCAACTTTGCTCCTCGACCGGCTTACCCCAGTACCCCTCCGAAACGTTCTCGCCGTGCAACCATATCTCGCCGACCAGCCCGGGAACGCATTCGCGGTGCGTCTCGGTGTCGACGATCCGTACCGTGGGGCCCTGCGGCACCCGGTACTGCACCAGCGCCGTACCTTTTCCGTCGCCGCACGGGCGAACCCGGCCGGCGCCCAGTTCTGCGGTGTCGAAGTACACCGCGGGCGAGGTTTCGCTCCAGGTGCCCGACGTCACGAAAACCGTCGCCTCGGCCAAACCGTATGCGGGACGCATCATGTGGTCCCGAAAGTTGAAGTGCGCGAACCGATCGACGAAGCGATGCAAGGTGGCCGGTTCGACCCGTTCGGCACCGCTGGCGATGCCCACCACCCCGCCGAGATCGAGCCCGTCCAGATCGTCGTCGGTGGTTTTGCGGGCGGCCAGGTCGAACGCGAAGTTCGGCGCCGACGAAAACGCCGGGCTGTTCTCGGCCAGCGCGCGCACCCACCGGGCCGGCCGCTCCAGGAACGCCACCGGGCTCATCAAATGGGCGCGACGGCCGCACAGGATCGGTGCGCAGACACCGAGCACCAAGCCCATGTCGTGGTAGAAGGGCAGCCACGACACCAGCGTGGCGTCCGGCGGCAGTGGGGATTCGGCGAAAAAGCTCCGCATCAGCTGCTCGAAGTTCACCGTGAGGTTGCGGTGCGACAGCATCACGCCCGCCGGCGCCCTGGTCGACCCCGAGCTGTACTGCAGGTAGGCGATGCTCGGCCACTCCGCAGGCGCGAAGCCCGGTTCAGCGCCGCCGTCGGAGGTGTCCAGGTCCAGCGCGTCGACCTCGACGACCGTCGCCGTCGCGCCCGGGCCCGCCGCGGCGACGAGATCACCGACGCCGGCGGCGGCCGCCGACGTCGTCAGGACGACCGCGGGCTCGGTGTCGGCGAGGACCGCGCTCACCCGCTCGTGGCCCGCCCCGGGATGCGGCAACGGCAGCGGCACCGCCACGAGCCCGGCCTGCATGGCACCCAAAAAGGCCAGCACGTACTCCAGGCTCTGCGGGGCGAGGATCACCGCGCGGTCGCCGACGGACCCGTGCCGGGTGAGCTCGCGGGCCAGGTTCATGGTTCGACGGGCCAACTGCGACCACGTCAGGCTCTCGGCGCGGCCCGCGGGGTCATCGCTGTAATCGGCGAACGTGTACGCGATGTCGTCGGGGCGCAGGCTGGCACGCCCGTGCAGCATCGACAGGATCGACGACTCAGACGTTGTTGTTGTCACGATCTTTTCCGTATCAGCTCGTCGCGCTCGATTGCAGACGCTCGGCCCGGCGCGGCTCGATCCGCGACGGCCACCAGTTCGCGCGCCCGACGAGCGCGGCGATGGCTGGAACCGTGATGGTGCGTACCACGAAGGTATCCAACAGGATTCCCACCCCGATCACGAACCCGCCTTGCACCACGATGCCGATGCTCGAGAACAGCAGACCGGCCATCGAGGCGGCGAAGATCAGACCCGCCGCGGTGATGACCCCACCGGTCGAACCCAGCGTCCGAATGACGCCGTAGCGCACGCTGTGCGGTGATTCGTCGCGCAGCCGTGACACGAAAAGCATGTTGTAGTCCGCGCCGACGGCCACCAGCACCACGAACGCCAACGGCGGCACGCTCCAATGCAGTTCCTGGCCGAGGACCACCTGAAACGCCAGCACGCCGATGCCGACCGCCGCGAAGTAGGACAGCACCACGGAGCCCACGAGGTACAGCGGCGCGATGATCGCGCGCAGCAGCACCATCAACGTCAACAGCACGACGATGATGGTCGCGGCGATGATGAACCGGATGTCCTGCTGGTAGTAGTCGCGGGTGTCGCGCAGCGCGACGGGAAACCCGCCCATCGATATCGTGGCGTCGGCCAGCATGGTGTTGGGCTGGGCGCCCCGCGCGACGTCATGGATCTGATCGACCTGATCCATCGCCTCGGGGCTGTACGGGTTGAGCTCGGTTTGGATCAGGTACTGCACCGAGCGGCCATCTGGTGAGATGTAGGCCTTCGCGGCGTCCTGGAAGTTCGGCAGGTTCAGCACCTCGGCCGGGATGTTGAACCCGGCCTGTGCCGGGTCGGCGGCGTTGGTTCGCATCGTCAGCAGAAACGTCGAAGCCTCGTTGAGCCCGGCGGCGATCACCTTGACCTGTTCGACGAGCTGGTCGACGCCGCCGGCCACGTCGCGGCTGCCCTCGGCGAGCCGGTTCGCGCCCTGCTGCAGTTCGGTCAGGCCGGCGTCGGCGCCGCCGGGCTGGTCCAGCCCCATCGCGTTGACCGCCTTGGCCACGTTGGCCATCGCCGCGTTGAGCTTGGCCACCGCCTCGTTGAGGGTCTTCCGGTCGTCGACGTCCTGCAGTTGGTGCGCGAGATGGTTGATCTCGTCGAGGCTTCCGTCTTCCCGAGCGGCGACGAGCCGCTGGAACTGCATGCGGGTGTCTCGGCACGACGGGTTGGCGTCGCAGACCGCGTTGCCCTGCAGCGCGGCCAGCACCGGACCGATCCATGCGAACATGTCCCTGACCGCGGTGAAGTTGAAACCCATGGAGTTGCCGAGTGCGTTGACGCTGGCGACGAGCTTGGCCGCGATCTCGACGTCGCGCACCAGCCGATCTCCGCCGTACTCGGTGCGCACCGCGGAGAACGTCGTCACCAGCTCCCGGATGCTGGGCGCGATCGCGTTGATCTGGCCGCGTACGTCGGCGAGGCTGTCGGCCAGCGTGTTCGCGCCGTCGGTCAGCCGGGTGAAATCCCCGGAGTGTTCGGTGATCCGGTCGGAGCCGTCGGCCAACCGGTCACCGACCAGGCCCGCCTGGTAGGTGGCGCGGAACTCGGCGGGCACTTCGCCGAGGGGCCGGGTGATGCCGCTGACCAGCCCGACGCCCGGTAGTTGGGCGATGCGCGACGCCAGCTGTTCCAGATCGGCCAGCGCGCGCGGGTTGCGCAGATCGTGCGGCGACTGGATCAGAACGTACTCGGGAACGGACTGGCTGACCGGGAAGTGGCGTTCCAGCGCGGCGTAGCCGACCGAGCTCGGCGCCGACGCCGGGACGACCTTGCGGTCGTCATAGTTGTACCGGGCAATCACCGCGATCCCACCCAGCAGGGCCAGCACCAGCAGGCTGGTGACCAGATGCGTCACCGGCCTGCGCACGATCCGGATACCCGACCGCCTCCAGAACCGCGCGGTCAGCTCGCGTCGCGGCTGAATCCAGCCGCGCGGTCCGGCGAGCACCAGAATCGCCGGCAGCAGGGTCACCGCGGCCAGGAATGCGATGCCGATCCCGATCGACGCCGAGGCCCCGACCGTTTTGAACACGCCCATCTGCGCGAAGTTCAGCAGCAGGAAGGTGAACCCGACCGTGGCCGCCGACGCGGCGATCACCTTGCCGATCGAGATCATCGCCGCCTTGACCGCGTGGTCGTAGTCGTCGCCGGAGCGCAGATAGTCGTGGTAGCGGCTGATCAGAAACACCGCGTAATCGGTTCCGGCTCCGGCCATGATCGCGCTGAGGAACACGATGGACTGGTTGGAGACGCCCGCGCCGGTCAGCGCCGACAGCCCGGCCACCACGGACTGCGCGATCAGGAGCGACGATCCGATCGTCACCAGCGGCAGCAGCATCGTGACCACGTTGCGGTACACCAGCAGCAGCACGCCGAGCACCAGCACGGCGATCGCGATCTCGATCGGCAGGCGGTCTCGTTCACCGGCGACGGTGAGGTCGGCGACGGTGGCGGCGGGCCCGGTGAGGTGCACAGCCAGCGGGCCGTCGGGGATCTGATGCCGGATCACGTCGGCGACCCGGTTGAACGCGTCGAACGCCCGCGGGGTGCCCAGCTCGCCCGCCAGGCCGACCGGCAGTACCCAGGTCGTTTTGTCCTCGCTGGTCAGAAACGGCCGTAGTTGTGGTGTGCTGACGAAATCCTGCACCGACACCACATCGGAGGTGTCGTCGCGGATCGCGTCCACCACGTTGCGGTAGGTGGCTTCGTCGGCGGGAGTCAGCCCGGTTTCGTTGATGAACGCGACGACGAGAAGGTTGTCTGAGCCGGGCTCCGGAAAGGCCTCGGCCATTTTCGCGGCGGTGACGCTCGACGGTGCGTCGCTGGGCAAGATGCTGAGCGGATGCTTCTGCGCCATCTCACCGAGCGACGGGAACGTCAGCGGCAGCGCGATCGCCATCGCGACCCAGACCCCGATCACCGCCCAGGGCCACCGCACCACCACGTCCGCTAGCCGCCGCATGACATCCTCATCACCGCACGGCAGATAAGTCGATCCACGCTATGCGACACGCCCCCAGTTCCCGCGGTCGGCGACCTGTCCGCATACCGACCTCATTGTCGCCATATAACGGGCAACGGACTTTTCGGCCACCGGATTAGCGGGATGCATGATCGCCATCACCGTGCCCTCGCCGTACCGGAATAGGTAAATGGTCAGCTGATAGGAGTACCGGTCATCCGAATAGACGCCGATATTGTCCGCGACGCCCATGTCGGCGGCGGCCAGCACCGCGTTGAGCGGCGCCGCGCCGGCATGAAAGAAATTCGACACGGGGAAATTCGGGCGCGGCCAACTCAGCCACGGCGCCAACTCCAGAACGCGGTAGTACGGCACCTTGGCCATATTCAGATTCGAGTCGAAAGAATCCTGTGCGACCCAGGCGGCATCACCGAATGAGGCCGCACCTATCGGCACGGTGATCGGAATCAAGCCGGTGAACCAGCCTTGGGTCATAAAGTTGTCCGAAGCGGTGCGGGAATCGCGGGGGGTGAGCCCGTAATACGTCAGCGCACCGGTCAGCTCGTGCTCGACCTGGGCCAGGCAGGCGAACAAGCCGCCGACGAAGCGTGCACCGGCCGTCGAGCAGGCCGATTCGAAGCGTTCGGTCTGGGCGGGGCTCATCAGGACCTCAGTGGTGATGTCGCTGCTGGTGGCTTCCAGCGGATTCCCAAGCGGCAACGGGAATTCGGGAAAACCACCGCCGTTGCTGTCCGCGAAATCAATCCACGCCTGTACCTCAGGCGAATCCACGGTCAACGGTGAAGTGCGCTCGCGTTCGCGGATACA
Source organism: Mycolicibacterium pulveris (assembly GCA_050205315.1). GTDB lineage: Bacteria > Actinomycetota > Actinomycetes > Mycobacteriales > Mycobacteriaceae > Mycobacterium > Mycobacterium pulveris_A. The sequence goes on along the minus strand of JBNMRA010000029.1, from coordinate 16,357 downwards.
GAATTCGGCATAGCTACCCGCTTCGGGCAGGACGAGAGCCTGACCACCGCCACTGAACGCCGAATACATTCCGTTGGCTTCCAGCATTGTGGTGCCGATCAGAGTCGCGTCCCCGTGGACGTGATCCATGGCAGCGAAAAAGGTGAAGTGGTCTTCGTTCTGGATGATTCCGAATGTGAAGCAGCCCCACTCCAATGGGCTCGGGATATCGACCACATGCGCGCGGATCTCGTCAACGGTCATCGCGCCGTGGGCGATTGGCACGAATTCGATATCGGTCGGGTCTTCGATGGCGTGCCGGATGAACTGACCATCACCGGCGGGTTCGAACCAACTGCGGAAGGTGTCGTGTCGACGCAGATATGCATTGACCGCCTGATCCATCGCCGAAATGTCACATTGGCCATTTACCTCACAGCTGGTGATCATCTGACGCGAGAAGGACAGGCCCGCGGCGGTGCGCTCGTAGTAGTTGCGCAGATGCTGGCTCTGCATGTAGCTGACCGGCACCGAACTGGCCGGTGCACGGCGGGCCTTTTCGACGGCTGCGGGGGTGGGATGCCACGAGGTCAGCTGCCCCGGCTTCAGCGTCCAATCGTCGAGCGCGCCGATCGTGATTTTGCCGATTTGCAACCCGGCCCCCAATCCATACTGCTTCTGCCGATTGCCGATCCGGCATCGGGTCGTTGCCGCACCAACATACGTCCGCAGGCGCCCGGAACCGACCGAAACCCAGTCGTTAGCGGATCCAACCATGGCGCGCCCCGACATGCCATAGTCTGCGGGGGGCCACGCTCAATTGACGGGCGCGACACTTTGCCAGGGGGGCGTGTTCTGGCCGCCGACGTCAAGGGAGGACAACAACGGCATGGTATCCGCGGGACATCTCAACGAGCCTGCTGCTCGTATCGCAATCGTCGGTTACGCAGCACGGTTTCCCGGCGCCGAGGACATCGACGCGTTCTGGAATCTGCTGCGCGAGGGCCGCGATGCGATATCGGAGGTGCCCGCGGATCGTTGGAACGTCGACGATTTCTTCGATCCGGAACCGGGAGCGCCCGGCAAGGTCGTGACCCGTCGGGCCGGTTTTCTCGACGACGCCACCGGGTTCGACGCGCCGTTCTTCGGAATATCGACCCGTGAGGCCCGGCTGGTGGACCCCCAGCACCGGCTCCTGCTGGAAACGGCATGGCGTGCGGTGGAGCATGCGGCGATCGCACCCAGCGCCTTGGCCGAAACCACCACCGGGGTGTTCGTCGGTCTGTCCACCCACGACTACCTGGGCATGGTCTCCGACGAGCTGAACTATCCCGAGATCGAGGCCTACATGGCCATCGGCACCTCGAACGCCGCGGCGGCGGGCCGGATCAGCTACCGGATGGGGCTGCAAGGCCCTTCGGTCGCCGTCGACACCGCCTGCAGCTCGTCGCTGGTGGCGATCCATCAGGCCTGTCAAGCGCTGCGCTTGAACGAATGCGAGGTCGCGCTGGCCGGCGGTGCCAACGTGGTGCTCTCACCGGCCACCATGGTCACCTTCTCGCAGGCCCGCATGCTCGCACCCGACGGCCGCTGCAAGACCTTCGACGCGGCCGCCGACGGCTACGTCCGGGGCGAGGGGTGCGGCGTCGTCGTCCTCAAACGCCTCGAGGACGCGATCCGCGACGGTGACCCGATCCGCGCCGTGATCCGCGGCAGCGCGATCAACCAGGACGGCGCTTCTGGCGGCTTGACCGTGCCGAACGGCGTTGCCCAGAAACGGGTTATCGCCGACGCGCTCGAGCGCGCCGGCCTCGACCCCGCCGCCGTCGGATACCTCGAGGCGCACGGCACCGGAACGTCGCTGGGCGACCCGATCGAGGCCCAGGCCGCAGGCGAGGTGCTCGGCGTCGGACGCAACGCCGACCATCCGCTGTTGATCGGGTCGGCGAAGACGAACATCGGGCATCTGGAAGCGGCCGCGGGCATTGCCGGCGTCATCAAGGTGATCCTGGCGCTCGAACACAAGACGCTGCCCAAACATCTGAACTTCGAGAACCCGTCACCCCACATCCCGTGGGATCGGCTGCCCATCGAGGTGGTCAGGGAGACCGCCCCGTGGGAAAGCAACGGCCGGCCGCGCATCGCGGGGGTCAGCTCGTTCGGGTTCGCAGGCACCAACGCGCACGTGATCCTCGAAGAGGCCCCGATATTGGCGGCTGCCGAGGCCACTGAGGCGCCCGGGTCTCCCGACGATCCCGCACGGTTCGGCATCCTGCCGCTGTCGGCGCGCACACCCGGCGCACTGGTGCAGCTGGCCGATCAGTACCGCGGCTGGTTGGCGAAGAACACCGACGCCACCCTGGCCGACGTGTGCTTCACCGCCGGTGTGGCGCGGGCGCACCTGGAGCACCGGGCCGCGCTGGTCGTCAACACGCGGGAGTCGGCCGTCGAACTGCTCGGCGCTCTCGCGGACGACCGCCCGGCGCCGGGCCTGGTGCGCGGCGATACGCACGCCACACCGAAGACGGCGTGGCTGTTCACCGGACAGGGCAGCCAGTACCCCGGCATGGCGCGGGAATTGTTCGACACCGAGCCGGTGTTCGCCGACACGATGAGGCGGTGCGCGGCCGCGGTCGCCGACGTGCTCGAAAAGCCCTTGCTCGACGTGATCTTCGACGTCGACAGCCCCGAGTGTGAAGAGACGCTTCGGCAGACCAGCTATGCGCAACCGGCGCTGTTCGCGGTGGAGATGGGTCTGGCCCGGCTCTGGCAGTCGTGGGGTTTCGAACCCGACGTGGTGCTCGGCCACAGCGTCGGCCAGTACGCGGCGGCCTGCGTCGCGGAGATCCTCAGCCTCGAGGACGGCGCGCTGCTGATGGCCGAGCGGGGACGGCTGTTCGCCGGCTTGCCCGCGGGCGGGCGAATGGTGGCGGTCTTCACCGCGGCGCAGCGGGTCGAAAACCTGGCCGACGAGTTCCCGACGCTGTCGGTCGCCGCGTACAACGGCACCAACACCGTTTTATCCGGGCCCGGCGCGGATCTGGAGAAAGCTGTCGCCGCGCTGGAGTCGGACGGGATCCGATGTGACTGGCTGGAAACCAGCCACGCGTTTCACTCGGCGCTGCTCGACCCGATCCTCGACGAGTTCGAGGCGGTGGCGAACCGGTTCGACTTCGGTGCCCCGCAACGCATTCTGATCGACAACCGCACCGGAGCCGCGCTCGGCCAGAGCGTGCGGCTCGACGGCGGCTACTGGCGCAGGCACGCGCGGCAGCCGGTGGAGTTCGCCAAGAGCGTGCGCACCCTCGCGGAGATGAACTGCAAGCTGCTGCTCGAGATCGGCCCGCGGCCGGTGCTGACCGCCGCGGCCATCGGCGCATGGCCCGACCGCGCGACCGCGCCCCGCGCGATCGCCTCGCTACGTAAAGACACCGCCGACCACCGGCAGATCACCGAAGCCCTCGCCGACGCCTATGTCCTCGGCCACCAGCCGAAGTTCAACGCTCTCGGTCACGGACGCCCGCGCAAGGTCGACCTGCCAACCTACCAGTTCGAGCACCGGCAGTACTGGTTCTCAGACAACCGGCCCGAAAACCCCGAAACGGGCGACACACCAGCGCAATTCGCCGCGCGCACCGAGGCTATGCGGCTGCTCGAGGACGGCCGCATCGAGGAACTCGCGGCCCTGCTCGACGGGTCCAGCGCAGATCCGCAGACGCGCGACGTGCTCACCAGGTTCGCGGCGCAGCACAACCGACAACTTTCGACGCAGACCATCGCAGACAGCCGCTATGAAATCCGCTGGGCGGAAGCCAATTCCGTACCTGCTGGATCTTCGCCGGCCGATGCCGGTGAGCAGACCTGGATACTCGTCGGTGATCCGACGCCCGCCGTCACACCCCTGGTCGACGAGCTCAACGCGCGAGGCCACCGGTATGAGATGGTCGGCCTGCCGACCTGCGACGCCGACGAGGCACGGCTCACCGAGACGCTGCGCGCATCGGCACCGGGCGAGCTGCGGATCGTGCACATCGCGGCTCTGGACGCGGATCCGGTGCGCCGGCCCGCTGCCTCGATGCGCTCACTGCTGCGGATCCAGCACCGGATCCTCGGTGGCACACGGCGGCTGTTCCGCGCCGCAAGCGCGGCCGAACTTCGGGTCCCGGTCTGGCTGGTGACCCGTGGCGCACAACGGGTAATCGACGCCGACACCGTCGCACCGGATCAGAGTTGCCTGTGGGGCTTTGGCCGTGCCGCATCGTTGGAGCTTCCGCAGGTGTGGGGCGGGCTCGCCGACTTGTCCGAAGCGAGCACCGCGGAATGGTCACAGCTCATCGACCGGATCGCCACCCCGCGCGACTCCGGCGTCATCGAAGACCAGGTTGCGCTTCGGGACCGGTCCGCGTTCGTCCCGCGCCTGGTGCGGCGCACTTCGCCGCCAACCGCGGCGCCCTTGCAACTACGCGCTGACGCAACGTATCTGGTGACCGGTGGGCTCGGGTCGTTGGGCTTGGAGATCGCGGGCTACCTGGCCGCGCACGGCGCCAAGCAACTGGTGCTGACCGGGCGCAGGGCGCCCAGCGAGGCCGCCCAACGGCGCATCGACGCGCTGACCGAGCAGCACGGCTGTGACTTCCGTGTCATCGCCGCCGACGTCGCCGACGCCCACGACGTCGCGCGGCTGTTGGATCGCGTGGCTGCCGAGCTACCGCCGTTGGCCGGAATCGTCCATGCCGCGGGGGAGGTCAGCACGACCCGGCTGAGCGAACTGGACGACGCTGAGATCGATCGCGTGTTCGCCGGAAAAGTCTGGGGCGCATGGTATTTGAGCGAAGCCGCGCTGGACCTGCAGCTGGATTTCTTCGTCAGCACCTCCTCGATCGCCTCGGTGTGGGGAAGCTTCGGCCAGACCGCCTACGGTGCGGCCAACGCATTTCTCGACGGGCTGGCGTGGCGTCTGCGCGAGCACGGCATCGCAGGAGTGGCGGTCAACTTCGGCCCGTGGTCGGCCGGTATGGCCGACGCGGAGTCCCGTGCCCGCCTCGACGAGCGTGGGGTCAAGACGCTGTCACCGGCCGACGCGTTGGCCGGTCTGGCCGATGTCATCGCGTCCGGCCCCACCCAAGCGGTGGTGGCCCGGATCGACTGGGCCCGTTTCCTTCCGCTGTACCAGCAGGCGGGCCGGCGCGCGTTCCTCGCCGAGTTGGAGCGCGAGGTGCCCAGCCAGCCGGCAGCCGTGACATCGTCCGGCAAGACGCCGCTGGTCGAGCGGCTCACCAACGCTCCGGTACAGCAGCGCAAGAGGCTGGTCACCGGCTACCTACGCGACGCGGTCGCGGAGGTGACTCGGGTGGACGCCGCCGAGATCCGCGAGGACACCGGGTTCTTCGACCTCGGGATGGATTCGCTGATGGCCGTCGAGCTTCGCCGCCGCCTCAAAACAGCCACGGGCAAGGAGATACCCGTCACGCTGGTGATGGATCATCCCCGGCTGTCCGATGCGGCCGACTATCTGCTCGGCGAGGTGCTCGACCTGGCCGAGCAGGCGCCCGTCGCGATCGAGCCGCGATCCGCATCGGTGGAGCCGACGCGTACCGACGAGCCGATCGCGATCATCGCGGTATCGTGCCGTTTTCCCGGCGCCTCCGATCCAGAAGCGTTCTGGGAGCTGCTTTCCGGGGGGGTCGACGCGATCCGGGAGGTTCCCGAGGATCGATTCGACATCGACGAGTTCTACGACGCGGACCCCGAAGCCCGCGGCAAGACCTACACCCGCTTCGGCGGTTTCCTCGACGGAATCGACGAGTTCGATCCCGAGTTCTTCGGCATCTCCCCGCGCGAGGCGGTCTGGATCGAGCCGCAGCAGCGGCTGATGCTCGAAACCGTGTGGGAGGGCTTGGAAAGAGCGGGGTACGCGCCGGCCACGTTGCGCGGCAGCCGGACCGGGGTTTTCACCGGCGTCGCGGCCAACGAGTACGCGCATCTGCTGTCCACCGAGTCGATCGACAAGATCGAACCCCACTTCATCACCGGCAACGCGCTCAACGCCGTCTCCGGCCGGGTCGCGTTTGCGCTGGGTCTCGAGGGGCCGGCGGTCGCGGTCGACACCGCGTGCAGTTCGGCGTTGGTGGCCGTGCATCAGGCGCGTCAGGCGCTGCAGTCCGGTGATTGCGATCTGGCCCTGGCCGGCGGGGTGAACGTGCTGCTGAGCCCGGTGACCACCGTGGCCGCGTCACGGGCCAGGATGCTCTCCCCGGCCGGGCGGTGCAAGACCTTCGATGCGTCCGCCGACGGATACGTGCGCAGCGAAGGCTGCGGGGTTCTGGTGCTCAAGCGGCTCAGCGACGCGGTTCGCGACGGCGACCGGATCTCGGCGGTCATCGTGGGCAGCTCGGTCAACCAGGACGGCGCCTCGAGCGGTTTGACGGTGCCCAACGGCGGTGCGCAGCAACGCCTCATCGAGGCGACGCTGAACCGGGCCGGTCTGTCCGGCGGCGACATCGACTACCTCGAGGCGCACGGCACCGGTACGCCGCTGGGTGATCCGATCGAGGTGCAGGCCGCCGCCGCCGCGTACGGCGCGTCGCGCGATGCGGACCGGCCGCTGCTGATGGGATCGGTCAAGACCAACATCGGTCACCTCGAATCGGCCTCCGGGGCCGCGGGTCTGATCAAAGTCGTGCTGTCACTTCAGCATGAGCTGCTGCCGCCGAGCCTGCACTTCGACGAGCCGTCACCGCACATTCCCTGGGATGCATTGCCGGTGCGCGTCGTGGACGAGTCGGTTCCGTGGCAGACCAACGGCAGGCCGCGGCGCGCCGGTGTGAGCTCGTTCGGGTTCACCGGCACCAACGCCCACGTGCTGATCGAGGAGGCGCCATCCGCGCCCGCCGCCGAACCCGAGGGCTCCGACGAGAGGTCCGTGCACGTGCTTCCGCTGTCCGCCCGGTCACCGGAAGCGCTGGTGGAGCTGGCGCGACGCTACGAGGCCTGGTTGAGCACCCACTCCGACGTCGACCTCGCCGACGTGTGCCTGACCGCCGGAACCGGCCGTTCGCACTTCGAGCATCGCGCCGCACTGGTCGTCGATTCCGTCGATGCGGCGCGTCAGTGCCTGGCCGACGTCACCGAGAACCGCACCCGCCCCGCGGTGGTGCGCGGTGCGCACACCCATCCCCCGACGACAGCGTGGCTGTTCACCGGACAAGGTAGTCAGTATCCGGGGATGGCACGCGAATTGTTCGACGCCGAACCGGTTTTCGCCGAGACCGTGACGCAATGCGCCGAAGCCGTCGCCGATATTCTGCCGTTGCCGTTGCTCGAGGTGCTGTTCGCCACCGACCGGGAGACCGGAGGCAAGGCCGGTGAGCGGTTGCGGCACACGTCGTACGCGCAGCCGGCGCTGTTCGCCCTCGAGATGGGGTTGGCCCGGCTGTGGCAGTCGTGGGGCATCGAACCCGACGTGGTGCTGGGGCACAGCGTCGGCCAGTACGCGGCGGCGTGCGTGGCCGGGGTGTTCAGCCTCGAGGACGGCGCGCGGCTGATGGCCGAACGCGGCCGGATGTTCGGCAGCCTGCCCGAAGGTGGGCGCATGGTGGCGATATTCACCGACGCCAAGCATGTCGAAAAGGTCGCCGCCGAGTTCTCCCGGGTGTCGGTGGGCGCCTACAACGGACCCAACACCGTGCTGTCGGGTCCTGGCGAAGATCTGGAGCAGATCGTCGCGAGGTTCGCCGACGAGGGGGTCCGCTGCACCTGGCTGGAGACCAGCCACGCCTTCCACTCCGAACTGCTCGATCCGGTGCTCGACGAATTCGAGGCCTACGCCGGGAAGTTCGCGTTCGCCGCCCCGACGCTGCCGCTGGTCTGCAACCGCACCGGCGCCGTGCTGACGGCGCAGACCCCGCTCGACGCGTCCTACTGGCGGCGGCACTCGCGCCAGCCCGTGCAGTTCGCCGAAAGCGTGCGCACCGTGGCGGCGCTGGGCTGCTCGATCCTGATGGAGATCGGGCCGCAGCCGGTGCTGACCGGTGCGGCGGTGCAGGTCTGGCCGGAGCACGTGCCCGCACCCAGGGCGATCGCGTCGTTGCGTAAGGGTGTCGGTGACAGGCGCCAGATCACCGACGCGTTGGCGTCGGCCTACGTCGGCGGGCATCGCCCGGATTTCGCCGCGCTGCATCGGCGGCCAGGTCGGCGTCTGGAACTGCCGACCTATCCGTTCCAGCGCCGCCGGTTCTGGCCGCACACGACCAGCATCGCCGTCGACGGCGCCCCGGTGTCGGGAATCCTGGGCAGCGCAAAGGAGCTCGCTTCCGGGGACACCGTCTACACCAGCAGGCTGTCGGTGAAATCGCTGCCCTGGCTGGCCGACCACGTCATCTACGGCACCGTCGTCGTGCCCGGCGCGACGTATGCGACGATGGCACTGGCCGCGGCGGGGCCGCCCGCGCGGGTGCAGAACATCTTCTTCTACGAGCCGATCATCCTGCCCGAGAAGAGTTCCCGTGAGGTGCAACTGACGTTGCATCCGCTGGACACCGCGGGCGAGGACGGCGGCGAGTGGAGGTTCCAGATCCACAGCCGCCCATACGGGCAACGCGGCACCGAGTGGTCGTTGAACGCCGACGGCACCGTCGTCCGCGACGACGCGGGCGTCTCCGACGAGCCGACGCACGAGGACTCGATCGACGAGATCATCGAGCGGTGCACCCGCTCACGTCCGCAAGAGCTGTTCGAACTCGTCGCCGACGCCGAACTGGTCTGGGGCCCAACCTGGTCCGGCTCCCTGAAGTCGCTGTGGGTCGGCGAGGCCGAGGCGGTCGGTGACATCCTCGTCGGCGAAGAACTGGCCGAACATCTGGGTACCGAGCCGATGCATCCGGTGTTGTTGGACCTGTGCACCGGGATCACCTTCCCGGCGTTTCCGACCCGCCAGGCGATGGAACAGGGCGTCGACGATCTGCTGCTGCCGCTGCGCTACGGGCAGCTGGCCGTGCAGGAAAAGATGCCTCGCCGCTTCTACTGCCACACGAAGTGGCGTCCCAGCGCGGTCGACGCCGAGACCCAGATCTTCGACCTGGACTTCTTCGATCGAGAAGGCCGGCGGCTCGGCGGAATCCGCGACTTCACGGTCAAACGCGCACCCCGCGAAGTGCTGCTGCGCGGGCTCGGCGGCGATGCCACCCGGATGCTGTACACCCTCGGCTGGCACGAGGTGCCGACGCCCGAACCCGGTGCGGGCACGGTGAACGGGAGCTGGCTGGTCGCCGGCATGGACGAGCTGGCCGACCTGCTCTCGGGTTCCATTCCGTTGGACCGCGATGCCGATCAGCAACCGCTGGGGCAGCTGCTGACCCAGGCGCATGAGCGGGGTCAGGCGTTCTCCGGCGTGGTCTGGCGTTGCGCCGCCCAACAAGCCGACGAGTCCAGCGCCGACGCCGCCGCGCGGGTGGAAAACGAGATCGCCCACCTGCTCAGCGCCGTGCACACCGTGCAGCAGAAGGAGGTGAAACTGCCTGGGGGCCTGTGGATCATCACCGAGCAGGCAGTGGCCACCGACTCGGGCGAACCGGTCGACCCGGTGCAGGCGGCGCTGTGGGGGTTCGGCCGCACGACCATCAACGAGGAGCCGGCGCTGCGGTGCAGGCTCGTCGACTGCGACGGATCACCGGAGGCCGTGCAGGTGCTGGCCGAGCTGATCGTTGCGCCGGTCGACGAACCGGAACTGGCTGTGAGGCAAGGAAAGTTGCTGGCATCGCGGTTGTTGCCGTGGGCGCGGGGCGGGCATCTCACGGTGCCGCGGTCCACCGACTACGTGCTGGCGCCCACCGAACGCGGCGCGATCGACAACCTGCGGCTGACCGAGACGGACGTGCCGCCGCCGGACCCAGGCTGCGTCCAGGTCCGGGTGGAGGCCGCCGGCCTGAACTTCCGCGATGTGCTCAACGTGCTCGGCCTCTATCCCGGCGACCCCGGCCCGATCGGCGGTGACTTCGCCGGTGTCGTCACGCAATTGGGCGACAACGTCGACGGCCTCGAGGTGGGTCAGCGGGTATTCGGTTGCATGCAGGGTGCGTTCTGCAGCCGGTTCAACGTGCCGGCCCAGTTGATCGCACCGATCCCCGACGGCGTGGGCGCGGTCGAGGCCGCCACCGTGCCGGCCGCGGCGTTGACGGCGCGCCTCGCGTTCGATTGGGCGCAGCTCAAACCCGGTGACCGCGTGCTCATCCACGCCGCCAGCGGTGGCGTCGGCATGGCCGCCATCCAGATGGCCCGCCAGCACGGCGCGACCGTGTTCGCGACGGCCAGCACCTTCAAGCGCGCGACGCTGCGCAAGATGGGGGTGGAGTATGTATACGACTCGCGCACAACGGAGTTCGCCGATCAGATCCTGGCGGACACCGACGGTGCGGGCGTGGACGTGGTGCTCAACAGCCTGACCAACGAAGGGTTCATCGAGGCCACCGTGCGGGCCACCGCACAAGGCGGCCGGTTCGCCGAGATCGCCAAACGCGACATCTGGACACCGGAGCAGATGGCGACGGTCCGGCCCGACATCGCCTACGAGATCGTCGCGCTGGACACCGTCACCTTCGACGACCCGGTGCGCATCCGCGGCCTGCTGGGTGAGGTGTCGGACGGCTTGGGCAAGGGCGAGTGGGTGCCGCTGCCGGCCGAGGTCTACCCGCTGACGGAGGCCAGGGCCGCGTTCCGCCGCATGCAGCAGGCCCGCCACATCGGCAAGATCGTGCTGCAGATACCCACCTCGTTGCAGCCACGTCCGGACCGCAGCTATCTGATCACCGGCGGGCTCGGCGCGATCGGCCTGCACACGGCGGGCTACCTCGCCCAACTCGGCGCCGGCGACATCGTGTTGACCAGCAGGCGCGACGCCGATGCGCAGACCCAGCAGGCGATCGACGCGATCACCGAGCGGCACAAGTGCCGCATTTCCGTCAGAACCGCCGATGTCGGCGACGAGACCCAGGTCGCCGAACTGCTCGACCGGATCCGCGCGGAGTTGCCGCCACTAGCCGGGGTGATCCACCTGGCAGGCGTGCTCGACGATGCGCTGCTGTCGGCGCAGAGCCTGCAGCGATTCCAGACGACGTTGGCGCCCAAGGCCTTCGGCGCCCGCCACCTGGACCGGTTGACAAGGGACGACGACCTCGACTTCTTCATCGTCTCCTCGTCGGTGTCCAGCCTGTTCGGATCGCCCGGTCAGGCCAACTACGCGACGGCCAACGGGTTCCTCGACGGCCTGGTCGCGCACCGAAAGGCGCAGGGCCTGCCCGCCACCGGGATCAACTTCGGGCCGTGGGGCCAAGGCGGTATGGCGTCCTCGGATGCGGCAGGCGCCAACATCAGAGCCCAGGGTCTGGTTCCGTTGGAGCCCGCGTCGGCGCTTCGGGCGATGGCCGAGGTCGTCGCGAACGGCACCGGGCAGGCGGCGGTCATCAACGCCAACTGGCAGCGCGCCGCGAAGATGCTGGGCGCTTCGCGGCCACCGATTCTCGATCTGGTGTTGCCGCGGGCGGGCGGGGACGCAGACGGTGACAGCGAGATGCTTCAGCAGCTGATCGAGATACCTGCGCCGCAGCGGGCGGGGTTCGTCACCGAGTTCCTGCAGCGCGAGGTGCAGAACTTCCTGCGCCTGGCACAGCCGCCGGCGCCGACCAGCCGGTTCCTCGACCTCGGCACGGATTCCCTGATGGCGATCGAGTTGCGCAACCGGTTGCACAGCCAGTTCGGCGATGCGTTCACGATCGACGTGACCGCGGTCTTCGACTATCCGACGATCGGGTCGCTGGCCGAGTACCTGGTCGCGCAGATGCCCGACGGAAAGAATCCGCCGGCCGCGCAGTGACCTCAGTCAGCCCAGCGCTGCGCCTCCACCTCCGGAGGTAGCGACGACTGCATCGGGACGTCGAGGCCGTCGTAGATACCGGGCTTCTGGTCGGCCAGCCAGTGCAACGCGCCGAGCAGGCGGTTGGCGGCGGTGGTGTTGCCGCCGTCGGCGCGGGTGCCGCCGGGCACGTCGGCGCGGCTCACGATCGTCAGCTGGGGGTCGCCGTCGACGATCACCCGGTGGTCGCCTGCGCCCTCGTCGGGTTGGGGCCAGTCCGGTGCGCAGGAGGGATGGATGCGGGTGATGTGGTCGATGACGATGCGTTCGCGCCCGTTGGACTTGCCGATCACCTTCAGCCAGAACGCGCCCTGGGTGCCCTTCTCGAATCGGCCCATCACGGTGTCGACGGACGATTCCAGCGGACGGCGCTGGACGTCCTCGGCGATCTCGTCGATCTGAAGCCCGAGACCGCGGCCGATCAGCCGAAGGTTGCCGCCCCACACCATCGTCGGGATGGACGGCAGCAGCATCATCGGCGTCTCCTCCATCGGGCCGCCGAAACCGCAGAGCACCTTGACCGCGTGCGGCTGGTCATATGTCGAGTAGTCGAAGATCTCCTGACAGCGGATGGTCCGGATCCGGGTGCACAGCCCGGCGGCCAGCACGGCCAGCGCGTCGTTGCCCCAGCCGGGGTCCACGCCGCTGACCAACAACGTGGCACCGCCGTCCGTCGCGGCGCCGGTCAACCGCTCCACCCAGTCCGGCGGCGCCGAGCGCGGGTCGTAGAGGGAGTACAGCGACGGCGTGACCACGTGCTTGCCCGCGCGCAGGCAGCGCTCGATGTCGGTGACCGCGTCGTCGGGGCGGATGTCACCGGAGGCCATGTAGGCCACCGCATCGCAGCCGGCCAGCGCGGCGGCGACGTCGGTGGTCGCGGTGACGCCGGTCGGGCGGTCCAGGTCGGCGAAACCGGCCGCGTCGCGACCGTTCTTGTCCGGCGACGACGTGATCAGCCCCGACAGCTGTAACCCCGGAAACGCCACCGTCGACCTGATCGCCGCCGACCCCATGTTTCCCGTTCCCCACACCGCGACACGCAGCACTCGGACACCCTAGCGGGCGCGGTGGTGACGATCGTCACAGAACGGTAAAAGCCCTGGTGAGACACGTGTCGACTGCGGCTTTGCCGCCGCGGCTCCGCGCCGAGATGGCTAGCCGGTTGAAATAGCTCACACCGGCTTTGTGTTGAAGTTACTGAACGGTATAGTTTGGGCCAGTTACTGGTGGGTAACTTAGCCACAAGTACCCAACCGCAGGTGGCCGTCTCGATGAGGAGGAACCGTGAGCCACTACAAGAGCAACGTTCGCGACCAGGTGTTCAACCTGTTCGAGGTATACGGCGTCGACAAGGCGTTCGGCGAAGGCGACTACGCCGACCTGGATCTCGACACCGCCCGCGACATGCTGGCTGAGGTGGCGCGGTTGGCCGAGGGCCCGATCGCGGAGTCGTTCGCCGACGCGGACCGCAACCCGCCGGTGTTCGACCCGGAGACCCATTCGGTGACGCTGCCGGAGTCGTTCAAGAAGTCGATGCGCGCACTGTTCGAGGCCGGCTGGGACAAGGCCGGCGTCGGCGAGGAGCTCGGCGGTATGCCGATGCCCCGCGCGCTGCAGTGGGCGCTGATCGAGCACATCCTCGGCGCCAACCCGGCCGCGTACATGTACGCGATGGGGCCGGGCATGGCCCAGATCTTCTACAACCTGGGCACCGAGGAACAGAAGAAGTGGGCCCAGCTGGCCGCCGAGCGCAACTGGGGCGCCACGATGGTGCTGACCGAGCCCGATGCCGGCTCCGACGTCGGCGCGGGCCGCACCAAGGCCGTGCAGCAGCCCGACGGCACCTGGCACATCGACGGTGTGAAGCGGTTCATCACTTCCGCCGACTCCGATGACCTGTTCGAGAACATCATGCACCTGGTGCTGGCCCGCCCCGAGGGCGCCGGCCCGGGCACCAAGGGGCTGTCGCTGTTCTTCGTCCCGAAGTTCCACTTCGACCCGGAGACCGGTGAGCTCGGTGAGCGCAACGGTGTCTTCGTCACCAACGTCGAGCACAAGATGGGCCTGAAGGTTTCGGCCACCTGTGAGTTGGCGTTCGGCCAGCACGACGTGCCCGCCAAGGGCTGGCTGGTCGGCGAGGTGCACGACGGCATCGCGCAGATGTTCGAGGTCATCGAGCAGGCCCGGATGATGGTGGGCACCAAGGCGATCGCCACGCTGTCGACCGGTTACCTGAACGCGCTCGAGTACGCCAAGGAACGGGTGCAGGGTGCGGACATGACGCAGATGACCGACAAGACCGCACCGCGGGTGACCATCACGCATCACCCCGACGTGCGGCGGTCGCTGATGACCCAGAAGGCCTACGCCGAGGGTCTGCGCGCGCTGTACCTGTACACCGCGACCTATCAGGACTCGGCGGTGGCCAAGGCGCTGCACGACGTCGACGCCGATCTGGCGGTGCGGGTCAACGACCTGATGCTGCCGATCGTCAAGGGTGTCGGCTCCGAGCAGGCCTACGCCAAGCTGACCGAGAGCCTGCAGACGCTCGGCGGGTCCGGCTTCCTGCAGGACTACCCGATCGAGCAGTACATCCGTGACGCCAAGATCGACTCGCTGTACGAGGGCACCACGGCCATCCAGGCGCAGGACTTCTTCTTCCGCAAGATCGTCCGCGACAAGGGTGTGGCGCTGGCGCACGTGTCCGGGCAGATCGAGCAGTTCGTCAAGAACGAATCCGGCAACGGACGGCTCAAGGCCGAGCGCAAGCTGCTGGCGACCGCGCTCGAGGACGTCCAGGCGATGGCCGCCTCGCTCACCGGTTATCTGATGGCGGCGCAGGAGAACCCGGCCGAGCTGTACAAGGTCGGCCTGGGCTCGGTGCGCTTCCTGATGAGCGTCGGTGACCTGGTCATCGGCTGGCTGCTGCAGCAGCACGCCGCGGTGGCGATCGACAAGCTCGACGCCGGCGCCGAGGGCGATGACCGCGCCTTCTACGAGGGCAAGGTCGCGGTGGCGTCGTTCTTCGCGAAGAACTACCTGCCGATGCTGACCAGCACCCGCCACATCATCGAGAACCTCGACAACGAGGTGATGGAACTCGACGAGGCGGCCTTCTAAAGCCTTCCTGGTCGTCTCGCACCAAATGGCCCCCGGTCTCTTCCCGGGGGCCATTTGCGTTGCCCGGGGCACCGGGCGCGCGTCACACCGGACCCTATGATGGGTCCGACAACGCTACGACGAGGACGAGGCCAGTGCAGACAGGGGGCAACGCCCGGGCCCGTACGACCATGGAGCGGATTCGTCGCCGGCTCAGCCAAGCCGTGCGCAGCCCGGCCGCTGGGGCGAACGTGATCGCTCGGATGGTCGTGACCAGCGCGGTCGCCACCGCGCCGAGCCTGATCGTGGCGGTGCACGACGATCCGGGTATCCACCCTCTGGCTGCCGTCGCGCCGCAGCCGGCGTTCCCGGCCGGCCCGTTGGCCGCGGCGCGTCCAGCGGGCCCGTCGACCGTGGCGCAGGTCGTCGGGCCGCCGCCGCCGGCGGCTGTCAGCGCACCCGGCGTCGTGAACATCCCCGCAGCCGCGTTGACGGCATATCGCAACGCCGACGGTCTGATGGCGCAAGCGGAACCGGGCTGCGGCCTCAGCTGGAACCTGTTGGCCGGCATCGGGCAGATCGAATCGCGGCACGCGTTCGGCGGCAAGACCGACGACCACGGCACCGCCGTCGAGCCGATCTTCGGTCCGACGCTTGACGGGTCACTGCCCGGCAACGAGATCATCGTCGCCGGCCGTTTCAGCGGGCGCACGGTTTACGCCAGGGCGATGGGTCCGATGCAGTTCCTGCCCAGCACCTGGGTCCACTACGCCGCCGACGGTAACGGCGACGGGCAGGCCGACCCGCAGAACCTGTTCGACGCCACGTTGGCCGCCGGCCGCTACCTGTGCAGCGGAGGAGTCAACCTCCGTGATCGGTCCCAGCTGATCAGCGCGGTGCTGCGGTACAACAACTCGATGCCCTACACGCTGAACGTGTTGGGGTGGGCCGAGGCATACGCCACCGGAGTTCCGCCGGGCTACTTACCGCCGATCACCGGGCCGCTCCGGCCGGTCGGTACCACCCGCCCGGTGGCCCGTCCGGCCAACGCGGGCTCGACCGAAACTCGTTCTGAGGCAACGCAATCCGTGCCGGAGGAGACGCGCACCCAAACGTGGGCCGAGCGGAACTCCGGCAGCAGCACCGCCGGCTCATCGACCAGCCCCCGAACGGGCTCCTCGTCGACGGACTCACCTGCCACCAGCGCGACCGGCAGTGCGCGCACCGGCAGCAGCGGCGCCACCACGGGCGCCGGCACAGCGGACAGCTCGTCACCGCGGGTCAAGATCGGTAACGGTCGCACCGGCGGTGCGCGGGGCAGCGAATAAAGGGCAGCGAATAAAGGGCAGCGAATAAAGGGCGGGGCATAAAGGG
>JBNMRA010000028.1:0-72485 GCA_050205315.1 Mycolicibacterium pulveris | reverse complement strand
ACCAACACTGCTCCAAAAACTCCCGCCACTGAAACGGCCGCCGAAACACAAACCGCACCGCATCAGCCGACATCGCAAACAACCCACCCACAGCCGCCATCGGCCCCGACAGATTACGAATCTGCGGCAACCCCGCCGTCCACCGCTCCGGACCTTTAATGGCCATGGCCGGCTCCCTCCAGGATCGTGACGGCAGAGACGGCGGTCGGGCCACCGATGTTGTGCGCCAGGGCGATTCGCGCGCCGTCCACTTGGTTGACCGCCTCTCCGCGGAGCTGTTGGAAAAGCTCGACGCATTGCGCCACGCCGGTGGCGCCCGGAGGGTGCCCCTTGGCCTTCAGTCCCCCGCTGGGGTTGACCGGCAGCGCGCCGCCAATACTGGTGACGTCGGTCTCGACAAGCTTGTAGCCACCGAAGCGCTCTGCGAAGCCCAAATCTTCATAGCTGATCAACTCGATGCCTGTAAAGAAATCGTGAACTTCGGCCACATCGACATCGGCGGGCGTCATCCCGGCCATCGCGAATGCCTGCTTGGCCGCACGCACCGTCGCCGGAAATGTCGTCATATCCGGTTTGTGTTGATGCATCACCGAATCCAAGCCCAGGCCCACTCCCCTGACCCACACCGGGCGGTCGGTGAAGCGGTCGACCACGTCTTCGGCGGCCAGGATCAGCGCTGCCGCACCGTCGCTCTGCGGAGCACAGTCATACAACCCGAACGGGGTGACGATCACCGGCGCCTCGAGTGCCTGCTCGATGGTGATCTCGAACCGCAAGCGCGCCTTGGGGTTGTTGACGCCGTGGCGGTGGTTCTTCACCGCGACCATCGCTAGATGCTCGCGCGTCGCAGGTGACTCGTGCAGGTAGCGCCGGACATGGAGGGCGAATCCGGCGGGCGAGACAAGGCCAAGCGGGTAATCCCACGCCATGTCACGGGCCATCGCCTCCCATTCCCACACCATCTCCGCCGAGGTGGTGTCGCGCAGCTTGTCGGCTCCCATGACCAGCGCGACGTCGAAAGCGCCGGAGGCCACGGCGAACAACGCGTTGCGGACCGCGTCATTTCCTGTGGCGCACGAGTTTTCCACCCGGGTGACCGGCAGGTCGGGCAATCCCAGCGTGTCGGCGAGAATCCCGGCCGGGAACCCGTCGGCGGTACCCATCGCCCCGAACCACGCGGCCTGCAGGTCATGCTTCGCGACGCCCTTGTCCACGCTGGTTGCGCATTCGGCGAACGCCATCGGCAGCAGATCCTTCATGCCCAGCGCGAAATGCTCGCCGAATGCTGTCATTCCGGCGCCGACGATCGCGACCCTTCTCATGGCCGGGCTCTCATGCGACGGCCTGTTCGGGGACCTGTTCGGGCTCGAACATGTAGCCGTAGTCGGGCACACCGCTGCGCACCGCGACACGGCGCAGCGCCAACCTGCCGCGGTCACCGATGTCGACGGTGCCGGGCGCGGCTCCGGTCACCTTGACCAGCGCGCGCACCCCGACGCCGTCGAGTTCGACGATCACGAGCGAATAGGGCGTGCGCAGGCCAGGCACCGGCATCTGCACCGTCGTCTCGGTGTACACCGTGCCCGTCCTGGGCAGCGGAACCAGTTCGTAGCCGGTGGACAGTGTCCCGTCGTCGCCGAGCCGATAGCGCGGCGGGAAATCCAGCGTGTCGCCGTCGGCGAATCTGCCTGCTTCCCAGCGTGTTTTGGCTTCGAACGCCCGCTCGTATGCGGCCAGTGAGATCGGCAGATCGGCGCCTGCGACGTACTGGCCCTCGGGCATCGGCCGCGGCGCGGGCTCACGGCGGTGCAGTTCGGCGACCCCTTCGGTGACGGTGATGCCGGACAGCGTGGCCTGTTCGACCGCCACCAACGGGCCGGTCACGCCTCGTTCGGCCATTCCGGCAAGGGCGAACAGGCTCGCGCTTGCCCCGACGGTCGGCAGCTCGGGTGGATCACCGACGCTCAACTCGACCGCGCGGGCGTGGTCCACCCCGGCCACCGCGGCCGGGGTGTCCAGCCAGGCGGCTTCCAGCGAGGCGACAAGTCCCCGCTCGTGCAGCAACCGGGGATCGCCGTAGTCGTGCACGTCACCGGTCGCCTTGCGGGTGCGCACCGGAAGGCTGCGGGCGATGCGGGCCGCGGTGCGGACCTTCAGGCCGCGCTCGGCGGTCAGGACGGCGGCCGCTCCGGCCGGTTCGAGGTCGCTGCCGATGATCAGCGTGCGCGGTCGCGCCGAGCTCAGCGCGTCGACGGTCGCGGGCGCGCCGCCGAGGCGTTCATCGACTTCCAGTTCCGGGTCCAGTCCGAGCCCGGCGAGCAGTACCGCGGCGCTGCTGCTGTCCAGCATCGGCATGTTGCGGCTGACCAGCACAACCCGTTCTACTGCCCCGCTTGCCAGCAACGCCGCACGGCCCGCCTCGACGGCCAGCGTGATCGCGTCTTCGTCGTCGCCCGGCACCCGGCGTGTGGGGCTACCCCAACACGGCAGGTAAGTGCCGATCGAAGCGACATGGGGCATAGGGTGATCCAGAACCTCTCAGCAATCTAGGTGACCGCGCCGGCCGTCTTGAGTTCGATGATGCGGTCCCAATCCAAGCCGAGTTCCAGCAAGATTTCGTCAGTTTGCTCCGCAAAACCCGGTGCGGGTCCGGTTTCGGGCGCCTTGACATCAAATTGCACCGGGTTCGCGACCAATTCGAGCTCACCGGCGGGCACCAGGTATTCGTTCGCGCGGATCTGGGCGTCCTCGACCGCCTGCAGGGTGTCCTGCACCGGAGCCCACGGCCCGAGCAGCGTCGCGAAGCGTTCGCTCCACTCGGCCAGCGGGCGCTTGGCCATCGCCTCCTTGAGGATCTCCGTAGCCGCCTCGGTGTTCTCGGCGATCGACTCGGTGGTGGCGAACCGCGGGTCGTCGATGAGTTCCTCGAGGTCCATGTGCCTGCACACGTCGGCCCAGAACTTCGTCGGCTGCATCATCACAAAGGAGATGTAGCGGTCGTCGGCCGTCGGGTACAGCCCGACGAGCGGGTTGATCGGCGAGCCGTGCACCCCGGGCGGGAAGGCCTCCATGCGTTGGCCGAGGTGCTTGGTCAGTGCGACGGTGTGGCCCAACGACCACAGACCGCTGCCGAGCAGGGAAACGTCGACGATCGACGGCTCGCCGGTCCGCTCGCGTTTGAGCAGCGCGGCGGTGATCCCGCCGGCGAGGTTGGTGCCGGAGATGGTGTCGCCGTAGGCGGGTCCCGGCGGGCCGACCATGCCCGGGGTGCCCGGCGGCGTGATTGTCGCCGCGGTGCCCGCGCGGCACCAGAACGCGGTCATGTCGTATCCGCCCTTCACCGACTCCTCGCCGCGTGGGCCCAGCGCGCTACCGCGCGCGTAGATGATCGCCGGATTCACCGCGCGGATGTCGTCCACGTCGATGCCGAACTTCTGCCGATGGGCGGGCAGGAAGCTGGTCAGGAACACATCCGCGCGTCGCGCGAGGTCCAGCAGGACTTCTTTGCCCTCCGGCACCGACATGTCCAGCCCGATGCTGCGCTTGCCCCGGTTGGCGTGTTCGATGTTGGGGTTGGGGTCGCCTTCGACCCGCAGCAGCCCGGTCTGGCGCAGCCCGCGCTGCGGGTCCCCGGTCACCGCGTGTTCGACCTTGATGACGTCGGCGCCCCATTCGCGCAGCACCGCACCTGCCGAGGGCACGAAGCCGTACATCGCGACCTCGAGGACGCGGATTCCATCCAGTGGCTTGCTCATTCGCTGACCACCGTCGCGAACGTTTTGGATTCCAAGAATTCCTCCAACCCTGCGGTGCCCATCTCGCGTCCGATCCCCGACTGTTTGTAGCCGCCGAACGGGCTGTCGGGGCTGAAGTAGTTACCGCCGTTGATCGAGAACGTGCCGGTGCGGATCCGACGGGCCACCGCCAGTGCCCGGTCCTGGCTGCCGAACACCGCTCCGGACAACCCGTAGATGGAGTTGTTGGCGATGCGCACCGCGTCGTCGTCGTCCGCGTAGGCGATCACGGCCAGCACCGGTCCGAACACCTCTTCCTGGGCGATCTCGCTGTCGGGGTCGACATCGGTCAGCAGCGTGGGGGTGTAGAAGAAGCCGGGGTCGACCTTCTGTCCTCCGGTGACCAGCGTGGCGCCCGCCTCGACGGCGCGCCTGACCATGCCGTCGACCTTGTCGCGCTGCTTGTCGCTGATGAGCGGACCCATATAGGTGGACGGGTCGGCCGGATCGCCGTAGCGCACCAGCGCGAAGTTGTTCTTGATCAGCTCGACGATCTCGTCGTGGTGCGTGCGCGGCACCAGCAGCCGCGACGTCAGCGCACAGCCCTGCCCGGCGTGGGTGACCATGCTGAACGCGCTGAACAGTGCGGCGGTGTTGAAGTCCGCGTCGTCGAGCACGATCGCCGCGGACTTGCCGCCCAGCTCCAGAAAGACCCGCTTGAGGGTCTCGCTGGCGGCGGACATGATCCGCCTGCCGGTTGGGGTCGAACCGGTGAAGGTGACCATGTCGACGTCGGCGCTGGTGGTCAGCGCCGCGCCGACTTCGGGATCGGCTCCGCTGAGCACGTTGACGACGCCGGCCGGGATGTCGGTGTGGTTGGCGATCAGCTCGCCGAGCGCCAGGGTGACCAGCGGGGTGTCGGGTGCGGCCTTGAGCACGACGGTGCACCCGGCGGCCAACGCCGGGCCCAGTTTCGCCAGTGCCAGCTGGTTGGGGTAGTTGTAGGCGATGATCGCGGCCACCACCCCGGCGGCTTCCTTTTCCACCCAGCGGTGATGGTGCATGCCGCGGCTCTCGATCACGCCGAGGTCTTCGGTCATCGGATAGTTCTTCAGCAGGTCGGCGTAATACCGCACGATTGCGATCGGCTGGTCGAGTTGGGCTCCGGCGCACAGTGCGGGCGTCGCGCCGACTTCAGCGATGGTCAGCTCGGCCAGTTCGTCGCGGTGTTCGACGAGCGCTTGATGGAACTGTTCGAGGCAGCGGATGCGTAGTTCGGTGTCGGTGGCCCAAGTGGTTTCGTCGAACGCGCGCCGCGCCGCTGCGACCGCCGCTTGGGCGTCGGCGACGGTGGCGTCGGGGGCATGGCCGATTACCGCTCCGGTGGCCGGATTGAGGGTGGGAAACGTCCGCGAGGTCTCGAGCAGCCGCCCGTCGATCAACATGTGTCGGTCGGCGTCCGCGGTGCCGGTGTCGGCCGCTGGGTTGCCCGTTGGGATCGTGGTCGCTTCCTGCATCATCCTCCTCAGCACACGTCCCATCTGGTGCAATGTGATGGAAACTTCATTCTCATCCCCGGCGAATCATACATTCGCCACAAGAGAACTCAAGGAAATGATCAGAATCCCCGCTGCCTGCGATTAACGGTGCGACAATCGTCAGCCCAACGTCTCATCAATGCGAATCGACGGAGGCTGATGTCTTGCGAGATTACAGTTCCCGAGAGTACGGTTCTCATAATCGGAAGGACGATTCTTGATGGATGACCCTCGGGCGGCCGGATGAAGAACGCCGTCGTGACCGGTGGTGGTTCGGGCATCGGAGCTGCCGTCGCGCAACGGTTGCGCGCCGACGGGTTGCACGTCGCCACGATCGACATCACCGCATCCGACGCCGAGTTCGCGTTCACCGCCGACGTGACCGACCGGTCGCAGCTCGATGACGCGTTCGCCGCGGTGCGCGCCCAGCTCGGACCCGTGACGGTTCTGGTCAACGCGGCCGGGCTCGAACGCTTCAAGCGTTTCACCGACATCACGTTCGAGGACTGGCAGCGCGTCATCGACGTCAACCTCAACGGCGTCTTTCACTGCGTGCAGGCCGTGCTGCCCGACATGATCGAGGCGGGTTGGGGACGCATCGTCAACATCTCGTCCTCGAGCACCCATTCCGGGCAGCCATACATGTCGCCGTATGTGGCGGCCAAGTCCGCGGTCAACGGCTTGACCAAATCCCTGGCGCTGGAATACGGGCCGAGCGGCATCACCGTCAACGCGGTGCCACCCGGTTTCATCGACACCCCGATGCTGCGCAAGTCCGAACAGCGCGGCTATCTGAAGGTGCAGGACAGCATCGACACCACGCCCGTGCGCCGGATCGGCAGACCCGAGGACATCGCGGCCGCATGCGCGTTTCTCGTCTCGGAGGAGGCGGGCTACATCACCGGACAGATCTTGGGCGTCAACGGCGGCCGGAACACCTAACTGCCGATAACGAAAGGACACAAAGTAGTGGGACGCGTACAGGGAAAGGTCGCATTCGTCACCGGTGCGGCGCGTGGACAGGGCCGCAGCCACGCGGTTCGGCTCGCCGAGGAAGGCGCCGACATCATCGCCGTCGACCTGTGCCGGGACATCCCGACCATCGGCTACCCGATGGCCACCCCGGAGGACCTCGAGGAGACCGGCAAGCTCGTCGAGAAGACCGGCCGTGCCGCGGTGACCGCGCAGGCCGACGTCCGCGAGGCCGGCCAGCTGCGTGAGGCATTGGAGCGCGGCATCGCCGAGTTCGGCAAGGTCGACATCGTCGTGGCCCAGGCGGGTGTCGCGGGGATGAAAGGTCAACCGCCGCTTCAGGCCTGGGTTGACGTGATCAACACCAACCTGGTCGGCACGATCAACGCGATCAACGTCGCGCTGCCGCATCTGTCCGAGGGTGCGGCGATCGTGGCCACCGGTTCGACCGCGGCGCTGATGGACACCCATCAGAAGAACGATCCCGGCAACGACCCGGGCGGGATGGCCTACGTGCACTCCAAGCGCGCGCTGTCGGCATACGTGCACGACCTGGCGACCGAGCTGGCGCCGCGCGGTATCCGCGCCAACGTGGTGCATCCGACCAACTGCAACACCGACATGTTGCGCAGCGAACCGATGTACCGGTCGTTTCGGCCCGACCTCGAGAAGCCGACGCTGCAGGACGCCGAGCCGGTGTTCTACGTGCAGCAGGCGATGAAGGTGCCGTGGATCGAGCCCGAAGACATCAGCAACGCCGTGCTGTGGTTGGCCTCTGACGAAGCCCGTTATGTGACCGGCATGCAGGTGCGCGTGGACGCCGGCGGCTATCTCAAGTGGTACGACTACCACAACTGAGCGGAGGTCAACGCAGATGAAGGTTTACGTCGACTCGGCACGGTGCCAGGGCCACACGCTGTGCGCGATGATCGCGCCGGATTCATTCGAGCTCAGCGATATTGACGGCACCTCGTCGCCGGTCAACGAAGTGGTTCCACCGGATCAGGAGGATGTGGTGCGAGAAGCCGCACACTCCTGCCCCGAGCAGGCCATCACGATCGAAGAGTGACTGAGCAGAACACAGGAGAGCAGACGTGAGCGTCGACGACTTGAGCGCCGCCGACAGCGATCGCAAGAAGAATCGGTATCACTTCGATCGCCACACACCGGAGTACCGGTTGCAGTTCGAAAAGATCACCGAGGAAATGCACTCCCGGTGCCCGATCGCGTGGACCGACACCTACAACGGGCACTGGGTGGCCGCCGACAGCAGATACGTCTTCGAGCTGGCGCGCTGCCCGGCGGTGTCCAACCATCACGACATCACCGGCGAGACACCGTTTCAGGGCATCACGATCCCGAAAGCCAGTCGGGCCACCGTGGTTCGCGGCGGGATCCTGGAGATGGACGAACCCGAGCACAGCATCTACCGCGGCGCGCTCAACCCGTACCTGTCGCCCGCGGCGATCAAACGCTGGGAGCCGTTTGTCGACGAGATCACCCGTGCCGCGCTCGACGAGCACATCGAAAGCGGCCGAATCGATTTCGTCGAGCATCTGGCCAACGTGGTGCCCGCGGTGTTCACGCTCGCGATGATGGGCATCGAACTCAAGAAGTGGAACGTCTACAGCGAACCCACCCATGCGTCGGTGTACACCCCCGAGCACGCGCCGGAGCGCGAGAAGATCAACGAGCAGCACCGCGAAATGGGCATCGACATCATCAACAACATGATGGAGATCCGCGAAAACCCGCGCCCCGGCCTGGTCAATGCGCTGCTGCAGCTGCGCATCGACGGCGAACCCGCCCCCGACATGGAGATTCTCGGCAACCTCGGGCTGATCATCGGCGGCGGCTTCGACACCACCACCGCGTTGACCGCGCACGCGCTGGAATGGCTCGGCGAGAACCCCGACGAGCGGGAACGGCTCAGCCGTGAGCGTGACACGCTGCTACATCCCGCGACCGAGGAGTTCCTGCGCTTCTTCACCCCCGCGCCCGGGGACGGCCGCACCTTTGCCGAGGACGTCGAGGTCGAAGGCCAGAAGTTCAAGCAGTTCGAGCGGCTGTGGCTGTCGTGGGCGATGGCCAACCGTGATCCCGCGGTGTTCGACAAGCCGAACGAAATCGTGCTGGATCGAAAAGGTAACCGCCACTTCAGCTTCGGTATCGGCGTGCACCGCTGCGTGGGGTCCAACGTCGCGCGCACGGTGTTCAAGTCGATGCTGACGGCGGTGCTCGACCGGATGCCCGACTACGTGTGCGATCCCGAGGGCACCGTGCACTACGAGACGATCGGCGTCATCCAGGGCATGCGCAACCTGCCCGCCACGTTCACCCCGGGCAAGCCGCTCGGGCCCGGGCTCGACGAGACCCTCGAGAAGTTGCAACGCATTTGCGACGAACAAGAGCTCGCCCGACCGATCACCGAACGCAAGGCAGCGGCAGTTATCAACTGAAAAAGTCACCCTTTGCGCCGTCGGGTGGTTTGATATGCAGCCAGGAGGACGTTGGTGAAATCCCTGAAGGCCCTGAAGGCCCTGGCGGCGGCCGTCACGTTGATGACGGCTGCGGCGTTGGTCGCTCCGCCGGCCCAGGCCATGATGACGTTCGGTAACTACGATTTGCTCACCAACAGATACAACCGGGCGTCGTGGGTGTGGTTCATCACGCCGTGTAATCCGCACAAGCAACCGGACTGCGCGGACGTCAGCGCGATTTCGCGGTTGAAGTTCTACTACGAGTACGACGGCGAGGCCCAACTCAAAGACGGGCGCTACACGATGACCGTCAACGTGCCCGACGGTCTGCAATGCCCCGGGCATGTGATGCCCACCCGCGACACCTATTCCTGGGACGAGGTGTCGCTGGCAGGCACCATCGACTCGGTGTACGACGTCGGCTGTTTCGGCGGTCCACCGGGAACCCAGTTCTGGACCTTCGCGCTGCGCCGCCTTTAGCGATTTGTGTGCGTTCTGTTGCGCTAAGCGCGCCTGAACGCACACAAATCACGTGTAGCCGGGCGGTGCGATGAAGCCGCCCAGCAGCCGTTCGATGTGCCGCGCGACCGCAAGCGTGGTGCGGTCCTCCAGGTACGGGCCGACGACCTGCACCCCGACGGGCAGGCCGGCGGCGGTGCGGCCCACGGGTACCGCCGTGGCGGGCAGATACGCCACGGTGGCAAGGCCGACCCAGCCGAAAAGGTCGAAGTAGGACCGGCTTTCGTCGCCGAACGGGATGAGCCGTTCGATGAACGGTTCATGGTGATCGTGTTTGACGGCCGGTACGACGGTGATCGGCATCAGCAGCGCATCGACGTCACGGAAGAAGCCGGCGAGCTCGGCCCGCAGCCGTTCGCGCTGCTCGTGGGCTGACATCCACTGGCGGTGCGACAGCGTCGACGAGGTGTCCATCAGTGGATACAGCAGCACCTGGTGCAGACCGACCAGCTCTGCCAGCGTCACCGGGGGTTTCGCGGCGACCAGCCGCGCACCCGCGTCGGACAACGCCGCGACGGCCGCGTCGAGCGCCGCGCCGACGTCTGACTCGACGGGGTAGTCCGCGTCGTCGAACCAGGTCGCCACCCGCAGCTCCCCCAGCGAAGACGCGCGCGGCGGCGGCAGTTCGAGGCGCCAGCCGGCGGCCAACAGCTCCGTCGGCCCCGCGAGGACGTCGAGCGCGACTTCCAGATCGGCGACATCGCGCGCCATCGGGCCCATCACCCCGAGGTCGCTTTCGGCCACCGCGCCCGGCGGCGGTGGTAGATGGCCGCGCTGCGGCACGATGCCCCAACTCGGTTTGTGCCCGCACACCCCGCACCAATTGGCAGGCACCCGAATGGATCCCGCGATGTCGCTGCCGAGTTCCAGCGCGGTCATGCCCGTGGCGAGCGCAGCGGCCGCACCGCCCGACGAACCACCGGGGCTGCGGCTGGTGTCCCACGGGTTGTTGGTGGTGCCGAAGATCGGGTTGAACGTCTGCCAGTCGGCCGCGCGGGTCGGCGTGTTGGTCTTGCCGAAGATCACCGCGCCCGCCGCGCGCAGCCGACGGACCGCTTCGGCGTCGTGGTCGGGTACGTGATCCCACTCGGGGTGCCCAGAGGTGGTGCGCATACCTGCGGTCTGGTAGGTGTCCTTGACCGTCATCGGCACACCGTGCAGCGGGCCGACGGTCTCGTTGCGCGCCAGTGCGGCGTCGGCGGCGTCGGCCGCGCGGCGCGCGCCGTCGGGATCCAGGGTGACGACGGCGTTCAGCGGCGGGTTGAACCGCTCGACACGGGACAGGTGGTGTTCGAGCAGTTCACGGCTGGACAGCTCGCGCCGCCGGATCGCGTCGGCCAGCCGACGAGCGGGCTGTAGCGCGATGTCGGTCATGGTCCCCAACCGTACCGGTGCCGAATCGCGTTGAAACGCAGCCACATCTGCTCGACGCGCTCTTCCTCGCTCACCGTGAAGCTGTCCGGCGGCAGCGCGTCGGCCAGGTCGGCGAACTCGACGAGCCGGGTACGCAGTTCGGCGGGTGCACCGTCGAGCATGTGGCGGTAGGTGAGGTTTCCGCGTTCGAAGCCCTGGGTGTCGATCCAGTTGTGGTAGCCGGGGTCCTGATGCGCCAGCACCAGCCGGATTCGGCCGTCGCTGTCGACCGCGGTTCGGCTCGGGGTGTAGCTCACCGGCCGGTAGAGGTAGTCCATGCTGGTGAAGAACACGCCCATGTTCGTCAACATCCACAGCCCCTCGTGCGCGTCGAACTCGACGACGAGGGCTTCGGCGGGGCCGAGCACCCAGTACATGTTGGTCGCCGCGCGGCCGCGCTTGGCGTCGGCGTCCGTGGGGTCGACGTCCGGGAAGCGGTTGGGCTGTTCGGCGTTCACCCCGCCGTAGCGGAACGGGTATTCCGGCCAGTCATCCATCAGGCCGGTCACGAAATCGCCTGCCCATTGCATCGCGTCGATCATCGTGGCGGCGGTGGGCAGCGGTTTGGGCGTTTCCATGCCGACCCGCTCGATCCGCATCCGCGCCGGCTGCTCCTGCCAGGAGTCAAAGCCCTGGCGGATGAACAGTTTTCGTGATCCCGCCGTGGTGGGCAGCCAGTTCGGCCCGCGCTGAGGGCCGCCGATGTAGACCTCGAACGCGCCGTCGGGTTCCACATGCAGCTGATCGCCTGCCAGGTTCGCCTCGGGCACATCGCCGAACGGCTCGGACAGCACCCCGGGCCCGTCGGCCCTCGGCCCCTGCACGGTGATGTTGAAAAAGCGTGCGGTGCCGCGCTGGCCGACGATGCGGTACGTGGACTCGCCGTCGATCCAGGCCTGCTGGTAGACAAAGTCCGCGCAGTCGCCGCCGAGCTTGCGGGTGGGGTGGCAGAAGGTGTGGATCAGCGGGTAGCGGCTGTCTCTGGTTTCCAGCGCCAGATCGAAGGCCTGGCCGAGGTTTTGGGTCAGAAACCGGAACCCGTCGGCGCGGTGTAGACCCGAGGTGGCGTTGTGGTCTTTGAACACCCGTTGGCCGGCCGCCTTGAGCCGGTCACAGAATTCATCCCACGCCGCGTTCAGCGCGGCGTCATCCGGTCCGTCTCCGAGTGCCATCGCTGCCCTATGCGCCGAGTCTTTCGAGCATGGTCGATACGGTCTCACAGGCGCGATGCGCCGCGGTGAGCCGACCTTCGGCCTCAATGCGAGGCCCGATCAACTCCAGGTCGAAGCCGTGGGCGTAGCCGCCCGTCAGCGCCAGCGCGACGAACTGCTCGATCGGGATCGCGCCGTCGCCGGGTACGGCGCGCGCAGGCAGCGCGCGGTCGCCGAGCACGTAGTCGCTCAGCTGGATCTGCCGGGTGATCGGCAGCGCCTGCGCCACCAGCTCGGCCAGACCCGCCTCGGCCCAACAGTGGAACAGGTCGATACAGACGCCCACCCCCGCCATCGAGGCCAGCGTGACGGTGTCTCGCAGGGTGTGGGCGATGTGCATGTCGGCGTACAGCGCCGAGGCGTTTTCGATCGCCAGCGCCACCCCCAGGCGTTCGGCCTGGCCGACGCACGGTGCGACCGCCGCGCAGAAGCGTTCGGCGGCCTGTTCCCAGCTGTGCTCACCGCGGCCGCCGGTCAGCATGTAGACGACGCGCGCATCCACCGCTGCCGCGGCGTCGATGACCCGGGACAGCGCCGCGGTCGAGGTGAATAGGTGGTAGACCGAATCGACCGAGTATCCGTGCTGTGCGACGAGGTCGGTCAGCTGCGGGTCGGCGAGCTGGGTGTCGATCAGGCTCAGCCGCCGCAGGCCCAGCGCCTCACAGTGCGAGTGCAGCTCGTGTAACGGGGCGCCGAGAAACGTCACGCTGTGCACCGAAAGTCGTTTGTGCACGGTCAATTCCGCTTCTCGATCTCGACCCCGAAACGCTCCCGGAAGGGCCGGAACTCCTCGTGTAGGGCGTCGAGATCCTCCCCGATGTCGGTCAACAGGGTCGTCGAGTACCGGAACTTGCCGTGCCGGTCGCCGGGGTTGTTCACCAGATAGGACCGCATCGCCGCCTCCGCGTGCGCGCTGAGCGGCCGGCCGCAGAAGTCGTAGAACCGCCGCACCGTGCCGACCTGGTCGGCGATGAAGTCGGTGTAGCGCACGTGCAGGATTCGCGGATCGCTGACCAGCGGGTTGGTCATCGTGTTCTGGATGCTCTCGCGGGTCAGGCCCAGGTGCATCTTCGCCGCGGCCCGAAGGTCCACCGGGCCGACGATTCCTTCGGCGATGTCGGCCATCATCATGGTGCGCGACGCGGCCACCTGGACGGGGTCGCGGTGCAGCCACATCAGCTTCGCGTCGGGATAGGTTGCGAACAGCTCCTCCAGCCGAAAGCCGTGGAAGCCCTTGAGTACCCAGTGTTTACGTGGCCGGCGGAACTGGAACTGCTGCAGCATCGCCTGGTGGATGCCGTACTGCGCCGCCGGATCGGTGGGCAGGCCGCCGACGACGGTCGGCATCGGCACCCGCCACCACGCGGTCGGCGTCATCACCCGGAAGTCGAAGGCCCAGGTGCGTTCGTCCTCGGGCAGCCCGTCGCCGAGCATGTCGTTGTACGGATGGCTGTGCAGCCACTTCGGCAGTTTGGCGTTGATCTCCCGCCAGTCCTGATCCGCGCGGGCGCGACGAGGATCGTCGGATTCGGCGAGGCCCGGCGGCGGCGACGGGTACATCACCTCCCAGAACCGCAGCGCGCGTGCGTCGGGATCCACCGACATCAGCGCGTGCATCAACGTGGTACCCGAGCGCGGTTCACCCGTCACGAACATGGGTCGCTCGATCACCTCGTCGGCCACCGGATGTCGGCGACGGTCTTCGAAGAACTCCAGCCGCGACGTCAACAGCCAGTGACACACCTCGCCGGCCCGCCGAACACCCTCGGCGTCCAACCCGATGCCGTTGAGGTGCTCGACGACCAGCGCGAACCGCTGCGACAGGCTGGGGTCGCCGTAGTCGTGCAGCCCGGTTTCGGCCTGCGCTAACTCCAGCATCGCCGTCGCGTCCAGCCGTGCGGTCATCGCACATCTCCACACAGCCGCAACAGTTCGTCCTCGGCCTCGCGGACGTGCTGCGCCGACGCGGCCGCGTACTGCAGACCCGCCATCCCGCCATAGTCCAGGATCTTGGGCACGCGCAGGCCCGCATCGACGTAGTCCTTGACGATGCGGGCAACCTGATTCGGGGTGCCGTGCGGAATCACCGCCAGGATCATCTCGGGTCGCACGCCCGCCAGGAAGTCGAGGATGCGCTCGCGGGTGAGCACCGCGGGATCGATGTCCTGATAACCGCGCCAGTTCTGACCCATCGGGTGCTCGTAGCCGACGCTGCGCAGCAGCGACGCCGACACCTGCAGCAAGAACGCCTTCACCAGCGGCGCCGCCAGGATTTCCTCGAGCGCCGCATCGTCACGACCGATCAGGCACACCTGGATGAAGCACGGGGTGATCGCCATCGGGTCGCGTCCGGCCCGATCGGCGGAAGCCCGTACCGCCGCGAGCTTTTCGGCGTAATCCTCGGGTGTCCACGCCCCGGTCGGCCACCAGCCGTCGGCGTAGCGCCCGGCGATGTCCAGGGTGCGCGGCCCGCTCGCCCCGATCCAGATCGGCGGGACACGGCCGTCGTAGGGTTCGGTGTCCAGCCGGGCGTGGCGCAGCCGGTAGAACTGCCCGTCGAAGTCGACGGGGCCGTCGGCGTCCCAGAGCAGCCGGATCACGTGCAGCGCCTCCTCGAAGCGGCTGACCGGCTTGGTGAAGTCGAAACCGTAGGGCACGGTGTTCTCGGTTTCGCCGCTGCCCAGGCCGAGCACGAAGCGCCCCTTGGCCAGATGGTCGATGGTCAGCGCGCTCTGCGCAAGCAGCGACGGATGCCGTCGCACGGTGTCGACCACGCTGGTCACCAGCGGGACGTTGGTGGTCAGCACCGCGGCGGCGGCAGCCACCGCCATCGCGTCCAGGTGCCGGTGCGGTGACGGGGAAACCGTTGCCAGATCGGTGAATTCCGGTGTCCAGATCGAGTCCGGCCAGAAGCTGACCATGTGGTCGGGCAGCCAGATCGAGTGGTAGCGGCCGCTGTCGAGCTCAGGAAGCTGCGTCAGGTCCAACGGCAGCGTGGTGCGCAGATACGCCGCGGGCTGGACTCTCATGGCTTCCCCCGTGCCGAACGTGGATTACCGTCACGCGAAACCGCCGGATGGCGTGACACAAGCCCACAGTCGGGGGGAGGTGGTTGGACGCTCATAGTCGGCCGATCTCGGACAGAAACGACTGGGTGTGGGCGATGCGGCCGGTCAGCGTTCGCGGGTCCCAGGTGCACAACCGGAATGCGGTCTCGGTGATCAGCGAGATGTCCTCGGTGTCGGTCTTGGCCAGGTCCAGCGCCCCGGCGCCCTCGGTGGCGACCGGATTGGTCGGTGCGGCGGCGTTGACGGCGATGCCGTCGTCATACAGTTCGGCGGCAAGGCTTTTCGTCAGCCGGTTCAGCGCCGCCTTGACCGTCCCGTAGACACCGAAGCCGGCGCTGCGGTCGAATTCGGAGAACGGCGGCCCGTCGGGCAGGTCGCCGCCGACCGATGTCACGTTGAGCACCCAGCCGCGGCCGCGCTCGCGCATCGCCGGTATCGCCAGCTGGGTGAGGTGCAGCGGCGCGAGCACGTGCATCTCCATCATCAACCGCACCCGTCGCTCCGGAAATTCATCCAGCGGGCGCAGGAACGTCACCGCGGCGTTGTTGACCAGGATGTCGGGTGCCCCCACGCGGTCGACGACTTCGGCGAACAGCCGCTCACGTTGTGCGCTGTCCGAGAGGTCGGCGGACACCGCGATCGCCGAACCACCCTTCGACTCGATCTCCTCGAGCGTCTGGCGAAGTGAGCCTTGGTATTTGGGGTCGGGCTCGAGGGTACGGGCGGTCAGCGCGACCGTTGCCCCCTCGGCAGCGAACCGCTGCGCGATGGCCTTGCCGAGCCCTCGGCTGCTGCCGGTCACCAGCGCGACCTTGCCGTCACACGACATTGTGGACCTCCTACGTGCGGGGAACTCCGGCGAGCCTGTCGGCGAACTTGGCTTCAGCGGCTGCCCGCCGTCGCAGCAGATGCTCGGACGGAAACACATCCGGCGCCGGTTCGACGTCCTTGAGCAGCAGCCGCGCCAGCGTGACCTTGTGGACTTCGGTGGGCCCGTCGGCCAGACCCAGCACGAACGACTCGGTCAGGTACTGCACGAACGGCATCTCGTGCGACGTGCCCAGCGAGCCGTGCAACTGCAGTGCGCGTGCCGACACGTCGTGCAATACCTGCTGCATCATGGCCTTGACGGCGGAGATGTCCGCGCGCACGGCCTGGTAGTCGTTGTATTTGTCGATCTTCCAGGCGGTTTGCAGCGTCAGCAGCCGGAACGCCTCGATCTGCATCCAGGAGTCGGCGATCATCTCCTGCACCATCTGTTTGTCGGCCAGCGCCGAGCCCTGGGTGTAGCGGGACACGGCGCGCTCGGTGAGCATGTCGAAGATTCGGCGCACCAGCCCCACGGTCCGCATCGCGTGATGGATGCGTCCGCCGCCCAGGCGGGTTTGGGCGACGACGAACGCTCCGCCGCGCGGACCGAGCATGTGGTCGTCGGGCACCCGGACGTTCTCATAGCGGACATAGCCTTCGCGTCCGCCGTCACCGAGCGGCTGGTAGCCGAGCCCGACGCCGCGCAAGACGTTGATGCCAGGTGTGTCGCCGGGCACCACGAACATCGAATAACGTTGGTAGGGTGGGGCTTCGGGGTCGGTCATCGCCATCACGATGATGAACGACGCCATCGACGCGAACGACGAGTACCACTTCTCGCCGTTGATCACCCAGTGGTCACCATCGCGGGTTGCGGTGGTGGTGAATACCTTCGGGTCGGCACCGCCGTGCGGTTCGGTCATCGAGAAGCACGACACGATCCGGTTGTCCAGCAGCGGCTCCAGATACCGCTTCTTCAGCTCGGGTGTGCCGTAGTGGGCCAAGATTTCGCTGTTGCCCGAATCCGGTGCCTGCGAACCGAACACGATCGGCGCGCACTCGGATCGGCCGAGGATCTCGTTGAGCAACGCGAGCTTGACCTGGCCGTAGCCGGGGCCGCCGAGGTGCGGGCCCAGGTGCGTTGCCCACAGGCCGCGCTCCTTGACGGTCTGCTGCAGCGGGGGGATCAGCGCCTGGCGGACCGGATCGTTGAGGTCATGTGACTCTTTGACGATGTAGTCGATCGGTTCGCATTCCTCGCGCACGAAGGCTTCGACCCACTCCAACTGTTCGGCCCATTCGGGGTCCGTCGCGAAATCCCAGGCCACTGTCCGTCCTTTCCGGTGCGCCTCAGCCGTCGGACCAGCGGCGCCGGCGCTGCGCCGCCTCGTCGGTGGCGTGGGTGAGCACCTGGTTGCGGTTCTCCAGTTCGACGGCGGCGTCCAGCGGCGCGTCGGTATTGGCTTGCAGCGCACGCTTGGTCAGCTGCACCGCCATCGGGGAGAGCGCGGCGATGTCGGCGGCGATCTCGTAGGCCCGCGGCAGAAGCCGCTCCGGGTCGACGAGCTCGCTGACCAGACCGCGACGGTCGGCCTCCTCGGCGGACACAGTGCGCCCGGTCAGCATCCAGTCGGCCGCCACGCTGGTGCCGACGATGCGCGGCAGGTGATAGCTCATGCCCATTTCCGCGCCCGACAGGCCGAGCAGGATGGCGGCGTTGCCGAACGATGCTGCCGTAGAACAGATCCGGATGTCGGCCGCCAACGTCAGCGCCAGCCCCGCACCGACGCACGGTCCGTTCACCGCCGCGACCACCGGTTGCGGTAGCGCGCGGATCGCCTCGGGAAGTGCGGCCATCGCCTCCTGGAACCGCATCCGCTCGATCGCCGGCGCGGTCGCCTCCAACATCTCCGGCCCGAAGTTGCGCACGTCGATGCCCGCGCAGAAGCCGCGCCCGGCCCCGCTCAGCACGACCGCGCTGACCGACGTGTCGGTGGCGATCTCGGCGAACACCCGGGTCAGCGCGTCGCGCATGGTCGCGTCGATCGCGTTGAGCTGCTTGGGCCGGTTCAGTTGCAGCACAACGACGCCGGGCCGGTCCCGGTCGATCAGCAGCGTCTCGGTCACTGGGCTCAGCGCCGCGGCAGGCCGAGCACCTGGGTGGCGATGATGTTGCGCTGGATCTCCGAGGTGCCGCCGGCGATGGTGCCGGAGAAGCTGCGCGCATAGCGCTCGAACCAACTGGCGAAGTAGTGGTCGAGGTTCATGTGTTCGTATCGGCCCGTCGTCGACGGATGGATCAGCCCGTCGGCGCCCGAGGCGGTGAATGCGGTGTCCATCGCCCGCATTTCGGCCTCCGAACCGAACAGCTTGAGCACCGACACCGAGGCGGTGTCCATCTCGCCGCGGGCCGCGCGGGCCAACGCCGCCGATCCCATCGCCCGCAACGCCTGGTAGTCCATGATCGTGGTCGCGTACTGGTCGCGCTGCAGCGCATCCCGAGGCCGGAAGTCGGCGATCATGTTGTCGATGCGGTCGGCGAAACCCAGCCACATCATCGTGCGTTCATGGCCGAGCGATCCGTTGGCGACGCCCCAGCCCCCGTTGAGCGGGCCGACGAGGTTCTCGGCGGGGACCCGGGCGTCGGTGAAGAACACCTCGTTGAAGTCCTTGTTCTCCTCGCCGCACAGGTCGGCGAACGGACGGCACACCACGCCCGGGGTGTCGGTCGGGATGATCAGCACGCTGATTCCCTTGTGCTTGGGCGCATCCGGGTCGGTGCGCACGAACGTCAACAGGAAGTCGGCGTCGTGTGCACCCGACGTCCACACCTTCTGACCGTTGACGACGAAGCATTCGCCGTCGAACGCCGCGCGGGTGCGCAGCGACGCCAGATCGGAGCCGGCGCTCGGCTCGCTCATCCCGAGCGACGCGGTGATCTCGGCTTTGAGGACCGGCACCGCCCAGCGATGCTTCTGCTCCTCGGAGCCGAACGAAAGCAGCGACGCCGCAATGATGTTCACGCCCTGCGGGTTGAAGCTGTGATAGATCCGCCGGCGGCACAGCTCGTCGAGGTGGACGAACTGCTGCAGCACCGTGGCATTGCGCCCGCCGAACTCCGGTGGCTGGGCGGGCAGTAGCCAGCCGTTGTCGAACAGCAGGCGCTGCCAGTCGCGCGCCCACTGCGGCATGTGCGACACCGACCGCGGCCGCTCCAACGTCTGTGCTTCCGAGGGCAAATGCTCGTCGAGAAACGCCGCGAACTCGGCGCGGAACTCTTCGACGTCGGAATCAAAAGTCAGCTGCATGAAACTCCTCGGCGATGATCGCGCGATGCTCGGCGGCGCCGCCGAGCAGGTGCTCGCCGGCCTTGGCCCGCTTCAGCGCGAACTGCAAATCGTTCTCCCAGGTGAAGCCCATGGCGCCGAACAGCTGCAGGCCGTGGCGGAACACCACCGTCTGGGCCTCCCCCGCCGACGCCTTGGCCATCGCAGCGGCCAGGCGTCGTCGCGGGTCGTCTTCGGCGATCGTCAACGCCGCGAAGTACGCGAGCGCACGCGCACGTTCGGTGGCCACGTGCATATCGACGGCCTTGTGCTGCACGGCCTGAAACGAGCCGATCGCGACGCCGAACTGCTGGCGTTGCTTGACGTGTTCGAGAACCAGATCGAGGATGCGCTGGCAGGCGCCCACGGTGGTGACGGCCATACCGGTCAGCGCGACATGGCGGGCCCGCTCGGCGTCCGCGGGTACCCGATCGGTGTCGGGCACCCGCACGTCGGTGAACGACACCTCGGCCACGTGCAGCACCGGGTCGAAGACCGGGCTGCGTCGCGTCGTGACCCGGTCGGCGTCGATCAGAAACACGCCGGCGTCGGTGACGACGGCGAAGCGCTCGGCACGGTCACCGTCGAGCACGTGGTGCGCGGTGCCGTTGAGCACCCAGCCGTCGGCATCCCGATGTGCGCTCACCCCGGCGTACACCGCGGTGCCGGCCTGTTGCGGATCAAAGCGGTCCCCGGCCAGCGGCGCGAACTGAGACAGCGTCGCCAGAAACGGGGTCGGGTCGGTCGCGCGGCCCAGTTCTTCGAGCACGATAGCCAGCTCGACGGCGTTTTCGGCGTCGCTGAGCTCGGTCCAGCCGGCGTCGACGTAGCTCTTCCACAGCGGGCCCGGATCGACCCCGTTCTCGACGATCCCCCGCACCAGAGACGCCGGGCACTGCTTGGTCACCGCGTCGCGCACGGTTTCCTGCCAGAGCCGCTGATCGGCGTCGAACTCCAATAACACCAAGGCCTCCCGAGGGTTCGTCGGACCGCACGAGAATAACATTCTCGTTAGATGCTGAAACCGTTCTCGGCAGAGGACTACCACGTTTCGCTGCCCGGATACTAAGCGACTGACCAGCGCACACTCTGACCTGCACAGAAGTAAGCGAACCGCTGGAGAACACAATTCTTGCCTTTGAAGAACAAGGCTTTACTATGGCTGTATGCCCGGCTCCTGCACGTGCTGTTGTCTAGCCCGGGCCGACCTCGGAGGCCTTTGGTGATCGAATGGTGATCGAACAGCCCGACGGCGGAAGAACACCCGTCATCGATGCCAGCGTGCACATCTTCTGCAAGTCCAACAAGGACCTGCGGAACATCCTTCGCGAGCCGTTCAAGAGCCGCGGCTTCCCGGACTACGAGATGGACTGGTACGGCGCTCCCGGCGGCGAATACGCCCCGGGTACCGAGGGTCCCGACCGCCAGTACCCCGGATCCGATCCGGAGCTGGTCGGCAAGCATCTGTTCGACGACGGCGGCGTGGACGTGGCGGTGCTGCATCCGATGACCCGCGGCATCATGCCGGACCGCCACCTGGGCACGGCATTGGCCGCCGCCCACAACGAGATGCTGGTGACGCGTTGGCTCGAGGACAACCCGTACGCCGAGCGCTACCGCGGCACGATCCGGATCAACCCCGACGACATCGCGGGTTCGTTGCGCGAGATCGCCAAGTACAAAGATCATCCGCGCGTCGTCCAGCTCGGGGTGCCGCTGCAGTCGCGTGAGCTGTACGGCAAACCGCAGTTCTGGCCGTTGTGGGAGGCGGCGATCGAGGCGAACCTGCCGGTCGCGGTGCACATCGAAGTCGGTGCCGGGATCAGCGCAGCGCCGACGCCGTCGGGCAACACCCGCACCTACGAGCAGTACGTCGGGTTCATGGCGTTGAACTACCTGTATCACCTGATGAACATGATCGCGGAAGGGGTATTCGAAAGAATGCCCGCGCTGAAGTTCGTCTGGGCCGATGGTGCCGCCGACCTGCTCACCCCGTTCATGTGGCGGATGGACTGCTTCGGCAGACCACATCTCGAGCAGACGCCGTGGGCGCCGAAGATCCCGAGCGATTACCTGCCCGGACACGTCTACTTCATCCAGGGTGCGCTCGACGGGCCAGGCGACGTCGAGTTCGCCGGTGAGTGGTTCGGTTTCACCGGCAAGGAGAACATGGTGATGTACGGCTCCAGTTATCCGCACTGGCAGCACAACAAGCTCACGGTGCCCAGCTCCTACACCCCCGAACAGCGCGACAAGCTGTGCTGGCGAAACGCGGCGGAACTCTACGGCATCGACATCGGGGTCGGCGTTGGCGCAAAGTGATAGAAGACTTCGGATAGGGAGGCCACGATGACGGTCACAGCGACAGAGCGAAAGCCGGCAACCGAGCGCGTCGCCATTCGGTGCGTCGACTCCGATGTGCACCCGACCCCGCGTCGCGGCGAGCTGGTGCAGTACATCCCGGAGCCGTGGCGCAGCAAGTACTTCCTGACCCGAAAAGTCGGCGAGCAGATCTACTACGACGCCCCCGACTACGCGCACTCCTACGCGATGCGTGTCGACACGTTCCCGTCGGACGGTGAGTTCGCCTGCAGCGACCCAGATCTGGCGTTCAAGCAGCTGATCATGGAGGCCGGCGCCGACATCGCGATCCTGGAGCCCGCCGCCTATCCGGCCCGCACCGTGGAGACCCAGCATGCGATGGCGGTGGCGCTCAACGACTGGCAGGCCAACCACTGGCTCGACAGCCACAACAACTGGCATGAGCGCTGGCGCGGGTCGATCTGCCTGGCGATCGAGGACCCGCAGGCCAGCGCCCGCGAGATCGAGCGCTGGGCGGGCCACCCCTACATGGCGCAGACGCTGATCAAGGCCGAACCGCGGCCGTCGTGGGGTGATCCGAAGTACGACCCGATCTGGGCGGCGGCCACCAAGCACGACATCACGGTGAGCTGCCACCTGTCGCGCAGCCACCACGAGGAGCTGCCGATGCCGCCGGTCGGCATGCCCAGCTACAACCACGATTTCATGGTCACCTACTCGCTGCTGGCCGCGAACCAGGTGATGAGCCTGATCTTCGACGGGGTGTTCGACCGGTTCCCGACGTTGCGCATCGTGTTCGTCGAGCACGCGTTCACCTGGATCCTGCCGCTGATGTGGCGGATGGACGCGATCTACGAGGCGCGCAAGTCGTGGGTGGACATCAAGCGCAAGCCCTCCGAATACGTCAAGGACCACATCAAGTTCACCACGCAGCCGCTGGACTATCCCGAGGACAAGACGGAGCTGACCCGCGCGTTCGAGTGGATGGAGTGCGAAAAAATTCTGCTGTTCTCCTCGGACTATCCGCACTGGACGTTCGATGATCCACGCTGGCTGGTCAAGCACCTACCCCAGCATGCGCGCGAAGCGGTGATGTTCCGCAACGGCATCGAGACCTACAAGCTGCCAGAGACCGTTCCGGCGCTCGAGGGCCAGGTGCGGGTGTTCTGAATTGACCGAACAGAAGAAACCGCCCCGGCTGGCCCAGGGGCGTGAACACGTCGTCGCCACGGTCGACGAAATCCCGCCAGGAACACACAAACTCGTGCCGATCGGCCGACACGGCGTCGGCGTCTACAACGTCAACGGGACGTTCTACGCGATCGCCAACTACTGCCCGCACGAGGGTGGCCCGCTGTGTTCGGGCCGCGCGCGTGGCCGCACCATCGTCGACGAGAGCGTGCCGGGCGACACGGTGATGGTGCGCGACCTGGAGTTCATCTACTGCCCGTGGCACCAGTGGGGTTTCGAGCTGGCCACCGGCACCACCGCAGTCAAACCCGAATGGAGCATCCGGACCTACCCGGTCCGGGTCGTTGGCAACGAGGTGCTGGTACAGGCATGACCGTTCTTGTCCCTTCTAGCGCGAGCGTGCGTGTTTGCGCACGACACGCCGGCGAAAATCGACAGTTTACGCACGTTCGCGGAGGTTCAGCATGACCACCACCGAGGCCGCCGGCCCGACGCTCAAACGCGGCGAGAAGGTGTTCGAGATCAACGGCGGCAATGTCGTCTACGAGATCCTCGGCAAACAAGGCGATTTCATCGCGCTGACGCCCGGCGGCCGGTTCAGCAAGGACATCGAGGGGCTGCGGCCGCTCGCCCAGGAACTCGTCAAGGGCGGCTACCGCGTGCTGTTGTGGGACCGACCCAACTGCGGCAAGTCCGACGTCCAATTCTACGGGCAGAGCGAATCGCACATGCGCGCCGAGACGTTGCACGCGCTGATCACCGGCCTCGACATCGGGCCATGCATCATCGCCGGCGGCTCAGGTGGCGCCCGCGATTCGATGCTGACCACGATGCTCTACCCGGAGATCGTGCGAAAGCTGGTGGTGTGGAACATCGTCGGCGGTGTGTACGGGTCGTTCGTGCTGGGCTCCTACTACATCGTGCCGAGCATTTTGGCCGTGCGCGGCGCCGGCATGCAGGGCGTGGTCGCGGTCGATGAATGGAAGCAGCGGATCGCCGAGAACCCGGCCAACCGCGAGCGGTTCCTCAGCCAGGATCCCGACGAGTTCCTGAAGCTGATGCTGCGCTGGCTCAACGCGTTCGTGCCGAAACCGGGCCAGACTATTCCCGGCGTCGAGGACGAGATGTTCGACAACATCAAGGTTCCGACGCTGATCATCCGTGGCGGCGAGAACGACATGGACCACCCCAAGCGGACGTCGCTGGAGGTCAGCTGCTTGATCAAGGGTTCGACGCTCATCGACCCGCCCTGGCCCGAGGACGCCTGGGAGCGTGCCGGTGAGGAGCGGGCCTCGGGAAAGGTGAAGCGCTTCAACATGTTCGACACGTGGGTGCAGGCCGCACCCGCGATCCTGAACTTCCTGGACGACTAGATGGCGCGCGCTTCCGAGTCAGACCGTGCGGATGTGCACTTCGCAGTTCAGCGACGCCTCCAGCGCGGTGTGGATTCGACTTTCGGGCACCCGCTCCAGATCGGCCTGGCGCAGCGTCACATGCACCACATCCCAGCCGTCCTGCCCCGCCACCCGCTCGATCTCGCCGGTCAAGCCGAACCCGGCGAGCACGCCTCGGGCGTCGGCGTCGGTGCCACGGCTGATGTAGGTGAGCACCCCCGGCACGGGCGTCGTGCCGAACGCCTTGGCGCACATGTCAACCGCACGCTTCTCGAGTTCGGCGGGGTCCTCGCCGGCGATCAGGATCTCCACTTCGCGGCGCTGCGGCGGCAACGCGGGCAGGTTGTTGTCCACCACCTCGACACCCGCCGCCGCGGCCAGGTCACGGAGGCGCGCCATGCCGTCACCTAGCTGCGCCGGTGTCAGCACGCCGGTCTTGTCGACGCCGACACGCACCACCGCCGTTCTCATGTGCGTCAGCCTAGCCGCGGCCCGGAAGGACGTGTCATGACCTCAACGACAACGGATCTCACCGTCGCAGCATGGCCGGATTGTGCACCGCGGCTGCTGCGGCCGGGACAGCCGGGACCGGAGAGCTACGCCGAATACGCGCAGGCCAGCGGCTACCGGCGGCTGACCGACCCCGACGCGCTGTTGGAGCAGGTCGACCTCTCGGGGTTGCTGGGGCGCGGCGGCGCGGCGTTTCCACTCGGCACCAAGCTCCGTACCGTGCGCGACGCCGGCCAGCGCGGTTGCCAGACGGTGGTGGTGGCCAACGGTGAAGAGGGCGAACCCGCTTCGGTCAAGGACCGCTGGCTGCTGCGCAACCGGCCCCATCTGGTGCTCGACGGATTACGTCTGGCTGCTGCGATCGCCGGTGCGACCCGCGCGTACGTGTATGTGTCCGACGAGCGGGCGGCGACGGCGGTGACCGATGCGCTGACCGAGCTGGGGCCGCAGGCGTTCGGCGACGCCGAGGTCACCGTGCTCACCGTCGCACCCGGCTACGTCGCCGGTGAGGAGACCGCCGCGGTGCGGCGCATCAACGGAGGACCGGCCAAACCGACCGACAAACCGCCGCGGCCCTTCGAAGAAGGGGTCCTGGGGCTGCCGACAATGGTCAGCAACGTCGAGACGCTGGCCAACCTGCCGTATATCGCCGAACACGGTGCTCAGGCCTTCCGCGCGGTGGGCACCCCGATGT
The DNA here is from genome assembly GCA_050205315.1 of Mycolicibacterium pulveris. Taxonomy (GTDB): domain Bacteria; phylum Actinomycetota; class Actinomycetes; order Mycobacteriales; family Mycobacteriaceae; genus Mycobacterium; species Mycobacterium pulveris_A. The sequence goes on along the minus strand of JBNMRA010000028.1, from coordinate 47,303 downwards.
CGCCGGGCACGTTCCTCGCCACGATCACCGGCGCCGGCAAGCCGTCGACTCTTTACGAGATCCCGCATGGCACAGCGTTTTCCAGGCTGCTCGAGGTCCACGGCGTGGAGGCTGAATCGGTGCACGGGGCGTTGATGGGCGGCTACTTCGCCGGGTTGCTCAACACCGACGTCCTGGAGGCGACCCTGGATCACGAGACGATCCGGCGGCTCGGCGCCGGCCTGGGCTGCGGCGCGATCACGATCCTCACCGAGGACTGCCCGGTCGCCGTCGCGGCGTCGGTGATGTCCTACTTCGACCGGGAGAACGCCGGACAGTGCGGCTCGTGCTTCAACGGGACCGCGGCGATGGCCGCGGTGCTCTGCGCACTGCGCGACGGGGTGGCCACCGACGAGGACGTTGCCCGGCTGGAACGCTGGTCGGTGGTGCTGCGCGGCCGCGGCGCCTGCGGCACCCTCGACGGCGCCACCAACATTGCCGCCAGCCTGCTGCGGCAGTTCCCCCAGGTGGTCACCCGCCACCTCGCGAACGACTGCGCGGCATGTCGCCCGGCGGCGTTCACCGCCGTGCGGCCCTACGAAGTGGAGGCGGTGGCTCAACCATGAGTGACGGCTTGAGAATTCGACTCGACCGCACGCTGTGCGACGGCTTCGGCATCTGCGCCAAGCACGCACCGGACTACTTCTCGCTCGACGACTGGGGTTATGCGTCGCTGATCGGCGACGGCACGGTGCCCGAGAAGGATCGCGACGCGGTGATGCGGGCACTACTGGACTGTCCGGTGCACGCGATCATCTACATGGGCGAGCATCGGCCCGAAGACGCCCAGAAGGACGCCGCCGCCATTCAAGAGGCACCCGAGCCCGACCCCAACACCGATGACAGCGAGGCGATCTCGGGGTTTGTTCGGTGACCCGACCACTACCCGAGCTGACCGTTCAAAACGAGTTCTTTTGGACCGCGGGCGCCGACGGGGTGCTGCGCATCCAAGAGTGCCGGGACTGTCAGGCGTTGATCCATCCGCCGCAGCCGGTGTGCCGGTACTGCCGCGGCCACAACATGGGGGTGCGCGACGTATCCGGTAAGGCCACGCTGAGCGCCTTCACCGTCAACCACCGGTTCGGCTTCATGGACCTGCCTCCCCCGTACGTGGTGGCGCAGGTCGCCGTCGTCGAAGATCCACGAGTTCGGTTGACCACCAACATCGTCGACTGCGAACCCGACGAGCTGACACTGGGCCAGACCGTCGAGGTCGACTTCCAGAAGCTGGAAGACGTCTGGCTGCCCGTGTTTCGGCCCAGCACCGACACGGCAGCCGGGCCGGCCGCCGCCGACGACGTCGCACCCGAGGACATCAGCCGGCACGTGCGCGCGCCGCTGACCAAAGAGAAGTTCGAAGACAAGTCCGCGATCACCGGTATCGGCGCATCCCGGCTCGGCCGGCGGTTGATGGTTCCGCCGCTCTCGCTGACCATCGAGGCCTGCGAGGCGGCCATCGCCGATGCGGGGCTGACGTTCGCCGATATCGACGGGCTGTCCACCTATCCCGGGCTCGACATCGCAGGCATGGGCGAAGGCGGGGTCACCGCGCTCGAAAACGCCTTGGGGTTGCGGCCCACCTGGATCAACGGCGGCATGGACACTTTCGGGCCCGGCGGATCGGTCATCGCCGCGATGATGGCCGTCGCCACCGGTATGGCCCGCCACGTGCTGTGCTTCCGCACGCTGTGGGAAGCGACGTTCCAGCAGCTGATGAAGGAAGGCAAGGCGTCCCCGCCCGGCGGTGCGCGCACCCCCAGTTGGCAGATGCCGTTCGGGGCGATGTCGGCCGCGCACACGCTGGCGCTCAACGCGCAGCGCCACTTCGACCGCTACGGCACCACGAGGGAAACGCTCGGCTGGATCGCGATGAACCAGCGCGCGAACGCCGCGCTGAACCCGACGGCCATCTACCGCGACCCGATGACGATGGACGACTACCTGAACGCCAGGATGATCACCACACCGTTCGGGCTGTACGACTGCGATGTCCCGTGCGACGGAGCCGTCGCGGTGATCGTGTCCGCCGTCGACGCCGCAAAAGACATGCCGCACAAGCCGGTTCTGTTCGAGGCCGTCGGAACCCAGATCGTCGAACGCACCGACTGGGACCAGTCCACGCTGACCCACGAACCACAGGTGCTCGGCCAGGCAGCACATCTGTGGACGCGAACCTCGCTGCGCCCCGAGGATGTCGACGTCGCCCAGCTGTACGACGGCTTCTCGTTCAACTGCCTGTCGTGGTTGGAGGCGCTGGGCTTCTGCGGCATCGGTGAGGCCAAGGACTTTCTGGACGGCGGAAAGGCCATCGCCCGCGATGGTGTCATTCCGCTGAACACCCACGGCGGCCAGCTCTCCCACGGCCGCACCCACGGCATGGGTTTGATCCACGAGGCGGTGACCCAGCTGCGCGGCGACGCCGGTGACCGTCAGGTGCCAGGCGCCCGGGTCGCGGTCGCAAGCAGCGGCGGCCTCACCCCCAGCGGGGTCCTGCTGATGCGGACGGACACGTGAGCGCCCCCCGTCCGCGCGTCGTACTCGCCGACGGGGTGCCGATGTCGGGTCTGGTGGCCGAGGCAGACGATCCGCGCGCCGCCATCGTCGCGTTCCACGGCGGGTCCAGCACCGCAGCGTATTTCGACTGTCCCGGACATCCGCAGCTGTCGCTGCTGCGCGCCGGGGCCGCGGCGGGTTACACCACGGTGGCACTTGACCGGCCCGGCTACGGCAGCTCGGCGCCGTACCCGGACGCGATGGCACAGCCGGAGCAGCGCGTGGCGCTGGCCCGCGGTGCACTCGACAAGATGCTCGGCGCAAAATCGCGCGGCGCCGGAGTGTTTCTGGTGGGCCATTCGGCAGGGTGTGAGATGGCGATGCGGATCGGTGTCGCCTTCGCCGATGTGATCGGCCTCGAACTGGCCGGAACCGGCGTGCGGTACACCCCGGCGATGGCCGACATCATGAGGGCCGCGATGACCAACGAGCGACCCGTCGGGCTGCGTGAGCTGCTCTGGACACCCGAGCACGTGTATCCGCCCGAGGTGTTGTCCGGTATGACGAACTCCTCGGGCGGCGCGCGCTATGAGGCGGAGATGACGAAAAACTGGCCCAGACAGGATTTTCCGGCGCTCGCAGCGCAGGTGCGGGTGCCGGTACAGTTCAGCGTCGCGGAATTCGAGCAGGTGTGGCGGACGGATCCGGAGACGTTGGCGAAGATCGGTGCGATGTTCAGCTCGGCGCCGCGGTTCGCGATCAACGAACAGTCCGGTGGCGGCCACAACCTCTCGCTGTCGTTGGCGGCCGAGGCGTACCACGCGAAGGTGCTGGCGTTCGTCGAGGAATGTGTTCTGGCACAACAAGGATTGGAGACGGGTTGATGCGCGTCGGATTCATCGGACTCGGCAGCCAAGGCGGGCCCATGGCGCGGCGGATCGCAGAAGGCGGCTTCGAGACCACCCTGTGGGCGCGTCGGCAGGCCAGCCTCGAACCGTATGCGGACACCCCAGCCAAGACCGCGGGCTCTCCCGCCGAACTGGGCGCGGCCAGCGACCTGGTGTGCCTGTGCGTGGTCGGCGACGACGACGTCAGGGAGGTGTTGTACGGCGAGAACGGTGTGCTCGCCGGCATGGCGTCGGGCGGGATCGTCGCGATCCACAGCACCGTGCACCCCGACACCTGCCGTGAGATCGCTGAAAAGGCTGCGGCGCAGGGTGTCTCGGTGATCGATGCGCCGGTCAGCGGGGGCGGCCCCGCGGTCGAGGAAGGCAAGCTGCTGGTGATGGTCGGCGGTGAGCAGGATGTCGTCGAGACGTGTCGGCCGGTGTTCGCCACCTACGCCGACCCGATCGTGCACCTGGGTCCGCTGGGCAGCGGTCAGGTCACCAAGATCCTGAACAATCTGCTGTTCACCGCCAATTTGGGCGCCGCGACGAGCACCCTCGACCTCGGCGAGACGCTGGGCATCCCGCGCGACCGGCTCGCCGAGGTGCTCAACGGCGGCTCAGCCACCAGCAAGGCGCTGGGCAGCATCTCGATGTTCGGCGGAACCGTCGACGGGCTGGCGCCGATCGCCGGTGCGCTGCTGCAGAAGGACGTTCGGCACGCCGCGAGCATCGCGGCCACCGCGTCGGCGCCCGAGGGTGCGGTGTTCAGTGCGGCCGACGCGGCGCTGAAGAAGATGGACTTTCCCCGGTGACACGCGTCGGCTTCGTCGGAGCGGGTCGCATGGGTGCGCCCATGGTGTCGCGTCTGGTCGAAGCCGGCCACGAGGTCCGCGCCCTCGGCAGAACCGACGAGAAATGCCAGGCGGTACGTGATCTTGGCGCGGATGCCGTCACCGACCTCGCCGCGGTCGCAGCGGGCGCCGACGTCGTCGTGGTCTGTGTGTTCACCGACGCACAGGTGCAGCAGATCTGCCTGTCCGGCGAGCTGGTGCCGGCGCTGCCTCCGGGTGCGGTACTGGTTGTCCACACCACCGGTAGTCCCCGCACCGTGCAGCGCATCGCCGCCCAACACCCGGCGATCGACGTCGTCGATGCCCCCGTCAGCGGCGGACCGCACAACATCGCGGCCGGCACCCTCACCTTGTTCGTCGGCGGATCCGACGAGGCGGTCGCTCGCGTCCAGCCGGTGCTCACCGCATACGGAGACCCGGTCCTGCACGTTGGCGGGCTCGGCGCCGGGCAGGCGGTCAAGCTGGTCAACAACGCGTTGTTCGCCGCCCAGATCGGGCTGCTGCGTGAGGCCGTCGCGCTCGGTGACCGCTTCGGCGTGGACGAGCAAAACCTGCTGGCGTCGGTTTCGCGCGGCAGCGGAGCGAGCCGGGTCGGTGAGTTCATCGCCATGCGTGGTTCGGTGGCGGGCTTCGTCGACGACACCGCCGAGTTCATCGGCAAGGATGTTGCGGTGGTCAGGGAAATCGCCGCCGAACTCGGCAGCGGTCTGGGCATCCTCGATGACGTGATCACCGCCGGAATTCGGCGATGACTACCGGCGATTCCGACTACTCGAGCCCATCCCGTGAGGCATACTATAGACGTTACATAATTGCAGCCTCGCGTAACGGAAGCGGTCACAGCCCACCGCGAAAGAGGAGACCATGACCAAGCCCAAACTGGTGTTCGATCCGGTTTCGCAGGAGTACTTCGACAACCCCTACGAGATCTACCAACGGATGCGTGACGAAGCACCGATCTACTACGACGAGGAGCAAGATTTCTACGCGCTGACCCGACACGCCGATGTGGCCGCGGCGCTCAAGGATCACGAGGCCTTCTCCTCGACGCGCGGGTGCGATCTGGCCATGGTGCGGTCCGAGGAAGGCCCGCACAAGTCGATCATCTTCATGGATCCGCCGGAGCACCGCCACATGCGCAGCCTGCTCAACAAGGCGTTCACCCCGCGCGCCATCCAGTCGCAGCGCGAGACCGTCACCGAACTCGTCGAGCAGTACCTGTCGAAGGTCAATCCTGACAACTTCGATGTGGTGCAGGACTTCTCGGGTCCGTTCCCGGTCGAGGTGATCACCCGGATGGCCGGGGTGCCCGAGGAGTTCCGCCAGCAGGTCCGGCGCTGGATCGACATCAGCCTGCAACGCAAGCCGGGCCAGATCGAGCTGTCCGAAGAGAATATGCAGGCCAATATCGACTCGGGCATGTACTACTACGGCCTGGTTCAGGAACGGCGCCAGGACCCGCAAGACGACATGATCGGCCGGCTGATCCGCGCGGAAATTCCCGGCGAGAACGGCGAGCTGCGCAAGCTCGACGACCTGGAGATCACCGGGTTCCTTGCGCTGCTCGGCGGCGCTGGCGCCGAGACCGTCACCAAGCTCGTCGGCAGCGCGGTGGTCGAGTTCGCGCGCCACCCCGAACAGTGGCAGATGCTGCTCGACGATCGCAGCCTGGTGCCCGCGGCCGTCGAGGAGCTGCTGCGCTACGTCGGCCCGGTGCAGTACAACGTGCGCTACACGCTGAAGGAAGCCGAGGTGCCGAGCGGCACCATCCCCGCGAACAAGCCGGTGTTCCTGATGAAGGCGGCAGCCAACCGCGACCCGCGTGCCTTCGACAACGCCGAGAGCTTCGACATCACCCGCGACCGCGCGCAGTCGCCGCACCTCGGTCTCGGGTACGGCATCCACAGTTGCCTCGGCGCGGCGCTGGCCCGGCTGGAAAGTACCATCGCGCTGGAGCATCTGCTCGACTTCATGCCGCGATACGAAGTCGATTTCGACGGTTTGGAGCGCGTGCACATGCAGAACGTCGCCGGATACCACCACGTGCCTGTGCGGGTGCTGAAGTGACACAAAAGGTGGTCGTCGACTTCGGGTTGTGCGAAGCAAACGGGATCTGCATGGGGATCATCCCCGAGGTGTTCGACCTCGACGATCAGGATTATCTGCACGTGTTGCAGGACGAGGTGACCCCGGAGAACGAGCAGCAGATCAAAGAAGCCGTGCGGCAATGTCCGCGGCAAGCGATCTCGATCCGCGACGAATGACGGCATCGGAAGTCGTCTTCGACCCGTTCTCCGAAGAGTTCTTCAACGGTCCGTGGGACATCTACCGGCGGCTGCGCGAACACGCGCCGGTCTACTACAACGCCGAATACGACTTCTACGCGCTATCGCGCCACGAAGACGTGGCGGCGGCCTACAAGGACTTCGAGACGTACTCCTCGGCGTACGGGCTCGACTTGGCCACGGTGCGCTCCGATGAGCCCATGGTGGCGAAGATGATCATCGTGATGGATCCGCCCGAACACCGTCAGATGCGCAGCCTGGTCAACAAGGTGTTCACGCCGCGGGCGATCGAGGCGATGCGCCCGATGGTCACCGAGACGATCGAACGCCATCTGTCCCGGGTCGATCCGGATCAGTTCGACGTCGTCGCGGACTTCTCGGCGCTGTTCCCGGTCGATGTGATCAGCCAGATGCTCGGCGTGCCCGAGGAGTACCGACAGCAGGTCGGCGAGTGGGTTGACACCTCACTGCGCCGCGAGCCCGGTCAGATCGACATGTCCGAGAAGGGCTTGCAGGCGGTCGGTGAGCTGATGGGCTTGTACTACAACCTGATTCAGCAACGCCGGGCCGAACCGCGCGACGACATGTTCAGCCGGCTGATCGCCGCCGAGGTCGAGCGCGACGACGGCGAGAAGCAGCAGCTCGACGACTTCGAGATCGCCGGGTTCGCCACCCTGCTGGGCGGCGCGGGCGCCGAAACCGTCACCAAGCTGGTCGGCAACGCCGCGGTGACGTTCGCTCGCTTTCCCGAGCAGTGGCAGAAGCTGCTCGACGACCGCGGCAAGATTCCGGCCGCGGTCGAAGAGCTGCTGCGCTACGAGGCACCGAACCAGTACAACGTGCGGCGTTCCATGAAAGAGGTGCACCTGCACGGCGTGACGATCCCGGAGGGCAAACCGGTGTTCCTGCTTGCCGGTTCGGCGAACCGGGATCCTGAAGCGTTCACCGACGCCGATACGTTCGATATCGAGCGCGACCGCTCCGAGGCGCAGAACCTGGGCTTCGGCTACGGGGTGCACAGCTGCCTGGGCGCGGCGCTGGCCCGCATGGAGAGCGCGATCGCGCTGGAGATGCTGCTCGACTTCATGCCGCGCTACGAGGTGCTGTGGGACCAGTGCAAGCGGGTGGCCGCGCAGAACGTCGCGGGCTGGTCCAACGTGCCGGTGCGTGTCTTACGCTGATGCGTTTTGTGTTCGTACACGGCGGATTTCACGCCGCCTGGTGTTGGGAACCGACGATCGCGAAGCTGCGTGCGCTCGGCCATGACGCTGTCGCCGTCGACCTTCCCGGGCACGGGGCCCGCGTCGACGAGGAGTCGACGTTGGCCAACCGCTGCGAAGCTGTCGTGGCCGCGCTGCAGGCCGACGGTGCGGACAAGAGCGTCCTGGTCGGCCATTCCGGCGGCGGGTTCGACGCCACCCTCGCCGCGGACGCCGCACCGGATCTGGTTCGCCACATCGTCTATCTCGCCGCGGCGCTGCCCCGCGAGGGCCGCACTTACCCCGAGGCGATGGCGATGCGCGACTCCGAAGAAGGCGAGTTCGACGCCGACGTCGGAGATATGTTGGGCTACTTGAAGTTCGACGACGACGGGGCGATGTGGTTCGCCGACTTCGAGGGCGCGTGGCGCTACTTCTATCACGACTGCGACGAGGCTACGGCGCGGTGGGCCTTCGAGCGCCTCGGCCCCGAACGGTTCGGCGACACCACGGTGACGCCCGTGTCGGTGCCGCGGTTCTGGGCGGCCGAACTGCCCCGCAGCTTCATCCGCTGTCTTCAAGACCGCTCGATGCCGCGTTGGCTGGCCGATACGGTGACGCGCCGCCTCGGCGTGCAGCAGCTGACCATCGATACGTCACACTCACCGTTCTTGAGCCGCCCGCGCGAGCTGGCCGAGCTGCTGGTGCACGCGACCACGACCGAACCGGTCGGCCCGCTGGTGCCGCACTGACCCCGCGCCGTCGCGGGCGAGAGATCAGAGGCCGTGCAGGATCACGCCGTTGCAGTCGGCGGCGGCTTGGCGCAGCTTGGCGGCGGCCTGGTATTCGTCGGAGTAGTACCACTTCTTGGCGGCCTCTTCCGACTCGAACTCGAGAAGGACCGTCTGGGTGCCGTGCCAGCTGCCCTCGATCACCTCGGCCTTCTGGTCGAACGCCAGCACCTTGGCGGCAGCCATCGTCTGGCTGGCCACCTTGCCGTACTCCGCCATTCCCGCCGGATCCTTGACGTCCTCGGTGATGACGATATAAGCCTTGGCCACTGAAACTCCCTATTGGTCAGTCGATCTCGCTGATCGCTTGTTCCGGACAATTCTGAATAGCGTCCTTGGCGGCCTGTTCGAGGCCAGCGGGGACCTCAGCCGGATCCGCGACGGCCCAGCCGTCGTCGGTCATGTGAAACACCTCGGGGCACAGCGTCAGACACATGCCGTGGCCGGCGCAGCGGTCCTCGTCGACAGTGACCTTCACTGTGCCTGTCCCCCAACCACATCGAACTCCAGGTGCAGTTCGGTGAGCCCACGCAGGATGTAGGTCGGAATGTAGTTGTAGCGACGCTCCCCGGCCGGGCCGTGATGTTCTTCGCTGATCCGGATGTCGGTGGTGCGGTCCAACAGCCGTTCGAGTCCGACGCGGGTCTCCGCACGGGCCAGCGGCGCGCCCGGGCAGCTGTGGATGCCCCGGCCGAACGCCAGGTGCTGACGGGCGTTCTTGCGCTCGGGGTCGAAGGCGTCGGGATCTTCGAACCGGCGTGGATCCCGGTTCGCCGCACCGTTGATCACCATCACGGTGCAGCCGGCGCCCAGCGGTTGGTCGCCGACGGTGGTCGGTACCCGCGACAACCGGAAGTCGCCCTTGACGGGGCTTTCGATGCGCAGGCACTCCTCGATGAAGTTCGGCAGCAGGCTGCGGTCCTCGCGCAACCTGCGCTGGATGTCGGGATTGTCGCCGATCACCTTCAGCGCGGTGCTCAACAGCCGCACCGTGGTCTCCTGCCCGGCCGAGAACACGTTGGTGGCCACCCGCACGACGTCACCCACCTCGGGCACCGTGCCGTCCGGGAAGTTCGCGGTCGCCAGCCCGGTCAGCACGTCGTCGCGAGGGTTGGCCCGACGATCTTCGACGTATTCGGCGAAGACCTCGTAGAGGTATTCCAGCGGCGTCTTGGCCAGCGTCTTGTCGGCGTTGCCCAGCCCGCTGCCGTGGGTGCCGCGCGCCAGCCGTTCGAGAAGCTCGGGACGGTCCTCCTCGGGGACGCCGAGCAGATCGGCGATGACGCGCAACGTGAACGGGGCGGCGAAGCCCGCGATGAACTCGCCCTGCCCCGTCGCCAGGAAATCGTCGAGGATGTCGTCGGCGAGCTGCCACATCGCGTCCTCGTTCTCCTTGAGGCGCTTCGGCGTGATCAGCCGCATCAGCAACGCACGGTGGTTGGTGTGCGTGGGCGGGTCCAGCGTCGGCAGCTGGTCGCTGAACGGGATCTCGTCGCGGTGCTTTTCGATCAGCTCGGTGATGTCGCCGTCTTCACGACCTTCCAGGGACACCGGAAACCCGGGGAACGGGCCGGTGACCGAGATGCATGAGGAGAAGGCCTCGGCGTCGTTGTAGACATCGACGGCCTCCTGCCATCCGGTCACCATCGTGACGCCGTAATGGTCCTCGCGGCTGACCGGGCACTTGTCGCGAAGTGCCGCGTAGAACGGGTACGGGTCGTCGGTCAGACGACCGTCCCGGAAGAAGTCGACCGAGGTGAGGTCCTCCGCCATGCGCTACTCCGTTCGCAATCTCCGCATTGAGAATGTGATTCTCTTCAGATAAGTATTAGATTTCCACAGCCGGACGTCGGCGTCAACGAGGGGGCTGTGCGCCCGCCCAGCGCTTCGGTGTGCTCACTGGATCGGTTCGTCGCCGAGGATGGTGGTGCGCAGCATTTCGCGCGACGAACCCGGATCGTATGGCGTGGCCCTGTGCAGGACGCCGCGATTGTCCCAGATCACGGTGTCGCCGACGGACCAGTTGTGGCTGTACACGTTGTCCGCTTCGGTGGCGCGGTCCAGCAGGTCCGCCAGCAGCGCCCGGCCCTCCTCCAGATCCATCCCGACGACGTAGTCGGCCGATGCGCCCAGCACCAGCGACTTGCGTCCGCTGCGGTGGGTCCACACCAGCGGATGCTCGTGGGTGGGCCGGGCCCGCCACCGCGCCACCTGCTCGGGGGTCGGGTCCGGGGTCACCCGGCGCTGTGAAGCCTCGAGCGAGTGCACGACGCGCAGCGACGCCAGCCGTGCCTTCTCGTCGTCGCTCAGCGCGTCGTAGGCGCCGTAGGCACTGGCGAACTGCGTCTCACCGCCGCGCTCGGCGACCTGCCGCGCCGACAGCACGGTGGCCTTCTGCGGGTACTCGTCGCCGGTGGGAGTGCAGCCGTCGATGTGCCAGTCGAAGGTGGCCCGCAGGTAGGCCGCCGACGAGTTCTTCGACGTGTCGAGCGTGACCGGATAGATCCCGGCGACCGGGTGGTGCCCGTCAGAGGAATGATCGATCTGGCCCAGTCGCCGGCAGAACGTCACCTGCGCCTGCGGTTCGAGGTGAAGACCCGGAAAGACCAGCACGCCATGGTCTTCGAGCGCGTCGAGCACCGCGGCGCCGAACCCGTCGCTCGAGCCCAATGTTTCGGAATCGAGACCGGTCACCTGCGCTCCGACCGAGGATGTGAGCTTGTCGATGGTCAGCAGACTCATGGTTGATCTTTCCGTCATGGCACCGGCGCGCTGACGCGGTGCATCACGGCGTCGGCGGAGTCGGCGGGCTTTTGGGTTCCGAAGATTTCGACGGCCATGGAGACCATGACCATCGAATAGATGAGGTGCAACAGGTTCAGCACATCGTCTGGCAGGTCGTCGAGCGGGAACTTGTCGCAGTAGTCGATCGCCTCCTCGAAGCGGGGCGAAAACGCGTCGTAGAACTGCCGGATCTCCGCCATGGACGTGTTCATCCGGGTGTCCCAGCGCTCGGCTTCGGTTGCCAGACACCACTTCTCGGCGAACGGCTCGAATTCGGCGAAGGCGCTGGGAAGTCGGGGTTGGGTCATGTTCACACCCCCACCGGATTGCGTTCGGCCTGGTACTCCTCGACCCAGTCGACGGCCACCTTGTGCAGGTGGCGCACCAGGATCTCCTGATCGCTGAGCGGGAACTCGTCGACGATCGGCTCGTCGAGGCCGTACTCCAACGCCGCCTGGGTGCCGCCCAGCATCCCCGCGTCCTGCAACGCGAATTCCTTGAGCACCACCGAGGCGACCTCGTGTTCGACGCGCTCGCGCACTGTACGCGCGGGGTGAAATGCGGTGTACGCCTCGAACTTGTGGGTGTTGTGCGAGGTGGGCCAGTACCGGTAGAGCAGGTACCAGCCGTGGTAGATCAGGATTTCCAGGTTCGGGAAGATCTGGAAGTTGGTGATGCCCCACGGTTCGATGCCGCCGGGGTTGAGCCCGGCGGAGAAGTGGGTCTCCGGCGTGTGCCACGGGCCGACAAGCCCACTGCGGGTGGCTCGTTCGACGGGATACATGTATTCGGGGGCCAGTAGCCATCGACGGGTACCCGCGGTGGATACCAGCCGGTGCGGTCCGTCGATCTGGAAATGGCCGCACTCGAACGTCGCATTGGGTTGCCGCACCGCCGACGGCACCTGCTGGGAGTGCAGCGACGGCACGTGGTAGTACTCCTGGAACGCGTCGGCGAAGATTTTCCAGTTGCTGTTGTTGTGCGCCTCGAACTCGTAACGCTCGGTCATCAACTCGAACGGGTAGTCGTCGAGCGCGGTGATCATCGGACCGAGGAACTCACGCAGGCTCCAGCGGGGCTCCGGATCGAAGTTGATGAAGATGAAGCCGTTCCAGACGTCGCACTGCACCGGACGCAGCCCGCGCTGTGAGCTGTCCAGGTCGAAGAACTCGCCCTCCTGCTGCACGAACGTGAGCTGACCGCTGAGATCGTAGCGCCAGCCGTGGTACTTGCAGGTGAACTGCCGGCAGGTGCCCTTGACTTCCTCGTTGGGAAAGTCGTTCCACACCAGCTTGTTTCCGCGGTGCCGGCAGATGTTGTAAAAGGCTCGGATCTTCTGGTCGCGGCCCTTCACGACGATCACCGAGACCTTGGCCGCGTCGATCTCCTTGGTGAAGTAGCTGCCGACCCGCGGCACGTCCTCGACGCGCCCGACATTGAGCCAGGCCCGCTTGAACACGGCCTCGCGTTCGAGCTCGTAGAACTCCGGTGAGATCGAGTCCCGGAACGAGATCGGCCCGGTACCCAGCTCGGGGTAGTGCTCCGTCCAGCTGCCCTCCGCGGGCTTAGGCCACTTACCCATGCGAACCTCCCTGTGTCAGTTGGAATCTCATCACATCACCGATCCGCCGTTGACCCCGAGAGTCTGACCGGTGATGAAGCCCGCCTGTTCAGAACACAGAAAGCCCACCGCCGCGGCGATGTCGTCACCGGTGCCCAGGTGGCCCAGCGGGATGCTGGCGGCCATCTGGTCGTTGGGCGGTAGATGTCCCGCCGCCTGCGACTGATGCTGCATCGGTGTCTCGATGCCCGACGGCGGAATGTTGTTCACCGTGATACCGGCTGGACCGTACTCTCGGGCAAGCGATCTGGTCAGCGACAGCAACGCGCCCTTGGAGGCGGCATAGTGCGCCATACCCGGTGAACCGCGTTGCGCGCTGGACGACGAGATCATCACGATGCGGCCCCAGCCGGCGTCGAGCATGTCGGGCACCGCGACCTGACAACAATGGAAGGTGCCGGTGAGGTTCACGTCGATCAACCGCTGCCAGGCCTGCGGGCTGATTTCGGTGAACGGCGCGAAGTCCACCGCACCCGCGCTGGTGACCAGGATGTGTACCGGGCCCAGCTCGGCACGCACCTTGTCGAACGCCGCCTCGACGGCCGCGCGGTCGCTGACGTCGACCGCGTGGCCATGCGCGGTGGCGCCCGTGGCGCGCAGGTCCTCGGCCACCCGCTGGGCCGCCTCACCGTTGAGGTCGAGTACGGCGACCTTGTGACCACGCCTGGCGAGCTCATGACAGGTCGCTTCGCCCATTCCGGAAGCGCCTCCGGTGACCACCGCAACCCGGTTCATCGAATCCGCTCCATCACAGGACCTTTCACCTCTACTCGTAAACCACGTGGACGGTTGGGCTGGTGGGCAGAGACTGGCAGGTCAGCACCCACCCTTCGGCCACCTCGTCGTCGTCGAGCGCATCGTTGTTGAGCATCCTGGCACTCCCGCAGACGATGCGGGCCATACATGTTCCGCACGAGCCGGTTTCGCAGGACGACGGGGCGCGCAGCCCCGCCATGCGCGCGGTCTGCAGCAGCGTGTTGCCTTTGCGGTAGTCGGCCGTGGTGGTCTTGCGGTCCAACTCGATGACGATCTTCTCGGTGACCTCACCGGAACCGTTGACCGCGTCGCTGGGCAACGGCGCCACCTGGAAACGCTCGAGGTGCAACCGGGTGCGTGGCACACCAGATCCCAAAAGCGTCTGTTCGGTGGTGTCCATGAACGGTCCCGGACCGCAGATGTAGTAGTCGGCGTCGGCCGTCACGTCGAGAAACGACTCGACGACGGCTCGGCTCACGACGCCGGACTCGTCGTCGAAATGGTGTGTCACGGTGAGCCGGTCGGGATTGGCGGCGGCGAGCGCGGTCAGCGAGTCGGCGAAGATCACCGAATTGCGGCTTCGGTTGGCGTAGAACAGCCGCACCCGACGCGCCGAATCGGCAAGGGCGCTGCCGATCAGCGAGAAGATCGGGGTGATACCGCTGCCACCGGCGAACGCGACGATGTCGCGCTCGTCCTCGCCGAGGACGAATCGACCTTCCGGTGGGGCAACCGAGATTTCGTCGCCGGCTGCGGCGGTGTCGTTCAACCAGTTCGAGACCAGCCCGCCGGGATCACGTTTGATGGTGATCTGCAGCTCGTCGCCGCAATGCGGGGACGACGACATCGAGTAGCACCGCCGCTGAGGTTCGCCGCCGACGTCCACCTGCAGCGTCACGAATTGACCGGCCCGGTAGCGAAAGACCTGGGCACGGTCGGTGGGCACGTCGAGGACCAGCGACACGGCGTCGCAGGTTTCGCGCACCACCCGCTTGATGCGCAGCGGCGCAAACTCCTCGGTCATCGACGATCACAGTATCAAGTACTTGTGATTGATCTCAAGGGTCAGTTCAGGCGGTCAGGCGGGTTCGTAGCGCAGCATGGTGACGTCGTGCTCGGGATAGTCGAAGAACACCGGCCGCACCCGCATCCCCACGTCGAGCTCGGCCGGGTCGACGTTGACCAGCTCGGTGGAGAACCGGGGCCCCTCGTCCCATTCCACGATCGCGAGCAGCTGCGGCACCGCGTCGGCGAAATGCGGCCCGACGGGGCGGCGCGCCACGGTGTAGGAGTACAGCGTGCCCATGCCGGAGATCTCGCGCCATTCGAGGTCGTCGGCAAGCGTGCGCGGGGCACGTACCCGCGGATAGAACACGTACGCGTCCGAGGACGGTGAGTACTGGATCACGATGCGGTGTTCGCGCAGGGCGTCCCAGAACGGCGCGGTGGTGGGCGTCTTGACCGGCATCGGGCGCTCAAAGGTCGTCACGGTCAGTCTCCTTCGAGGATCAGGGCGGTCTGTTCGGACAGGATCCCGCCGTTGCCGCTTACGAACGCGCGGTTGCAATCGCGCACCTGTGCGGCGTCGGCGCGGCCCATGATCTGGCGGGCGGCGTCGCAGACGTGGTGCATGCCGCCGGCGAGTCCGGCCTGACCGAAGCCGAGCTGGCCGCCCGCGGTGTTGAGCGGAAAGTCGCCGCGGAAGGTCAGGTCGTGGTCGGCGACGAACTTCATGCCCGTGCCCTTGTCGCAGAACCCGGCATCCTCGAGGGTCAGCAGCACCGTGATCGTGTAGCAGTCATAGATCGACACCATGTCCATGTCGGCACGACCGAGTTCGGTCATACCGAACGCGGTCTCGGCGGCTTCGGCGATCGGGGTGTGCAGCAGGTCGGCGGCGTAGGTCGGTGTCTTGAACGGCACATGTTCGCCAAAACCCTTGACCCACACTGGGCGGTTGCGGGTGCGCCTGGCGATGTCGGCGTTGGCCAGCACGACGGCGGCCCCGCCCACGCACGGCATCACGATCTCGAGCATGTGCAGTGGGTCGGCGATAACCGGGCTGGCGAGTACGTCGTCGACGGTGAGCGGCTTGTCCTTCCAGATCGCGCCCTCGGTGTGGTTGGCGTTGACCCGTTGGTCGACGACGATCTTGGCCATCGCCCGCTCGTCGTAGCCGTACACCGCCCCGTACCGGGTGGCGACCTGACCGTAGGGCCCGTTCTGGCCGAGGTTGCCGTAGGGGATCTCGAATTCCGCTTGTGGAGAACCGTATTGGTTACTGGATGAGCCGAAGAACACGGCGTCGACGAGCGGTTTGGGCTTCTTCTCCGACATCGGGGTGATGTAGCGCGCCGGCAACGCGCACAGCACCACATCGCACAGGCCCAGTTCGATCGCGGCGGCCGCGCGCCACACCATGGCCGCGGCGCTGGCACCGCCGAGGTCGACGAGTTCGGCGAAGTTGGCTGCGACGCCGAGGTATTCGGCGATGGTGGACGGCACGAAGATCTCGGACTCGCCGAGATGCGACGTGACGATGCCGTTGACGAGTTCACCCGAGAGACCGGCGTCGGCGAGCGCATCGGCGCCGAGCTCGGCCCACTGCTCGAGCGTGAACGGCGCGGGCGCGGCCTTGTTCATCCGCTCGGGTGGCAGCTCGACGTAACCGACGATGGCGGCTTCGCCCCGTAATCCCATGGTGGTCCTTCGTTGTGGTTGACGGCTACTTACGCGGTAAGCCGAGGATCATCTGCGCGACGATGTTGAGCTGGATCTCGCGGGTCCCGCCGCCGATCAGTTCGGCGGGGATCCGTAGATACGGTTGCGCGACGGGCGGATCGGACTGCGCGAGCATGGCCAGCCGGCCGGTCGATCCGAGCGTGGTGGCGAACGTGCGGCGCAACAGTTCGTTCATCGCGATCTTCGCGACGCTGGAGGCCGCGCCGGCGGTTTGGCCGTCGAGCAGCCGGATGGTCTCGCGCACGCCGAGCGCCTTGATCGCATGCGTGTAGGCGTCGAGCTCGCCGAGTTCGCGCAGCAGGTCGTCGCGCATCGGGTGGTGTGGCGTCGCGAGCCGGCGCAGCGGCGCCGCTCTGTCGAACTGCACGTATCCGCTGATCGCCGAACGTTCTTCGGCCATCGTCGCGATCGCAAGCGCCCATCCCCCGGTGGGCTCACCGAGCAGCATCTCGTCGGGTACGAACACGTCGTTGAGAAAGACCT
Organism: Mycolicibacterium pulveris; assembly: GCA_050205315.1. Classification (GTDB taxonomy): domain Bacteria; phylum Actinomycetota; class Actinomycetes; order Mycobacteriales; family Mycobacteriaceae; genus Mycobacterium; species Mycobacterium pulveris_A. The sequence continues at coordinate 30,369 of JBNMRA010000028.1, read as the reverse complement.
CGTTGAACTCGGTCTCGCCGCTGGCTTGCCTGATCGGCTGCACCTCGATACCCGCCGACCGCATGTCGACGATGAAGTAGCCGAGCCCGCGGTGTTTGCGCGCATCCGGGTCGGTGCGGGCCAGCAGCGCCCCGTAGTCGGCCCGGTGCGCCGACGAGGTCCAGATCTTGTGCCCGGTGATCCGCCAGCCGCCGTCGACCTTGGTCGCGCGTGTGCTCAGCGCGGCCAGATCCGAACCCGCGCCCGGCTCGCTGAACAGCTGACACCACGCGAGTTCGCCGCGCAGTGTGGGCGGGATCAACCGGTGCTGCAGTTCCGCTGAGCCGGCCCGGATGAGCGACGGCAGAATCCATTCGGCGATCCCCAGCGACGGCCGCACCAGCGCTGGGCGCCTGTTGAACTCCTCGTCGATGATGAGCTGTTGCAGCGGTGTGGCGTCGATGCCCCATGGCTGGGGCCACTGCGGTGCGATCAGGCCCGCCTCGGCGATCAGCGTGCGCTGCGCGCCGGTGGCGAAATGCTCGTAGTCGCCCTGCTTTCCCGGTCCGTCGTTACGCTGCGCAGCGGCTGCGTCGAGCGTCTGGGCGACCTGTGCCCGGAACTCGGCTTCGGCGTCTCCGAGGTGCACCGCGAAGTTCCGTTCGCCGAGCACGGTCGCCTCGCCCAGCTGCCGCGCCCAGCCGCTTCGGGCGCCGATCGACGCGGCCAGGCTGGTGGCCCGCCGCCAGTACACGTGCAGGTCGTGTTCCCAGGTGAACCCGATGGCGCCGAACATCGTCAGCGTATCGAGCACCAGGCCCGGACACGGCAGCACCGCCATCAGGGCCGCACCGGCCGCCGCCATCCGATGTTGTTCGAGGGGTTCGCGCACCGCACGGACGGCATCCCAGGCCGCCGCGCTGGCCAGCTCGCTGTTGACCAGCAGCATCGCGGCATTGTGTTGCAGCGCTTGGAACGTGCCGATGAGCGTGCCGAACTGTTCTCGGGTCCGCAGGTGTTCGGTCACCGCGTCGACACACCACTGCGTGATACCGGCCGCCACACACGCGGCGAGCGCGACCGCGACATACTCCGCGCGGCCGGTGTCAATCCCGTCCAGCGTCGCGGCTGTGGCGACCGGGTGGTCGTCGAGTCGCAGCACCCCGAGGTCGGTGAGCAGGTCGGTGCCGGCGACCGGTTCGATGCTGACGGACGGTGCTGCGGTATCGACCGCCACCCACAGCGTCTGTCCGTCGTCGGTGCGGGCGCCGACCAGCGCGACGCCGGCAGAACAGATCCCGGCGATCACCTCCGAGGCGCCGCTGACCAGCCACCCGTCGTCGGCAGGGCGCGCGCGAAACGTCGCGTGGTGCGGCAGGATCAGCGCGGCCGGGGTGCCGTCCGCCAGCTGCCGGAGCAGGGTCTGGGCCGACGGTGACGGATCGGCGAGCAGTGCCGCCGCTCCCGCCGTGACGGTCGGCAACAGCGGACCTGCCAGGGCCGCCTTACCGGCCGCTTCGAGTACGCAGCCGGCGTCGAGTAGTTCGCCGCCTTGTCCGCCGTAGCGCTCCGGCAGATGCACGGCATGGAAACCGTTGGCGGTCAACTCGTCCCACCACGCGGGAAGGTCGCCGTTGGCCAGCGTGTCGAACGCATCCCGCGACGACGCGATCGAGGCGCGCCGCGCGGCGAACCGGGTGACCGACTCGGCGAGCTCGCGCTGTTCGGGTGTGAGTGCCAGGCTCACCGCACCTCCCCCTCGACCGCGCGGCGGGTCTTCCGGAAGAAGTGGGCGGCCTCGGCGATGGCCTCGGGCGTCGGCGACGGCCGCCAGCCCAGCTCGCGAACCGCCTTGCCGTGGTCCAGCGGGGTCATGATGTGCATCAGCCGGATGTTCAGCGGCGTCAGCTTGGAGTCACGGCCCCGCAGCCGTGCCAGCCAGCTGCTGGGGTGGCTCATCGCCGCCATGAGCTTGATCGGTACGCGTCGCCGTGGCGGGTCCGTTCCCACTGCCCGACAACCGATCTGATGGATCTCTCGGGTGCTCATCCACCGCTCTGAGACGATGTAGCGCTCACCGATGCGACCCCGTTCACCCGCCAGGATCAGCGCGCGGGCGGCATCCTCGACGCCGACCACCTCGGCCTCGTAGCCGTCGATGTAGAACGGCATCTTTCCGTGCACCGCTGCGGACAACAGTTGGCCGTGCGGGGTCGGCAGAAAGTCGCCGGGCCCGAACGTGTTGGACACGCACATCGCGACCGCCGGCAGACCCCGTTCGGCGCTGTAGCGCAACACCATTTCTTCGGCCGCCACCCGGCTGCGGATGTAGTCCCCGCCAAGGTCCAGCCAGTTGTGGGCGGTGTTTTCGTCAGCCACCCCGCCCGGGCGCCGCCCGATCGTGCCGATGGAACTGGTGAACACGAAGCGGTACAGGTCTGCCTCGGCCGCGATCTCGAGGACATCGCGCAGACCGTCGACGTTGGTGCGCCACAACGGAGTCGGGTCGAGCAACCACGGCCGGGCGTCGACCACGCAGTAGTACACGACGTCACAGCCGCGCATCGCCGACCGGATACTGGCCGGATCGAAGATGTCACCGTGGTGCACCTCGACGGGCAACCCGTCGATCCCGCGTGTCGAGCTGGTCCGGCGGATCACGACCCGCACGTCGTCACCGCGCTTCACCAACTGCTTGGTGACATGGGAACCCAAGAACCCGCTGGCTCCGATGACAAGCTTCTTCGTCACTGGCCGGCCCCGGATCCCTCTCGTCTTACGAGACGAACCGTCTCGTCTTGCAAAGGTTAGTAGTTGGTGTCACCATCTGTAAAGGCCGTCAGATGCGGAGTCGTTCAGTGGTCAGCGAAACACGCGCCCCACGCCGTCGCAGTGAGAGATCGCGGCTGGCGATCGTCACCGCGACAAAGGAACTGCTGCTCGAGCGGGGTTTCGACGGACTGAGCATCGAAGCGGTGGCCGCCCGCGCCGGGGTGGGTAAGCAGACCATTTATCGGTGGTGGCCGAGCCGACCCGCGCTGGTCGCCGATGTCCTGCTGGAAGACGCCGACAAGATCTTGCGCGCGGTCGATCACACCGGGGATCTGAGCGCCGATCTCACCCGGTGGGCGGTCAGGCTGGCGGCCACGCTCACCACCGCCCGCGGACATGCGATGCTGCGCATCCTCACCGTCGCCGGGCTCGAGCACGAAGACACCCAAGCCCGCATGTACGCCGGCTTCAGCGTGCCGTTGCACGACAGTGTGAAGAACCGGTTGCGCGCTGCCGGTCTGGACGACGCGGCGGCCCAGGCGGCCGCAGACGCGCTCGTCGGCGGGATCGTCTACGCGATATTGAACGAGGGCCGATCATTTCGCCGCAGCCGCGCAGAAGCGATCACCCGCACGGTCCTGGACGGGGTCGCGCCGTGACCGGCACCTAGTCGCCGATGTGGTCGTCGAAAAGCGTGTTGCCCGTGCCCTTCTCCACCACCCGCGCCAGCAGGTCGCGCAGCGTGCGCTGTTCCTCCGGCGTCAACACGCCGAAGACCGTCTCGTGCGCCGCGATCGCGTCGCTGACGACCGCCGTGGCCACCTTTCTGCCCTCGGAGGTCAGATAGGCCTTCAGGATCCGCGCGTGCTGGGGATCGGGCTTGCGCTCGACGAGACCACGCTGCTCGAGCGCCTTCATCGCAAGCTGCACCCCCTGCGGCGTGATCAGCAGACGACGCGCCAGCTCGGCACCCGAGAGCCCCGGCTCGTTGGCGAGCTGACGCAGCACACCGATCTGTGCGGTGCTGACACCGTGCTGGCTCACCGCATCGTTGACCGCCGTCAGCGAGAAGTACCACGCCTGCTTGAGGTGCCACAGGATGTTGTCGGCCAGTTCCATGCCGAGTTCTTCTGCCACGACACTAGCTCCCGTCGTGCTTGTAGACGCGGCCGTCCTTCATCACAAACCGGACGTCGAGCGTCGTCGTGATGTCGCGCGACGGGTCGGCAGGCACGGCGACCACATCGGCGCGGTATCCCGGTGCGAGCCGGCCCAATTCGTCGTCGGCTTCGATCAGCTCGGCACTGGTGATGGTCGCCGACCGCAGCGCCTCCATCGGCGACATCCCGCGAGACACCAGCGCACACAGTTCTTTGGCGTTCTGGCCGTGCGGAATCGCCGGCGCGTCGGTGCCGCACGCGATCCGCACTCCGGCCGCGATCGCCTTGGGCAGCATCGCTTGGGCGCGCGGGAACACCTCTTCGGCCTTCTTCCGCAACTCGGGGGCGATCCGGTCGACGGCCATCGCCTCGGTCAGGTATGTGGTCGACACCAGGAAGGTACCGTGGTCGACCATCATCTGGATCGTCTCGTCGGAGGCCAGGAAGCCGTGCTCGATGCAGTCGATCCCGGCTCGGATGCAAGCCCGAATCGCGCTGTCGCCCACCGCATGCGCAGCCACCCGGACCCCGGCCCGGTGGGCCTCGTCGGCGATCGCGGCGAACTCGTCGTCGGAGTACTGCTGAGCTCCGGGCGCGGTGCTGTGCGACATCACCCCACCGGAGGCCGACACCTTGATCAGCTTCGCGCCGTGGCGTATCTGGTAGCGCACACAGGCCCGCACGTCGTCCACCCCGTTGGCGATGCCCTCGGCGACCGACAGCGGCATGATGCCGGGGGCCAGCCGCTGAAACACCGTGGGGTCGAGGTGGCCGCCGTACGGCGTCACCGCGTGCCCGGCCGGATATATCCGCGGGCCCACGTGCCAGCCCTGGTCGATGGCGCGTTGCAGTGCGACGTCGAGCAGATAACCACCGGTCTTGACCATCAACCCGAGGTTGCGCACCGTGGTGAAGCCGGCTTCCAGCGTGGTGCGGGCGTTGACCGCACCACGCAGCGTCCGATACACCGGATCGTCCTGCACACCATGCATCGGGCTGGGCAGCCCCTCCGGTCCGCCGGGGCCGCCGATGAGCAGGTTCAGCTCCATATCCATTAGGCCCGGCAGCAGGGTGACGTCGCCGAGGTCGATGTCTTGCGCCGGATCCTTCGGTACCTCAACGGGATTGACCGCCGCGATCCGGTCACCCTGCACCACGATGACGGCCGGTGAGCGCACCTGCCCGGCCTCCACGTCGGCCCAGCGCTGCGCCCGTAGAACGGTGACGGTGTCGGTCACGGCACGGGTTCGGATACGCAGTCGATCGTCGAGGCGCCCGAATCGGGCACCCGCGGCTGCTTCCAGCACTCCACCGGGAAGGACACCATGATCATCGAGTACAGCAGACGCATCAGGTTGAGCACGTCCTCGGGCATGTCGTCGAGGGTGAACTTGTCGCAGTAGGTCAGCGCCTCCTCGGCGCGGGCGGTGACCGCGTCGTAGAACGCCTGCATGTCAGCCATCGAGCTGGCCAGCCGTTTGGCGTAGCGCTCCGGTTCGGTCGCCAGACACCAGTCCGAAAACTGTTCCAGATCAGAGAATTCCGGTGGCAGTTTCGCGGTCATCGCGCTACACCCCCGCCGTCTTGCGTTGGTACTGCTCGACCCAGGCGGCGGTCTCCTTGTGCAGGTGGCGGATCAGCACCTCCTGATCGCACAGCAGGAAGTCGTCGAGCACGCGCGACTCGATCATCGACTGGGTGGCCTCCAGCGTGTTGGCGTCCTGCAGGCCGTATTCCTTGAACGACACCGCCGCCAGTTCCTGCGCGACGCGTTCCCGCGGGGTCCGCGCCTGGGGGAAGTACAGGTTGCCTTCGAAGATGTGCGTGTTGTGCGAGGTCGGCCAGTAGTGGTACGTCAGATACCAGCCCTGCCCCCAGAACAGCATCACGAAGTTGGGGAACAGCTGGAACGAGTCCAGTCCCCACGGGTCGCACTTGGCCGGATTGAGGCCCGCGGGCATCTCACCGAGATCCGGTTTGTCCCAAGGCCCGAACAGCCCGCTCTGGCAGATGTCTTCGATCGGTTTACGCATCTCGTCTGACATCTCCCAGGCCCGCACGCCCGACGTGCTGACCAACCGGTGCGGGCCTTCGATGCGGTAGTGCGGCGCCTCGAAGCCCGCTTCGGCAGCCGCTTTCGAGTACGCGGTCGGCGACTGGTTCGCATGCAGTACCGGTGCGTGGTAGAACTCCTGGAACGCGTCCATGTAGAGCTTCCAGTTCGCCTTGACCTCGGAGCGGTAGGAGAACCGCGTGGTCATCTTGTCGAACGGATAGCCCTCGAGATCGGTGATCATCGGGCCGAGGAACTCGCGCAGCGACTGTTCGGGTTGCTTGGCGAAGTTGACGAAGATGAAGCCTTCCCAGACCTCGCAATGCACGCCCACCAGGCCGTAGCGGCTCTTGTCGAGGTCGAAGAACTCCCCCTCCTGCTGCACGAACGTCAGGTTGCCGTCGAGGTCGTAGCGCCACGCGTGGTACTTGCAGGTGAATTGCCTGCACACGCCGCTGGTCTCCTCGAGCGGCATGTCGTTCCACACCAGCTTGTTGCCACGATGGCGACAGATGTTGTGGTAGGCCTTGACCTCACCAGATGTGGTGCGCACCACGATGATCGACGTGTTGGCGACCTTGACTTCCTTGGTGAAGTAGCTGCCCTTGCGCGGAAGTTGTTCGACGCGACCGACATTCAGCCAGGCCCGTTTGAAGATCGCCTGGCGCTCGATCTCGTAGAACTCGGGGTCGATCGAGTCTTCGTAGGACACCGGTTCGGTACCCAGCTCCGGATAGTGCTCGGTCCAGCTGCCTTCGGGCGGTTTGGGGAATCGGGCCATTGACTTCTCCTGTCCACGCGACGATGCCGACGGTATATGCTCCACATCACAATCGCAAGTAGTTGATACAGCGGCCGCGTGGGCGGCTCCGCCGAGAGCGACGCGGGACCCCTCCCCCCGGCGAGCAGACGCAGAAGGCCCTAAAACCAGGCGGAAAATGGGGCCTTCTGCGTCTGCTCGCGCCTCAAGCGCCGCCCGCCGCCTGCGCCCTGCAGAGTCAGGGGAGCTTGATCGCCGAAACGTACATATCGACGATCGGACGGTAGAGGTCGACGTCGTCGAGTTCGCTGCCGAGCACGATCGCGTCGCTGGTGGCGATCAGCACTTGGGCCAACGTCACCGGCGAGATCAGCACCGTCCCGCCGAGGCTGTTGACGCCGTCGACGATGAACTTCGCCAACTTCTCGACCACCTCGGACCGCTTGGCGGCCACCCGTTCTCGAGCCTCCGGGTTGCGCAGCAGGTAGAGCGTGAACTCGTGGCCGAGCGCGGCGTGCTCGGCGCCGCGGTCCCGGCTCAGCTGACGCCACCGCTTGGCGATCTCGTCGCGCTCGCGGGCGCCGACCTGCTCGGCCGCCGACATCACCTCGGCGAAGTTGTCGAAGTAGCGACGCCAGTACCGGTCGCTGACGGCCAGGAAGAGGTCCTCCTTGGTGGCGAAGTGCTTGTAAATAGCACCCTTCGTGTAGCCCGCCGCATACGCAATGTCGTCGAGTGTTGCTGCGGTGAACCCCTTTTCGCCGAACACATTCTCCGCAGCGTCCAACAACAGCGAACGCGTGTGCTCGAGACGCCGCTCCCGCGTCCACCGCTCGACCATGACGGAAGTCTGCCACAAGTTTCTGAGAAACCATTGAGTTCGCCAGATACTCATCGGTATATTCACCCCGAGTCGCGCTGCCGGGGCGCGATGAGGAGGCGTCGTGAGCGAACTGTCGAACAAGAAGGCCCCAGCCACCGAATCGCTGAGCTCAGTCGGTCGGCTCGACGAGCCGACTTCGCGACCGTCGAACCGGGTCAAGATCTGGGCCACGCTCGGCGGGTTGATCCTGGTCTTCCAGATCTACGTTTGGATTCGCTGGATCACCGGCCCGTACTTCACGCCGGTCGACCCCGGTCCGACCGATCCGCCGACCTTCATGAAGGTCGCCTTGATGATGTGGCAGATCGGCTCGCCGGCGCTCTTCCCGGTCGCCATCTGGTGGTTCATCATCCGGCCGTGGCGGCGCGAACGGCGCATCACGTTGGACGGCATGATCATGGTGTCCACGGGTCTGTTCTTCTTCCAGGACCCGCTGCTCAACTACATCAACACCTGGTGCACGTACAACGCGTGGGCCTTCAACATGGGCTCGTGGGCGCCGCACGTGCCGGGCTGGCTGTCCCCCGAACGTCCGGGCGCACAGGTCGCAGAACCGTTGGGGATCAACGTTTCCGGTTATGCCTTCGGCGTGCTGCTGTGCACGATTTTCGGCTGCTGGGTGATGCGCAAGGCCAAGGAACGCTGGCCCGGCCTCGGCACCAAGGGGCTGATCGCCGTCGCGGCCGTGTGGGCGTTCTTCTTCGACTTCGTGATGGAAGGCCTGGTGCTGATGCCGCTGGGGATGTACACCTTCCCCGGCGCCATCCAGTCGCTGTCGATCAACGCGGGCACCTACTACCAGTGGCCGATCTACGAGGGCTTGATGTGGGGCGGTGTGCAGGCCGCGCTGTGCTGCCTGCGGTTCTTCACCGACGACCGCGGCCGCACGGTCGTCGAGCGCGGATTGGACAACGTCCGTGGCGGATTCGCCACCCAGCAGCTGGTCCGCTTCCTGGCGATCTTCGCCGCGATCAGCGCGTCGTTCTTCGTCTTCTACATCATCCCCGCGCAGTTCATGGCGACCCACGCCGACCCGTGGCCCGAGGACGTGCAGAAGCGCTCGTACTTCACCTCGGGCCTGTGCGGTGACGGCACCGACCGCCCGTGCCCCGACCCCAACCTGCCCATCCCCACCAGGCACTCCGGCTACATCAACACCGACGGAGAGTTGGTCCTGCCGGAAGGGGTGGAGATGCCGGCGGTCGTGCCGCACGAACGGAGCGAATGACGTGTCGACCAACAACCACTCCGCGACGGTCGAAACGCCTTCCGCAGCACCGTTTTACCGTCCGGTCGGTGACGAGGCCGAGGTGTTCCGCGCGGCCGCCCGGCGCGGGCTGCCGGTGCTCCTGAAGGGTCCGACCGGCTGCGGCAAGACCCGGTTCGTCGAGGCGATGGCCCATGAACTCGGCAGGGACCTGATCACGGTCGCGGGCCACGAGGACATGACGTCGGCGGACCTGGTGGGCCGGTTCCTGCTCAAGGGCGGCGAAACGGTATGGGTGGACGGCCCGCTGACCCGGGCGGTGCGCACCGGCGCCATCTGCTACCTCGACGAGATCGTCGAGGCGCGCCAGGACACCACCGTCGTCATCCATCCCCTCGCCGACCACCGTCGTGAGCTCCCGGTCGACCGGCTCGGCACGACACTGCCCGCCGAACCCGGTTTCCAACTGGTGATCTCGTACAACCCCGGCTATCAGAGCGTGTTGAAGAACATCAAGGAGTCGACACGACAGCGTTTCATCGCCATCGAACTGGATTTCCCGCCGCCGGAGGTGGAGGCCGAAATCGTTGCACACGAAGCCGGTATCGACGCCGACACCGCGAGGATTCTGGTGTCGGTCGGCAACGCGATCCGCAATATCGATGGCTCACCGCTGGGCGAAGTGTCGTCGACTCGCATGCTGATCCTCACCGGTGAGCTCGTCGCCGAAGGGCTCGGCATGCGCCGCGCCGTGCAGTCGGCCATCGTCGAGGCGCTCTCCGACGACCACGACGTCATCCAGGCGCTCGGCGAACTCGTCGACGCCGTGCTCCCGCGGACGTGAACGCGGCTACCCCCGAACGCTTTCGGCTCCTCGCCGCCTTCATCGCCGGCAGATCACTCGACCTCGCGGAGGCGCCGGCCGGTCAACCCGCGTACACCGACGGGCAGACCATCTTCGTCTCGGCGGGCCGGCCTGCGGCCGAGCAACGTCGCGAAGTGGTGGTGCAGAGCGCGCTGCTCGGCGCGGGAAGCCTCGACGCACGCCTGGTCAGGTCGTTACGTGGGCGGCCGACGCATGCGCGACGGTACCTGGCGCTGGAGGGGCACCGCGCGCTCGCCGATCTGATAGGCCGGTTGCCCCTTGCCGCCACGTTGGACTTCAGCCCCTGCCCGAGCACGGCCTCAGCCGTCGAGTCACTCGAAAAAGCAAGGGGTCGCGCCAGAGTCGACGACCCGCCGGACTGGTTCGGCGTCATCAAGCCCGGCCGACTGTCCAAAGCTGCTGCCGGCCCGAGTGAGCCGGCCACCGACGAGGACCTGCGCACGAACATCGACGCCATCAAAGCCGCCACGCCCGACCACCAGGAAGACCAAGACGAAGAGGACGACGAGCAAGGCGAGGAAAGCAAAATCCTCAAACTTTTCGACAACCCGTTGATCAACTCCGAAGCGGTCGGCGATTTCCTACGCAAGCTGCTCGGCAGCTCCCGGTCGTCCGGAAGCAACCCGGGCGGCGGAAAGGCGCCGGTCGGTTCCGTGCGGCAGGCGCGCGCAGCGAGCCAGCAGGCTCGCCCACTGCCGCGCCGGATCCATTTCACCGACGACGCCAACCCGGGCGCCGCCGTCGGCGTCGGCGGGGCACTGCACCCGGAGTGGGACGTACACAAGAACCGCTACCGTCCCGAATGGTGCCGCGTCATCGACTACCCGCTGACGACGCACGCCGACGTGTCCGGCGCCGGCGTCGCACGAGACGACGTGCTACGGCGACGGCTGTCACGTATCGGCCTCGGCACGAAGGTGTTACGGCGCCGAGCCGACGGCGATGAACTCGATATCGAGGCGCTCGTCGACCTGTCCATCGATCTGCGGTGCGGCTACTCACCGCCGGAGCACGTCTACGTCGAACATCGCAAGATCGCCCGCAATCTCGGGGTGCTGATCCTCGTCGACGCATCGGGCTCCGCGACCGACGCCGATCCTCAAGGCCTCGCCGTCCACGACCATCAGCGACGTGCCGCAGCCACCCTGGCCGCCACGCTCGAAGACCTCGGCGACCGCGTCGCCGTGTACGGCTTCCGCTCCGAGGGCCGCCACGCCGTACACCTGCCTGCCGTGAAGACCTTCGGTCAGCGCTTCAACGCGCTCAGCCGCGCTCGGCTGAACCAGCTGCAACCCTCGAACTACACCCGGCTCGGCGCAGCGATCCGCGGCGCGGGCGAAATCCTCAAGGCGGAGTCGGGCACCCCGAACCGGCTGTTGCTCGTCCTCTCCGACGGCTACCCCTACGACCCAGGCTATGAAGGCCGCTACGCCGAAGCCGATGCGCACAAGTCACTCGAAGAGCTGCGCCTCGATGGTGTTGCGTGCCTGTGCCTTTCACTCGGCACGACAACCGGTGTCGACGCGCTCGAGCGGGTTTTCGGCTCCGCGAGCCACGCCAGCGCCGCGCGGCTGGAGGACCTGAGCCCCCAGATGGACAGGCTGTTCCTGTCGGCGCTGCGTGAACTGGCCGCCCCGCGATCCACGCGTCCGAACAGCCGCGCCGACCTGAGGCTGCACACCAGCGGCGTATCAAGTAGTTAACATTTGCGCTGCGGGCGCTATGACTATTGGCCGGTCGTGCCGTACGAGTGGGACCGCTATCTGCCATAGGGAGTGGACATGAGAATCGGCTTGATGATCGGCTCCGACAAGGAGAGGTCCCGCGCCGACCGGTTGAGCGGCCTGCTCGACGACGGGAAGGCCGCCGAGAGCGACGGTTTCGCATCGTTCTGGATTCCTCAGGTGCCCGGCTACCTCGACGCGCTGACCGCCGTCGCGCTCCTGGGAGCAGTCACCGAACGGATCGAGATCGGTACCGCGGTGGTGCCCATTCAGACCCGCCACCCGGTCATCATGGCGCAGCAGGCACTGACCAGCCAGGTCGCGTGCAACGGTCGCTTCACACTCGGCATCGGACCGTCGCATCACTGGATCATCGCCGATCAACTCGGGCTGGCCTACCAGCGGCCGGCGCGGCTGGTGCGGGACTACCTGGAGGTGCTGCAGGCGGGTTTCAACGGACCCGGCGAGGTCGCCGTGGCCAACGACAGTTTCCGGGTCAGAAGTCCCGTGGACGTCACCGACGCTTTCAAGGTTCCGGTGCTGATCGCGGCGCTCGGGCCGACGATGCTGCGCATCGCAGCAGAGCGCGCCGGCGGCACCATCCTGTGGATGGCCGACGAACGGGCCATCGGCGACTACGTCGTCCCCCGGATCACCGAGGCGGCAGAAACCGTCGGGCGCAGCGGAATTCGCGTCGTCGCCGGGGTACCCGTCGCGCTGTGCGCCGAACGCGATGTCGACGCCGCCCGGAGCTACGCCAGCGAGGTCCTCGGCCATGCCGACTTCTCCCCCAACTATGTGCGCCTGCTCGAGCACGGTGACGCCGAAGACGTCGGGGACACCATGGCGGCCGGCGACGAAGCCACGATCCTGGCGCGGCTGCGCCGTTACCGCGACGCGGGCGTCACCGACCTGGCCGCCAGGGTGGTGCCGCTCGGCGAAAGCGCGTCGCAACGTCGAACATCCCGACGCCGCACCCAGGAGTTCGTCGCGTCGCTGGTCTCGGAGTTCGCGTCGGGCGGGTGAGCGTCACCCGCCGAGCATGACCAGTCCGCCATCGACCGCGACGAGTTGCCCTGTCATGAAATGTGAGCCCTCGCTGCAGAAGAACACCAACGCCGGGCCGAGGTCACGGCTCGGGTCGCCGAGCGCGCCACCCAGCGGGATCGAGGACTTCAACTGCTCGTCGAGGAAGCCGGCCGCGTCCGGGCCGAGGAACGTGCGCAGCCGGTCGGCGCCGGGGGTCTGCACGGCCGGAGCCAGTGCGAGCACCGAAACGTTCTCGGCAGCCCATGCCCTGGCCGCCGAACGGGTCCATGCCGATACCGCACCCTTGGTCGCCGCGTAGACCGCCGAAATCGGGCTGCCCATCACCGATTCGGCCGACCCGAAGTTGATGATCCGGCCGCCGCCGCTTCCGCGCATCACGGCGTACGCGGCCTGGTTGGTGAACACCGTTGCCTTGAGGTTGGTGTCTACGAGGGAATCGATGTCCTCGCCGGTGAGCTGGCCGGGTATGCCGGCCTGCCACAGTCCGGCGGCGTGCAGCAGCACGTCGAGCCCGCCGAGTTGTCCGGCCGCCTGCTGCACCATGGCGTCGACGGCGGCGGCGTCGCGGACATCGCACTGCAGCCACGACACGTCGGCGGTGTCCGGCGGCGAGGTGCGGTGATAGGTCCCGACCACCCGCGCACCCGCGCTGCTGAGCACCTCCACCGCCGCGGCTCCGATGCCGGTGGCAGCGCCGGTCACCAGGATGCGTCTACCGTCCAGGGACGTCGTCATCCCTAAATAGTTAGACAAACGTCAACTATTTGCAAGGCCCTAATCCTGCGGATACACTGCAGTGGTGCCCAGACTTACGTCGACTGCCAATGCTGACGGTGGTCAACGACGAGCGTCTTTCCAGCGGGCGCGTTCCCACGAGACGAAGCGGGCGCTGGTGCAGGCCGCGATGGCGCTGTGGCGCACCAACGGCTACGCGAAGACCACCGTCGCCGACATCTGCCGAGCCGCCGGCGTATCCCGGGCGTTGTTCTACTTCTACTTCCCGGCCAAGGAGGACATCCTCTTCGAGGTCGGCCTGCTGTCCACCCGGGCCGCGCAGCAGCGGGTGCGTTCACTGCTGCGCACCGACTACGACGTCGAGTCGGTGATCGGCGAGGCGCTGCGCAGCCTGGAACGGTCGATGGCCCGCAACCCGCGCGAGCTCATCATCGAGACGATCTTGGAGGGCTACCGTCAACACCACCGCATCCTGGCCGGGGAGCGGACGGACGGCAGCGACGCCGACATGTTCGGCGAGCTGTTCACCAAGGCACAACAAGACGGAAAGCTGGCCGCGCAGGTCGACGTCGACCACCTGTCCCACCTCGCGGGTATGCACGTCAGCGAAGGCGTCCGGCACTGGGCCGGAGGCACTTTCGGCGACCGGTCGTTCGCCGAGGTCGTCACCGCCGACATCGCCGCGCTGATCACCGGGTTCAACACACGAGCCGGCCGTTAACGGTCCGACATCGAAGGGAGACCACCATGGCATGGGATTTCGAAACCGATCCCGAATACCAGAAGGTGCTGGATTGGGCGGATGAGTTCGTCCGCGAGGAGGTCGAGCCGCTGGACCTGGCCTTCCCCGACCAGCAGTTCGTGCCGTTGGACGCCAACCGCCGCAAGGTGATTGATCCGCTCAAAGAAGAGGTGCGCCGACGCGGGCTATGGGCGACGCACCTGGGCGCCGATCTCGGTGGACAGGGTTACGGGCAGCTGAAGCTGGCCCTCCTCAACGAGATCTTGGGCCGTTCCCAGTGGGCGCCGATCGTGTTCGGCTGCCAGGCCCCCGACACCGGTAACGCCGAGATCATCGCGCACTACGGCACCGAGGCGCAGAAGGAGCGTTACCTGCGTCCGTTGCTCGACGGTGAGCTGTTCTCCTGCTACTCGATGACCGAGCCGCACGCCGGTGCAGACCCCACCCTGTTCAAGACCTCTGCTGTCCGCGACGGCGACGACTGGGTGATCAACGGTCAGAAGTTCTTCTCGTCCAACGCCAGGACGGCGGCGTTCCTGATCGTGATGGTGGTGACCAACCCGGATGTCAGCCCCTACCAGGGCATGTCGATGTTTCTGGTGCCGACCGACACCCCGGGCGTCAACATCGTTCGCAACGTCGGGCTCTACGGGGAACCCGAGGGCGAAGGGTCCCACGCGCTCATTCACTACGACAACGTGCGGGTGCCCGCCGATGCGCTGCTCGGCGGCGAGGGTCAGGCGTTCGTGATCGCGCAGACGCGCTTGGGCGGTGGCCGTATTCACCACGCGATGCGCACCATCGGGTTGGCCCGCAAGGCACTCGACATGATGTGCGAGCGCGCGCTGAGCCGTGAGACCCAGGGCAGCCGGCTGTCGGACAAGCAGTTCGTGCAGGGCTATATCGCCGACTCGTATGCGCAATTGCTGCAGTTCCGGCTGATGGTGCTCTACACCGCGTGGGAGATCGACAAGTACAACGACTACAAGAAGGTCCGCAAGGACATCGCCGCGGTCAAGGTGGTGATGCCATCGGTTCTGCACGACATCGCCTGGCGGGCAATGCAAGTGCACGGCGCGCTCGGTGTCACCAACGAGATGCCGTTCATGGGCATGGTCACCGGCGCTGCCGTGATGGGGCTGGCCGACGGGCCCACCGAGGTGCACAAGATGACGGTGGCCAAGCAGGTGCTGCGCGACTATCAGCCAACCGATGACATGTGGCCATCGGAATGGACGCCGCGCAAACGCGAAGCCGCACGGGCGAAGTTCGCTGAATACCTCGAGAATGAGGTGGGCAACCTGTGAGCGACATCGACGTTGCGCGGCTTGCGGAATGGATGGACGGTGCGGGGCTGCCCGGCAAGGGTGAGCCGCTGCAGGCCCATCTGCTCTCCGGCGGTACCCAGAATGTGATCTACGAGCTGCGCCGCGGGGACCAACGCTGCGTCCTGCGCATGCCGCCGCCCGGCGCTCCCCCGGACCGCGACAAAGGCATCCTTCGGGAGTGGCGGATCATCGAGGCGCTCGACGGCACGGAGGTGCCGCACACCAAGGCGGTCGGGGTATGCACCGACGCCACGGTGCTGGGCCGGCCGTTCTACCTGATGGGCTATGTCGACGGCTGGTCACCGATGGGTTTGGCCGACCGGCGCTGGCCGGAACCGTTTCACAGCGACGCCGAGGCGCGCGCCGGCCTGGCCTATCAGCTCGCCGAAGGCATCGCGCTGCTGTCCAAGGTCGACTGGAAAGCCAAAGGGCTCACCGACCTGGGCCGTCCGGACGGCTTTCACGAACGCCAAGTCGACCGGTGGACAGCCTTTTTCGAGCGGATCAAGGGCCGGGATATCGACGGCCTCGATGTCGCGACCGAATGGCTGCGCCAACACCGGCCGTTGGATTACCTGCCCGGCCTGATGCACGGCGACTACCAGTTCGCCAACGTGATGTACCGCCACGGCGCACCGGCACAGCTGGCCGCGATCGTCGACTGGGAGATGGGCACGGTCGGCGATCCCAAACTCGATCTGGCATGGATGGTGCAGAGCTGGCCGGAGAATACCGATGCGCCATCGGATTCCGAGATGAGCTACGTCGACATGCGTCACATGCCCTCTCGCACACAGGTTGTCGAGCACTACGCGAAGCTGTCCGGCCGCCAGGTCGACGACCTCGACTACTACGTGGTGTTGGCCAAGTGGAAGCTGGCGATCGTGCTGGAACAGGGTTTCCAGCGAGCCGGTGACGACCCGAAGCTGCTCGCCTACGGACCGGTCATCGTCGAGTTGATGCGCTCGGCGGCCGATCTCGCCGAATCCACCGATTACCGGTGATCCGGGCCGCCGTCTGCCCCGGCTACGGGGCGCCCGAAGTGGTCCACATCGAACAGCGGCCGGCGCCTTCGGTGGAGCCGGGCCAGGTCAGGGTCCGCGTCAACGCGGCGGCGGTCAACTTCCCCGATGTGCTGTTGATCGCCAACGAATATCAGGTCAGCGTGCCCCCGCCGTTCGTGCCCGGCAGCGAATTCGCCGGCGTCGTCGTCGAAACCGCGGCTGAAGGTTTCCGTGTCGGCGACCGGGTCACCGGCACCGGCATGTACGGCGCGTTCGCCGAAGAAGTCGTCGTGCCCGCCGCGAGCTTGTCGCCCACGCCCGACGGCGTCGACGACCGCACCGCTGCCGCCTTCGGGGTGGCCTACCGTACCGCCTATCACACGCTGCGATCGATGGCGCGGGTGCAGCCGGGCGACACCCTGGTCGTCCTCGGTGCGGGCGGCGGTGTCGGGCTGGCCGCCGTACAACTCGGTGTGCTTCTCGGCGCCTCGGTCACCGCGGTGGCCTCCACGGACGAGAAGCTCGAAGCAGCAAGCTCTTACGGCGCAACACATGTCGTCAACCATAGGTCCGGGAAGCTGCGCGATGCTCTGCGCGGCGCAGTGCCCGACGGCGCCCACGCCGTCGTCGACCCGGTCGGCGGAGAGCTTGCCGAGCCGGCTCTGCGCTCGCTGCGCCGCGGCGGACGGTTCGTCACCGTCGGGTATGCCTCGGGTGTCATCCCGCGGATCCCGCTGAACCTGGTGTTGGTCAAGGGCGTTCACGTGCTCGGGTTCCACTTTCAAGATGTGCCGCCCGACGAATTCGACCGCAACGAAACCGAACTGCGCGATCATCTGGTCAGCGGACGCATCCGCCCGCACGTCGGCGCCGTCTACCCGTTGGAGGAAACCGTGCAGGCGCTGCGCCATGTCGCCGACGGCCGGGCCGTCGGCAAGGTGCTCATCGACCTCAGCTAGAGCCCGCACTTCGCCGAGCAGTCGCGGGAGAAAATCAGCTGGCCGGGATCAGGTCCGCCGCAACGGAAGCCATCATCCCGCTGCGAAAGGTCTCGATATGGCCGACGGCGGCGCCCGTCTCGTCGGCCGCCGAAAGCGCCTTGGCCTTGAACGCACGGGCCGCCGCGCTCAGTCGGTGCTGCACGGAATCGACGCTGCTGTCCAGCTCGGCGGGAAGGCGCTCGCCCCACACGGTCACCTCGGTGGCGCCCTGGTCGAGTGCAGTACGGACATGGGCCAGCACCCGCGGGTCGCGGTCGAAGAGCTCCGCGGCGACGGCGACGGTCTGCGGATGGGGCCGGTCCTCCCAGGTGCTGAGCACCGAATCCAGATCGAGGGTCTCGGCGCCGAGAATCTCGAGCGGTCGCACGTCGCCGGGCTGGGCGATCAGGACGGTGACATCCCAACCGGCCATCACCCGGTCATAAACCCAACCGCCTGCGAACTTCACCGCGTCGAGCACGGTGGGGGCGACGACGTCGAGCCGGTACCTCATTTCGTCTCCCTGGGTGCGAGATCGCGGGCCAGCGACTCCGCGTACTCCTTGAACACCTCGCTCAGCGGTATTGACCGATCGAGCAGCCATGAGATCTCCATTCCGTTGATGAAGGCGAGAATTTCCACGGCCTTGTTGGCCGCTTCGAAGTCGGTGCGGTAAATGCCGTCGCGCTGACCGCGCGTGATGATTTCGGCGATGATGTCGACCGCGTCGTGGTACCGCTTCTGCAGGCGGTCGTGCAGCGGCGCGTCGGGGGCGATGTTCTCCACCAGCAGCACCGTGAAGGTGCCGATGAGTTCGGGCGCCCGATCGAACCGCTCCGGCACCCGGCTGAGTTCGCTGACGAGGTCGCCCGAGCGGTAGTCGGCATGGATGGCGTCGTCGGCGTCGCGTGCGTCGAGCACAGCGTTGAGCAGCTGTTCCTTCGACTCGAAGTGATGCAGCAGACCGGCCGGCGTGACCCCGGCCTCCTTGGCGATCTGGGCCAGTGAGGTGTTGCGCCAGCCGTTGCGCGCCAGCAGTCGTTCGGCGATAGACAGGATCCGGTGCCGACGGTCCTCACCCTTGGCGAGCAGCGTCTCGTACGGCCTCGAGCCTGACTCCGACGTCACACAAACCCTTCGGTCCAACCAACCTAGTGAACACACAGTAGGTAGGTTTGTCCGCTGTGACAAGGGTCTCAGCCGAAAAAGGTTCGCTCGGGCGTCACAGTGCTGCTCAGGCCTGCTTCGGCGTGAACTCGATGTGCAGTTCGGTCAGGCCCCGCAGCAGAAAGGTCGGCTCGTAGGAGTAGCTGCGACTGCCGGCGGGACCGTGGAATGTCTCGTCGATGCGCAGGTCGGCCATGCGGTCCAGCAGCCGCCGAATCGTGATCTGGCCCTCGACGCGCGCCAACGGCGCACCCGCGCAGGAGTGGATGCCACGCCCGAACGAAACGTGCTCACGCACGTTCTTGCGGTCCAGCCGAACCTCGTGAGGATCGTCGAACTTGCGCGGATCGCGGTTGGCCGCGCCCAGGCACAGCATCACGATCGTGCCCGCGGGAAGGTGCACCCCGCCCAGCGTGGTGGTCTTGCGCACCAGGCGGAAATCGACCTTCGTCGGGGCGTGCATCCGCAGCGCCTCTTCGATGAATGCCGGGATGCGTTTGGCGTCTTCGCGCAACATCTCCTGGTACTCCGGACGGTCGGCCAAGGTCTGCACCGCGGCGCTGAGCAGCTTGGTGACCGTCTCCTGACCGGCCGCGAACAAGAAGGTCGCCGGTTTCACCACCTCGATCAACTCCGGTGTCGAACCGTCGGGGTAGGTGGCGGTCGCCATCGCCGACAGCACGTCGTCGCGGGGTTCGCGGCGTCGGTCGGCGAGGTAACCGGCGAACTTGTCGTCCAGATACTGCAGGGGGTCGCGCCCCACCGGTGCGCCGTCGAGCGCCCCCACCCGGCTGCCGTAGCGCTCTTCGACGCCGAGCGCGGCAAGGAACTCGGGGCGGTCCTCGTCGGGCACACCGAGCAGGTCGATGATCGCCGCGGTGGCGAATGGCTTTGCGTACTCAGCGAGAAACTCGCAGCGGCCTTCCGGGGCGCTTGGGTCGATGATCTGGTCGAGCTGGCTGTCGACCAGCCGCCACATGAAGTCCTCGTTCTCCTTCAGCCGCTTCGGGGTCAGCAGCTTGGTGAGCAGCGACCGGGCGCGGGTGTGGGCGGGAGGATCCATCACGACCAAGTGCTCATGGATCGGGAACAGGTGGCGATGCGCCTCGATCTGTTCGGTGATGTCGTCGCCGCGCGGTTCGAACGGCAGCGGGGGGAACGGCCCGCCGATCGCGTTGACCGCGGAGAACGAGTCGTGGTCCTTGAACGCCGCGAGCACTTCCTGATAGCCCGTGACGGCCACGACGCCGTAGTTCGGTTCACGAAACACCGGACCCTGCTCGCGCAGGTAGTCCCAGTACGCGTAGGGATCCTGACTTATCGCCTGGTCGGAGAAGTAGTCGACGGATGCGAAGTCTGTCACGGACCGGTCCTTTCGACGTCCAGCGCATTTGGTCGATCGATCAAACTGTTAGGATGCGCTATGCGTACCACGGGGTGTGACGGCCGGTCAAGCAAGTGAAGGGCAGGAGTCCGCGGAATGCCGAATAAGACCAAGGCCGCCGACGCCGGAGCCCGGCAACGGCTGATCGAGGCGACCGCACAGATCATGCGCGAGGAGGGCTACGCCGCGGCGACCTCGCGCCGTGTCGCGGCCGCGGCCGGCGTCAAACAGGCGCTGGTCTACTACTACTTCCCGACGATGGACGACCTCTACGTCGAAGTGCTGCGAGCCGGCGCGGAGGCGGCGCTTCAGCGCATGCGCACTGCGCTCACCGACTCCGATCCGTTGCAGGCGTTGTGGTCGATGAACGGCGACCTGCGCCTTACCGGCCTGAACACCGAGTTCATGGCAATGGCCAACCACCGCAAGGCCATTCGCAAAGAGCTCAAAGCCTATGCGGAGCGGGTGCGCGACATCGAGACCGCGGCCGTCACGGTTGCGCTGAGGGCAAGGGGCGTCGACCTCGACGAGTACCCGCCGATCGCGATCTCCATGCTGATCGCGCAAACCGCGCGCAGCCTGTGCAACGAAAGCGCCGTCGGGGTCCACCTGGGCCACGACGAACTGCGCGAGTTCATGGAACGCCAGCTCGAACTTCTGGCGGCGACCCTGCCCGCGCGGAATCCGACCACCCACCGCTAGCGGTCCGAGCTTCGGTACGCCTGGGTGTCGGTGAGCAATCTGTTGACAAGCAAGCGCGGTCGGTGCCAGGCTTCCTGATCGATCGACAAATTCCGTACGACTACCGCGCGCCCGAAGTCGCCTTCGGGGGCGAACCGAGGAGGAGACATGGGCGGGCGCGTTGAGGGCAAGGTCGCGTTCATCACCGGGGCGGCGCGCGGGCAGGGCCGTAGCCACGCGATCCGCCTGGCCGAGGAGGGCGCCGACATCATCGCCGTCGACGTGTGCAAGCAGATCAGCAGCAACAGCGACATCCCGTGGGCCACACCCGATGACCTCGCCGAGACCGCCGATCTGGTCAAGAACCTGAATCGCCGCATCGTCACCGCCGAGGTCGACGTCCGCGACTTCGACGCGCTGAAGGCGGTGGTGGACAGCGGCGTAGAGCAACTGGGCCGACTGGATGTCGTCGTCGCCAACGCCGGGATCGGAAACGGCGGCAACACGCTGGACAGGACCAGCGAAGACGACTGGCGCGACATGATCGACGTCAACCTCTCCGGTGTCTGGAAGAGCGTGAAAGCCGCTGTGCCTCATCTTCTTTCCGGTGGCCGCGGAGGTTCGATCATCCTGACGAGCTCGGTCGGCGGCTTGAAGCCGTATCCGCATACCGGCCACTACATCGCCGCCAAGCACGGCGTCATCGGCCTGATGCGCACCTTCGCCGTCGAGCTCGGCCAGCACTCGATCCGGGTCAACGCGGTCTGCCCCACCAACGTGAACACACCGCTGTTCATGAACGAAGGGACGATGAAGCTGTTCCGTCCGGACCTGGAGAACCCCGGCGTCGACGACCTGGCCGTCGCGGCGCAGTTCATGCACGTCCTGCCCGTCGGCTGGGTCGAACCAAGCGATGTGAGCAACGCGGTGCTGTTTCTGGCTTCCGACGAATCTCGTTACATCACCGGCCTTCCCGTCACGGTCGACGCCGGCAGCATGCTCAAGTAGCGAGAGGCCGCGACGTGAAGCTGGTCTTCAACTTGCCCCACATGCTGAGGCTTCCGGCGATGATGCAGCCGTGGGAAGCTTCGGTGACCGGTGCCGAACAGACGCGGATGGCCAGATGTGCCGACGCGTGGGGCTATGACATGATCGCGGTGCCAGAACATTTCGTGATCCCCAACGAGCATGTGCCGTTGTCGGGGCCGCACTATCTGCAGTCCACCGTGGCGCAGGCCTATCTCGCCGGGGCGACAGAGCGCATCCGACTCAATTCCTGTATCACCGTGTTGCCGTTGCAGCATCCGATCGTGCTCGCCAAGGCTTTGGCTACCGCGGACTGGATGAGCAGCGGCAGGATGATGGTGACGTTCGGGGTCGGTTGGCTCGAGCGGGAGTTCGAGCTGCTGGGTGTGCCGTTCCGTGAGCGTGGCCGCATCGCCGACGAGTACCTGGCCGCGATCATCGAGCTGTGGACCAGCGACTCGCCGAGCTTCACCGGCAAGTACGTGTCGTTCGACGAGGTCGCCTTCGAGCCCAAGCCGCTCCAGAAGCCGCACTTACCCATCTGGATCGGCGGCGACGCCGACGCGGCGATGCGTCGGGCGGCGAACTACGCGTCGGGCTGGTGGTCGTTTCTGACCCCGCCCGAGAAGATCGCCGAACGCGTCGACTTCATCAAGTCCCAAGACGGCTACGACGGCAGGCCCTTCGACGTGGTGCACGGCCTTGGCACCAACCGCGTCGGCGAAGACCATACGGCTCAAGACGACCCGAACGTCCGCCCCGGCATGACTGCGGCAGAAATCGTGGACCGGATGGGTTATCTCGCCGAGCAGGGAGTGACGGTCAGCGCGGTTCCGCTGCCACCCGTCAGCGGCGTCGACGAGTATCTCGACTACGCGCAGTGGATCATCGAGGAAGTGAAACCCCAACTGCCTTAACGGCCGTCGACGATCACCCCGGCGGCGGCCTCGATGGGTTTGATGACCGCGGTGAAGTCGGAGTCGGCACCTTCTTCGCGCAACGTGGTTTCCCACTGTTCGGCGACCGCCGCCGCGATCACACCGACCGCTTCCAGGCGTGCGGCCTCCTCGAGGTAGAGCCGAACGTCCTTGACCATCAGACCGGTCGCGAAGCCGTAGTCGAAGGTGCGTGGAAGCACCGAGCGCGGAAACTTGTCACGGCTGGCATGGGTGCCGCCGGAGCCGGCGTTGAGCACATCGATCATCACGCGCGGGTTTAGGCCGGCCTTGACACCCATGACGACGGCTTCTGCTGTCACGGCCAGCGTGGTCGCCGCCACGAGGTTGTTCAGCAGCTTCATCGTCTGGGCCGAGCCCGGCTTGGCACCGACGTAGATCGCGCGGCCCAAGATGTCGAAAAGGTCTTTGAGCGCGTCGAACTCGGCTTGTGCCCCGGAGACCATCAGCGTCAGCGTGCCGCTGTCCGCTCCGGCCACCCCGCCGCTGACGGGACTGTCCAGCGCGGCGATCCCTCGCTCGTGCAAGGCTTGGTGAACGGCGCGGGATGCCTCACTGCCGACGGTCGACAAGTCGACGAATCGTGTGATCCGGGTGCCGTGTGCGACGCCCTGTGTGCCGGTGACGACCTCTAGGCAGGCCTGCCCAGACGGCAGGCTCGCAAGAACCGTGTCGGCGGCGTCGGCGACCTCGCGCGGCGCCGAGGCGGGCTGGGCCCCGAGCGCGGCCGCGGCGTTCACCGCTTCCTCGCGGGTGTCGTAGACGGCGACGGTGTGGCCGGCCCCGAGCAGGCGGCGGGCCATCGGAAATCCCATGTGGCCCAGGCCGATGAACCCCAGCCTCATGTCGCGTCTCCCTGCTCGGCGAACACCTCGCGAGCCTGCCGGAAGCTGTCGACGGCGGCGGGTACACCGGCGTATGCGCCGACCTGCAGGAACACTTCGCGGATCTCCTCGCGCGTCACACCGTTGTTCAACGCGCCACGGATGTGGGTGCGCAACTCCTGGGGCCGGTTGAGCACCGCGAGCATCGCCAGGTTGAGCATGCTGCGCGTCTTGCGCGGCAACTTGTCGCGCCCCCACACCGCTCCCCAGCAGTACTCGGTGACCAGTTCCTGCAACGGCGTGTCGAAGTCGTCGGCGTTGCCGGTGGCCTTGGCGACGTAGTCGGTGCCGAGCACCTCGGCACGGATCTTCGCCCCCTTATCGAAGGTCTGCTGGTCCATACCCGCTCCGTTCGCCGCGATGCCGACGGTCTTATAGGCCAAGCGATTTGGCGATGATCACCTTCATGACCTCGCTGGTGCCCGCGTAGATGCGCGCGACCCGGGCGTCGGTGTACAACCGCGCGATCGGGTATTCCATCATGTAGCCGTATCCGCCGAACAGCTGCAGGCATCGGTCCACCACCCGGGCCTGCATCTCGGTGCAGAAGAGCTTCACCCGTGCCGCATCGGCAGCGGACAGTTCACCGTCGACGTGCAGCGTCACCGCGCGGTCCAGCATGGCCTGGGCGGCTTCGACCTCGGTCGAGCATGCCGCCAACTCGAACTTCGTGTTCTGAAAGGAGGCGACGGGCGTGCCGAATGCCTTGCGGTCCTTGGTGTAGTCGATGGCCGCGGCGATCGCCGAGCGGGCCTGACACACCGATCCGACGGCCACCGTCAGCCGCTCCTGGGGCAGGTTGTGGCCGAGGTAGCCGAACGCCTCATCGAGCTCCCCCAGCACGTTGGCCGCGGGTACCCGCACGTCGACGAACGACAGCTCCGCGGTGTCTTGGACCTTGCAGCCCATCTTCTCCAGTTCGCGGCCGCGGGTGAAGCCGTCCATGCCGTCCTCGACGACGAACAACGTCAACCCCTTGCGCCTGTTGTCGGGGTCGGTCGAGGTCCGCGCCACCACGATCACCAGGTCGGCCTGCATGCCGCCGGTGATGAACGTCTTGGCCCCGTTGAGGATCCAGTCGTCACCGTCGCGCACTGCGGTGGTGCGCATACCTGCCAGATCCGATCCCGTGCCCGGCTCGGTCATCGCGACGGCCGTCAACAGCTCACCGGAGGCCAGCCCGGGAAACCACCGCCGGCGCTGTTCCTCGTTGGCGTAGTGCAGGAAGTACGGCAGGATCACCTCCAACTGGGTGCGCACCGTCGACAGGGTGACCAGCGCACGCGCCGCCTCCTCCTGCAATACCACGTTGTAGCGGTAGTCGGCTTCGCCTCCGCCGCCGTACTCCTCGGGGATCGCCATCCCGAGCATGCCCAGCGAGCCCATCCGCTTGAACACCTCGCGAGGCATCCGGCCGCCCTTCTCCCATTCGGGATAGTGCGGCACCACTTCCTTTTCGACGAAGTCGCGCGCCAGTTCGCGGAACGCCTCGTGGTCCTCGGTGAACAGGTCTCTACGCACGGGGGCGTCCTTCCTACGCGATGAGTTCGACTAGCGTGGCGTTGGCGGTGCCGCCGCCTTCGCACATGGTCTGCAGCCCGTAGCGAATCCCGTTGTCGCGCATATGGTTGAGCATGCGGGTCATCAACACCGCACCCGAGGCGCCCAGCGGATGGCCCAGTGCGATCGCCCCACCCAGCGGGTTGAGCTTTTCCTCATCGGCACCGGTCTCGGCGAGCCAGGCCAGTGGCACGGGGGCGAAGGCCTCGTTCACCTCGAACACACCGACCTCGTTCAGTGCGACACCAGCTTTGTGCAGCACCTGCTCGGTGGCCGGGATCGGCCCGGTCAGCATCAGTACCGGATCTGCGCCGGTGACCGCCCCGGCCCGGTAGCGCGCAATGGGCCGCAGCCCCAACGTGATCGCGTTCTCGGCCGTCATCACCAGCAATGCCGCAGCGCCGTCTGAGATCTGCGACGAGTTGCCCGCGTGGATGACACCGTCGTCCTGAAACGCCGGCTTGAGGCCGGCGAGCTTTTCGACGGTGCTGCCGCGTCGCACGCCCTCGTCGGCCACCACGGGTTCGCCCCCGGTGAACACCGGCATGATCTGCGCCTCGAACGCACCGGCGTCCTGCGCGGCGGCGGCCAATTCGTGTGAGCGCACCGAGTACTCGTCGAGGCGGGTCCGCGAAAAGCCCCACTTCTGCGCGATCATCTCGGCGGAGATGCCCTGGTTGAAGGCGAAACCTTTATAGCGGTCAAGGACTTTCGGCCCGTACGGCATACCGGTGGCGCGCGCGGCGCCCAGCGGCACCCGGCTCATCACCTCGACGCCGCCGGCCACCACCACGTCCTGTTGGCCCGACATCACCGCCTGCGCCGCGAAGTCAAGCGCCTGCTGGCTGGACCCGCAGGCACGGTTGACCGTGGTGCCCGGAATCCTCTCCGGCCACCCGGCCGCCAGCACCGAGTAGCGTCCGATGTTGCTGGACTGGTCGCCCACTTGCGAGACGCAACCCCACACCACGTCGTCGATGATGTCGGGGTCGATACCGGCGCGCTCCACCAGCGCGTTGAGCACGATCGCGGACAGGTCTGCCGCGTGTATCTCCGACAGTCCGCCGTTGCGCTTGCCGACGGGGGTGCGAACCGCCTCGACGATTACGGTCTCACGCATCTTGTCACTCCGATCTTGGCACGGCCCACCGTCCGGTGAACGTCGCCGCTCGCTTCGCGGCGAACGCCGCGTACGCCTCTGTTGAATCTTCGGTGGCGAAGTTACCTGGCTGTGCGCGGGCCTCGTTGGCCAACGCCTCACGCAACGTCACATTGGCGCCGTCATTGAGCAGCGCCTTGCTCTGCGCCAGCGCGACCGGCGGTCCCGCGGCCAGTCGCTGTGCCAGCTCGGCGACGAACGCGTCGATCTGCTCGGCGGGCTTGACCCAGGTCACCAGGCCCAGCGACCGCGCCTCCTCGGCGTCGATCGTGTCGGCCAGCAGCACCAACCGTTTGGCCTGCTGCAGGCCCACCAGCCGGGGCAGCAACCACGAACCGCCGAGGTCGACCGATAGGCCCCGTTTGGCGAAGATCTGGCAGAACGTCGATTCGGGGGTGGCGACCACGAAGTCACACCCGAGCGCCAGGTTCCAGCCGGCGCCGACGGCGACCCCGGTAACCTTCGCGATGGTGGGCACGGTCAGTTCGTGCAGGGCGACGGCGACGTCGGTGAGCCGCCGCAGCTTGTGTGTGGGGTGGATGTCCTCCGGCGTGGAGATGTCGGCCCCGGAGCAGAAGGCGCCGCCGGCTCCGGTGATGACCAGCGCTCGAAGGTCGGGATCTCGGGCCGCCGCGCGCAGCGCATCGGCCAGCTCTTCCCACAGTTGTGGGTTGATCGCGTTCTTGCGGGCCGGCCTGTTCAACGTCAACGTGCGAACGCCGGCGGTATCGCTCGAGCGCAGCACGGGCTCGGCGTCGCTGGCCGTCACCGGTAGGCCGGTCCGATCACCCCGCGCTTGCGCAGCACCGCGATCTCGTCGTCGCCGATTCCCAGTTCGGCCAGCACGGCGTCGGTGTGCTGGCCCAGCCCGGGGACCGCGCCCATCGGTTGTTCGAAGCCGGCGATGACGGCCGGTGGCAGCAGCGCCTGGATCGGGCCCTCGGAGGTTTGCACCTCACGCCACCGGTTCCGTGCGGTCAATTGCGGATGCGCCACCACCTCGCTGGGCAAGTTGTAGCGGGAGTTGCCGATGCCCGCCGCGTCTGCGATCTTCTGCACGTCGGCCAGATCACGCTGGCCGCACCATTCCGTGATCGCCTCGTCGAGCACGGCGCGGTTGGCGACCCGGTCAGCGTTGGTGGCGAAGCGCTCGTCATCGGCTAAGTCGTTGCGCTGAAGGATCTCTCGGGCAAAGCGCTGCCATTCACGGTCGTTGGTGGTGCCGAGCACCACCGTCTGGTTGTCGGCGGTGGCGTAGGCCCCGTAGGGCGCCACTGCCGGCGAACCCATTCCCAGCGGCACCTGATCGACACCGGAGTGTTGGGTATAGGTCAGCTGATAGCCCATCACGTCCATCATGGTGTCGAACAGGCTGACCGCGACGTTGCCGCCGCTCGTGCGTCGACCCGTGTCCCGCGAATACAGCATGGCCAGGATGGAGAGCGCCGCGTGCAGCCCAGCCGAGACGTCGGCGACGGGCGGCCCGGGTTTGGCCGGGGCGCCAGCGTGGCCGGTGACCGCACACGTACCCGACTCGGCCTGGATCAGCAGGTCGTAGGCGCGCTTGTGTGACAGCGGTCCGCCCGGGCCGTATCCGTCGATCTCCACCGCGATGACGTTCGGATGGCGCGCTTCCATCTCGGCGGGGGTGATGCCGAGCCGCCCGGTGGAACCCGGCGCCAGATTCGACACCAGCACATCGGCGGCGTCGAGCAGCCGATGCAGAATGCCCAGGCCCTCAGTGGTTTTCAGGTCGACGGTCACCGACTCCTTGTTGCGGTTGCACCAGACGAAGTGCGCGGCCAGGCCATTCACCACGTCGTCGTAGCTGCGCGCGAAGTCACCGCCCTTGGGGTTTTCCACCTTGATGACCCGCGCACCGAAATCGGCGAGCGTCCTGGTGCACATCGGAGCCGATACCGCTTGTTCGAGCGTCACGACCGTGATACCCGACAACGGTCCTTGCGGTTGTGACGTCACTACATCACCATTCCGCCGTCGACCGGCAGCACCTGTCCGGTGATGTAGGACGCCGCGTCGGACGCCATGAACACGAACGCGCCGGCCACCTCGGACGGTTCGGCCCACCGCTTCATCGGGATGCGGTTCATCATGTTGGCCGCGAACTTCTCGTTGGTGCGGATGGTCTCGGTCATCGGGGTCGCCGCGAGCGGGGCCAGCGCGTTGACCGTGATGCTCTTGGTCGCCAGTTCGCGGGCCAGGGATTTGGTGAACCCGATGATGCCCGCCTTGGCCGCGGAATAGTTGACCTGACCCAAGGTTCCGGTCAGTCCGGCAGCCGATGTGACGTTGACGATGCGTCCAGTGCCGTCGGTCGGGATGTGCGGGAGCGCCGCCTGGGTCACGTTGAAGGCACCCATCACATGGATGTCGAACAGCAGCCGAAACGACTCCTGGCTGGTCTTTGCGAACATCGCCGGCTGGGTGACACCGGCGTTGTTGATCACGATGTGCAGCGCGTCGCCGGTCAGCGCCGCGGCCTGTGCCGCTGCCGCATCGGCGGAATCCCGGTCGGAGACGTCAAGAGCCGCTGACTCCGCCCTGCCGCCGGCTGCCGAAATACGTTCGGCGACCGCGGCTGCGGCGTCCTTGTCGACGTCGGTGACCAGCACCGCCGCGCCCGCGTCGGCCAGAGCTGTGGCGACGGCTGACCCGATGCCACCCGCAGCGCCGGTCACCAGCGCTGAGCGCCCGGTCAGGTCGAAATACTTTGTCATCAATAGCGCTTTCTTTTAATAACTACGGGGAAGTCCCAGTACGTGCTCACCGAGGAAGTTCAGGATCATCTCCTGGCTGACCGGCGCGATCTTCATCAGCCGTGACTCGCGGAAGTACCGCGACACGTGGTACTCCTCGGAATAGCCCATCCCACCGTGCAGCTGCAGAGCCCGGTCGGCGGCGCCGAATCCGGCGTCAGCGCACAGATATTTGGCCGTATTGGCTTCGCGCCCACATGGTTTGCCGTTGTCGTACAGCCAGGTCGCCTTGCGCAGCACGAGTTCGGCCGCGTCGAGTCGAGCCAGTGAATCGGCCAGCGGGAACTGCAGCCCCTGGTTCATGCCGATCGGCCGGTTGAAGACCACCCGCTCGTTGCCGTACTTCACCGCCTTCTCCAGCGCCACCCGCCCGATGCCGAGGGCCTCTGCAGCGATCAGCATTCGTTCCGGGTTCAGGCCGTCGAGGATGTACTTGAAGCCCTTGCCCTCCTCGCCGACTCGGTGCTCGACCGGGACGATGAGGTCGTCGATGAACACTTCGTTGGAGCTGACCGCGTTGCGGCCCATCTTGTTGATGGGCCGGATGTCGACGCGGTCCGGGTCGAGGTCGGTCAGGAACAGCGTCATGCCGTCGGTCTTCTTGGTGACCTCGTCGTAGGGGGTGGTGCGGGTCAGCAGCAAGATCTTTTCTGACTCCAACGCCTTGGAGATCCAGACTTTTCGGCCGTTGACGCGGTAGTGGTCGCCTTCGCGCTTGGCGAAGGTGGTGATGCGTGAGGTGTCCAGGCCGGCACCCGGTTCGGTGACACCGAAGCAGACGTGCAAGTCGCCGTTGACGATGCGAGGCAGCGTGGCGGCCTTCAGTTCGTCCGACCCGTGCTTCACGACGGGCTGCATGCCGAAGATCGACAGATGGATGGCGCTGGCCCCGTTCATCGCAGCGCCGGAGCGGGCGACCTCTTCGAGGAGCAGGGTGGCTTCGGTGATGCCCAGGCCGTGACCGCCGTACTCCTCCGGGATGGTCATGCCCAGCCAGCCGCCCTTGGCAATGGCGTCGTAGAACTCCTGCGGGAACTCGTGCGCCTGGTCCTTCTGCATCCAGTAGTGGTCGTCGAACTTGCCCGCCAGTTCGGCGACGGATTTACGGATCAGTTCCTGATCCTCGGACAGCTCGAAACTCATCCCGTTCGACACCGCTCACTCCTTCAAGTTCATCGTCGGCACAGCCGCGTGCGCCGGTGCGATCGGGGTACGTTTCGCACCGGCGACACCGTCAGCCAGTAAACCCGCTCAGTCCGTGTTGCCGCTCACCTGCTTGGCGCTCGCGGCGAAATCCGAGAACGACGCGCCGGTCTTCTCTTTCTTGGAGAGGGCTTTGATGCTGACGTCGTGTCCTTCGGCGGCTTTGCGTAGGGCGCCGACGGTGGCTTGGTCTTTGGGGATGTGGGTGAAGGGGTCCCAGTGATACCAGCGCATCGCGTTTTCGAAGGTCATCTTGTTGATTTCGTCGTCGGGGACGTTGTTGGCTTTGAGGACCTCGTCGAGTTGTTC
>JBNMRA010000027.1:0-75505 GCA_050205315.1 Mycolicibacterium pulveris | reverse complement strand
ACGTGGCACGGATGGCGCTGCCGCCCAGTGGCCGCACCGCCATCCGTGCCACGTTGGTCATCGCCGCGGCCGTGCTGGTGGTCGGATCGCTAGTCGCGCTGGGCGTGGCAGCGTGGGGCATCGGCTCGTTTCGGGTCATCACGGATTCCAAACCGCTGCCGTCCGCGGTGCGATCGCTGGTCGTCGACACCGGCTCCGTGCCCGCTGCCATCAGCATCACCACCGATCGCGAAGCGCGTGAGCCCAGAGTCGATCTGCGGATGGTCAATTCGACCGCTGCCGGTGCAGAACCGTTGTCGGTCAACACGTCCGGCGCGGACGCTCGCATAACCATCGACGGTGAGCCTTCGGCGTTCCTGCAGTGGAGCCGCGCCGGCGAGATCACCGTCGTGCTGCCCCCTGACCTTGCGCGCGGACTGACCGTCACCACCCAGCAGGACAACGGCGTGGTGAGAGCGCAGGCCGATCTCGATCAGCTCATCGCGCGCACCGACAACGGGGCGGTCATTCTCGAAGGATCTGCCCGTCGGATCGAGGTCCACACCGACAACGGCGAAGTGTCGACACGAGACCCCATCTCGGTGTCCGAATCGTTCAGCGCTACCACGGGTAATGGGAAGATCATCGTGGACTTCGCCGCCGCGCCGCCGCGCACGGTCGATGCGACCAGTGACAACGGTGAAATCGTGATCGGATTGCCCGCGCGCGACGAGTATGTGGTGGACGCGAGCACCAAAAACGGTGAGACCGTCGTGCGGGTACCCCGAGCCACCGATCCAGCGACCGCAACGGCGGTCGTCACCGTGCGGTCCGAGAACGGCGACGTGGTCGTCGACGACCTGCGCTGACGGCAACCTCGTGCACCGACGGCTGTCCTGGTGCGGCGTGCGCCGCGGTGGTTGACTGGGATTTGTATGGCTATCACGTTCAACCACACCATCGTCGCCGCCAGGGACAAGCTGCAGTCGGCGAGGTTTCTGACTGAGTTGTTCGGGCTGCCCGACCCGCAACCGTTCGGGCATTTCATGGCGGTGACGCTGAACCACGGCGTCAGCCTCGACTACGCCGATATGCCGGAGGGCCAGGAGATTCGGCCGCAGCACTACGCGTTTCTGGTCTCCGAAGACGAGTTCACCGAGATCTACGGACGCATTCGCGAGCGCGGCATGCAGCATTGGGCCGACCCGCGTCAGACCCGGCCCGGCGAGATCAACCGCAACGACGGCGGCCGCGGGGTGTACTTCCTGGATCCCGCCGGCCACTATCTGGAGATCATCACCCGGCCGTACGGTTCGGGCGCGACTTAACCCAGCGAGTGCCCGCGCGTGGACTCCTGACGGCGGTAGTCGTCGGCGAGCTTGCTCACGTGGCCGGGCAGCTCGCCCGCGGCGACGTCGGCGAGGCTGGTTTCCTCCAGAACTGATCGCATGCTGGCCCGAAGCGCGCGCCACACGTCGGTCAACGCCGCCGTCGGTCCGGAGTAGGGAAGATCGCCCAGACCCATGTCGCGGACGCTGGCGAGCGGGCCGTCGATGCAACGCAGCACGTCGGCGATGCTGATATTGGCTGCGGGCCGGGCCAACTCGTATCCGCCTTCGCGGCCGCGATGGCTGCGCACCAGGCGGTCGGTGCGCAGGGCGGTGAGGATGTCGACCAGGAACTGCGGCGGGATGCCCTGCGCCTTCGCCAGCTCCTCGGTTTTGACCACCGCGCCGTCGTCGACCGTGGCCAGCTGGACCATCGCCCGCACGGCGTACTCCGCCTTGGCCGACATCCGCATCAGGTCAGGCTAGTCGGGAATGGCCGATGCGGTCGGGACCACCACGGCGAACAGGTCGGCGACGGCGGCAAGGCTGGCGGTGTGCACCGCCGACGCAGGCACGGTGGATTCGTCGGGACCGGGAAGCGGACGGGTCGCGGTCGCGGCGGCGACGACGGTCGGCGCGTAGCCCAGGTTGAACGCGCCACGCGCGGTCGAGTTCACGCACATGTGCGTCATGAAACCGGCCAGTACCAGGTTCGATGCGTTGGCCGCTTTGAGTCGCTCATCGAGTTCGGTCTGCACGAACGAGTTCGGATAGGCCTTCACCACCACCGGCTCTCCTTCGCGCGGCGCGACCCGGTCGACGATGGCACCGATTTCGGCCTCGATGTCGTAGGGCGAGCCGGGGCCGGCGTTGTGTTGGATATGGACGATCGGGATGCCTGCGGTGCGGGCCCGGTCGAGCAGCGTCTCGACCTCGTCGAGCGCGCGCTGGACACCCTCGAGTTCCATGACGCCGTAGGTGTAGGTGTTCTGGCAGTCGATCAGCACCAGCGCCGAGTCGGCCAGCCTGACGGGTTGGGCGGGCAGCCCGGTGAGTTCGCGAAGGGTGGGACGGGTCATGTCGGCGAGCCTACTGCCGCGTGTCCATTCCTACGCTGCGAGAAGTCAGCCGGCGGTGACGGCCAACACCGCGTCGGCCAGCTCCGGTCGGCACACCACCAGGTCGGGCAGCAGCGGGTCGGCCTGGTTGTACACCAGCGGCGACCCGTCGATACGCGAAGTGTGCAGACCCGCGGCGCGCGCAACCGCAACCGGCGCAGCGGAGTCCCACTCGTACTGGCCGCCGGCATGCACGTACACGTCCGAGCGTCCTTGCACCACCGACGCGACTTTGGCGCCCGCCGAACCCATCTCGACCAGTTCGCCGTCCAGCGCGTCACGCACCGCCAACGCGATCGCCGGCGGCCGGGTCCGCGACACCACGATCCTCGGCTTGTCCGGTGGGTCCGGCGGCGCCTTGACCGTCGGGGTCGCCAACGTAATACCCTGCGCGGGAAGCGCAACCGCGCCGGCGACCAGCGTGCCCGATTGCCACAACGCCACGTGCACCGCCCAGTCGTCGCGGCCCAGCTCGGAGAACTCGCGGGTGCCGTCGAGCGGATCGACGATCCACACCCGCTCGGCGCGCAGCCGCGCCGCGTCGTCGGCGCCCTCCTCCGAAAGGACCGCGTCGCCGGGCCGTTCGGCGGCCAGCGCGTGCATCAGGAAGTCGTGGGAACGCTTGTCCCCCGCTGCTTTCCGCTCGGCCTGGCTGGCCTCGGCGAGTTCCTCGCACACCTCCAGCAGCAGCTTGCCCGCGGCGGTGGCCAGGCGCGCGGCGACGCCGTGGTCGCCGCTCATCGCCTACTTGCCACGAGTTCGACCACCATGTCCGCCTGCTCATCGACGCTTTGGTCGGGCGTCAGCCGCAGGTCGGGTTTCTTCGGCCGCTGATACGGGCTGTCGATTCCGGTGAAGTGGGTGATCTCGCCGGCACGCGCCTTGGCGTACAAGCCTTTCGGGTCGCGCCGCTCGCAGTCCTCCAGCGGGGTGTCGCAGAACACCTCGAAGAAGTCGAGGCCGGCTTCGTTGGTCACCCGCCGCGCCAGCGCGCGGTGTTCCTCCAGCGGGCTGATCGCCGGTACCAGCACCACCTGACCGGATTCGGCCAGCAGGGCCGCGACGTGGGCCAGCCTGCGCTGGTTCTCGGCGCGGTCGGCCATCGAGAACCCGAGGTCGGCGTTGAGCCCGTGACGCAGGTTGTCGCCGTCGAGAACGTATGCCGGAATACCTTTTTCGAGCAGCTTCTGTTCGACGCGCACCGCGATCGACGACTTGCCCGATCCGGACAACCCGGTGAACCACACGGTGCGTCCCGTCGAGAGCCGGTCGGCCGCCGTGCACAGCGACTCGTGGCGCACGGTGTTGGGGCTGGACGTGCGCGACGCCACGTGCGGCAGCACCATGCCCGCCGCGACGGTGCCGTTGGTCGCCGGATCGATCAGGATGAACGACCCGGTGGTCGCGTTGCGGCTGTACTCGTCGAGCAGCAACGGCACATGGCTGCGCAGCGAAATGCGGCCCAGCTCATTGAGTTTCAGCGCGGTGGCGGACTTGTCCCGGTGCAGCGTGTTGACGTCGAGCCGGTAGTCCAACCCGGTCACCTTGACCCGCGTGGTGCGGGTGGTGTGCTTGATCACGTAGTCGCGGCCGGGCTCCAGTGAGGATTGGTCGGCCATCCAGCACACCGTGGCGTCGAATTCCTGGGCCACCCGTGGCTGGTTGTTGGGCCTGGCGATCATGTCACCGCGCGAGATGTCGATGTCATCGGTGAGGCTGACCGACACGGCCATCGGCGGGAACGCTTCCTCGATCGGCCCGCTGGGACCCTCGATCGCCGAGATGCGTGTTGTCTTGCCGCCGGGCAGGACGACGACCTCGTCGCCCACCTTCATCACGCCGCTGGCCACCGTGCCCGCGTAGCTGCGGTGGTCGCGGTGCTCGTGGGTGTGCGGACGGATCACGTACTGGACCGGGAATCGGACGTCGACCAGGTTGCGGTCGCCGCCGATGTACACCTCTTCCAGGTGCGTCATCAACGACGGACCCTCGTACCACGGTGTGTTCTCGGACTTGGTGACGACGTTGTCGCCCAGCAGCGCCGACAACGGGATCGTCGTCACGTCGTGCACATCCAGCCGCGCGGCGAACTCATGGAAGTCGTCGCGGATCTTGTCGAATTTCTCCTTGTCCCAGTCGATCAGGTCCATCTTGTTCACGGCGAGCACGATGTGGCGGATGCCCAGCAGCGACGCCAGGAACGCGTGCCGGCGGGACTGCTCGAGCAGCCCGTGGCGGGCGTCGACCAACACGATCGCCAGGTGCGCCGTCGAGGTCCCGGTGACCATGTTGCGCGTGTACTGGATGTGGCCGGGGGTGTCGGCGATGATGAACTTGCGCTTGGGCGTTGCGAAGTAGCGGTAGGCGACGTCGATGGTGATGCCCTGTTCGCGCTCGGCGCGCAGGCCGTCGGTCACCAGGGCGAGGTCGGTGTAGTCGTGCCCGCGTTCCTTGGAAGTGCGCTCCACGGAAGCCAATTGGTCTTCCATCACGGCCTTGGAGTCGAACAACAGCCGCCCGATCAGCGTGGACTTGCCGTCGTCGACGGAGCCGGCGGTGGCGATCCGAAGCAGGGTGGCCGACGGCAGCGCGACGGTGGCCGCGGCGGCCTGCGTATCAGTACTGGTCATCAGAAGTAGCCCTCGCGCTTGCGGTCTTCCATTCCGGCCTCGGAGATGCGGTCGTCGGCGCGGGTGGCGCCGCGCTCGGTCAGCCGCGACACCGCCGTCTCCGCGATCACCTCCGCCACCGTGGCCGCCGACGATTCCACGCACCCGGTGCAGGTGACGTCGCCGACGGTGCGGAACCGGACCGTCTTCTCGACGACCTCCTCGTCCTCGCGCGGCTGCATGTGCCGGTGCACGGCCAGCCACATCCCGTCGCGCTTGAACACCTTGCGGGGGTGCGCGTAATAGATCGACGGCAGCTTGACGTTCTCCGCGCCGATGTAGGACCAAATGTCGAACTCGGTCCAGTTCGACAGCGGGAACACCCGGATGTGTTCGCCTTTGTGGTGGCGGCCGTTGTAGAGGTTCCACAGTTCGGGCCGCTGCGCCTTGGGGTCCCACTGGCCGAACTCGTCGCGGAACGAGAACACCCGTTCCTTGGCGCGGGCCTTCTCTTCGTCGCGGCGGGCGCCACCGAACGCGGCGTCGAACCTGTTCTCCCGGATCGCGCGCAGCAGCGTGACGGTCTGGATCGGGTTGCGCGACGGACCGGTTTCCACGCTTCGTCCGGCGTCGATGTCGTCCTGCACTTTCGCGACGACCAGCCGCACCCCGTGTTCGGCGACCAGCTCGTCGCGGGTCTGCAGCACCTCGTCGAAGTTGTGTCCGGTGTCGACATGCATCACCGGAAACGGCAGCCGGCCCGGTTTGAACGCCTTCATCGCCAGGTGCAGCATCACGATGGAGTCCTTGCCGCCGGAGAACAGCAACACCGGGCGCTCGAACTCCGCGGCCACCTCCCGGAAGATGTGGATGGCCTCGGCCTCCAACGCCCGCAGGTGGCTGAGTTCGTAGCGGCCCGCGTTGACCCGCTCGGTCTGGTCGATGACGGTCATCATATCCTCGTAAAGTTGGTTGAAATGACCATATTTACGATCATTACCCGACATTAGACACCGGCGCCGTCTCAGGTGTCAACGGGCGGCACGCCTCCCCTGTGTCCGCGCGCCTCCCCTGTGTCCGCGAACGTGCGTGTCTGCGCCCGACACGCCGCGTGATTCCACGAGTTTGCGCACGCTCGCGGCCGCGATGGTGCGTGAAGCGCTGATTGCGTCTGAGGTATTGGGCCGATCGGAATTCCGCCGATACTCCAGCCGCGAGCACCCCTACCCCGCCGCGAATGCGACGGTTGCGGACATAACGCGCGTTCGTCGTGGCATGAGCGTGCGCAAACTCGCGAGATTTGGCGGCGTGTCGGGCGCAGACACGCACGCTCGCGGCAAAGGGGGGAGCTACAACGTGACCTCGTTGAGCTTGCCGGTCGCGACGTCGAAGACGAAGCCGCGCAACGAATTGTGCAGGGTGACGAACGGGCTGGCATCGATGCGGCGTAGCGACTGCCGCACATCCTCGGCCGGGTCCGGGAAGGATTCCGGCGCCCAGCCGGGCTTGAGGCCGGTCTCCTCCTGGATCGACCGCTTGAACTCGTCGTCGGTGAACGTCAGCATTCCGCAGTCGGTGTGGTGGATCAGGATGATCTCTCGGGTGCCGAGGAGTCGCTGGCTGATCGCCAGGGAGCGGATCTCGTCGTCGGTGATCACCCCGCCGGCGTTGCGGATCACGTGCGCCTCGCCGTCGTTGATACCGAGCATCCCGTAGACGTTGAGGCGGGCATCCATACACGCCACGATCGCCACATGTTTGCTGGGCGGCATCGGCAATGGACCTGAGAAGGTCTTCGCGTATTCCTCGTTGTTCTTCAGGTACTCATCGGTCACGGACATTCGTCGACCATAACCCCCATTGCACCCGACAAGATCAGTTACTCGGGGGGCTCCTGGCCGATCGAGGACGGCGGCGTGGTGATCGACGGCGTGGCGATCGGCGTCTCCGGCGACTCCGGCGCAGGGGCTTCCGTGCTGGTCTCACCCAGGGTGATCTCCGGCGTGGTGGTCGCGGGCTGAAGGGGCAGCGGTTCTGCGGCGTTGGTCCGCTCCGCCGCGACGGTGAGCGCACCCATGCTCAGCAGGGCGGCCGCCCCGGCCGCCGCGGAAAACACTTTGATCTGCTTCGTGCTCACGTTGCACCTCCGATCGCTGCGCTACGGATAACCCGAGCCGGCCCAGGTCAAACGCCTACGCGAGCGGCGATAGCCGCCCTCGCGCGCCGCGTCGCACCGCCACTGCCCCGCCCATCTCCTAACCTGTGCGTCATGGCGCTGACCGACGGACCGACCGCATGACGCGGTATCTGGCCCGTCGGCTGCTGAACTACGTGGTTCTGCTGATCCTGGCGTCGTTTCTGACGTTCGGGCTGGCCTCGGTGGCCTTCAACCCGCTGGAGAACCTGCTGCAGCGAAACCCGCGACCACCGCAGGCCGTGATCGAGAACAAGCGCCTCGAGCTGAACCTCGACAAGCCGATCCCCGTGCGCTACGTGCACTGGGCGTCCGGGGCGATCCGCGGTGACTTCGGCACCACCATCAGCGGACAGCCGGTGACCGACGAACTGTGGCGTCGGATCGGGGTCAGCCTGCGCCTGGTGGTCATCGGGTCGGTGTTCGGCGCGGCGATCGGCGTCATCGCCGGCGCGTGGAGCGCGATTCGGCAGTACCAGTTGAGCGACCGCGTCATCACGCTGCTGTCGTTTCTGCTCATCAGCACCCCGACGTTCGTGCTGGCGCCGCTGCTGATGCTGTCGGCGGAGCGGGTCAACAGCCTGGTCGGGTTTCAGTTGTTCGAGTACATCGGCGAGACGTCACCGAACGCGATCGTCGGCACGTGGAACCAGATCGCCGACCGGCTCCAGCATCTGGTGCTGCCGTCGGTCACGTTGGCGCTGACCGCGATCGCCGGTTACAGCCGCTACCAACGCAACGCGATGCTCGATGTGCTGGGTCAGGACTTCATCCGCACCGCGCGCGCCAAGGGGCTCACCCGGCAGCGGGCGCTATTCAAACACGGGCTGCGCACCGCGTTGATCCCGATGGCCACGCTGTTCGCCTACAGCGTGGCAGGACTGTTCACCGGCGCGGTGTTCGTCGAGATGATCTTCGGCTGGCACGGCATCGGTGAGTGGTTCGTGCACGGGGTCAACACCCAGGACACCAACATCACCGTGGCCATCACGGTGTTCGCCGGGGTCATCGTCCTGGTGGCCGGGGTGCTCTCCGACGTCATCCTGGCCGCCCTCGACCCGAGGGTGCGGGTGCGATGACCGAATCGTCGACCGCCGCCAAATCGGGCGTGGACGCTCACAAGCTCGCGTCGCGGCGCGTGCTGGTGTGGCGCAGGTTTTTGCGCAACAAGACCGCCGTCGTGTCGCTGGTGCTGCTCGTGGTGCTGTTCGTCGGCTGTTATGCGCTACCGCCGCTGCTGCCGCACAGCTACCACGACCTGGACTACTACGCGCTGCGCCAGCCGCCCAGCCTCGAGCACTGGTTCGGCACCAACGCGTTGGGCCAGGACCTGCTGGCGCAGACGCTGCGCGGCATGCAGAAGTCGATGCTGATCGGCGTGTGCGTGGCGTTCATCTCGACGGTCATCGCCGCGGCGGTCGGCACGATCAGCGGCTACTTCGGCGGCTGGCGTGACCGCAGCCTGATGTGGATCGTCGACCTGATGCTGGTGGTGCCGAGCTTTCTGCTGATCACGATCGTGGTGCAGCGCACCAGGGGCGACATCGTGTGGATGATCGTGTTGCTGGCCGTGTTC
Organism: Mycolicibacterium pulveris; assembly: GCA_050205315.1. Taxonomy (GTDB): domain Bacteria; phylum Actinomycetota; class Actinomycetes; order Mycobacteriales; family Mycobacteriaceae; genus Mycobacterium; species Mycobacterium pulveris_A. Next base: position 66,701 of record JBNMRA010000027.1, on the reverse strand, counting down.
AGCTGGATGATCAGCTCCCGCATCGTGCGCGGGTTGACGATGAGCCTGCGCGACCGCGAATACGTCGCCGCCGCAAGATATATGGGCGTGAGCAACCGGCGGATCATCCTTCGCCACATCCTGCCCAACGTCGCATCGATCATCATCATCGACACCGCGTTGAACGTGGGCGTCGCCGTGCTCGCCGAAACCGGTTTGAGCTTCCTGGGGTTCGGCATCCAGCCGCCCGACGTGTCGCTGGGAACGCTGATCGCCGACGGCACCAAGTCGGCGACCACCTTTCCGTGGCTGTTCCTGTTCCCGGCGGGTGTGCTGGTGCTGATCATCCTGTGTGCCAACCTTGTCGGCGACGGTCTGCGCGACGCGCTGGATCCCAGTGCCCAGCCCCTGCGGAAGGGCCGGCGCAAATGAGCCTGCTGCAGGTGCGCGACCTGACCGTCGCGTTTCCGACCGACACCGCCTCGGTCAACGCGGTACGCGGGATGAACTTCTCGGTCGACCCGGGCGAGGTGGTGGCGCTCGTCGGTGAATCCGGTGCGGGCAAGTCGGCCACCGCGATGGCCGTCGTCGGACTGCTGCCCGAATACGCCGACGTGTCCGGCTCGATCCGGCTGCACGACGACGAGCTGATCGGGCTGTCCGATGCGCGGATGTCGAACATCCGCGGCAAGACCATCGGCACGGTGTTTCAGGACCCGATGTCGGCGCTGACACCAGTCTACACCGTCGGCGACCAGATCGCCGAGGCGATCACCGTCCACCAGCGCGACACCAGCAGGCGGGCGGCCCGGGCCCGCGCGGTCGAGCTGCTCGACCTGGTCGGCATCGCCCAGCCCGAAGAGCGGGCGCGGGCGTTTCCCCACGAGCTGTCCGGCGGCGAGCGCCAGCGCGTCGTCATCGCGATCGCGATCGCCAACGACCCGGATCTGTTGATCTGCGACGAGCCGACCACCGCGCTCGACGTCACCGTGCAGCAGCAGATCCTCGAAGTCCTCAAGACCGCGCGCGACGTGACCGGCGCCGGGGTGCTGATCATCACCCACGACCTGGGTGTGGTGGCCGAGTTCGCCGACCGCGCACTGGTGATGTATGCGGGCCGGGCCGTCGAGGTGGCCTCCGTCGAGCAGCTGTATCGCAACCGCCGGATGCCCTACACGGTCGGCCTGCTCGGCTCGGTGCCGCGGCTCGACGCCGCCCAGGGCTCACGTCTGGTGCCGATACCGGGGGCACCGCCGTCGCTGGTCGCGCTGCCACCCGGTTGCCCGTTCACCCCCCGCTGCCCGTTGGCCATCGACGAATGCAGCGCCGCCGAGCCGGAGCTGGTCCCGGTCGGCCAGACAGCCGGTCACCTGGCGGCGTGTATCCGCACCGAACACGTCGCCGGCCGCAGCGCCGCCGAACTCTACGGCGTGTCCACCGAACCGCCCGCGGGCCAGCCCGACGACGACGTGCCCGTGGTGTTGCGCGTGCAAAACCTGGTCAAGACCTACAAGCTGACCAAGGGGGTGGTGCTGCGCAGGCAGGTCGGTGAGGTACGCGCGGTCGACGGGGTCAGCTTCGAGCTGCAGCGCGGCCGCACGCTCGGGATCGTCGGCGAATCCGGGTCGGGCAAGTCGACCACCCTGCACGAGATCCTGGAACTGGCTGCCCCGCAATCGGGTTCGATCGAGGTGCTCGGCGCCGACGTCGCATCGTTGGATCGACGGGCGCGCCGGGCCTTGCGCGGCGATCTCCAGGTGGTGTTCCAGGACCCGGTCGCGTCGCTGGACCCGCGGCTTCCGGTATTCGACGTGCTCTCAGAGCCGTTGCAGGCCAACGGCTTCAGTAAGGGCGAGACCGAAGACCGGGTCCGTGAGCTGCTCGACATCGTCGGCTTGCGCGCCCAGGACGCCGCCCGGTATCCGGCGGAGTTCTCCGGCGGGCAGAAACAGCGCATCGGCATCGCCCGGGCGCTGGCCCTACAGCCCAAGATCCTCGCGCTCGACGAACCGGTGTCGGCGCTGGACGTGTCGATTCAGGCGGGCATCATCAACCTGCTGTTGGACCTGCAGGACCGCTTCGGCCTGTCGTACCTGTTCGTCTCGCATGACCTGTCGGTCGTCAAACACCTCGCCCACCGGGTCGCCGTGATGTACAAGGGCAGCATCGTCGAGCAGGGCGACGGTGATCAGGTCTTCACCAATCCCCGCCATGACTACACCCGCAGGTTGCTGGCTGCGGTGCCGCAGCCCGAGGTGAATCGCGGCTAGAGTCGATCGACATGATGACCCGACGCTTCGCTGCGGCGACCTTGGCAACCGCGCTGGTGCTGTCCGGCTGTTCCAGCGGCAACGAGGAAGCCCCGTCCGCAGGCGGTGCGGCCGAGGTCGGCACCACCAACGACATCAACCCGCAACCGCGGGAGAACCTGCGCGAGGGCGGAAATCTGCGGCTGGCGCTCAACGACTTTCCGCCGAACTTCAACTCGCTGCACATCGACGGCAATGTCGGTGACGTCGCCTCGCTGATGCGACCGACGATGCCGCGCGCGTTCCGGATCGCCGCCGACGGTTCGGCGACCGTCAACACCGACTACTTCACCAGCGTCGAGCTCACCAGCAGCGACCCGCAGGTCGTCACCTACACGATCAACCCCGAAGCGGTGTGGAGCGACGGCACGCCGATCACCTGGGAAGACCTCAAATCCCAGATCGACGCCACCAGCGGTAAGAACGACCAGTTCGCGATCGCGGCCACCAACGGCAGCGACCGGGTCGCGTCGGTCGAACGGGGCGTCGACGACCGGCAGGCCGTCATCACGTTCGCCAAGCCGTGGGCCGACTGGAAGGGCATGTTCGCCGGCACCAGCGTGCTGACGCCGAAGAGCACGACGGCCGACCCGGAAGCGTTCAACCGGGGCCAGCTGGACCGCCCCGGCCCGTCGGCTGGACCGTTCATCGTGTCCGAGCTCGACCGCGGCGCCAAGCGAATCACGTTGACGCGCAACCCGAAATGGTGGGGCGAGCCGCCGCTGTTGGATCGCATCACCTTCCTGGTGCTCGACGACGCCGCGCGCATACCCGCATTGCAGAACAACACCATCGACGCCACCGGCCTGGCCACCCTCGACGAGATGGAGATCGCCCGGCGCACCGCCGATATCGCGATCCGGCGCGCCCCGGGACTGGCCTGGTATCACTTCACGTTCAACGGGGCACCCGGCAAAATCCTGGAGGATCCGGCGCTGCGCCGCGCGATCGCCAAGGGCATCGACCGGGAGACCATCGCCGCGGTGACCATGCGCGGGCTGGCCGACAACCCCGTGCCGCTGAACAACCACATCTTCGTGGCCGGCCAGGAGGGCTATCAAGACAACAGCGGCGTCGTCGCGTTCGACCCGGAGCAGGCCAGGAGGGAGCTCGACGAGCTGGGGTGGCGGCTCAACGGGCAGTTCCGTGAGAAGGACGGTCGCCAGCTGGTGATCCGCGACGTGTTGTTCGACTCCCTCGGCACCCGCCAGTACGGGCAGATCGCGCAGAACAACCTGGCCCAGATCGGCGTCAAGCTCGAGCTCGACGTGCGGCCGGCGGCCGGGTTCTTCACCGACTTCGTCACCGTCGGCAACTTCGACATCGCCCAATTCGCCTGGAGCGGTGACGCGTTCCCACTGGCGAGCCTGACCCAGATCTATCGCACCGACGCCGAAAGCAACTTCGGCAAGATCAGCAGCCCGGAGATCGACGCGAAGATCGAACAGACCGTCTCCGAACTGGATCCGGACAAGGCCCGCACGCTGGCCAACGAGCTGGACCAGATGCTGTTCGAAGAGGTGTTCAGCCTGCCGCTGACGCAGTCGACCGGAAACATCGCCGTGCGAGGCAATTTGGCGAACTTCGGCGCGTTCGGTCTGGCCGACGCGGACTACACGCAGATCGGTTTCATGAAGTAACGCGGTGCACTGTTCGCGGGGCGGCCTTGACGCCCCACACCAGCGCCCGGATCCCCAGCCCGGCCGGGCGGGAGTCCAGCGTCGCTGAGCGGGCGGGCAGTCCCGCGGCCCGACCCGCATAGAGGGCGTCGACGATGTCCAACGCCGCGCGCTCGCGCATGTCGACGATGCTGTGGCCCGCTGTCGCCAGGGTGACCAGCACCGCGCCCGGTATCAGCGCGGCGACGCGGCGGGCCACCGCCGGCGGGGTGATCAGGTCGCGGCCGCCGCAGACCACCACCGTGGGCCAGCGAAAGTTCGGCATTTCGCTGGCCAGATCGTAGGGTTCGGCGACGAAGTCGCTGGCGTGCAAGGCGTTTTCGCGGTAGGCGACCGCGGGGTCCAGCGGGCGGCCGTCCGGGACGGCACCGTAGTTGAGCTCACGATAGGCGATGCGGGCCACCAGGTCGGGTTCGTTGCGGTACGGCGCCTTGCGGTCGAACACGAACCGGCCGACCCGGTCCATCGCGGACCACAACCCGCGTCGGCCGGCGAGCAGCAGGTCCAGCTGACGCTCCAGCCCGTCCGGGCCCGCGAACCCGTAGACGGCCGTGGCGAGGTTCGTGGCGGCAGGCGTCAGAACGCCGTCTTCGACGAGCCGGCGCACCTTCGGCGCCAGCTCGGCTGTGTCGTGGGATTCCCCGTCCCACAACAGCCGTCGGGTCGCCTCCCGCACGACGTGGATGTCGGCGGCCGACAGCACCGGCGAGTCCAGCACCATCGCGTCCACCCGGTCGGGATGGCGCACCCCGACGCCGGCGGCCACATAGCTGCCGTAGGAGGTGCCGTAGACCACGGCCTTGTCGACGCCGGCGTCGTCGAGCACCGCGGCGATGTCGTCGACCACCGCGTCGATTGTGATGGCCTCGGGCGGGAGGTCTGCACCGCTGTCGTCGTGACGCGACAGCCCGACGCCGCGGTGCTCGACCATGATCACGTCGCGCCCGGCTGCCGCGGCGCGGCGCCGAAAACCGCGGTACAGCGCCACCGACGCGGCGCCGGGCCCGCCGGGGATCAGCAGCAGCGGATGCGTCGACTTGCGCCCGGCGCGCACGTAATAGAGGTCGAAGCGGTCGTCGGCGCCGCTACGTACCGGGCGCCGCACCGGACGCACCCCTGGCAGCGCCGCGAGTTTGTCGTGCATCCGCCGGCGCCTGGCGTTCATCGTCATTGCCCAACATTGTGCCCCGCCGCGAATCGGGCGTCGTTGGTCACGGCCAGCGCGACGAACTACGCCGAAGCCGCCAACTCGATGTGCTGGGCGCCGTCGATGCCGGCGTAGCGCTGCGCGTGACACGTCAACACGATCACCTGACCGTCGCCGCCGACCGCGTTGAACACCGCGCCCATCTTGGCGAGCCGGTCGGCGTCGGTGAAGCCCAGCGCGTCGTCGATCACCACCGGAACGGTGTCCTCCTTGGCCACCAGCGCCGCGCTGGCCAGCCGCGCGACGATGCCCAACTGCTCCTTGGCGCCGCCGGACAACGAGTCGTACGGGACGGTGCGGCCGGCCAATGTGCGGCTGCAAATCCGCAGCGCGCTGTCGATCTCGACCTCGAACGTCTCGCCGAAGACGATGCGGCCCAACCGTTCCACCTCGGTGCGGAACGGCTCGACGTAGCGAAGGCGGGTGGCGTCGCGGTGGCGGGTGATCACCGAACGCAGCAGCTCGGCGGCGCGCGCCCGACGGCGCACCCGCGCGTACTCGGTCTGGGCGTGCTCCCGCTCGGTTTCGGCGTCGTCGAGTTGGCTCTTGCGGCCCTGGGTGCCGTACACCCGCAGCTGGGTGGACACCTCGCGCAGCGCCTCGGTCAGTTCGTCGTGGCGGGTTCCCAGCTCCTCGGCCCGTTGTGCGGCGTCGTGCAGCGTCGTCGCGACGGTCTCCGGCGCGGTGCCTGCCAGCTCGGTGCCCAGCTCCGCGACAAGTTCGGCCGCCCGGCGCGCCTTGTCGCCGTGCGTCTCGGCGTTGACCGCCAGCTCGTCATCGGAGGCGGTCGCCCGCTGTTCGGCCAAACGCGCACGCGCCGAGGTGATTTCGGCCTCGACGGTGGTGAGCTTCTCACGCAACGCGGTGGCCCGCACCGTGCGCTCCCCCAACCGCTTGGCCGCTTCCTCGGCGACCTTGCGGTGCAGTTCGCAGTCGGCGACGGCCTGCCGGTGGGCGACCGACGCGGCGTCGAGCTCCGCCCGGGCCTGCGCGGGACCGCCGGGCCCGCCCGCGTCGATCCCGGTGGCTTCGCCGAGTTCGGTGAGCCGCGCCCTCAGCGCGTCGACGGTGTCCTCACCGATCAACGCCTCGACGGTGGCGCACAACCGGTCCCGCTCGGCGGTCAGCTCCCGGCGCCGCTGGTGGCGCAGCCGCGCCGTCGCAATATCGTCGACGCCGGCCTGGGCCAGCGCTTCAGCCAAAACCTGTTGGGCGGCAACCAGCTTCGCGCGGGTTTCGGTGGCCGTCGCACCGGGGACCACCCGCGCGGCGATGACCCCCGGCAGCTCGATGTCGGTCGGTGCGCCGAGGTTCGACGACCAGGTCGCCCCGGCCTGCAACCCGACCGGTTCACCGTCGACGCGCACCTCCACATCGGCGACCGCCGTGAGCTCCACCCTCGCCGACATCAGCTCGGCCTGCCCAGCCGCCCGTTCCACGGCGACGTCGGCGGCCTCGATCGCCCGCATCAGCTCGTCGGTCATCGTGATGTCCGCAAGCTCCGTGTCGATCCGCTCGAGCTCACCTTGCGCCGCGTCGATCTTGGTCAGCCGGGTCGTGATCCTTTGCGCCTCTTCACGATCGGCGAGCTGCTGCACGTGGTGCCTGGCCGCCTCCACGCGGGCCCGGGTGGTCTCCACCGCGGTTCTGGCTTCCTCGGCGGCGGTCTCGGCTGCCTGCGCAACCTCGGCGGCGGTGTCGTGCTCATCGGCGGCCTCGGTGACCGCGGCCTGCAGTTCGGCGATCGCGGCGGCCCGCTCGTCGATGTCGGCGCGCAGCCGACGGCGTTCGGTGACCGCCGCGACCGCGGCCTGATGCGCGGCGTCCGCCGCCGCGGCCACCAGCTCGGCTTCCTTGAGCTGCCGCGTCAGCTCGGCGACGGTGTCGGCGGCCTGCTGCGCCGCGGTGAGCCGCTGCGACGCCTCCACACGTTCCACAGCCAGCCGGCCGAGGCTTTCGGTCAGCTCGCCATGGCGTCGCACCGCGTCGTCGACCTCGGCGACCGCGGCCGCGCAGCGCGCCAAATCCTCCTCGGCGCCGCGCAACCGGTTGGTCACCGCCGCCCATTCGCCGGTGGGCCTGCCGGTGCGGGTGAAGTAGCGCAGGTACTCCGCCTCGATCCGGTCGATCAGCAGCGCTTCGGCGCCCGTCGCGCCGGGTGTCACGTCGGACGCTGCCTCGCCGGCGGCCACGTCCAGTGCCCGCGACAGCGCATCGCAGCCCGAGAGATCCACGGCCGCGGTCGACGTCGACTGCAGCACGCGGTGCGCCTGCCACAGCCCGGTGTCGACGGTCTCGTCGAGAATGGCCCGCACCCGGTCGTGCGCTTCGTCGCCGGTGAGTTGTTCGCGGTGCGGCGCGAGTATCGTCAGCGCGGTCTCGCAGCGCTTGTGGAACCGTTTGCGGTATTCGAAGCGGTAAGGGCCGGTGGAGATTTCGGCCGTGATCTCGGCGCCGACGTCGGCGTGGGTGGGTTTGACCTGCTTGACTTCCTTCTTGCCCGACCGGTCTTTGGCCTCCAGCAGCAAATCGAGTGCCTCGATCATCGAGGACTTGCCGATTTCGTTGGCGCCGCTGACCACGACGACGCCGCGGTCGGGAAACTCGATCTCGCGGTGGGTGATGCCGCGATAGTTCGTCAGCACCAGGCGATGCAGCTTCATGCCACCCCCCTATCGGCGAGACGCAGCAGCAGCGCCAACGCCGCACGCGCGTCATCGGCCGCGTCACCGTCGGCGCGTGCGGTGGTGACCAACTCGTCGACCGCGGCCGCGGCGAAGCCGCCGATACCCAGGTCGTCGAATTCGCCGTCGGCCGGCACGACCGCGATGTCGGACTGCTTGTCCCATACGGTCAACGCCGCGAACAGCCGCATGTACTTGTCCAGGCAGGCGTCGAGCGCGGCCTTGTCGGTGACGGTCAGCGATCCGGTCAACGCGACCCGCACCACGGTGCGCTCCTTGTCGGGCAGGCAGTCGAGGTTGATGTCGAGGTCGGCCACGTCGCGGTTGCTGTCCACCGAACGGCGCAACGTGAGGAACCGCCAGCGGCCCACCTTGTGCGGTTCGACCCGGACCGGATGGGCGGGGTCCTCCTCGTCGACCTCGACCACCAGCACGTGCCCGGGATCGGGTTCGATGTCGTCGTAGTTGGTGACCTCCGGCGACCCCGAATACCAGATCCGGCCGGTGGAGCCCACCTGCATGCGAGAGTGCTTGTCCCCCAACGCGACATAGTGCACAGCGCCGCGGTTGACGGCCTCCTCCAGGGCCGCCAGCCGGATCAGCGACGGCCGGTCCTTGTCGGGTACGTGGATGTCGACCGCGCCGTGCCCGACGACGATCCTGGTCACCCCGTCGGCGGGCAGCTCGGCCAGCACGTCGGCGACCGGATCGCTGAGCGGGGCCTTGGAGGTCCACGGTGCGGCCACCAGCTGCAGACCGGGCCGTACCTCATGCACGCCTGCGCGGTCCAGAACCGTCACGTTGTCGGGGCATTCGGCGGTGAACAGCGCGCTGGTGTACACCGAGGACGCATCCAGCGGATCGTGGTTGCCCGGCAGCAGGTACACCGGAATACCGATGGCGCGCATGGCCTCCAGCGACTGGCTCACGTCGCGGGGGTCGAGTTGGTTGTGCTCGAACACGTCGCCGGCGACCACCACGAACTCCGCGCCGGTGTCGGCCGCCACCGCGTTGAGGCCGGCCACCACGTCGCGGCGGGCGGCCGAATAGCGGGGCTGCGCCTCACCGTTGAGGAAGTAGCGGGTCATACCGAGCTGCCAGTCGGCGGTGTGCACGAAACGCATCTCGGCTCCCTTCTGCCCGTTCCGTTGCCGGGCATCGCGAGTGTATGACCGGGCACCGACAACTCCGGGGAGGTGCGGCGGCATGGCTTACCGTGGGTCGGGTGAGCGACTCCCACCGCACGCTGCTGCTGCTTCGTCACGGCAAGTCGGACTATCCGCCGGGAACCGACGACCACCAGCGTCCGCTGGCGCCGCGCGGGGTACGCGAGGCGGCGCTGGCAGGCGACTGGTTGCGCGCGTCTGCGCCCGCGGTCGACGCGGTGCTGTGCTCGACGGCCGTGCGGACCCGCCAGACGTTGCAGCGCACCGGTATCGCCGCACCCGTCGAGTACATCGACCGGCTCTACGACGCGACGCCGGGCACCGTGATCGCCGAGATCAACCGGACGTCGTCGCGATTTCACTCAGAGGTGCGCACCCTGCTGGTCATCGGGCACGAGCCGGCGATGTCAGCCGTCGCGTTGGGGCTGGCCAATGCCGACGCCAGCAACAGCGCTGCGGCCGAACACATTTCCACCAAGTTCCCGACCTCGGCCATCGCGGTGCTGCGCACAGATGAGCCGTGGGCCGACCTGGCGCTGGGCGGCGCGACGCTGGTCGCCTTCCACGTGCCGCGCTAGCGATTTGTGTGCGTTTAGGCGCGCTCACCGCAACAAGACGCACACAAAACGCGGGTCAGGCGCGGGTCGCCAGCGTCAGCTCCATCAGCTTCAGCGCCATCCCGCAGGCGTCGATACCCGGTGACTGCGGGTTGACCCACCAGCCGACCACGCCGGCCGCGTCGCTGGCCACCCCGCAGGCGCCGTTCGGATCGTCGGGGCGCATCACGATCGACTGGATGCCCGCGACCGACCGGTCCTCGATCCGGTAGTTCAGCCGTTGCGCGGTCTGCCGTTCGTTGTCGAGATCGCCCAGCTCGAACCAGAACCGGGTGATGTCGACCAGCCCCGACGGGTTGGCCGCCTGCCAGCGGCACACCGCGCCGACGAAGGTGCTCTGGATGTCGAGCGGGTCGGCGCCGACGGTCTCAGCGAGGATGTCCTCGGTCAGCACGTCGCACTCCTTGAGCAGGTTCGGGTACTCGCGCTCGGAGTCCTGGTTTCTGGGCACGCCGCCCGACCCGGACTTGGCGGCGGTGCCCTCGACGGTCTGGGTGCAGCCCGCCAGCAACGAGAGCCCGGCCAGCGCCACGATGCACGCGGCGGCGGCGCGACGGAATGGGCGGCGTCTCATTCGGAGTTCACAATCGATTGACGGGTCAGTTCCCTGGCGACATCGCACGGATCGGGGAACGGCTTCTGGACGTAGCTGACCGACCACTCGATGAAGTCGTCACCGAACTGGATACCGATCTCGCACAGGTTGTTGCCCAGGATCGGGTCCTCACCCAACGCGATGAACCCGTCGTGGCCCTCGATCGTGACGTCCTCCACCAACGCCCGCGTGAGCTCCTCGGTCTTGCGTTCGCGCCCGATGGGGCTGCCGCGGAACCAGGTGAACGAGAAATGCGGGCCCAAGATGCTGCCGCCGGCCAGCCACTGGCAGCCCACCGAGGTCTTGGCGGTGTTGACCAGGCCGGGCACGCGAGTCTGCGCGCCGATCTCCTCGTCGCTGACGCCGCCGCACTGCGGAAAGAACGGCCCGTGGGACACGTTCTGGGTCGGCGCCGACGTCTCCGGCACCTCGGGGCCGGTGGGCTCCGAATCCGAGCAGGCAACCAGTGGGCTGATCACCGCAGCCGCCACAGCAAGCCGCAGAAAAGTTGCGCGGGTGGTGGGGGTCACGTCATGCACTGTAGCGGCAGCTCATGAAGTCAACCACCGACAGCCCCGTTGACCTGCGTCGTTATCGGCTTTCCAGGTGTTTCGCAACAGACGGTTACCGCAGCCGGTGTGCGACAGTAGCCAGATGTTGTGGGCGCTGCTGCGACAGTACGCGCGGCCGTACCGGCGGCTGCTCGCCGCCGTCGCGCTGCTTCAGCTGATCAGCACGCTGGCCTCGTTGTACCTGCCCACGGTCAACGCGGCCATCATCGACGACGGCGTCGCCCAAGGCGATCTGAACACCATCGTCGAACTTGGCGGGGTGATGCTCGCCGTCACCGCCCTGCAGGTGCTCTGTGCGGTGGGTGCGGTGTTCTTCGGGTCGCGGGCCGGTATGGGGTTCGGCCGCGATCTGCGCTCGGCGATGTTTTCCCACGTGACCAGCTTCTCGGCCGAGGAGACGGCGCGGTTCGGGGCACCGTCGCTGCTGACCCGCACCACCAACGACGTCCAGCAGATCCAGGTGTTGGTGCAACTGACCTGCACCATGCTGATTACCGCGCCGATCATGTCGATCGGCGGCATCGCGATGGCCATGCACCTCGACGTCGGCCTGTCGTGGCTGCTGGCCCTGGCGGTGCCCGTCCTGGCCGCGGCCAACTACTGGATCGTGTCGCGGCTGCTGCCGATCTTCCGGCGCATCCAGCGCCAGATCGACGGCGTCAACCGGGTGATGCGCGACCAGCTCGCCGGTATCCGGGTGATCCGCGCGTTCGCGCGGGAAGGCTTCGAACGCAATCGGTTCGCCGAAGCCAACCATGCGTTGGCCGACACCGCGCTGGACGCCGGCCGTTGGCAGGCGCTGATGCTGCCGGTGACCACGCTGGTCATCAACATCTCCAGCGTCGCGGTGATCTGGTTCGGCGGGCTGCGCATCGATGCCGGGCAGATGCAGGTCGGCGCCTTGATCGCGTTCCTGTCCTACTTCATGCAGATCCTGATGTCGGTGCTGTTGGCGACGTTCATCCTCGTCATCGTTCCGCGTGCGTCGGTGTGCGCCGAACGGATCACCGAGGTGCTGGCCACCGAGCCACAGATCACCAGCCCGCCAGACCCGGTGCGACCGGCCATGATCGGCGGCGAGATCCGGCTGCAGGGCGCGACTTTCCAGTATCCCGGAGCCGAACGCCCGGTGCTGCAGGATGTTTCGCTGACAGCCCGGCCGGGGACGACGACGGCCGTTGTCGGCTCGACCGGATCGGGGAAGTCGACGCTGCTGGCGTTGATCTGCCGGATGTATGACGTGACGGCGGGTTCGGTGCGCATCGACGGCGTCGACGTGCGCGACTACGACCCCGAGCAGCTGTGGTCGACGATCGGCCTGGTACCCCAGCGCGGCTACCTGTTCTCCGGCACGGTCGCCGACAACCTCCAGTTGGGCGCACCCCCGGGGCAGGTGGCCACCGAGGACCAGATGTGGGCGGCGCTGCGGGTGGCCGCCGCCGACGACTTCGTCCGCGCCCACCCCGACGGGCTGGGGATGCGGGTCGCCCAGGGCGGCATCAACTTCTCCGGCGGGCAGCGGCAACGGTTGGCCATCGCGCGTGCGGTAATCCGCCGGCCCACGATCTACCTGTTCGACGACGCGTTCTCCGCGCTCGACGTCCACACCGACCTGCGGGTGCGCAGCGCGCTGCGCGACGTTTCGTCGGATGCGACGGTCATCATTGTGTCGCAACGGATTTCGACGGTTGCACAAGCTGATCAGATCGTCGTCGTGGACGACGGACGTGTCGTCGGGGCGGGTACCCATCGGGCGCTGCTGGCGCAGTGCGCCCAGTACGCACAGTTCGCCGACTCGCAATCGTTGGGCGCCGGGGTCGGAGGCGCCCAGTGAGCCAGCCGATGGCACGTCCGATCCGCGGTGTGGTGCAGGCCCCTACCGAACGCTCCCGCGACTTCACGGGTTCGGCTATCCGGTTGGTGAAGCGGCTGACCCCGCAACGCATTCTGGCCACGACGGTGATCCTGTTGGGTGTCGGCGGTATCGCGATCAGCGTGATCGGGCCGCGGATCCTCGGGCACGCCACCGACCTGTTGTTCAACGGCGTGATCGGACGCCAGCTGCCCGCGGGGCTGACCAAACAGCAGGCCATCGACGCCGCCCGCGCCCGCGGCGACAACACCTTCGCCGACCTGCTCTCGGGCATGGACGTCGTACCGGGACGTGGCGTCGACTTCGGCGCCGTCGGCCGCACCCTGCTGCTTGCCCTCGGCCTGTACCTCATTGCCGCCCTGCTGGTCTGGCTGCAGTTCCGCATCCTCAACGTCGTGGTGCAGCGCACGATGGTGAAGCTGCGCTCCGACGTCGAGGACAAGGTGCACCGGATGCCGTTGTCCTACTTCGACACCCGCCAGCGCGGCGAGGTGCTCAGCCGGGTCACCAACGACGTCGACAACATCCAGACCTCGCTGTCGATGACCATCAGCCAGCTCATGACCTCGGTGCTGACGGTGTTCGCGGTGCTGGTGATGATGTTGACCATCTCGCCGCTGCTGACCCTGCTCACCGTCGTCACCGTGCCGTTGTCGCTGTGGGCCACCAGGGCGATCGCGCGGCGCTCCCAGCGGCTGTTCGTCGCGCAGTGGACCAACACCGGGCGGCTCAACGCCCACATCGAGGAGACCTACAGCGGCTTCACGATCGTCAAGACGTTCGGCCACCGCGCCAAGGCCACCGAGCAGTTCGGCGAACTCAACGACGACGTGTATCAGGCCAGCATCGGCGCGCAGTTCTTCTCCGGCCTGGTCGGGCCGGCCACGACGTTCATCGGCAACCTCAGCTACGTCGCCGTCGCGGTCGTGGGCGGGCTGCAGGTCGCGACCGGCCAGATCACGCTCGGCAGCATCCAGGCGTTCATCCAGTACGTCCGTCAGTTCAACCAGCCGCTGACGCAGGTCGCGGGGATGTACAACACGCTGCAATCCGGCATCGCCAGTGCGGAGCGGGTTTTCGACCTGCTGGACGCCGAGGAGGAGACCCCCGACGGTGAAGGCCGCATGCGCGCCGGCGCGGGCCGGGTGGAGTTCGAGAACGTCAGCTTCGGCTACCGGCCCGGGGTCCCGGTGATCAAGGAGCTGTCGCTGGTGGCCGAACCGGGTAGCACGGTGGCGATCGTCGGGCCGACCGGCGCGGGCAAGACGACGCTGGTGAACCTGCTGATGCGGTTCTACGAGATCGACGCCGGACGCATCCTGGTGGACGGGGTGGACATCTCGACGGTGAGCCGGGCCTCGCTGCGGTCCCGGATCGGCATGGTGCTGCAGGACACCTGGCTGTTCGGCGGCACGATCTACGAGAACATCGCCTACGGCCGGCCCGACGCCAGTGAGCAGGAGGTGATCGCGGCCGCCAAGGCCGCCTACGTCGACCGGTTCGTGCACACGCTGCCCGACGGCTATCAGACCCGGGTCAGCGACGACGGCGGCAACATCAGCGCGGGTGAGAAGCAGCTGATCACCATCGCCAGGGCGGTGCTGGCCCAGCCGCGACTGCTGGTGCTCGACGAGGCGACCAGCTCGGTGGACACCCGCACCGAGCTGTTGATCCAGCAGGCGATGGCCGAGCTGCGCCGGGACCGCACGAGTTTTCTTATCGCGCATCGGCTCTCGACGATCCGTGACGCGGACCTGATCGTGGTGCTGGATGCCGGCCGGATCGTCGAGCGGGGCAGCCACGCCGAGCTGCTCGCTAAGCGTGGTGCTTATTGGGCCATGACGCAGGTGTAGTCGCCGTAGTCTTCGGGGTGATGAGCGAAACGGTGTACACGTTCTGCCGGTACTGCCTGGCGTCGTGTGGTCTCGAGGTGACGGTCGAGGACAACCGGGTCACCAAGATCGCCGCCGACCGGAAGAACCCGCATTCATGGCGGGACTTCTGCGCCAAGGGCCGCACCGCCAACCAACTCGTCGAGCATCCGCGCCGGATCCTCAACCCGATGCGCCGCGTCGGCGACACCTACGTCGAGGCCACCTGGGACGAGGCGATCGCCGACATCGCCGCCAGGATGACCGCCCTGATCGACGCCGGCGGTCCCGACAGCGTCGCGGTCTACTACGGCAACCCGGCGGGTTTCTCGTCGTCGAACGTGATCTTCATGAACGCCTGGCTGGACGCGATCGGCACCCAGAACCGTTACGCGGTGGGCTCAGTCGACCAGAACGCGATGCACGTGGTGGCCGACGCGATGTACGGCTCGATCCTGATGGCGCCGGTGTCTGACATCGACAACTGCGACTATTTTCTGCTGGTCGGCACCAATCCCGCGGTGAGCGCCTGGAATTGGCTGGAAACTGTGCCGAACGGCTGGCGTCGTGCGCTGGCACGACAGCAGCAGGGCGCCAGGATCGTGGTCGTCGACCCGCTGCGCACCGAGAGCGCCGAGAAGGCCGACGTCCACTTGGCGGTGCGGCCCGGCCAGGACTGGGCGCTGCTGCTGGCGATGGTCAAGGTCATCCTCGACGAAGGCCTCGAGCATCGCCTGGACTGCACCGAACTCGCCACGGGCGTCGACGATTTGCGCCCGTTGGTCGCCGATGCCGACCTCGACGACCTGGCCGCGCGGTGCGACATCCCCCGCCCCGAGCTCGAACAGGTGGCGCGCGAGTTCGCCGCCGCGCGCGGCGCGATGGTGGTGACCCGCACAGGGGTGTCCTTGCACCGCACCGGCACCGTCGCCGAGTGGCTGGGCCACGTGCTCAACGTGATCACCGGCCGGATGGACCGTCCCGGCGGCCGCCGGTACGAGCCGGGTTACGTTGACGCGATCCGGATGGCGGGCATGGTCAAGGCCAAGCCGCACCGCAGCCGGCTGCTCGGGCGCGAGATGGTCGCCGGCGCGCACGCCTTGTCCGAACTGCCCGATGAGATCACCACCCCCGGCCGCGGGCAGATCCGCGCCTTGGTGCTCAACTGCGGCAACCCGGTGGTGTCGGGGCCCGACGGGGCGCGGCTCGACAACGCGCTGGCGCAGTTGGATCTGTTGGTGGCCATCGATTTCGTGCAACGGGAGAGCCACCGGCATGCGCATTGGCTGCTGCCCGCGGTGCACTGGCTCGAACGCGACGACCTGCTGGCGTTCACCAGCAACATGCACGACGAGCCGTACCTGCAGTACGGGGCGCGCGCCGTGCAGCCACCGCCCGGGGCGCGCGAAGAGTGGCGCATCTTCACCGACCTCGCCATCGCGATGAACGCGCCGCTGTTTGGGGCCAAGGGGCTCAACGGCTTCATCAAGGCCACCCGCCGGCTGGCCGCCGTCACCGGGCGGGCGGGCCTGGAGTTCGGCCCGCACTGGATCGACCGGCTGGTGGTCGCGACCGGCCGCAAGTTCAACGGCCGCAGGGTCAAATGGCGCGATGTCGTGTCCCATCCGCATGGGATGGTGTTGGGGACAAGGGAGTTCGGACACTTCCGCAAGGCGCTGCGCACCGACGACAAGAAGGTGCACGCCGCGCCGCCGGAATTCGTCGAGCGGGCCCGCGAGTTGCTCGCCGAACCGCACCCCGAAGCGCCGCTGGGCTATCCGTTCCAGCTGGCCAACCGGCGCCATCGTCATTCGATGAACTCGTGGCTCAACGAGCTGCCCGGCCTGCATCCGGGCGGCAAGGGCAACGACGTCGTCATCCATCCCAAGGACGCCGCCGATCTGGGGGTCACCGAAGGCGATCTGGTGCGGGTCTTCTCGCCGGTCGGCGCGGTCGAACTGAAGGCGGTGCTCAGCGACGCCCCGCGCCAGGGCGTGGTCATCATCGACCATGGCTGGGGCTCACGCATTTTCGACCCACGCGGCGGCGCCGAGCCGGTGTCCTACGGGGTGAACCGCAACCTGCTCATCGCCGGCGGGGCGGTGGACCCGCTGTCGCAGACCGCTCCGCTGAGTTCGTCCTACGTCGGGCTCGAACGCGTCTAGAGTTGCGGCCCCTGCGCGCGCAGGTCGTCGACGTTGCGCATCGCTTCGCGCAGCTTGCCCAACCATTCGACGGCGTGCTCCCCGACCAGCCGCACCGACCAGGCCAGCGCATCGGAACGCGACCGCGCCACCCCGGCGTCGACCAGCGTGTCGAGCACCTGGCGTTCGGGCTGTCGCAGCCGTGTCATGACCGGTACGGCCAAGTGGGTGAACAGGATTCGTTCGGCGTCGTCGTCGGAGCCGAGCTGCACCCCCCAGGCCACCTTGCGGCCGTAGCGTGCTTCGGCTTCGTCGGCGATGCGCATGCGCTCGGAGCGGGTTTCCTCGCGAAACCGCGCCACCCGGCCCGACGCGTGGGCCTCGCTCTCTGAGGTGTCCGCCGGTTGCAGTAGCCGTCCGATGACGGTGATTTCCTCGCGGTCGACGACGACCGTCGGGTCGCCGTCGAACCAGCCGTCAGGTAGGCGACCGGCGAACCAGTCGGCCGCGTCGCTCGCGTCGGGGTGCTGTGTCTGTTGCCAGCCACCGGGACGCCGGCGGCCGTGGAGATGGTGCCTCATGATTACATGATTACACCGTTACATCACTGGTGGGCAGCCTTCACCGCAGAGCGAACAAGTTTTTTCGTCCCTAGTCGCGCTTGCGCAGCACGACCACCGCGCCGCCGGCAACCGCGGCGATCAACAGCAGAATGGCCAACGTCGGGCTGACCAACCACCACACCAGCCCCAGCGCGACAAGCACCGGTGACACCGCGAACAGCACCATCCCCGGGTGCTGCTTGATCACCGCGAGCGCGCCACGTGCACGGGTCCGGTCGATTTCCTTCGCCATGTGACCAGGATGCCAGTGCGACCGAGGGTGTCGCGGTGACGCCGCCCAGTAGTCACAACTCCAGCAGTAGCGTCACCGGACCGTCGTTGACGAGCTCGACCTGCATATGCGCGCCGAACACACCGGTCGCGACCTGGGCGCCGAGCACCCGCAACGCGTCGGCGAAGGCGTCGACCAGCGGCTCGGCCACGGGACGAGGCGCCGCGGCGTTCCAGGCGGGCCGCCTACCCTTGGCGGTGTTGGCGTACAGCGTGAACTGGCTGACGACCAGGATCGGCGCACCGACATCGGACGCGGACTTCTCGTCGTCGAGAATGCGCAGCTGCCAAAGCTTTTCGGCAAGGCGCACTGCCTTGGCCTCGTCGTCGTCGTGGGTGACGCCGACGAGGGCGAGCAGGCTCTGGCCGTCGGCGCGGGAGACCTGCCCGACCACCTCGCCGCCGACCTTCACCGCCGCGGAGAGCACCCGTTGCACCAGCACACGCATGACCGCCGATGCTGCCACGCAAGCAACCCGTTTGCATACCCCACGGGGGTATCAGTACGCTGGTCGTCATGAGCACAACGACCATCACCGTCACGGGCATGACCTGCGCCCACTGCGCCGCGTCGGTGCGTGAGGAGATCGGCGAGATCGCCGGGGTCCGGGCCGTGGATGTCGATGTCGAAAGCGGCGCGGTGACCATCGACAGCGACAACCCGGTCGATCGCGCCGCGATCCAGCGCGCGGTCGAAGAAGCCGGCTACCAACTGGCCAGCTGACATGTCGACGATCGAACTGTCGATCGACGGAATGACGTGCGCGTCGTGCGCGAACCGGATCGAGAAGAAGCTCAACAAAATTGACGGTGTGAGCGCGACCGTCAACTTCGCCACCGAGAAGGCGCGGGTCACCTACGCCGACGACGTGACACCGGAGTTGCTGGTGAGCGCCGTCGAGGGGGCGGGATACCAAGCGCATCTGCCCACCGTCGACACCCCGGCTGCGGCGCAGCAGGACGATCCGGCCGCGTCGTTGCGTCGTCGGCTGCTGATCTCGTTGGCGCTGACGGTCCCGGTCATCGCGATGGCGATGGTGCCCGCGCTGCAGTTTCCGAACTGGCAGTGGTTGTCGCTGACGCTGGCGGCGCCGGTGGTGGTGTGGGGCGCGTGGCCGTTCCACCAGGCCGCGTGGACCAACCTGCGGCACCGCACCGCCACGATGGACACCTTGATCTCGATGGGCACCCTGGCGGCGTTCGGGTGGTCGATCTACGCGCTGTTCTGGGGCACCGCGGGCGTTACCGGCATGACCCATCCGTTCGAGTTGACGATCAGCCGCACCGACGGCAGCGGCAACATCTACCTGGAAGTGGCCGCCGGGGTGACGACGTTCGTGCTGGCCGGACGCTACTTCGAGGCCCGCGCAAAACGCCGCGCCGGAGCGGCACTTCGCGCGTTGCTGGAGCTCGGCGCAAAGGACGTCGTCGTCGTCAGAGGCGCTGTGGAGCAACGCATTCCGCTTGATCAGTTGGCTGTCGGAGATTCATTCGTGGTGCGCCCGGGAGAGAAGGTGGCCACCGACGGTGTTGTGGTCGAGGGCGATTCGGCGATCGACGCGTCGATGTTGACCGGCGAGTCGGTGCCGGTCGACGTCGGCCCCGGCGATCAGGTGATCGGCGCGACGATCAACGTCGACGGCCGGCTGCTGGTGCGGGCCAACCGGGTCGGCTCCGACACCCAGCTGGCGCAGATGGCCCGGCTGGTCGAGGACGCGCAGAACGAGAAGGCGCAGGTGCAGCGGCTGGCCGACAGGATCTCGGGTGTCTTCGTGCCGATCGTCATCGCGTTGGCGGCGGCGACGCTCGGATTTTGGCTCGCCACAGCCGGATCGGTGGCAACCGCGTTCACCGCCGCGGTAGCGGTGCTGATCATCGCGTGCCCGTGTGCGCTGGGGCTGGCCACCCCGACCGCGCTGATGGTCGGTACCGGCCGCGGTGCGCAGCTGGGCATTCTGATCAGGGGGCCCGAGGTGTTGGAGTCCACCCGGCGCATCGACACCATCGTGTTGGACAAGACGGGCACGGTCACCACCGGGACGATGACGCTGCTCGACGTGATCGCCGCGCACACCGAGGAACCCGACCAGGTGCTGCGGCTGGCCGGTGCACTGGAGAACAGCTCGGAACATCCGATCGCCAAGGCGATCGCCACCGCGGCGCGCGACAAGCTCGGTGACCTGCCCGTCGCACAGGAATTCACCAGCCTGCGCGGTCTCGGCGTACAGGGCGTGGTCGACGGGCACACCGTGGTGGTCGGCAGGAAGCGGTTGGTGACGGTGCCCGATGCCCTCGATCAGGCTGTGCGGCAAGCGGAATCGCAGGGACGCACCGCCGTCGTCGTCGGATGGGACGGAACCGCACGCGGCGTGCTGGTGGTCGCCGACGCGGTCAAGTCCACATCCGCCGACGCGATCGCCGAGCTGCGCGCGCTCGGACTGACGCCGATCATGCTGACCGGTGACAATCAGGCGGCCGCGCAGACGGTGGCGCGCCAGGTCGGTATCGACGAGGTGATCGCCGAGGTGCTGCCCCATGACAAGGTCGAGGCGGTCAAGCGACTGCAGGCCGGCGGCAAGGTCGTGGCGATGGTCGGCGACGGTGTCAACGACGCCGCCGCGCTGGCACAGGCCGATCTCGGCCTGGCGATGGGCAGCGGCACCGACGTCGCCATCGAAGCCAGCGACCTGACGCTGGTGCGCGACGACCTGCGTGCCGTACCCGACGCGATCCGGCTGTCGCGCAAGACGTTGGCGACGATCAAGGGCAATCTGTTCTGGGCGTTCGCCTACAACGTCGCTGCGCTCCCGTTAGCCGCGGCTGGCCTGCTCAACCCGATGATCGCCGGCGCCGCAATGGCTTTCAGCTCTGTCTTCGTGGTCAGCAACAGCCTGCGGCTGCGCGGTTTCACAGCGTCGCGGTGACCGGACCCAACAGCTGGCAGTTCGGGTCCGTCGTGAAATCGAACATCGCGCCGCAACCCCGCCCGGACGAGACGTACGTCGTACCAGGCTGATACGGCTCGTACACCTGCGCCGTCCCCGGGCCGGTAGACTGTGCGCACTTTCCCGGCCCGCCTTGCACGTGCACGCACGCGACGCCGAACTTCGGTTCGAACATGCCTGCACAGCCGACGGGGGTCACGGTGGCGGTCACCATGTCGGCGCCCGACACGTGGACGACCTGCGGGGGCGACAACGTGAAGGTACACGGTCCCGGCAGCGGCGGCGGTTGGGCGTGTGCGGTGGCCGCGCTCACCATGCCGGCCAGCGCGATCGTCGATACCCAAAGAGCCGTAGCCGCTCTGATCATGTCTGGATGGTATGTCAGCCGTCGGCCCGGCGTGCTCGGAACAGCTTGACGTCGCCCTTGACGCCTTTGAGCCGACGCGCACCGGCGAAGGACCAGGCGAAGCCGTCGGCCGAGCCGATCGCCTCTCGGGCGCTTTCGGCGACCAGCACCGAATCCGGCCGCGCCACGCCGGTCACCCGACTGGCTACGTTCACCGGGCTGCCGAACCAATCGCCGGCCCGGCTCACCGCCGACCCGAGCGCCAGGCCGACGCGCAGCTGCGGGAAATCGTCGTACTTCTCGGCCGCGGCAAGCAGTTCGAGCGCCGTGTCGAGCAGCGCCACGGGATCGGTGCTGACCAACATCACCGCGTCACCGATGGTCTTGACGAACCGGACCGGCGGTGCGACCGCATCGCGTGTCAGGTTGGCCAGCCGGCTGGCCAGAGTTTCCAGCTCCTCCGGCTGCACCGCCTCACCGAGTCGAGTGAAACCGACGAGGTCGGCGAACATCACCGCGATCGTGCGTGCGCCGGGCAGCACGCCCGCGGCACGTTCGGCCGTGCTGACGGCCTCGGTTTCCAACGTGTGCCGCAGTTGGATGTGCAGTACGTCGTCGCACAGCGGACCCAGTAGCGGCGAGACCTGGCGTACCAGGCTTTCGTATGCCTGCGCGAGCTGCAGTTCGGTGGCGCCCGGGGTGATCACCGCCTCGAGCACGACCTCACGCATGGCTTCGGCGGTCTGCGCCAGCCCATGGCCGAGCACTCTGGCCACCGAAACCACCTGCTCGCGGCTCAACCCCATGTCGAGGAAGACCTTCGCGCGCACGGCCGCTTCGCTGTCGGCGCGTAGATGCACGGCGGCGTCGGGATCCTCTGCCCTGGGCAGGCCCAACGCCGACTGCAGGGCTTCGAGCAGTTCAAGGTCGATGCCGGTTTCCTCGCAGATCTGCCGCGCCGACACGTGCACGCCGTCGTTGCCGACGAGCCGGCCCGCCGGCAACAGCATCGGCGACACCTCGCCGCGGATCTGGTCGACGGTGAATCCCTGGCCCAACAACCACTCGATCAGCTCGGCACGTTCGGCGCGCGCTTCGCCGTCGAGGCCGTCGAGCAGCCCGGACGCCGCGATGTCGAAATCTCCGGCCACCGGCTCAACGTATACCCCGGCGGCGTGTCATATTCGAATCCATGGCCACGCCGCTTCTGCACGGGTTCCCGCCGCTCGTCGCCGAAGGCGCACACACGCTGATCCTCGGCAATATGCCGGGCGCGATGTCGTTGGCCGTGCAGCAGTACTACGGGAACCTGCGCAACGCGTTCTGGCGGATCACCGGGGAGATCTTTGGTTTCGGCGCCGACGATCCGTACCCCGAGCGGGTCGGCGCGCTGACGGCGCACGGGATAGCGGTGTGGGATGTGCTGCGGTCATGCCGGCGGGTCGGAAGCCTCGATTCCGCGGTGGAGCGGGACAGCATGGTGGCCAACGACTTTCACCGGCTGTTCGACGCATACCCGGGTATCACCCGAGTTCTGTTCAACGGAGCGGCAGCAGAGAAGAACTACCACCGTCTCGTCGGCGCCGCACCGGCCCTGCGGTGTCACCGGCTGCCGTCGACCAGCCCGGCGCAGACGATGCGCTTCGAGGACAAGCTGGCGGCCTGGCGCGAGGGCCTGCGCCGGTAGCAGCGCGAGCGTGCGCGAACTCGCGATTTCTGTCGGCGTGTCGCCCTCAAACACGCACGCTCGCGGCAAAAGCGTTAGGACACCGGCGGGCGGCGGTGTGCCCACGGCCGGGCCTGCTCGATCTGGGCGGCCAGCGACAGCAGCGTGGCCTCGTCGAACGGGCGGGCGACCAACTGGATCGACGTCGGCACCCCGTTGCCGTCCGCACCCCACGGTACGACGGCCGCGGGTTGGCCGGTCACGTTGAATATCGCCTGAAACGGGACGCGCGCGGCGACCAGCGTCAGCGTCGACACCGCGCCTCTGCGTTGGTACGCGCCGATACGCGACGGTCCGGTCGCGGTGCCGGGTGTGAGAACGACGTCGACGTCGTCGAAGATCGTCTGGACCGCCTCGGCGAGTTGACTTTCCGCGGCGCGGATCCGGTTCATCCGCTGCGCGGAGACCAGCCCGCCGATCCTGGCGAACGCCCGGGTGCGCGTTTCGAGGCGCTCGGGGTGAGGAAGCGTCTGCACGTCGTCGTACACGCCCTTGAAGTAGCGGGACAACGCATGGGCCACCGCGGTGGGTGGATAGTCGGGGTCGGCCACGACCACGTCGTGGCCGAGCTCGCGTAGCAGCGCACCGGCTTCGCGGACGGCGCTGCGTTGCGCCTTGCCGATCCGCGCGACCAGAGGCGGTGGCACTTTGGTGCTCAACGCAATTCGCAGCCGTCCCGGTTCTTTGGCGGCGGCGGCGACGAACGTCGACTCGCCGGCCGTCACGTCGAGGAACAGCGCGGCGTCCTCGACGGTGCGGGCCAGCGGCCCGTTGACGCTGAGCCCGTTCCACGCGTCGTCGTGCGGCGCCATCGGGACCCGGTCGCGTTGGGGTTTGATGCCGAACAGCCCGCACCACGTCGACGGGATGCGGATCGAGCCCATGCCGTCGGAGCCCAGCGCAATCGCCGTCAGGCCCGCCGCGACGGCGGCGCCGCTGCCTCCGCTGCTTCCGCCGGGGGTGTAGTCGGTGTTCCACGGGTTGCGTGTCGCGCCGTAAGTGACCGTCTCGGTGAACGGCCAGATCGTCATCTCGGGCACCGCGGTCTTGCCGATGATCACCGCACCCGCGTCGCGCAGCCTCGCCACGACCTCGGCATCCGCGGTGCGCGCCGGGCCGTGGGCCGCAGTGCCGTACGTCGTCGTCGCGCCCGCCACGTCGACGTCGTCCTTGATCGCGACCGGCACCCCCAGCAGCGGACGGCGCTCCCCGGTGTTCAGCCGATCCTGCGCCAGGCCGGCTTCCTGGCGCGCCGAGTCGGCGAGCACGGTGCGAAATGCTCTGAGCTCCGGGTCCAGCCGCGCGATGCGGTCCAAATAGAGCTCCAGCAGCTCGGGAGCGGTGATCGTGCCCGCCGCCAGCCGTCTGGCTAGTTCGGCGGCGCCTGCGAAGGCAAGCTCACGGGTCTCCATCCGCGGCAGCGTAGCGGCTCAGCCGCCGTATCGGGTGGCGTATTCGCCGGGTGTGCAGCCCAGCATCGCGCGAAAGTCGTTGATGAAATGGGCTTGGTCGTACCAGCCGAGTCGGATCGCGAGATCGGCGAAATCCACCTCGGCATGGCTCTCGATCTCCAGCGCCGCCTGCTGCAACCGGTAGCGGCACAGCACCCACTTGACGGGAACTCCGACGTAACGGCGGAAGATGCGCTGCGTCGTGCGAGCACTCCACGGTGACAGTGCCATCACCTGCTCCACGCGGTGCAGCCGCCCGTCGTCGCGGATCCGGTCGAGCAACGCGGTCACCGCGTTGTAGGTGTCGTCCGGCCCGCCGGTATGCGCACCGATCAGGTCATCCAATCGGCGGGCGGCGGCACCGATGTCGTCGTCCAGATCGATTGGGCCGCCGAATAACTGCGCGTCGACAGGCTGTACGCGACTGGTGAAGGCGGCGGCGTCGCGGCGGAACCGGGCGGTGAACCCGCCGGGCAGAAATCGGGCTCCGACGACCGAGCCGCGCGCGGCGATCGTCGTGTGAAAGACCCGTTCGACGACGCCGTGCACCAACGTGTTCGGCAGCGCAAAACCGTGGCGCGGGTCGTCTTCGCCCCACTCGTGGGTGATGTGCATCGCGGGAAACGTGATCACGGTGCTGTCGAACGGGTCCTGGCCACGAAGGTCCCACTGCACCGACCAGAAGTACTCGACGAACCGGGCCGCCGCATCCGACGGGGCCCACTTGTCGAGGTGGAACCTCGACGCGGTGTGCGCGCGGCCGACGACGCCGCGCATGGGTGGTTCCGCCCGCTGGCCCGACGCGAATTCAGGCACCGAAACTCCTCGTTGTCGTCGCTGACGACATTCTGTCGCGAATCTCCAATTCAACGCCGCCGAGGGCCGGTGAGACTTGCCGACATGAGCGTGAAACCCATACCTGACGGATACACCAGCCTGACCCCATTTCTGTGCATCGACGGCGCGGCCGCCGCGATCGACTTCTATGTGTCGGTGTTCGGCGCCACGGTCGTCGACCGGATGGATGGTCCGGATGGGGCCGTGACGCACGCCGAGTTGGACTTCGGCAACGGTCGACTCCAGCTCGGCGACCCCGCGCAGGCCTACGACATCGCCGCACCCGATCCGAACGCACCGGCCACCCATTCCATCGCGTTGTACTGCCCCGACGTCGACGCTGTGGTCGCCGAGGCCCAAGCCGCGGGCGGCACCATTCGTGAGCCCGTGCAGACGTTCGTCACCGGTGACCGGTTCGCGTCGATCCTCGACCCGTTCGGTCGGCGCTGGACGGTGATGACCCGGGTCGAGGACGTCTCGTCGCAGGAGCGTGACCGCCGGTTGGCCGAGTGGGCCACCGCGAACACCTAACGGCTACCGTGGCGGAATGTCTTGTGTGTTCTGCGCGATCGTCGCCGGTGAGGCGCCGGCCATCCGGATCTACGAGGACGACGACTACCTCGCCCTGCTGGACATCCGGCCGTTCACCCGCGGTCACACGCTGGTCATTCCCAAACGCCACACGGTCGATCTGACCGACACGCCGCCGGAGACCGTCGCGGCGATGGTCAAGATCGGGCAGCGCATCGCCCGGGCCGCGCGCAACTCCGGGCTGCACGCCGACGGCAACAACGTCGTGATCAACGACGGAAAGGCCGCGTTCCAGACGGTGTTCCACATTCACCTGCACGTGTTGCCGCGACGTTCCGGTGACAAGCTGTCGTTCGCCAAGGGCATGCTGCTGCGCCACGATCCGGACCGCGAAGAGAGCGGACGGCTGCTGCGGGAGGCACTGGCGCAACTGGACTCGGCTGCGCAAGACTGAGCCCATGAGCATGCCCCTGTGGGAGCGCTACATCGGCCTGCCGCTGCTGCAGCTGCACGACAAGATCTACCAGGGCACCAACGGCCGTATCGGGCACCGCATCCTGCCCGGCACGCCGCCCAACCTGCTGCTGCACACCGTCGGCGCCAAGACCGGAATCCAGCGCACCAACTCGTTGACCTACGCCAAGGACGGCGACAGTTATCTCGTCGTCGCCTCCAAGGGTGGCGACCCGAAAGCCCCTGGGTGGTACCACAATTTGAAGGCCGACCCGAACATCGAGATCAACGTGGGCCCGAAGCGGTTCGCGGTGACGGCGAAGCCGGTGCTGCCCGACGATGCCGACTACCAGCGGCTGTGGCGCATCGTCAACGAGAACAACGCCAACCGTTACGAGAACTACCAGAAGCGAACATCGCGCCCGATCCCCGTCGTGGTCCTGACGCCTCATCCCTAGGCGCGAGCAGTCGCGAAAACCCCCACCATGCGTGCTTTCAGGGGGTCTACGCGTCTGCTCGCGGTATCAGAACAGCTCTTTGGCCAGCAGTTCCAGCGTCTGGTCGCGGGCCGGTGCGGTGGCCGGGTCGGTACCGCGGCGCGCCGACGCGACCGGGTTGACCATCACCTCGTCGACGTCGAACTGGGCGGCCAGCGCACGTATCTGCTCGGCCGCCTGCACCGGGGTGCCGACGACGGCGCGCTGCAGCGCGTCGTCGGCGATGCGCTGCGCGTGCGGCGTCAACGTCAGCGCTTGGGCATCCTCGACGATCTCGAGCGGACCGAGGGGTTGACCGGTGCGCAGCCGCGCCATCATGTGCAGGTTCGGCAGCATCAAAGCCTTTGCCTCCTCGGGCGTTTCGGCCACCACCGCGTTGACGGTCAAAAACGTCAGCGGTTCAGCGGCTTGATCGCTCGGACGGAAGTTCGACCGGTACACCTGCAGGGCCTCGGCGGTGCCCTTACCGGAGAAGTGGTGGGCGAACACGTACGGCAGCCCCTTGGCCGCGGCCAGGCGCGCCGAGTACATCGACGACCCCAACAGCCACAGCTTGGGCACCGTGACCGCGGCGGGCGTGGCTTTGAGGATGTAGCGCTCGTTGGGGATCGGCACCCGCACCCCGCGCTCGCCCATCAGCGCGACGAGGTCATCGAGATAGTCCGGGAACGCTTCGATGTCGCGGTCGTCGCGGCCGGCGGCGTTGCGCAGGGCCCAGGACGTCACCGGGTCCGAGCCTGGCGCGCGGCCGATGCCGAGGTCGACGCGCCCGGGATGGGCGGCCTCCAGCAGCGCGAACTGCTCGGCCACCGCGAGCGGCGCGTGGTTGGGCAGCATCACCCCGCCCGAACCGACCCGTATTTGGCTGGTGTGGGCGGCCAGGTGTGCGATCAACACCGGCGGGCTGGTCGCCGCGACCGAGGGCATGTTGTGGTGTTCGGCGACCCAGTAGCGGGTGTAGCCGAGCCGGTCGGCGGTCTGGGCCAGCCGCGTCGACGCCGCCAGCGCATCAGGGGTCGACTGATCGGTGCGAACGGGTACGAGGTCAAGAACAGAAAGCCGCATAGTTGGGTCAACGCTACGGCGCACGTAGACCTTCCCCGGTCGCGCTGAACAGCTCTTCGGGGTCGGGCTGCTGCTGAAGCAACCGTTGGATCGGGCCAAGCGCCTGTTCGACGCTGACGAAGCGCATCGCCACCTCACGGGCCACCGCCAACAGCCGGCTGCGGCGAAACATCAGCGACGCGAGCCGGCGCGAGTTGTCCTGGGCGGCCTCCACGCGCGGACGCTGGAGGCGCTCGTAGCCGCGCAGCAGATCAGCCAGGCCGGCGCTGGTGCGGTCTGCCTGCCGCAGCGACCGGCACAGCATCCACGCCGACTCCATCGCCATGCCCGCGCCGATCCCTGCGGTGGGCAGGAAGCCGGCGGCGGCGTCGCCGAGCAACACCGTGCGCCCGGTGGTCCACGTCGGCGCCCGGCAGTCGGTCAACGACCAGTAGTACGGTTCGGGATCGTCGAGCACCGCGTTCAATGCGCGCTGCAGCCGCGGGCTGACATCCTTGACCTGGCGGCGGATCCGCGCGACGAACGCCGCCGGGCCCGCGGCCGTATCGGCGCGCGGGCCGCCGACGAACACGCCGACTTCACCTTTGACGGGATACAGGGCGGCGAAAAACCCGGCGCCCCACCACTCTTCGCCAAGATCTGCGTCAGCGGCCGGGTTGTCGCTGGCCGCCCACACCACCCAGCCGCCCCATCCGGTGTCGACCACCTTTGCCGCCTGCGGTGCCAACACCAATTCTCTGGTCTGCGAGTGCATTCCGTCGGCGATGATCACCAGATCGAAGTGCAGCGTGTGGGTGCCGTGGGGTGTCCGCAACGACACCTCGACACCGTCGGTTCGCTCGGTCAGCGCGCTGACCGTGGCGCCGAAGCTGACCGGGCAGCCGCCGCCGGACAGCACGTCGATGAGCTCGCCGCGGGCGATTCCCCGGTAGTCGCCGAACCGGGCCAGGATCGCCGACATCGAATCCTCACGCAGCTTGCGTCCGGTGTGCCCGTGCACGGCGTACCGCTGTAGCGGCGTGCTGGCAGCGCGGTAGCGGTCACGCGCCCCGAGATCATCGAGCACGACGTCGACCATCGGCATCAGCGCCAGCATGTAGCCGGCCGACGAGTCCTGGTCCCCCCGTTCGATGAGCACGGGATGCCGGCCGTCGCGACGCAGCAGCTGTGCCGCCGTCGAACCGGCGATGCCGGCGCCGACGACGAGCACCCGCAACGAATCCGCGCCGGCCTGCGCATATTGCTTTTCGACGGTGGTCGGGCTGAACATGATTTCCACGCTACCATTCATTGGACCACCCGGTCCACAATGTTAGTGTGGGCCGTGACCGCAAGCCGACTTCTGCGTATGCCGCCGGAGCGACGCCGCCGTCTCGTCGACGTGGCCGCGGCCGAATTCGCCGCGGTCGGTTACGAAGACGCGTCGCTGAACCGCATCATCGAGCGCTGCGGGATGAGCAAGAGCTCGTTTTATTACGTCCTGTCGTCAAAGGCCGAGCTATTTGATTTCGTCATCGGCGAATTAGTCGATTCGGTCGCCGCGCATATCGCCGTTCCCCGGCCGGAACAATTTCGGACAGACGCGTTCTGGGAGCGGCTCGAGAAGCTCTTCGCCGAGTTGGTCGACGTCTCCCGACAGCACCAGGAGTTCCTGACCCTGGGCCGGATGTTCTACAGCGCGGCTCCCGCCGCGGCCAAGGCGGTGGTGAACGACACCCTTACCGCGGTGCACACCTGGGTGGCTGACGTACTGCAGGTCGGGCGGCGGTCTCAGGCGGTGCGCGACGACCTGCCCGAAGAGCTGCAGATCGCGCTGGTGTTCCGGGTGCTGCAGGTGTTCGACGAATGGACGGTGGCCCACTACGAGCAGATCGCGCAGACCGAGGAGCTGGGCCGGCTGGCCGACGCGCAGTTCGCGACTATCCGACGGATGCTAGAGCGCCGGCCAACCGAAACACGTCGTCGAGCATCTGCGGGGTGAGCTTGCCGGTGAACGTGTTCTGCTGGCTCGGGTGATAGCAGCCGATCAGCGTGAGATCGCCCAGTTCGGCCGTTGCGCCGTGGCCGAATTGGGGCGCCGGCTTGCCCACCGTTCCCCCGCCGGTGCGCACCATCTGCAGCGCCGCTCGCCACGCGAACCCGCCCAGCGCGACGATCACCCGCACGGTCGGGGAGGTGAGCCGCCACTCGGCATCCAGCCACGGCGCACAGGTGGCCCGCTCAGCAGGCGTCGGCGCATTACCCGGAGGGGCGCAGCGGACCGCGGCGGCCACCCGAGTTCCCTTGAGCCGCAACCCGTCCGCGGCGTCCACGCAGAGTGCTTGATTGGCCAGCCCGGCACGGTGCATCGCCGCGATCAGGAAGTCCCCAGAGCGGTCGCCCGTGAAGACCCTGCCGGTGCGGTTGGCGCCGTGCGCCGCAGGCGCCAGCCCGACGATCATGACCCGCGGCCGCTTGGCCCCCAGCCCCGGTATCGGACGGCCCCAATAGGGTTCGCCTGCGAAGGATTTCCGCTTCACCACGGCCACTTCTTCGCGCCACTCCACCAGCCGCGGACAGGCTCGACACACCGACATCGCGGCATCCAGCTCCTCGATGGTCTGCGCGGCCGCAGCGATCGACGCCACCTGAGCTGCCGTCGTCGCCACCGCGGTGTCCGGGGTTGCGGTGTCACCGGGCCAACCGGCACCCGGCGGCACCGGAGAATCGAAGAGCTTTCCAGTACGCGGATGGGGCAACTTCACCACACCACTGTGCACGGACGGCAAAATCGCATGCTTACCGGCCCCGACCGATGTTAGATACCTCTGGTGAACAGCAAGCGCGCGCCGATGATGCTGATTCTGTTCTCCGCCTTGACGGCCGGCGCGGGCAACGGCATCTCGCTGGTCGCATTCCCATGGCTTGTTCTGCAGCGCAACGGGTCTGCAGTGGACGCATCGGTGGTTGCGATGGCGGGTTCGCTGCCGCTGCTGGTCGCGACCATCATCGCCGGCGCGGCGGTCGACTATCTGGGTCGCCGGCGGGTGTCGATGATCTCCGACGCGCTTTCTGCGCTGTCGGTGGCGGCGGTGCCGGTGCTGGCGTTGACGTTCGGCGTCGAGGTGCTCAACGTCGCGGTGCTGGCCAGCCTCGCCGCACTCGGCGCGTTCTTCGACCCGTCGGGTATGACGGCCCGCGAGACCATGCTCCCCGAAGCCGCCGAACGTGCCGACTGGACCCTGGACCGCGCCAACAGCGCCTACGAGGCGGTGTTCAACCTCGCCTACATCGTGGGTCCGGGGATAGGCGGGTTGTTGATCGCCACCGTCGGCGGGGTGAACACGATGTGGGTGACCGCGGCGCTGTTCGTGTTGTCGATCGGTGCGATGGCGGTGCTTCGCCTGGAGGGCACGGGCAAGCCGGACCGCGGTGCGCTACCCGAAGGCGTCTGGGACGGGGTCGTCGAGGGCCTGCGGTTCGTATGGAACCTGCGGGTGCTGCGGCTGCTGGCACTGATCGACCTCGCCGTGGTCGGGCTCTACATGCCGATGGAGAGCGTGCTGTTTCCGAAGTACTTCACCGAGCGCGACGAGCCCGCACAGCTCGGGTGGGTGTTGATGGCGCTGAGTATCGGCGGCCTGGCCGGCGCGCTGAGCTACGCGGTGACATCGAAGTTCATGAGCCGACGGGTCACGACGCTGACGGCGGTGCTGACGCTCGGGGCCGCGATGACCTTCATCGCGTTCCTGCCGCCGCTGCCGGTGATCCTGCTGCTGTCCGCGATCGCCGGCTTCGCCTACGGCCCGATCCAACCGATCTACAACTACGTCATGCAGACCCGCGCGCCACGGCATCTGCGGGGCCGGGTGGTCGGGGTGATGGGCTCGCTGGCCTACGCGGCCGGTCCGCTCGGGTTGATCATCGCCGGCCCACTGGCCGATACCGCCGGGCTGCAGACGACGTTTCTGGCGTTGTCGCTGCCGATGGTGTTGCTCGGGATCGTCGCGATCTTCCTGCCCACGCTGCGGGAACTGGATCGCGCGCCGGTGGTCACCCCCGAGCACGCCGACCAGTGACTGCCGCGGCGAAACACGTTGGTGTGGTGGGCGCCCGGAGACATATCAACATTAGAGCTTGGAAGAACTCTGCTCATTTTCAACACGTTTCGACAAATCCATGGTTACCTCGTAGGCGGCTGCGAGAGCGCTTCGGCGGCATCGAGGCTTACTGGGGGCAAGCGTGGAGGATTCATGGCGAGGGTGAGCGATGAGACGCTCGATGACCTGCGTAGAGAACTCGATTACTTCAAGAGTCAACGGCGCCGCGGCGACGGTCACTACGCGGCGGCCCACCTTGCCGGCGCGGTTGAAACGCTGCTGGAAGAAGCCGAACCCGGTAGCGACGAGCCGCGCTAGCTCAGCCGACGTCCTCGCGTCCGGCTGACGGGCCTTTCCTGGCGATCGCGGCCAACTCCTCACGGGTGCTGGCGCCCACCCGCTGACATGCGCGGTACACGTGGCCCTCGACGCTGCGCACCGACATCACCAGCCGCTCGGCGATCTCGCGGTTGGACAGACCTGCCACCAGCAGTTCGACGACCTCGCGTTGGCGACCGGTCAGCGGCTGGCTGGCCGGAGTCCGCAACGCCGGGGTGCACAGGCCGCCGCAGGCGTCGCTGAGTTCTTTGGCCACCGCCGCGGCGTACAGGCCGCGCTTGCGCTGCTGACCGCGGGTGAACGCGACGGCCGCCTGGGCGGCGACATCGGCGGCGGTCGCGCGATCACCGGTCGCCAGGTAGTCGTTCGACGCGGCCAGCAGGCCCTCCCCGTCGTCGGTGGCCAACGACTCCGTATGCCGCGCAACGGCACTGGCAAGGGGCAACGCCAACTCGTCGGCCAACTCGCGGGCCCGCGCGGCCCATGAGGTGTCGCCCCACTGGGCCGCCGCCTGCAGGCAGGCGACTTCGTGCGTGGGCTGCCCGCGCTCCCGGGCTTGGTGCGCCGCCGACGCCACCGTGGCGATGGCTTCGGCGAGGCAGCCGTTCGCGGCGAGCGCCCATCCGGTCGCGATGCTCAGCGCGGTCTGCATGAACAGGTAGTCGCCGGGAACGCACGAGCGCGCATTGGCCACCGCGGCGTTGGCCGCCTCGGCCTCTCCGAGTTTCGCGTGCCCCTCGGCCAGCGCGAAATATGTTGCCGGGCGCAGACCCGTTGTGACGCCGTGTCTTTCGACGCCGGCGAGGGCCTCATGCAACAGCTTGACCGCCGCTTGGGCGTTACCCCGCATCAGCTGCGCATTGCCCAGCAAGGACGCGAGGTTCGCGTAGGCGAGGCTGGGGATCTCGGTCGCGGATTCGGCGAGCCGCTGCACCATCGCGTCGCACTCGCCGATCCGTCCGGTCAAGCGGCAGGCGCGGGCGTACACGCTGGCGAACCAGAACCGCATGTGGGACGCCTGAAAGGAGGTCATCGCACGGTCCAGCGCCGCCTCTGCCACCGTCGTCAGTTCCTCGGCCCGCCCCAGCGCGCCGAGCGACATGGTCAGCGCGACCGCGGCCATCATCGCGTGAAAGTCCGACAGCAGACCCGAATCCAGTGCGCCCCTGGCCTTTTCCTCGGCCATCAGGCCGCGCGCCGAAACCGCGTCCACGCACGCCTCGACCGCGATGCGGGCGGTCTGCTCGGCAGCCGACTCCGGTCCTCGCGCCAGCTCCTCGAGGATGACCCTGGCGTCCTGGCAGCGGCCCAGCATCCAGATCAGGTTCGCGGCGCGCAGGGTGGCCCACTGGTGGGTGCCTTCGCCGGACCGGGCGCTCAGTTCGCGCAGCGCTTCCTCGGCCGGTTGGCCGCGGCCCAGCAGCAGCAGATTCATCGCCCGGATCGCCGGGGCGTCGGGCGCACCGGCCGCTGCGGCCGCGGTCGCGAACCGGTCGGCCAGATCCAGATCCAGCAGGGTCATCGCGTGACGCGCGGACTGCACGCACAGCTGCGGATCGGGCGGCAGATCGGAGTCCAGCGCCAGCAGCGCGCGACGCACCGTCGCCCGCATGTCGGCGTCTGGATCCTTGGCGAGCCGTTCGGCCAACCTGCCGCGGAGCTTCGACAGGTACATCTCCCCTGCCGTTGCCCGCCGCAACTCGCCGAACAGCGGATGGGCCAGCCGGGCCATCAAGGTGCCGGCCGTGCGCTCGACGGTCACCAGGTGCAACTGTTCTGCGGCCTCGAGGCCAGCGCGGCCCACCAGATCGCACAGCGCGTCGACGGCCAGCGGCTCACACTGCGACAGCGTGTCCACGACCAGGGCCACCTGCGGGTCGAGTTTCCCCAGCTGCCTGCCGACCATGTCGCTGATGTTCTGCGACACCGCCACGTCGTCGTCCCACATCCACACCCCCGCCGAGCACCGCATCCGGCCGGCGGCCACCTGGTCCTTGACCAGCTGCTGCAGAAACAGGGCGTTACCGTCGGTGAGCTTCCAGAACCGGCGGGCGCTGCGCGCGTCGACGACACCACCGAGCACGTGCTCGATCATGGCGCGCGTCGCCTCGGCCGACAGCGGCTCCAGGTCCAGGCGGGTCAGCAATCCGTCCTTCCACAGCGCGGTGACCGCGTCGGGTTCGGCGGCGCCGGACCGCACGGTCACCACCAGGCGGGCGCCGCGGCTCTGCGCGAGCTGGTGCACG
The DNA here is from genome assembly GCA_050205315.1 of Mycolicibacterium pulveris. Classification (GTDB taxonomy): domain Bacteria; phylum Actinomycetota; class Actinomycetes; order Mycobacteriales; family Mycobacteriaceae; genus Mycobacterium; species Mycobacterium pulveris_A. Next base: position 32,597 of record JBNMRA010000027.1, on the reverse strand, counting down.
ACGTGCGCGGACAACCCGTCGAGCAGGTGGGCGTCGTCGACACCGATCAGCACCCGGCCCCGACGTTGTTGGGCGACAAAGGAATTGATCACGCGTCGCACATTCGGCATCGGGTCGGCCATCGAGTCGCCCAGCAGCGCGGTGAACGCGCCCAGCGGCAGCGCCCGGGCGGACTGCGTGCCGACGATCCAGTCGGTGTGCTCACCGGCGCGCTCCGCGCGGGTCAGCACTTCGCGGGCCAACCGGGTCTTGCCCACGCCTGCAGACCCGACGATCACGACGCCGGCTGTGGTGCCACCCCCGCCGAGCGCACGGCGTATCACGCTCAGCTCGCCGTCGCGCCCCGCCAGCGGATTCCCGCTGATCACGGCGCGACTATAACCCCTGGTCGGTTGGCGGCGTTCGGATTTCACGTGCTCTCGTAGGATTGCCGTGTGGAGTCCGCCCTGGGCGAGTTGATCGCCCACACCCCCGACGGCATGGTCGTCACCGATCCCGACATCCTGGCGTCCTATCGGCACGACCGCGCGTTCGATCCGAGCGCGGGAACGCCGCTGGCCGTGGTGCGTCCGCGCAGCACCGAACACGTGCAGACGACGCTGCGCTGGGCCACCAAGCACAAGATCGCCGTCGTGCCGCGCGGCATGGGCACCGGACTCTCCGGCGGCGCAACCGCTCTGGACGGGGCGATCGTGCTGACGACCGAGAAGATGCGCGATATCGCCGTCGACCCGGTGACCCGCACGGCCGTCGTGCAACCGGGGCTGCTCAACGCCGAGGTGAAGAAGACGGTCGCCGAGTACGGGCTGTGGTATCCGCCGGATCCCTCGTCGTTCGAGATCTGCAGCATCGGCGGCAACATCGCGACCAACGCCGGCGGGCTGTGCTGCGTGAAGTACGGCGTCACCACCGACTACGTGCTCGGGTTACAGGTGGTGCTGGCCGACGGCACCGCCGTGCGGCTGGGCGGACCGCGGCTCAAGGACGTCGCGGGGCTGCCGTTGACCAAGCTGTTCGTCGGCAGCGAGGGCACCCTGGGTGTCGTCACCGAGGTCACGCTCAAGCTGTTGCCCGCGCAGAACAGCGCATGCACGGTGGTGGCCACGTTCGACTCGGTGGAAGCCGCGGCCAACGCCGTCGTCGCGATCACCGGCAAGATCCGGCCGTCGATGTTGGAGTTCATGGACTCGGCGGCCATCAACGCCGTCGAGGACAAACTCCGGATGGGCCTGGACCGCAGCGCCGCCGCGATGATGGTGGCCGCCAGCGACGACCGCGGACCCTCGGGTGCGGCCGACGCGCAGTTCATGGCGCAGGTCTTCACCGAACACGGTGCGCGAGAAGTGTTTTCGACGTCGGATCCGGACGAGGGCGAAGCGTTCGTGGCGGCGCGCAGGTTCTGCATCCCGGCGGTGGAGGCCAAGGGTTCGCTGTTGCTCGAGGACGTCGGCGTACCGCTGCCGGCGCTGGCCGACCTGGTGGCCGGGGTGGCCAAGATCGCCGCGAACCACGATCTGATGATCTCGGTGATCGCCCACGCCGGCGACGGCAACACCCATCCGCTGATCGTGTACGACCCCGCCGACGCCGAGATGACCGAGCACGCGCATGTGGCGTTCGGCGAGATCATGGACCTCGCCGTCGGCCTCGGCGGCACGATCACCGGCGAACACGGCGTCGGACGGCTCAAACGACCCTGGCTGGCCGGGCAGCTCGGGCCCGAGGCGATGGAACTCAACCGTCGGATCAAGGCCGCGCTGGACCCCGACAACATCCTCAACCCCGGCGCGGGCATCTGAAAAGTTGCCGGCGCGCCTTCCTGGTGCGAGCAGACGCAGATGGCCCTCTTGTAGCGGCATTTCGGGGCCTTCTATGTCTGCTCGCGCCACTTGGCTATTGACACACCCCGAGGTGATGTCATACGAATGAGACATGACAGCTACTCTGTCTCACGATTCCCCGGTGCGGTTCCAGCTCGCCACCGCCGACACCTGGCGCTCCCCGTGGGCGATGTACCAGGCGCTGCGCGATCACGACCCCGTGCACCACGTCGTACCCGACTCCGGCACATCGGGGGATCGCCCCCGCGACTATTACGTGCTGTCCCGGCACGCCGACATCTGGGCGGCCGCGCGTGACCACGAGACGTTCTCCTCCGCGCAGGGACTCACGGTCAACTACGGCGAACTCGACCTGATCGGCCTGGCCGACAACCCGCCGATGGTCATGCAGGACCCACCGGTGCACACCGAGTTCCGCAAGCTGGTGGCACGCGGGTTCACCCCCCGACAGGTCGAGGCGGTGGAACCCAAGGTGCGCGAGTTCGTGATCGAGCGCATCGAGCGCATCCGAGCCGACGGCGGCGGTGACATCGTCGCGGAGTTGTTCAAACCGCTGCCGTCGATGGTCGTGGCGCACTACCTCGGCGTGCCGGAGGAGGACCGCAGCAAGTTCGACGGCTGGACCGACGCGATCGTGGCGGCCAGCACCGCCGAGGGCGGGATCGCCGGCGCGTTGGGCAGTGCGGGCGACGCGGTCGGCGAGATGATGGCGTATTTCACCGCGCTGATCGAACGGCGCCGCGTCGAACCCGAAGACGACACCGTCTCGCACCTGGTGTCCGCCGGTGTCGGCGCCGACGGCGACATCGCCGGGGTGCTGTCGATTCTGGCGTTCACGTTCACGATGGTGACCGGCGGCAACGACACCACCACCGGCATGCTCGGCGGCTCGGTGCAACTGCTGCACCAGCGACCCGACCAGCGTCGGCTGCTGGCCGAAAACCCCGATCTGATACCGGCTTCCGTCGACGAGTTCCTGCGGCTGACCTCGCCGGTGCAGATGCTGGGCCGCACGGTCACCCGCGACGTCACGATTCACGACACCACGGTGCCCGAAGGCCGCCGGGTGATGTTCCTGTACGCCTCGGCCAACCGCGACGAACGGCATTTCGGCGATGACGCCGCCGAACTCGACGTGACCCGCAAACCCCGTAACATCCTGACCTTCAGCCACGGCGCACACCACTGCCTGGGCGCCGCGGCCGCCCGGATGCAATCGCGCGTCGCGCTCACCGAGCTGCTGACCCGAATTCCCGAGTTCGAGGTGGACGAAGACGGAATCGTCTGGGCCGGCGGAAGTTACGTGCGACGACCGCTGTCCGTCCCGTTCCGGGTGGGCCGCTGATGGCCGGCGACTGGCTGGCGGCGCGACGCACCGAGGTCGCCGCGGACCGGATCTTGGACGCGGCCGGTGAACTGTTCGCCAAACACGAGGCCGCCACCGTGGGTATGCACGAGATCGCTTCGGCCGCAGGCTGTTCACGCGCGACCCTGTACCGGTACTTCGACAGCCGCGACGCGCTCTACACCGCCTATGTGCACCGCGAGGCCTACCGCCTGTACAGCGAGATGACCGATCAGGTCAGTGCGGTGGCAGATCCGCGGGAACGCCTCATCGAGGGCATGATGGCCTCGCTGCGCAACGTGCGCGAAAGTCCCGCGCTGGCATCGTGGTTCGCCAAGACGCAGCGGCCCATCGGCGCCGACATGGCCGAGCAGTCGGAGGTTATCAGGGCACTGACCGAGGCGTTCGTGATCTCACTGGCCCCCGACGAGCCCGAGGTGGTGGCGCATCGGGCCCGCTGGCTGGTGCGGGTGATGACGTCGCTGCTGGTGTTCCCGGGTCATGACGAAGCCGACGAACGCTCGATGCTCGAGGAGTTCGTCATGCCGATCATGGTGCCGAGCAGTCAGGCCGCCCCGTAGCGCTTAGGCCACCCAGTACGCCTGTGCCTTGATGGACTTCTTGGGGATCTTGTAGTCCTCACGGAACACCTTGGCGACCGCGCGGGTGGTGCGGTTGTCGCATGCGACCCAACCGAAGTGGTCGGAGGCGTCGAAGGCCGCCGAGCTGACCGCCTGCACCAACGACTCACCGGAGTTCTTGCGGTCCACCCACACCACATCGGCGCTGCGCGCGACCGGCAACTGCTTGTCGTCGTCGTGGCTGGCCTCCAGGTACACCCGCGCCGGCACGTCGCCGATCGCCTGCAGCAACGAGTTGATCGCGGGCAACGACGCGGTGTCGCCGACGATGACGTAACCGGCCGGCTGCGGTTCGGGGAGCGTGAAGTTGCTGCCGAGGACCGTCACCTCGATCGTGTCGCCGGGTTGGGCATTCTGCGCCCATTGCGAGGCGACGCCCTGGTGCAGCGCGAACTCGATGTCGACGGTATCGGCCTCCGGGTTCGGGTCCACCAGCGTGAAGCCTCGCTGGTGCAGCTTGTCGCCGTCGGCGAACCACATCCGGATCCACATTGTCGGATGCAGCGGCCGGTCGGCAAGCATGCCGCCGGCGGTAAAGCTCAGCCGTAGGTAGTGCGGCGTGATGTCGCGCCGCCCGGTGACGGTCAGCTGGTAATCGCCCGCACGCAGCAGCTTGAGAACCGCGCCCTGGAACCCGCGCGTCGGCTTCTTGTCGGACATAGAAGAACAGCCCTTCGGTGATCGATTTCTTAGGGCAGCTTAACCTAAGATCCAGCTAACGGTCGCGTACGCGAGTGAACCGGTGCAACAGCCAGGCCAGCGGCAGCGTGACCACGAATGTGATCGTGAACAGCCAGAAAACCGAGCCGGTGTAGATCGGATAGCGGACGATCTCCACCATCACCAACTCCATCGTGATCAGGTGGATCAAAAAGATCTCGTAGGAGATTTCGCCGAGGAACACCATCGGGCGGCTGGCCAGAAACCGGTAGTACAGACCGCGGTCGCCCAACGCCAGCGGCGCCACCACCAACGTCGCGATCACCGCGTAGAACGCGGTTTTGGCCAGCGCCTCGCGCAGTTCGGTCGGTGAGGTGGTGGGCTCTCCGGCGATCGGGGTGGAGACGATGAAGTAGCACGCCACGGCCAGCGGAATACAGGCCAGCGCATAGGCCCGAACGCCCAGCGGCTGCAATGCGGCCAGCAACATGCCGCCGAGGAACCACACCAGATACGTCGGCAACCACAGCGTCGCCCCGTCGGGCAGAAAATCGGTGGTGTGCACCAGCACCAGCCACGCCGGTGAGATCAGTGCCAGCCCACCAAGACCGGCCAGCAGCAGGCCCGGCCGCCAGTGCCGCCGGCACAGCAGCACGAGCAGCACCCAGGCCAGCAGCGGAAGCGCAGCGTAGAACGCCACCTCGACCGCAAGGCTCCACATCTGGGTAAGACCTTGGTGCAGAAACGAATACAGATAGTGGTCGGTGTAGATCTGGGTGAGCGTCAGGTTGCGGAACAGCCCCTCCCAGGTGTGGCCGGGATTGGGGCCCGCGGTGCGGAAGTGGTAGACGAGATAGGCCGCCAACACCGTGACGACGTAGGCGGGCATGATGCGGCGCACCCGGCGCCAGGCATAACGGCGCGTCGATGGCGGCGGTTTGTCGGCCGCGGCGGCCTTGACCCACGGCCGGAACAGCAGAAAACCGCTGAGCACAAAGAAGATCGGCACCCCGATCTCCATGCGGGAATACACCAGCCCGACGTATCCCTGCGGGTACTTGCCCGTGGTGTAGGCCGCGTGGGTGAGCATGACGAGCAGGGCGGCCACCGCGCGGATGCCGGTGAGCGAGGCGACCCGTTCGGGTCTGCTGACGGACTCCAGGCCACCCTGCGCATCCAGCCCGCGCGACAGTGTCATTTCGATCTGCGGCCGGGTTTCCCGCCCTTGCGCGGCGGACGGTCGGGTTGCAGGTTGATCAGCACACCCTGAATGCGGGTGCGTTCCAAGGCCTTCAGCGTCTCGCGGGACAGTTTGGCCGGCAGCTCAACCAGCGAATAATCAAGCCGGATCGAGATGTGGCCGAAGTCGCTGCGATGCAGACCGCCCTCGTTGGCGATGGCGCCGACGATCGCGCCCGGGCTGACCTTGTGCCGCTTACCCACGTCGATGCGATAGGTCGCGAAACCCTGCCCGGGTCGGCGCGGTTGTTTCGGGCCGCGGTCGGAGCGCTCCGGCCGGTCGTCGCGGCGGCGTTTCTCCGGCGGCGGTTCGGACATCAGGAACTGTTCACCGTCGCGGGACTGCACGGCCAGCGCAGCGGCGATATCGACCATCGGAACGTCGTTTTCGCGCTCGTAGTCCTCGATCATGCTGCGGAACAGATCGACACCGGGTGCGTTGAGCGCGTCGGTGATCGAGTCGCGGAACTTCGCGACGCGTTGGGCGTTGACGTCTTCGACGGTCGGCAGGTCGGCTTCGACGAGCTTGGAGCGGGTGGCCTTCTCGATGGCCTTGAGCAGATGGCGCTCTCGGGGTGTGACGAACAGCAGCGCCGCGCCCGAGCGGCCGGCTCGGCCGGTGCGTCCGATGCGGTGCACGTAGGACTCGGTGTCGTGCGGGATGTCGTAGTTCAGGACGTGGCTGATCCGTTCGACGTCGAGCCCGCGCGCGGCGACATCGGTGGCGACGAGGATGTCGATGCTGCCGTCTTTGAGTGCGGCGATGGTGCGTTCACGTTGCGCCTGCGGAATGTCGCCGTTGATCGCGGCCGCGGAGAACCCCCGCGCGCGCAGCCGTTCGGCCACCTCCTCGGTGGCCTGCTTGGTGCGGACGAACACGATCATCGCGTCGCCCTCTTCGACCTCGAGCACTCGGGTCAGCGCATCCATCTTCCGATGCCCGGCGACCTGGATGTAGCGCTGCGAAATGTTCTCGGCGGTGGCGGTTTTGGCCTTGACCGTGACCTCGACCGGGTCGTGCAGATACTTGGTGGTGATCTTGCGGATCGCGGGCGGCATGGTCGCCGAGAACAACGCCACCTGCTTGAACTCCGGGGTGTCGGCGAGGATGCGCTCGACGTCCTCGGCGAACCCCATCTGCAGCATTTCGTCGGCCTCATCGAGCACCAGGTAGTCCAGCCGCGACAGGTCCAGCCTGCCCTTCTCCAGGTGATCGATCACGCGGCCGGGCGTGCCGACGACAACCTGCGCTCCACGCTTGAGCCCGGCCAACTGCGGGCCGTAGGACGATCCGCCGTAGATGGGCAGCACGTTGATCTGGGGCAGGTGTGCGCCGTAGCGGCCGAACGCCTCGGCCACCTGCAGCGCCAGCTCACGCGTGGGCGCCAGCACGAGCGCCTGGGTGGCGCGGTTGGCGGGGTCGATCTTCGACAGGATCGGGATGGCGAAGGCGGCCGTCTTACCGGTGCCGGTCTGGGCCAGACCCACCACGTCGGAGCCGGCCATCATCGCCGGAATCGTGGCGGCCTGGACCGCGGACGGCGACTCGTATCCGACGTCGACGACAGCCTGCAGCACCGAGGGGTGAATCTGCAGGTCAGAAAAGGTCAGATCGGCAGTCGGAGGTGCCTGGCTCGTGTCCGACTCGGAGGACGTCATCAGGTAGCGATTCTAATGCCCGTCACGAGCCCAATTCGCCAAGCGGCCCAGTCGTCACTTCCGTCACACCACGCCGGTGTGTCGTCGTGCTGTGCCCGACGCGATTTGCGAGGGTGGGTTAGGTGAAGTGCTCGGTTCGGATCTGCAACCTCATCGGTATCGCGGCGCTACTTCTCGTCGGCTGCGGCGCTGGGGACTCGACGGTCTCGAAGACGCCGGGACCGACGGCACCTGCTCCCCCGCCCGCGTCGGCGCCGTCGTCGCTGCCGGCGGCCGCACCGGCCACGACGGCGGCAGCGGACCCGTGCGAGGTCGACCTCGCCGCACCGGAGATCGCCGAGGCGGTCTCGGAGTTGCCCCGCGATCCGCGCAGCAATCAGGGCTGGAGTCCCGAGCCGCTGGCCGGTAACTACAACGAGTGCGCGCAGCTGTCGGTGGTGATCGTGAAGGCCAACACCAACGCCGAGAACCCCAACACCCGAGCGGTGATGTTCCATCTCGGCAAGTTCATTCCGAGCGGGGTGCCGGCCACCTACGGCTTCAACGGCATCGATTCCAGCGCCAGCACCGGGGACACCGTCGCGCTGCGTTACTCCAACGGTGTGCCGGGGCTGGACAGCGTGGTGAAGTTCCGGTGGAACGGCAACGGCGTCGAGTTGATCGGCAACACGCCGGGTTAGCCCCTGTGTGTGCCGAACGGGGGTTACCCGCACGCGTTTGTCGCTCGAGGCGTGTATTGAGCCCACACTCGGCGTAACGCGATGCTGTGGCCTAACCCTGGGCGAGCCAAGAAATCCGGGCATCGAGCCGAACCTTGTCTGCATGCGGCCAACCCCTTGTGCGCATGGCCTCCTGCACCCGGGCCAAGACCACATGCGGTCGATAGCGAAGTAGATCCCGGCTCACGCGGATGATCAGCCAGCCCTGAGCCGCCAGTTCAGCCAGCCGGTCGATGTCGCGGGCGTACTGCTCAGGGTCCTCCCAGTGTTGCGGGCCGTCATATTCGACGCCGACTTTGAACTCCTCCCAACCCATGTCGACGCGGCCGATATATCTCCCGCGCTCATCGACGACGAGGATCTGCGTGTGGGGGCGTGGAAACCGGGCCGCGATCAACAGCAGGCGGGTCCGCGTCTCCTGCGGGGATTCGGCGCCGCCGTCCATCAGCGCCAGCACCCGCCTCAGCTGCACGATGCCGCGGGCACCCCGCCGGGTTTCGGCGAGTCGCTCGATATTGGCGGCCTTGAGGCCGGTGGCGTGGGCCAGCGCGTCGACCCGAGTGATCGCCGTCTCGAATCCCTTTCTGCGGCCGATGTCGAATGCGGTGCGCGGCGGGGTGGTCACCGGCATTCCGTGCACGATGCCGATCTCGTCGTCGCGCAATGTGTTCCGGTGAATGGTGATGCCCTCGACGGGGCAGGCCTCACGACGAATCAGCTCGGCGGGCAGCTCCTCACCGATCCAGCGAGATCCGTACAGCGCCGATGCGGACATTCCGGCGATGGTGGCGTCGCGGTTGGACCACAGCCAGGCGGCCACCGCTCGGGTGTCCGGCGTCAGCTCCACGCCCTTCGGCAGGTAAACGTTGCGATAGATCATGTCGTGGCCGCTGACCAGCGTGCGCCTGGTGACCAGGCCGGCCGCGACTGCCTCGGTGCCGATGAACGGCAGGGGTTTCGTGTTCATGCGCCGAATGTCGGCGTTGGGTCACACATGATCGGCCGGTGCGACGGCGGATCGGGTGCGGGCTGTGGATGAGCACGGCGTTGGGGATCGACGAGTGTGGCCTCGTGACACGCCCTGGGCGGATTCGGTGTGCGGGTAATCCACGTTCGCGCCAATAGGGGGTGTCGGGGGGCTCGCCTACAGTGGCACCGTGTTCGTCACCGACGGCCGCGTCATCTACAGCGCCTCGGACCTCGCGGCGGCCGCGCGCTGCGAGTACGCGCTGCTGCGCGCGTTCGACGCGCAGCTGGGCCGCGGCCCCAAGGTCACCGTCGACGACGAATTGCTCGCCAGGACCGCCAAGCTCGGCGGTGAGCACGAGCAGCGCCAACTCGACCGGCTGCGCGACATGGCCGACGTCGCGATCATCGGCCGGCCGCGATCCACGGTCGACGGTCTGACCGCCGCGGCCGAACAGACCCGACGCGCCGTCGAGCGACGGGCTCCGGTGATCTATCAGGCCGCGATGTTCGACGGACGGTTCGTCGGGTTCGCCGACTTCCTGGTGCTCGACGGCGAGCGGTACGTGCTACGCGACACCAAGCTGGCCCGCTCGGTCAAGGTGGAGGCGCTGCTGCAGCTGGCGGCCTACGCCGAAACACTTTCTGACGCAGGCATTCCGGTGGCCGATGACGTCGAGCTGGTGTTGGGTGACGACGCCACCGTCCGTTACCGCCTCGACGAGCTGCTTCCGGTCTACCGGCCGCGGCGCGCCGCGTTGCAACGGCTGCTCGACGAGCACTCCGCGTCCGACGCGCCGGTGGACTGGTCCGACGAGACCGTGCGGGCCTGCTTCCGCTGCCCGGAATGCGAAGCTCAAGTCCGCGCCGGCGACGACCTGCTGCTCGTCGCCGGCATGCGGGTCAGCCAGCGGGCCCGGCTGCTCGACGCGGGCATCACCACCGTCACCGAGCTGGCGCGGCACGACGGTCCGGTGCCGGAGCTGTCGACGCGGACGCTGACCGCGCTGCGGGGCCAAGCGCGGCTGCAGCTGGCCCCGCAGGTCGACGGTAAGCCGCCCTACGAGGTGCTGGACGCGCAGCCGCTGATGGTGCTGCCCGACGAGAACAAAGGCGACCTGTTCTTCGACTTCGAAGGCGACCCGCTGTGGACCACCGACGGCCGCGAATGGGGCCTGGAGTACCTGTGGGGTGTGCTGACCGTGGCTGGCGAGTTCACCCCGTTCTGGGCACACGACCGGGCCAGCGAGCGTCAGGCGCTGATCGACTTTTTGGCCATGGTGCGCAAGCGGTTGCGGCGCTACCCCGGCATGCACATCTACCACTACGCGGCCTACGAGAAGAGCGCGTTGCTGCGCCTGGCCGGGCGCTACGGCGTCGGCGAGGACGACGTCGACGAACTGCTGCGCAACGGGGTGCTGGTGGACCTGTATCCGTTGGTGCGCAAGAGCATTCGGGTCGGGACAGAGAACTACAGCATCAAGTCGCTGGAGCCGCTGTACATGGGCAGGGAGTTGCGCAGCGGTGAGGTGACGACGGCGGCCGACTCCATCACCCAGTACGCGCGCTACTGCGCGTTGCGCGACGAGGGACGCGCCGACGAGGCGGCCGCGGTGCTCAAGGAGATCAAGGACTACAACCTCTACGACTGCCGCTCGACGCGCCGGTTGCGCGACTGGCTGATGGCCCGCGCGATCGAAGCCGGGGTGCCGGTGCGCGGACCGCAGCCGGTACGCGACGCCGAGGCTGCCATCGAGACCGGCGACGACATCGAACGCCGGCTGCTCGAGTTCGCCGGCGACGGCGTCGCGGCGCGCACCCCGGAGCAGACCGCGGTCGCGATGTTCGCCGCCGCCCGCGGATATCACCGCCGCGAGCACAAACCGTTCTGGTGGAGCCACTTCGATCGGGTCAACAATCCCGTCGACGAGTGGGCCGACGACGGTGACGTGTTCATCGCCGACCGGGTGGACATCGAGCAGAACTGGCATCAGCCGCCGAAGGCCCGCAAGCCGCAGCGGCACCTTCGGCTCTACGGGGAACTCGCCAACGGTGAACTGGCCCGCGACATGTACGCGCTCTACGACCCGCCCGCACCCGAGGGGCTGACCGACGATCCGGACCGGCGCGGGTTCGGCGCCGTCACCGTCATCGGCTGCAACGACCCCGAAGTGCCGACCGAAGTCGTCGTCGTCGAGAAGCAACCGAAGAACGGCGACGTGTTCGAGCCGCTGCCCTTCGCGCTAACCCCGGGCCCGCCGATCAACACCAGGCCGCTGGAGGAGTCGATCGAGGCGACCGCGGCCGCGGTGGCGGCCGGGCTGCCGGAGCTGCCGTGCGACGCCGTGACCGACGTTCTGTTGCGTCGCGCACCACGTACCCGCAGCGGTAACCCGTTGCCGCACGGCGGCGCGATCGCAGACGACATCACCGCGGCGTTGCTCGACCTCGATGCGTCCTACCTCGCCGTGCACGGTCCGCCGGGCACCGGCAAGACGTACACCTCGGCCCGGGTGATCGAACGGCTCGTCAACACGCACGGCTGGCGCGTCGGCGTCGTGGCGCAGTCACATGCGGTGGTGGAGAACCTGTTCGCCGATGTGCTGGCGGCGGGCCTGGACGGCGCGCACGTCGCCAAGAAGCTCAACACCGTCAACTGCGGCTGGACCGAGCTGACCAACCCCGAGTTCGCCCCGTTCATCGACGAGCACGCCGCCCGCGGCGTCGGCTGTGTCGTCGGCGGCACCGGCTGGGACTTCGCCAACGCGACCAAGATTCCGCGTCGATCGCTGCACCTGCTCGTCATCGAAGAGGCGGGCCAGTACAGCCTGGCCAACACCATCGCGGTGGCCGGCGCGGCGCACAACCTGATGCTGCTCGGCGACCCGCAGCAGCTGCCTCAGGTCAGCCAGGGCACCCACCCCGAACCTGTGGACTGCTCGGCGCTGGGCTGGCTGGTCGACGGAAGGCACACGCTGCCAAGCGAACTCGGCTACTTCCTGGACCGCTCCTTCCGGATGCACCCCGCGGTGTGCGCGGCGGTGTCGCGGTTGTCCTACGACGGCAGGCTGCAGTCGTTCGACGACATCACCACGGCGCGCGTCCTCGACGGGCACGCCCCGGGGCTGCGGGTGCTCACCGTCGACCACGACGGCAACTCGACTGAGAGCCCCGAAGAAGCCGACGCGATCGTCGCCGAGATCGGGCGCCTGCTGGGCACCCCGTGGACCGACAAGGACCGCACGGTTCCGCTGGGCCAGCACCACGTGCTGGTCGTCACGCCGTACAACGCGCAGGTGGTGACGCTGCGTCGCCGACTCGACGCCGCGGGGTATGCCGACGTCGAGGTCGGCACGGTCGACAAGTTCCAGGGCCGGCAGGCCCCGGTGGTGTTCGTGTCGATGGCTGCGTCGTCCGCCGACGACGCCCCGCGCGGAATCGCGTTCCTGCTCAACCGAAATCGCCTCAACGTCGCGGTGAGCCGGGCCCAGTACCTGTGTGTGATCGTGCGTTCGCCGCTACTGACCGACTATCTGCCCACGACGCCGGACCGGCTCGTCGAGCTGGGCGCGTTTCTGGCGCTGGCGCCGTGTGATACACCCACGGGGTGAGCTTGACCGACCGGCTGGCCGCGATCGTCGGCGCCGCCCACGTGAGCGCCGACCCGGACGTGCTGGCTGGGCGCAGCGTCGACCACACCGGGCGGTACCGGGGCAACGCCGCCGCGCTGGTGCGGCCCGGCACCGCCGCTGAGGTCGCCGCGGTGCTGCGCACCTGCCGCGACGCCGGCGTGTGCGTCACGGTGCAGGGCGGACGCACCTCGTTGGTGGCCGGCACGGTGCCCGAACACGACGACGTGCTGCTGTCCACCGAACGGCTGCGCGACGCCGGCCCCGTCGACGTCGTCGAACGGCGCATCGCCGTCGGCGCCGGTGTGACGCTGGCCGAGGTGCAGCGCGCGGCGGCCGCGTCCGGGCTGGTGTTCGGCGTCGATCTGGCCGCCCGGGATTCGGCCACCGTCGGCGGCATGGCGTCGACGAACGCCGGCGGGCTGCGCACCGTGCGCTACGGCAACATGGGTGAACAGGTCATCGGGCTGGAGGTGGCGCTGCCCGACGGCACCGTGCTGCACCGCCACAGCCGGGTACGGATGGACAACACCGGATACGACCTGGCGTCACTGTTCATCGGCGCCGAGGGCACGCTGGGCGTCATCACCGGTCTGGAGCTGCGGCTGCATCCCGTTCCGCGGCACCGGGTGACGGCGATCTGCGGGTTCGCCGACCTGGTCGCGCTGATCGAAACCGGCCGTGTCTTCCGCGATCTGGACGGTATCGCGGCGTTGGAGTTGATCGACGCCCGCGCGAGCGCGCTGACCGCCGAACACGTCGGCGTGCCCGCCCCCGTCGACGGCGCCTGGCAGCTGCTGATCGAATTGGTCGGCGACACCGACCAGACCGAGCGGCTGGCCGACGCGCTTGACGGCTCCCGGCTGTCCGGTGAGCCGGCGGTCGGTGTCGATGCGTCCGCGCAGCAGCGGTTGTGGCAGGTGCGTGAAGCCGTCGCCGAAGTGCTCGGCGTTTACGGTCCTCCGCTGAAATTCGATGTGTCGCTGCCGCTTTCGAGTATCGCGGAGTTCGCCGGGGACGCGGCGCGGCTGGTCGCCGAACATGCCTCCGACGCGGTGCCCGTGCTGTTCGGCCACATCGGCGAAGGCAACCTGCATCTGAACGTGCTGCGTTGCGGCCCCGACGCGGAGCGGACGCTGTACTCGGCGATGATGGCGCTGATCGCCCGGCTGGGCGGCAACGTCAGCTCCGAGCACGGCGTCGGCACCCGCAAGCGCGACTACCTGTCGATGTCACGCACCGACGCCGACATCGCGGCCATGCGGGCGGTGAAGTCCGCCTTCGACCCCACCGGATACCTCAACCCCGCAGTGCTTTTCGGCGCGTAACGCACCGGCCGAGGTTCAGTCGCTCCACGGCAGCGAATGCCTGCCGTGGCGCGGTCGGTCGTCGGGGTCCTCGTCGCGGGAATGCCTGCCGTGCGCCTGAAACCAGAACGGCCGTGACTCGGTCGCCTCATCGGCCCGGCGATGCCGGGAGCGCCGAGACCGGCCGGTCGACATCTCGTACTCGTCGGCCACCGACGATCGCGGCTCAGCCAGCGGCCGATGACCCGTCGGCTTGAACCGCCGTTGGTCATCGGTGTGAAACCCGTTGTGGGCGTGGCCGATCGATTCCGGTTTCGGCGGCGCGGCGGGCACCGAAGGTACATCGTCGAGCAGCTGGTCCAACACGGCTTGCCAGGATTCCCGCTGCTCGGGCTCGGGCTCGCCTGCCGGGATCGGGTCGGTCGGCGCTTCGGGCTCACCCCACGACACCGTGTACTCGAGATAGTCGTCGTCATCGTCGACGAACGTCTCATCCCCGCCGTACTCCACCGCCAGACCGGCACCGGCGTCGGGATCGGCGCCGTCGACCGGACCGCGCTCGAAGCCCACCAGAAACAGCGCGAGCACCACCCCGACCAGCGCGACGAACGCCGGTAACAACATCGCCTGCGACATCGCCGCGGCGAACGGTTCGTGAAGGAAACCCGGCAGCTGCATCACGCCGGAGGCCTGCGTGGCCTGATCGGCAGCCGGCGGCATCACCGCACCGATCCGCCAGGTCATGAACGCCGCGATGCCGGCGCTGCCCAACACCGATCCGACCTGGCGGGTGGCGTTGTAGACACCCGAGCCCGCACCGGCGCGGTCGATCGCCAGGTTGCGGGTGGCGGTCGCGGCCAGCGGTGACCAGATGAACGCCATGCCCACCCCGGTCACCGTCAGCGGAACCGCGATCCGCCAGATCGGCGTGGTCGGCGTCATCTCGATCGACAGCCACGTCATCGAGATGGCCAGTACCGAGAAGCCGAAACCCACCACCGGCCGCGGGTGGGAGCGATCGACGATCTTGCCGACGAACGGCGCCAGCACACCGCTGACGATCGCCATCGGCGCCATCAGCAGGCCCGAGCGGGTCGGGGTCAACCCGCACACCGCCTGGGCGTAGAACATGATCGGCACCATCATCGCGGTCACGACGAATCCGATCGTGGCGACGCCGAGGTTGGACAGCGAGAAGTCGCGGTCGCGGAAGATCGCCAACGGGATGAGCGGCTCGGCCGTGTTGACCGACTGCCAGATCAGGAACGCGGCCATGAACCCGATGCCGCCGGCGATGGTGCCCCACACCCACGGCGCCCACTCGTTGGCTTGGCCCTCCTGCAGCGCGTACACGATCATGAACATGCCGACACCGGACAGCAGCACACCGGGCACGTCGAAAGGCTGCTTGGTGGTGGGCAGTTCGGGCACCAGCCGGGCAGCCAGCACGACGCCGACGACGCCGACGGGCACGTTGACGAAAAAGATCCACTGCCAGCCCAGGCCGTCGACCAGGAACCCACCGGCCAACGGGCCGACCAACGTGGCGACGCCGGCCGTCGCGCCCCACACGCCCATCGCGACACCGCGGCGGTCGGCCGGGAAGATCCGAGTGATCGTCGACAGGGTCTGCGGGGTCAGCAGTGACGCGCCCACCCCCTGCAGCACCCGGGCGGCGACGAGCATCCCGATGGTGTCGGACAGACCGCACCACAGCGAGGCGGCGGTGAACACCGTCAACCCGACCAAGTAGAGGTTCTTCGGGCC
This sequence comes from Mycolicibacterium pulveris, assembly GCA_050205315.1. GTDB lineage: Bacteria > Actinomycetota > Actinomycetes > Mycobacteriales > Mycobacteriaceae > Mycobacterium > Mycobacterium pulveris_A. The sequence goes on along the minus strand of JBNMRA010000027.1, from coordinate 16,824 downwards.
GAACCGGTCCCCGAGCCGCCCGGCCACCAGCAGCGGCACGGCATAGGCCAACAGGTAGGCGCTGGTGACCCAGATGACGCCGTCGTAGCTGGCGTTCAGTTGGTCCATCAACGCCGGATTGGCGACCGCCACGATGGTCGCGTCGACCAGGATCATGAAGAAACCGACCATCATCGCCAGCAGCGCGCGCCATGCGTTGCGCAACTCGGGCTCGCGCGGCAGCAGATCGCCGAATTCCCGCCGCACCGCGGAGGTGAGGCCGGCTGGAAGGCGAATGAGGTTCTGGGACATCTCGAGTCGACTAGCTACGTGACGGTTCAGCCGACGCTACGGAGCTTGCGTGGTCCCGACAAGTCGGGTCCACACGTGCAACAAAGGGTCAGGCGGGTTCAGGGACGGCGTCGTCGGTGACTCCGTCCGCGCGTTCGACCGCTGACCCACCATCGGCGTGATATCCGCCGCGCAACGTCGGGGCCAACGCGAACAACGCGACCACCATACCGAGCGTCATCACCAGGGCGAGGGCGATCTCGTCGTTGCCGAGCATGCCGACCAACGGCGCCACCGCCGCACCCAACCCGAACTGCGCCGCCCCCAGCAGCGACGCCGCGGTGCCCGACGCTTCGGGATGCCGCGACAACGCGACGGCCGGAGCATTGGGTAGCACCAGGCCCATCGCGCCCAGGATCGCCCACACCGGGATCACGAAGCCCAACAGCCCACCGAAGCCGGTGAGCGAGAGCGTGAGAAACACGGCGCCCGCCGCCGTCGCGGCCACCAGCGCCCACACCATGATGGTCTGCGGGGTGAACCGGCGCAGCAGCACGACGTTGAACTGGGTGGAGCCGATCAGCGCGATCGCGCCGGCGGCGAACACCAGCGCGAACATCTGCTCGTCGAGGCCGTAGCGACCCTGCAGCACGAACGGCGCCCCCGAAATGTAGGCGAACAGCCCCGACATGCTCAGCGCAGCGACCAGGACGGCAACCACGAAACGCACGTCGCGCAGCAGTTGGCCATACGTGGCCGCGATGCTGCGCACCTTCAACGGCCGGCGTCGCGCCACCGGAAGGGTTTCGGGCAGCGCCAACGCCGCGACCGCCAGCAGGGCGCCGGCCATCACGACCAGCGCGGCGAACACCCACGGCCAGGAGCCCTTCAGCAACACCGCGGCCCCCAGCGACGGCGCCAGCACCGGCGCCACCCCGAGGACGAGGATCAGCCGCGACATCACGGTGGCCGCCGCCGAGCCGGCGAACAGGTCACCGACCACGGCGATGGCCACCACCGCAGCGGCGGCCGCACCCATACCCTGTAACCCGCGGGCCACGCCCAGCACCGTGATGTCGGGGGCGAGCATGCACAGCAGCGAGGCCACCATGTGCAGCACGATGCCGGCCATCAGCGGGCGGCGCCGACCCAGCGAGTCCGACAGCGGGCCCACGATCAGCTGCCCCAGCGCCAGACCCGCCAGCGTTCCGGTCAGGGTGAGTTGTGCGACCGACGACGACACCCCGAGTTGTTCGCCGATCTCGGGCAGGGCGGGCAGGTACATGTCGATGGTCAGTGGGCCGAGCGCCACCAGCACGCCCAGCACGACGATCATCCGGGTGCGGCTGGGCGGCTCGGCTCGCGAGATCTCGGAGTCCGCACGCGTCAGGTCCACAGCCGGTGATGTTGCCATGAAATTGGTTAGCGTCGCTTCTCATTATTTTCTTCCCGATCGGGCACACAGTGAGGGCGATCACGGCGGGCACGCCGCTGCACCGTCGTTCGTTAGGGGAAGCGATAGCCTGGAAAATCAGGCGTTGGACAGGGAGGCCGCCCATGAGTGCCTGGTCGAGGGCCAAGAAGCAGTTGCCTGCCGCCAGCGACGGCCCGGCGGAGGACGCGGGCGCTGCCGCCAAGGTGCTCTCGGCCATCATCGAGCGCGGTGCGCGCGTGCAGGCACCGGCCGTGCAGGCCTATGTCGGCCGTATCCGGGAACGCAATCCGGACGCGACGCCGGCCGAGATCATCAAGAAGCTCGAGACGCAGTATCTAGCGGCCGTGATGGCCAGCGGTGCGGCGGTCGGCTCCGCGGCGGCGGTTCCCGGCATCGGCACGCTGACCGCGCTGTCGGCGGTCGCCGGTGAGACGGTGGTGTTTCTGGAGGCGACGACGCTGTATGTCCTTGCCGTCGCCGAGGTGCACGGCATTCCGGCCGAGCACCGCGAACGCCGCCGCGCGATGGTGCTCGGCGTCTTGGTCGGCGACGACGGCAAGGCTGCGCTCAGCGATCTGATCGGGACGGGCCGCACCAGCGGCGCGTGGGTGGCCGACGGGGCGGCGACGTTGCCGCTGCCCGCGGTGTCGCAGCTGAACTCCCGGCTGGTGCGGTACTTCGTGAAGCGCTACACGCTCAAGCGCGGAGCGATCGCCTTCGGCAAGCTGCTGCCGGTCGGTATCGGCGCCGTCGTCGGCGGTGTCGGCAATCGACTGATGGGCAAACGCATCGTCGCCAATGCCCAAAAGGCGTTCGGCAGCCCACCCCCACGGTGGCCGTCGACCTTGCATGTGCTGCCGGCGCCGCCGAACTAGCCGACACCCGGGAGCGCCTGCCCATAACGCGGTTGCCGTGGCTTGACCGTTGCTTCGGCGCTAGCCTTTAGGGCGGCGGAAAGGCGGGTAACCGCACAAGAACCGGCGAGCGTTTGCACCGCGCTCGCGTGACGCGAGAATCGAGGCGAGTAGCTACCGTGAGCTCACCTTCACCATTCGGACAGAACGAGTGGTTGGTCGAGGAGATGTATCGCAAGTTCCGCGAGGATCCCTCGTCGGTAGATCCCAGTTGGCATGAATTCCTTGTCGACTACTCCCCCGAGCCAACGACCGACAGTCAGGTCTCCGACAGCAACGGTCAGCGCGCCGCGGCGCCCGTCTCACCACCCGAGCCGGCGCCCGCACCCGCCCCGAAGGCGGCTGCGAAGACGTCCGAACCCAAAGCGCCTGACTCCAAGAACTTCCAGCGCACATCGACCAAGTCCGAGACCAAGTCCGAGACCAAGTCAAAGTCCGAGACCAAGCCCAAGACCAAGTCCGAGCCCAAACCCGAGCCCAAACCCGAGGCCAAGTCCAAAGCCCCGGCGCCGCAACCCGACGAGGACGAGAGCCAGGTTCTGCGCGGCGCCGCTGCGGCCGTGGTCAAGAACATGTCGGCGTCGTTGGAGGTACCGACGGCCACCAGCGTGCGGGCCATCCCCGCCAAGCTGATGATCGACAACCGGATCGTCATCAACAACCACCTCAAGCGCACCCGCGGCGGCAAGATCTCGTTCACCCACCTGATCGGCTACGCGCTGGTTCAGGCGGTCAAAAAGTTCCCCGGGATGAACCGCTACTTCGAAGAGGTCGACGGTAAACCGAACGTGGTCACCCCGGCCCACGTCAACCTGGGCCTCGCGATCGACCTGCAGCGCAAGGACGGCGACCGCCAGCTGGTGGTCGCCGCGATCAAGAAGGCCGACACCATGGCCTTCGGCCGGTTCGTCGCGGCATACGAGGACATCGTGCGGCGGGCCCGCGACGGCAAGCTGACCATGGACGACTTCTCCGGGGTGACGATCTCGCTGACCAACCCGGGCACCATCGGCACCGTGCACTCGGTGCCCCGGCTGATGCGCGGGCAGGGCGCGATCATCGGCGTCGGCGCGATGGAGTACCCGGCCGAGTTCCAGGGCGCCAGCCCCGAACGCATCGCCGACCTCGGCATCGGCAAGCTGGTCACGCTGAGCTCCACCTACGACCACCGCATCATCCAGGGCGCGGAGTCCGGTGACTTCCTGCGCACGATGCATGAGCTGCTGCTCTCCGACGACTTCTTCGACGAGATCTTCCGCGAGCTGGCCATCCCGTACGAGCCGGTGCGCTGGCGCACCGACAACCCCGACTCGATCGAGGACAAGAACGCCCGCGTCATCGAGCTGATCGCCGATTACCGCAACCGCGGCCACCTGATGGCCGACATCGATCCGCTGCGCCTCGACAAGGACCGGTTCCGCAGCCACCCCGACCTCGACGTGCTGACCCACGGGCTGACGCTGTGGGATCTGGACCGCGAGTTCAAGGTCAACGGGTTCGCCGGCGCCGAACACAAGAAGCTGCGCGATGTGCTCGCGGTGCTGCGCGACGCGTACTGCCGCCACATCGGCGTGGAGTACACCCACATCCTCGAGCCCGAACAGCAGCAGTGGCTGCAGGAGCGGATCGAGGGCAGGCACGACAAGCCGACCGTCGCGCAGCAGAAGTACATCTTGAGCAGGCTCAACGCCGCCGAGGCGTTCGAGACCTTCCTGCAGACGAAATATGTTGGGCAGAAGCGGTTTTCGCTGGAAGGCGCGGAGACGGTCATCCCGGCCATGGACGCCGTCATCGACCAGTGCGCCGAACACGGTCTCGACGAGGTGGTCATCGGGATGCCGCACCGCGGCCGGCTCAACGTGCTGGCCAACATCGTCGGCAAACCGTACTCGCAGATCTTCAGCGAGTTCGAGGGCAACCTCAACCCGTCGCAGGCGCACGGCTCCGGCGACGTCAAGTACCACCTGGGTGCCAACGGCACGTTCATTCAGATGTTCGGCGACAACGACATCGAGGTGTCGCTGGTCGCCAACCCGTCGCATCTGGAGGCGGTCGACCCGGTGCTGGTGGGCCTGGTGCGAGCCAAACAGGACCTGATCGACGTGCACAACGGCGCTGACGACGTCGAGAAATCGTTCACCGTCGTGCCGCTGATGTTGCACGGTGACGCCGCGTTCGCCGGCCAGGGCGTGGTCGCCGAGACGCTCAACCTCGCGCTGCTGCGCGGTTACGGCGTCGGCGGCACGATCCACATCATCGTCAACAACCAGATCGGTTTCACCACATCGCCTTCCGACGCCAAGTCGTCGGAGTACTGCACCGACGTCGCGAAGATGATCGGCGCCCCGATCTTCCACGTCAACGGTGACGACCCCGAGGCCGCGGTGTGGGTGTCGCGCCTGGCGGTGGACTTCCGGCAGAAGTTCAACAAGGACGTCGTGATCGACCTGATCTGCTACCGCAAACGCGGTCACAACGAAGGCGACGACCCGTCGATGACGCAGCCGGCGATGTACGACGCGATCGACGTCAAGCGCGGCGTGCGCAAGACCTACACCGAGGCGCTGATCGGCCGCGGCGACATCTCGATGAAAGAGGCCGAGGACGCGCTGCGCGACTACCAGGGCCAACTGGAGCGCGTGTTCAACGAGGTCCGCGAGCTCGAGAAACATCCGATCGCGCCGAGCGCGTCGGTGGAGGCCGACCAGATGGTGCCCGCCGGTATGCACACCGGCGTGGACAAGTCGCTGCTGGCCCGCATCGGCGATGCGCACCTTGCGCTGCCGGAGGGTTTCACGGTGCATCCGCGGGTCAAGCCGGTGCTGGAGAAGCGGCGCGAAATGGCCTACGAGGGCAAGGTCGACTGGGCCTTCGCCGAACTGCTGGCGTTCGGCTCGTTTTTGGCCGAAGGCAAGCTGATCCGGTTGTCCGGGCAGGACACCCGCCGCGGCACGTTCAGCCAGCGGCACTCGGTGATCATCGACCGCAAGACCGGTGAGGAGTTCACCCCGCTGGATCTGTTGACCGTCGACAAGGACGGCAACCCGACCGGCGGCCGTTTCATGGTGTACGACTCGGCGCTGTCGGAATTCGCCGCGGTCGGCTTCGAATACGGCTACTCCGTCGGCAACCCGAAGGCCCTGGTGCTGTGGGAGGCGCAGTTCGGTGACTTCGTCAACGGCGCGCAGTCGATCATCGACGAGTTCATCAGCTCGGGCGAGGCCAAGTGGGGTCAGCTCTCCGATGTGGTGTTGCTGCTGCCCCACGGGCACGAAGGGCAGGGCCCCGACCACACATCCGGCCGCATCGAGCGGTTCCTGCAGCTGTGGGCCGAGGGCTCGATGACCATCGCGGTGCCGTCCACCCCGGCGAACTATTTCCACCTGCTGCGCAGACACGGCCTGGACGGCATCCAGCGCCCGCTGATCGTGTTCACGCCGAAGTCGATGCTGCGGAACAAGGCCGCCGTCAGCGATCTCAAGGAGTTCACCGAGGCCAAGTTCCGCTCGGTGGTCGAGGAGCCCACCTTCGCCGAGGGCGACGGTGACCGCAGCAAGGTGCGCCGGATGTTGTTGTGCAGCGGCAAGCTCTACTACGAGCTGGCCGCCCGCAAGAACAAGGACGAGCGCGACGACGTCGCGATCGTGCGCGTCGAACAGCTCGCTCCGCTGCCCCGGCGGCGGCTGGCCGAGACGCTCGACCGGTACCCGAACGTCGAGCAGTACTTCTGGGTGCAGGAGGAGCCGGCCAACCAGGGCGCGTGGCCGACGTTCGGGTTGACGCTGCCCGAGGTGTTGCCCGAAAAGCTCGGCGGCATCCAACGCATCTCGCGGCGGGCGATGTCCGCGCCGTCGTCGGGCTCGTCGAAGGTGCACGCCGTCGAGCAGCAAGAGATCATCGACGAAGCCTTCGCCCCCTAGCGGTTAACTGGGCGAGCCCCTCTCTGGGCGAGCGTGCGTGTCTGCGCGCGACACGCCGACGATCGGCGCGATTTCACGCACGCTCGCCGCGGAGGGCACTCAACGCAGGACCAGCGGTACCGGGTAACCTCGTCCCGAGTCAACGGACAAGAGGAGTGGCTATGGAGGGCTTCGCCGGAAAGGTCGCAGTGGTGACCGGCGCCGGATCAGGCATCGGGCAGGCGCTGGCGATCGAATTGGCCCGGTCCGGCGCAAAGCTGGCGATCAGCGACGTCGACACCGAGGGGTTGGCCGCCACCGAGCAGCAACTCAAGGCGATCGGCGCGCCGGTGAAGGCGGACCGGTTGGACGTCACCGAACGCGAAGCCTTCGAGTTGTACGCGGACGCGGTGGTGGAGCACTTCGGCGTTGTCAACCAGATCTACAACAACGCCGGGATCGCCTATGTCGGCGATGTCGAGGTGACCCCGTACAAGGACATCGAGCGCGTCATGGACGTCGACTTCTGGGGTGTGGTCAACGGCACCAAAGCCTTTCTGCCGCACCTGATCGCCTCCGGCGACGGGCACATCGTCAACGTCTCCAGCCTGTTCGGAATCTTCTCGGTCCCGGGCCAGGCGGCATACAACTCCGCGAAGTTCGCGGTGCGCGGGTTCACCGAGGCGCTTCGTCAGGAGATGATCGCCAACAGGCATCCGGTCAAGGTGACCACCGTGCACCCCGGCGGCATCAAGACCGCGATCATGCGCAACTCGACGGCCGCCGAAGGCGTCGACAAGGACGGCCTGACAAAGGTTTTCGACACCCGGCTGACGATCACCACGCCGGAGAAGGCGGCACGCGAAATCCTCGCCGCCGTCCGCAAGAACAAGCCCCGGGTGCTCGTCGGCCCGGACGCCAAAGTGCTCGACGCGATCGTGCGGATCACCGGTTCGGGCTATCAGCGGCTCTTCAACACGGTGGTGTCGCGGCTGATCCCCAACGCGCACTAGCGCGAGCGTGCGCAAACTCACGTGATTGTCCGGCGTGTCGGGCTCAGACACGCACGCTCGCGGCTGACGGGAAATGGGGTCAGACGCCGAGCGGGTGTTCGGCCAAGAACGCGTCGGCGACGTGGCCGGGGTCTTGGCCGTCGGCGACGTCGGCGCGCATCTGCGCCAGCGCTGCGGTGTCCAACACTCCGGCGATCTCGTTGAGCGCGAGCACCTGTCGTTCGTTGAGCGTATTGCGGCGATACAGCGGCACCAGGTTCTCCGCGCGAATCAGCGATGTCTTGTCCGACAACGTCAACAGTTCCGGCGGGATCCCGGTCGCGGCGGTCGTCGTCCACCCGGCGTTGATCTGCCCGGCCTGCACCGCCGCGAACATCGTTGCGCTGTCCGGGAACTCACGTGAAGCTGCGATCTCGCAGGTGCCGAGCGCGGCGGGTCCCGGTTCGTCGACGACGTGGCCGACCCTCAGCTCGTCGCAGTGGTGCACCGCCGCGGTGACATCGCGTCCACCCCAGGCATCGGTGGTCGCCTCGGTGACGAGCAGCGCGGGCTTGTCCTCGGCCGACATCGTGTAGTCGCCCGCCGCGATACCTTCTGGCAACGCGGACAACAGATCCCGGTACACCTGCGCCGGTGACCGCGCCGTCGCATCCGGCATGAACCGGTCCAGCAGCTGTCCGGTGAAGCCGGGCACGACGCGGACGTCGCCGGCGTCCAGGCTGGTCAACGGGTCAGGTTCGGCTTCGACGTGCGCCGGGCTGCCGTAGTACCGCAGCGCCGCGGCGTAGAGATGCGCGATCACCGTCGCGTCGGGGTCAGGCGCGGAGCCGACGGCGATGGACGGCGCTTGCGCGTCGTCGCCGCAGCCGGCGGTGGCCGCGACGAGCAGCGCGACGAGCGCCGACGCCAGCCACCGAACGGCCATGGTCAGGTGTCGGCGGCGGCGGCAACCGCTTGTGCCACAGCCGGACCCACCCGCGGATCCAGCACGCTCGGCACGATGCAGTCGGGCGAAAGGTCGTCGGCGACGACCGAGAAGATCGCGTCGGCCGCCGCCACCTTCATCTCTTCGGTGATGCGCCGCGCACCGGCGTCCAACGCACCCCGGAACACTCCCGGAAACGCCAGCACATTGTTGATCTGGTTCGGGAAGTCGCTGCGGCCGGTGGCGACCACGGCCGCGTGTTTCTTCGCGTCGTCGGGATGGATCTCCGGGTCGGGGTTGGACAGCGCGAACACGATCGCATCCGACGACATGGTCGCGACCAGCTCGGGCGGCACCACACCCGCGGACAGCCCGAGGAAGACGTCGGCGCCGTTGAGCGCCTCGGCCAACCCGCCGGTCACCCCGCGGGGGTTGGTCTGCTCGGCCAGCTCGGTCTTGTAGGAGTTGAGGTTCTCCCGGTCCCGGTGCACGATGCCCTGCGAGTCCAGCACCGTGATGTCGTTGATCCCCTTGGCCAGCAAGATCTTTGTGCACGCCACACCGGCCGCGCCCGCCCCGGAGACCACGACGCGCAGCGACGCCGGATCACGCTCGACCACGGCCGCGGCGCCGATCAACGCCGCCAGCACCACGATCGCGGTGCCGTGCTGGTCGTCGTGCATGACCGGGCAGTCCAGCGCCTCGACGAGACGACGCTCGATCTCAAAGCAGCGCGGCGCGGAGATGTCCTCGAGGTTGACCGCGCCAAACGTCGGGCGCAACCGGATCAGCGTCTCCACGATCTCGTCGGGATCCTTGGTGTCCAGCACGATCGGGATCGCGTCGAGGTCGGCGAACTCCTTGAACAGCGCGCACTTACCCTCCATCACCGGCAGCGACGCGGCCGGTCCGACGTCGCCGAGGCCCAGCACCGCGGTGCCGTCGCTGACCACCGCGACCAGCCGGTTGGCCCAGGTGTAGCGGGCGGCCAACGTGTGGTCGGCGGCGATCGCCCGGCTCACCTGCGCCACTCCGGGCGTGTAGGCGATAGACAACGCGCGCTGGGTATCCAACGGCGACTTCAGCTCGACGCCGAGCTTGCCGCCGACATGGGCAGCGAAAATCTCGTCGTCAGAGAGGACGATGTTGGATTCGGTCAACAAATGTTCTTCCACCGCTTGCGACACGGTGTCGAGGGTAGCGACGAACCCATAGGTAACCTAATCGCCTCAGATCAGGCCGAGGTCGGTAACCGCCTTGCGCTCGTCGGCGAGTTCACCGGTCGTCTTGTCGATGCGGGCGCGGGAGAAGTCGTTGATCTCCAGCCCCTGCACGATCGTCCAGTCACCGTTTTCGGTGGTCACCGGGAACGACGAGATCAGCCCCTCCGGGACGCCGTAGCTGCCGTCGGAAACGACCGCCATCGACACCCAGTCGTCCTTCGGGGTGCCCAGCAGCCAGTCCCGGGCGGCGTCGACGGTCGCCGAGGCGGCCGACGCGGCCGAGGATGCACCGCGCGCGTCGATGATCGCCGCACCGCGCTTGGCGACCGTGGGGATGAAGTCGTTTTCGATCCAGTCCTGGTCGTTGACGACCTCGGCGGCGTTGCGGCCGCCGATCTCAGCGTGGAAGATGTCGGGGTACTGGGTGGCCGAGTGGTTGCCCCAGATCGTCATCTTCTTGATGTCGGTCACACCGGCGCCGGTCTTGCGGGCCAGCTGGCTGATCGCCCGGTTGTGGTCCAGCCGGGTCAGCGCGGAGAACCGTTCGCGCGGGATGTCGGGTGCGTTGGTCATCGCGATCAGCGCGTTGGTGTTGGCCGGGTTACCGGTCACGCCGATGCGGATGTCGTCGGCGGCGACCTCGTTGAGGGCCTTGCCCTGGGCGGTGAAGATGGCTCCGTTGGCCTCGAGCAGATCGCTGCGCTCCATGCCCGGGCCGCGCGGCCGGGCGCCGACCAGCAGGGCCAGGTTGGCGCCGTCGAAGATCTTGTTGGCGTCGGCGCCGATTTCGACGCCCGACAGCAGCGGGAACGCGCAGTCGTCGAGTTCCATCACGACGCCCTCGAGCGCTTTGAGCGCCGGCTCGATCTCCAGTAGCCGCAGCTCGACCGGGCGGTCGGGGCCCAGCAGCGAGCCGCTCGCGATGCGGAACAACAAGCTGTAGCCGATCTGGCCGGCCGCACCGGTGACGGCGACCTTGAGGGGAGTTGTGCTCACGTCAGATGCTCCTTGGATCCAGATGGTTTCCGCACGAACCTAGCGCACCGCGGTCAGCCCGTTCGTTGCCGGTTCTGGGTTTCGCGGTCACTCAGCTGGGTCGGGCGGCCCGCCGGGCTGGATCGAGCACGTCGACGCGGTCTTGCCGCCACGCCTCGCGCATGGCGTCGGCGCCCTTGAGCCGCACCCAGGCCGCCTCCGTCGCGGTGATCGGCGTCGCCGAAAACACCGTCACCGGCGGCAGCGGCGGCGTCAACGCGACATCGTCGATGTCGCTGGTGCCCAGTAGGAACGCGGTGAACGGGGCGCCTTCCCACAACGGCGACTCGAGGTCGATCAGCGCATCCGGCTCGAGCACCAACCCCTCGACGGCAGGGGCCGCGGCGACGATCGCGATGGACCGCACCAGCCCGCGCGGCGTGGCGCCGCGCAGCGCGACGCAGATTTCGGCGCGTGGCCCGTGCAGCGCGTCGGTGACCATCTCGGTCGGGTCGGCCATCGGATGTCGCGAACAGCCAAGCGACACATAGTGAACGACGCCGTCCAGCCCGGGGCCGAACCGCAGTACGTCGATGTTCTCGGTACCCAGAAAGGTGACGCTGGCCTGGTCGGGCTCCGCGGTGCTGCCGGCGCGGGCGAAGTGCTCGCCGACGTGCTCGCGTACCCGCCCCAGGACGTCGATCACTCGGTCGACGGCCCCGACGCACCGTCGGCGGCGGCGTCGTCGGGAAGGCTGAGGTTCCTGCCGGAGCCGGGATCGAACACCACCAACTTCGACGTGTCGACGGCCAGCTGGATGGTGTCGCCCTGCTTGGCGGTCGACTCCGTGGAAACCCGTGCCACGAACTCGTTTTCGCCGACCCCGGACTCGGCCGCCAACTCCGCGAGGTGGGCGGAGCGCGCCCCGGTGCCCTCGGACTTGAAGTGCACGTACTTGTCGGCGCCCAGCGACTCGACGATGTCGACCGTCACGTCGAACGTGAACGCGCTGATGCGGGCATAGCCGTCGAGCACCGCGGCGTCCTCGAGGTGCTCGGGACGGATGCCGACGATCACGTCGGTCGGTGCCCGGCGCCGCGCCAACGCATCGTGAACTTCCGGGGCCAGTGTGACCTCGCCGAACGGCAGCCGCACGCCCACGTCGGTGATGGTCGCCGGCAGGAAGTTCATCGCCGGCGAACCGATGAAGCCGGCCACGAACAGGTTGGCCGGGTACTTGTAGAGCTCATCGGGTGTGCCGACTTGCTGGGCCACGCCGCCCAACAACACCACCACGCGATCGCCCAACGTCATCGCCTCGGTCTGATCGTGGGTGACGTAGACGGTCGTGGTGCCCAACCGGTCCTGCAGACGCGCGATCTCCGAGCGCATCTGCACGCGCAGTTTGGCGTCCAGGTTCGACAGCGGCTCGTCCATCAGAAATGCCTTGGGGTTACGCACTATTGCGCGGCCCATCGCCACCCGCTGCCGTTGGCCGCCGGACAGCTGCGCGGGTTTGCGGTCCAACAACTCGGCCAGGTCGAGGATCTTGGCGGCCTCGTCGACCTTGCGCGCGATCTCGTCCTTCTTCATCTTCGCCAGGGTCAGCGGGAACGCGATGTTCTGCCGGACGGTCATGTGCGGGTACAGCGCGTAGGACTGGAACACCATCGCGATGTCGCGGTCCTTGGGCGCCTTCTCGTTGACGCGTTCGCCGTCGATGCGCAGCTCCCCCGAGGTGATGTCCTCGAGTCCGGCGATCATGTTCAGGGTCGTGGACTTTCCGCAGCCGGACGGCCCGACCAGGATGATGAACTCGCCGTCGGCGATCGTCAGCGACAGATCCTCAACGGCCGTTGCGCCGTTGGGGTAACTCTTGGTCACCCGGTCCAACACGATTTCGGCCATCGAACTACCCCTTCACCGCACCGGACGTCAGGCCGGCGACGATCCGTCGTTGGAAGATGAGAACAAAAACAATGATCGGGATGGTGATGACCATCGCGCCCGCCGCGATCGAACCCGTCGGCTCCTCGAACTGCGAACTGCCGGTGAAGTTGGCGATCGCGACCGGCGCGGTGATCGCGCGCTCTGTCGCCGTCAGCGACAACGCCAGCAGCAGGTCGTTCCACGCGAAGATGAACACCAGGATCGCCGCGGTCACGATGCCGGGGGCAGCCAACGGCGCGATCACCTTGCGGAACGCCTGCCACGGGGTGGCGCCGTCCATCTTCGCCGCCTTCTCCAGATCCCACGGGATCTCCCGGAAGAACGCCGACAGCGTGTAGATCGCCAGCGGTAACGCGAAGGTGATGTACGGGATGATCAGCCCCGGCCAGGTGTCGAACAGCCCGACGTTACGCCAGATGTTGAAAAGCGGTGTGACCAACGAGATCTGGGGGAACATCGCGATCAGCAGCGCGACGCCGATGAGCAGCCGCTTACCGGGGAACGCCAACCGGGCCACCGCGTACGCGGCCATGCCGCCGATGACGACCGCGATGAACGTGGTGATCACACCGATGCCGATCGAGTTGATCAGCGCCGAGGAGAAGAAGTTGCCTTGGAAGATGCCCTTGTAGTTGTCAAAGGTGATGCCATCGGGAATCAGCTTGCCGTCCTTGACGGTCGACGTCGGCTTCAACGACAGGCTCAGGATCCACAGCACCGGCAGCAGCGCATAGATGATCACCAGCAGGTTGACGACGGTCCAGCCCGTCGCGCGCCGGGCACTCACCCGCTCAGCCATCTCAGCGTCGCTCCTCGTCGGATCCCGGCGCCGACGCACCGAAGATCTTGATGTAGATGAACGCGATGATCGCCACCGACAGGAAGATCAACACCGAGATCGCCGACCCCAGGCCGAGATTGAACGCCTTGAACAGGTTGTCGTAGCCCAGGATCGATACGGATCCGGTGTCGTTGGCGCCGCCGGTCAGAATGTAGATGTTGTCGAAGATGCGGAACGCGTCCAGGGTGCGAAACAGCAGGGCCACCAGGATCGCCGGTTTGATCAGCGGGATGATCACCTTGACCAGACGTTTCCAGGCGCCCGCACCGTCGACTTGCGCGGCGTTCAGCAGGTCCTGCGGCACCAGCGCCAAACCGGCCAGCAGCAGCAGCGCCATGAACGGTGTCGTCTTCCACACCTCGGCCAGCACCACGATCGCCAGCGACGGAATCTGTTGCGTCAGCGGCGCACTGCCCTCCGGCAGCAGGTTGGCCAGATAACCGGTGCCCGGCGTCCACGCGTAGTACCAGCTGTAGGACGCCGCGACCGTGACGATGCCGTAGGGCACCAGAATCGCGGTACGCACCACGCCTTTTCCGAAGATCGTGCGGTGCATCACCAGCGCGAGCGCCATGCCGAGGACGAACTCGATCGCCACCGATACCACCGTGATCGCCAGCGTCACCGCGAAGGCCGTCCACCAGTAGCCGTCGGTGAGGACGGTGACGTAGTTCTCCAGGCCCACGAACGACGTGTCATCCGGGGTGGCGAGGTTGTAGCGCAACAGGCTCAACCACACCGAGTAGGCGATCGGGTAGGCGGTGACGGCAAGCATGAGCAGCACCGCGGGCGAGATCAACCAGAACGCCAGCCGCCGCTCAGATTTGCGGTCGTCGGTTCCGGTCGGCGCGGCAGTGGCTGACGCGGCCGGCGCGGTGGCCGTCATGGAATCAGCCCCTTACCGTCGATGGCCTTCTGCACCTGCTCGGCAAGCTCGTCGGCCGTGCGCTCCGGATCGATGTCGGTGATCGGCGCCAGCGTGGCCGACATCCGCATCGACACCGACTGATAGACCGGTGTGGCCGGCCGCACCGCGGCATTGATGAGTTGCTCCCGGATGATCTCGTACTGCGGGTACTTGGCCTGGAACGTCGGATCGTCATACAACGACGCGCGCACCGCGGGTAGCCCGCCTTCCACCGAGGTGTAGCGCTGGTTTTCGATGTTGCGCAGACAGCGGATCGCCTCGAACGCCTCCTCGCGGTGCTGAGTCGTCTTGGCAACCGCAAGGTTCAACCCGCCCAGCGTCACCTTGGCCGGCTCACCGGGCACCACACCGGGATAGCGCGCGAACCCGAACACATCCTTGCTGGCTTCATAGGCGGCCTCGAACTGCTCGTCGCTGGGTGAGAAGGTGCCGACGTCGCTGATGCTGTCCTGCAGATCCGGGCGTTCGTCGAGCGGCAGGAAGCTCACGCCGCCCTTGACCGCGTTTTCCAGCAGCGACGGCAGCACGTAGGGCCAGTTCACTTCGAGCGCGGCTTTGCCCTGTTCCAACGCCAGCCGCGCGGTGGTCTCGTCGGTCTGCGTGATCGACGGATCGGCGCCGGGTGCGGTAGCAACGTCCTTCATGATCTGCAGCGCCTTGACGGTGGCGGCTCGATGTTCGGGGGTGTCGGTCAGCGTGACGGTCTCCCCGTCCTCGGAAAGCACCTGACCGCCAGCGCTTTCCAGCAAGGTGTTGAACCACACCACCAGGCCTTCGTACTGCTTGCCCTGCACGGCGATCCAGCTCGGCTTGCCTTCGGCGTGCAACCGCGTCGCCTCGGCCACCATGCCGTCCCAGGTGGTCGGCGGCTCATCCATCAAATCGGCTCGGTACCAAAGCAACTGGGTGTTCGTGGTGATCGGCGCCGCGAAAAGCTGGCCCTGCCACTTGGCCGTCTCCAGCGGTCCGGGCAGCGTGTTGGAGCTGGCGTCGGACTCGGCCAGCCCGGCCGGATCGTCGGAAAGCGGTAGCGCCCAACCGGCCTCGGCGAACTCGGCCGTCCACACCACGTCCAACGCCATCACATCGAGCGTCTTGTCGTTGCCGGTCAGCCGCCGAGCCAGCTGCAAACGCTGATCGTCGGCGCTCTTGGGCAAGCTCACCTGCCGGACGGTGAAGCGGTCGCCGAACTGTTCGTTGCAGCGGTTGGCGACCGCCGTGAACGTCTGCGCTTCGTTAGCCGGGGTGTAGTAGTTGATCACGATTCCGTCGCTGTCAGAACCGCATGCCGCCACGGTTGACGCCGTCGTCAGCGCAGCCAACACCGCAGCGCCTAGCCGCCGTGGGCCCACCACCCGCCTCCAGTCCGCGTCGGTGTCGCCGCCGGAGCGGCTCCACTCTCCATGTCGCCGCCGGAGCGGCGAGTGCGGCATGTCCCGCGCGCAAACCGTATGGCGAGTTACGCGTGATTTGCAACACCATGGGTGCGCGCGTCGCACACCGTTACTCAATTGCGAAGGTGCGCAAACTCGCGCGATTCTGCGGCGTGTCGCCCGCAAACACGCACGCTCGCGGCAGGAGGGGGCTGCTAGATCGTCAAGCGCGCCAGCAGATCCCGGCCACGTTCGGCGTTCTGGGGATCACACAGCACGTCGTAGCGGCCGGCCACCAACTGCATCGTGGAGCTGAAATCTCTTGTGCCGCGCGCCATCGCATACGGGATCGCCGAGGTGATCAGCCCGAAGAAGACACCTGCGATCAGACCGGTAGCCAGTGCACTCCACGGATTCGGGCTGAAGAAGCCGAGGATCAGCCCGATGAACAGGCCCAGCCACGCGCCGGTCAGCACACCGCCGCCGAGGACCTTCGGCCATGACAGCCGGCCGGTGACCCGTTCGACCTGCATCAGGTCCACCCCCACGATCGTCACCTGCTGCACCGGGAACTCGTGATCCGACAGGTAGTCGACGGCTCGCTGCGCCTCGGCGTAGGTCGGATACGACCCGATCGGCCAGCCTTTGGGCGGCGTGGGCAGCGCCGGCGGGGCACCACGTCCCACCTTCGGCGTACCCGGCGTGGTGCCGGGGTTCGGTCCAGGTTGAAACGGGCTGGTCATCGGTACTCAAACTCCTTAATCAAGCCTCTGATCAGGGGATTCTTTCACCCTGATCAACGCGTGAGCGGCCCCAATCGTGCCGAGTACTTGCGCTAGGTTGAACAGCATGACAAATCCCGGCGAAGGCTCAGGAGAAACCACACCATCCGATCCCGCCGGAGGTGCGTCCGAGTCGACGCCGGTCGAGCAGTCACCGCACCAGTCGACCGAACCGCCATCGGAAGCGCAAGACCAACCGGGATACCCGCCGCCCCCGCCAGCCTTCAGCCCGCCGGATCAGCCCTACCAGGCCTCCCCGGGCTATGACCCGACGTCGCCCTACCCCTCCGCGTATC
>JBNMRA010000026.1:0-76301 GCA_050205315.1 Mycolicibacterium pulveris | reverse complement strand
GCGTCCGGTCCCCCGTCCCGGCCGGCCGGCCCCCGCGGTCGTCGCGCCGCCGGCCAGCGATCCGCACCGCTTCGGCCGCGTCGATCCCGACGGCACGGTCTGGCTGATCACCGGTTCAGGCGAGCGGGTCATCGGGTCGTGGCAGGCGGGCGACACCGAGGCGGCGTTCGCGCATTTCGGTCGCCGCTTCGATGACCTGCACACCGAGGTCGCCCTGATGGAGACGCGGCTGGAATCGGGCAGCGGCGACGCCCGCAAGATCAAGGCGGCCGCCGCCGCGCTGGCCGAGGCGCTCCCGACCGCGCACGTGCTCGGCGACGTGGATGCGCTGGCCGCCAGGCTGACCGCGATCATCGACCACGCCGACGAGGCCGCCGAGGCCGAGAAGGCCCGCCGCGAGGAGTACCGCGCCGCCCAGACCGCGCGCAAGGAGGCGCTGGCCGCGGAGGCAGAGGAGCTGGCCGCCAACTCGACGCAGTGGAAGGCCGCCGGCGACCGGTTGCGCGAAATCCTCGAGGAATGGCGCACGATCACCGGGCTCGACCGCAAGACCGACGACATGCTGTGGAAGCGCTACTCGGCGGCCCGTGAGACGTTCAACCGCAGGCGCGGGTCGCATTTCGCCGAACTGGACCGGGAACGGGCGGGCGCTCGCCAAGCCAAAGAAGCGTTGTGCGAACGCGCCGAGGCGCTGTCGGGCTCCACGGAGTGGGGCCCCACCAGCGCCGCGTTCCGCGAATTGCTGGCCGAGTGGAAGGCCGCGGGCCGGGCGGCCAAGGAAGTCGACGACGCGCTGTGGCAGCGGTTCAAGGCAGCTCAGGACGTCTTCTTCGCCGCCCGCAACGCCGCCACCGCCGAGCGCGACGCCGAATTCCGCGCCAACGCCAAAGCCAAGGAGGCGCTGCTGGCCGAGGCGGAGAAGCTCGACACCTCCGACCTGGAGGCGGCCCGGGCCGCGTTGCGCGTGATCGGCGACAAGTGGGAGGCGATCGGCAAGGTGCCGCGTGAGCGCGCGGCCGAGCTGGAGCGTCGACTGCGCGCCGTGGAGAAGAAGGTCCGCGATGCGCCCACGCGCGGCGTGGATCCAGAAGCGCAGGCCCGCGCCGACCAATTCCGGGTTCGCGCAGAGCAATTCGAGCAGCAAGCGGAAAAGGCAGCCGCAGCGGGGCGGCAGAAGGACGCCGCCGAGGCGCGCGCGAACGCCGCGCAGTGGCGCCAGTGGGCCGATGCGGCCGCCGAGGCGCTGAGCAAGGGACGCTAGCGCCCGCGGTCAGCCGGTGCGGGAGCCGATCGTCACGGTCGTCTGCTGACGGTCGCGGCCGCGCACGAACACCACCTGCTCCTGGGCGCCCGGTTGGGTCTGGCGCAGCGCGCTCAGCAGATCCTCCACGGTGTCGACCGGCTCGCCGCCGAACTCGACGATCACGTCACCCGGGCGTAACCCGGCGGCCGCGGCGGGCGCGCCGGGATCGACGCCGACGACCAGCGCTCCCTGTTCGGCGTCGACGCCGAGCCTGCGCTTGATCGCGGCGGTCACCTGCCCGGTGGAGATGCCCAGGTAGGGGTGGGTGGCCCGGCCTTCGGTGAGCAGTTGGTCGGTGACGTCGAGCACGGTGCCCGCCGGGATCGCGAACCCCAGCGACACCGCTCCCACCGCGGGTGGGATGTAGGCCTCGTTGATGCCGACGACACGACCGTCGGCGTCCAGCAGCGCCCCGCCGGAGTTGCCGGGCGAGATCGACGCGTCGGTCTGGATCAGGTCGACCAACGACTGGCTCTGCGCCGCCGAGCCGGGGATGTCGCGGTGCAGACCGGAGATGACGCCGGCGGTGACCGAGTTCTGGAACCCCAGCGGGCTGCCGATGGCCACCGCGATCTCGCCGGCGCGCGGCAGATCCGTGCGGAACTCGGGCACCGGAAGGTCTTTGCGCTCGGTGCGCACCACCGCCAGATCGGTCACCGTGTCGGTGCCGACCACCTGACCGGGCGAGCTCTCGCCGTCGGCGAAAAGCACTGTCACGCTGCGGGATTCACCGACCACATGCGCGTTCGTCACCACGATGTCGGACCGCAGCACCACCCCACTGCCTGCGCCGCCCTCACGCTGAACGGTCACCACGCTGGGGCCGACGCGTTCGACCAGATCGGCGAAGCCGGCGCCGACGTCGGATGTCGCGTTCGGCGCGTTGGCCGGTGCGGCCGTGGTGGTGGGGCTCGCAGGCGGTGACGCCTCCGACGGTTGACCAGCCTGACCGGAACATCCCGATGCGGCGATGAGCACAGTTGCGAATCCTGCAGCGACACCGATGCGTTTCACATGCGGCAATTTACCGGGCGCGGCGGGCGTTCATAGACATTTCGTCCCGTCGGCGCTGGACGACGTGTAAAGCCGCGGCGGCGGGGAACTACCGCAAGATGCAACGACTCGCTTTCATACGCCACCGCGGTGCGGCGGCTGGGGCGGTGTTGGCGCTGCTGGCGGTCGGATGCGGAGGCGACTCGGAGTTCGATTCGTCCAATCGCGGCGCCAACTCGCAAACCGAGCAGACGTCGGTCGTCAACGCTTACATCGTGCCGCGTTTCGTACCCGGATCGTGCGAGATACAAGTGGGCGACGCGGCGGCGTTGACGTTCACCGCGACCAACAATCGCGCCACCGAACCCGAACGGCTGCTGGGCATCGAATCCGACGCGGCCGAGGCCTTCCGCATCGCCCCGAACGCAACGCTGGAGATTCCGCCCCGCACGTCGATCGCCGCCGGTCAACCGACCGAAGATGTCGGTCGCGGTGGCGGCGTCGACGAACCGCCGTCGGTGCGGATCGAGGGACTGCGCGAATCCGCGCGACCCGGCACTTCGGTGGATGTCACGTTCCGCTTCGAACGACAAGGCGACGTGACGATGAACGTTCCGATCGAGGCGTGCCCAACTCAGGCGGAACGCTAGCGGCCGGGTTTGTCGGGGTCGTCGGGGTCGTCGTCGAACCGCTCCAACAGGCCCTTCTGCTGCCGTTCGGCGGCCTCGCGGCGGCGCGCCTCCTCGGCGGCGAGTTGCACAGCGGTGCGCGCCCACACGGCGCGCGCCCAGTGGTAGGTCACCACGATCACGGTGAGCCACGCCAGGATCAGCCCGATGCCCGGCCCCGGATACGGTTCGGCCGCCGTCTGCCGCGACCAGACCGCCAGCAGGCCCAGCACGCACGTCACCGAGGAACCCGCCAACGCAACCCAGGCCAGCGCCCAGCGCCGCGTCAACAGCGCCAGCATCGAAAAGCCGACCGTGAACACCAGCGCCAGCCAGATGAACAACCGCGACGGCAGCGACACGGCTGCGCCGGTGGCGTCCTCACTGTTGGCGAGAACATCCCAGCCGTTGGCGCCGCCGGTGTGCGGCAACAAGAACGACACCAACAACACGAACACGCCGACGGCGATCACCAAAGCCCTTGGCCCGGGGTCGATTTCGCCGGCGATACGGCGTTCGGCGGCTTCGATCTCTTCCTTGAACTGGTCGAAATTGCCGTTGTCGGGGGTGCTCATCGGCCGCACCCGGTTGACGTTTCGGCCGGCGCCGGCGCGCCGACCCGCGGCATCCCGAGGCCGACGCCGGTGCGGGGCCGTTGCCCGGCGGCGTGGGCATCGCCCGCCCTGGTGCGCCGATGGGTACGGAGCGGCGCATCGGCGATCAGATGGTGGGGCGCGGCGCCGGTGACCGTCGTGGTCACCACGTCACCGGGGCGGATCTCGCGGCCGGACGGGTCGAAGTGCACCAACCGGCCGTCGCGGGCGCGGCCCGACATCCGGGCGGTGCTGGCGTCCTTGCGCCCCTCCCCGGTGGCGACCAGCAGTTCCACGGTGCGGCCGACCTGCGCCTGATTCTCCTCGAGCGAAATCTTCTCCTGAAGGTCGATCAGCCGCTGATAGCGTTCGCTGACAACGGCTTTGGGAATCTGATCGTCGAACTGCGCCGCGGGTGTGCCGGGCCGTTTGGAGTATTGGAATGTGAAGGCGCTGGCGAACCTGGCCTGCGCTACCACGTCGAGCGTGGCCTGGAAGTCCTCCTCGGTTTCGCCGGGGAAGCCCACGATCAGGTCGGTGGTGATCGCGGCGTGCGGGATGGCCGCGCGGACCCGGTCGATGATGCCCAGGTAACGCTCGGCGCGGTAGGACCGGCGCATCGCGCGCAGCACGCGGTCGGAACCGGACTGCAGCGGCATGTGCAGGGTGGGGCACACATTGGCGGTCTCTGCCATCGCCTCGATGACGTCATCGGTGAACTCGGCGGGGTGCGGTGAGGTGAACCGCACCCGTTCCAGGCCCTCGATGCGACCGCAGGCACGCAGCAACTTGGCGAATGCGCCACGGTCACGCGGTTGTTCCGGGTCGACGAACGACACACCATAGGCATTGACGTTCTGCCCGAGCAGCGTCACCTCCAGCACACCCTGGTCCACCAGCGACTGCACCTCGGCGAGCACGTCGCCGGGTCTGCGGTCGACTTCCTTACCGCGCAGCGCGGGCACGATGCAGAACGTGCACGTGTTGTTGCAGCCGACGCTGATCGACACCCATGCCGCGTAGGCGGATTCGCGGGCAGCGGGCAGCGCGGACGGGAATTCCTGCAACGCATCCACGATTTCGACCTGCGCGGCCCTGTTGTGGCGGGCGCGGTCGAGCAGCACGGGCAGCGACCCGATGTTGTGAGTGCCGAACACCACGTCGACCCACGGCGCACGTCGCAGCACCGAGTCGCGGTCCTTCTGCGCCAGACAGCCCCCGACAGCGATCTGCATGTTCGGGTCGGCCTGTTTGCGCGGGGCCAGGTGGCTGAGGTTTCCGTACAGCTTGTTGTCGGCGTTTTCACGCACCGCACAGGTGTTGAACACCACGACGTCGGCGTCCTCACCGTCGCCGGCCTTGCGGTAGCCCGCGGCTTCCAGCAGCCCGGCCAGCCGCTCGGAGTCGTGCACGTTCATCTGGCAGCCGTAGGTGCGGACCTGGTACGTGCGCACGTCGCGGCCGCCGGTCGACGTGCGCGTGCGCGTCGACGCGGTTGCCTGCGCCTGTTGCGTTACCACCGAAGTCACGGCCCCATGGTACGGACCGGCCGATTTGGCGACATGGGCGGATTAACGACTTCCGGGCATGCTGGGCCTTCCCTCGGTAAGGTCTGCACCCATGGAAACCACCGGGTCGGAGGTCAAAGACGTCGATCCGGCCCGATCCGACGTACCGATGATCTCGATGCAGGCCGTCAACAAGTACTTCGGCGATCTGCATGTGCTCAGGGATATCGACCTCGAGGTCGCGCGCGGCCAGGTGATCGTCGTACTCGGCCCGTCGGGTTCGGGCAAGTCGACGTTGTGTCGCACCATCAACCGGTTGGAGTCGATCGATTCGGGAACCATCGCGATCGACGGTGAGGTGCTTCCGGAGGAGGGCCGCAAGCTCGCGCAGCTGCGCTCCGATGTCGGCATGGTCTTTCAGTCGTTCAATCTGTTCGCGCACAAGACGATCCTGGAGAACGTGACGCTGGCGCCGCGCAAGGTGCGCAAGGCGTCCAAGGATGCCGCGCGCGAGAAGGCGATGTCGCTGCTCGAACGTGTCGGGGTGGCCAACCAGGCCGACAAGTATCCGGCTCAGCTCTCCGGTGGCCAGCAACAGCGGGTGGCGATCGCACGCTCGTTGGCGATGAACCCGAAAGTCATGCTCTTCGACGAGCCGACCAGCGCGTTGGACCCCGAAATGATCACCGAGGTGCTCAACGTGATGACGTCGCTGGCCGCCGACGGCATGACGATGCTGGTGGTCACCCACGAGATGGGGTTCGCCAAGAGCGCGGCCGACAGGGTGGTATTCATGTGC
Source organism: Mycolicibacterium pulveris (assembly GCA_050205315.1). Taxonomy (GTDB): domain Bacteria; phylum Actinomycetota; class Actinomycetes; order Mycobacteriales; family Mycobacteriaceae; genus Mycobacterium; species Mycobacterium pulveris_A. Next base: position 70,437 of record JBNMRA010000026.1, on the reverse strand, counting down.
GACGGGGCCATCGTCGAAGCGGCCCCGCCGTCAGAGTTTTTCACCAACCCCACCACCGACCGGGCCAAAGATTTTCTCGGCAAGATCCTGCACCACTAGTGGAAAGGAACTACCCATGCGATCCATTCCGAGGCGCATAGTCGCCGCCCTCGCGCTCGCCGTGGCGTTACCGCTGGCGGCCTGCGGCGGAGGTGGGGATGGTGACAACGTCGTCATCGGAACGAAGTTCGACCAGCCCGGTCTCGGCCTGAAGAACCCCGACGGCACGATGACCGGGTTCGACGTGGACGTGGCCAGATACGTGGCCGAGCAGCTCGGGTACACCGAAGACCAGATCGTGTGGAAGGAAGCGCCGTCCGCGCAACGCGAGACGCTGATCGCCAATGGGCAGGTCGACTACATCGTCGCGACGTATTCGATCACCGACTCCCGCAAGGAGCGGGTGTCGTTCGCGGGGCCGTATCTGATCACGGGACAGAGCCTGCTGGTCCGCGCCGACAACACCGATATTGTCGGCGCGGAGTCGCTGGAGAACAACAAGAAGCTGTGCTCGGTGACGGGTTCGACACCGGCGCAACGCATCAAGGACCAGTATCCCGGCGTGCAGTTGCAGCAGTACGACACCTACTCGGCGTGCGTCGAGGCGCTCAAGAACGGCGCGGTCGACGCGGTGACCACCGACGAGGTGATCCTGGCCGGCTACGCCGCCCAGAGCCCCGGCACGTTCAAGATCGTCGGAGGCACGTTCTCCGAGGAGCGTTACGGCGTCGGTCTGAAGAAGGGCGACACCGAACTGCAGACGAAGATCAACGACGCGCTCGTGAAGATGTTCGAGAGCGGCGCGTGGAAGGCGGCCTGGGACAACAACCTTGGCGCGTCGGGACTGCCGGCGCCCACCCCGCCGACGATCGACCAGACCTAGGGCTCGACCGCCGCACGTGGAGATCTTCACCAGGTACCAGGCCCAGATCTTCGAGGCGTTCTGGACCACGATCCAGCTGACGGTCTACTCCGCCGTCGGGGCGCTGGTGCTCGGCACGGTGCTGGCCGCGATGCGGTTGGCGCCGGTGCCGGTGCTCAACTGGCTCGGTGCGGCCTACGTCAACGTGGTGCGCAACACCCCGCTGACGCTGATCATCTTGTTCTGTTCGTTCGGGCTCGCTCAGACGCTGGGCATCACGCTGGTGGACCCCGATTCGCTGACGTCGATCGAGGACAGCAACTTTCGGCTCGCGGTGCTCGGGTTGACGGTCTACACGGCATCTTTCGTTTGTGAGACATTGCGGTCGGGGGTCAACACCGTGCCGCTGGGCCAGGCCGAGGCGGCCCGCTCGCTCGGCCTGTCCTTCGGCCAGAATCTGCGGATCATCCTGCTACCCCAGGCGTTTCGCGCGGTGATCATCCCGTTGGGTTCGGTGTTGATCGCGTTGACCAAGAACACCACCATCGCGTCGGCGATCGGTGTCGCGGAGGCGGCGCTGCTGATGAAGGAGATGATCGAGAACGAGGCCGCGCTGCTGGTCATCGGCACCATCTTCGCCGTCGGGTTCATCATCTTGACGTTGCCGTTGGGGCTGCTGTTCGGGTGGTTGGGTAAGCGAATGGCGGTGGCGCGGTGAGTGGTTCGGTACTGTTCGACGCGCCCGGCCCGCGGGCGCGGATCCGCAACCACATCGTCACGGTGATCACCGTGGTACTGGCCCTGTTGGCGCTGTGGGTGGTGTACTCGCGGCTGCAAGCCAAAGGGCAGCTGACCGCTGAGAAGTGGGAGCCGTTCCTGACGGCGAACTTGTGGACGACCTACATCATGCCCGGTGTGGAAGGAACGCTGACCGCTGCCGGGGTTTCGATCGTGCTCGCGCTGCTGCTCGGGCTGGTGCTCGGCGTGGGCCGGTTGTCGCAGGTGCTTGCGCTGCGCTGGGTGTGCTCGGTGGTCGTGGAGTTCTTCCGCGCGGTGCCGGTGCTGATCATGATGATCTTCGCGTACTTCTTGTATGCGCTCTACGGCGTGTTCCCCGGCGAGCATCTGGCGTTGGCGGGTGTGATCACCGGGCTGACGCTGTACAACGCCGCGGTGATCGCCGAGATCGTGCGCGCCGGCGTCGCCGCGCTGCCACGCGGGCAGACGGAGGCCGCGTGGGCGCTCGGGCTCAGCTGGGGTCAGACGATGCGCTCAGTGCTGTTGCCGCAGGCGATCACGTCGATGTTGCCGGTGTTGATCTCGCAGCTGGTGGTGGTGCTCAAGGACTCCTCGATCGGCTTCGTGATCACGTTCGTGGAGCTGGTGCGCCAGGGCACCCAGGTCGGCGCGGCGTACGGCAACTACATTCCCGCGCTGATGGTCGTGGCGGTGTTGATGATCAGCGTCAACTTCGCGCTGTCGTGGTTGGCGACTCGGGTGGAGGCCCGGATGCGACGCTCGCGGCGTGGGCCGGCGCCGATGGAGGCCGAGGCCGTCGAGGAGGAAGGCGCGCCGGGCGCGAAGATCGGTTAGGCCGACCAGCTACAGCAGCTCGGCGCAGCGACGCAACAACGCGTCTCCCGGCGGCTGATAGAACGACAACACAACATGCTGGCAGCCGGCCCGGGTGTATTCGGCGATGCTGTCCAGTTGAGCGTCGACCTGATCAGGACGGTCCGGATGCAAGAACAACTGCGCACCACGCCGGATCGACGACGGGTCACGCCCTAGTTCGGCGCATGCCTCGTCGAGATGACCGCTGGCCGTGGCCCATTCCTGCGCGGAGGTCGACGGCATGTTCCATTCGTCGGCATGGCGCGCGGCCACCCGCATCATCTTCGGCTGTGCCGCGCCGACGATGATCGGCGGGCCGGGCCGCTGTACGGGTTTCGGTTCACACAGCGCGTCGGTGAGCGTGAAGAAGCGGCCGGCGAAGGTGACCGATTCCTCGGTCCACAACCGTCGAATGACGGTAAGCGCTTCGTCCAGCATCGCCACCCGCTCCCCCGGGGACGGAAAGTCGATCCCGTAGCCGCGGTGTTCACCCTCGTGCCATCCCGCCCCGAGACCGAAATCCATTCGCCCACCGCAGATGTGGTCGACGGTCACCGCCATCTTGGCCAGCACCGCCGGATGACGATACGTCACGCCACTGACCAGACAACCTACCCGGGCACGCCGGACCAGCACAGCCATCGCCGCCAGCGTCGTCCAGCCTTCCAGTGTGGGGTCGGGATGGTCGACCAGACCGTAGAAGTGGTCGTAGTTCCACACCGCCGGAAACCCGAGCGCGTCTGCGGCACGCCAGAACTGCTCGAGCGTGGCGTAGTCGAACGTGGGCGCCAGCTTCACCGAGAGCTGCATGCCGAAATGCTAGACCCGGCGGCGTTCGCGTTCGGCGGCCAACTCGACGTTGACGACGTCGAGCGCCATCGTCTGGTGATAGCCGCGGCGGGCCAACATGCCGACCAGCCTGCGGGTCACCTTGACGTCATCGCCGTCGTCGAGCCGTTCGCGGCGCAGCTTCGCCCGAACCAGCTCCTCGGCGCGGGTGCGTTCCGACCCGGCGTCGATGTCGGCCAACGCGGCAGTGATCAGCTCGTTGTCCACGCCTTTGTTCCGCAGTTCGGCGGCCAACGCGCGCTTGCCCTTTCCGGCGTTCTGCCGCCGTGAACGGACCCACTGTTCGGCGAAGTCGGCGTCGTCGATCAGACCGACGTGGGTGAGCCGATCCAGTACCCGGGCACTGACATCGTCGGGGTAGCCGCGTTTGGTCAGCTGCCCCGCCAGTTCGGCGCGGGTGCGGGCCCGCACGGTGAGCAGGCGCAGACATACGTTGTGCGCCTGCTCCTCGCGGGAGGCCTCAGAAGTCGACTGGGGCGGGCAGGACGTCATCGCTGAGGTCGTCGGCCGAGTCATCGGTCATCACGGCGCCGATGCCGAGTTTTTCCTTGATCTTCTTCTCGATCTCGTTGGCCACGTCGACGTTTTCCACCAGGAAGTTGCGGGCGTTCTCCTTGCCCTGGCCCAGTTGCTCACCCTCATAGGTGAACCAGGAGCCGGACTTGCGGATGAAGCCCTGCTCCACCCCCATGTCGATGAGCGAGCCTTCCTTGCTGATGCCCTTGCCGTAGAGGATGTCGAACTCGGCCTGCTTGAAGGGGGGCGAAACCTTGTTCTTCACGATCTTCACGCGGGTGCGGTTACCGACCGCGTCGGTCCCGTCTTTGAGGGTCTCGATTCGCCTGACATCCAAGCGAACTGAGGAGTAGAACTTCAGGGCCTTTCCGCCCGTCGTCGTTTCAGGAGACCCGAAGAAGACCCCGATTTTCTCGCGGAGCTGGTTGATGAAGATCGCGGTGGTACCCGAATTGCTCAGTGCACCGGTTATCTTCCGCAGCGCCTGGCTCATCAGCCGGGCCTGCAGACCGACGTGGCTGTCCCCCATTTCGCCCTCGATCTCAGCGCGCGGAACCAGCGCCGCCACCGAGTCGATGACCAGGATGTCCAGCGCGCCAGACCGGATCAGCATGTCGGCGATCTCCAGCGCCTGCTCACCGGTGTCCGGCTGGGACACCAGCAGCGAGTCGGTATCCACACCGAGCTTCTTGGCGTACTCCGGATCCAGGGCGTGCTCGGCATCGATGAACGCCGCGATGCCGCCGGCGGCCTGGGCATTGGCGACCGCGTGCAGCGCGACCGTGGTCTTACCCGAGGACTCCGGGCCGTAGATCTCGATGATCCGCCCCCGCGGCAGCCCACCGATGCCGAGCGCCACGTCCAGGGCGATCGAGCCGGTGGGGATGACGGAGATCGGCTGGCGAACCTCGTCGCCGAGCCGCATCACGGAGCCTTTACCGTGACTCTTCTCAATCTGCGCGAGGGCCAGCTCTAGGGCTTTCTCGCGGTCAGGTGCCTGCGTCATGGGTGGGTCTCCATCCTTGTCGGGTGTTCGATGATCGGTTTCGATCAGTTGCCATGACGTTAGAGGCGGCCACCGACAAGTCGGCCTGACCAGCATCTAGCCGTCGAACACCGCCCACAATAGACGAACACCTGTTCGATTCAAGCGTGACACGCCGTGCCCCACATTTCCCGGCGAGCAGACACAGAGGGCCCCAAAACCCGCCGCGAAAGGGGCCTTCTGCGGCTGCTCGCGGCGGGAGGTGGGAGGTGGGGAGAGGCGGGGCAGGTCACCACTGGTCGCGCGGGACGTCGAAGTCCGCGCACAGCGCGCGCCAGACGTCGCGCGGGTCGACCCCGTCCTCGATGGCCTGCGTCGCGGTACGACCACCCAACCCGCTCAGCACATGGTCGACGATGATCGACGCACCGCGGACGGGGCCGAACTGTCCCTCGACGAGCTCGTGGAATTCGGTCAAGCGCACCACTCAAACTTACGTGAGCGCGTTATGGCACACACGTACCGGATCCTCGACGCCGGCCACCGAAGCGCCGGCCCTGCGCGCGGCGTCGCGGTAGCGCGGTGACGACACCACCTCACCGACGGCCGCCGCCAGCGCCTCCGTGGTCAACGGCCGCACCAGCTGTCCACTGCCTTGTCGCACAACGCGATTGGCGATCTCCCATTGATCACCCCCGCCGGGCACCAGCACCAGCGGCACCCCGGCCAGCAACGCCTTGGACACCATGCCGTGCCCGCCGCCGCACACCACCACGTCGGCGTGGGTCAGCAGGTCATCTTGGCGGCCCAGGCCGACGACCGCCCACGACGGCACCGGCACGTCGGGGCCGGTCAGCTGCGACACCGCCAGCCGGGCACCGTCGGGCAGCGTCTGCCCCGGCGTCAACGCCTCAAGCGCCACTTCGGCCAGCCCGCGGGCCCCCGTCGTCGCCGTCGACGGGGCGACCATCACCACCGGGCCCGAACCGGGCGGCACCGGCAGCACCGAAGACGTCGGCTCGAAGTGCAGCGGTCCCACCACCACCGCCTCGGCCGGCCAGTCCGGGCGGGGCACCTCCAGCGCGGGCAGCGTCGCGATCAGCCGGCGCAGCGGGCCCGGATCCGGTGCGGGCAGCCCGATTCCGACCCGGGCCGCCGAGCGCTGCCGCAGTCCGGCCCGCCACGATCGCGCGCTCAGCGCACGCAGCGTCGCATCGCGCAGCCGGCCCCGCAGACCCGTGCCGACTGCCAGCCCGCTGCCGACCGGGGGCAGCCCCTTCGACGGCAGGTACAGCGGGTGGGTGTTCAATTCGATCCACGGCAGACCCAGCAGTTCGGCGGCCAGCCCGCCGCTGGCGGTGATCGAATCCGACACCACCAGATCGGGATTCAGCGCGCCGATGCGGTCCCTGTTGAGCACCGCCATCCGGGCCGCCCGCTGGTGGATCTTGGCGCCCGCATCGGCGTCGTCGTCGTCCTCGGTCGGGTCCAGACCCTCGAGCTCGTCGGCGTCGATTCCTGCCCGTCGGGCCGTGTCGAGCCATCGGGTCCCGGTCAACAGCGTTGGGAAGTCGCCGGCGTCCAGAAAGCGAAGGCACAACGCGATCGCTGGAAACGCGTGCCCGGGATCGGGTCCGGCAACCACCGCGACGCGCATTTTGCCTACCCTGCCACAGGGTCAGCGCATTAGGCTGGCTGCCATGACGGACCAGGCTGCCGCAGCGAGACCTGACCTCGACAACGTGCGCACGGTGGAGACCTTCCTGTACGCGCTGCAGGACGAGGACTTCGACACCGTCGACAGATCGCTCGCCGACGGCATCGAGTGGCAGAACGTCGGGTTACCCACCATCCGCGGGCGGCAACGGATCGTGGACCTGATGCGGCGAGGTCAGGGCCGCCTCGGCTTCGAGGTGAAGATCCACCGCATCGCCGCCGAAGGCAACGCGGTGCTGACCGAGCGCACCGACGCGTTGGTGTTCGGCCCGCTGCGGATCCAGTTCTGGGTGTGCGGCACGTTCGAGGTGCACGGCGGACGCATCACGTTGTGGCGCGATTACTTCGACACGCTCGACTTCCTCAAGGGCACGGTGCGGGGTCTGATCGCGACAGTGTTTCCCTCGCTGCGTCCGAGGATGTGAGCACGAGTCGGTAGCATAGGTAGTCGATATGACTACCGAGAAACCCCGCACCCGACCCAACTTGTGGGAGTACATCGGGTACAGCTACGGTCGTCGCCTGCCCGACTCGATGCTCGACTGGGTGCGCAACGACCTGGCCGGCGAAGGCGCGACGCGCAGGATGATGATCCGCGTCTTCATTCCCGCGTTCTTGGTGATGGCGCCGTTCTGGTTGATCCCGACGACGTTGGTCGTCCACCTGTCGATGACGCTGCCGATCCTGATCCCGTTCGTCTACTTCTCGCATGCCCTCAACAAGGTGTGGCGCCGCCACATGCTGGCCAAGCACGGCCTTGACCCCGGCCTGGTCGACGAGATCTCGCGCCGTAAGAAGGCGCACGTGCACCAGGCGTACGTCGAACGCTACGGTCCGCGCTCGGGCCCGCCGAGTTCACACGACATCTGAGTGGCTTACGCGCCGCGCAGTTGACCCAGCTCGTCGAACGCCTGCGCCCAGCCGGACAGCCGGTCGGTGGCGTTGGACAGTTGGTCGCGGTAGCGCTGTTGTGACATCGGCGAGCGCGACATCGGCCCGGCGTTGACCGCGGAGACCAATTGCGCTGCCGCGTCGACCATTTCGTTGTACTGCCGCGCGCCTTGGTGCAGCTGGGCGGTGAACGCGGCGATCGTGGGTGCCAGGTGCACCCGAGACTGCGGCGCCGCTCTGACGGCGCGCTCCATCGAGACCACCTCGGTGGCGGTCGCCGCCATCGTCGCGGCGGTCTGATTGGCCGCGGTGCTCAGCTCACGCAGTTCGTCGGGCGGCAACATCCGGCCGCGCTCCATGACGCTCAGCAGCGAGAACAGTCCCCGCTCGGAGGTGGCCAGCGCGGCCATCGGCTGCCGCGCCGCCGAGCCCCACGGCGGCAGCCGCCGGGCCGCGCGGGAGCGCTGCGGCGGCAACGGCTCACGTCGCAGCCAGCGATACCGCAGGAAGGCCAGGGTGGCCAGAAACGCCGCCCCGGCGGCGATCGGCACCGGGATGAACAAGGCCCACGCCGGCGTGCTCCACGACGCCAACAGCGCGGTGACCCCGACCCACAGCACCGTCGACACCGTGAAGAACAGCGCCAGGCGTAGCGCCCAACGCCGCTTGCGCAACAGCTTGGCGCGCGGATCGGATGCGGCGTTGAGCTTCTCGGCCAGCACGTCGGACCACTCGGCGGCGGTGTCGACCCCGCGCTGCAGCAACGATCGCCAGGCCTCTGGTCGACTTGTGCGCGGGTTCACTGTGCTTCCTACGAAAACTATTGTGACAACGGGTTTTCCGGTGTCGCCTGCTGGTCGGCGGCCGGCTTGGCCGGCGCGGGGGTCGCGGTGCCGCCGGCCGGCAGCTGCTCACCGCGCATCGAGGCCCGGATCTGCTCGAGCCGGGAATGGCCGGCCATCTGCACGCTGGCCTGCTGCACCTCCAGCATCCGGCCCTGCACCGAGTTCTGGGCCAGCTCTGCTGACCCCATGGCGTTGGCATAGCGCCGTTCGATCTTCTGCCGCACCTCGTCGAGGCTCGGGGTGGCGCCCGGCGCGGCGAGCTCGCTCATCGACTGCAGCGACGCGCTGACCTGCTCCTGCATCTTGGCCTGCTCGAGCTGCGACAGCAGCTTGGTGCGTTCACCGATCTTCTGCTGCAGCATCATCGCGTTCTGCTCGACGGCCTTCTTGGCCTGACCGGCTGCTTGCAGCGCCTGGTCGTGCAGGCCCTTGAGGTCTTCGACGCTTTGTTCGGCGGTCACCAGCTGCGCGGCGAATGCCTCGGCGGCGTTGTTGTACTCGGTGGCCTTGGCGGCGTCACCGGCCGCGGTGGCCTGGTCGGCCAGGGTCAGCGCCTGACGGACGTTCACCTGCAGCTTCTCGATGTCGGCGAGCTGGCGGTTGAGCCGCATCTCCAGCTGGCGTTGATTGCCGATGACCTGGGCGGCCTGCTGGGTGAGCGCCTGGTGCTGGCGCTGCGCGTCCTCGATGGCCTGCTGGATCTGGACCTTCGGATCGGCGTACTCATCGACCTTGGAGGAAAACAGCGCCATCAGGTAGCGCCACGCCTTGACGAACGGATTGGCCATTAATCATTCCGCCTTCGTGTCTGGGGTTGTCTCGGACTCGCCGGCGCCCCGGGTCACCGTGCTGCCCAATCTATCGGTTCGGCACCGATCGCCACACCCGGTCAGGTGGCGCAATCCGCTCAGGCCACCGCCATCGACACGACCTGAGGAATGACGACTTTGGTGCTGGCGTCGATGTTGGCCGCGCCGGCACCGGTGAACGCGGCGTGCTCTTCGCGCGCCATGTCTTCGCCGGCGTTGGACAGCACCCGAGACAACGGGATGTCCAGCGCGCCGCAGATGGCGCTGAGCAGTTCACTGGAGGCTTCCTTGCGGCCCCGCTCCACCTCGGACAGATAGCCGAGGCTGACGCGCGCGGAGTCGGACACTTCGCGCAACGTGCGCCCCTGCTCGATGCGGGCACGACGCAGCACGTCGCCGATCACCTCGCGCAGCAATGCCGTCATCGTGCTCTCCTTACCAACTCGAGTCGAGGGGTTCCTACTAGGCAACGCTGCGCACCGCGGGGATGGTTCCCGATCCCGCAGATCAGCTGCGGAAGCCGGTCAGGGCCGGGCCCGCGAATCCCTGGCCGCGGAGATGACGTAATCGATGCCGGTGAGCACGGTCAACAGGATCGCGGCCCACATCACCACCCACGCGCCGGCCAGCCAGGTGCCCGAAAGCGGCAGGATGAACAGCCCGATCGCCACGGCCTGCACCAGCGTCTTGAGCTTGCCGCCGCGGCTGGCGGGGATCACGCCGTGGCGCAGCACCGCGAAGCGCAACACGGTGATCCCGATCTCACGGGACAGGATCACCACGGTGATCCACCACGGCAGATCGCCGAGGACCGATAGCCCGATCAGCGCTGCGCCGATCAGCGCCTTGTCGGCGATCGGATCGGCGAGCGTGCCGAACTCGGTGACCATGCCGTAGCTGCGCGCCAACGCGCCGTCGAACCGGTCGGTGATGACCGCGACCGCGAACACCACGAATGCGGCTATCCGCCAGAAGGTTTCATGTCCGTCGCCGACGAACAGAAACGCCAGGAACACCGGAACCAACGCCATCCGCACGCCGGTGAGCACGTTGGCGATGTTGGCCACCCGGGCGCGCGGAACCAGCGGATCAGTATGAGGTTGGCCCGGCACCGCCACAGAATATCGGTTGCTCAAACCGATACTCTCCACGTGTGAGCGCAGATTCCGATCGGGTCGTCGTGCGGCGGGCCCGGACCTCGGACGTGCCCGCGATAAAAGCGTTGGTGGACATCTACGCCGGCAAGATCCTGCTGGAGAAGAACCTGGTGACGCTGTACGAGGCGGTCCAGGAGTTCTGGGTGGCCGAGTTGGAGGGCGAGCTGATCGGCTGCGGTGCGCTGCACGTGCTGTGGTCCGACCTCGGCGAGGTCCGCACCGTGGCGGTGCATCCCAAGGTCAGAAGCCGCGGCATCGGCCACGCGATCGTCGATCAACTGCTGGTGGTGGCCAGGGAACTGCGGCTGCAGCGCATTTTCGTGCTCACCTTCGAGGTGGAGTTCTTCAGCAAGCACGGGTTCACCGAGATCGACGGCACACCGGTGACCGCGGAGGTCTACGAAGAGATGTGCCGCTCCTATGACACCGGTGTCGCGGAGTTCCTCGACCTGTCCTATGTCAAGCCCAACATCCTGGGCAACACCCGCATGCTCCTCACGCTGTAGCGATTTGTGCACGATCTCCCGCGATAGCCGCGGATTCGGGTGCACAAGTCGCAAGATTTACTCGTCGTCGGCGTCCTCGTCGCCGCCGGCATCCACCCCGCGGATCGACGCCAGCGTGGCGGCCAACTCGTCGGGCTTGACCAGCACCTCGCGCGCCTTGGAGCCTTCGCTGGGGCCGACGATGTTGCGGGTCTCCATCAGATCCATCAACCGGCCGGCCTTGGCGAAGCCGACCCGCAGCTTGCGCTGCAACATCGACGTCGAGCCGAACTGACTCGACACCACCAGCTCGACGGCCTGCAGGAAGACGTCCATGTCGTCGCCGATGTCGGGGTCGACGTCGGTGCGTTCGCTGGTGGTCTTCGCGGTGGTGACGCCCTCGGTGTATTCGGGCTCCGCCTGGGCCTTGGTGGCTTCGACGACGGCGTGAATCTCCTCGTCGGTGATGAACGCGCCCTGCAACCGGATCGGCTTGTTGGCGCCCATCGGCAAAAACAGCCCGTCGCCCATGCCGATCAACTTCTCCGCGCCCTGCTGGTCGAGGATCACGCGGCTGTCGGTCAACGATGACGTCGCGAACGCCAGCCGGGACGGCACGTTGGTCTTGATCAGGCCGGTGACCACGTCGACCGAGGGCCGCTGGGTGGCCAGTACGAGGTGGATTCCGGCCGCGCGGGCCTTCTGCGTGATCCGCACGATCGCGTCTTCGACGTCGCGCGGAGCGGTCATCATCAGGTCGGCCAGCTCGTCGACGATCGCCACCACATACGGGTACGGCTTGTACTCGCGCTGGCTGCCCAGCGGCGTGGTGATCTCGCCGGAGCGCACCTTCTTGTTGAAGTCGTCGATGTGGCGCACCTTCGACGCCTGCATGTCCTGGTAGCGCTGTTCCATCTCCTCGACCAGCCACGCCAGCGCGGCGGCCGCCTTCTTCGGCTGGGTGATGATCGGCGTGATCAGGTGCGGAATGCCTTCGTAGGGTGTGAGTTCCACCATCTTCGGGTCGATCAGGATCATCCTGACCTCTTCCGGTGTGGCCCGCGCCAGCAGCGAAATCAGCATCGAGTTGACGAAACTGGACTTACCCGAACCGGTCGAGCCGGCCACCAGCAGGTGCGGCATCTTCGCCAGGTTCGCCGAAATATATTCGCCCTCAATGTCTTTGCCGAGCCCGATCACCAACGGGTGGTGGTCGCCGCGGGTGGACGGATCGGTCAGCACGTCGGCCAGCCGCACCATCTCCCGGTCGGTGTTGGGCACCTCGATTCCCACCGCCGACTTGCCGGGGATCGGCGCCAGCATGCGCACGCTCTCGGTGGCCACCGCATAGGCGATATTGCGGTGGAGCGCAGTGATTTTCTCGACCTTGACGCCCGGTCCCAACTCGACTTCGTAACGGGTGACGGTCGGGCCGCGGGTGCAGCCGGTGACCGAGGCGTTGACCTTGAACTGCTGCAGGACCTCGTTGATGGCGTCGACCATCCGGTCGTTGGCCGCGCTGCGCAGCTTGGGCGGATCGCCCATGATCAGCAAGTCCAGCGGCGGCAGCGTGTAGGGACCGTCGACCACGCGGTCCAGTGACATCGCCTGCTTCTTGGCGGGCTTCTTCTTACGCGGCCGAGCGGTCGGCTCCGGAACGGTGGGGGCCTCGTCGTCGAGCGGATAGTTGTCCATCGGCGTGCCGCTCGGCCACGCCTGTGCCCCGTCGTCGCCGTATCCGGCGGGGTCGTCGTAGTAGCCGTCGGAAAAGTCCTCGGGCTGCGCGTCGACGGCGGCGTCCTCGTCGTCGTAGTCCTCGTCATCCTCGCTGCGGTAGCCGCGCGTGGAGAACATCATCTGCAGCGTCGACGGCACCTCGCGGATCGTCGTGCCGGTGATCAGCAGGACACCGAAGATCACGCCCATGAACAGCAGCGGCGCCGCGATCCACGCGGTGAGCCCGTCGGAGAGCGGGCCGCCGATCGCGAACCCGAAGAACCCGGCGGCGTGCTGGCGGGCCGCGGGGTCGGCGGGCGAACCGGCCCACAGATGCCACAGCCCCAGCGCCGGCAGCGCGATCATCGCCGCACCCAGCACCAGGCGGGGCCGCGCATCGGGATCCGGCTCGGTGCGCATCAGCACCAGCGCCAACGCGACCAGCACGACCGGCAGCAGCACCACCGCCGAACCGATGAGCACCCGCAGGAAAGTGTCGATCCACTCCCCGACGGGTCGGGCCGCGTCGAACCAGGAGCTCGCGACGACCACGACCGCGATGCCCAGCAGCGCCAGCGCGATGCCGTCGCGGCGATGTCCCGGTTCGAGATCGCGGGCCCGGCCGACCGAACGGGCCGTCGACCCCGCGCCCTTGGCGAGCATCAGCCAGCCCGCGCGCACGCCGCGGCCCACCGTGGCGCCGGCGGCGGCGACCGGTGACGGGTTACGCCGCGGCGCCGGCCTGCGACGGGGCGCCGGCCGCGACCCGCCCCGTGAACCGGCTTTTGACCTGTTCGAACGGGTGCCAGAGCGCGCGACGGTCTTACTAGCCATACCTGCCAGCCTAGTCGCAACAGCCTCAGAAACAACATCTGCCACACTGGTCACAGAAAGGTATCGCTTCGACACCAAGCCGGCATACCGAGCCGGAGCACGTTTGCGCTGCGTATGCCGATTTCGATCTGGGTGGGCGTGGCCGAAACGGCGCGCAGTAGGCTGTGCACTCGTCCAGCAGGCACTTCTCGAGGAGCTCATCGCCCATGCCGATCGTCGTCGTCGCAACCATGACCGCCAAGCCGGAGTCCATCGACACCGTGCGGGAGGCCTGCAAGAAGGCCGTCGAGGCGGTGCATCAGGAACCCGGCTGCGAGCTGTATGCGCTGCACGAGGCCGACGGCACGTTCGTGTTCGTCGAACAGTGGGCCGATGCCGACGCGCTGCAGGCGCACAGCGCCGCACCCGCGATCGCGACGCTGTTCGGCACCGTCGGCGAGCACCTGGACGGTGCGCCCGACATCAAGATGCTGCAACCGGTCGTCGCCGGCGATACGAGCAAGGGCCAGCTCCGCAGCTGATGGGTGTCCTCGACGGCAAGGTTGCGTTCATCACCGGCGCCGCGCGCGGACAGGGCCGCGCGGAGGCGGTGAAGCTGGCCTCCGAAGGCGCCGACATCATCGCGGTGGACATCTGCGAGCAGATCGCGTCGGTGCCCTACCCGCTGGCCACCCCCGATGATCTCGCGGCTACCGTCAAGCTCGTCGAAGACGCCGGGGCGCGAATCGTGGCCCGCCAGGCCGACGTTCGTGATCAGGCCGCGCTGGCCTCCGCGCTGCAGGCCGGGGTCGAGGAGCTCGGAGGGCTCGACATCGTGATCGCCAACGCCGGCATCGCGCCGATGCAGGCCGGCGCCGACGGCTGGCGCGACGTCATCGACGTCAACCTCACCGGTGTGCACCACACCGTCGAGGTCGCGATCCCGACGTTGGTGCAGCAGGGTCGGGGCGGTTCGATCGTGCTGACCAGTTCGGTGGCCGGGCTCATCGGTGTCGGCAGTGACGACGCCGGCGCGGTCGGTTACGTCGCCGCCAAGCACGGCATCGTCGGTTTGATGCGGATCTACGCCAACCTGCTTGCCCAGCACAGCATCCGGGTCAACTCGATCCATCCGTCCGGTGTGGACACCCCGATGATCAACAACGACGCCACCCGGCAGTGGTTGGGCAGGATCGCCGAGAAGACACCCCAGGAGATGGGCAACGCGCTGCCGGTACAGGTGCTCACCGCCGAGGACATCGCCGACACGGTGGCATGGCTGGTCTCGGATTCGGCACGCTACATCACCGGGGTGGCGCTGCCGGTGGACGCCGGATCGGTCAACAAACGCTGAGACCCCGGCCGGGCTCAGACCTCGATGACGGTCGGCACGATCATCGGCTGACGCCGGTAGGTCTCCCCCACCCACTTGCCCACCGTGCGGCGCACCGCCTGGGCGATGCGGGTGACGTCGGTGACGTTCTCGGCGCCAAGGGCTTCCAGTTCCTCGTCGACCCTGCGCGCCACCGGTTCCAGCGCCTTGGGGTCTTCGGAGAACCCGCGCGAGTGCAGATGCGCGGGTGCGGCCGCACGTCCGGTTCCGCGATGCACCACCACCGTCACCGCGACGAAACCCGATGACAGGATGAGCCGTTCACCGAGCGTGGCATCGCCGACGTCACCGGTGATCAAGCCGTCGACGAACATCTTGCCGGTCGGCACCGCGCCCGCGATCGACGCACGACCGCCGAACAAGTCGACGCTGACACCGTTTTCCGCCAGCACGACCGCATCGGGGTCCACGCCGGTGCGTGTCGCCAGCGCCGCGTTCGCGCGCATCATCCGCCACGTGCCGTGCACCGGCATCACGTTGCGCGGCCGTACTCCGTTGTAGAGGAACAACAGTTCGCCGGCGTACGCATGACCGGAAACATGCACGCGGACATGCTGATTCGTCACAACGCGCGCACCGATTTTCGCCAGCGCATCCAGCACCCCGAAGATCGCTTCCTCGTTGCCCGGTATCTGCGAGGACGACATGATGATCAGGTCATCCGAAGTCAGCGTGATGCTGCGGTGCTCGCCGCGCGACATCCGCGACAGCGCTGACATCGGCTCGCCCTGTGTTCCGGTGGTGATCAGCACCACCTGTTCCGGCGGCATCTCCTCGGCCGCGCCGATCTCGAGCACATCCGACGGGTCCACGCGCAGATAACCCAGCTCGCGCGCGATGCCCATGTTGCGCACCATCGACCGGCCGACGAACGACACCTTACGACCGAGTGCGACCGAGGCGTCGATGATCTGTTGCACACGACCGACGTTGGAGGCGAAACACGCCACGATCACACGGCCCTGCGCGCTGCGGATCAGCCGGTGCATATTCGGCCCGATCTCGCTTTCCGATGGGCCGACGCCGGGCAGCTCGGCGTTGGTCGAATCGCACAGGAACAGGTCCACCCCGGCGTCGCCGAGCCGCGACATGCCCGGCAGGTCGGTCGGCTCGTCGTCCAGCGGCAGCTGATCGAGTTTGATGTCGCCGGTGTGCAGCACCGTGCCCGCGCCGGTGTGGATCGCGATGGCCAGACATCCGGGAATCGAATGGTTGACGTGGAAGTACTGGCATTCGAACACACCGTGGGTACTGCGTTCTCCGGCTGCCACTTCGATGAACGCCGGTTTGATGCGGTGTTCCCGGCACTTCTCGGCGACCAGCGCGAGCGTGAACTTCGACCCGACGACCGGGATGTCGGGGCGCATCTTGAGCAGGAACGGGATCGCGCCGATGTGGTCTTCGTGCGCGTGGGTGAGCACCAGCGCCTCGACCTCGTCGAGCCGGTTCTCGATCAGGCGCAGGTCAGGCAGGATCAGGTCGACGCCCGGTTCGTCATGGGTCGGAAACAACACCCCGCAGTCGACGATCAGCATCCGGCCCAGATGCTCGAAAACCGTCATGTTGCGGCCGATTTCGCTGATCCCGCCCAGCGCGGTGACACGCAGTGCGCCTGGGGCCAGCGGCCCTGGTGGCTTGAGTTCTTCGTCCACTACCGCAACACCGCGGCGGCTCGCATATCGACGGCCAGCGCCTCGATTTGTTCGGGTGTGGCCGGCATCTGGGGCAACCGGGGGTCGCCCGCGTCGAAGCCCTGCAGCCGCAGCCCGGCCTTGGACAACGTGACACCGCCGAGATGATGTTGCGCGGCGTTCAACGGCCCGAGCGTGACGTTGATCTTGCGCGCGGTCGCGATATCCCCAGAGGTGAACGCGGACAACATCTCTCGGAGCTGGCTGGCCGCCACGTGACCCCACACGCTGATGAAACCGACCGCGCCCATCGCCAGCCACGGCAGGTTCAGCGCGTCGTCGCCCGAGTAGTACGCAAGCCCGGTCTCGGCGATCATCTGCCCGCCGCCGTGCAGATCGCCCTTGGCGTCCTTGACCGCGACGATGTTGGGATGTTCGGCGAGCACGCGCAGCGTGTCCCAGGTGATCGGGATGACGGAGCGCGGCGGAATGTCGTAGAGCACCACCGGCAGCGGCGTCGCATCGGCGACCGCGGTGAAATGCGCGATCAGACCGGCCTGCGGTGGCCGGGAGTAGTACGGCGTCACCACCAGCAGTCCGTGTGCACCCTCGGCGGCGCAGGCCTTGGCCAGCCACACGCTGTGCGCGGTGTCATAGGTGCCCACGCCGGCGATGATCCGCGCGCGGTCACCGACCGCCTCCAACACGGTCCGCAGCAGCGTGACCTTCTCGTCGTCGGTGGTCGTCGGCGACTCCCCGGTGGTGCCGGACAGCACCAACCCGTCACAGCCGGCGTCGACCAGCCGGGTGGCCAGCCGCGCCGCGGTGCCGGTGTCGAGGGAACCGTCGGGCTTGAACGGAGTCACCATCGCGGTCAACACGGTGCCCACCTGGGCGGTGACGTCGAATGCGCTGGTGCTCACGCGACTAAGATACTCGCTCGACCTCAGAGTTCGGCCGATAGCTACGCCCAGTTCCGCCTACGCCTCCGTCGCTAGCGGGGACGTCGCCACCTCCGTCCCATCCGCCAGCTTCGTGATCTCGAAATCGGCGAACACCTGCGGTGCGACATCGACCAACTGGCGCAGGCATTCCACCGCGAGCCGGCGAATTTCGACGTCGGCGTGCTCGCTGGCCCGGGCGGCGATGAAATGCCGCCAGGCGCGGTAATTCCCAGTGACCACGATGCGGGTCTCGGTGGCGTTCGGCAGCACCGAGCGGGCCGCCTGACGGGCCTGCTTGCGCCGCAGCACCGCGTTCGAATGTTCGGCGAACTTCGCCTCCAGCTTGGTCAGCAGCTCCACATAGGCCGCCCGGCTGGCGTCGGCCGCGCGCGTGAAGATCTCCTGCAACTCGGCGTCGTCCTCCATGCCGGGCGGCACCACCACCTGCGAGTCGTGCTCGGGCACGTAGCGCTGGGACAGCTGCGAGTACGAGAAGTGCCGATGGCGGGTCAGCTCGTGGGTGCACGACCGCGAGATCCCGGTGATGTAGAACGACACCGACGCGTGCTCGAGCACCGAGAAGTGCCCGACGTCGATGATGTGGCGCACGTAGGCGGCGTTGGTCGCGGTGCGCGGGTTGGGCTTGGACCAACTCTGATAACAGGCCCGCCCGGCGAACTCCACCAGGGCCGGGCCGCCGTCGGCGTCGGTGCTCCAGGGCACGTCGGCGGGCGCCAGGAACTCCGTCCTGGCGATCAGCTGCACACGTAGCGACGTGGTCTCGGCCACGGGGTCACCCTAACGCGACGGCGCTGACCTGCGCGGGCGGCGGTTGTCCGGAAGCGGGTTTGCGACCGCTCCGGACGGGGAACAAAGCGGATCCCGGCGGGTGTTAACCAAGCACTGTTCGCACGAGCGATAAGGGAGTGTGACGCATGTCCACCGATTACGACGCACCCCGCGTCAAAGACACCGACGATGTCGCCGACGAGTCGGTTCAGGAAATCACCGCCAGGCGGCTCGCGCAGACCGACGTGGCGGTGCTCGACGTCGACGACGGCGACGCCGTCGACTCGATCGATCTGCCCGGCGCCGATCTCTCCGGTGAGGAGCTGACCGTGCGGGTGCTGCCCAAGCAGGCCGACGAGTTCACCTGCTCGAGCTGCTTTTTGGTGCAACACCAGAGCCGGCTCGCGCTGCGCTCCGGCGGCCAGACCATCTGCGCGGACTGCGCCTGAGGCTCACCGCAGGGCCGCGGCGAGCGGTACCGCCAGCTCGCCCCTGGTCCCCACGGTGACCTCCGCCAGGTTCAGCCACGACGCCATCACGCGCAGCTCGCCAGCCAGCGGCCCGGCCACCCGCGAAGGCGTCTGCTCCGGCTCGACGAACGCGCCCACGACGTGCAACGCGTCCTTGGCCCGGTCGGCCTTCAGATCAACGCGGCCGACCAGCATGCCGTCGAGCAGAAACGGCCACACGTAGTACCCGTACTGGCGCTTGGCGGCGGGCGTGTAGATCTCGATGCGGTAATGAAACCCGTCGAACAGCCGCTCGACGCGCGGCCGGAAGAAGATCAGCGGGTCGAACGGGCACAGCAGCGCCGTCCCCCGGTCGCGGCGCGGCACCTTCTGACCGGCCCGCAGATACGCGGGCGCCTGCCATCCCTCCACCTCGACGGGCTCCAGTTCGCCGTCGGCCACCAACGCCGCCACCGCGGGCTTGGACTGGCGCGGCGCGAGCCGGAAGTAGTCGCGGATATCGGTCTCGGTGGCCACCCCCAGCGCACCCGCGGCGCGCAACGTCAGCTGCCGTACCGCGTCGTCGTCGGCCACCTGGCGCGCGACGACCTCCGCGGGCAGCACCCGCTCGGTGAGGTCGTAGTGCCGTGCGAAGCCGACGCGGGTGGCCGTCGTCAACTGCCCGGACGCGAACAGCGCCTCGGTCACCCATTTGGTGTCGCTGCGGTCCCACCACGCGCCTTTGCGGCCGCGCTGTTCGGCGCCCAGGTGCGCCTCGATCTGCGCGGCCGTCGACGGCCCGAGCTCATGGACCGCGGCCAGGATCTTCTCGGCCAACCGCAAGTTCTTCTTGACGATGTGGGTGCCCCACCGGCCGTGGGTGTATTCGCGCATCCGCCAGCGCAGCAGCGGCCAGTCGTCCACCGCCATCAGCGCGGCTTCGTGCGCCCAGTATTCGACCAGCAGCCGCGGTGAGCGCGCGGTGTGGCTCCATGCGGCCCGGTCGAGCACCTCGCGGTCATAGGGTCCGAGCCGGCTGAACACCGGCGCGTAGTGTGCGCGCACCGCCACCGACACCGAATCCAGCTGCAGCACCTGAACCCGGGAGATCAGCCGTCGCAGATGGGCGCGAGTGACCGGGCCCGTCGGCCTGGGTTCGGCGAAGCCCTGCGCCGCGACAGCGATACGGCGGGCCTGGGCAGCCGTGAGTCTGGTCGCCACGTCGCCATCCTGCAGCACGCCACCGACATCCCGTTCGCCGAGCGCTCAGTCAGGTACAGAATCAGCGGCGAAAAGCGTACCTAGCTGAGCGCTGGAGGACTTACGCGCGCTGATAGCTGTAGAACCGGTAGCGCAACCCCGAGCTGCTGGTCTGCCACTCGCCGGCTTCGCCGACCCA
The DNA here is from genome assembly GCA_050205315.1 of Mycolicibacterium pulveris. Taxonomy (GTDB): domain Bacteria; phylum Actinomycetota; class Actinomycetes; order Mycobacteriales; family Mycobacteriaceae; genus Mycobacterium; species Mycobacterium pulveris_A. The sequence continues at coordinate 50,535 of JBNMRA010000026.1, read as the reverse complement.
GGCTTCGTCGAGCACCGGCGCGACCGCGTCCCCGTCGCGGCGCGGCAACTCGATGTCGACCTCGGTGACCTCGCAGCGCGTCGCGATCGGCAGCGCCGCCACATAGACCTCCGCGCCGCCGATCACCCAGGTCGTGTCGTCGGTGAGCGCGTCGTCAAGGCCGCCGACCACTTCGGCGCCGTCGGCCACATAGCCGGTACGACGGGTGAGCACGACGTTGCGCCGCCCCGGCAGCGGACGCACCTTGGCCGGCAGCGACTCCCAGGTCAGCCGCCCCATCACCACCGTGTGGCCCATGGTGATCTCTTTGAACCGGGCCTGGTCCTCGGGCAGCCGCCACGGGATGGTGCCGTCGCGGCCGATCACACCCGAGGTCGACTGGGCCCAGATCAGCCCCACCTCAGGCGACATCATTCGGCCCTGCAAGCAGGCCTCAGACGGCAACGGGTGCCTTGATCGCCGGATGCGGGTCGTAGTTGACGATCGCGACGTCGTCGTAGGTGTAGTCGAAAATCGAATTCCGCGGGGCCAGAACGAGTTCCGGATACGGGCGCGGATCCCGGCTGAGCTGCTCGGTGACCTGCTCGACGTGGTTGTCGTAGATGTGGCAGTCGCCGCCGGTCCAGATGAACTCGCCGACGTCCAGCCCGGCTTGCGCGGCCATCATGTGGGTGAGCAGCGCGTAGCTGGCGATGTTGAACGGCACACCGAGAAACAGGTCGGCGCTGCGCTGGTACAGCTGGCAGCTCAGCCGCCCGTCGGCGACGTAAAACTGGAAGAACGCGTGACACGGCGGCAGCGCCATCTGCGCGATCTGGCCGACGTTCCACGCCGAGACGATGATGCGGCGCGAATCCGGGTCGGTCTTGAGCAACTCGAGCGCGGCGCTGATCTGGTCGATGTGCTCCCCCGACGGGGTCGGCCACGACCGCCACTGCACGCCGTAGACCGGCCCGAGATCACCGGTCTCGCTTGCCCATTCGTCCCAGATGGTGACGCCGCGCTCCTGTAGCCACCGCACGTTGGAGTCGCCGCGCAGAAACCACAGCAGCTCGTAGACGATGGATTTGGTGTGCACCTTCTTGGTGGTGATCAACGGGAAACCGGCCGCCAGGTCGTAGCGCATCTGGTGGCCGAACACGCTGCGGGTGCCGGTGCCGGTCCGGTCGGATTTCGGCGTGCCATGCTCGAGCACCAGGCGCAGCAAATCCTCATAAGGTGTGGCGATCGGCACGCCGCCAAGCCTAGTCCGAGATACGACGAGTAGAACGGAAGCCATGCCGAGTATCTCCACCACCATCACCACGCCGGACGGCACCTGCCCCGTCACCCTGCACACCCCCAACGGCAGCGGCCCCTGGACGGGCGTCGTCATGTACGTCGACGCCGGCGGGGTGCGCGACCTCTTCCAGGACATGGCCGCGCGGCTCGCCGGCTTCGGCCACGCCGTGCTGCTGCCCGACGTGTACTACCGCCACGGCGACTGGGCGCCGTTCGACATGCGCACGGCCTTTTCCGACGGCAAGGAACGGGCGCGGCTGTTCCAGATGATCAAGAGCATCACCCCGGACATGATGGCCGCCGACGCGACCGCGTTCTTCGACTTCCTCGCCGAACGCCCCGAGGTCAAGGGCGACGCGTTCGGCGTGTGCGGGTACTGCATGGGCGGCCGCACGTCGGTGATCGTGGCCGGCCGGGTACCCGACCGGGTCGCCGCGGCGGGCTCGTTTCACGCCAGCGGGCTGGTCACCGACGAGCCCACCAGCCCGCATCTGCTGGCCGAGGAGATCAAGGCCACCGTGTACGTCGCGGGGGCCAAAGACGACCAGGGCTTCACACGCCGTGACGCCGAGACCCTGGACAAGGCGCTGACCGCCGCGGGTGTCACCCACACCGTCGAGTTCTACCCCGCCGGACACGGTTTCGCGGTGCCCGACAACGCTCCGTATGACCCGGAAGCCGCCGAACGGCACTGGGTCGCGCTGCAGGACCTGTTCGAGACCGCGCTGCCGAATTGACCCCCCGGCGACCGGCCCCGAGCGATACGCAACGATTAGCGGATGCACGAGCAGCAGGCTGACCAACCGGCCGGCGGCGACGTCGGATTCCGGATCGATCCGGTGCTCGCCCGCAGCTGGCTGCTGGTCAACGGCGCGCAGTACGAGCGCTTCGCGCCCGCGGCGAGGTCCCGCGCCGACATCGTCGTCCTCGACATCGAAGACGCCGTCGCGCCGAAGGACAAGGCCACCGCCCGCGACAACGTGATCCGGTGGCTGTCCGAAGGCAACAGCGACTGGGTCCGCGTCAACGGCTTCGGCACCCCGTGGTGGGCTGACGACCTGGCGATGCTGGCCGACACGTCGGTCGGCGGCGTGATGCTGGCGATGGTCGAGTCCGTCGACCATGTCACCGAAACCGCCAACCGGTTGCCCAACGTGCCGATCGTCGCGCTGGTGGAGACCGCGCGCGGGCTGGAACGCATCACCCAGATCGCCGCCACCAAGGGGACGTTTCGGCTCGCGTTCGGCATCGGCGACTTCCGCCGCGACACCGGTTTCGGCGACAACCCGACGACGCTGGCCTATGCGCGGTCGCGGTTCACGATCGCGGCCAAGGCGGCCCGGCTGCCGAGCGCGATCGACGGGCCGACCGTCGGGCACAGCGCGCTGGTGCTCAGCGAGGCGACCGCGGTGTCCGCCGAGTTCGGCATGACCGGCAAGATCTGCCTGACGCCCGAACAGTGCCCGACGGTGAACGAGGGGTTGTCTCCGTCACCAGATGAAATCGCTTGGGCCAAAGAGTTCTTCATCGAGTTCGACCGTGACGGCGGCGAGATCCGCAACGGCTCGGATCTGCCCCGCATCGCCAGGGCCAACAAGATCCTCGATCTGGCCCGCGCGTACGGGATCGAGGTGCCCGAGTACGACGACGTCGACGATCCCGCCCACATTCCGGCGCCGTCGGACACCTACCACTACTGAGGTTTGTCGTCCTGCCCGCGCAGGAACGTTCGCACGGCGCGCAGCACGCCGCGGGCCGCGTAGATGCCCGCGGCGACCGAGAGCAGGATCATCGCGATGAACATCACCAGCCAGTTGGACCGGCTGTGGCTGACGTTCCACCACACGATCGTGAACAGCACGGCACACAAGAACACCACGATGTCACGCCAGTTGCCCTTGTACGACATCGCGGCCGCGCGCAGTTCGCGGCTACGTTCGCCGGCCACGATCAGGTCGTCGATGCGCTGGTCGATGCTGGCCTGCAGCCGGGCGCGGCGCTCGACCTGATCCGGCGGAATGCGTTCCAGCAGGTCGATGTCCTTGACGATCTGTTCGCGTACATCGGGTGATTTGAGGTTGCCCGCGATCACGCCCAGCATCGCACCGCCGGCGATAGGTGCTGCGCCCAAGGCCAATTCGGCGATACCCGGCATTACTGCGTTCCCTCCGTCATTCCATCAGCATGGCGGCCAGGGTGCCGCCGAGCTCGTAGGCGCGCTCACGAACGGCGCCGTCGACCCCGCCGACGATCTCGAGCGCATCGGCGGACTTGGCCAGCGCCAGCCCGGTCGCAAGCTTTTCTACCGCGTTGACCGCGCCGGCGGTGTCGTTATTGCCGTGCACCCACAGCCCGTAGGGCCGGCCGGCGACGTGATCGAGGCTCGGGTAGTAGACGGTGTCGAAGAAGTGTTTGAGCGCGCCGCTCATGTAGCCGAAGTTGGCGGTGGTGCCGAACAGGTAGCCGTCGGCCTCGAGCATGTCGGGCAGGGTCGCGGCCAACGCGGGCCGAACCGCGACGTCGACGCCGGTGATGTCGGGATCGTTGGCGCCGTCCAGCACGGCCTCCAGAAGTTCGCGGGTCCCCGGTGACGGGGTGTGGTGCACGACGAGCAGCGTCTTGGTCATGGTGAGCGCGCCTCCATTTCGACCGCCTTTCTCATCGCCTCGCGCGCACGGCTGCGGTCGCCGGCATAGTCGTAGGCGCGGGCCAGCCGATACCAGCGCCGCCAGTTGTCCGGATCGTTCTCCAGTTCCTGGCGCACCGTGACGAACAACGCGTCGGCCGCGTCGCGCTGGATCCGTCCGGAGGCCATCCGCGGCAGCGCGCTGACGTCGAGCTCCATCCCCTCCTCGGTGACGATGCGCGCCAGCCGCTGATGCGCCAGGCCGCTGCGCAGCGTGCTGACCATCGCCCACGCCCCGATCATCGGAAAGACCATCAGCGCGAGCCCGAGACCGATGGCGGCGCCCTCCCCGGTGCCGATGAACGCCATCGCGATGCGGCCGAGCAGTAGGAAGTACACGACCAGCGCGACGCACATGAAGCCGATCAGCAGTTGGATGCGCAGTGCGCGGCCGCCCTCGGTCATTCGAGTTCGAGCAGGGGCTCGATGCCTATCGTGAGCCCCGGACGGTCCGATACCCGGCGCACCGCCAGCAGCACACCGGGCACGAACGAGGTCCGGTCGATGCTGTCGTGCCGGATCGTGAGCGTCTCCCCCTGTGTGCCGAACAGCACTTCCTGGTGGGCGACCAGGCCGGCCAGCCGCACGGAGTGCACCGGGATGCCGTCGACGTCGGCGCCGCGCGCCCCGTCCAGTGACGTGCTGGTGGCATCGGGGTTGGGCGGTAAGCCTTTTCGCGCTTCGGCGATCAGCTGGGCCGTGCGTGTCGCGGTGCCCGACGGGGCGTCGGCCTTGTGCGGATGGTGCAGTTCGATGACCTCGACGGACTCGAAGTGACGCGCCGCCTGGCGGGCGAAGTGCATGCAGAGCACGGCACCGATTGCGAAGTTCGGCGCGATGAGCACCGCGACGTCCGGTTTGGCCGCCAACCAGGTCCGCACCTGCGTCAACCGCTCGTCGGTGAAGCCTGTGGTGCCGACGACAGCGTGAATGCCGTTGTCTATCAAGAACTTCAGATTCTCCATCACCACGTCGGGGTGGGTGAAGTCGATCACCACGTTGGTGTCGGTGTCCACCAGTTGGCTCAGCGGATCGCCGGCGTCGACGCCGGCGGTGAACGTCAGGTTCTCGGCGGCCTGCACCGCCTGCACCATCGTGGCACCGACCTTGCCTTTTGCCCCCAGCACTCCGACGCGCATGCAGACACCTTATCGACAGCTGGCTGACCGCCGACTCCGAGCTTCGGCACACATTTCGTGGCGGTCGCCTAACATCACCGCATGCGCGACGCCAAGATCCTGATCTCGGGAGTGACCGGTCAGGTGGCCGCACCGGTCGCCGAAGCCCTTTCGGCCGACAACGAGGTGTGGGGCATCGCCCGGTTCACCGATCCGGCGGCGCGAGACCGCCTGGAGTCGGCGGGCGTGCGCTGTGTGACGGTGAACCTGGCCGGCGGTGATTTCGCCGGGGTGCCCCCGGACTTCGACTACGTCCTCAACTTCGCCGTGGCCAAGAGCAACAGATGGGACAAGGACCTGGCCGCCAACGCGGAGTCGGTGGGTCTGCTCATGGCGCACTGCCCGGACGCGCAGGCGTTTCTGCACTGCTCGTCGGCGGCGGTCTACGATCCGCCCGACGACGAGCCGCGCACTGAGCGGGCCGCGCTCGGCGACAACCACAAGGCGCTGTTCCCCACGTATTCCATCTCCAAGATCGCCGGCGAAGTCGTCGTGCGTTCGATGGCCCGGGCGCTGGGCGTGCCGACCACTATCGCCCGCCTCAACGTTCCCTACGGCGACAACGGCGGCTGGCCGTACTTCCACATGGAGATGATGCTCGCCGGCATGCCGATCCCGGTTCCGCCCGGTGGCGAGGCGCTGTACAACCCGATCCACGAAGACGACATCATCGCCACCATCCCGAACCTGCTCGAGGCGGCCGCGGTCCCGGCGACCACGGTTAACTGGGCCGGTGAGCAGGTCGTCAGCCTGCAACAGTGGTCCACCTACCTGGGCTCGTTGATCGGCCGGGCGCCGGTCTTCGAGGTGAGCGCGCAGGCGCTGCGCGGCAACCCGGTCGACATCACGCGGCTACGTGATCTCGTCGGCGCCCGCACGACGGTCGACTGGCGCGACGGCATGCGCCAGATGGTGGCGTCGTTTCACCCGGAACTCGCGGCGCGATAGCCACCCACAATCCGGCATCTGCGCTGCTCCGAGCCCTGATCCCGCCGCTGTGCGGAAAATGACATAGGGGTCCCACGGGTGGGAAACATAGGGTTTCGCCCGATTCCTTGTGCCGCGTGTTGTCATAGCGTTGTCTGCAGCGGCTGGCGTGTCTTACGCGTGGGGGGACAGCCGCTCAACCAGATGGCCCCCGGCCATGAGGGGAGGCCGGGCGGCACTGGTCTGCGTCTATGCCAGTACGGCAGGCAGGATCACACCCGTCAGCTCACCGATCAGTGGGCGTAAGCCCGCGGCGTTCGGATCGGTTGTCTGGGTGCGGGTCATCAGCGCGAGCAGAATCCGCTGGCCGTCGGGCCCGTATGCGACGCCGACGTCGTTCGTGCTGGCGTAGTCGCCGCTGCCCGTCTTGTCCGCGCTGGTCCACCCCGCCGGCAGGCCCGCCCGCATGCTCGATGTCTGGTTCGCCCGCATCCAGTCGTCGAGCCGGCTGCGCTGCGGCGCGGCGAGGACGTCACCGGCAAGCAGGTTGCGATAGCCGCCGCCGAGCGCCTCCGGGGTGCTGGTGTCGCGCGGGTCGCCGGGGATCGCCGAGTTCAGCGCGGGTTCCCAGCGGTCCAACCGCGACTCTGGATCCCCGATGCTGCGCGCGAACAACGTGACGGCCTGTGGTCCGCCCAGCGTGGCCAGCAGCAGGTTGGCCGCGGTGTTGTCGCTGCGCTGCAACGCCGCCTGGCAGAGCTCGGCGAGCGTCATCTCGCCGCCTGCGCGCGCTTCGGTGACCGGCGAGTTGATCACGAGCTCGGCGGGGTCGACGAACACCCTTTGCTCCAACGACAATTCGCCGCGCTCGGCCAGTTGCAGCACCCGCGCGGCCGCGTAGGTCTTGAACGTCGAGCACATTGCGAACCGCTGCTGCGCCCGGTGGGTCACCGTCGTCCCGGAAGCCAGGTTCGCGGCGAAGACGCCGATCAGCGCGGTGTGCTGGCGTTCCAGCGCGCCGATCTGCGCCTCGAGTTCAGAAGCCGGTTGGGCCGTCGCGATTTTGGGCACACTTGCCGCGGCCGCAGCGAGCGTCAAGCCGCCGATCAGCGCGCGACGTCGAGAGAGTCGAGTCATCGGCCCCAGCGTAGGTGATCAGCTCGCGATCGCCCGAAGGGGCTGCGGTAGCGAGCTTTTCGACCGTTGCGGGCCCAGCACGGCGGCGCCGTAAGGCCGGGTCAGCAGGCGGCGCGCGACCGCGTTCACCTCGTCGAGGGTCACGGCGTCGATCTTGGCCAGGGTCTGCTCGATGGTGCGGTGTTCACCGAAGTTCAGTTCGCTGCGCCCGATCCGGTTCATCCGCGACCCCGAGTCCTCCAGCCCCAGCACGAGCCCGCCACGCAGCGAGCCCTTCGCGATGCGGCACTCGGCTTCGGTGATGCCGTCGCGCGCGATGCTGGCCAGCACGTCGGTGGTCACCGTGACCACGTCATGGAACCGTTCCGGTGAGCATGCGGTGTAAACGGACAGCGCACCGCTGTCGGAGAAGGTGTCGACGGTCGAGTACACCGAGTACGCCAGCCCGCGGGCCTCCCGAATCTCTTGAAACAGCCGCGAACTGAGGCCGCCGCCCAGCGCGTTGTTGAGCACCGCCAGCGCCCAGCGGTGCTCCCAGTGGCGCCCCGGCGTGCGTACGCCCAGCGACAGATGGGTCTGCTCGGAGTCGCGGCTGACCAGCTGCAGGCGGGGGTGCCCGCCCACCCGGCCGGTGCCCTTGCGCGGCGGCGTCGGGGCCCGCCCGGAAACCAGCCGCGGCCCGAAGTACTCCCGCACCAACGCGACGACGTCGTCGTGGACGACGTTTCCGGCGACGGCGACCACCATGCGTTGTGGCGTGTAGCGGCGAACGTGAAACGAGTGCAGCTGCGCGCGCGTCATCGCCGAGACCGAATCCACGCTGCCGATCACCGGGCGCCCGACCGGATGCGCGCCGAACATCGCCGCGAGAAACACGTCGCCGAGCGTGTCTTCCGGGTCGTCGTCGCGCATCGCGATCTCCTCGAGCACCACGTCGCGTTCGACCTCGACGTCGTCGTGCGCGCAGCGCCCGCGCAGCACCACGTCGGCGACCAGGTCGACGGCCAACTCCAGATCGGTGTTGAGCACGTGCGCGTAGTAGCAGGTGTGCTCTCTGGCCGTGAACGCGTTCAGCTCGCCGCCGACCGCGTCGACGGCCTGGGCGATGTCGACCGCCGTACGCGTCGGCGTCGACTTGAACAGCAGGTGCTCCAGGAAGTGCGCGGCGCCGGCGACCGTGGGCCCCTCATCTCGGGAGCCGACGTCGACCCACACCCCGACCGATGCCGAATGCACCGACGGGAGGTACTCGGTGACCACCCGCAGACCGCCTGGCAACAGCGTGCGGCGCACCAGAGCTGACTCCGCGTCGTCTCCGGCGCGGCGCAATGCCCTAGCTGCTGCCCGTGGCGGCATCTGCTGATGCGGTCTCCGAGTCGGAACCGGCTGCTGCGTCGTCCTCGTCGACGAGGACCAGCGAGATCTTGCCGCGCGAATCGATGTCGGCGATCTCCACACGGAGCTTGTCGCCGACCTTGACGACGTCTTCGACCTTGCCGATGCGCTTGCCCCGGCCGAGCTTGGAGATGTGCACCAGCCCGTCGCGGCCCGGCAGCAGCGACACGAAAGCTCCGAAGTCAGTGGTCTTCACCACCGTGCCGAGGAACCGCTCGCTGATCTTGGGCAGCTGCGGGTTGGCGATCGCGTTGATCTTGTCGATCGCGGCCTGCGCCGACGGGCCGTCGGTGGCCCCGACGAACACGGTGCCGTCGTCCTCGATGGAGATCTGCGCACCGGTGTCCTCGGTGATCTGGTTGATGACCTTGCCCTTGGGCCCGATCACCTCGCCGATCTTGTCCACCGGCACCTTGATCGTGGTGATCCGGGGTGCGTACGGGCTCATCTCGTCGGGCCCGTCGATCGCCTCGTTCATCACCTCGAGGATCGTCAGCCGCGCGTCCTTGGCCTGAGCCAACGCCCCGGCCAGCACCTGCGACGGGATGCCGTCGAGCTTGGTGTCCAGCTGCAGCGCGGTGACGAAGTCCTTGGTGCCCGCCACCTTGAAGTCCATGTCGCCGAACGCGTCCTCGGCGCCGAGGATGTCGGTCAGCGCGACGAAACGGCGTTCGACCTTGCCGTCGACTTCGACGTCATCGGACACCAGGCCCATCGCGATACCCGCGACCGGCGCCTTCAGCGGCACGCCCGCGTTGAGCAGCGCCAGCGTCGACGCGCACACCGAGCCCATCGACGTGGAACCGTTGGAGCTCAACGCCTCTGACACCTGCCGGATCGAGTACGGGAACTCCTCGACGCTGGGCAGCACCGGCATCAGCGCCCGCTCGGCCAGCGCGCCGTGGCCGATCTCGCGGCGCTTGGGCGAGCCGACCCGGCCGGTCTCACCGGTCGAGTACGGCGGGAAGTTGTAGTGGTGCATGTAGCGCTTGGACGTTTCGGGTCCCAGCGAGTCGATCTGCTGGGCCATCTTCATCATGTCCAGCGTGGTGATGCCCAGGATCTGGGTTTCGCCGCGCTCGAACAGCGCGCTGCCGTGGGCGCGGGGCACCACGGCCACCTCGGCGCTCAACGCCCGGATGTCGGTGATGCCGCGGCCGTCGATGCGGAAATGGTCGGTGAGAATGCGTTGGCGCACAAGCTTTTTGGTCAGCGACCGAAACGCTGCGCCGATCTCCTTCTCGCGGCCCGCGTACTGTTCGGCCAGCCGCTCGAGCACCTCGGCCTTGATCTCGTCGGTGCGGTCGTTGCGCTCGGCCTTACCGGGGATGGTCAGCGCTTCGGCGAGCGCGTCGTTGGCCACCGAGGCGACGGCGTAGTAGACGTCGTCCTCGTATTCGGGGAACACCGGGTATTCGCCGACCGGCTTGGCGGCGCGTTCGGCCAGCTCCTGCTGGGCGCGCACGAGCGTCCTGATGAACGGTTTGGCGGCTTCGAGTCCTTCGGCGACAACAGATTCCGTTGGCGCCTGCGCGCCGCCGTCGATGAGCTCGACGACGTTGTCGGTGGCTTCGGCCTCGACCATCATGATCGCGACCTCGTCGTCTTCGAGGACCCGGCCGGCCACCACCATGTCGAACACCGCCCGCTCGAGCTGCTCGACGCTGGGGAACGCCACCCAGGTAGCCCCTGTATTTCCAGCATCCGGGATCAGCGCGACCCGCACACCGCCGATGGGCCCGGAGAACGGCAGCCCGGCCAGCTGCGTGGAGATCGACGCGGCGTTGATCGCCACGACGTCGTAGAGCTGGTTGGGATCCAGCGACATCACCGTGACCACGACCTGGATCTCGTTGCGCAGACCGTCGACGAACGACGGGCGCAGCGGACGGTCGATGAGCCGGCAGGTCAGGATCGCGTCGGTGGACGGGCGGCCCTCACGGCGGAAGAACGAGCCGGGGATGCGGCCCGCGGCGTACATGCGCTCCTCGACGTCGACGGTCAGCGGGAAGAAGTCGAAGTGGTCCTTCGGGTTCTTGCTGGCGCTGGTCGCCGACAGCAGCATGGTCTCGTCGTCGAGGTAGGCGACGGCGGCGCCGGCGGCCTGCTGGGCCAGCCGACCGGTTTCAAAGCGGATGGTGCGGGTGCCGAAGCTCCCGTTGTCGATCACGGCGGTGGATTCGAATACACCGTCTTCGATTTCAACTACAGACATATGCGTCCGTATGGCCTCTCTGGATTCATTTTCAGCTGTTTCGCGTCGTCACAGCGTGTGAACCATCGGCCCGGATGCGGCTACGGCCATCGATCGAAGCTGCCGGTTTCGGTCCCGTGAGGGGAAACCCGGCAGCCACTACCGAAGACCGCGCGATCAGGCGGGTTCCCGATGTGACGCGCGGGAGCGGCTTTCGCGGAACTGCGAAAACCGCACCCAGACGTTCGAGCCGGAAGGGCTGGTGAACTCATCCATCGTACCTTGCAGCAGGTACGGCACGCGGGTAGGCGTCAGCGACGCAGACCCAGGCGCTCGATCAGCGAGCGGTAGCGCTGCACGTCGACCTGGGCGACGTACTTGAGCAGCCGGCGCCTGCGGCCGACCAGCAGCAGCAGCCCCCGGCGGGAGTGGTGGTCGTGCTTGTGCACCTTCAGATGCTCGGTCAGGTCGATGATCCGCTTCGTCAGCAGCGCGACCTGGGCCTCCGGCGAACCGGTGTCGGTCTCATGCAGGCCGTAGGAGGCCAGGATTTCTTTTTTCTCTTCGGCGGTGAGCGCCACGAAGTAACTCCAATTCCATCGGTCCGCGACAAATTTCTGAACGGGTGGCCACCGCGAACTGCAGCACACGCCGGGTCGGCAGGCAGTTTAGCAGCGGTGGCGGTGCGCGACGAAATCCGACGAGCGCTCACTCAGGTACGCGCACCCCCGCGTCGTGCTGGGGTTTTGTGTTCCTCAGTGCGCGCTCGGCGTCACCGGACCAGGATCGAGCGCGCCCGCTCGGTGTCGGCGCCCATCGCCTCGATCAGATCGTCGACGTTGGCGAACTTCTTCTGCCCGCGGATGCGCGCGACGAAGTCGAGCGCCACGTGCTGGCCGTACAGATCGGCGTTGGTGTCGAGCACGAACGCCTCCACCGTGCGGGTACGTCCGGAGAACGTCGGGTTGGTGCCCACCGACACCGCGGCCTGGTAGCGCTCCCCCGGAACGACCGAGCCGGCGATCGGGCCGTAGCCCAGCACGGTGAACCACGCCGCGTACACCCCGTCGGCGGGGATGGCCGAATACATCGGCGGGGCGACGTTGGCGGTCGGAAAGCCGAGCTCCTTGCCGCGGCCGTCGCCGCGCACGACCACCCCCTCGACGCGGTGCGGCCTGCCGAGCGCCTCGGCGGCGGCCACCACGTCACCGGCGTCCACACAGGCCCGGATGTAGGTCGATGAGTACGTGACGGCCTCGTCGTTGGGGTGTTCGGTCTGTTCGGAGACCAGCGACATGTTCTCCACCGAGAAGCCGAACCGCTCGCCGGCCTTGCGCAGCAGCGCGACGTTGCCTGCGGCCTTCTTGCCGAACGTGAAGTTCTCCCCGACCACGACCTCGACCACGTGCAGACGTTCGACGAGCAGTTCGTGGATGTAGCGCTCCGGCGTCAGCTTCATGAAATCGGCGGTGAACGGCATCACCAGGAACACGTCGACGCCGAGCTCCTCGACCAGTTCGGCGCGCCGGGTCAGCGTGGTCAGCTGGGCGGGATGGCTGCCGGGAAACACGACCTCCATCGGGTGGGGGTCGAACGTCATCACCACAGTCGGCACGCCGCGGGCGCGGCCGGCCTTGACCGCACGGCTGATCAGCTCCTGGTGGCCGCGATGCACACCGTCGAAAACACCGATCGTCAGGACGCATCGGCCCCAGTCCGAGGGGATCTCCTCCTGTCCGCGCCAGCGCTGCACAGGGGCAAGCCTACGGCGCGCGGCGCGGCCCGGCTGCGCGAGATCCCCAGATGAGGTGATGATTGCCTAAACTTCTGGTGTGAGTGTTGCCGGCGATGCGCAGGATTTGACGACGGTGGCCCAGGATTATCTGAAAGTCATCTGGACCGTCCAGGAGTGGTCGCTGGAAAAGGTCAGCACCAAGGTGTTGGCCGAGCGGATCGGGGTGTCGGCCAGCACCGCCTCGGAGTCCATCCGCAAGCTGGCCGATCAGGGGCTGGTCAACCACGAGAAGTACGGCGGGGTGACGCTGACCGACGCCGGCCGGGCCGCCGCGCTGGCGATGGTGCGCAGGCACCGGCTGATGGAGACCTTCCTGGTGCGCGAACTCGGGTACAGCTGGGACGAGGTGCACGACGAGGCCGAGGTGCTCGAACACGCGGTCTCGGACCGGATGCTCGACCGCATCGACGCCAAGCTCGGCTATCCCACGCGCGATCCGCACGGCGACCCGATCCCCGCCCCCGACGGACGCGTCCCGACGCCTGATGCGCGGCAGCTGTCGGAGTGCAGCGACGGCGACACCGGCACGATCGCGCGGATCTCCGACGCCGACCCCGAGATGCTGCGGTACTTCGACAGCGTGGGCATCGCGTTGGACTCACGGTTGCAGGTGCTGGCCCGCCGCGATTTCGCGGGCATGATCTCGGTGGCGGTCAAGTCCGCCGATGCCGCCGAGAACGATCCGGGCGACACGGTCGACCTGGGCAGCCCTGCCGCCGAAGCGATCTGGGTGATCGGCTAGCCGGAACTCAGGGCTACGGGTTCAGAGCGGGTGAGCCCGGACGCCCGCATCAGCACCGCCACGACGATGGCCGCCACCAACAGGGCGGGCACGTCGCCGACCAGATGCCCCATCTGGTGCTCGCTGGTAAACGACTGCACCGCCATGATCACCGCGTGCACGACGGAGGACCACACGGCGAACCAGATCAGGCTGAGATGGTCCCTCGGGTTACGCGCGGCGATCAACAGGAAGACCCCGAGCGTGACGTAGAGGCCGACGATCATCATGAAGTAGTCGGAGTGGTGCGGCGGGCCGGCATGCCAGGCCCACCCGGAGGGCCACACCGCGGCCAACGGATACAGGCCGATGGCGACCACGCCGAACACGACGAGGACGATCTGGAGCGCTTTGTATGGGGACATATCCGGCTCCCATCTGAACGGGGAACCTAGTATGCGCCGAACAGCGCCTACAGGGTGGCTGGTCGCAGCACCACGACGGATTTGGTGCGTGTCGGCTGGTCCTGCAGCAACGCGATGACGCGCCCGTCGGGCGCGGTGGCCGCGTAGCTGCCCGTGATTCCGGCCGGGGCCAGCGCGCGGCCGTGGCTGGCGGACTCGGCCTCCTCGGCGGTCAGATCCCGGCGCGGAAACGACAGCAGGCAGGCGGCGTCGAGCGTGTACGACAGGCGGGGTTCGTCGGCGAGGGCGTCGAGGCTGCGGGCCTCGTCCAGCCCGAACGCGCCGACGCGGGTGCGACGCAGCGCCGTGAGGTGCCCGCCGACGCCCAGCGCGGCACCGACGTCACGGGCCAGCGCGCGGATGTAGGTGCCGCTGGAGCAGTCCACCTCCACGTCGACGTCGACGTGACTCTCCTGGCGGCGGGTGCCGAGCACGTCGAACCGGTCGACCCGGACCCGCCGCGGCGCCAACTCGACCGGCCGTCCCGCACGGGCCAGCTGGTAGGCCCGCTGTCCGCCGACCTTGACCGCGCTGACCGCCGACGGGATCTGGTCGATGTCCCCGCGCAGCGCGCCCACCGCCGCCTCGATCTGGGCGTCGGTGACGTCGGCGGCCGAAACCGTCTGCAGCACTTCGCCTTCGGCGTCTTCGGTGGACGTCGTCTGGCCGAGCCGGATCGTGGCGGCATACGACTTGTCCGTTGCGGTCAACAGCCCGAGGATTTTGGTGGCGCGCTCGATGCCGACGACCAGCACGCCGGTCGCCATCGGGTCCAGGGTGCCGGCGTGACCGACCTTGCGGGTGTCGAAGATGCGCCGGCAGCGGCCGACCACGTCGTGGCTGGTGAAACCCGCCGGCTTGTCGACGATGACAAGGCCCGCGTCGGTCATAGCACGATCGCGGTGAGGGTCAGCCCGTCGCGCACCGACCAGCGGCCCGACAGTGTCTCCAGCGGTGGCCCGGTCCGCGCGGACGGGTCGATCAGGATGCGGGACACGAACCGGCCCGCGCTGCCGCTGTCGTCGACGTCGAACACGATGTGGGCGTCCTCGAACCCCAGCCAGCGGCGCGTCAGCGGGTACCACGCCTTGTACGTCGCCTCCTTGGCGCAGAACAGGATTCGGTCCCAGTGCAGACCGGTGGGCAGTTCGCGCAGTTCGGCTCGCTCGGCGGGCAGGCTGATCGCGTCGAGCACACCGTCGGGCAGCACGCCGTGCGGTTCGGCGTCGATGCCGACCGAACGCACCGCGCCCTGTTTGGCGACGGCCGCGCCGCGAAACCCGTCGCAATGGGTGAGGCTGCCGACGACGCCGTCGGGCCAGCGTGGTTCGCCCTTCTCCCCCTTCAGAATCGGAACCGGGCCCACCCCGATCTGGCGCAGCGCCTCGCGGGCGCAGTGGCGCACGGTGACGAACTCGTTGCGCCGCTTGGCCACCGACCGCGCGATCAGCGGCTCCTCTTCGGGCAGCGGTGCGAGTTCGGCCGGGTCGTCGTAGGTTTCGGCGGCGGCAAGCTCGTCGACGGCCGCGGGCAGCACACCGGACAGCAGGTGGGCGGCCATCGTCACGACCGCCTCTGCCGGATGCGCTGCTGCACCTTGGCGGCGTTGTCGCGCATCTCCTGGGTGATCTCGAAATGGCCACCGAACTCGTTGAGGTAACCGGGCGGATACGCCGGATCGGGCAGGATCTGGCGCAGCCAGCGATACGGCTTGCGCCTGCGCCACTCCCGCGGATAGCCCACCGACACCTCCTCGAACCGCACGCCGTCATACCAGGTGGTGCGCGGGATGTGCAGGTGCCCATACACCGAGCAGACCGCGTTGTAGCGGGTGTGCCAGTCCGCGGTGGCCGTGGTGCCGCACCACAGCGAGAACTCCGGATAGAACATCGCGTCGCAGGGTTCGCGCACCATCGGAAAGTGGTTGACCAGCACGGTCGGCATCATCCAGTCGAGGTCCTCGAGCCGGTTGCGGGTGTAGGCCAACCGGTCACGGCACCACGCGTCGCGGGTGGCGTAGGGCTCCGACGAGAGCAGGAACTCGTCGGTGCCGACGACGTTGCGTTCCCGCGCGATCGCCAGCCCCTCGGCCTTGGTGGTCGCCCCCGCCGGCAAGAACGTGTAGTCGTACAGCAAAAACATCGGCACGATCGTGGCCGGGCCGCCCTCCTCCGTCCACACCGGATACGGGTGCTCGGGGGTGATGATGCCCATCTCGTCGCACATGTTGACGAGGTAGTCGTAGCGCGCCTTGCCGAAGATCTGCATCGGATCGCGGTTGGTGGTCCACAGCTCGTGGTTGCCCGGAATCCAGATGACCTTGGCAAACCGTTTGCGCAGCAGATCCAGCGCCCAGTGGATCTCGTCGGTGCGCTCAGCGACGTCCCCTGCGACGATCAGCCAGTCGTCAGGGGACGCTGGGTGCAGCGCCTCGGTCACCGGTTTGTTGCCTGTGTGACCGGTGTGAAGGTCGCTGATCGCCCAGAGGGTGGGTCGTCGGCCATCGCGGGTCACAGCCGACCAGCCTACTTGCGCGGTGGTGGTCGCCCCTCGCCCACACGTGCCCGCTCCCCGCGGCAACTAGAACGTGTTCTCATTTACTCGTCCGGGTGCCGGTCGGCACCGCTACACTCCCCGCAGGGTCGGACAACCGGTGGCGGCGGTGCCGCCTCGACAAGCAGGAGGTGCGATGCTCGCCAAGCTGCGCCTCGTCGCGGCGGCGTGTGCGCTGGTCGCGGCGGTGATCGTGGGGTGGCACACCGATCCGTCCGGCCAGCCGATCCAGGTGCGTGCCGATGACCTGCCGATGACGAACGTGACTACCACCATCAAGTGGCCGGTGGTCGAGACGGTCGATCCGTCACCGTTCAATCCGTGCAAGGAAATCCCGCTCGAGGTGATTCAGGGCCTCGGGCTGGCGTTCACCCCGCCGGTGCCGGAGGATCAGCTGCGCTGCAAGTACGACGCCGGCAACTATCAGATGGCCGTCGAGGCGATCGTCTGGCGCAGTTACGAGGAGACGCTGCCGCCCGATGCGGTGCAGCTGGACATCGCCGGTCACCGCGCCGCGCAGTGGTGGATCATGAAGCCGACGGACTGGAACAACCGGTGGTGGATCACCTGCATGGTGGCGTTCGACACCAGCTACGGCGTCCTTCAGCAGTCGCTGTTCTATTCACCGATCTACTCCGAACCCGACCCCGACTGCATGCAGACCAACCTGCAGCGCGCCCACGAGCTGGTGCCGCATTACGTGTTCTAGCTAGCGGTCGTCGAGTTGGTCGGTGGGGCTCGAGCGCTCCAGCATGCCGATCGTCTCCTCGCCGTCCCAGCGGTAGCGCACGCCGGCCTGCTGCAGCGCCGGGAAACTCCAGTCGGCCAGCTTGGCGAGGCGTTCCGAGCGGCACCTGCACGACGCCGACGCGACCCGCGCGATCGACTGGCTGATGACGCAGGTGCTGGGAGCAATCGAGCGTGACGAACACGTTGCGTGCGTAACCTCGGTGCCGTGACCGCAGTCTCCTCCGTGGCAACCGTTCAGTCCCGCTCCAAACCCAGGCGCCTCGCCGCGCGTACGGCGGCCCGCCTGCTGCGACTACCGCCGCACACGACGGACTTCACCGTGGGCAGCGTGCGGGTGCCGATGCGCGACGGCGTGCAGCTGGCCGCCGACCACTATCGCCCCACCACCCCCAACCCGACCGGAACCCTGCTGGTGCGCTGCCCGTACGGCCGAGGGTTTCCGTTCTCGACGCTGTACGCCGCGTCGTACGCCGCGCGCGGCTATCACGTCGTGCTGCAGAGCGTGCGCGGCACCTACGGCTCCGGCGGCGAGTTCACACCGATGTCGCACGAGATCTCCGACGGCGCCGACACCGTGGCGTGGCTGCGCGAACAGCCTTGGTTCACCGGCACATTCGGCACCATCGGGTTGTCCTATCTGGGCTTCACCCAGTGGGCGCTGCTGGTCGACCCGCCCCCGGAGATGAAGGCCGCCGTCATCACCGTCGGACCCCACGACACCAGCGGACCACGGTGGGGCCCGGGTTCGTTCGGCCTCAACGACTTTCTGGGCTGGAGCGACATGGTGTCGCGCCAGGAGGACGCGAGCCGGATCCGCATGCTGCTGCGGCAACTCAACGCCCGCCGGGCATTGGCGCGCGCGACCAGTGAGCTGCCGATGGGCGAAGCCGGTCGCAGGCTGCTGGGCACCCATGCCCCATGGTTCGAGTCCTGGCTGGAGCACACCGAGCCGGGCCACCCGTACTGGTCGGCCATGCGGCTGCACCACGCGTTGGAGCGCTGCGAGGTTCCGGTGCTGCTCGTCAGCGGGTGGCAGGACGTGTTTTTCGAGCAGACGATGACCCAGTACGAGCAGCTGAGCCGACGCGGCGTCGACGTCGGCCTGACGGTCGGGCCGTGGACGCACACGCATCTGACGACCAAGGCGGCCCCGACCGTCATCCGCGAATCCCTGGACTGGCTCGACAGCCACCTGGCGGGGCGCCCCAGCAATCGGCGCCAACCGCTTCACGTGTACGTCAACGGGTCGGGCTGGACCGACCTGCCGGCCTGGCCGCCGACGATGCCCGAGGTGGTGCGATACCTGCAGCCCGGCGGGCGGCTCGGCGATGCGGTGCCACCCGAAACGGCGTCGCCGGCGACGTTCACCTACGACCCGGCGGACCCGACCCCCACCCTGGGCGGTCGACTGCTCGCCCCCGAAGGCGGCTACCGCCGCGATGACCGCCTGGCCCAGCGCGCCGACGTGCTCAGCTTCACCGGCGACCGGCTGCCCAGCGATCTCTACGTCGCCGGAACGCCGGTCCTGGAGCTGGCACACAGCTGCGACAACCCGCACAACGACCTGTTCGTCCGGATCAGCGAGGTCGACCAGAAGGGGCGCTCGCGCAACGTCAGCGACGGCTACGTCAGAGGGGCGCTGGATTCCGGGACGGTGCGCATCGAACTCGACCCGATCGCGCACCGGTTCCGCGCCGGGTGGCGCATCCGGGTGTTGGTGGCCGGCGGATCGCATCCGCGCTTCGCCCGCAACCTGGGCACCGGCGAGCCGATCGTGTCGGGCCGCCGGTTGGCCACCGCCACGCACACGGTGCATCTCGGGGACGGCGCGTCGCGGCTGGTGCTTCCGGCCGGTGCGCGGCCGCCGTCAGCCGACTGAGCCGCGCACGCGCTCGGCGACCTCGGCGAGCGTGTCGCCGTCGTGCACGGGGTCGGCCCACATCGGGTCGGCGGGCGCCTGCACCCAGCTGGTGCAGCCGGCGTAGTCGGGACTGCGGGTGAGCCGCAGCGGCTCGGTCAGCGGGCTGGCCTGGACCACCAGGACGGTCAGGCGGTGTCTGGGCCGAAAGTCGAGCCGGTCGCTGCGCACGGATTCATCGGTCCAGATATGCAGCGGAGCAATGTGTTTCAGCGCCTCGGGCCGGTGGACTTCGACGGCGGCGACGACGCCGGCGCCGGCGCGGATCACCACCGCGTCCTCGGTGCTGTCGGCGGCCGCCGGAGCGAGCAGATCGCGGTGTTCGGGCCGGACCCGGTCGGCGTGGCTGTGTGCGACGGTCGGGAACAGCAGGAACCGCGATGCCGTCACGGCGAACCGCTTCTCGTGGATACCGCCCTTGCGCAGCAGCACGGTTTGCCTGCCGTCGAGCAGTGCGTGCACGGCCGCGCTCCATTCCTTGAGCGCGGGCTGGGTCACGGCGCGTTGGCGGCGGCCGCGATCCGGGCCCGCACCTCGGGGCGGCGCAGCGGCGGCACGGTCTTGGGCGGTTGCCGTCGCGCAGGCAGCTCGGTCAGCAGCCGCGCGGTGGTGGCGGTGACCTCGGCGACGGCGGCTTCGAACGCGTCGACGTTGGCCGCCGTCGGCCGGGTGATGCCGCTGACCTTGCGGATGTACTGGCGTGCGGCCGCCTCGATCTCCTCGGCGGTGGCGGCCGGTTCCAGTCCGCGGAGCTCGGTGATGTTTCGGCACATGGCTCCACGATATGTTCAGCGGCATGGTCAGCTCAGAAACACCGGACATCTTGCTCATCGACACCACCGACCGCGTACGCACGTTGACGCTGAATCGGCCGCAGTCACGCAACGCGTTGTCGGCCGCCCTGCGGAAACGCTTCTTTGCCGCGCTGGCCGAGGCCGAGGCCGACGACGATGTCGACGTCGTGATCGTCACGGGCGCTGACCCGGTGTTCTGCGCCGGGCTGGACCTCAAAGAGCTCGGCGACACCACCGAGCTGCCCGACATCTCGCCGAAGTGGCCCCCGATGACCAAGCCGGTGATCGGCGCGATCAACGGCGCGGCGGTGACCGGCGGCCTGGAGCTGGCGTTGTACTGCGACATCCTGATCGCCTCCGAGCAGGCCCGCTTCGCCGACACCCACGCCCGCGTCGGGCTGCTTCCGACGTGGGGGCTCTCGGTGCGGCTGCCGCAGAAGGTCGGCGTCGGCATGGCCCGGCGGATGAGCCTGACCGGTGACTACCTGTCGGCCGCCGACGCGCTGCGCGCGGGGCTGGTCACCGAGGTGGTGCCGCACGACGAGTTGTTGCCGACCGCGCGTCGGGTGGCGGCCTCCATCGTCGGCAACAACCAGCGCGCGGTGCAGGCGCTGCTGGCGTCGTATCACCGTATCGACGAGGCCGCCACCAACGAGGGGCTGTGGATCGAAGCCGCGTCGGCGCGGCAGTGGATGCGCTCGACCAGCGGCGACGATATCGCCGCCAACCGCGACGCCGTACTGCAGCGTGGCCGCTCCCAGCTCCGCTGATGTCGGCCTGTGTCCCCCTTCTAGCGCGAGCGTGCGTGTTTGAGCCCGACACGCCGAGTTCTTTTGCGATTTCACGCACGCTCGTAGGCTGCGATCGTGAACGAACTGCACGGCGAACTATTCATCGTGCATAACGGCACGCACGTCACCTCGTGCCGGTGCTACCGTCAACGCCGAACGATTTCAGTGTCGTGTGATGTGTGGTGAATGGCCGGGGTGATCCAAACTGAGGCATTTTTTCGTCAGCTACACTCAACGGGATCACCAATGGGCGGAGTGGGTCGCCTGGGAGCTCGAACATGCAGGCTTTTCGGTGTTCGTGCAAGCTTGGGACATCCTCCCGGGCAGTAACTTCGTCACCCAGATGCGATTAGCGTCGCAGGACTGCGAACGAACCATCGCGATACTGTCCAACGCATACTTGGAGTCCCTATACGCCGAGGCGGAGTGGAATGCAGCTTTCGCTGACGATCCTACTGGTGAAAAACGAAAGCTAATTCCCGTCAGGATCGAAGAATGCGAGCCGCGCGGTATCGATCGGCCGATCGTGTACTTGGATCTCGTGGGCCTTGATGACGGTGCCGCCAAGGAACGGCTGATCGCCACAATTGCAGCCATCAACCAGGAAAGTCGCTTGAAGCCACCACAGCGGCCGCCGTTCCCCAAGTCCGGACCTCGCGAACCTCTGTTTCCCGATCAGGGCAGCCTGTCGCCAGATCCGGTATCAGCGTGGAATGTCGCAATCATCAGCACAGAATTCGTCGGGCTCAGCAAACAACGCGCCCTCACATATGAAGCGAACGAACTACAACTGGAATTCGGCTTTCTAGGCGCCACTGTCTTACTGCTGGATCCCATTCGAATCGCCCTCGGCATCCGCGATGATTGCGCCAAAGTTGGATACGTCGACGGCAACGAGGTCAACTGGTCTTTCTTTGACTCTATTGACACGCTCCTGATCCGGCGCACGCGCTCAGATGACACCAGCGTGTCGGATACCATCTACGACCTTGTCTCATTCCTCTCTGTTACGAATCCCAAACTGCGAATAATCGATCCGCCGGCCAGCTTCGGCCGACCAACGTCCAAAATCCCATCGATGCTGAAGCGAGCCAAAGCCGGCATTGCCCAGGGCACGCGGGTCCTGCTCAGTCGCAGGGCAATCCAGCAGATGGTCAAGACATTCGCATACCCCGTGGTGGTCAAACCGGTTCACGGATGGCAGGGGCTCGGCGTAGAGAAGTGCGACGACGCTAACGAATTGCTCGCGTACCTGCGGCGCGGACACGACGACGTCAACGACACGCAAGAATTCCCGCTAATTATCGAGCAGCACCTGACCAAACGCGACGAGTTTCGTGTCATCGTCGTCGGGGACCAAGCGGTCGGATGTGTGAGCAAGCAAGAGGTCTCTAACGAGATCGCGCGGAACCGCGCCAAAGGATCGATTTGGACGGTCACGCAGAATCCGACCGCCTCAGAAATCGCGAAGGTGGCCGCCAGAGCCCACGGCATCTCCATCGCCGGCGTTGACATAGCACAAACAGACCGCGGCTACGTCGTTATCGAGTGCAATCGGAACCCACAATTTGCTGCCTTCGACCGCGCCACCGGGCAATCCGTTGCCAAGAGCATCGCCCGCTATGCATTCGATTTACACCGCGGCACTGCCGCTGTGCACGCGGGCTGAAGCGCGAGCGTCTTCCCCGCGCTACGCGGTGGGCCTTGAGCCCGACACGCCGAGTTCTTTTGCGATTCCGCGCACGCTCGTAGGCTGCGAGCGTGAACGAACTCCACGAGTATTGCGGCAGCGACGAGTGGCGCCAGCTGATCCGCGAGGTGATCCTGCCGTGGGCGCTGGGTGAAACCGACCTGGGCGACAACGTGCTCGAGGTCGGCCCCGGATACGGCGCCACCACCGACGTGCTCGGCGCGGTGGCCCCACGCGTGACGTCGGTGGAGATCGACGCGAAGCTCGCGGCGATGCTGCGGGAGCGGTTCGCCGACACACCCTCGGTGCAGATCGTCAGAGGCGACGCGACCCAGTTGGCCTTTGCTGATGGAACCTTCACCGGCGCAGCGTGTTTCACTATGCTGCACCACGTCCCCAGCATCGAACTGCAAGACCAGCTGTTCGTCGAGGTCGCGCGGGTGCTGCGTCCCGGCGCGGCGCTGGTGGCCAGCGACAGCCTCGGCAGCGACGAGTTGGCCGAGGCGCACGAGGGCGACACCTACAACCCGGTGGATCCGGCCACGCTGCCGGAAAGGTTGGCGGCCGCGGGCTTCGAGGGCATCGAGGTGAAAACCACCGACTACGGCTGGGCCGCGATCGCCCGAGCGTCCTGACGACCACGCGAGCGTGCGCAAACTCGCGCTCGGAGACGGCGTGTCGGGCTCAAACACGCACGCTCGCCGCAGAAAAGGGGGTGCTCGCGGCACTACAAGGGGTGCTACGTCGTGCCGGGGATCAGCCAGCGGCCCGAGAACGCGCGCCAGCCGACGAACACCAACCGCAGCACCATGAACGTCGACAGGCCCGCCCAGATGCCCAGCAGGCCCCAGTCGAACCCCAGCGACAGCCAGATCAACGGCAGGAACCCGACCAGCGCGCTGAGCAGCGTCGCGTTGCGCATGAACCTCGCGTCGCCGGCGCCCAACAGCACCCCGTCGAGCGCGAATACGATTCCGGCGACCGGCAGTTGGGCCACCATGAACCACCACGGCACCCCGATCGCGTCGAGCACCGAGCGGTCGTCGGTGAACACGGCGGGAAACACCGACGCTCCGACCGCGAACACGATGGCCAACACCGACGCCGCCAGCGTGGAGAAGATCGTCACCCGCCCCGCCACCCACTTCGCGTGGCCGAGTTGGCCCGCGCCCAGCGCGGCACCCACCAGCGACTGCGCCGCGATCGCCAGTGAATCCAGCACCAGCGCAAGGAAATTCCACAGCTGCAGGACCACCTGGTGCGCGGCCACCGCGGCGGCTCCGAACCGGGCCGCGACGGCGCCCGCCGAGACGAAGCAGGCCTGAAACGCCATCGTGCGCAGGATCAGGTCGCGGCCCATCACGATCTGCGCGCGCAGCACTGCGGGCTGGATCCGCAGCGACGCCCTCTCGACCACCAGCGCGCGGAAGAACAACAGCGCCGCCAGCCACTGCCCCACCACGTTGGCGACCGCGGACCCGGCCAGTTCCAGCCGCGGCATGCCCAGCCATCCGTAGACCAGCAGCGGGCACAGCACCGCCGAAAGCCCGAACCCCACAACGACGTAACGCAGCGGCTGCACGGTGTCCTGCACCCCACGCATCCAGCCGTTGCCGGCCGCCGAGACAAGGATGGCCGGCACCCCGAAGATCGCGATCCGCACCCACGGTGTTGCGGCGTCGGCGATCTCGGCGTCCCCGGCAAGCACCGAGACCAACGGCACGGCGAACACCTGCACCGCGAGCACCACCACCGCGCCGACGCCGAGCGCCAACCACGTCGCCTGCACACCCTCGGCCACGGCCGCAGCGCGGTTCCCGGCCCCGAAGAACCGGGCGGAGCGGGCGGTGGTGCCGTAGGACAGAAACGTCATCTGCGAGCTGAGCGTCGTCAGAATCAGGCCACCGATGGCCAGCCCGGCCAGCGACAGCGCGCCCAGCCGGCCGACGATCGCGATGTCGAACAGCAGATAGATCGGTTCGGCGGCCAGCACCCCGAGGGCGGGCAGCGCCAACGCCGCGATCCGGCGACCGGAGGCGTCGGCGACCGGCAGATCGCCTTCGGGTTCAGCCAATTGCCTCGCGCAGCGCCGCGACGACCTCGTCGACGGTGCCGGTGGCCGAATAGCCTGCGGCGAAGCGGTGTCCGCCGCCGCCGAACGCGCTGGCGACGGGCGAAAGGTCATATGTCTTGGCGCGCATCGACACCGACCAGTGGGCGGGTTCGATCTCCTTGAACACCGCGGCGACCTCGGCTTCCTGGGTGGTGCGCACGATGTCGACGATGCTTTCGACTTCCTCCGGTCGCGCATTGGCCCATTCGTGATGGGGCACAACGGCATACACCAGGCCGCGGCCGCCCAGCGCATCGGCGATCAGGCGGGCCGAACCCAGCACCCGCGACAGCATCGGCAGCCACGCGAACGGATGGGTGTCGAGCAGCGCGCGGCTGATCGCCGCGTTGTCGACGCCCAACTCCACCAACCGGGCGGCCAGCCGGTGTGCGCGCGGGGTGGCCCAGCGAAACGAACCGGTGTCGGTGGTCAGCCCGGCGTACAGGCAGTGCGCGACGGCGACGTCGATCGGCTTGCCCCAGGCGTCGAGCAGGTCGGCCACCAGCATCGTGGTCGAGTCGGCCGACGCGTCGACGTAGTTGGCGGTGCCGAACAGTTGGTTGGAGGCGTGGTGGTCGATGACCAGCACCTCGCGGCCCGGGTCGGCCAGCGGGGACAACGCGCCCAACCGGTTGACGCTGGGGATGTCGACGGTCACCACCAGATCGGCGTCGCGGCGCAGCACGTCGGGATCGACCAGCAGGTAACCCCCGGGCAGCGTCTGCAGCGAATCCGGAAGCTGCGCCGGGGTGGCGAAGCTGACTTCAACGTCCTTGCCGGCCTGGTCCAACACCAGGGCGAGCGCCAGGCCCGCGCCGATGGTGTCGGCGTCGGGGTAGACGTGGCACACCACGCTGACACTGTCCGCGGCCGACAGCAGGTCGGCTGCCTCGCGCGCGTCGACGACGGGCCGCGTCGCAACAGCGGCGTCAGTCATCTTGTCGGTCGCGGTCACCGGTGTCCTCGGAGTCTTCAGGTTCCCCAGAAGTACGGTACGGGTCCGCGTCACCCGCGTGCTTGGCGCCTTCCCGAACCCTGGCCAAATCCTCATCGGCGGCGCGGGCCCGATCGAGCAGCTCGGCCATCCGCACCGCCGTGTCTGGCACCGTATCGCGCTCGAACGTCAGCGTCGGGGTGAATCGCACTCCGGTGCCCGTTCCGACCTTGGTCCGCAGCACTCCCCTGGCTTTGTCCAGCGCCGCGGCGGCGCCGGCATAGTCGGGTTCCTCATCGAGGCTGCGGCCCATCACCGTGTAGTACAGCGTGGCGTCATGCAGGTCGTTGGTGACCTTGGCGTCGGTGATCGTGACGCCGGCCAGCCGCGGATCCTTGATCTCGTACTCGATCGCCGAAGCGACGATGGTCAGGATGCGTTTGGCCAGCCGGCGTGCTCGTGCCGGATCGCTCACGAGCGCTCTTTCTCGACCAACTCGTACGTCTCGATGACATCGCCTTCTTTGATGTCGGAGTAGGTCAACGTCAGACCGCACTCGAAGCCCTCGCGCACCTCGGTGACGTCGTCCTTCTCCCGGCGTAGCGAGGACACCGTGAGGTTCTCCGCGACCACGACGTTGTCACGCAACAGCCGCGCCTTGGCGTTGCGGCGCATGATGCCCGACGTGACCAGGCAGCCCGCGATGTTGCCGACCTTCGAGGACCGGAAGATCGCGCGGATCTCGGCACGGCCGAGCTCGCGCTCCTCGTACACCGGCTTGAGCATGCCCTTGAGGGCCTTCTCGATGTCGTCGATCGCCTGGTAGATCACCGTGTAGTAGCGGATCTCCACCCCGTCGCGGTTGGCCAGCTCGGTGGCCTTGCCTTCGGCGCGCACGTTGAACCCGATGATGATCGCGTCCGAGGCCGACGCCAGGTTGACGTTGGTCTCGGTGACGCCGCCGACACCGCGGTCGATCACGCGCAACTGCACCTCGTCGTCGATCTCGATGCCCAGCAGGGCTTCCTCCAGCGCCTCGACGGTGCCGGAGTTGTCGCCCTTGAGGATCAGGTTCAGCTGGCTGGTTTCCTTCAGCGCCGAATCCAGGTCCTCCAGGCTGATGCGCTTGCGGGAGCGCGCGGCCAGCGCGTTGCGCTTGCGCGCGTTGCGCCGGTCGGCGATCTGGCGGGCGATCCGGTCCTCGTCGACAACCAGCAGGTTGTCGCCGGCACCGGGCACCGACGTGAAGCCGATGACCTGCACCGGACGCGACGGAAGCGCCTCGGTGACGTCGTCGCCGTGCTCGTCGACCATCCGCCGCACGCGACCGTAGGCGTCGCCGGCCACGATCGAGTCGCCGACGCGCAGCGTGCCGCGCTGCACCAGCACGGTCGCCACCGGGCCGCGGCCGCGGTCCAGGTGTGCCTCGATGGCCACGCCCTGGGCTTCCATGTCGGGGTTGGCCCGCAGATCCAACGCGGCGTCGGCGGTCAGCAACACGGCTTCGAGCAGCGCCTCGATGTTGGTGCCCTGCTTGGCCGAGATGTCGACGAACATGGTGTCGCCGCCGAAATCCTCAGCCACCAAACCATATTCGGTCAGCTGGCCGCGGATCTTGGCCGGGTCGGCACCTTCCTTGTCGATCTTGTTGACCGCGACCACGATCGGCACGTCGGCGGCCTGCGCGTGGTTGATCGCTTCCACCGTCTGCGGCATGACGCCGTCGTCGGCGGCGACCACCAGGATCGCGATGTCGGTGGCCTTGGCGCCGCGGGCACGCATCGCGGTGAACGCCTCGTGACCCGGGGTGTCGATGAACGTGATCAGCCGGTCTTCACCTTCGTGTTCGACGCTGACCTGATAGGCGCCGATGTGCTGGGTGATGCCACCGGCCTCCGCCTCGCCGACGTTGGCCTTGCGGATGGTGTCGAGCAGGCGGGTCTTGCCGTGGTCGACGTGGCCCATCACGGTCACCACCGGTGGGCGGCTCTCCAGATCCGATTCGTCGCCTTCGTCCTCGCCGTAGGTGAGGTCGAACGACTCCAGCAGCTCGCGGTCTTCGTCCTCGGGGCTGACGACCTGGACCTTGTAGTTCATCTCGCTGCCGAGCAGCTCGAGCGTCTCGTCGCCGACCGACTGTGTAGCGGTGACCATCTCGCCGAGGTTGAACAGCGCCTGCACCAGCGAGGCCGGGTTGGCGTTGATTTTCTCGGCGAAGTCCGACAGCGACGCGCCGCGGGCCAGCCGGATGGTTTCGCCGTTGCCGTGCGGCAACCGCACGCCGCCGACGACCGGCGCCTGCATCGAGTCGTATTCCTGGCGCTTCTGCCGCTTGGACTTGCGGCCACGCTTGGGCGCGCCGCCGGGACGGCCGAACGCACCGGCCGCGCCGCCGCGCTGACCGGGGCGGCCACCGCCGCCGGGACGACCGCGGAAGCCACCGCCTGCGGGTGCGCCGCCGCCGCGGTAGCCACCGCCACCGCCGCCGCCACCGCCGGGACGACCGCCGCCGCCGGGGGCGGGACGACCGCCCGGACCCGGCCGCGGACCGCCGGGGCGACCCGTGGCGCCCGGACGTGGACCTGCCGGGCGTGGCGGCATATTGCCCGGCGACATGCCGGGTCGCGGCGCACCGGGTCGAGGAGCGCCGGGCCGGGGAGCCTGCGGACGCGGGATCGGCCGGTCGACCGGCTGCTGCGTGGAGAACGGGTTGTTGCCGACGCGCGGGGTGCGCGGGGCCGGTTTGGGTGCGCTCGGGGCCGGACCGGGTCGCGGGCCCGGCGTCGGGCCGGGCCGGGCCGGCGGTGCGGCCGGGGGTGCGGCCGCGGCGGGCGGCGGTGCCGGGGTCGCCTGCGGCGGCGCGGCGGCCGGAGGCTCGGCCGGGGCCGCGGGCTTGGGGGCAGCCGACTTGGCCGGGGCCTTCGCGGCGGCCTTGGCGGGAGCGCCCGCCGCAGCACCGTTGCCGTCGGCCTTGACCTTGTCGGCAGCGGCCTTGCCGCCGCCGAACGATTCGCGCAGCCGGCGCGCAACGGGGGCCTCCACGGTGGAGGACGCTGATTTGACGAATTCGCCCTGTTCGCTCAGCCGGGCGAGTACTTCCTTGCTGGTGACACCGAGTTCCTTGGCCAACTCGTGTACACGGGCCTTTGCCACTACATCTCCATCTCTAGAGGCGTCAGCGGTGGTAGGCGCCGCGCCTCGGTTTAGCTATGACGCATTGTCATCGGGACTTCACGGTGTGCTCATGTTCTTCGCTACCTGTTCTGTTGCCGGGTGGATCGGCCGGTTCGGCGCTGCTGGCAGCGCTAACGTACTCGATCACCGCAGTTAGGTCCGGTGAACCGGTGATGCGCAGCGCTCGACCGAAAGCTCGCCGTCGAATTGCCACCTCAAGACACTGCGGATCGGGATGCAGCCATGCACCCCGCCCCGGCAGTTTTCTCGCTGGGTCAACGACTACGGCGCTGGGACCATTCCCAGTGCCATCGACCACAGCGACTACTCGAAGCAGTTCGATGGCCAGCTCTCGCTTCCGGCAGCCCACGCATGTCCGCACCGGCCCGACAATCGCGTCGGAGCTGCGGTTATGCGTCGAAGCCGAAGTCTCGCGCTGGATCACAGCTGAGTCTACCGTCCCGCCTTGTGCGATTCGCAACGGCTGTGCTGGTCGGCGTGTGGCCGGCCTACCGGTCGTGGACCGCGCCGCGCGCGGTGCCGGGATCGGGCTCGGGGTTGTCGGCGACGGTGGCGTCGCTGCGGATGTCGATGCGCCACCCGGTCAGCCGGGCCGCCAGCCGGGCGTTCTGGCCTTCCTTGCCGATGGCCAGCGACAGCTGGAAATCGGGGACGACGACGCGCGCCGCGCGGGCCGCCTCGTCGATGACGCTCACCGACACGACCTTGGCCGGTGACAGCGCGTTGGCCACGAACTTCGCCGGGTCGGGGTCGTAGTCGATGATGTCGATCTTCTCGCCGGACAGCTCGCTCATCACGTTGCGCACCCGCTGCCCCATCGGGCCGATGCAGGCACCCTTGGCGTTGAGGCCGGGCACCCGGGAGGTCACCGCGATCTTCGAGCGATGGCCGGCTTCGCGCGCGACGGCCACGATCTCCACGGATCCCTCGGCGATTTCGGGCACCTCCAGCGAGAACAGTTTGCGCACCAGGTTGGGGTGGGTGCGCGACAGCGTGATCAGCGGTTCGCGGGCGCCCCGGGTGACGCCGACGACGTAACAGCGCAGCCGGTCACCGTGCTCGTAGCGCTCACCGGGTACCTGTTCGGCGACGGGGATGACGCCCTCGGAGCCCTTGGTTTCGCTGCCCATCCGGACCACGACCAGCCCGCGGGCGTTGGCGCGGGCGTCGCGCTGGATGACGCCGGCCACGATGTCGCCCTCACGCGCGGAGAACTCGCCGTAGGTCTTTTCGTTCTCGGCGTCGCGGAACCGCTGCAGCATCACCTGACGTGCGGTGGTGGCGGCCACCCGCCCGAACCCTTCGGGGGTGTCGTCCCATTCGGTGATCGGGTTTCCGTCGGCGTCGAGTTCGGTGGCGATCACCTTGACCTCGCCGGTCTTGCGGTCGATCTCGATGCGCGCCTCGTCGGCGTGGCCCTCGGTGTGCCGGTAGGCGGTCAACAGCGCCGACTTGATCGTCTCGACGAGTTCACCCACCGGGATCCCGCGGTCCACCTCGATCGCATGCAGCGCCGCCATGTCGATGTTCATGCCCCGGCCTCCTTCCCAGATCGGCCGACCAGCTCCAGCTCACGCGGACTTGGAGGGGAAAAGTCAACTTGGACAACAGCTTTGACGATGGACTCCAGCGGCAGTTCGCGCACCGAGAAGTCGGGTCTGCGGCCTTCGCGGACCACCAGCCGCACGGCGCCGCCTTCGGTTTCGCCCAGTCGGCCGGTGAGTTGGGAGCCGTCGGACAAGGTCAACTCCACCTTGCGCCCGTGGGCGCGGCGGTAGTGCTTCTCGGCGGTCAGCGGCCGCTCCACCCCCGGCGAGGTGACCTCGAGAACGTAGGGCGTCGCCTCGGCGTCGACGCGGTCGAGCAGTTCGGATGCGGTGCGCGACAGCTGCGCCAGAGAATCCAGGTCCAGGCCGTCGTCTGCGTCGACGACCACGGTGATGCGCGGCGGCCGCGCGTTCGCGTCGGTCACCACGTCTTCGATTTCATAACCTGCGCGCGCGAACTCGCCGTCGAGCAGCTCGATCACCTGTTTCTGCGACGGCAATTCCGCAGACCGCTCCGTCACCGCGAGCTCCTCATCTTGAGTTGTCCGGACACAGGTTCGGCGCACCGCTTCCAGAGACACTGAAAGCCGACTACCCACGATACGCCAGCGCTGCGAAGGTAACCCTCAAACGCGCTGCGACCGCCGCGAACGGCGATGGCAAGATGTGGCACGTGCCGAGCAGCCCACCGCCGACCGTCAGCAGGCGACGTGTGTTGATCGGAGCGGCGGCGCTGACGCTGCTCGGTGTGGCGGCCACCGGATGCGGGTCAACGCCGCCTCCGGAGGTCGACGAACTGCTCGCCCAACTCAACCGCGCCCGCGCCGACAGCCAGCTGGCCACCGACGCCGCCGAGCAGGCCGACGGGGCCGTCGCCGAAGCGCTCAACGCCGTGGCCGCCGAGCGTGCGGCACACGCCGAGGCGCTGACCGACGAGCTGGTTCGGCTGCGCGGCGACGACGCTCCGACCGCGACACCGACCAGCACCACCGCCGAGCCCACCCGAGCGCCGACCGCCAGGGACGTGGTCGGCGCGCTGCGGGTGTCGGCGCAGAGTGCTGCCGAGCTGGCGGCGACGCTGTCGGGTTACCGCGCCGGGTTGCTGGCGTCGATCGCCGCGGCCTGCACGACGGCCTACACCGTCGCGCTGGTCTTGCCCGAGGGGACGCCATGACCGCACCGCAGCCCAGCACGCCGGCGCGGCCAGCGGATCCGGCCGACGGCGCGTTGTTCGACGCCGTGGCCACCGAGCACGCCACCATCTACGGCTATGGGGTGGTGTCGGCTCATTCGATTCCCGAACGCAACTACCTGGTGTCGGAGGCGATCGCCGAGCACCGGGAACGCCGGGAGGCCGCGCTGGCGATGCTCGAGGCGCGGTCGGTCGACGTGCCGCTGCCCGCCGCCGGATATCAGCTGCCGATCGATGTCGACACCCCGACCGCGGCCGCGACCTTGGCGGTGCGGATGGAGGAGGACGCCGCGACCGCCTGGCGCGCGGTCGTCGAACAGGCCACCGATCAGCAGGACCGCGCGTTCGCGGTGACCGCGCTGACGCAGTGCGCGGTGATGGCCGCCAGGTGGCGCACGGTGCTCAGGCTCGCCCCGGTCTCCGTCGCGTTCCCGGGCGGCAACGAATAGCGGGTTCATTCCTCCCGCGGCCAACGGGGTCAAGGGGTGGGCACGTCGTAGCGGGCGATGTAGTCGGCGAAGCGCTCACGGAGCTGCCCCTGCTGCAATCCGTAGTCCGCGAGCCGGTAGCCGTGGGTGCCGAACCGCCCTCTGGGACGGGCGTCGACGTAGGCGCGGATCGCCTCGCGCGCGTGCGGGGACAGCTCGCGGCCGCACCCGGCATAGATCGCCTCGACGGTGCCGACCGGGTCGACGGCGAGGTCGGCGTACTGCACATCGACGATCGTGCGGTCGGGGTGCGCGCGGCGAAACGCCTCGATCCGCTCGATCGACACCTCGAGCATCCGGGTCCAGTGCTCGGCGATGTAGGTGGTGTGGTCGGCGTCGCTGAAAGTTCCGGTGAGCGTGGACAACAGGCTGCACGCCGATGCGCACAGCAGGCTCGGGTCACGGTGCAGGACCACGAGCTGGGCATCGGGGTAGACGGCGCACAGCGCGTCGAGCGCGATCGCGTGGTGCGGGCTCTTCAGCGTCCACCGGCCGCGTACGCCGTTGCTGGCCAACACCTGCAGGGCCGTGCGGTGGTATTCGTATGCCGAGCGGTGGTCGGCGCCCAGCAGCCAGCGGCTGTAGCTGGGCACGTTGGCGATGGCCTCCCAGGTCAGGCTCTTGAAGTCCTGTCCCAGCAGGGTCAGGCACTCGGTGGGTCCCGCCGCGTCCTCGTGGTGCACCACTTTGATCTTCGGGTTCAGCGATTCGAGCATGTCGATGGCCGCCGCGGCGGCGTCGACGCGCGGGCCCGACCGAAACGTTGCGGGCGACGGCGGTGGCACGCTGTCGGCGGCTTCCCAGCGCAGCAGCGACCGGTTGGCTGGATCTTGATCGAGCAGTTCGCTGACGAACGTCGTACCGGCACGGAACAACCCGACGACCACCAGCGGCGCCTCGATCGGCTCGATGGTGATGGCGGGGTGTTCGCGGACCCAGTCCAACACCTTCAGCCGGTTGACCAGGCCGCCGATCATGTTCTGCTGCATCGCCATTGCGCCGAGGTCGTTGAGCTGCGCCTCCTCGCCCGCCGCCGCGCACAGCACGGTGAGCCCCTCGCGGAAGTCGTCGGGTCCGAAGTCGTCGCAGCCCGCCAGCTCGACGGCGCTCGCCAGGATCTCGTCGGTGTCGAAGATCGCCACGCGCACTATCCGTGCTCGACAACGACGACGGTGCGCCCGGTGGTGCGGCGCCGCTCGTGGTCGTGCAGCGCGGAGCCCACCTCAGCCATCGTCACGCGCCGGCCGACCACCGGACGGATCGCACGGGCCGCGACGAGTTCGAGCAGCTCGCGGTGCACCTGTTCGCCGACCTCGACGGGAAACAAGTTGAGCCCGAATCTGCGGAAGTCCGTGGGTAATTCGCCGTAGGCGAGGATGACGCCGAGCACCGAGATGTTGCCCGTGGAGACCTTGCGCAACGGCCGGCCCGTCAACCCGGCCTGCGGATCGTCGTTGAAGCCGACGGGCAGGTACCGGCCCTCGCGGGCCAGACACGTCCAAACCTGCTCGGTACGCTCGCCGCCGACCACGTCGAACGCGACGTCGGCGCCGTGCCCGTCGGTGTGCGCGATGACCGCGTCGAACAGGTCCGCGCTGGTGTGGTCGATGCCGGTCGCGCCCAGCGCTTCGCACACCTTCACCTTCTCGGGTCCGCCGGCGACGGCCAGCACGTCGGCGCCCGCGGCGATGCCGAGCTGGATCGCGGCGGTCCCGACCGCGCTGGCCCCGCCGACGACCAGCAGCCGCTCCCCCGCCGCCAGGTGCGCGCGCCGGTGCAGCGCGAGGTAGCTGACGTGAAACGGCAGGGTGAACGCCGCGGCGTCGACGTCGTCGAGTTCGGGTGGGGCGTCGAACACCGTCGCCGACGGCGCGATCGCCCGCTCGGCGATGCCGCCCAGCGACTGTTTGGTCATGGCCACCACCCGGCGGCCGAGCCATTCGGTGGCGCCTTCGCCGGCACGCTCGACGACACCGCAGACGTCCATGCCGATCGTGAACGGCGGCTCGCCGGTCACGCTGGCCACGGTGCCGCGACAGCGCGCGATGTCGCCGAAGTTCAGCGATGCCGCCGAGACCGCGATCCGCACTTCCCCCGGCCCGGGTTCGGGCTCTGAAACATCCTGTACCGCAAGCACTTCCACGGGATCACCATGGCGCACCACCTGAACCGCCCTCACCGGGGCCTCCCCGACCGCACGCGGCAACCGTAGTAAGCAGCAGTGCTTATGTCAACGGGACGGGGGCCGTCATCGCCGCGGTCGCCATCGCGACCAGGTTGGTGACGAACGGTTCGTATGCCAGCTGTGGCCGCCCGCGCCGGCCCGTGCGCTCCAGCAGCCGGGCACGGTCAGCGATCGCACGCAGAACGAACATCGCGACCAGGGAGAACCGCTCGACGCGCAGTTCGTCGGTCAGGAATTGCGTTCGGGCCGTGAGCAGTTCATAGACCTCGTCGCCGCCGGTGCGGGCCAGCACCGCCTGCAGCTCGGCGCTGTAGGACTGACGGTCCTCACCGGTCAGCTCGGCGATGATCAGCAGACAGCACCGCCCCCGCCAGCCGCTGTCGGCGAGCTCGGCGGCGGGCCGCACGATGGCCTCCAGCACCGGGGCCAGCTCCTCGTCAGGGGTGCTCAACGCGACGGTCAGCAGGTCACGTTCGCGACGGGCGAGGAAATCGGCGTGCCGGTCGATCACCGCGCACAGGATGGCGTCTCGGGAACCGAAGTGATAGCGCAACGCCGCACGGTTGCGCTGTCCGGCCTGGCGCGTGATGTCGATCAGCGACGCGTTGAAGACGCCGTCGGCGGCGAAAGCGCGGGCGGCGGAATCGAGCAGCTTGTCCCTGGTCTTCGACGCATCCGGCGGCACGGGCCCGGTCCGCTATCCGAGCGCCGCGGCGACGTCGGCGGCCGCGTTCGCGACGGCGATCTCCCGTGTCTCGCCGGTGAACCGGTTGCGCAGCTCGACCACACCGTCGGCCCAGCCGCGCCCGACGACGACAATCCATGGCACCCCGAGCAATTCGGCGTCCTTGAACTTGACCCCGGGTGAGGCGGTGCGGTCGTCGAGCAGGACCTCGATGCCGAGCCGGTCCAGCGCGGCGGCCAGCTCTTCGGCGCCGGTGCGCGCGGCGGCGTCCTTGTTGGCGATCACCACGTGGGCATCGAACGGCGAAACCGTTGTCGGCCAGCGCAACCCGAGCTCGTCGTGGTGCTGCTCGGCGATGACGGCGATCAACCGCGACACCCCGATGCCGTAGGAACCCATCGTCAACCGCACCGGCTTGCCGTCCTCGCCGAGCACGTCGACCTCGAACGCGTCGGTGTATTTGCGGCCGAGCTGGAAGATGTGCCCGATCTCGATACCCCGCGCCGCCACCAGCGGCCCGGCCCCGTCCGGGGACGGGTCGCCGTCGCGCACCTCGGCCGCCTCGATGGTGCCGTCGGGCACGAAGTCGCGCCCGGCGACCAGCCCGACCACGTGCTTGCCGGGCGCGTCGGCGCCGGTGATCCACGACGTGCCATCCACCACCCGCGGATCCACCAGGTAGCGAACTCCGTTGGCCGCCAACGCCTTCGGTCCGATGTAACCCTTGGCCAAGAACGGGTACTTGGCGAAGTCGGCGTCGTCGAGCAGCGTGTACTCCGCGGGTTCGAGCGCCGCGCCGAGGCGTTTGTCGTCGACCTCGCGGTCGCCGGGCACCCCCACCGCCAGCAGTTCCCACTCGCCGCCGGGTTGGCGCACCTTGAGCATGACGTTCTTGAGCGTATCCGCGGCGGTGACCTCGCGGTCCAGCACCGTGTTGGCCCATTCGACCAGCGTGGCGATCGTCGGGGTGCCCGGGGTGTCGTACACCTTGGCCTCGGGTTGGCCCTCGATCGGCAGCGCCGGCGGCGCCGCGGTGGTGACCGCCTCGACGTTGGCGGCGTAGCCGGATTCCAGGCAGCGCACGAACGTGTCTTCGCCGATGTCGCTTTCGGCGAGGAATTCCTCTGACGCGCTGCCGCCCATCGCACCCGACACCGCGGAGACGATGACATAGCGCACGCCGAGGCGGCCGAAGATCCGTTGGTAGGTGTCGCGATGGGCCTGGTATTGGGCGGCCAGCCCGTCGTCGGAGACGTCGAACGAGTAGGAGTCCTTCATCACGAACTCGCGGCCGCGCAGAATGCCGGCGCGGGGGCGGGCCTCGTCGCGGTACTTGGTCTGGATCTGGAACAGCAGCAGCGGGAAGTCCTTGTAGGAGCTGTACTCACCCTTGACGGTCAGCGTGAACAGTTCCTCGTGGGTGGGCCCGAGCAGGTAGTCGTTACCGCGCCGGTCCTGCAGCCGAAACAGGCTGTCGCCGTATTCGGTCCAGCGGTTGGAGGCCTCGTAGGGCGCCTTGGGCAGCAGGGCCGGAAACAGGATCTCCTGGCCGCCGATCGCGGCCATCTCCTCGCGCACCACGTTTTCGATCTTGCGTAGCACCCGCAGCCCCAGCGGCAGCCAGCTGTACAGCCCGGGCCCGACCGGACGGATGTAGCCCGCCCGGATCAGCAGCTTGTGGCTGGGCACCTCGGCGTCGGCCGGGTCGTCGCGCAGGGTCCGGAGAAACAGCTCTGACATGCGGGTGATCACAGCCGACCACCTTACTGATGTCCCCTTGTCGCCGAGCGCACGGTTGTTCACGGGGTCACTCGCGTTTCGTGTACATCAACCGTGCGTTCGCGGGCCGTGTTTACAGCTCGCCTGCCTCCACCGCTTCGCGGGTGTGCTGCGCGGTGGCGATCTGGCGGGCGGAGAAACCGATGAACAGCGCCGCCACCCCGACCAGTATCGCGATGGCCGCGACCCACAGCAGCGCATACGTGTAGCCCTGGCCGAGCGCATCGAGTTGCGCCGCGGTCATCGCGTCGACCGATCCGGTGGTGCCACCCAGATACAGCGTGCGCGACGTCTGGACCGCCTGGATCGCGACGAGCATCAGCGGGCCGCCCAGGTTGAACACCATCAGCGTGATCGACGAGACGGGCCCGATCTCGTGCCGCCCCACCCCGGCGATGGCGCACAACGGCAGCACCACCGAGATCACCCCGATGCCGAAGCCCACGACGAGGATCGGCGCGAACAGATCGGGAAAGTAGGGGGCGGCGCGGGTCAACGTGGAGCCGTACAGCATCGAGGCCAGCACCAGCGCGCCGGCGCCGATCACGATCCAGCGCGGCGCGATGCGCGGCGCCACCCGGGTGGCGACGACGTTGCCGACGCCGAAGCCGGCCGCGAACGGCAGGAACCCGATTCCGGCCTGCAGCGCGGAAAACCCGATGACGTCTTGGATGTAGAGCCCCATCATCACCGAGATGGTCAGCATCACCCCGCCGGCCAGGAAGTAGGCCACGAACGTGGCAACCCGGTTGCGGTCGTTGAAGATCGAGAACGGCACGATCGGATGTTGCGCACGGCGCTCGACGAGCAGGAACGCGACGAAGAACACCACCGCGGCCACCGCGGCGCCGAACACCCACGGGTCGACCCACCCGCGCGGCGGACCCTGGGTGAACACGAGCACCGCCGACGTGCAGCCCAGCGTCGCCAACAGCGCCCCGGTGACGTCGAGCTTGAGCCGTTCGTGGTGCGTCTCGCGGATGCGGTAGACCGCGATCGCGACGATCACGATGCCGATCGGCACGTTGATCAGAAACGCCAGCCGCCACGACACGACCGTGAAGGCGCCGCCCAGGATCAGGCCCAGCACCGAGCCGCCGGCCTGCATGGCCGCCGATATCGCCAGCGCCCGGTTGCGGGCCTGCCCGACCGCGTACGTCGTCGCGATCAGCGCCAGCCCGGTGGGTGCGGCGACGGCCGCGCCGGTGCCCTGCACGGCGCGCGCCACGATCAGCGTGGTGGGGTCGTTGGCCAGACCGCAGGCCAGCGAGGCGATCGTGAATACCCCGACACCGGACAGAAACGCACGCTTGTGGCCGACCGCGTCACCGATGCGCCCGCCGAGCAGCAGCAGCCCGCCGAACGCCAGCACGTAGGCGGTGATCACCCAGCTCTTGCTGGCGTCGGTGAGACCGAGGTCGGCCTGCATCCGGGGCAGCGCGACGATCACGATGGTGCCGTCGAGCGTCGCCATCAGCTGCATGCCGGTGATCGCGAAGATCGCCGGGCCCAACACCTTCGACGCCAGCGGAAGCGACTCGGGCGGCCCGGCTGACATGGGTAGCCAGCCTACCGAGAGGCGATTTCGGCGCGCTTATGGACGCTGACGGGGCCTCAGCGCCGAGATCGCGGTGGAAG
This sequence comes from Mycolicibacterium pulveris, assembly GCA_050205315.1. Classification (GTDB taxonomy): domain Bacteria; phylum Actinomycetota; class Actinomycetes; order Mycobacteriales; family Mycobacteriaceae; genus Mycobacterium; species Mycobacterium pulveris_A. Next base: position 12,505 of record JBNMRA010000026.1, on the reverse strand, counting down.
CTAGAGCTCGCCCTGGTCGATCGCGTCCTTGACCTCTTGGGCGTGCGCGACCTGCGCGGCGGTGTAGCCGATGAACAGCGCCGCGACGCCGACGATCACCGCGACCGCGGCCACCCACAACAAGCCGTACGTGTAGCCCTGGTCCAGCGCGTGCAGTTGCGCGCTGTCCATGTTGTGCACCGGGCCGGTGGTGCCGCCCAGATACAGCGTGCGCGAGGTGATCACGGCCTGGATGACCGCCAACACCAGCGGGCCGCCGAGGTTCTGCAGCATCAGCGCGATGGCCGACACCGGGCCGATCTGGTCGAAGCCGACCCCGGCGATGGCCGACACGGTCAGCGGCACGACGATCATGCCGATGCCGAATCCGCCGACGGTGATCGGGATGACCAGGTTCGGGAAGTACGGGATGTCGCCGTGCAGCGTGGAGCCGTAGATCATCGCGCCCAGCACCAGCACGCCGCCGGCGATCACCAGCACGCGCGGCGGGAACAGCGACACCAGATGCGACGACAGGCCCAGCCCGATGCCCAGCGCGATCACGAACGGGATGAACCCGATGCCCGCGCGCAGCGGCGTGTATCCCATGATGTCCTGCACGTACAGCCCGATCAGCACGGTCAGCGTGAACATCACGCCGCCGGCCAGGAAGATCGCGGCGAACGTGGCGACCCGGTTGCGGTCCTTGAACAGGTCGAACGGCACGACCGGGTTCTCCGCGGTGCGTTCGACGTAGAGGAACGCGATCAGGAACGCCAGCGCGGCGATCCCGGAGCCCAGCGTCACCGGGGACAGCCAGCCCTGCTCAGGGCCCATCGAGAAGCCGAACACCGCGGCCGTGCAGCCCAGCGTGGCCAGGATCGCGCCCGCCGCGTCGAGCTTGAGCCGCTCACGGTGCGTCTCGCGCAGCGTGGTGCGGGCCAGGTAGACCACCAGCAGCCCGATCGGGACGTTCACCAGGAACGCCAGCCGCCACGACACTTCGGTCAGCGCACCGCCGACCACCAGGCCCATCACCGAGCCGACGCCGGTCATCGCGGCGAACACCGCGGTGGCGGCGTTTCGGGAGGGTCCCTTGGGGAACGTCGTGGCGATCAGCGCCAACCCGGTCGGCGATGCGATCGCGGCGCCCACGCCCTGCAGCAACCGGGCGATCACCAGCGTGGTCTCATCCCACGCGATGCCGCACAGGATCGAGGCGATCGTGAACAGTGTGACGCCGACGATGAAGGTGCGCTTGCGCCCGATCGTGTCGCCGAGCCGGCCGCCCAGCAGCATCAGCCCGCCGAACGCCAGCACGTAGGCGGTGATGACCCAGCTGCGGCCCGCGTCGGACAGGCTGAGCTCGTCTTGGATCTTCGGCAGCGCGACGATCGCGATGGTGCTGTCCATGGTGGCCAGCAACTGCATCCCGCCGATCGCGATGACCGCGGCGAAAAACCGCCGCGAGGGTTGCCATATCGGGGTCGAATTAGTTCGCTGGGCAGCAGCGCGGCCCCCGCGTGCGGGTTGTGACCGGTTTGCCCCGCCCTCGGCGTCGCGGCGCATGGCTGCGCGCGCTGCGTCATTGAGAGCCGTCATAACGGGTTACCTTACAGTAATCTTAGAAATCCTTTAACCGCCGAAGGCCGCCACAGAGCCGATCACGATGATCGCCGGCGGTCGAATCCCGTCCTCCCGGATCCGTTCCGGCGCGTCGGCGAGCGTCGCCCGCAACGTTCGCTGGGAGGCGGTGGTGCCGTGCTGTACCACCAGCACCGGCGTATCCGCAGGTCGTCCGCCTGCCAGCAGCGCATTGCTGAACAACTCGATGCGTTCGACGGCCATCAGCAAAACGATGGTGCCCGTCATCGCGGCCAGGGCATCCCAATTCACTAACGATTCGGGGTGCCCTGGTGCGACATGGCCGCTGACCACCACGAACTCGTGCGTGACGCCGCGGTGGGTGACCGGCACACCGGCCAGCGCGGGCACTCCTATGGCGCTCGTCACCCCGGGCACGACCGTGACCGGAATTCCGGCGTCGACACATGCCAGCACCTCTTCGTAGCCGCGCGCGAACACGAACGGATCGCCGCCCTTGAGCCGCACGACGAACTTGCCGGCCCTGGCCCGCTCGATGAGCACCGCGTTGATCGCGTCCTGGGCCATCGCCCGCCCGTACGGGATCTTGGCGGCGTCGATCACCTCGACGTGCGGCCCGAGTTCGGCCAGCAGTTCCTGCGGCGCCAGCCGGTCGGCGACGACGACGTCGGCGTGCGACAGCAGCCGCCGGCCGCGGACGGTGATCAGTTCGGGGTCGCCGGGGCCGCCACCGACCAGCGCGATGCCGCCCGCTACGACGCCGGGCGTGTCGCCGGGCGCGATCAGGCCCTGCTGCATCGCCTCGTGGATCGCCGAGCGAATGGCCGCCGAGCGTCGATGTTCGCCGCCGGCCAGCACACCGACCGAAAGGCCCTCGTACTCGAAGGTCGCCGGCGTCACCGCGGTGCCCTCCCGGGCCACGTCGGCGCGCACGCAGAAGATGCGGTGACGTTCGGCTTCGGCGACGACGGCGGCGTTGACGGCCGGATCGTTGGTGGCCGCGATCACGTACCACGCGTCGTCGAGATCTCCGTCACGAAACTCCCTGAGTTCCAGCGTGATTCCGGGTCGCTGCTCGCTCAGCGCCTCGACGACCGGGGTGGCGGCAGGGCTGATGACGTGTACGTCGGCGCCGTTGGCGATCAACAGCGGCAGCCTGCGCTGCGCGACGGTGCCGCCCCCGACGACGACGACCTTCTTACCGGTCAGGCGCAGGCCGACGAGGTAGGCGTTCTCGCTCACCGTGGCAGCCTAGAGGTTGCGGCGCTGGTCACGAAACGGGCGATCGCCTCGGGGTGCGCGGCCGGATGGGTGTGCAGGTAGCCGGCGTGCACTGCGGCGGCGACGGCACCGTCTCGCACCGGGGTCCCCGAGTTTCCTTGATAGACCCATGCGGGCGGATAGCTGTCGGTGAACTCCACTGTGGTGCGGTGGAATTCGTGACCCATGACCCGCTGCCCAACCGCGTGCAGCGGCGAGTCGGCCACCGCCACGCCCTGCCGATAGCCCAGCGTGAGGCGGTCGGTGAAGCGTGCGGCGCCGGACAGCACCGCGCACATCGGATGTCCGTCGAGTTCGTCGACCAGATAGTTCAGCCCCGCGCACTCGGCGTGTATGGGAGCCCCCGCGGCCGCGAGTGCCTTGACCTGCTGGCGCACAAAGTCGTTGGCCGACAGCTCGGTGCTGAACTGCTCGGGGAAGCCGCCGGGGATGACCAGCGCGGCGGTATCCGGTGGCAGCGGATCGGTCAGCGGATCGAACTCGACCACCTCGGCGCCGGCGGCCGTCAGCAGTTCCCGGTGCTCGGCGTATCCGAAGCTGAACGCCTTGCCCGCGGCGAACGCGACGGTGACGCCGGTTTCGACGGGCTCAACCACGGCCGGGTCCCACGGCGCGGCGGCGACGTGGCCGGCGGCCACCGCGGTAAGACCCGCCACGTCGACATGGCGAGCCACGAGCGCGACCATCGCCTCCACCGCGGAGCGCGCGCGGGCGCCATACTCGACGGCCGTGACGAGCCCGAGATGCCTTGACGGGATGGACAGTTCCGCCATGCGTGGGATCGCACCGAACACCCGCACACCCGCGTGCGCACACGCCTGCCGCAGCACGTCTTCGTGCCGGGGCGAGCCGACGCGGTTCAGGATCACCCCGGCGATGCGCACCGACGGATCGAACGTCGAAAACCCGTGCAGCAGTGCGGCGATGCTGTGGCTCTGGCCGCGCGCGTCGACGACGAGGATCACCGGCGCGCCGAGCATGCCCGCGACCTGGGCGGTGGACCCGGCCGCGGTGCTCGACGGGTTAGCGCTGTTGTCGATCTGCCCGTCGAACAGGCCCATGACCCCTTCGATGACCGCGATGTCGGCGGCTGTGCTGCCGTGCCGGTACAGCGGGCCGATCAGGTGCTCGCCGACCAGCACCGGATCGAGGTTGCGCCCGGGCCGCTGCGCCGCCAGGGTGTGGTAGCCGGGGTCGATGTAGTCGGGACCGACCTTGAACGGTGCGACGGTGTGTCCGGCCTGTCGCAGCGCGCCGATCAAACCCGTTGCGACGGTGGTCTTTCCGCTTCCGGACGCCGGCGCCGCGATCACCAGCGCGGGCGTACTCACGCGGACCCCTCCCCTATTTGCACGAGCGTGCGTGTCTGAGGGCGACACGCCGGCAAATACCGCGAGTTTGCGCACGCTCGCGGCGGCGCGGTCAGTGGTGGCGCGGCGAAATCGACCGTCATCGCCGACCATCCCAGCGGTACGAGCGTGCGCAAAGTTCGGCAAAACTACGGCGTGTCGTCCTCAGACACGCACGCTCGCGAGGAAAAGGGGCGCGAGGAAAAGGGGAAGGTGGCGCTGTCACCACTCGATGCCCTTCTGGCCCTTGCGGCCGACGTCCATCGGGTGCTTGACCTTGGTCATCTCGGTGACCAGGTCGGCGGCGTCGAGCAGCGCCGCGGGAGCGTCGCGGCCGGTGATCACGACGTGTTGGGTGCCGGGCCGCGCGGTCAACGTGGCGACCACCTCGTCGACGTCGACCCAGCCCCACTTCAGCGGATAGGTGAACTCGTCGAGCACATAGAAGTCGTGGCGCTCCTCGGCGAGGCGGCGTGCGATCTCGGCCCAGCCGTCACGGGCGGCCGCCGCGTGGTCCTCGTCGCTGCCCTGTTTACGCGTCCACGACCAGCCCGAACCCATCTTGTGCCATTCGACGGGACCGCCGACGCCGTGTTCGTCGTGCAATTGGCCCAGCTGACGAAACGCCACCTCCTCGCCGACCTTCCACTTGGCGCTCTTGACGAACTGGAACACCGCGATGTCAAAGCCCTGGTTCCAGGCCCGCAGCGCCATCCCGAACGCCGCGGTGGACTTGCCTTTACCCGCACCGGTGTGCACCGCGAGCAGCGGGGCGTTGCGGCGTGCTCGCGTGGTCAACCCGTCATCGGGGACGGCGAGCGGTTGGCCCTGAGGCATGTCGGACTCCTCCCTGCCCTGTCAGGCGGCGGTGCGGATCACCGCGGTCAGGTTGTCGGCGCGCAGCTGTGCCAACCGCACCGCGGGCGCGCCGAGCTGTTCGGCCAGCTGCTCGGCCAGACCCAGTCGCACATAAGACGTTTCGCAGTCGACCACGACGGCCGCAGCACCCTCGGCGACCAGCCGCGCGGCGGCTTCCCGTGCCCGTCCCAGCGGGTCGGGCCCTCCGGTCGCGCGTCCGTCGGTGAGTACCACCACCAGGCTGCGCCGCGCCCGGTCGCGTGCCTTCTCCCGGACCACCACATCGCGAGCGGTCAACAATCCTTGGGCCAGTGGTGTTTTGCCGCCGGTGTCGAAGCGGGCCAGCCGACGGCTCGCGATGTGCACCGACGACGTCGGCGGCAGCAACACCTGGGCGGACTGCTGACGGAACGTGATCACGGCGACCTTGTCGCGGCGCTGGTAGGCGTCGCGCAGCAGCGACAGCGCGGCGCCGCCGACCGCCGCCATCCGGTCACGCGCGGCCATCGAGCCCGACGCGTCGACCACGAAGATCACCAGGTTGCCTTCACGCCCCTCGCGGATCGCGCGACGCACGTCGTCAGGTCCCGGCCGGGGCCGACCCGCGCCTCGTTGCCGCTCCGCTGCGGCCAACACCGTGCCGAACACGTGCACGCCATGGCCGGCGTGCTGTTCGGCTGTGGCGGCGATGGTCTTGCCGGTGCGGTTACGCGCCCGCGACCGGCGGCCGGGCGCGCCTTCCCCCACTCCCGGCACGACCAGCGAGCGGGTGCGGTACACCGCCGACGGTGGTGCGCTCGGCCGCGAGCTGCTTCCTGTGTTGCTTTGTGGCGCAGCGTTTTCCGGTGCTGCTTCACCTCCGCCGGGCGGATCTGGATCGGGTTCGGGATCCGGATCCGGCTGGGCGGATTGGCCCGCCTCTTCCATCGCCTGGTCGAGTTGTTCGGGATCCAACCCTGGATCGTCGAACGGATCGCGGCGCCGACGGTGCGGCAGGGCCAACTCGGCGGCGATCCGAATGTCCTCTTCGGCAACGGTATCGGCGCCCCGCCAAGCGGCGTGCGCCACCGCCGTGCGCGCGACGACGAGGTCGGCGCGCATACCGTCGACGTCGAAGGCCGCACACAGCGCGGCGATCCGCCGTAACTCGTTGTCCGGCAACGCTACTGCGGCGACCGCCTGGCGGGCTGCCGCGATGCGCCGTGCCAGCTCGGCGTCGTCGTCGGCGTGGGCTTCGGCGAACCCGGCGGGATCGGCCTCATAGGCCATCCGCTGCCGGATGACGTCGACGCGGACGTCGACATCGCGGGAGGCGCGGACGTCGACGGTCAGGCCGAACCGGTCCAGCAGCTGCGGACGCAGTTCGCCCTCTTCGGGATTCATGGTGCCGATCAGCACGAAGCGGGCATCGTGGCTGTGCGACACGCCGTCGCGCTCGATGTGCACCCGGCCCATCGCGGCCGCGTCGAGCAGCACGTCGACCAGGTGATCGTGCAGCAGGTTCACCTCGTCGACGTAAAGCACACCGCCGTGCGCACGGGCCAGCAGTCCCGGTGAGAACGCGTGCTCGCCGTCGCGCAGCACCTTCTGCAGATCCAGCGATCCGACCACGCGGTCTTCGGTGGCGCCGATCGGCAACTCGACCAGCGAGGCGTCGTCGTCCACGGCGGTCAGCACGGCCGCCAACCCGCGCACGGCGGTCGACTTCGCGGTGCCCTTCTCACCGCGGATCAACACGCCGCCGATGTCGGGCCGAATCGCGCACAGCACCAAGGCCAGACGTAACCGGTCGTGGCCGACGATCGCGCTGAAGGGATAGGTCATGGTTTCACCATCGGTACGTGGGGGATTCCGTCCTCGACAAACTCTTCACCATCACGGACGAACCCGTGGTGGGCATACATGGCCTCCAGGTATATCTGCGCGTCGATCCGGCAGGGGTAGTCGCCGACTTCGGCCAGCGCGGCCTGAAGCAGCCGGGTGGCGTGGCCGTGCCCGCGTGCTTCGCGTTTGGTGCAGACCCGGCCGACACGAAATCCTTTCTGCCCGCCGGGATGTTCCTCCATCAGCCGCAACGTGCAGATCACCTCGTTGTCGGCGCCCGCCAACCAGAAATGGCGGGTCTCGGCGAGCAGATCACGACCGTCCAGCTCCGGATACGGGGTGGCCTGCTCGACCACGAACACCTCGACCCGCAGCTTCAACAGCTCGTAGAGCGTCGCGGCGTCGAGATCCTTGGCCCAACTGCGACGGAGCGCAACGGTCATTGCGCCGCCATCGCGGTCGGTACGCGGTCAGGCACTGGTAGTCGGTCCTCCGTCGTCGCATGGCCGTTGGGCACGATCACCTCAGGTTAGCCCGACGCGTTAACGGGGAACCGAGGACCGTGTGTCGCCGACTAAGGTTGCAACCGTGCCCGAATGGCAGGCCGATGTGCTGCCTGGTTACCGGCAGTGTTCGATGGCGCTGGGACCCGACCCCGACGGGGAAGGTGAGCTGGTCGCCACGTTGGTGCGGCGCGGTGATGTCGACCCGTCGGCGCGCCACGCGGTGCTGCTGGTGCACGGCTACACCGACTACTTCTTCAACACCGAGCTCGCCGACCATTTCGCCGGGCGAGGTTTCGCGTTCTACGCGCTGGACCTGCACAAATGCGGTCGTTCCTGGCGCGAGGGTCAGACCCCGCATTTCACCACGGACCTGGCTCGCTACCACGCCGAACTCGACCGCGCCCTCGACGTGATCGCCGCGGAGCTACAGCGGGCCGATGTGCTGGTCTACGGGCATTCGGCCGGCGGGCTGATCGTGTCGCTGTGGCTGGACCGGCTGCGCCGACGGGGGCTGACGGCGCGCAAACGGTTGACCGGCCTGATATTGAACAGCCCGTGGCTGGATCTGCAGGGGCCGGCGATTCTGCGCGCTGTGCCGACCACCGCGGCGATCAGAGCGGCGTCGCGGGTGCGCAAACGTTGGGTGGTGCGCCGCCCCACGCCGGGCGGCTACGGCACCACCCTGCACCGCGACTATCACGGCGAGTTCGACTACGACCTGAAATGGAAACCGGTCGGCGGCTTTCCGGTCACGCTCGGCTGGATTCACGCCATCCGCCGCGGACACGCCGCACTGCACCGCGGCCTCGACGTCGGTGTGCCCAACCTCATCCTGCGCTCGGATCGCAGCGTGCGAGAGAGCACCGAGCGGGTCGACGACATCCAGCGCGGTGACGCGGTCCTCGATGTCGAACAGATCGCCCGATGGGCCGGGTGTATCGGTAACCGAAGCACGATCGTGCCGATCACCGACGCCAAACACGACGTATTCCTGTCGGTGCCCGAGGCACGCCGGCAGGCCTACCGTGAACTCGACCGGTGGCTCGACTGGTACACCCGCGAGATCACCCATGCCGCCCCGCGTTCCGAACGAGGATGAACACCATGACCCATTTCGACATCGCCATCATCGGCGCCGGTTCCGGCAACTCGATTCTCGATGAGCGCTACACCGACAAGAAGGTGGCGATCTGCGAAAAGGCGGTCTTCGGCGGCACCTGCCTCAACGTCGGATGCATACCGACGAAGATGTTCGTATACGCCGCCGATGTGGCTCAAAACGCCAGGGAGTCATCGTATTACGGGGTGGACGCCCACGTCGACGGGGTGCGGTGGCCCGATATCGTTTCACGGGTCTTCGGCCGCATCGACCCGATCGCGCTCAGCGGCGAGAACTACCGGCGCGCCTCACCCAACGTCGAGGTGTTCGCCAGCCATACCCGGTTCGGGCCGACCCGACCCGACGGCCGCTACACCTTGCGCACCGAGGACGGTGACGAGATCACCGCCGACCAGGTGGTCGTCGCCGCCGGATCACGTGCCGTGGTGCCCGACGCGATCGCCGAATGCGGTGTGCCCTACCACACCAGCGACACCATCATGCGCATCGCCGATGTGCCCGAGCATCTGATCATCGTCGGCGGCGGCTTCGTCGGCTGCGAGTTCGCGCACATCTTCTCGGCGCTGGGCGCGCAGGTGACCATCATCCTGCGCGGCAGCACGCTACTGCGCGGCCACGACGACGAAATCGCCATGCGCTTCACCGATCTGGCGGCGAAGAAGTGGGCGATCCGCAACCACCTCGAGGTCGTCGACGCCCGCAAGCTCGGCGACGGCGTCGAGATCACCTGCCAGGACGGCACGAAGGTGCGCGGCGACGCGCTGCTGGTGGCGACCGGGCGGGTGCCCAACGGTGATCTGCTCGACGCGGAGCAGGCGGGGATCAAAGTGACCGGCGACGGTCGCGTCGTCGTCGACGAGTACCAGCGGACCACCGCGCGTGGCGTTTTCGCGCTCGGTGATGTGTCATCGGAATATCAGCTCAAACACGTCGCCAACCACGAAGCACGGGTGGTGCGGCACAACCTGCTGCAGGATTGGGACGACACCGACGCGTTGATGCCGTCGGATCACCGCTACGTGCCGTCGGCGGTGTTCACCGATCCGCAGATCGCCAGCGTGGGGCTTACCGAAAACCAGGCCCGGGCCCGGGGTTTCGATGTCCGGGTCAAAGTCCAGGACTACAGCGACGTCGCCTACGGGTGGGCGATGGAAGACAGCACCGGCATCGCCAAGGTGATCGTCGACGGCGAAACCGGGCTCCTGCTCGGCGCGCACATCATGGGCCACCAGGCGTCGTCGCTGATCCAGCCGCTTGTTCAGGCCATGAGTTTCGGCCTGCCGGCCCAGGACATGGCGCGCGGCCAGTACTGGATTCATCCGGCGCTGCCCGAGGTCGTCGAGAACGCGCTGCTGGCGTTGTGCGGTGAACCGTCGTGGCCGCCGTCCAAACGGCACTGACTTTCTTTGGCGAGCAGACGGTGACCGAGAAACCCACGGCTACCGCTTGGCTGCGGTGACCAACAGGTACTCCGCCTCCCAGTACGCTCGGCCCGGCCGTCCGCGATTCCACTCGGTGAGGAAGTCGAGGAAGTCACGGTCTAGCGCCGCGACCCGGTTGGAGTTCTCGGCGTTGGCGTATGTCGCGATGGTCGGCCCGTAATTGCTTTTCCAGTAGTCGCGAAACTCTGTCGGGTCGGTACACCGGTCGAGCACGACGGTCTGACGCCGCATCGTCAGCTCGTCGACCCGGTCGCCGAACAAGGCGCGGACGTATGCCTCCTCGCCCCACAGTGGTGGCGGGCCGGCACCCGGCGGTGGCGGCGGCGCGTAGGGCTTCATCAAGGCGAACAGGTTGCCGATGAACCCTTCGGGCGTCCAGTTGATCATTCCGAGGATGCCGCCGGAACGGACCACGCGGACCAGTTCGTCGGCGGCTGCTTGGTGATGCGGGGCGAACATCACCCCGACGCAGGACATCACGATGTCAAAGCTGTTGTCGGCGAATGGCAACGCCTCGGCGTCGGCTTCAACCCATTCCAGCTCGACACCGTGCTCGGCGGCGGCGCGGCGGCCAGCGCCGAACAACTCGGGTGTGAGATCACTGGCCGTGACGACACCTCCAGCCGCGGCCGCCGGAATCGACGCGTTGCCGGAGCCCGCGGCGACGTCGAGCACCCGGTCGCCCGGTTGGACGCCACAGGCACGCACGAGAGCACCCCGACCCGCCCGATATGTTTGGCCATCGCCATCTCCAACCGTCGTGCCGGCCGCAGCCCGGCATTGTCATCTGATGGCTCAACCGTGATCGGCCAGCGTTCAGCGCCGCTGAACAGCCGATGAAATGCCCTGGTCAGATCGACAATCGAGGACGGGGATGCGCGCGGACGGCCCTCAACCGTGCCGGGCGCCGATCCAGTGCAGCAGATCGTGCACGATCTCGTCCTCGAGCCGGTAGCTCACCGAGCGTCCGATACGCGTCGAGCTCACCCAGCCCTGCTGGCGCAAGATCCGCAGCGCTTGGGACACCGCGTTTTCCGACCGGCCCAGCGCTGCGGCGAGGTCGCCGACGAAAATACCCGGGGCCCGGTGCAGGCAGAGCAGGATCTCCAGCCGGTTGGTGTCCGACAGCAGGTCGAAACGCTGAGTCCACACGGCGGAGTCGACATCGGCCAGTGCCGACGCCGCCCGATCCACCTTTGACTGGTCACTTCGCGTTTCCACTACCGACAATCTAATCCAGCCGGGGCGCCGGACGTGACATCGGCGAAAACCGCCAGGACCGGCGCGGCTAACGCTTGGTCGCGGTCACCAACAGGTAGTCGGCGTCATAGGCGGTCCGCCCAGGCTCGACGGCGCGGTTCCACACCGTCAGGAAGCCCAGAAACTCGCGGTCGAGTTCGGCCAGCCGCTGTGGCCGGTCGGCGTTGTGCCGGTAGACGGCGATCGTCGGCCCGTGGTTTCGCTTCCAGTATTCGCGGAACTCCTCCGGGGCCGCGCAGTGATCCATGACGACGCGCTGGCGCCGCATCCTGAGGTCATCGACCCTGTGCTCGAGCAGATATCGGACGTGGCTCTCCTCGCCCCACAGCGGTGGCGCGCCTGCACCGGGCGGGGTGGGCTGCCCGTACGGCGCCAGAGTGGCCAACAGCCTGCCGATGAACCCGTCGGGGGTCCAGTTGATCATCGCGACGGTCCCGCCCGGCCGGCATACCCGCACGAGCTCATCGGCCGTGCGCTGGTGATGCGGCGCGAACATCACGCCGACACACGACATCACCACGTCAAAGCTGTTGTCCGCGAACGGAAGCGCTTCCGCATCGGCCTCAACCCACTCGAGCGCCACACCCCGCTTTGCGGCGATCCGGCGGCCGGCCGCCAGCAGTTCGGGCGTCAGGTCGGCGGCGGTGACGACGCCGCCCGCTGCGGCTGCGGGAATCGCCGCATTTCCCGCCCCCGCCGCGACATCGAGGACACGGTCCCCGTGGCGGATCCGGCACGCGTTCACCAATTCTGGGCCCAGACCCGGTATCAGATCGGCCGCCACGGCCGGGTAGTCGCCGGCCGCCCACAGCTTGCGGTGTGCCAGCTTGAGTTGGCGGTCCGCGTCGCTGAGGGTTCTGGTGATCTCGAAGACTTCCGCGGCCATGTCAGCCGTCGGCGCCGTCAGGTCCGGCATTGCCGTTCGATGTGCTGCCGGTGCCGCCCGGACCGCCTGTGCCGCCGTTGCCGCCAAGGCCACCGGCGCCACCTGCGCCTCCGTTACCTCCGCGTCCGGTGCTGCTCGCTGACTTTCCGTCGCCACCTGTCCCGCCGTTGCCGCCGCGTGAGGCCGGACCGCCAGCCCCGCCGACGCCGCCGACGCCGCCTTGTGCGACGCCCACACCCGTTGTGGCGCCGCCGCCCTTACCGCCAGCGCCGCCGGCGCCGAAAACACCACCGCCGCGGCCACCTTCGCCGCCGCGGCCGCCGGAAGCGGAGCCCATCGCCACGGACGCGGTGCCACCGTCGCCTCCTACGCCCCCGACGCCCACCCCCGTGGTG
>JBNMRA010000025.1:0-82327 GCA_050205315.1 Mycolicibacterium pulveris | reverse complement strand
GCCGGTGACGTCGACGAACCGCCCGCCGACCGAGCCGCACACCGTCGCGTCGGCGGACGGCATCACCGGCAGCGTCAGACCGCCGGCGAACAGCGCCGCTGCCGCACACAGGATCACCTCGCGCACACGTCCTCCTCATCGGATCCACTTCAGTGTGGCCTACGTCGCGTCAATTGTGGCAGCCGCCACGCCTGGAAGCGGTCGAACAGATCATCCGATATTAACGTCGCGACAATATTTGCTCGGGACCCGGCCCTCGCGCCACGAGGCGCGCTGGCAACGTTCTGACGTCCTTCGGCGGCGGTGTGTTTGCGCACGACGTCCGGCATGGTCGTAGGTGAACGCAGCGGCACGGAATCGGGCCAGCAATCGTTGGGAAAAACCAACTTCCGGTCGATGCCGGTTCCGAGGACCGCAGGCATCCGGTCCGTCACTGGACTCGGGCGCTTGTCTAGCCGTTTAGCGAAAGACCTCAGCCGAAATGGCGGTAGCGTTGTCAACCACTTCCCGGTATGTTTGCTGCGACGTCCGCGGCGGTCGGGGGACCTTCGGGGTTGGCGCCGCCACGTCGGCCTCGTCGGATCCCAACGTGGGGAAGTTTCATGTCTGCCACCGTGCGGTCACTGCGCCGCTTCCTGGTCATCTTCGCGGCGCTGCTGACCGTCACCGCGACGGTCGCGACGCCCGCGCACGCCGCCGAAGCGTGGCAACGCAAGAGGCCGCCGTTGTCGACACCGTGGACGCACCTGGTCGGACCGAACAATGCGCTTCCGGAATATCCCCGCCCGCAGCTGGTCCGGCAACGCTGGCACAACCTCAACGGGCTGTGGGGCTACACCGGCCGCTCCAGCGCCGACGCGCTGACCAGCCCGCCGTCGGCCGACGCGTACGACGAGAAGATCCTGGTGCCCTACCCGACCGAGTCGGCGCTGTCCGGTATCGAACGCCACGACGACCAGATGTGGTACCGCAGAACCTTCGAGGTGCCCGGCACCTGGCGCGGTCAGCGCGTGCTGCTGCACTTCGGTGCCGTCGACCAGATCGCCACCGTCTGGGTCAACGACCAACAGGTCGCCCACCACGAAGGCGGCTACACCGCGTTCAGCGCCGACATCACCAAAGCGTTGCGATGGTCGGGCGAGCAGGAGTTGACCGTGCGCGTCGAGGACCGCAACGAGGCCAACCCGTTTCCGGTGGGCAAGCAACGCAACCGGCCCGGCGGGCTGTTCTACACCGGAGCGTCGGGCATCTGGCAGACCGTGTGGATGGAGCCGGTGCGCGCGATGCACATCGACAAGCTCGACATCACCTCCGACCTCACCGGTTTCACCGTCACGCCGCGCGTTTCGGAGGGCACCGACGGGATCGTCGAAGTCGTCGTCTCCGAGCCCGACGGCGACGAGGTGGCGCGCGTGTCCGGGGACGCCGGTGAGCCGTTGCGCATCCGGGTGCCCGAACCGCGGCTGTGGAGCCCGCACGACCCGTACCTGTATGACCTGAGGGTGCGGCTCGTCGCCCCGTCGGGGAAGGTGTCCGACGACGTCCGCAGCTACGCCGGGCTGCGCACCGTCGGCGTCGTACCCGACGCGCGGGGGCGGCCGCGGATCGCGCTGAACGACAAGATCACGTTCCTGCACGGACCGCTGGACCAGGGCTACTGGCCCGACGGCATCTACACCGCCCCCACCGACGATGCGCTGCGGTTCGACCTCGACCGCACCAAGGCGCTGGGGATGAACTTCGTGCGCAAGCACGCCAAGGTGGAACCGGCGCGTTGGTACTACTGGGCGGACAAACTGGGCCTGATGGTGTGGCAGGACATGCCGTCGCTGGATGTTTCGCTCGACCCGCCGACGGGCCCGGCGCCCGACCCCAGCCCGCAGGCCAAGGCGCACTTCGAACGTGAGCTCGCCGAGATGGTCGATCAGCTGCGCAGTGTCACGTCGATCATCGGGTGGGTGCCGTTCAACGAGGGCTGGGGCGAGTTCGACACCGCCAGGGTCACCGACCAGGTCAAAGCGCAGGACCCGACCCGCATGGTCAACGCCAACAGCGGCGCGAACTGTTGTAAGTCGCGACCCGACAGCCGTGCCGGCGACATCTACGACGACCACACCTACGTCGGGCCCGGTAGACCCGTGGTGGACGAACGGGCCAGAAGGCTCGGCGATCCCCCGCCGGAGCACCGGGTCGTGGTCAACGGTGAGTACGGCGGCCTGGGATTGGTGCTGGCCAGAAACCGGTGGCCGGGCCGGCCCGAGGCCTACGAGATGACCGACAGCCAGGCGCGGCTGACCGAGCGCTACGTCGAGGTGAGCCGCGACCTCGAAGAGATCGTGCGTCGCGGCGGGCTCTCGGGTGCGATCTACACCCAGACCACCGACGTCGAGAACGAGGTGAACGGTTTCCTCAGCTACGACCGGTGGCTGGTCAAGATGGTGTTGCGGACCGTCGCCGAACGCAACCGCGCGGTCATCGCGTCGGGCGCGCACCCCGGGGCGCCACCCGAGGAGCGTCGCTGACGTCCAGCGTGCGTGCGCTGACGAACGCGCGCCGACGCCCGGTGAGCGGATCGGTGAACTCCAGGCGGTGGGCGAGCAGCTGCAGCGGGTTGGTGAAGTCGTCGGGCGCCACGTCGACAACGTCGGGATACCACGGGTCCCCGAGGATCGGCAGGCCCAGCGCGGCCATGTGCACCCGCAGCTGGTGGGTGCGCCCGGTCGACGGCGTGAGCCGGTACAGCCCGTCGCCGCAGTGCTCGATGCGCGTCACCGCGTTCGGCTCGCCGGGCTCCTCGACCGCCTGAAGGTGCCCGCGGCGCTTGACGATCCGGCTGCGCACCACGGTCGGCAGCGCCAGCGCCGGGTCGACGCCGGCCCGCGCCAGGTAGGTCTTGTGCACCTCCCCGCGCGCGAACATCGTTTGATACGCCCCGCGCACCTCACGTCGTGTCGTGAACAGCAGCACTCCGGCGGTCAGCCGGTCCAGCCGGTGCGCCGGGGCCAGCTCGGGCAGGTCGAGTTCGCGGCGCAGCCGCACCAGCGCGGTCTGCGCGACATGGCGTCCACGCGGCATCGTCGCCAAAAAGTGCGGTTTGTCCACCACGACGATGTCGTCGTCGCGGTGCAGCACGTCGACGTCGAACGGCACCGGCACCTCGTCGCGCAGCTCGCGGTACAGGTACACGTGCGCGGCGGCGGGCAGCACCGTGGATTCGGTGACGACCGCGCCGTCGGCGTCGACCACCTCACCGGCGAGCACCTTGGCGCGCGCGCCCGCGCCGAACCGCGACTCCAACTCGGCCAGCACCGGTCCGCCGAACAGCCGCACCCGCGCGGGCCCCAGCCCGTCGCGCGCCGGCAGCGGCGCGGGCTTCACGACAGCGGAACGGGTTCGAGGATCTCGGCGCGCGCCTCGGGCGCGGCCGCGCGCAGCGCGTCGGCGGATTCGTCGTCGGGCTGCTGTTGGGAGCGCACCTCGGCGTCGACGCGCGCGCAGTAGGTGGCCACCTCGCGGTCCACGTCCTCGGCGGTCCAACCCAGCACGGGCGCAACGGTTTCGGCGACCTCACGCGCGCAGTCCACGCCGCGGTGCGGATACTCGATCGAGATCCGCATCCGCCGCGCCAGGATGTCTTCCAGGTGCAGCGCACCCTCGGCCGCCGCGGCGTAGTACGCCTCCACCTTGAGGTAGACGGGCGCTTCGGTGATCGGATCCAGCAGGTCGGGGCGGGCTTCAGCCATCTGCAACACCTCGCCGATCGTCGAGCCGTACCGGTCCAGCAGGTGCCGGACCCGGTAGGGGTGCAGGTCGTAGTGCGCGCCGACGCTCTCGGTCTGGTTGATCAACGCGAAGTAGCCGTCGGCGCCCATCAGCGGCACCTTCTCGGTGATCGACGGCGCCACCCGGGCCGGGATGAACTCCGCGGCCGCGTCGATCGCGTCCTGGCCCATCACCCGGTAGGTGGTGTACTTGCCGCCGGCGATCGCCACCAGGCCGGGTGCGGGCACCGCGACGGCGTGCTCGCGCGACAGCTTCGAGGTCTCCTCGCTCTCGCCGGCCAGCAGCGGACGAAGACCGGCGTACACGCCGTCGATGTCGTCGTGGGTCAGCGGCGTCGCCAGGGCCTTGTTCACCTCGCCGAGCAGGTAGTCGATGTCGGCCTTGGTGGCGGCGGGGTGGGCCAGGTCCAGGTTCCAGTCGGTGTCGGTGGTGCCGATGATCCAGTGCGTACCCCACGGGATCACGAACAGCACCGACTTCTCGGTGCGCAGGATGATCGCGACCTCGCTGACGATCCGGTCGCGCGGCACCACCACGTGCACACCCTTGGACGCCCGCACCCGAAACCGGCCGCGCTGCTTGGACAGCGCCTGGATCTCGTCGGTCCACACCCCGGTCGCGTTGACCACCACGTGCCCGCGCACATCGGTGACCATCCCGTTCTCCGAATCGCGCACCTGCACGCCGATCACCCGGTCGCCTTCCCGCAGCAGCGCCACCACCTGCGTGGAGGACCGCACCACGGCCCCGTAGTGGGCGGCGGTGCGCACCACCGTCAAGGTGTGGCGGGCGTCGTCGACGACGGTGTCGTAGTAGCGGATCCCGCCGATCAACGACGTCCGCTTCAGCCCCGGCGACAACCTCAGCGCACCGGCGCGGGTCAGATGCTTTTGGGCCGGCACCGATTTCGCGCCGCCGAGTTGGTCGTAGAGGAAGATGCCCGCCGCGATGTAGGGCCGTTCCCACCACCGCTTGGTCAGCGGGAACAGAAACGGCAGCGGTTTGACCAGGTGCGGGGCCAGCGTCGTCAACGACAGCTCCCGCTCGTAGAGCGCCTCGCGGACCAACCCGAACTCGAGCTGTTCGAGATAGCGCAGCCCGCCGTGGAACATCTTCGACGACCGGCTCGACGTGCCCGACGCGAAATCGCGGGCCTCGACGAGCGCGACCTTGAGCCCCCGCGTCGCCGCATCCAGCGCCGCTCCCGCACCGACCACTCCCCCGCCGATCACCACGACGTCGAACTGCTCGCTGCCCAGCCGCTCCCAGGCGGCGGCCCGCTGCTCGGGTCCCAGAAGCGTCTGCGCGTTGGCCGGGGTGGGATCGCTCACTTGTTCCACGTTACGTGGGATCAGTCCAGATCGTCGTGCGCCATCAGCTGCCGGCCGGCCTCGGTGACCGACCCCGACAGCGACGGATACACCGAGAACGTGTGCGCCAGATCCTTCACGTCGTTGCCGTTCTGCACCGCCAACGCGATCGGCAGGATCAGCTCGGAGGCGATCGGGGCCACCACCACACCGCCGATCACCACCCCGGTGGCCGGCCGGCAGAAGATCTTGACGAAGCCGCGGCGCAGGCTGCTCATCTTGGCCCTGGCGTTGGTGTGCAACGGCAGCATGATCGTGCGGGCCGGCACCGAACCGTCGTCGATGCGCGACTGCGGCACGCCGACCGCCGCGATCTCGGGGCGGGTGAACACCGCGGCGGCCACGGTGCGCAGCCGGATCGGTTCCAGCGCCTCGCCCAGCGCGTGATACATCGCGATGCGGCCCTGCATGGCGGCCACCGAGGCCAGCAGCATCAGCCCGGTGCAGTCACCCGCGGCGTAGATGCCGGGCACGGTGGTGCGCGAGACCCGGTCGACCTTGAGGTAGTCGCCGGCGCCGAGCTCGATGCCGACGCGCTCCAGCCCCAGCCCACTGGTGTTGGGCACCGAGCCGACAGTCATCAGCGCGTGGCTGCCCTCGACGGTGCGGCCGTCGGTCATCGTCACCAGCACCCCGCTCGCGGTGCGGGTGACCGATTCGGCGCGGGCGTTTTTGACCAGCGTCGCGCCTCGGGAGGCCAGCACGTCCTCCAGCACCGCGGCGGCGTCGGAATCCTCGTGCGGCAGGATCTGGTCGCGGCTGGCCACCACCGTGACCTTCACACCGAGCTCGGTGTAGGCGTTGACGAACTCGGCGCCGGTCACCCCGGAGCCGACCACGACGAGGTGGTCGGGCAGCTTGTCGAGGTCGTAGAGCTGGCGCCAGTTCAGGATCCGCTCGCCGTCGGGTTGCGCGCCGGGCAGCACGCGCGGGCTGGCGCCGGTGGCGATCAGCACGACGTCGGCGGTGAGGTCGCACACCGTGCCGTCGTGGCCGGTGACCTTGACGGTGTGGGTGGCCATCCCGGGTACGGCGTCGACCAGCTCGCCGCGGCCCGCGATCAGCGTGACGCCCTCGTTGCGCAGCCGTTCGGCGATGTCGGCGGACTGCGCGGCGGCCAGCGCCTTGACCCGCTTGTTGATCTGCGGCAGCGAGATCTTGGCGTCGTCGAACTCGAAGTCGTACCCGAGGTCGGGTGCCCGGCGCAGTTCGGTGCGCACCCCGGTCGACGCGATGAACGTCTTGGACGGCACGCAGTCCCACAGCACACACGCGCCGCCGATGCCGTCGGCGTCGACGACGGTGACATCGACGACGTCGGGGCCGCGCGCCGCGGCGACCAGTGCGGCCTCATAGCCGGCGGGCCCTCCGCCGATGATCACGATGCGGGTTGGCACGCCCTTAACCTAACGAAGCGGGAGGTTGATCGCCCTGCCGACGCACCAACGCTTAGTCTTTGTCCGTGCCGCTCTATGCCGCGTACGGATCCAACATGCATCCGGAGCAGATGTTGCAGCGGGCCCCTCACTCGCCGATGGCAGGTACGGGGTGGCTGCATGGGTGGCGGCTGACGTTCGCCGGTGAGGACATCGGCTGGGAGGGCGCGCTGGCCACCCTGGTGGAGGATCCGTCGTCGAAGGTGTTCGTCGTGCTCTACGACATGACCCGCGACGACGAGGCCAACCTGGACCGCTGGGAGGGCTCTGAGCTGGGCTTTCACAAGAAGATCCGGTGCCGGGTGGACCGGTTGTCGTCCGACACCACCACCGATCCGGTGCTGGCCTGGCTCTATGTGGTCGACGCCTGGGAGGGCGGGCTGCCCTCGGCGCGGTATCTCGGCGTGATGGCCGATGCGGCCGAGATCGCGGGCGCACCACCGGAGTACGTGCACGATCTGCGGACCCGCCCGGCCCGCAACATCGGCCCGGGCTCGCCGACGTCGTAGCCTGCCACGCCGCCGTTTGTGAAACGTGGGCGAAGATCACGGCGTAATTTCGCCAAGGTTTCACAAACGGCGCCCGAAACTAGACGCGAGCCGCCTGGTCGACGATGTTGACCAGCAGCCGCACCCCGACCGCCAGCGCGCGCTCGTCGATGTCGAACGTCGGCTGATGCAGATCCAGCTGCGGGCCGCGGCCCGACCACACCCCCAGCCGCGCCATCGCGCCGGGCACCTCCTCGAGATACCAGGAGAAGTCCTCGCCGCCGCCGGACTGGCGGGTGTCGGCCAGCACGTCGGGCCCGATCGCCTCGATCGCGTGGGTCAGGATGCGCGTGGAGATCTCCTCGTTCACCACCGGCGGGACCCCGCGCCGGTACTGCAGGCTGTGCTCGATGCCCAGCGGTACAAGCAGCGCTGAAACCGCTTCACGCACAATGGCTTCCAGCGTCTCCCAGGTGTCGCGGCTGGCGGTGCGGATGGTGCCGGCCAGCGTGCCGGTCTGCGGGATCGCGTTGGCCGCGACGCCGGCGTTGACCGCACCCCACACCATCACCGTGCTGTTGCGCGGATCGATGCGCCGCGACAGCACCCCGGGCACCCCGGTGATCAACGTGCCCAGCCCGTAGACCAGGTCGCCGGTCAGATGCGGCCGCGACGTGTGCCCGCCCGACGAGTGCAGCGTCACCTCCAGCTGGTCGGCGGCCGAGGTGATCGGGCCCGCCCGCACCGCGACCCTGCCGACCGCCAGCCGCGGATCGCAGTGCAGCGCGAAGATCCGCGACACCCCGGCCAACGCGCCCGCGGCGATCGCGTCGATCGCGCCGCCGGGCATCAGCTCCTCGGCGGCCTGGAAGATCAGCCGCACCCCGACCGGCAGTTCGGGCACCGACGCCAGCGCCAGCGCCGCGCCCAGCAACATCGCGGTGTGCGCGTCGTGCCCGCAGGCGTGTGCGACGTTGGGCACCAGCGACGCGAACGGCGTGCCGGTGCGATCGGCCATCGGCAGCGCATCCATGTCGGCGCGCAGCGCGATCCGCGGGCCGTGCTCGGGGCCGATGTCACACGTCAGGCCAGTTCCGCCGGGCAGCACCTTCGGGTTCAGGCCGGCGTCGGCCAGCTTGGAGGCGACGAACTGGGTGGTGCCGAACTCCTGGCGGCCCAGCTCCGGATGGGCGTGAAAGTGTCTGCGCCAGGCCACCACGTCGCCATGGTGGGCCGAGAGCCACCGCGCGACGGCGTGGGAGAGCACGCTCATGCCGCCCGCCTCGCCCGCAGCTCGAGCACCCGGTCGCGTTCGGCGGGTGTTTCGGCCAGCGCCACCACCGTGCGCGCCAACATGAGCGCGCCCTCGACGACGGCCTTGTCGGCGCTGGGACCCACCGCCGCCGCCGCGAACTCCGGCTGGTGCACCGAGGCGCCGTCGGCGTCGATGCCGACGATCGGGTGGATGCCGGGCATGACCTGGGTGACGTTGCCCATGTCGGTGCTGCCCAGCGGCGACGTCGCCTCGACCTCGGGGGGTACCGGGCTGCGCCCGAGCCGCACCATCTCGGCGCGGAAGGTCTCGGCCAGCCAGCGATCCGGGGTGAGCTCGTGGTAGGCCGGTTCGGTCTCGATCACCCGGTAATCGCATCCGGTGGCCACCGCACCGGCCAGGAAGCAGTCGGCCATCCGCTGCTCGAGCCCGCGCAGCGAGTCGGCGTCGTCGGCCCGCATCGTGTACTGCATCTCCGCGCGCGCCGGTATCACGTTGCCGGCTTGACCGCCGTCGGTGACGATGCCGTGCACCATCTGTCCCGGTGCCAGCTGTTGGCGCAGCAGCCCGATCGCCACCTGCGCGACGGTGATCGCGTCGACCGCGTTGACGCCGCGATGCGGCGCGACGGCGGCGTGCGCTTCGCGGCCGTCGTAGCGGACCGCGACCTGTGACAACGCCAGCGAGCGGGCGGCGGCGATGTCGTGCGGCCCGGGGTGCAGCATCACCGTCGCGGCGATGTCGTCGAACACCCCCGCCTCGAGCATCAGCACCTTGCCCCCGCCCGCCTCTTCGGCGGGGGTGCCGAGCAGCACCACGGTCAGCCCGAGTTCGTCGGCCACTTCGGCCAGCGCCAGCGCGGTGCCGACGGCCGAGGCGGCGATGATGTTGTGCCCGCAGGCATGTCCGATGCCCGGCAGCGCGTCGTATTCGGCGCACACCCCGATCACCAGCGGCCCGCTGCCGTACTCGGCGCGAAACGCGGTCTCCAGACCGGCGGGTGCGGCGGTGACCGCAAAGCCGTGTTCGGCCGCGAGCGCCTGCGTCTTGGCGCAGCTGTGATGTTCGGCGAAGGCGAGTTCGGGTTCGGCGTGGATGGAGTGCGACAGCTCGACCAGGTCGCCACGGCGTCGGGTGACGGCGTCTTCGACGCGGCTCGACGCGGTGGCGGTGGACATTCAGGCAGTATCTCACTGCAATCTCACTGCCTCGATGACGGCCGTTTTCGACGGTTAAGCTGCCCAGCGTGACGACCCCGGACGCGATGGCGCGCGAAGCGGCGGACGCCATTCGTGCCCGCACCGGCGTCGAGCACCACGACGTGGCCGTGGTCCTCGGTTCGGGTTGGGCCCCCGCCGTCGACCGGTTCGGTGCCGCGGTGGCCGAACTGCCGGTGGCCGAGCTGCCGGGCTTCAGCCCGCCGACCGCGCTGGGACACGGCGGCCGGCTGCTGTCGACGCGCGTCGGTGAGCGCCGGGTGCTGGTGTTCGTCGGCAGGATCCACGCCTACGAGGGCCACGAGCTGCACCATGTGGTGCATCCGGTGCGGGCCGCGTGCGCGGCCGGGGTGCAGACCATCGTGCTGACCAACGCCGCCGGCGGGTTGCGCGACGACTTCGTGGTGGGTCAGCCGGTGCTGATCAGCGACCACCTCAACCTGACCGGGCGTTCGCCGCTGGTCGGCCCGCAGTTCGTCGATCTGGTCGACGCCTACTCGCCGCGGCTGCGCGCCGTCGCCCGCGAGATCGAACCGACGCTGACCGAAGGGGTGTACGCCGGGTTGGTCGGACCGCACTACGAGACGCCCGCCGAGATCCGCATGTTGCGCACGCTGGGCGCCGACCTGGTCGGCATGTCGACCGTGCATGAGAGCATCGCCGCCCGCGCGGCCGGGGCCGAAGTGCTGGCCGTGTCGCTGGTGACCAATATGGCCGCCGGCATGACGGGACAGCCGCTGAACCACGAGGAGGTACTGGCGGCGGGCCGGCGGTCCGCGACGCGGATGGGCGCGCTGCTGGCCGGCGTCATCGCGCGGATCTGACGGCAAGCTGGCTTATGCCGCGCGCAAAGTGGGCACACTAGCCGCATGACTTTGTCGCGGACCTCCACCACCGCGCAGGAGTGGATTGCCCACGACCCCGATCCCCGAACCGCCGCCGAGCTCAAAGAGTGCAGCGAGGAAGAGCTCGCCGAACGGTTCGCCAACCCGCTGACGTTCGGAACGGCGGGGTTGCGGGGTCCACTGCGCGCCGGACCCAACGGGATGAACCTGGCCGTCGTGCTGCGCGCGACATGGGCTGTCGCCAAGGTGTTGCACGACCGCGGGCTGTCGGGGCAGAACGTCGTCGTCGGCCGCGACGCCCGGCACGGCTCCGACGATTTCGCGTTGGCGGCCGCCGAAGTTCTTGCCGCCCAGGGCTTTACCGTCACGCTGATGTTCACGGCAGTGCCGACGCCGGTGGTGCCGTTCGCGGTGCGCCGCCAGTCGGCCGTCGCCGGGATCATGATCACCGCGTCACACAATCCGCCGACCGACAGCGGGTACAAGGTGTACTTCGAGGGCGGCTATCCGATCGTGGCGCCCACCGACCGTGAGATCGAGCAGGCGATGGCCGAGGCGCCGCACGCCGACGAGATCAAGCGCGACGCGGTCGAACCGTCCGGGGTCGACGAGGTGCAGCATTTCGTGGAACGCGCGGCGAGGGTGCGACACACGCACGGTTCGGTGCGGGTGGCTGTCACGCCGTTGCACGGGGTCGGCGGGGAGTTCATGCTGGACGCGCTGGTGCGGGCCGGGTTCTCCGATGTGCACGTGGTCGACTCGCAGTTCGCGCCCGACCCGGACTTTCCCACCGTGTCATCGCCGAACCCCGAGGACCCCGGCGCGACCGAGGCGCTGCTCAAGCTGGCCGCCGACGTCGACGCCGACATCGCGGTGGCGCTGGACCCTGACGCCGACCGCTGCGCGATCGGCATCCCCACGCCCGACGGCTGGCGGATGCTGTCCGGCGACGAAACAGGTTGGCTGCTAGGCGATTACATTTTGTCGCAGATCGAGCCGGGGCCGGTCACCGAGTCGACGGTGGTGGCCAGCACGGTGGTGTCGTCGCGGATGCTGGCCGCGATCGCCGCCGAGCACGGTGCGCGTCACGTCGAAACGCTGACCGGGTTCAAGTGGCTGTCGCGCGCCGACGAGAAACTTCCCGGCTGCACGCTGGTGTACGCCTACGAGGAGGCGATCGGCCACTGCGTCGATCCGGCCGCGGTGCGCGACAAGGACGGCATCAGCGCGGCCGTGCTGGCGTGCGATCTGGCCACCGCGATGCAGCACCGCGGGCACACGCTGCTCGACGCGCTCGACGACCTGGCCCGCCGCCACGGTGTGCACACCACCACCGCGGTGTCGCGGCCGGTGGACGACGCGCACGAAGCGGCGGCCGTGCTGGACCGGTTGCGCCGCACCCCGCCGGAGCAACTCGCCGGTTACGACGTCACCGTCACCGACCTGCGCGACGAGGACGGCCCGCTGCACACCGACGCGCTGATCTTGTCGGGCGGTGACGGGCAGACGTCGCTGCGGCTGGTGGTGCGGCCGTCGGGTACGGAGCCAAAGGTCAAGTCCTACATCGAGGTTCGCTGCTCCGGCACCGATGATCTGGATGACGCGCGGGCCCGCGCACAGCGCCTGTGTGACGAGCTGGCCGCCGTCGCACAGCGCCTCTAACTTCCGCGAGCAGACGCAGAAGGCCCTCGAAGTCGCCAGTTTTGGGGCCCTCTGCGTCTGCTCGCGGAAAGAAATTACCGCGGGCCGAACTGGCGGTCGCCGGCGTCGCCGAGGCCCGGCACGATGTAGGCGATGTCGTTGAGGCCCTCGTCGATCGTGGCGGTGAACAGCCGCAGCGTCGGGGCCACCTTCTCCACCGCCGCAAGGCCTTCCGGCGCGGCCACCACGCATATCGCGGTGATGTCGACGGCGTTGCGGGCGGCGAGCAATTCGATGGTGTGACACATCGAACCGCCGGTGGCGAGCATCGGATCCAGCACCATCACCGGCGTCGTGCTTAGATCGTCGGGCAGCGACTCCAAATACGGTGTGGGCAACAGCGTTTCCTCGTTGCGCGCGACGCCGACGAAGCCGACCAGCGCCTCGGGGATCAACGCGTGCGCCTGGTCGACCATGCCCAACCCCGCACGCAACACGGGCACGAGAAGTGGCGGGTTGCTCAGCCGACAACCGGTGGTCGCCGCGATCGGGGTGCGCACCGCAACCGGCTCGACGGGCAGCTCGCGGGTGGCCTCGTACACCAGCATCAGCGTCAGATCGCGCAGCGCCGCGCGGAAGGCCGCGTTGCCGGTGGCCTCGTCGCGCAGGGCGGTCAGTCGGGCGGCGGCCAGCGGATGGTCGACAACACGGACGTCCATTCGCGGCACATTAATGGAACCGATCCGGCTCGTGGTGCGTCCTAACCGCATGCGCGCCGATACCGATACGATCCGTGCCCTGGGGTCCGCCACCGACACACATGCCGCCGAGCTCGCCGACGTCGCGGCCGCGCTGGCGTCGTTGCCGCCCCCGAGCCTCGGCCCCGTCGGGGCCCGCTTCCTGGCCGCGCTCGAGCAGGCGGCCGCCGACGGGGCGCACACCCTCGCGGCGCTCAGTGAGCGGCTCGCGTCGGCGGGGCACACCGCCCGTTCCGCAGCCGCCGCCTACGACGCCGCCGACGACGGTGCGCGCGCCCGCATCGCAGGGGTCTAGCATGCCGACTGCACTGGTAGCGGCGTTGTCGGCACCGATCCGCGAGCTGGCGGCGACGGTCGGGCCGGGCTGGCCCGACGAGCCGTCGGCGGTGCTGCACCAGGCCCGTGACGCGCTGGCCGACGTGGCGGCGGCCGCCAGGCGGTCCTGGCAGCAGACGGGCGAATCGTGGTCCGGGGCGGGTGCCGACGGTGCGGCCGACTTCACGGCGACGATGGTCGCGGCCATCGACGGGCTCGCCGACCACATCGACCGGATGGGCACCGCGGCGCGCACCGCCGCAGAGGCTGTCGCACACGCGCACCACCGGTTGCAGGCGATCGTCGACGACTTCGAGGCCCGCGCCGCCGCGCTGGAGCCGTTCCTCGACTCGCCCGGTATGGCCGAGAAGCTGCTGGCCGAGGCGCGCCGCGCGCTGCAGGAGGCCGTCGCGGTCGTCGAGCAGCTCGAAACCGAACTGGACGGCCACGTCGCAACGGTCAGCGCACCGGCAGCGGCGCCGTCGGCGCCCGCGGCGCCCGCGTCGACGTCGCCGGCGGGCATCGCCGCACCGGCACTGCCCGCCATGGGCGGCGGTACGCCGAGTTCCGGCCTGGGCGGCGCGCTGGGTGAGCTCGCGTCGCTGTCACGACCGGAGTCCGCGGCGCCGGTACCGGACGCGGCGACGTTCGGCGACGGCGTGGCGGTCCGGCTGCCCGACGGCAGCACCGCGATGGCGCCCAACGCGGTGGCCGCCAGCGCCGTCCGGCACGCGCTCACCCAGCTCGGTGTGCCGTACGAATGGGGCGGCACCACCCCGGGCGTCGGCCTGGACTGCAGCGGGCTGACCCAGTGGGCCTATTCCGAAGCCGGCCTGGCCATCCCGCGGCTGGCCCAGGAACAGGACGTCGGCGCCGCCGTCGACGCCGGCTCGCTGCGACCCGGCGACCTGGCGGTATGGGACGGCCACGTCGCGATGATCGTCGGCAACGGCACGATGATCGAGGCCGGCGATCCGGTCAAGCTCTCACCGATCCGCACCGACAACGCCGGTCAGGGGTTCCAGGGCTTCTGGCGCCCGACGGCGTGAGGCCTCTCCAGGCCCGGTGGTTAGGCTGTGCGCCATGGCTGCTGACATCGTGCCGATCCGGCTCGGGCTGACCAAGGGTGACCTGTACACGCTGTGGGCTCCACGCTGGCGCGACGCCGGCGACGAGTGGGAGGCCTTCCTCGGCAAGGACGACGACCTGTATGCGTTCGAATCCGTGGCCGACATGGTGGCGTTCGTGCGGACCGACAACGACAACGACCTCAACGACCATCCCGCGTGGGAGAAGCTGACCGAGGCCAACGCGCACCGGCTCGATCCAGCAGAGGACCGCCAGTTCGACGTGATCGGCGTGGCCGAGCTCCTGGCCGAGAAAAAGCCCAGCGAGGAGACGGTCACGAAGGTGCACCGCACGCTGGCGGTCGTGTCGGCCATCGGCTCGGTGTGCGAGCTTCCGCCGATCACGAAGTTCTTCAACGGCAACCCGGTGCTGGGCACCATCGGCGGCGGCATCGAGGCGTTCAGCGGCCGCGCGGGCCGCAAGCGCTGGGGTGAGATCTCGGCGGTGGTCCATCGCGGCTGGGACAACGTCATCGACGCGCTCGACGAGGTCATCACCATCCCCGACGTCGACACGGCCGCCGCCGAGAAGGCCGCCGCCGAACTGGCCGAACCCGCCCCCGAACCCGACGTCGACGAGCAACCCGTCGACGAGATCATCGCCGAGGCGGCCGGTGAGACCGAGGAAGACCCGGAAGCCGAGGCCCTCGCCGGCCAGGCCACCAACC
Organism: Mycolicibacterium pulveris; assembly: GCA_050205315.1. GTDB lineage: Bacteria > Actinomycetota > Actinomycetes > Mycobacteriales > Mycobacteriaceae > Mycobacterium > Mycobacterium pulveris_A. Next base: position 67,406 of record JBNMRA010000025.1, on the reverse strand, counting down.
TGGTGCTGGGCAGCGACGAGGACTTCTGGGCCAAGGTCGGCATCGACCCGATCCAGATCATGGCCAGTGCGGGCACCTACTACACGTTGCGCTGCTATCTCGACGACCGGCCGGTGTTCCTGGGCCGCAACGGACGGATCAGCGTGTTCGGCTCCGAACGCGCGCTCGCGCGCTACCTGGCCGACGAGCACGACCACGACCTGTCGGACCTGGCCACCTACGACGACATCCGCACCGCGGCCACCGACGGGTCGCTGCAGATCGAGATCATCGACGAGAACGTCTATGTGCTGACCGGGCTGGTCGACGACGTCGCCGAGGGCCCCGACGCGCTGGACCGCGATCAGCTCGACCTCGCCGTCGAACTGCTCAGGGACGTCGGCGATTACGCCGAGGACCCCACCGTGGAGCAGACCCTAGACGCCGACCAGCCATTGGGCCGGCTGTTCGCCCACGTGCTGGATCCCAAGGGCGTGCGCCGCCCCGAGGCGCCGTACGCCAAGGCCGTTTCCCAATGGGAGGAACTCGAGGCGTTCGTCGAGTCGCGGCTGCGCCCGGAGCAAGCCTACGGTTGATGCTCACGACCGACTGGTCGGCCCGGATGGGTCTTCGCGTCCCGATCGTCAACGCGCCGATGGGCGGGGTGGCCGGTGCGGCGCTGGCCGCGGCGGTGTCCCGGGCCGGCGGTCTGGGCATGCTCGGGATGGGCAGTTCCGCGTCGCTGACGAAGCTGACCACCGAGCTGCGTGACCTGGCCGAGCTGGATGCGCCGTTCGGCATCGGGCTGGTGGACTGGGTCGCCGCGGCCGAACCCGGGCTTCTCGACGCGGCGCTGGCCGCGCGTCCGGCGCTGCTCTCGGTGGGTTTCGGCGACGAGTTCTGGTGGGTGGCGCCCGCGCGGGAGGCGGGGGTGCGCACCGCGACGCAGGTGGGTGACCTGGCGGCAGCGCAGCGCGCGATCGACGCCGGGGTCGACGTGCTGATCGCGCGCGGCGCCGAAGGCGGCGGTCACGGCGCGCCGCGGGTCGGCACGCTGCCGCTGCTCACCTCCGTGCTCGACCGCTACCGGGTGCCCGTGCTGGCCGCGGGTGGCATCTCGTCGGGTCGCGGCGTGGCCGCGGTGCTGGCGGCGGGCGCGTCGGCGGCGTGGGTGGGCACCGCGTTCAGCGCATGCCTGGAAGCCTCGGTCTCCCCCGCCGTGCGCCAGGCGTTGCTGACCGCCCGCGACACCGACACCGTGACCACCCGGGTATTCGACGTCGCAGCGGGCTACCCGTGGCCGGAGACGCTTCCAGAACGGGTGCTGCGCAACGCATTTGCCGACAAATGGGACGGCAGAGAAGCGGCACTGAGCGACGCCGACCGCGACGCGCTGGCCGCGGCCGTCGCCGCCGAAGACCACCGGTTGGCGCCGATCAACGCCGGCCAGGGCGTCGGGGTGTTGGACACCGTCGAATCCGCCGCGGACGTGATCGAGACGCTGTGCGCCGATGCGGCACGGCTGCTGGGTCGGTGGGCCGGCGAGCGTTAGCCGATCAGCACGGCATAACGCGGCTTGATCACGTCGTCGATCAGCGCGAGCCGTTCGTCGAAGGAGATGAACGCCGATTTCATCGCGTTGATCGTGAACCGCTGCAGATCCGTCCAGCCGTAACCGAATGCCTCGACCAACCGCAGCATCTCCTGGCTCATCGAGGTGTCGCTCATCAACCGGTTGTCGGTGTTGACGGTGACGCGGAACCGCTGCCGCGCCAGCAGATCGAACGGATGCTCGGCGATCGACGCCACCGCACCGGTCTGCACATTGCTGCTCGGACACATCTCGAACGGAATCCGCTTGTCGCGCAGCAGCGATGCCAGCCTGCCTAATCGGACGGGGCGGCCGGGCTCCTCGAAGATGTCGTCGACGATGCGGACCCCGTGGCCCAGCCGGTCGGCGCCGCAGTAGGCGATCGCCTCGTGGATGGACGGCAGGCCGAACGCCTCGCCGGCGTGAATGGTGAAGCGCGCGTTGTTGCTTCGCATGTACTCGAACGCGTCGAGGTGGCGGGTCGGCGGATATCCCGCTTCGGCGCCCGCGATGTCGAAGCCGACGACGCCCTTGTCGCGGAACCGGATCGCCAGCTTGGCGATCTCCAGTGACCGCGCCGCGTGGCGCATCGCGGTGACCAGACAGCGCACCGTGATGGTGCGGCCGTCGGCGCCGGCGGCCTTCTCCCCGTCGACGAACCCGGCCAGCACCGCGTCGACGACCGCGTCCAGCGACATCCCGCCGTCGATGTGCAGCTCGGGTGCGAACCGGATCTCGGCGTAGACGACGTTGTCGGCGGCGAGGTCCTCGACGCACTCGTAGGCCACCCGGTGCAGCGCCTCCGGGGTCTGCATCACCCCGACGGTGTAGGCGAACGGTTCGAGGTAGCGCTCCAGCGACCCGCTGTGCGCGGCGGTGCGCACGAGGCTCGCCAGTTCGTCGGCATCGGAGGTGGGCAGGCCCGGGTAGCCGGTGGCCTCGGCAAGCTCGACCACGGTGGCCGGGCGCAGGCCGCCGTCGAGGTGGTCATGCAGCAGCGCCTTGGGGGCGCGGCGGATGTTCTCCAGGGTCAGCGGTGTGGTCATCACGTGATCCGGTCGATGATCAACGGCTGCGGCGGGGGCGCGGCGTCGACGACGGCCCAGGCGCCGTCGAGCTCGGACAGCGCGCCCGCGAACCGCTCCCGGGTCTCGGTGTACAGCGTGAACAGCGTCTCACCGGCGGCGACGGGCTCACCGGGGCGCCGGTGGATGCGCAACCCGGCGCCGGGCTGTACCCGCTCACCCGGGACCGCGCGGCCCGCGCCGAGCCGCCACACCGCCAGTCCCACTGCCATCGCGTCGATGTGTCCCATCGTGCCATTCCGCGGTGCGGTCACGGTCTCGATATGCGCGCCGACCGGCAGCTTGGCCGCCGCATCGCCGCCCTGCGCGGCGACGAGGCCGCGGAACCGGTCCATCGCCGAGCCGTCGCGCAGGGTTTCGGCGGGATCGGCCCCGTCGATGCCGGCGGCGTCGAGCATCTCCTTGGCCAGTGCCAGCGTCAGCTCCACGACGTCGGGCGGACCGCCGCCGGCCAGCACCTCCAGCGACTCCTGCACCTCGACCGCGTTGCCGACCGTGCGGCCCAGCGGTGTCGACATGTCGGTCAGCAGCGCGCGGGTCACCAGCCCGGCTTCGAGGCCCAAATCGACCATCGTGCGGGCCAGCTGCCGCGATTCGGTCTCGGTCTTCAGGAACGCGCCGGACCCGACCTTGGTGTCCAGCACCAACGCCTCGGCGCCCTCGGCGATCTTCTTGCTCATCACCGAGCTGGCGATCAGCGGCAGCGACTCGGTGGTGGCGGTCACGTCGCGCAGCGCGTAGATCTTGCGGTCCGCGGGGGCCAGCTCTCCGGCCGCGAAGATCGCCGCGCCCAGATCGCAAAGCTGTTGGCGGATCTGGGCTGTCGAGATCTCGGCCGAAAACCCCGGGATCGACTCCAGCTTGTCCAGGGTGCCGCCGGTGTGGCCGAGGCCCCGCCCGGCCGCCTGCGGTACCGCCCCGCCGCAGGCCATCACCACCGGCACCAACGGGATGGTGATCTTGTCGCCCACCCCGCCGGTGGAATGTTTGTCCACCAACGCCAGCGGTTTACCGTCGCGGCGCAGGTCAGAGAAGTCCAGCCGGTCCCCCGAGCCCACCATCGCCGCCGTCCAGCGGGCGGTCTCAGCCCCGGTCATCCCGCGCAGGAAGATCGCCATCAGCAGCGCCGACATCTGTTCGTCGGGGATCCGGCCGTGGGTGTAGCCGTCGATCACCCAGTCGATGGCCGCATCCGAGAGCACGCCGCCGTCGCGTTTGGTCCGGATGACGGTCGGGGCGTCAAAGGGCTGCGACATTGTCTTTGCCGCCGAGTGTGGGGTCGTGACACGCTTTTTCGCCCGACGCGTGCGGGTAACCCACGTTCGCGGTCGTGGTCACCGGGTTTCCTTGCGCCGGGCCAGATCCTGGGGCCCGAACGCGTCGGGCAGCAGCTCGCCGAGCGGCCGGGGGCCGCGCGGATGGTCGATCAGCAGCTCGGGGCCGCCGTGTTCGAGCAGCACCTGCCTGCACCGGCCGCACGGCATCAACAGCTCACCCGCGGCGTCAACGCACGACAGCGCGATCAGGCGTCCACCGCCACCGGAATGTAGGGCGCAGACCACGGCACACTCGGCGCAGAGACCAAGGCCATATGAGACATTCTCCACATTGCAGCCCGCCACGATCCGGCCGTCGTCGACCAGGGCCGCCGCGCCCACCGCGAACCCGGAATATGGCGCGTACGCGTGAGCACTGACGTCGATTGCCTTGCGCTGCAAAGCTTTCCAGTCGATATCGGCTGCCATGCCACCTCCACCGGCCCGATTCTGGATGCGTTCCACTATTTGACGCCGCCGCAGCGGCTGTGAAATTGATAACCCTAATTTCGCATTTTTGGTGCACGCACGGCTAAACCGTAGTTCGTTTAGTGGTGGGACTGGGTTTAGAGTCGCCCCGAGGGTTGGGTGAAAGCAATCCGGCCGAACGATCACCCATGCCCACGCGTTCACCGAAGACGTTGGAGGCCAGATGAGTACTCAGACTTCCGGGGTGACGTCCGGCGGCACGGCGGTTGCGGTTGCGCGACCGAAGCCGTCGCGCAGACGCACCCTCTACCGGGGCGACCCCGGGATGTGGTCGTGGGTACTGCACCGCATCACCGGCGCCACGATCTTCTTCTTCCTGTTCGTGCACGTCCTCGACACCGCACTGGTGCGGGTCAGCCCGCAGGCCTACAACGCGGTCATCGAAACGTACAAGACGCCGATCGTCGGCCTGATGGAGATCGGGCTCGTCGTCGCGGTGCTCTACCACGCCCTCAACGGGATCAGGATCATCCTGATCGACTTCTGGCAGCACGGACCGCGCTATCAGCGGCAGATGCTGTGGGTGGTGGTCGCGGTGTTCCTCGCGGTCTTCATCCCCGCGGCCGGCGTGATCGGCATGCACATGGCGGAGCGGTTCCTGTGAGCGCGCCGACCGGAGAAAAGTGGACGCCGCATCACCGTGAGGGCCGCGTCGCCTCGGTGATGCAGAAGGAATACGACCGGCCGGCCGGCCTGGACCATCCCCGCGCCCCGCGGCGGGCCAGGGGGATCCCCTACTTCGAGAAGTACACCTGGCTGTTCATGCGCTTTTCCGGTGTGGCGTTGGTGTTTCTGGCGCTGGGCCACCTGTTCGTGATGCTGATGTGGCAGGACGGCGTGTACCGCATCGACTTCAACTACGTCGCCGAGCGGTGGGCCTCCCCGTTCTGGCAGATCTGGGACATGGCGCTGCTGTGGCTGGCGATGCTGCACGGCGCCAACGGGCTGCGCACGATCATCGGCGACTACTCGCGCAAAAACGTCACCAAGTTCTATCTGAATTCGTTGTTGTTGCTGGCCACAGGGTTCACGTTGGTGCTCGGGACCTACGTCCTGGTCACGTTCGACGCCAATATCGGGGTTTGACCACATGATTCTTGAACATCGCTACGACGTCGTCATCGTCGGCGCAGGCGGGGCAGGTATGCGCGCCGCGGTCGAGGCCGGCCCGCGCGCCCGCACCGCCGTGCTGACCAAGCTGTATCCCACCCGCAGCCACACCGGCGCCGCACAGGGCGGTATGTGCGCGGCGCTGGCCAACGTCGAAGAGGACAACTGGGAGTGGCACACCTTCGACACCGTCAAGGGCGGCGACTACCTCGCCGACCAGGACGCCGTCGAGATCATGTGCAAGGAAGCCATCGACGCGGTGCTCGACCTCGAGAAGATGGGAATGCCGTTCAACCGCACCCCCGAGGGCCGCATCGACCAGCGCCGGTTCGGCGGGCACACCCGCGACCACGGCAAGGCCCCGGTGCGCCGCGCCTGCTATGCCGCCGACCGCACCGGCCACATGATCCTGCAGACGCTGTACCAGAACTGCGTCAAACACGACGTCGAGTTCTTCAACGAGTTCTACGCCCTGGACATCGCGATCACCGAGACGCCGTCGGGTCCGGTGGCCACCGGCGTGATCGCCTACGAGCTGGCCACCGGCGACATCCACATCTTTCACGCCAAGGCGATCGTGTTCGCCACCGGCGGCTCGGGCCGGATGTACAAGACCACCTCCAACGCCCACACTCTGACCGGCGACGGGTTGGGCATCGTGTTCCGTAAGGGACTTCCGTTGGAGGACATGGAATTTCACCAGTTCCATCCGACGGGCCTTGCCGGGCTGGGCATCCTGATCTCCGAGGCGGTGCGCGGTGAGGGCGGCCGGCTGCTCAACGGCGACGGTGAGCGGTTCATGGAGCGCTACGCGCCGACGATCGTCGACCTGGCCCCGCGTGACATCGTCGCGCGCTCGATGGTGCTCGAGGTGCTCGAGGGCCGCGGCGCGGGGCCCAACAAGGACTACGTCTACATCGACGTGCGTCATCTCGGCGCCGATGTGCTCGAGGCCAAGCTGCCCGACATCACCGAGTTCGCCCGCACCTATCTGGGTGTGGACCCGGTCAACGAACTGGTGCCGGTCTATCCGACGTGTCACTACGTGATGGGCGGCATTCCGACCACGGTCAACGGGCAGGTGCTCGCCGACAACACCACCGTCGTACCCGGCCTTTACGCCGCGGGCGAATGCGCGTGCGTGTCGGTGCACGGCGCCAACCGGTTGGGCACCAACTCGCTGCTGGACATCAACGTGTTCGGCCGTCGTGCAGGCATCGCCGCGGCCAACTATGCGCTGGGCCACGACCACGTCGAGTTGCCACCGGACCCCGCGGGCATGGTCGTCGGCTGGGTCGGCCACATCCTCTCCGAGCACGGCAACGAACGCGTCGCCGACATCCGCGGCGCACTGCAACAGTCCATGGACAACAACGCCGCGGTGTTCCGTACCGAGGAGACCCTCAAGCAGGCGCTGACCGACATCCATGCGCTCAAGGAGCGCTACAGCCGAATCACGGTGCACGACAAGGGCAAACGCTACAACAGCGATCTGCTCGAGGCGATCGAGCTGGGCTTTTTGCTGGAGCTGGCCGAGGTCACCGTCGTGGGTGCGTTGAACCGCAAGGAGTCCCGCGGTGGCCACGCGCGTGAGGACTACCCCAACCGCGATGACACCAACTACATGCGCCACACGATGGCCTATAAGCAGGGCACGGAGCTGCTGTCCGACATCCGGTTGGACTACAAGCCCGTCGTGCAGACGCGATACGAGCCGATGGAACGGAAGTACTGATGACGATCGCACCTGACGTCGAAAAGGCCGACGCGCCACTGCCGCCCGTTCCGGAGGGCGCGGTGATGGTGACGCTCAAGATCGCCCGGTTCAATCCGGAGGATCCCGACGCGGCCGGCTGGCAGAGCTTTCGGGTGCCGTGCCTGCCCACCGACCGGTTGCTGAACCTGCTGCACTACGTCAAGTGGTATCTCGACGGCACGCTGACGTTCCGGCGGTCCTGCGCGCACGGGGTGTGCGGTTCAGATGCCATGCGTATCAACGGTGTCAACCGGTTGGCCTGCAAGGTGCTGATGCGTGACATGCTGCCGAAGAATCCGAAGAAGCAGCTGACCATCACGATCGAGCCGATCCGCGGGTTGCCCGTGGAGAAGGACCTCGTGGTGGACATGGAGCCGTTCTTCGACGCCTACCGCGCCATCAAGCCGTACCTGATGACCAGCGGGAATCCGCCGACGCGCGAACGCATTCAGAGCCAGACCGACCGCGCCCGCTACGACGACACCACCAAGTGCATCCTGTGTGCGTGCTGCACGACGAGCTGCCCGATCTACTGGGTCGAGGGGTCGTACTTCGGTCCGGCGGCGATCGTCAACGCGCACCGGTTCATCTTCGACAGCCGCGACGAGGGCGCCGCCGAACGGCTCGACATCCTCAACGAGGTCGACGGGGTGTGGCGGTGCCGCACCACGTTCAACTGCACGGAGTCCTGCCCGCGCGGCATCCAGGTCACCCAGGCCATCCAGGAGGTCAAGCGCGCGCTGATGTTCGCCCGCTAAGTGGTGATTTCGGTGCGCAAACGAGCGCTCAGCGCATGTTTGCGCACCGAAATCACTCGCTCGCGTCGAGCTCGAAGGTGAAGATGTGGTCGCAGATGCGGACCTGATCGCCGTCGGTCAGCGGTGCGCTGCCGCGCACCCTGCTGTGCTGCACCTCGACACCGTTGGCGGAGCGCAGATCGCTGAGCACCCAACCGGTTCCGGTGTCGATGATCGCGGCGTGATGTCTGCTGACCCGCCCATCCTCGATGACGATGTCGTTGTCGGGCAAGCGCCCGATGCGGGTGGCGACGGCCTGCAGCGGATGGCGGTGTCCGGACGCCTCCACCAGCCACGCCGACGACGTGGCGCCGTCGACTTTGGTGCGTTGGTCCAGCACGGTTTCGGCGACGACGGCCGCCTTCTGCGCCGAGCGCTGCGCGTCCAGCGGTTGCTGGCGCAGCACCCGCTCGTACAACGCCTGCACGGTGGGCCCGGGGTCGATGCCGAGGTCGTCGGCGAGCGAAACCCTGAGACGCCGATACGCATCGAGCGCATCGGACTGCCGCTCGGCCAGGTAGTAGGCGGTGATCAGCTGCGCCCACAACGGTTCTCGGTACGGATGCTGCGCCACCAACGTTTCGAGTTCGCCGATGACCGCGGCCGCACGCCCGCAGGCGAGCTCGGCTTCGGCCCAGGCGATCACCACCGCCAGCCGTTCCTCCTCGAGCGCCGTGGCGAACGGTTCGACGAACGCGAAGTCGCGCAGGTCGTCGAGCACCGGCCCGCGCCATTGCGCCAGCGCGGCGCTCAAATGCCTGCCCGCCCGTTCGAAGTCCCCGGTCGCCGCGGCGTGCACGCCGGCGGCCTTCTCCATGCCGAATCGCCCAATGTCGCAATCGGTTTCGCCGACCGCGAGGCGGTATCCCGGCGGCGCGCTGGCCAGCGCCTCGGCCCCGCCGACCAGCTTGCGCAGGTTGGACACATACGAATGGAGGCTGGCGCGTGCGGCCGAGGGCGCCGACTCGCCCCAGACAGCGCCGATCAGCGCGTCGACGCCGACGGCGCGGTTGCGGTTGATGACCAGCATCGCCAGCACCGCCCGCTGTTTGGGTGTGCCGGCTGAGACGTCGACACCGTCGATGGACAGCTGCAACGGTCCCAACACCCCGAAGCCGACACCTGGACCCGTCATCGCAGTGGATTCCTCACGCCGTGTTGACCCACCAGTGGTACAGGCGGTTCAGCTCCCGGCCCGACGCGATGCCCAGCAGCAGATCGGAGGTGTTCGTCCAGACGATGTCGGCGGTGCCGTCCGAGGTGCCGCACGCCAGCGACCCTTCGGCGTCGTCGCTGCCGTCGTCGTAGTTCCAGTTGGTCGGCGAATCGTCGGCGCCCGGGCAGGCGGTCAGCACATCGTCGGCGATCACGTCCTGGAACTGGCTTTCCAGGGTGTCGGCGTCGCCGTACAACGCGTAGAACGCCGCGTCGTGGCCGTCGCCGGTCGAGGCCGGTGCGCAGTCGACCGCCGCGACGGCATCGCTCCACAGCTTGTTCGGCGTGCAGGTTCCCGGGTCGGCGACCATGCTCAGCAGCTTGCGTTCGTCCGCGGTCAGCGCGGCGGTGGTCTCGATCGGGGTGTGCGGTCCGCGCGCCACGGTGCGGGTGATCGTCAGCGTCTCCGACATCCCGGAGGCGTTGCCCGGCGAGCGGGCGACCAGCCACGTGACGACGCCGGCGAGTGCCACCACCACGGCGAGCGCGGCCGCGCCGCCGATCACCAGCGGCCAGCGTCCGCCGCGCCGCGGCGCTGGGGTCGGCACGCCGGCGGGCAGCGTGGCGTGCGCCCAGCTGCCGGGCGCCTCGGGATGCTGGGTGCCCAGCGCCGCCTCGGCGGCGCGGGCCAGCTCACCGGCGCTGGCGTAGCGGTCCTCGGCGCGCTTCGCCATCCCCTTCTCGATGACCGCGTCGAACGCGGGCGGGATATCGGGGCGCAGCTGGCTGGGCCGCGGCGGCGGCTCCATCAGGTGTGCGGTGATCAGCACGCTGACGCTGTCGGCCGGGTAGGGCTGCGCTGCGGTCAGACACTGATGCAGCACACAGGCCAGCGCATAGATGTCGGCGCGGTGCGTGACCGGTTCGCTGCTGAAGCGCTCGGGCGCCATGTAGGCGTATGTGCCTATCGCGGCGCCCTTTTCGGTCAGCGTGCGGTCGGTGGTCGCGCTGGCGATGCCGAAGTCGACGAGGTAGGCAAAGCCGTCGCGGGTGACGAGGATGTTCTCGGGTTTCACGTCTCGGTGCATCACGCCGGCGTCGTGGGCGGCGTCCAGGGCGGCCGCGATCTGGCGGATCAGCCCGACCGCCTGCGCCGGCGCCATCGCCCCGTCGCGCTGCAGCGCGGTGCGCAGGTCGATGCCGTCGATCAGCCGCATGTCGACGAAGAGGTGCCCGTCGATCTCGCCGTAGTCGTGGATCGGCACCACGTGGGGTTCCTGCAGCCGGCCGGCGGAGCGGGCCTCACGCTGGAGGCGCTCGCGGAAGACCGGGTCGCCCGACAGCGCGTCGGGCAGCAGTTTCAGCGCGACGGTGCGGCCCTTGACGGTGTCTTCGGCCTCGTAGACCTCCCCCATCCCGCCGCGGCCGATCAGCCGCTTGATCTGGTACGGACCGAACCGCGAGCCCACCCGCGAGCGCTGCGGGGTGTCGTCCATGGCCGCGTCTCCTCGGTCCTGACGGTGTCTCCTAGGTAGTTGAGAACGGTACTAAAGCCTGGGTTGCCGACACCGAATGACGGGCAAACCCGTCGGGGTGCCCGCCATCGGTGTCAGGGTCATGCCGCCAGGGCCACCACCATGTCGTGGTCGCTGGTCTGCCAGGCCCGCTCGAACGTGGCGATGGAGACCTGCTCGTCGGCGCCGTCTTCGGTGCCGCTGTCGTTGAGGTGCACGACGCCGGCGTCGGTGTCGATCGCGGTGACCACCAGATCGTGGTTGCCGACGCTGCGGTCGCCGTCGATGTCCCAGATGGTTTCGGCGTTGACGCCGGCGATCACCTTGTGCCCGGCGGCCAGCGCGCCCGCCAGTGAAGCCAGCCCCGTCGGGACGCCGACGTCGTCGGCGACGTCGTCGTCGGTGTACACCGACTGGATGCCGTAGTGCGCCAACAGAAGCGGCAAGTCGCGCGAGTCGGTGCCGCGACCGGAGTCCAGGTCGTCGGGATCGGGCGGCGGAAGGTAGACCGGGCCGTCGTGGTGTGCGCTGGGCGTGATCGTGGCCAGGTGCACGATCTCCTGCTCGGTGGGCTGGTGCCCGGTCAGCTGGCCCACCACGTCAGCGGTGGCCATCAACGAGCAGTCGTCGAGGTTCTGCTGCACCCAGTAATCGGCGGCGCCGACCGGATCGCCGTACACCTGCGCGGCGGCGATACCGCCCGACAATCCCAGGGCCGCGGCCGCGATCAGCGCGGCGATCACCACCGCGCGCAGCATGTGGGCGAACTTCGTCATGAGCTTTCCTTCCTCCCTGCGCCCCACCGGCGCGTCATCCGAAAGAAAGGTTCGGGCCCACCCCTTGCGGGATTCTTGGAGAGTTCTCAAAGGCGCGCGAGCGGGAGACGCCACCTCGGCGAGCAGACGCGAAATCCCCCAAAATCGGTCCTCATAGGGGGTCTACACGTCTGCTCGGCGTTGAAGGTTTCGGGCGTGTCACACCTCAGCCGGCCGTCTCGTCTAACGGGTATGACCGAGAACGCACAGAAGACCCGCATCGCACCCGTCGCACCGAAGCAGGCCTCGCTGCTGACCAGAATCCTCTACCGGGTGGCCAAACGGCGGTTCGGCGAAGTGCCCGAGCCGTTCGCCGTCGCCGCGCACCATCCGCGGCTGATGTTGGCCAACGTGGTCCACGAAGGCATGCTGCAGTCAGGCTCCAAGACGCTGCCCACCAGCGTGCGGGAGCTCGCCGTGTTCTGGACCGCGCGCACCGTCGGCTGCTCATGGTGTGTGGACTTCGGCGCGATGCTGCAACGCCTCGACGGCCTCGACGTGGACCGGCTCAAACACATCGACGACTACGCCACCTCACCGCTGTTCAGCGACGACGAGCGCGCCGCGATCGCCTACGCCGACGCCATGACCGCCGACCCGCACACCATCACCGACGAGCAGGTCGAGGACCTCAAACGCCGGTTCGGCGACGCCGGCGTGATCGAGCTGACCTATCAGATCGGCGTGGAGAACATGCGTGCGCGCATGTACGCCGCGCTGGGCATCACCGAGCAGGGCTTCAACTCCGGCGATGCGTGCCGGGTGCCGTGGCTCACCGATGACGCAGCGGTGAACCCGTGAACTTGTCGGGGTTGGCGATATCCCAGATGGCGCAGACCTTTCCGTCGCGCACGGTCATCGCCGTCACCCGCGGCGTCAGCTCCGGGTAGCCCTCGGCGGCGGGGATGCCCGCGGTATAGCTGCCCAGCTGACCGTTGACCAACGCCAGCTGGTTGGCCGACAGCCAGCCCGGCCCGTAGCGGCGGGCCAGCCCGAACAGGAACCGCGCCACCTTGTCGGGGCCGTGGATGACGCGCGTGGCCGTCGGGGCTCTGCGGTTCGCGTCGCCGGTGAAGGTGACGTCCGGATGCAGCAGGCGCACAACGGCTTCCATGTCCCCGCTGGCCAGTGCGGCCATCAGCGCGCCGGCGGCCTCGTTGTGGGTGTCGTCGGTGACCGCAGGAGGCGCGGCCGCCACGGCACGGCGCGACCGCGACGCCAGCTGACGCGCCGCGGGCACGCTGACCCCGAGCACGTCGGCGATCTCGGCGAACGGCACGTCGAAGCCGTCATGCAGCACGAACGCGACGCGCTGGTCGGGGGTCAGGCGCTCCAGCACCACCATCGCCGCGAACCGGGCGTCCTCACCTGCCACGACGGCTGACAGCGGATCGGATCCGTTCAGCGGGGTCACCACGGGTTCGGGCAGCCACTCCCCGAAGTACATCTCACGCCGGTGCGCGGCCGAACGCAGCCGGTCCAGGCTGAGCCGGCTGACCACCGTCGTCAGCCAGGCGCGCAGATCGTCGACGTCGGCATCGGCACGGTTCCAGCGCAGCCACGCATCCTGGACGACGTCCTCGGCGTCGGCGACGGTTCCGGTGAGCCGGTACGCCACGGCCAGCAGGTGCGGCCGGAGGTTCTCGAACTCGTCGACCCGCGTGTTCGCGGTCATGGGCTGAGTGTAACGGCCGCAACTGGCTGCTCCTGCTACGCATTTCGTTTGAAGAGCCACTGCTTATCCGTGAATTCATGGCCATGTTGCCCGCGACAACGAAATCCGTGCACAATCTTGGGCATGGCGAGCCCGGGTCCCATGGTCGACCAGCAATACAATTGGGGCACCCGATGACAACTTCCGAACTCGCGGCCAAGGCCAACCGCCACCTGTGGGGCCACTTCGCCCGGCACGGCGCGGGTATCACACCGCCGATCATCACCCGCGGCGAAGGCGTCACGATCTGGGACAGCAACGGCAAGAGCTACATCGACGGCCTGTCAGGGCTTTTCGTCGTTCAGGTCGGTCACGGTCGACAGGAACTGGCCGAGGCCGCGGCCAAGCAGGCCGAACAGCTGGCGTTCTTCCCGCTGTGGTCCTATGCCACTCCGACCGCGATCGAACTGGCCGAACGAGTCGCCGACTACGCACCCGGGGACCTGAACCGGGTGTTCTTCACCACCGGCGGCGGCGAGGCGGTCGAGTCGGCGTGGAAACTGGCCAAGAACTATTTCAAGCTGACCGGCAAACCCGGTAAGCACAAGGTGGTTTCGCGCGCGATCGCCTACCACGGCACACCGCAGGGCGCGCTGGCCATCACCGGCCTGCCCGATTTCAAGGCCCCGTTCGAACCGTTGACCCCCGGTGGTTTCCGGGTGCCCAACACCAACTTCTACCGCGCGCCCGCGCCGTATCAGGACGACGAGAAGGCCTTCGGCCAGTACTGCGCGGACCGCATCGCCGAAGCCATCGAGTTCGAAGGACCCGACACCGTCGCGGCCGTCTTCCTGGAACCGGTGCAGAACGCCGGCGGCTCCATCCCGCCTCCGCCAGGGTATTTCGAGCGGGTCCGCGAAATCTGCGATGCCTACGACGTGCTGCTGGTGTCCGACGAGGTGATCTGCGCGTTCGGCCGGATCGGCTCGATGTTCGCCTGTGACGACTTCGGCTATGTGCCCGACATCATCACCTGCGCAAAGGGTTTGACCTCGGGCTACTCTCCGATCGGGGCGATGATCGCCAGCGACCGGTTGTTCGAGCCGTTCGACGACGGCAAGACCACGTTCGCGCACGGCTACACGTTCGGCGGCCATCCTGTTTCGGCGGCGGTGGCGCTGGCCAACCTCGACATCTTCGAACGCGAGGGCATCAACGATCACGTCAAGCGCACCGCGCCGGCGCTGCGTGCCACGCTCGAGAAGCTCTACGACGTTCCGGTCGTCGGTGACGTCCGCGGCGAGGGCTTCTTCTACGCCATCGAGTTGGTCAAAGACAAGGCCACCAAGGAAACGTTCGACGACGAGGAGTGCGAGCGGCTGCTGCGCGGGTATCTGACGCCCGCGCTGTTCGAGGCCGGGCTGTATTGCCGCGCCGACGACCGCGGCGACCCAGTCGTGCAGATCGCGCCGCCGCTGATCAGCGGCCAGCAGGAGTTCGACGCGATCTACGACATCCTGCGCGGCGTGCTCGACGAAGCCGCCCGACGGTTGTAGCGGCCCGCCGCCGGACCGGTGGTGATGGGCCAGACTGGAGCCATGTCGTCTCTGCGTAAACCGCCGATCGATCCCGTCCGCTGGCAGCCCCCGCCGGTGGATCCGCTGCCGGACCTGCCGTCGGCGCCGCTGACCGTCGTGCCCGTGCCCGGCAACGCGCCCGAAGACGTGGTGGCCGACGCCGACGGCCACATCTGGACCGGCCTGGACGACGGCCGCATCGTACGCATCACCCCCAGCGGCGCCGTGACCGTCGTCGCCGAGACCGGCGGCCGCCCGCTGGGTCTTGAGGTGGGCAGGGACGGCCGGCTGCTGGTGTGCGACAGCCCGCGCGGTCTGCTGGCGATGGACATGCGCACCGGCGCGTTGGAGACGTTGGTCGACGAGGTCGACACCCGGGATCTGCGATTCTGCTCCAACGCGGTCGAATTAGCCGACGGTACAATCATTTTCACCGAATCCACCAGCGCGTTCACCTATGCGCACTACCTGGGCGCGGTGCTGGAGGCGCGGGGGCGCGGCAGCCTTTACCGCCGCGACCCCGACGGCACGGTGCTCACCCTGCTGTCGGGGTTGTACTTCGCCAACGGCGTCACACCGACCGCGGACGGATCGGCGTTGGTGTTCTCCCAGACGCAGGGCCGGAGCCTGTCGAAGCTGTGGCTCACCGGACCCAGAGCCGGCACCGTCACCCCGCTGGCGGTGCACCTGCCCGGCATGCCCGACAACCTGTCGACCGGCGCCGACGGGCGGATCTGGTGCGCGATGGTCGCGCCCGCCAGCCCGGTCGCCGACCGCCTCGCCAACGGCTCACCGCTGCTGCGCAAGCTGATCTGGCGGCTGCCCGAGGCGCTGCAGCCCAAGGCCGAGACGACGGTGTGGGCCGTCGCGTTCGACCCCGACAGCGGTGACGTCGTCGCCGGGTTGCGCACCGAGCATCCGTCGTTCGGGATGGTCACCGGTGTGGTCGAAGCCGACGACCGGCTGTGGATGGGCTGCATCGGCGGGCGCGCCGTTGCGTGGGCGGAGCTCTCCGCGCTGACGCTCTGAGCCCGCCTTTTTCCGCCCGGGTGCCCCTTCGGCGCAACATGCGTCACAGCAGTCACAGCGCGCCTCCGTGGTAACGGCGGTAAAAGCGCCTAATCTGCGCTCACGATGGCGAATTTGCGAACCGCGTCCCGGCGCGCTGTCGGCCTGGCAGCTGCCCTTTTCGTGATGGTCAGCCCGGTGGTGGCAACCGCCCAGCCGCCGGCCGCCCCGGAGGCCACCGCCTGCCCGTACCGCGAGACCACACCCCCGGCCGTCGATCTGTCGGAAGTTCCCAAACCGGGTCAGGATCCACCCGCCCCACTTCCGGTACCCGCCACCCCGCTGGGCGGCGACGCGCTGTCGGGGTGCGGGGTGATCACCGCACCCGGTACCCCCCCGGTGCCCAATGACGTCTCCGCGGAGGCCTGGATCGTCGCGGACCTCGACACCGGCGACGTGATCGCCGCCAAGGATCCGCACGGTCGGCACCGGCCCGCCAGCGTCATCAAGGTGCTCACCGCGATGGCGGCCATCAAGGAACTACCGCTGCACCGGGTGGTGGCGGGCACCCCCGAGGACGCCGCCCAGGAAGGCACCAAGGTCGGCGTCGGACCCGGTGGTCACTACTCGATCAACGACCTGCTGCACGGCCTGATGATGTACTCCGGCAACGACGCCGCCTACGCGCTGGCCACCCAGCTCGGCGGCATGGACCCCGCGCTCAACAAGCTCAACGACCTGGCCCGCAAGCTCGGCGGCCACGACACCCGGGTGGCCACCCCGTCCGGCCTGGACGGCCCCGGCATGAGCACATCGGCCTACGACATGGCGCTGTTCTACCGGTATGCCTGGCAGAACCCGGTGTTCGCCGACATCGTGGCCACCCGCAGCTTCGACTTCCCCGGCCGCGGCGATGTCGGCTACCCGATCGAGAACGACAACAAGCTGCTCAACAACTATCCCGGCGCGATCGGCGGCAAGACCGGGTTCACCGACGACGCCGGGCAGACGTTCGTCGGCGCCGCCGACCGTGACGGCCGCCGCCTGGTCGCCGTGCTGCTGCGCGGCACCCGCCAACCGATCGCACCGTGGGAGCAGGCGGCGCGGCTGCTGGACTACGGCTTCGCGACCCCGCCCGGCACCAAAGTGGGCACGTTGATCGAACCGGATCCCACCCTGCTCGGCCGCGAACCGGCGGCCGACGGCACCGCGGCCGGAGTGCACGCCGCGCCGGTGCTCTCCGATGTCGACGCGATGCCGGTGCGCGTCGGGGTGGCCGTGGTGGGCTCGATCATCGTGTTCAGCCTGATCATGGGTGCCCGGTCGCTGAATCGCCGCCCGCAGCACTAGACAAGACGGCGCCGACGGAGGTGTTTCATGGCCTGGCTCATCCTCATCGTTTCCGGTGCGTTCGAGGCGGTGTGGGCCGTCGCGCTGAGCAAGTCCGAAGGGTTCACCCGACCGGTACCCATCGCGGTATTCGTTGTCGCGCTGATCATTTCGATGGGAGGCCTGGGCATCGCGCTGCGCGACCTGCCGGTCGGCACCGGCTACGCGGTATGGGTGGGTGTCGGCGCCGCCCTCACCGTCGTGTACGCGCTGGCGACCGGGGCGGAGAGCGCCTCACCGATCAAGGTCGCGCTGCTGCTGGGCATCATCGTGTGCGTGGTCGGCCTGCAGCTGGTCAGCAACTAGCGTCGCAGCAGCCGCGAAAGACTCAGTGCGCCAACAGCACCCACCAGCGCCGCCGTTATCGCACCGCCCACGCCCAGGCCTTCGCGGACCTGCACGCGCGGGGCGATGAACGCATGGCCGGGCGGCTCGACGGGCGCCGGCTGTAGGTTCTCCGTGGCCGTCGCCGCCCACGCCGTCGCGAACAGGATCAGCCGCGCGGTGATGTAGGCGAACACCATCAACCCCAGCACCGGACCGAACGTCGCACCCGCCGGGCCGGTGACCACCGAGCGCAGATAGATCGTCGCCACCAGCTTGAACACCTCGAAGCCGACCGCCACCAACAAACCGGCCCGCATCGCGCTGCGGAAACTCACCGACTCCCGCGGCAGCCGGGCGATGATCCAGGTGAACAGCAGCCAGCTGATCAGCAGCGAGAACAATAGCGACACCACCCGCAACGCCACGCCGACGCCCGGGACATGCTCCAGGCCAACCCATTCCAGCACCTTTTGCATCGGACCGGAGTTGGCCAGCGTCGTCAGCGCGACGGTGACGGCGATGGCGAGGAACAACCCGAGGATGGCCAGCAGATCCGAGACCTTGGTGCGCACAAACCCTTTCGAGTCCTGCCGCAGCAGACCCCACATCTGGCTCAGCGCCTCACGCAGGTTCGCCATCCAACCCAACCCCGCCCACGCCGCGGTAGCCAGCCCGATGATGCCGACCGAGGTGCGCGATGCGATCGCCGACTCCATCAAATCGACCAGCTGGTTGCCGACATCGCCCGACACCGACGACCGGATCCGCTCCTCGACCTCGGCGAGCACCTCGGGCTGGCGGATCAAGATGAAGCTGCCGATCGCGAATCCGACCATCAGCAACGGGAACAACGCGAACACGGTGAAGTAGGTGATGCCCGCTGCGTAGAAGTCGCCCTTGCTGGCCTGATAGCGCTGCTGTGCGCGCATGACGTGGTCGAACCACCGGTAACGGCTTCGCAGCCGGTCGATGACGCCAGGTTTGTCCGGCTCGGTCGGCGTGTCTGGCTCGGCCATCGACTGTCTCCAGGGTCAGGGGCGGGGCGCTAAGAACCCCAGCCGGTCATATACCCGCTGCAAGGTTCCCGCAGACACCTCGCGGGCCCGCTGCGCACCGGCGGCCAGCACCGATTCCAGTTCGGCCGGATCGGCCAGCAGCTCGTCCACGCGGGCCTTGAGCGGGGTGACGAATTCCACGACGGCATCGGCGGTGTCGGACTTCAGGTCGCCGTAGCCGCGCCCCGCGTAGTTCTCGACGAGCTTGTCGACGTCGGTGCCGGTGATCGCCGACTGGATGGTCAGCAGGTTGGAGACCCCCGGTTTGGCGTCCGGGTCGTAGCGCACCTCACGCTCGCTGTCGGTGACCGCCGAGCGGATCTTCTTGGCCGAGACCTTCGGCTCGTCGAGCAGGTTGATCAACCCGGCCTCGGTGGCCGCCGACTTGCTCATCTTGGCGGTCGGATCGGTCAGGTCGTAGATCTTGGCGGTGGCCTTCTGGATCAACACATCCGGGATCACGAACGTATCGGGGAAGCGGGCGTTGAACCGTTGCGCGACATCGCGCGCCAACTCGAGGTGCTGGCGCTGGTCCTCGCCGACCGGCACCAGGTCGGTGTCGTAGAGCAACACGTCGGCGGCCATCAACACCGGGTAGGTGAACAGCCCGACGGTGGTGGCCTCGGCGCCTTGGCGCTGGGATTTGTCCTTGAACTGCGTCATCCGCGACGCCTGACCGAACCCGGTGAAACATCCCAGCGCCCAAGCCAGTTCGGTATGCGCGGGCACGTGGCTCTGCACGAAGATCGTCGAGCGGGCCGGGTCGATGCCCAACGCCAGATACTGCGCGGCCACGGCGAGCGTGCGCCTGCGCAGCTGTTCGGGATCCTGCGGGACGGTGATCGCGTGCAGGTCGACCACGCAAAAGAACGCGTCGTAGTCGTCCTGCATGCCCACCCACTGCCGGATCGCGCCGAGGGCATTGCCGAGGTGCAGGGAGTTAGATGTGGGTTGTACGCCGGAGAAGACGGTCTTCTCCCGCGCGCCGGCGCGGTTGTTGCTCATGGTGTCCCGATCTTTTCACACGGGCTCAACTGCGGTATTCGACGGTGACCGGCGCGTGGTCGGACCAGCGCAGCGCGTACGCCGCCGCGCGTTCCACCCGAGCGGCCACCGCGCGCGGGGCCAGCGAGCAGGTCGCCAACTGGTAGTCGATGCGCCAGCCGGCGTCGTTGTCGAACGCGCGCCCGCGCCAGGACCACCACGAATACGGTCCGGCCACGTCGGGGTGCAGCGCGCGGACCACGTCGACCCAGCCGGATTCCAACAGCTCGGTGAGCCATTGCCGTTCGCTGGGCAGAAAACCCGACTTCTTGAGGTTGCCTAGCGAATCTCACCTACCGCCAACGATCAGAAAACCACTTTCGACCAGCGCATACAGGCAAAAACTGTTCTGTACGGGCTATAGCATAGAGCACGCTCGCGAGATAACCTAGGCCCCATGCCCGAGAGTCTCGATTCGCTTCTGTCCTCGTTCCGGCGATCCCTGCGGGTCGAGGGCAAGGCCGACCGCACAATAGTGATCTACTGCCAGGGGATAACGTTCTTCGGCCGGTGGCTGGAGTCGCAGGGTCTTGCGCCCGACGTGTCGAACCTGACGCGGGAGAACGTCCTCGCCTGGATGGATTCGCTGCGCGACCGCGGTCAGCAGTCGAGCACCATTTCCACGCGCTGGAAGGGGATGCGCCGTTTCGTCAACTGGTTGTTGAACGAGGACATCATCAGGCGCGACCCGCTCAAAGGCATCACCGTCGAGCAACCCGAGGCCCCGAGCGTGCCCGTCCTGTCCGACGAAGAGCTGACCGCCATCATCGCCGCGTGTAGGGGTAAGACTTTCAACGACCGACGCGACGAAGCCGTTATACGGATCTTGATCGATTGTGGGCTTCGGATCTCGGAGGTCGTGGGGGCCGATCTGGTGGACTTGGACCTTGACGCGGAGACGCTGATAGTTACGGGCAAGGGGTCGCGTGTGCGGCCCGTGTACTTCGGGGTTAAAGCTGGGCAGGCGTTAGACCGGTATTTGCGTGTGCGCGCCCAGCACCGTCACGCATCGAATCCCGCGCTATTTTTAGGTGAGCGTGGACGATTCACCGATGATGGCGCTCGTAAGCGTGTGAAGCTGCGCGCCGAAATGGCCGGCCTCGATCCGAAAGTTGTTCATCCGCACCAGTTCCGACACACTCACGCCCACGATTTTCTGATGGCGGGTGGGCAGGAGCGTGACCTTAAGAGGTTGATGGGGTGGCGTTCGGACACGATGCTTGAACGCTACGGCGCGTCGGCTGCCGATCATCGGGCACGCGAAGCTGCTCGCAGATTGAAGCGTGGGGACAGGATCTAGCGTTTCGGGGCTGTATTGGCCTTTGCGCGAAGTTTCCTCACCCTCGCACTCTTTTGGGCCATTCTCTTGTAATGGGCCTTGCGGGCGCTCTCAGCCATGAGCACGCGCTGGTTCTCGGGCAGTGTCTTATTTGGATCTACCAGCTTCTCGAACCGCGCCAACGCTGCCCTTCGGGCTGGGAGTGTGCGGGCGGAGCGGTCGATGGTGCGCGCCCATGAGGCGTCTGCGGCGAGTGAGGCGCGGCGCGTCCGTTCGGCGGGGGTCATGTGTCTGACCGAAAGTACAGACGAATCTCGTCGCCCTCGTCAAACGTGGGACAAACCGGCTTGCCCTCCTCGCTTTTGCCGTAAAACGTCCACTGCCGTTGATTCCTGTGTGTCTGTGGGCCGTTGATCTCTTCAACCTCAACGGTCCGCAGCCAGCTTGGGCCTTTGTTGCCGATGACATCACCGATTCGGACATCGGCCGGGCTGATCGGCCGGTACTGATCGACCCATTCGGGTGTTGCGTTCACTCTCCAATTCTAATGGGATATAACATGGGTCTGAACTGGGAAAACATCTCTCTGCAGCCATGTTATCCGGTGTGATAATGGACTAGTGCTAGAACACCGCGTGTGGCGCTGGACGATTGCCCGTTGACTGAGGTCGCACGTCCATGCTTTGCGCCGGTAACGACGTTACCCAGATTGGCTGATAGAATAATAGTAGAAGGGGTTGTACCCCAATGCTTCTCGCATTCGCGAACGCATAAAACCGGTGACATACACCGATTCTCGGAGCAGAACGATGGAAAAACCAACCGCTGACGTATTCGTGCGCATGCCAAAAAGCCTTGAGGAACGACTTAGGGACCGGGCTTGGGAGGCACGGTGCAGCGCTCCGGAATACATTCGCCGGCTCCTCACAGCAGACCTCGCCTCTAGGGACATCTAAGTTGCCTCAAAAAGTCTGGGACACAGGCAAAGTCTGGACGCGGCACTACCAGATCGAATGGGAAGCCCGCCTTACGAACCCTGCCTTCAAGGACAAAGGCCCGGTCTGGATGAAGCTCGTGTGCCTGGCCTACGCAAGACATCACGCGAACGGACACGCAACATTCAAACCGGGAGAGCTGGCGTCCATCCTCGGCGTGCCTCGGCAGCGGGTCACCGAGGGAATTGCCGTAGCGGTCTCGTATGGGTTTCTCTCTGATGAATCCTGTTCTCGTTGCCTCGTGGTTCCATCGCACGCGATTCAGGGGCCTCAAGGGAATGTTTACGAACCCTGCATGGTCAACCACAAAAAGCGGTCCAGGGTTACTACCTCGGTTACGGATACTGAGAAGACTCTAGAGGAAAATGCCGAAACCCCAGGTAGTGGAGATTCGTTGAACGGTTCAATCGTTCAAGAGGAACGGTTCAACCGTGCGGAATCGCCCAATCGGAACGGTTCAACCGTTCAAGCCGGACGGGGATCAGCGGATACAGAGGCACCTGACGGGAACACCGAAGACGACCGCCAACCCGATACGGTCACTCTCGATGACACAGAAGTTGCTATGCCACAAGCCGATACAATAGAGGTAGACCCAATCGTGTGGTTCACCGAATACCTGAGCAACGGCCCCGTCGAGTCGATCAAATTCAGCACCGACTGCGCGGCAATGGGATTCAGGTCAACCGACTTCCCCGTCGACCGATTCGGACTCGCAACCATCGACGGCACCGTGCATGTGGAGGACCTATGGAACCGGCAGCAATCGGATCTTGCGCTGTCTGCGGCGAGCGAACAGGCCTGACCGATGGACTGTGCTTCCGCCCAGACGGATGCTGGATCGACCTCTTTCGTGCCCGTGTCGATGCCTGGCCTCAACGCGTTGACGCTCTCGACTATGTACGGGACTTCATGTTTGGGAGAAACCCATGGGTGAAGGACCAACACCAGGTTTCTACTGGGGGGACGACGGCATCTACAAAGTCAGGATCTCCAAAGCAGGCCACTGGTACGCGATGCGCGCAGTCCCAAACCCAAACGGGCACCGCGTCGGATGGCACTACGTCGGCCAGCGTGTCCACCTCAACGAACCGATGACCGCAGCGGAGGCGGGACGGTTCACCTGTCACTGCATGGTGTGCGGATCACGCTTGGACACACCAGAGTCACGAGAACGCGGTATGGGTCCGATATGCGCCAAGAGAGTGAACACGTGACAACCCTCTACCCCGTGAGCCTGCATATCGAGCAACACCCTAGCGGCGCGATCCTGGACGTGGTTTGCGATGTGAACGCGGTTGATCCAGTCAGGGTCAGCCTCACCCGCGATGTCGCTCTAATTCTCCGCTCTCAGCTCGACAAGGCACTCACACGATGACCACAACCACCGACCCCGAAGTCATCGGCTACGGCGGCTACACCATCACCGGCCCTGACGGCGCAGCAGGCGTCTTCACAGCCCTATGGAGCGACGGAACCCGAACCGAGACACCAATGCCTAGCATCGAGCATCTCGACACCGCACTGTCCAAGCTGACCGAGCTACGGGCCAACGTGTTGGGGGACGCCGAACACTTGCGGGATCTAGGACTGTGAGCTTCAACGTCCTGTTCGCCACCGATATGGACGACGAGGCAATGGACTACATCGAAAAACACAGACCCGCATTCGAGGGATCGACCTACACCATCACAGACGGCAACCTCACCATCCGCAACGACGAGGGTCGAACCGTCATCTTCGCGGCCCGCACATGGCTGGCAGTGATTGACGATTGACCCTGCATCGCCTTTGTGCTGCCCCCGACTGCGCCGAACTTGTGCCCGACCCGCACTACCGCTGCCCGCTGCACCGCCAGGATCGCAAGCGCGGCCGACGTGGACGTGACGCCGCATGGGACCGCCTGAGCCGCCTAGCGAGGAGTCGGCAAGGATTTTGCTTAGACTGTGGCAGCAACGATGACCTGACCGCAGACCACCTACCGGCCGCATGGGAACGCAAAGCCCAAGGACTACCGATACGCTTGCAAGACATCGAAGTTGTGTGCCGTTCCTGCAACGGTAAGCGCGGTCCGGCCCGAGGCCAGCACGCACGCTAGCAAACCCACCGCCGGTTGCTCGCTTGGCGAGTAGGGCGTTGCGGGGTCTGCGACCCGCTGACCAGCATAAACACAGCGGTTTTCTGGAACACCGTGACCTGCCCTTTTACGTTTCCGCAGGTCAGCAGGGGTGGGGGAATGCCCCCTGACCAGCGTGTCCAGGACCCACTCGCCAAGTGAAGTTTGAGTTTCACTCCGCGGCAGCAGTTTTCGCTGTACCCGCACCGTCTTCTCGTAGGAGTTTCGTCATTCGTGCAGGTCCGAAGGGTGTGGTCGGTGTTGAGCCGCTGGATTGGAAGGGCTGGCCGCGTGACCGAGCCCGCAAAAGGGTGCGATTCTTCCGCGATTTTTTGACGATTCCGCGCGGAAAAGGGGCCGGAAAGTCCTTTATTTTGCAGCCGTTCCAGCAAGAGATTGTGTCGGGGGCGTTCGCGTCCGGTATCCGCACGGCGTTGGTGAGTATCCCGCGAGCCAACGGGAAAACGATGATGGCAGCGGGTTTGGCGCTGGCGGAGTTGTTTGTCGGCCCGCCCTCGGCTGAGGTGTTGGTGATCGCGTCAGACCAACGCCAGGCGAACATCACCCTTCGTTACGCGCGGCGCATGGTGGAGCTGAATCCGGTCCTCGCTGAGCGGGTTCAGGTGTATGCCGACCGACTCTACTTGCCCGAAAACGACGCGACGCTGCTGCCGCTTCCGGCTGAGCCTGGTGCCTTGCATGGGTTTGACCCGTCGCTGCTGATCGTGGACGAACTGCACGTCGTCACTGAGGCGGTGTGGGAAGCGGTCACGTCGGTATTGGGCAAGCGATCTGAGTCCTTGACCCTTGCCATTTCGACGCCCGCAACGTCTGCGGATTCGATCATGTGGAAACTCGTTGAGCACGGGCGCAGCGGTACAGATCCCAGCTTCTACCTCAAGGAGTTCGCCGCCCCCGATGGCTGCGCCGTCGATGACCGGGACGCGTGGCGTATTGCTAACCCGGCTCTGACATGTCCTAAGCCGTTTTTGGCTGAGGATGGGTTGGCGTCGGCGATCAGGACCCTCCGCGAGCCGGTCGCCAGGCAGCTCCGCCTAGGCCAATGGGTGACCGGTGTCGATGCGTGGTTGCCGTTCGGGGCGTGGGATGCCTGTAAGCGGGACCGCACAGTGTCGCCGGGTGAGCGTGTGGTGCTGGCGTTCGACGGGTCGGCCTCGGGTGACTCGACGGCGTTGGTGGGTTGCACTCTCGACGGCCATATCTGGCTTGAGGGGATCTGGGAAAACCCCGGCGATCCGCGCTGGCGCGTCCCACGCGCAGAGGTGAGTAACGCTGTCGATCTGGCTTTCGAGAAGTACTCGGTGGCCGCTATGGCGTGCGATCCTTGGGGTTGGCGTTCTGAGCTTGAGCAGTGGGGCGAGCGCCACGGCGAACGTGTGGTTATTGAGTGGAACACGGCAGCAGCGCAACGGATGGCCCCGGCAACGGACCGTTTGTATCAGGCCGTGGTGACTAAACAGGTGACCCATGACGGTGACCCTCGTTTAGCGGCCCACATCGCGCACTGCATCGCTAAACCGACGCCGATGGGCGATCTCGTCTCGAAGGACAAAAAGGGTTCGCCGCGAAAGATTGACGCCGCCGTGGCTGCCATCGTCGCCTACGAACTCGCCGCCGTCCACAGCATGACCAAGACGTACCAGTCGGCATCATTCTCCTACTAGAAGGACACCGTTGAGTTCAGATTTGCTTGTTGAGGCGTTGAACGCTCTTGACAGCGTGCAGTACGAGTTGCATCAGTACCGAACGTATTACCGGGGCAAGCAGCCAATCGCTTACGTGTCTGAGGAGTCTCAGCAGGCAATCGGTGATTCGTTGTCGCGGCTGGTGGTCAACATTCCGAAAGTCGTCATCGGCGAGTTGGCTTCGCGGCTTCGCGTGGTGGGCTTCCGCCCTGACGCCGGTTTGTTCGATGAGTGGATTCGCCAAGACTTGGACCAGCTTGCACCGTTGGTTCACCGGTCGGCGCTGCTGTATTCGCAAGCGTTCGTGGGTGTGTGGGCGGATTCGGCCGGCAATCCGCTGGTCAGTGTGGAGTCTCCCGAACAGGTGCAGATGTTGACCGATGCTGAGACGCGGCAACCGATTTGCGCGGTGAAGAAGTGGCGAGTGGCTACGGGCAGCAAGGCCGGAACCTACGCGGTGCTGTATCTGCCGGATCGGGTGGAGAAGTGGCACAGCGACGGAACCTCAGCCGCGAATACCGCTCTGACGCTGCGTGAAACACTGGATAACCCGTTTGGGCAGGTGCCTATGATTCGGTTCCTTAACGCGGATTTGTTGGGTGAGGGTGTGTCGGAGATTTTCGACGTTATGTGTCTCACCGATGCGTTGTCGAAAGCGACCATTGACGCTGTTACGGGGTCTGAGTTTTTGGCTAAGCCACGCCGCTACGCGGTCGGCACCCAGCTTCGCAAGGTTCCCGTGCTCGACGACGACGGCAACCCCCTGTTGGCGGACGGTCAGCCGGTGACCCGGCTGGAAAAGCCTTTCGCCGATGACGACAAGTTCATGGTGTCGGAAAACCCTGAAGCGAAATTCGGCTCTCTGCCTGGTAGCGACCTGAGCGGATACAAGACCGTGGCCGAACTGATCCTTTCAGAGTTGTGCGCTGTAACGGGTATGGCCCCTGAGCATTTGGGGATCTACCACTCCAACCCGTCTAGCGCGGAGGCGTTAAAAGCGAGCCAGTCAACGATTGTGGCGAAAGCCGAAGAGAAGATGCAGGTGTTTGGGCGCTCCTGGGAGAACGTGATGCGGCTGGTTGAAGCTGTGCGCACGGGCCAGAACCCCGAGGACGTTGATGTGCGGGTGATGTGGGGTGACCCATCGGAGAAGTCTGAGGCAGCCGCCGCCGACGCCGCCACAAAACTTTATGGCGCAGGCATTTTGAGCCGTGAAACCACGCTGCGCCGGTTGGGGATGAATGACCAGGAGGTCGCCGAGGAATTGGCGCGCCACCAAAGCGATATGCAGTTAGGCGAAGACGCGAAAGTCGGCTCCTACCTCGCGGCGATCAGCAGAACCCGAACTTTTGAAGGCACCGACGCAGTAAGGTAATCTCTTGCCAGACAATGAAAAAGACGCCCCAGAATCCACGCAGAGCGACGAAACGCCTCAGGGTGAGGTAACCCCACCTGAAACGACTACCGATGCGGCAGAAGGCGATTCAGAGCCGTTAGAGTTCCCGAGGCGTGTCGTAGACGAATTACGCTCCGAAGCAAAGAACCTACGTGAGCGTACCAAGACCGCAGAGGCCGACCGCGAACAGTTGGCCAAACGACTACACATCGAACTGGTTCGCGCGAGTGGGAAACTCGCCGACCCCGAGGACCTCGACTACGACCCTGAACATCTCACCGATCCCGAAAAGCTCACCGCTGCAATAGATGCGCTCATCAGCCGCAAACCACATTTGAAGAGCCGGCGGCCTCAAGGGTCAATATCGCAAGGTGTGCAGCAGGATTCACCAGACCACGACCTCGGCACGATACTTCGGGGGTTCGTGAGATAATAAAAGTGTGGGGCTGAGCCTGGCGCTCTCCCAACCAATTCAGCCTAGACGGCTACCCATTCTTACGCCCTGGCGGCGAACAATCCCTTTCCCCTTCTCAGATAGGTTTACTTTCTCGTGGCAATTCAGACCACTTCCGGCGTCATCGTCCAAGAAGCCGTACAAAAAATCCTGGTTCAACCGTTGGAGCAGATGAGCACCTGGCTTTCCTCGGGCGTGACCATCGTTGACTCTTCAGAGCCCGTCCGTATCCCGGTCATCGAACCCGGCACCCTGCCTACCTACGTCGCGCAGGGCGATTTGATTCCCGACAACGCGGTCAACTGGTCAGAGGTTGAGGCTCTGCCGTCGTCGCTGTTGGGGATTGCGGGCTGGTATCCGATCTCGAATCAGGCTGTGCGTTCCACTGCCGTGACCGGCCTGCCCTCCGTGGTGCAGCAGCGCATCTTGACCGACGCCAGCAACAAGCTCGACCGCTGCTTTTACGTCGGCGACAGTGACGGTGTTTCGGCTGTGCAGACCATCGACACCAGCGACGCCACTGACGGCACCTTCACCCTGACCTACAAGGGACAGACCACGGCAGCGCTCGACCACGATGACGCCGCAGCAGACATACAGACGGCCCTGCGCGGCCTGTCCACTATCGGCGCATCGAACGTCAATGTCACCGGGTCGGCGGGTGCCTACACCGTCACGTTCGCCGGTGCCCTCGCCAACACACAGGTTGAGGCGATCACTATCGGCACCGATTCGCTGACCGGGCCGGGATCTATCGAGTTCGTCACGCAGGGTATCGAAGCGGGCGGCATTGACGGCCTGTTCAACCAGCCCGGTACTCAGCAAGCCGAACTGGACACCGCCGACCTGGATTCGTTCCTTGACGCAATCGCGGTGGCAGCAGCAGCCAACGTTGAACCAAACCGGTGGTATCTCAACCCGGTCGATCACATCCAGTTACGCAAGATCCACAAGGGCAACGACGACGTGTCCTATGTGCTTGATCCCGATCCCCGTCAGGGCACCGTCTACACCCTATTCGGAATCCCCGTCACCACAAGCAACTTCATCCCGCGCGGTAAAGCAGCGCTGGGCGCTACTCAGTATGCGATTGTGGTGCGCGACCTGAACCCCGAAGTGTTTGTCACTGAGCACGCTTTGGCGCAGCGCGGCGCGTTGGCGTTGCGGGTGTCGGTGCGCATGGACATGGTGTTGAGCCAACCGGGCGCGTGGGTCATTCTTAGCGAGTCCTAAATGCCCACTTCTGAGGACCTTTCAGCGTTCCTCGGGCCTAGTCGGCAAGTTGACGCGGAGCAGGCGACGGCGGTCATCACGATTGTGACCGCCCTCGCGCGCAGCTACACCCGAGGCAACGGGTTCGTAGACGACGAGCCAGAACCCGACATTGCCGCAGTCATCACGACGGCATCGGCGCGTGTCCTGACCCATGCCGGTCAGGTTGAGGAATACCTAGTTCACGGTCCCGAATCGGCACGCTATGGAGCTAGCCATTTCGGTTGGAGCATCGGCGAATTGGCGGTGCTCGATAAATGGCGGGTCACCAATCTGTGATTGCACAGGTCTATAGCGTCACCCGAGATCGCTTCGGTGATCCAGTCGAAACCCTTAAGGGTGACATAGAGGTCCTTCCCGGCGGGGTAAGCGTGGAACCGTGGCTCGATTCCGTTTCGGTGACCTCCGGTCAGGTCGGAATCAAACGAGGATCATCCACCTACGAACCGAAAACAGGTGACAAGCTTCAGCTCCCAGACGGTATGAAGTACGCCCTTGTCGGGCCGGCGAAGTGGAACTACCCGTCATTTACCGGCTGGCAGCCCGCCTACTACTGGTGGGAATGGCAACAGTCCAACTGAAAGCAAGGAATAATGGCTAGGTCAACCAACAAGCTGCGCCCCTGGCGACGAGGCGAGAAGCTGCGACAAAGGGGCCGCGAAGCATTTTTACCCGGCGGCGACGGTCGCCCGAGGCGCAAGCGGGTCAGAGTCAAAATCAAACCGGGTCGATGAAGTCGGTCATCCGCGACCCGAAACGCCCACGTATCAAGGCGTAACAAAGCAGGGCCGGTGTGGGTCACCGGTCGCCGTTGCAGCCCATTGGGGGCCGCCTTTCCCCCGTGGTGATGGGCAACGGATGGCGCGCCGGGGTTCTGGCTTCCCCTGCGCAGCGCCGGGGGGTCGATCATTTTTCAAGGAGTGATCGGCCCCCCACCAAGACTTCTACGGTTGTCACGCACACTCTGTGCGATTTGCCGATGCCGTAGACAGAAACAACCCCCCTTCCGGGCCATGCGGGAGGGGGGTTGCTCTCGTTGGTGACTAGTGGGGGAAGCCGTGGAAACAGGAAGCCGATTCTTCACCGGACTGCACCCGCCCATCCCCGTCACACAACGGACACGCCACCTGGGCCGCAAAAATGAGGCAATCAGCGAACGCGTCCGTTGGCATCGGCGGGGCACCCTCCAGCGCCTCCAACTCTGCGGGGTCGGCCTCTCGCACGGCGATGGCCGCTGCAACGGCTTCCCTCGGTGTGAGCGGCTCATCTAGGCCGTCTACGACGATTAGGCCGCGTTCGATGCTGCCGTCGCGCCGCTGCACCCCCCAGACGGAAATGACGGCGGGAACCCCCTTCGGTCCGAGGTATGGGCCGCTGTAGAGCCTGAGCCCGTCTGTCCCCCAGTCGCCAACGTTTCTCGCGTGCGGGGGTGGAGGTACATCGGGGATGGCCGTCATGGAGTAAGCCAGACGATCGTCACGATGGTCAGGATGGCGAGGATGGCCGGCCAGTTGCCCATTGAAACCCCCCGATGGTCGGTGCGTGGTCGAGGACGGTACGCCTACGGCTGCCGGTCCCGCAAAGGACGCAGATGTACTAATTGGGCCCTGAGCTGCGGCGATGGGATTTTCGATCATCTTTGAAACCTCTCTGTGCAAGGGGCGAGTATTCGCCTGATAACTCCCGCACAGAACTTGTCTTTTACCTGCAAAACACCAGGTCAGCACAGTGTTTAGGCCGTGGGCACCTTGAGGTTGCCTTTCCAGTTCTTGATGTCGCGCTCGGTGTGCGCGATGTTCCAGTCGCCGCACACCACCGCATCGCGGTCGGCGAGCTCGGCCATCCGCTTGGCCAGCGCCGTCATAAAGCGCTCCTTTTCCAGCTGCCGGTCGGTTTCGGCTTCACCGGTCTGGACGTAGACGCTGGCCACCGTCATCGCGTCGACGTCGACCTCGAGATAGCGTCCGTGCGTTGCGAACTCGTCACAGTTGAGGCGCCGCACCGCCGCGATCGGCCGACGGGACAGCACGGCGACGCCGCTGCGGCCCTTGAGGTGCGGTTCGGCCGAGGCCAGGTGCCAGCCGTCGGACAGCGCCGGCGCCAACGCCGCGGCCAACTGGTCGTCGTCGGCGCGGGTCTCCTGCAGACACACCACGTCGGCGCGGGTGTCGGCCAGCCACGCCAGCAGCCCGAGGTTGTCGGCTGAGCGTTGCTTGACCGCGGCGCGGATTCCGTTGACGTTGACGGTGCTGACGATCACGCCCAGACCATAGCGCCGAAGCTTGCAGTACCGGCGGTATCGCCTTTAGTGTCGGCAGGATGACTGTGCGCGACCCGATACACCTCGGCTCCGGCGAACCGATGCTTTTGCTGCATCCCTTCATGATGTCGCAGAACGTGTGGAAAGACGTCGCACCGATGATCGCCGGCACCGGCCGCTACGAGGTGTACGCGCCGACCATGCCCGGCCACAACGGCGGGGTGAAGGGCCGCTTCTTCCTCGATACCGCCGAGCTCGCCGACGATGTGGAACGGCGCATGGACGCGCTGGGCTGGGACACCGCCCACATCGTCGGCAACTCGCTGGGCGGCTGGGTGGCGTTCGAGTTGGAGCGTCGCGGCCGGGCCCGCACCCTGACCGGCATCGCCCCCGCGGGCGGCTGGAGCCGGTTCACCCCGGCCAAGTTCGAGATCGTGTTCAAGTTCGTCGCCGGCCTTCCGGTCTGGTTGGGCGCCAAGGTGCTGGGGCAGCGCGCGCTGCGTCTGCCGTTCGTACGCCAGCTGGCCTACGTGCCGGTCAGCGCCGACCCGAGCGGGCTGACCGACGAGGACCTGCTGGTCATCATCGACGACGTCACCCACTGCCCGGCCTACTACCAGCTGCTGGTCAAGGCGCTGTTGATGCCGGGCCTGCGCGAACTCGCCGAGAGCGACGCGCCGATCCACCTGGTGATCTGCGAAAAGGACCGGGTGCTACCGCATCCGCGGTTCACCCGCCATTTCACCGCGCACCTGCCGCAGGGCACCCAGGTCACCCACCTCGACGGCGTCGGGCACATCCCGATGTTCGAGGCGCCGCAACGCATCGCCGACGTGATCGTCGAGTTCGTCGACCGCTACGCCACACCCCCGCACCAGGCCATCGGCTGACCAACACCGCACGGGCTACTGCGCGGTGACGGACTCCAGCGTCGCGTTCAGCGTCTTGCTCGGCCGCATCACCGCGGTGGTCTTCTCCCGGTCGGGATAGTAGTAACCGCCGATGTCCACCGAATCACCTTGCACTTCGGTGAGTTCGGCGATGATGGTGTCCTCGTTCTTGGCCAGCTCCTCGGCCAAGGTCGCGAAATATTCGGCCAGTTCTTTGTTTTCGGTCTGAGCGGCCAGCTCCTGCGCCCAGTACATCGCGAGATAGAACTGGCTGCCGCGGTTGTCGAGTTCACCGGTCTTGCGCGACGGACTCTTGTTGTTCTCGAGCAGCTTGCCGATCGCCGAGTCCAGCGTCTTGCCCAGCAGTTCGGCCGATTTGTTGCCGGTCTTGCGGCCAAGATCCTCGAAACACGCACCGAGCGCGAGGAACTCACCGAGCGAATCCCACCGCAGATGGTTCTCCTCCACCAGCTGCTTGACGTGCTTGGGCGCCGAACCGCCCGCACCGGTCTCATACATTCCGCCGCCGGCCATCAGCGGCACGATCGACAGCATCTTGGCGCTGGTGCCCAGCTCCAGGATCGGGAACAGGTCGGTCAAGTAGTCGCGCAGGATGTTACCGGTCACCGCGATGGTGTCCTGCCCGCGGATCAGGCGCTCCAGCGTGTACCGCATCGCCCACACCTGCGGCATGATCTGGATGTGTAGGCCCTCGGTGTCGTGGTCCTTGAGGTACTCCTTGACCTTCTTGCGCAACTCCACCTCGTGCGGACGCTCGGTGTCCAGCCAGAACAGCGCGGTCATTCCGGAGGCCCGGGCGCGGGTGACGGCCAGCTTCACCCAGTCGCGGATCGGAGCGTCCTTGACGATCGGCATGCGCCAGATGTCGCCCTCTTCGACGTTCTGGGTCAGCAGCACCTCGCCGGTGTCGATGTCGACGATGTTGGCCACGCCGTCCTCGGCGATCTCGAACGTCTTGTCGTGGCTGCCGTACTCCTCGGCCTTCTGCGCCATCAGCCCGACGTTGGGCACCGTGCCCATGGTCGTCGGATCGAACTGGCCGTGGGTCTTACAGAAGTTGATCATCTCCTGGTAGATCCGGGAGAACGTGGACTCGGGGTTGACGGCCTTGGTGTCCTTGGTGCGCCCGTCGGCGCCGTACATCTTGCCGCCCAACCGGATCATCGCCGGCATCGACGCGTCGACGATGACGTCTGACGGGGAGTGGAAGTTCGAGATGCCCTTGGCCGAATCCACCATCGCCAGCTCGGGGCGGTGCTCATGGCAGCGGTGCAGATCCTCGATTATGTCCTCGCGCTGCGAGGCCGGCAGCGCCTCGATCTTGCTGTACAGGTCGGACAGGCCGTTGTTGACGTTGACGCCCAGCTCGTCGAACAGCTTGCCGTGCTTTTCGAACGCGTCCTTGTAGAACACCTTGACCGCATGCCCGAACACGATCGGGTGGCTCACCTTCATCATGGTGGCCTTGACGTGCAGCGAGAACATCACGCCGGTCTTGTAGGCGTCCTCGATCTGTTCCTCGTAGAACTCGATGAGCGCCTTTTTGCTCATGAACATCGAGTCGATGATGTCGCCCTCGTCGAGCTTGACCTCGGGCTTGAGCACGACGGTCTCGCCGGCTTTGGTCTCGAGCACCATCTTCACCCGGCGCGCCTTGTCCAGCGTCATCGACTTCTCGCCGGCGTAGAAGTCACCCTTCTTCATCGTGGCCACGTGCGTGCGGGAGGCCTGCGACCACTCCCCCATGCTGTGCGGATGCTTGCGCGCGAACTCCTTGACCGCCTTGGGCGCACGCCGATCCGAGTTACCTTCGCGCAGAACAGGGTTCACGGCGCTGCCCAGCACCTTGGCGTAGCGGTCCTTGATCGCCTTTTCCTCGTCGGTCTTGGGATCGCCGGGATAGTCCGGTATGGCGTAGCCCTTGTCCTGCAGTTCCTTGACGGCGGCCAGCAGCTGCGGCACCGAGGCGCTGATGTTGGGCAGCTTGATGATGTTGGTGTCGGGCAGCTGGGTCAGCTGGCCCAGCTCGCCGAGGTTGTCGGGCACCCGCTGTTCTTCGGTCAGGTAGTCGCCGAACTCGGCCAGGATCCGGGCCGCCACCGAGATGTCGCTGGTCTTGATCTCGATACCGGCGGGCTCGGCAAAGGTGCGGATGATCGGCAGGAACGCGTAGGTCGCAAGCAGCGGCGCCTCGTCGGTCAGGGTGTAGATGATGGTCGGCTGTTGAGCACTCATGATCTCTCTTCCGGGCGTCGCGTTCGGTTATCGGCGGGGTGAAACGTCTGCCACCAGTATTCCGTGGGCCTCGACGCTACGCGTGCCCACCTCTGCCGCGGCGCCCGCCTGCTGGCACTTTCTCGCCGCGATGGGATAAGCTTCTCGTCAGGTCATGAGCGCCAGCGACAAGCCCCGGCTTGCTGGCCGGCAACCCTCCAACCGCGGTGGGGTGCCCCGGGTGATGACCAGGTTGAGTACCCACTGACAAGTGGTACCGGCAAGCGCGGGTCCGTTGTGACGGGCCCCCAGAGAGACAGGTGGAGGTCCGGCGTGCGCAAGTGTCGCTGAACCTCGACCCCCGGCCACATCACAACAGGAGAACCCGTTGAGCACAGACAACCAGCTGGACGATCCCACCGCGCGGTGGGCGTTCGAGACCAAACAGGTCCACGCCGGTCAGACGCCCGACCCCGCGACCAACGCCCGGGCGCTGCCGATCTACCAGACCACCAGCTACACGTTCAACAGCACCGACCACGCCGCGGCGCTGTTCGGGCTCGCCGAGCCGGGCAACATCTACACCCGGATCATGAACCCGACGACCGACGTCGTCGAACAGCGCATCGCCGCGCTCGAAGGTGGCGTCGCGGCGCTGTTTCTGGCGTCCGGTCAGGCCGCGTCGACGTTCTCGCTGCTCAACCTCGCCGACGCCGGCGACCACATCGTGTCCAGCCCGCGGCTCTACGGGGGCACCTACAACCTGTTCCACTACTCGCTGCCCAAGCTGGGCATCGAGGTCAGCTTCGTGGAGAACCCCGACGACCTCGACTCGTGGCGCGCCGCGGCGCGGCCGAACACCAAGGCGTTCTTCGCCGAGACGATCTCCAACCCCCAGATCGATGTGCTCGACGTGCCATCGGTCGCGGCGGTGGCGCACGACGCGGGGGCGCCGCTGATCGTCGACAACACGATCGCGACGCCGTACCTGCTTCAGCCGATCAGCCACGGCGCCGACATCGTGGTGCACTCGGCCACCAAGTACCTCGGCGGGCACGGCGCGGCGATCGCGGGCGTGATCGTCGACGGCGGCACCTTCGACTGGACCAACGGCAACTTCCCCGGGTTCACCACACCCGATCCCAGCTACCACGGCGTGGTGTACGCCGACCTCGGCCCGGCCGCGTTCGCGCTGAAGGCCCGGGTGCAGCTGCTGCGCGACCTCGGCTCGGCGGCCTCGCCGTTCAACGCGTTCCTGATCGCCCAGGGGCTGGAGACGTTGAGCCTGCGCGTCGAGCGCCATGTCGCCAACGCCCAACGCGTGGCCGAGTACCTGGCCGGACACGACGACGTCCTCTCGGTGAACTACGCCGGGCTGCCCAGTTCGCCGTGGCATGAGCTGGCGAACAAGCTGACCCCCAAGGGAACCGGCGCGGTGCTGGCGTTCGAGTTGGCCGGCGGGGTGGACGCCGGAAAGGCGTTCGTCAACGCGCTGACCCTGCACAGCCACGTCGCCAACATCGGCGACGTGCGGTCGCTGGTGATCCACCCGGCCTCGACGACCCACGCGCAGCTGTCCCCCGAGGAGCAACTGGCCACCGGCGTCACCCCGGGACTGGTGCGGCTCGCGGTCGGCATCGAGGGCATCGACGACATCCTGGCCGACCTCGAACAGGGTTTCGCCGCGGCCAAACCGTTCTCCAGCGCCGGGCCGACGGACCCGAAGACCACGGCGGCGTTTTGATGACTGTCACCGAATGGGAAGCCGAGGTGCCACTCCTGACCCTGCCTGCCGAAGGTGAGATCGGCGTCGTCGACATCGGCTCGCTGACGCTGGAGTGCGGTGTCGTGATCGAGGACGTGCAGATCGCGGTGCAACGCTGGGGCGAGCTGTCCCCCGACCGCGACAACGTGGTGATGGTGCTGCACGCGCTGACCGGCGACTCGCACATCACCGGCCCCGCCGGACCCGAGCACCCGACGGCGGGCTGGTGGGACGGGATCGCCGGGCCCGGCGCCGCGATCGACACCGACCGGTGGTGCGCGGTGGCCACCAACGTGCTGGGCGGCTGCCGCGGCTCGACGGGCCCCAGTTCGCTGCATCCTGACGGAAAGCCTTGGGGCTCACGGTTTCCCGACGTGACGGTGCGTGACCAGGTGGAGGCCGACATCGCCGCGCTCAAGGCGCTGGGCATCACCGAGGTCGCCGCGGTGATCGGCGGCTCGCTGGGCGGGGCGCGCGCGCTGGAATGGATGGTCGGTCACCCCGACAAGGTCCGCGCCGCGCTGCTGCTGGCGGTCGGCGCGCGTGCCACCGCCGACCAGATCGGCACCCAGAGCACGCAGGTGGCCGCGATCAAAGCCGATCCGAACTGGCATGGCGGCGACTACTACGACACCGGAACCGCCCCCGACGTCGGCATGAGCCTGGCGCGCCGCATCGCGCACCTGACGTACCGGGGCGAGCTCGAACTCGACAACCGCTTCGCCAACGATGCGCAGGGCAACGAAGACCCGCGCGCCGGCGGCCGCTACGCGGTGCAGAGCTACCTCGAGCACCAGGGCAACAAGCTGGTCGCGCGCTTCGATGCGGGCACCTACGTCGCGCTCACCGAATCGCTGTCCAGCCACGACGTCGGTCGCGGCCGCGGCGGCGTCGAGGCGGCGCTGCGCGGCTGTCAGGTGCCGGCCGTGGTCGGCGGTATCACGTCGGACCGGCTCTATCCGCTGCGGCTGCAGGAGGAGCTGGCCGAGCTGTTGCCGAACTGCGGCGGGCTGCAGGTCATCGACTCGATCTACGGCCACGACGGCTTCCTGGTGGAGATGGATGCGGTGGGCACGCTGATCCGCCAGACCTTGGAGCTGGCCGCGCGGTGACCCGCTCGGATCAGCAGCGTTCGCTGTCGTTCGGCGCGGAAGCCGCGGCATACGAGCGCGGCCGACCGTCGTATCCGCCCGAAGCCATCGACTGGCTGCTGCCCCGCGACGCGCACGACGTGCTGGATCTGGGTGCGGGTACGGGCAAGCTGACCACGCGGCTGGTCGAACGGGGCCTGACGGTGGTGGCCGTCGATCCCATTCCGGAAATGCTTGAGCTGCTCAGCAATTCGCTGCCGGACACGCCAGCGCTGCTGGGCACCGCGGAGGAGATCCCACTGCCCGACGACAGCGTCGACGCGGTGCTCGTCGCGCAAGCCTGGCATTGGTTCGACCCGCAGCGCGCGGTCGCGGAGGTGGCCCGGGTGCTGCGCCCGGGGGGCCGGCTCGGGCTGGTGTGGAACACCCGCGACGAACGCATGGGCTGGGTCAAGGAACTCGGCAGCATCATCGGCCACGAGGACGACCCGTTCACCAACCGGGTGACGCTGCCCGGGCCGTTCACCGACGTGCAACGCCATCAGGTGGAGTGGACGAATTACCTGACGCCGCAGGCGCTGATCGATCTGGTCGCCTCGCGCAGCTACTGCATCACCTCACCGGAGCAGGTGCGCGTCAAGACGCTGGACCGGGTGCGCGAGTTGCTGGCCACCCATCCCGCGCTGGCCAACTCGGCCGGGCTGGCGCTGCCCTACGTCACGGTGTGCATCCGCGCGAACCTCGCCGAGTAAAACTAGCTGGTGCCCAGCGGGTCGATGGTCCAGGCGATGTAGAGCATCGCCGCGCTGACCGTCGCGGTGGTGACGAAGTCGATCGGCTTGCTGCGCACCGCCAACAGCCCCGCCCGATCGTCGGGCAGCAGCAACCGCAGCACCGCGGCGGCGCCCACCCCGATCGCGATGACCAACGCGCCGCGCCGCCAGTAGCCGCCCACCACAAGCCCGAACGCGGCGACGAACACCAGGCCCACCAACCAGATCGGCCACTGCCCGGCGAACACCTTGCGCGCGAACTCCTTGAGGGTCACGTCCCGGCAAGGGCTTCCGCGCGTTCCACGACGTTCGTCAACAGGAACGCGCGGGTGAGCGGGCCGACACCGCCGGGGTTCGGCGAGACGTGCCCGGCGACCTCCCAGACGTCGGGGGCCACGTCGCCGACGAGCTTGCCGGCCTCGTCGCGGCTGACGCCCACGTCGACGACGGCGGCGCCGGCGCGGACCATCTCGGCCGTCACCATGTGCGGCACCCCGGCCGCGGCGACGATGATGTCGGCCTGCCGGGTCAACGCGGCCAGATCACGTGTTCCGGTGTGGCACAACGTGACCGTGGCGTTCTCGGATCGCCGTGTCAGCAGCAGCCCCAGCGGTCGACCCACCGTCACACCGCGCCCGATCACCACCACGTGCGCGCCGGCGATCGGCACGTCGTAGCGGCGCAGCAGGTGCACGATGCCGCGCGGCGTGCACGGCAGCGGCGCGGGTTCGTTGAGCACCAGCCGACCGAGGTTGGTGGGGTGCAGACCGTCGGCGTCCTTGCCCGGATCCACCCGCTCCAGCGCGGCGTTCTCGTTCAACCCGCGTGGTAGCGGCAGCTGCACGATGTAGCCGGTGCACTCCGGGTTGGCGTTGAGCTCGTCGATGGTCTGATCGAGCGTGGCCTGGCTGGTGTCGGCGGGCAGGTCGCGGCGGATCGAGTTGATGCCGACCTTCGCGCAGTCGGAGTGCTTGCCCCGCACGTAGGCGTGCGAACCGGGGTCGTCGCCGACCAACACGGTTCCGAGCCCGGGCGTGCGCCCGGCCTCGGTGAGCTGTGCCACGCGCCGCTTCAAATCGACGAAGATCTCGTCGCGCGTGGCCTTACCGTCAAGCGTTATCGCACCCACGGGGGTCATTGTGGCAGGCTTCAGTGCATGGACACTCCCCGGAATGTGTTCACCCCGGCCAAGCTCGGCCCGGTGACGCTGCGCAACCGCATCATCAAGGCGGCAACCTTCGAGGCGTGCACGCCGAATGCGCTTGTCACCGACGACCTGATCACCTACCACCGGCTGCCGGCCGCCGGTGGCGTCGGCATGACGACGGTGGCGTATCTGGCGGTGGCGCCGGGTGGACGCACCGAGGGCAGACAGATCTGGTGGCGCCCCGAGGCGATGTCGGGGCTGCGCAGGCTCACCGACGCGATCCACGCCGAGGGCGCAGCGATCAGCGCGCAGATCGGACACGCCGGACCGGTGGCCGACGCCCGCTCCAACAAGTCCAAGGCCTACGCGCCGGTGCGGTTCTTCAACCCGTTGTCGATGCGCTTCGCCAAGAAGGCCAGCCGCGAGGACATCGACGACATCATGGCCGCGCACGCCAACGCCGCCCGGATGGCGATCGAGGCCGGCTTCGATGCGGTCGAGATCCACCTCGGCCACAACTACTTCGCCAGCTCCTTCCTCAGTCCGCTGATCAACCGGCGCACCGACGAATTCGGTGGCTCGCTTCAGAACCGCGCCAAGGTGGCCCGCGGCACCGTGCTGGCGGTGCGCCGGGCGGTGGAGGCGGCGGGCACCCCGATCGCGGTCACCGCCAAACTCAACATGGCCGACGGGGTGCGCGGCGGGATCTCCCTGGAGGAGTCGCTGCAGACCGCCAAGTGGCTCGAGGAGGACGGCGGCCTCGACGCGATCGAGCTCACGGCGGGCAGTTCGCTGGTCAACCCGATGTATCTGTTCCGCGGCGGCGCCCCCGTCAAGGAGTTCGCCGGCGCGTTCAAACCGCCGCTGCGCTGGGGCATCCGGATGACCGGCAAGAAGTTCTTCCGCGAGTACCCCTACCGCGAGGCCTATCTGCTGCGCGACGCCAAGCAGTTCCGCGCCGAGCTGAAGCTGCCGCTGATCCTGCTCGGCGGCGTCACCAACCGCGAGACCATGGACCTGGCGATGGCCGAGGGGTTCGACTTCGTCGCGATGGGTCGCGCGCTGCTGGCCGAACCCGATCTGATCAACCGCATCCAGGCCGACGGCGACAAGCACTCCGTGTTCTCCGCGTGTAACCACTGCAACCAGTGCATGGCCACGATCTACAGCCAGACCCGCTGCGTGGTGACCGGTTCACCGGACTACACCGCGGTGCACACGCCGAGCTGACCCGGCTGCTAGGCCTCCGGCGGCTGTACCGCCGGCATCGGCGGCGTCTGGAAGTGCAGCATCGGCTCGGCGCGCACCCACTCGTCGGTCCGGATGACCAGTTGTTCGGCGGTGACGGTGTAGGTGGCGCCGTCCTTCTGGGCGAAGAACTCGCCGGGCACCGTGGGTTCGGCGACGACGACGAGCACCGCGTCGTCGTTGAGTCGGGCGCCGCGGTATTCGTAGTGGCCGTCGGGCACCAGGCAGATCGCGACCAGCGATTGCGCGGTGCGGCCGAAGCTGACCGCCGAGTTCGGCGCGTCACAGCGCACTTTGGTGCCGACGAAGCCGCGATCGTCGGTGGGGTACGACGGCTGCGCCGCCGCCGTTGCGCAAAACGCCAGGCTCATGCCCGCCACCCCGGCGAGGATCAGAGGCGCCCTGGACACCATGCTCAAGTGTGACCACGAACCGCGGTGGATATCGGCGCGACTCGCCGTGTGACCGCGACATTTCAGTCGGCAGGCCGACACTGCTCGGTGCAGCATTCCCACGCACTGACTACCCGATACAGTTGTCGCGATGTCAAACGTCGCCGGCCAGCCGACTCCGACGAGCTGGGGATCCCCACCTGCGCTGACCGTTCGCTACGACGGCTCGACGCGAAGTTTCTCCGCGGGCAACGACGTGGTCGTCGGCCGCGACCTGCGCG
Source organism: Mycolicibacterium pulveris (assembly GCA_050205315.1). Taxonomy (GTDB): domain Bacteria; phylum Actinomycetota; class Actinomycetes; order Mycobacteriales; family Mycobacteriaceae; genus Mycobacterium; species Mycobacterium pulveris_A. The sequence continues at coordinate 26,445 of JBNMRA010000025.1, read as the reverse complement.
CCGATGTCCGCATCGCCCATCCGTTGATCTCCCGCGCGCATCTGGTCTTGCGGTTCGACAACGGCCGCTGGGTGGCGATCGACAACGGCAGCCTCAACGGCCTGTTCGTCAACAACCGGCGGGTGCCCACCGTCGACATCACCGACGGGCTCAGCGTCAACATCGGTAACCCCGACGGGCCGCGGCTGACCTTCGAGGTCGGTCGCCACCAGGGTGCGGCCGGCCGCACGCCCACCACCGCGGTGCCCGTGGCCACGCAGCGCACACCGTCGGCGTCGTGGCCCACAGGCGGACCCCCGCCCTCGGCACCGCCGAGCACGTCGCGGCCCCAGCCGCGGTATCCGACGCCGCCGCCTCCGCGGTATCCGACGGGCCCGCAGGCCCATGCCAGCGGTCCGGCGACGTATCCGCCGAGCACTTCGCAGCCGGTGCGTCACACGCCCCAACCCCAGCCGATGTCGTCGCCGTCGCTGGAATCGGTGACGGCGATGGGTCCGACGGCGGCGCCGCGCTCCAGCGACGGCAACCTCGCGACGAGCATGCTGAGGATCCTGCGGCCCGGCAAGCCGGCCGACGCCGGGATGCCCGGCGCGATCAAGATCGGCCGCGCGACGGACAACGACATCGTCGTGCCCGACGTGCTCGCTTCGCGCCACCACGCCACGCTGGTGCCCACGGCCGGCGGCACCGAGATCCGCGACAACCGCAGCATCAACGGCACGTTCGTCAACGGCACCCGGGTCGAGGTGGCGGTGCTGCACGACGGTGACACCGTCACGATCGGCAACATCGACCTGGTGTTCTCGGGCGGCACGCTGGTCCGTCGCACCGAGACCGAGGCGGCCACCCGCACCGGCGGGCTCGAGGTGCATGGCGTCACGTGGACGATCGAGAACAACAAGACCCTGCTGGACAACATCTCGATCGCCGCGCGTCCGGGCACGCTGACGGCCGTGATCGGCCCGTCCGGCGCGGGCAAGTCGACGTTCGCCCGGCTGGTGGCCGGCTACACCCATCCGACGTCGGGCACCGTGACCTTCGAGGGCCACAACATCCATGCCGAGTACGCCTCGCTGCGCTCCCGGATCGGCATGGTGCCCCAGGACGACGTGGTGCACGGTCAGCTGACCGTCAACCAGGCCCTGATGTATGCGGCCGAATTGCGGCTGCCGCCCGACACCACCAAGGAAGACCGCGCCCAGGTCGTCGCGCAGGTGCTCGAGGAACTGGAGATGACCCGGCACGCCGAGACCCGCGTCGACAAGCTGTCGGGCGGGCAGCGCAAACGCGCCTCGGTGGCGCTCGAACTGCTCACCGGCCCGTCGCTGCTGATCCTGGACGAGCCGACATCGGGTTTGGACCCGGCGCTGGACCGGCAGGTCATGACGATGCTGCGCCAGCTCGCCGACGCCGGGCGTGTGGTGCTGGTGGTCACCCACTCGCTGACCTACCTCGACGTGTGCGATCAGGTGCTGCTGTTGGCCCCAGGCGGCAAGACGGCGTTCTACGGGCCGCCGAGCCAGATCGGCCCGTCGATGGGCACGACCAACTGGGCCGACATCTTCAGCGCGGTGGCCAGCGATCCGGATGCGGCCAACGAGAAGTTCCTGGCCCAGCACGGTCCCCCGCCGCCACCGCCGCCGACCGAAGAGCCCTCCGACCTCGGCAACCCGACCCGCACCAGCGTGCGACGCCAGTTCTCGACGATCGCGCGCCGGCAGGTGCGGTTGGTGGTGTCGGACCGCGGCTACTTCGCGTTCTTGATGTTGTTGCCGTTCATCATGGGCGTGTTGTCGCTGTCGGTGCCGGGCGACGTCGGCTTCGGGGTGCCGGTCCCGGCGATCGAGGGTGGCGCGGCGCCCAACGAGCCCGGCCAGATCCTGGTGATGCTCAACGTCGGCGCGATCTTCATGGGCACCGCGCTGACGATCCGTGCGCTGATCGGTGAACGCGCGATCTACCGCCGTGAGCAGGCGGTCGGATTGTCGACGACGGCATATCTTTTGGCGAAGATCTTCGTGTTCACGGTCTTCGCGGTCGTCCAGTCGGCGATCGTCACGACCATCGCGATCATCGGCAAGGGTTGGGGCCCGGGCGCGGTGGAGCGCGGCGCGTTGCTCGGCAACCGAAGCCTGGAGTTGTTCATCGACATCGCGGTGACGACGGTGGCCGCGGCGATGGTCGGGCTGGCGCTCTCGGCGCTGGCGAAGTCCAACGAGCAGATCATGCCGCTGCTGGTGGTGGCGATCATGTCGCAGCTGGTGTTCTCCGGCGGCATGATCCCGGTGACGGACCGCATCGTGCTCGATCAGATGTCGTGGTTCACCCCGGCGCGGTGGGGTTTCGCGGCGTCGGCCTCCACGATCGACCTGATCCGGCTGGTACCGGGCCCGTTGACGCCCGATGATCGGCACTGGGAGCACTCGGCGGGCACGTGGCTGTTCGATATGGCGATGCTGGCCGCGATCAGCATCGGGTACGCGTCGTTCGTGCGCTGGAAGATCCGGCTGAAAGGCGCTTGATCACCGAAAATCGCCCACCCTGCGACGACAGTGTTAGCCTCTGAAAGTTCTCATCAGTCGGGGCTTGCTACGGAAGGCGTACGCGAAATGCTGTCAACCACCAAACTGGTTGTCGCCTGTGGCGGCGCGACGTTGATGCTGGGCATGGGCGCCGGCACGGCGGCCGCGCAGCCAGACATCGACACCATCGTCTACTCGAACTGCACCTATCCGCAGGTCGTTGCGGCGCTCAACGCCGAATCACCCCAACTCGCCAGGCAGCTGGAATCGGCCCCGGCGGCCACCGGCTGGCTCAAGAGCCTGATCGCCGCGCCGCCGGAGACGCGCCGCGCGATGGTCACGCAGGCTCAGGCGACCCCGGGTGCCGAACAGTTCACGCCGGTCATCATGCGGGTGGCCAACAACTGCAGCAACTTCTGACCTCAGCCGCGCGGCGTCAGCTTTCGCCGCGGGCCGGGGCCAACCGCTTCAGCGCCAGTCCGCCTTCGAAGGGGCGGTAGCCGAACGCCGCGGGCGCGGTATAGCCGGTGTCGCCGAGCGGGGTGTGCACCTCGTCGACCATCGGACCGATCTCGGCGGCCACCGGGGTCAGGGCATCGAGGTCGAACCGGTACAGCCGCGCGGCATTGCCTGCCAGGATCTGGCGGCAGACATCTTCGGGCTGGTCGTGCAGCGCCCACCGGATCGCCAGCTTGGAGTGCGGCGCGAACCCTTCCTCGTGCGGGTAGTCGCTGCCCCACATCAGGTGTTCTGGGCCGAGGTAACTGATCATCGAGGACTCGAACGGCGTCAGTTCGGAGGCCAGATAGCAGTTCCGTTTGGCGTAGTCGCTGGGCGCCATCGTCAGCTCGTCGATCGAGGAGCCGCCGAACATTCCGTAGGTGCGGTTGCCCGCTTCCGATTTCATGCTGGGCACCATCGCGTCGAGCATCATCATCTGGTGTTGCAGCCACAACGTGCCCTGTTCGGTCGCCACGAACCGCAGCTGCGGATGACGTTCGAAAACGCCGGCGAGGATCAGATGCGGAACCGTCCGCTGCGCCCACATCGCCATCTCGGTCACCAGCACGGCGTTGGACGCGGGCTGATCCATCGGCATCACCGGGCTGCCCGCCCCGGCGTGCTGCACCACGGTCAGGTCGAGTTCGGTGCACAGCGCCCACAGCGGCTCGTAGCGGGTGTGGAACAGCGGGGCGACCGACGGGTCACCGGGTGAGACGGCGGGCACCAGCACGCCTCCGAAGCAGTCGTGCTGTGCGCCCCAACGAATCTCGTCGAGGGCCAGGTCGACGTCGTTGGGGAAGATCTGGATCAGCCCGCGCCGTCGCGTCGGAGCCAGCGAGCAGAAATCGACCTGCCAGCGGTTGTGGGCTTGCACACCGGCCCACCGCTTTTCGAACTCATCACGGGTGCGCGGCAGGGTGATCGTGATGTTCGGGGTGGTCGGGAAGAACGGTGGCACGGTGTTGGGCAGCAGCACCTCGGCGGCTACCCCGTCGGCGTCCATCTCCGACATCCGCAGATCGTGATCCCAGTTGCGTTGTGCGGTCGCGATGACGAGATCATCGAACGGGCTCACATAGGTTCTCGCCCACGCCTCGAAATCGTCGTGCAGTCGGGCGGGCAGGTACGGCTGGTAGTCGTACAGGTCGGCACCCGCGTGCGTGTCGGTCGAGATCACGACATAGCGATCGATGGTGTCCCACGTATCGGCCATGCCCCCATCCTTGCGCGCGAACCGCTCCGATCGGAGCGGTTCGCGCGGGTTTCAGGACAACAGCCAGTCGTTGGGTGAGAACAGCTCGCTGTGGACGCGTGCGGCCGGGACTCCGCGGGCCATCAGTTGGGTGCGCACCGCCTGCACGAAGCCGTTGTTGCCGCACAGGTAGACGTCGGCTGCGGCGGGCAGTTCGATGCCGTCCAGTGTCAGCAGCCCGGCGTGGACACCGGGCGCACCGCCGGTCAGACCGTCCTCGTACCAGATGTCCAGGCTGGCGTTGAGCAGTGCGGCCAGCAGCTCATGCTGGCGTTCTCGCAGCGGGTGGCTCTGGTCGGAGCGGTCGGCGTGCAGCACCTGCACCGCGGTCGAGGGCGCATCGGCGGCGAGGAATTCCAGGATTCCGATCATCGGGGTGATCCCGATGCCTGCGGAGATCAGCACCAGCGGCTGGTCGCCGGCCGGTGCGGGCAGGTCACCGAACGGCACGGTGACGTCGAGGATGTCGCCGACGCACACGTTGGCCGCGATCCAGGTGGACACCTCGCCCGCGGGCTGATCGGGTGTAGCGCCCACCGGTTTGACCGCGAACGTCAGCTCGGCGGTTCCGGGTTTGTTCACCAGGCTGTACTGGCGCAGTTGGCGCGCGCCGTCGGGCATCGTGACCCCCACCGAAACATATTGTCCCGGAAGAAATCCCGTGATCGGGTTTCCGTCGGGACGGACGGTCAACAGCACCGCGCCGGATGGATCGTCGACACGGGAGACGACGCGGGCGCGGCGGTAGACATCGCCGTCGGCAACCCCGGCCGCGGTGTAGAGCTCGTGCTCCATGTCGATCAGCGTCTGCGCCATGATCCAGTACACCCGGTCCCATGCGGCGGCCACGTCGTCGGTCACCGTGTCGGCGCCCAGCACCGCGACGATCGCGGCGAACAGGTTGTCGTGCACGATCGGGTACTGATCGGCGGTGATGCCCAACGATGCGTGCTTGTGCCCGATCCGCGACAACAGGTCCGCGGGGTGCGGAAGGTCCGGGTCGACGAGGTGGGCGGCAAAGGTCGCGATCGACGCGGCCAACGCCCGCTGCTGTGCCCCCTGGGCCTGGTTACCGCGGTTGAACAGGTTGCGCAGCAGTTCGGGATGGTTTTCGAACATCCGCCGGTAGAACTCCGCGGTGATCTCGTCGATGTGCGCACCGACCAGCGGAAGCGTCGCGGACACGATCTCGACGTGCTGCGGTTCCAGTTCGATCGGAGCAGCGGCAATGGCGGTCATCGGACGGTCCTTTCGGTGGGTTGCGGGTCGGGCGGTTGCCCAGGCCCGGACTTCGGCCCAGAGATCACGAGAAGCCCTGTGTCCCTGGTCAAATCACTGACGGTGTATTCGTCGAGCTCGCGGTAGAACGCTTCCTTGGCCGCGGCCAGCGCACGCCGCAGCCGGCAGGCCGGCACCAGCGGGCACGGATCGGCACCGTCGCATTCGATGACTTCCCTGTCGTCCTCCAGACGACGCACCAGCCAGCCCACCGATGCTTGACGTCCCGCGTCGGTCAGGTAAAGACCGCCGACCCGCCCGCGCCGCGTGTTCACCATGCCCAGCTCCGCGAGCCGGGTGACCGCCTTCGCGACGTGGTGCTCGGAGGCGTTGGCGCCGACGGCGATGGAGCGCGTGGTGATCCGCTGCTGCCCGGCTTCACCAGCGGCCAGCAGCATCATGGTGCGTAGACCGAGGTCGGTGAACCGGGTGAGTTGCATACTACGGACCGTAGTAATTCAGCATCTCTGAGGCGACTATTGCCGATGTGTGCTTGAACACCTGATTGCGTGCGGTTTTTTGATCAGCGGTTTTGGAGCTCGGGTGGTCTCAACCGCCGTGGATGTCCAGCCCGTGCGCGGCGGCGTAGGCCAGCGCTTGATCGACGTCGATCTTCGCGCCGCGCACGGTGGCGGTGGTCCACAACGTCGGGTCGATGCGCGCGCCGCGCAGATCGGCCTCCTCGAGCCGGGTGTTCTGCAGCCGCGCCCCGCTGAGGTCGGCACCGCGCAGCACCGCCTTGCGCAGATCGGCGTCGACCAGGCCGGCTTCTCGGAGCCGGCAACCGGAGAGGTCGAGACCGCGCAGGTCGCATCCGCCCAGCACGGCCAGCGTGAAGTCGACGTCGACCAGCGTCAGCGGTCGCAACCGGGCGTTGGTGAGCACCGAGCCGAGCATGCTGCATTGCCGAAAGCTACTGTGGTGCAAGGTGGCCCGTTCGAATGAGCAGTTGCGGAACGCCGAGCCGACGTGCTCGGACTCGGTCAGGTCGACGCCGCGGAAATCGCACTCGTCGAACACCACGCGCTCGGTCCGTAGCCGGCTGAGGTCCTCGTCGCGGAAGTCGTGGCCGGCGAATTCGCGTTCGGTCCAGACCGTTTCGTCGGTAGCCACTCAGCCGGGTGTCGCGGTGAGGCTGGCGAGGGCGTATTCGGTGACGGTGATCAACGCTGCGCGCGCGGACTGGCGGTCGCGGGCGTCGACGGTGATGATCGGGATCCGCTCCGGCAGCGCCAGCGCTTTGCGCACTGCGTCGACGGGATAGCTTGGCGCATCGTCGAATTGGTTGATCGCGACGAGGAACGGCAGCTTTCGCGCTTCGAAGAAGTCGACCGCGGCGAAGCTGTCGGCCAGGCGGCGCACATCGACCAGGATGATCGCGCCGATGGCGCCGCGCACCAGGTCGTCCCACATGAACCAGAACCGGCGCTGCCCCGGGGTGCCGAACAGATACAGCACGAGGTCCTCGGCCAGCGTGATGCGGCCGAAGTCCATCGCGACGGTGGTGGTGTTCTTGTCCGGTGTGGCCTCGAGGCCGTCGACGCCTGCCGACGCGTTGGTGACCAGCGCTTCGGTTCGCAGCGGCATGATCTCGGAGACCGCGCCGACGAACGTCGTCTTGCCCGCGCCGAACCCGCCGGAGATGACGATCTTGGTCGCGGATGAGCGCTCGCGCGAAGACCATGTCGAGGCGGCGCTCCCCCGCCGCGCGTCGTCGGTGGAGGCGTGCCGCCCCTCAGAGCGCCCTGAGGCCACGCAGCGTCCTTCCTATCAGTTCGCGCCGGTCGTTCAGCGTCGCCGCATCGTCGAGTGTGGCGTGCACCCGCAGGTAACCCTGCGAAACGAGGTCACCGATCAGCACCCGCACCACGCCAAGCGGCAAGGATAGCCGCGCGGCGATCTCGGCCACCGACGGGTGATCGCCGCACAGCGTCAGGATCTGCCCGCGCACATCGGTACCCGGCCATTGCACCGGCATCTCGGCGGGCACCGTTTCGATCGGCGCCTCCAGCGGCAGGTAGACGTCGGAGTCGGTGCGCCCGGCCGTCAGGATGTAGGGCCGGACAAGGTTCGGTTCGTCGGCGACTTCGCGCTCCCAGTCGTCCATCGGTGGCTCACGAGTGCGAGGGTGCTCGCCGGCGTCCCGACTGAACCACCGAACCCACTCGTTCCACCAATATCGCCATCTCGTAACCGATTTGGCCGATATCGCAGTTGCGCGTGGCCAGCGTCGCCAGGTTCGAGCCGTCGCCGACCCGCATCAGCAGCAGGTATCCGTGCTCCATCTCGACAACCGACTGCAGCACGTGGCCGCCGTCGAACAGCTGCGCCGCACCTGTGGAGAGGCTGGCCAGCCCGGAGGCCACCGCGGCGAGCTGGTCGGCGCGTTCGGTGGGGATGTGTTCGCTGGCCGCCGTCAGCAGCCCGTCGGCGGACACCAGCACGGCGTGCGACACCCCCGGCACGTCCCTGGCGAACCTGGAGACCAGCCAATCAAGCGAGTCGCGTTGGGTCATGCGTCGTCTGTTCCTCTGGCTTCTCGAGCGTGTGACCGGCCGGCATGCACCCCGCCGAAATGGCTGCTGATGCTCGCGCGCACCGCCTCCGGACTGCGCGCGGCCGCCTCCGGTTCTTCGGTGTCGCGCTCGACCGCCGATGCTACCGGGGCCTCGTCGGCGCCGCCGGGCACCAACCGTGCCCCCGGTTCACGTACCGGAAGGCCCTCGTCGGTGTGGCGTTGCACGGGCGCTTCCTCGGCCGCGGCGGCCGCCGACCAGCCGTGGTCCCATACCGATTCCCAGTTCAGGTCGGTGCTGTTGGCCAGCTCGGTCGGATCGACGAGCCACTCCGACAGCATCTTCTGGTAGATCGCGTCGTCTGAGCCCGCCGTCGGCGACGGTTCGGGTTGTGCACGCTCTGCGTCGGCGGCCTGCGCGCGCGCCGCGAAGAACTCCGAGGTGTCGGTCGGGCGACCCGGCTCCGACGGCTCCGCCGCCGGCGGGCCCGAGATGCCGCTGGCTCCGGGGTTGCGTTGCGGCAGCAGCGTCGCTGGGATCTCGGCGTGGTCGTCCTCGTCGGCGTAGTGGTCTTCGTCCAGTGCCAACGCGGTCGCGATGCCCGCATGCGCGTCGGCGGGCCTGGCGTATTCCGCGATGCTGAACTGGTCGGTTTCCTCCGATTGCGCCAACAGCTCGGTGGGTACGTACACACCGGCCGTCGTACCTGAATTCGGTTCGCCGGCAACGGTACTGCGCAACCGGACCACGAGGCCGTGCTGGGCTGCGAGCCGGCCGACGACGAACAGGCCCATGTGCCGCGCGGTGTAGGGGGTGACCTCGCCACCGGACTGCAGTCGCGTGTTGGCGACCCGCAGGTCGGATTCGGTCATGCCCAGCCCGGTGTCGCTGACCTCGATGACCAGGCCGCCGTTGGCGGTGTGCACGGCCGACACCCGCACCGGTGAGACCGGCGGTGAGTGGCGCAGCGCGTTGTCGAGCAGTTCGGCGAGCAAGTGCACGATGTCGCCTGCGACGGCGCCGACGATCTCGCTGTCGGGCACGGTCGCGGTGACCACCCTGGTGTAGTCCTCGACCTCCGAGGCGGCGGCGTTGATCACCGCCGAAACGGGCACCGGCTCGGCTTGCTCGCGCGGCACCCTGGCGCCGGCCAGCACCAGCAGGTTGGCCCCGTTGCGGCGCATGCGCGCGGCCAGGTGATCCAGCCGGAAGAGGCTTTCGAGCCGGTCGGGATCCTCTTCGTCACGTTCCAGCCGGTCGATCAGTGCCAGCTGCTGGTCGACCAGCGACCGGCTGCGCCGCGACAACGTTTCGAACATGTCGCCGACCTGCAGCTGCAGCCGGGACTGCTCGCCGGCCAGCAGCAGCGCCTGCTCGTGCAACTCGTCAACGGCGTGTGCGACCTGCCCGACCTCCTCGGAGGTGTGCACCGGGATCGGGTCGACCGGTGGGGCCTCCCCGCCCGCGCGGACGTGGTCGAGCTCGCGGGCGAGGTCGTCGTGGGCCACCTTGAGCGCGCTGTCGCGCAAGCGGCGCAGCGGGCGCACCAACGACCGGGCCACCACGATGACGACCGCCAACGCCAGCAGGATCACGACCGCGACGACCACCGCATCGCGAATCAGCGCGCTACGCGCCGCGGCGGCCTGCTCGTCGACCGCGGAGGTCACCGACGCGGTGGCGCTCGTGATGATCTGGCGGGCGATGTCGTCGGTGGCGTGCACCGACGCGAGCAACTCGGGGTTGTTGACCAGCGGCACGGCCGGATCGGTCATCAGGGCCATCCGCTTGACGAACTCGGCCTGCAGCTGCTGCGCGTCGGGCGAAGCCACGCCGAGCACCTGGCTCATGCCGAACAGGGTCGACGGCTCGGTGCCGGCCAGCGCGGTCATCGCGGTGCGCAGCTCCGGCTCCGGCAGCTCACCGCCGCGGGCGATGGCCAGTTGCTGCATCATCATCTGGCCCCGGGCGCCGATCGCCCGCGACAACCCGGCCGTCTCGGCACGGATACGTTCGTCGTCGACGCGGACCGAGCCGTTGACGGCGTCCTCCGCGGGCAACAACAGCAGCGCGTACGCCGCGATGGTGTCGCGCAGCCCGATGCTGTTGGCGGTGACCTTGTCCATCAGCGCCTGACCGTCGTCGATCAGGGTCTGCACGCCGTCGCGCACATCGGGGGCCACATCGGTCTCGGCCAACTGGCCGCGCAGCTGCTGGCGGCTGCCGTCGAACGCCGTCAGCGCCGCCTCGGTGTCACCGCCGGTCGACTGCGCCAGCATCGCGGCCTCCAGCGACGCCATGTAGTTCTCCACGGCAGCCACCATGTCGACGCGGTCGGCGGCCAGCCGCAGATCCGAGGCCTGCGTCGCACTGCTGTGGATGCGCAGGCCGCCGAACGTCGCCGCCACGACCAGCGGCACCAACACGATCGCGAACACCTTCCAGCGGACCGGCCAGTTGGCGGGCGACCAGCGTGACGGCCGCTTGATCGGCGCGCTCATCGAGGCCCGCCGGCACGATCGGTGGTTTGTCCGCAATTCAGTGATGGCGCGTCGTTCATATGGCTTCCTGCTGACTTGCCCATGCGAGGGCGGGCGTTGTACGCCTGGCAACTGGTCGAGTATGACAGCGATGTGCTGCGGATTCCACAATTCTTACTGAACAGACAGAGTTCATGCTCGCGTCGTCGACACATCCTGTGATATGGGAGCAAACGGCCCGAACCTGATGTCGCGCAGGGTAATTCGCCGATTCTGCTGCGTGAGATCGGTTTAGGCGCTCAGATGTGTGGAATGTTCCGGCTGCTGTTCTTGACCCCGCGCATCGCGCCCAACACCGGCAACGCGATTCGCATGGTGGCCGCCACCGGAAGCCAACTGCATCTGGTCGAGCCGCTGGGGTTCGACCTGTCCGAGCCGAAGCTGCGACGTGCGGGGCTGGACTACCACGACCTGGCGTCGGTCACCGTGCACCGCGACCTGACTGCGGCGTGGGCTGCGCTGATGCCTGCGCGGGTGTTCGCGTTCACCGCGCATGCCGCGATGTCGTTCACCGACGTGGCCTACCTACCGACCGACGTGTTGATGTTCGGGCCCGAGCCCAGCGGTCTGGACGCCGCGACGCTGGCTGATGCGCACATCACCGCACAAGTGCGCATCCCGATGCTGGCCGGGCGGCGTTCGCTGAACCTGTCGAACGCTGCCGCGGTCGCCAACTACGAGGCGTGGCGCCAACACGGGTTCGCCGGCGCCGACTGATCACCAGCCGTCGAAGTGCACGACCTGCTCGACCGGAAGCCGTTTGGCGCGGCGGAAATCGGTGCCCTTGGTGTAGGCGATCGGAAACAGCCCACCCTGGCTGTATTTGTCGAACGGTATGCCGAGCACGTCGGCGGCTTGCTTTTCCCCGTCGCCGACGAGATGCAACGTGGTGTACGCCGAGCCCAGCCCGCGCGAGCGCAGCGCCAGCATGTAGCTCCAGACCGCGGGCAACAGCGAACCCCAGAAACCCGCGCTGACGCCGGCGGGCGCACCATCGGGACGCCCCTCGAGGCACGGCACCAACAGCCATGGCGCCCGGGACATGTGCTCGGCCAGGTAACTCGCCGAGGACACCACGCGCTCGCGCTGCGCAGCGCGGCTGTCGCCGTCGGCGTACTCGGGCGGGGTCTGGCTGCGGTACCACGTGAAGTTGTTGCGGTAGATGTCGGCCAGCGCCTTCTTCTTCTGTTCGTCCTCGACGAAGATCCATTGCCAGCCCTGCGCATTGGAACCCGTCGGCGCCTGAACCGCCAGTTCGAGGCATTCGAGCAGCACCTCGCGCGGCACCGGTCTGTCGAAGTCGAGGCGCTTGCGCACCGAACGGGTCGTCGTCACGACTTCGTCGAAGGAAAGGTTCAAACTCTCTTGGGCCGCCATCTTGCTGACATTACATTCGACGCATGGCAGTCGAATTCACGCACGAGGTCTCCAGCAGGCTCACCGCCGACACCTTCGGATGGCTGACCACCGTGGCGAAGTCGGGTCAGCCCGTGCCGCGACTGGTGTGGTTCTACTTCGACGGCACCGACGTGTTCGTCTACACCGAACCGGACGCGGCGAAGGTGCGCCACATTCGAAACCACCCCCGCGTCAGCCTGAACCTGGACTCCGACGGCAACGGAAGCGGGATCATCGCCGTCGGCGGCACCGCAACGATCGACGCGGAGGGCGCGAGCCCGTTGGACGACGAGCGGTACCAGAAGAAGTACCGCGAGCACGCCGCCAGCGCCGGCTTCACCGACGAATTCCTGGCCGCCTATAACACCCGCTTGAAGATCAGTATCGACAAGGTGTGGACGACCCCCACCGGCGGATGATCTTGAATTAGGCGTTAGCTCAACGCGGCGCCCATTGCCGCCAATAACGCACATCTGGCGACCGAATTGGTTTGCTGCATTCGCTGAGGCGGTCGATTTGTGCAACTTTTACTCGGACCGCCTGACGACAATTGCCTGCTGCAAACGCGTCGACCAGCGCATTCGTTGCTGACGGGGAGTATGCGCCCCGCCCGGTGCCCCCTGCATTCAGCGCTTTGCTAAAGCGTCAATTTTGTGCAAATTTGCCGATCTCAGCAAAGTCTTGGCACTTGTTTTATAACTGGGCTTATGGGTAGGTAGAGCAGATGGGGGTTTGTTTTCGCTTTTGCATACAAACAATCCAGCTAATGCGTTAATTTAATGATCAGGACGTCACCGAGACTCGTGATCCGGGACTGAGGGGGTAACCGATGAGGGGTCTACGTTCTAGCTTGCGAGCGGTCGCGCTGGCAACCGTGATCACGATGGTTCCGCTGGCCATCATGCTGACCGCGGCGCCGACTCTGTCGAAGCCGCGCATCGACCGGATGGCGCTCGACTACGTGCTGACCGCGGGCATCGTGGAGTCCGGCACGACGGTCGGCATCGCCGACTCCGACCTGTGGGCGTTGTCGACGCCGGACGGCAAGCTCGACACCGCCGCGGTCAACCGGCACCTGGACGAGATGCAGGCACTCGGCGTGAACACCGTGCGCATCGTTTTGCCGTGGCGGGGCAACGAGCCGTTCCGGCCGGGGACCTTTCCCCCGGGGGTTGAGGAGGCCGCCTGGGCTCGAAGCGACTTCATCGTCAACGCCGCAGCCGACCGCGGCATGGCGATCGTCGCGGTGCTCGCCCACGGACCGGACTGGGCCGGGGTCGACCCGAACACGGACTGGTCGCTGATCGGGTTCGAGGAACCGCCGCAGCCGGATCTGTTCGGCGAGTACGCCGGCCGGGTCGCCACCCGCTACGGCGAGAAGATCGCGGCATACGAAATCTGGAACGAACCCAACTACGTGCGGGCGTGGGCGCCGACCATCGATCCGGCCGCCTACACCGAGATGTTGCAGGCCGCCTACACCGCGATAAAGGACGCCAACGGCGACGACCCCAACGATCCGCTCGTGGTGGCCGGCGTGCTGGGTGCGGTGATCAGCAGCCCGGTCACGCTGGATCCGGTGGCGTTCGTCGAGACGATGTACGCCAGCGGCGCCAAGGGCTACTTCGACGCGCTGTCGTTTCATCCGTATCACTACACGCTGAAGTTCTCCGAGGGCGTCAAGAACGATTTCTGGCGCTCCCCGCTCGAGCAGCTGATCGAGATGCGGCAGCTGATGCTCGACAACGGTGACAAGGACCTGAAGATCTGGGCCACCGAGTACGGTCTGCCGACCTTTGGTGACAGCGGGGTGACCGAGGAGCAGCAGGCCGAGTTCATCGAGGACTTCCTCAACGCGTGGAAGGACCTCAAGGACGCCGACGGCACCTCCTATACGGGTCCGTCGTTCATCTACACGTTGCGCGACCGCCTGGTCAACGGCGTGCTGACGCCGAACACGTCGCTGGGCATCTTCAACGTCGACTGGACCGCGAAGCTGGCAGCACAGGTGATCAAGGACTTCATCGAGGCGAACCCCCAGGAACCGGAAGAGCCCGAGGAGCCGGAGGAACCGCAAGAGCCGGGTCTGCCGAACCTGGGCGAGCAGATCGCCCAAGTCCTGCAGGCGTTCTTCCAGGTGGTCGCCAACGCCGTACAGGGTCTGTTCAACGCCGTTGCGACGTTTGTGAACTCGGTGGCGCAGGCGATCGCCAACATCTTCAGCCCCGGTGGTGCGGCGGCGGCGTCGCTGCCGCCGGAGGTGCAGGACGAGGTCGCTGCGGGCGCCGATATGGCGGCCATGTCCTGGCGTGCTGCGTCGGCTGAACGAGATGCCGATGAGTCCGAAGAATCGGCCGCAGAGACGGTTTCGTCCGATACGTCTGAAGAGGCGGGCACCGAGGAGACGACGACGGCCGAGTTGGTGGAGTCGGTCGAGTCGGTCGAGTCGGTCGAGGCCGAAGAAGCGGAGACGGCGGTTGCCGAAGAAACGGAGGCCGCGGTCATCGAGGAGGAGCAGGTTCCCGCTGAAGAGCCTGAGCCGGTCGACGCCGACGTCGAGACCGACGTCGATGCCGACGAGGTGGTCGAAACCGACGAGACCGTCACCGAAGATGCGGCCGAAGACGATTCACGTGAACCGGTGCGAACCGGTCTGGTCGCGCGGCCCGGACAGGTGGGGACCGACGACGCTGACGACACGGACTCAGACAATTCGGACTCCGACGATACGGACCAGGCGGGGGCGACTGAGGACACGGGCGACGACGACGGCTCTTCGAGGGGTGGGCCGAAGTCGGGTTCGGAGGCCGCTTAGCGAAAGTCGCGGCTTCGCGAGCCGACCGCCATCGTGAGCTGGCCCATCCGGTCGGCGACGACGGTCACTGCGCCGGTGGCGTTCTGCACCTGCCCACGGATCAGCAGGGCGGACGCCGTCTGCGCCAGCTTACGGTGGCGGGCCCAAATCCCCGGTGAGCACAGGATGTTGACCATCCCTGTCTCGTCCTCGAGGTTGAGGAAGGTGACTCCCTGCGCCGTCGCAGGCCGTTGGCGATGGGTCACCGCCCCGGCCACCAGCACCCGGGTTCCGTCGGGAACCTCCAACAGCCTCTCCGCCGGGACGACGCCGAGCGCTTCGAGATCTTTGCGCAGGAACTGGGTGGGAAAGCTGTCCGGTGAGATGCCGGTGGCCCATACGTCGGCGGCGGCCAGCTCCAATTCGGTCATGCCGGGCAGCGCGGGGGTGGCCAACGACGAACCCACTCCGGGCAACCGGTCGGGACGCTCTCTGGCCGCGGCGCCCGCCGCCCACAGCCCTTCACGTCGGGTGATACCGAAGCAACCCAGCGCACCCGCGGTGGCCAGCGCCTCGGTCTGCGGAACGGACAGCTGGACCCGCTGGGTCAGGTCCAGCAGGGAAGCGAAGGCCCCGTTGGCTTTTCGCTCGTCGACCATCCGCTCGGCCAGCTCGTCGCCGATGTGGCGGACGGCACCGAGGCCGAGCCGCACCTCGGTGCCGCGGTTCTGCAGCGTGGCGTGCGCGAGGCTGGCGTTGACGTCCGGGCCGTGCACGGTGACCCCGTGTCTGCGGGCGTCGGCGACCAGGGACTGCGGTGAGTAGAAACCCATCGGCTGCGCCCGCAGCAGTGCGGCGCAGAACGCCGCTGGATGGTGCAGTTTGAACCACGACGAGTAGAACACCAGCGATGCGAACGACAGCGAATGGCTTTCCGGGAAACCGAAGTTGGCGAAGGCTTCCAGCTTCTCGTAGATCCGGTCGGCCACGGCACCGGTGATGCCGTGGCGTTGGCGCATCCCGTCGTAGAACCTGTCCCGCAGCCGGCGCATCCGCTCCGTGGAGCGTTTGGATCCCATCGCCCGGCGCAGCTGATCGGCTTCGGCCGCGGAGAACCCCGCGCAGTCCACTGCCAGCTGCATGAGCTGTTCCTGAAACAGCGGAACACCCAACGTCTTTCGCAGCGCGGGTTCCATCGACGGATGCTCGTAGGTGACCGGCTCGATACCGTTGCGTCGCTTGATGTACGGGTGCACCGAACCGCCCTGGATCGGACCGGGGCGGATCAGCGCCACCTCGACCACCAGGTCGTAGAACACCCGCGGCTTCAGCCGGGGCAGCGTGGCCATCTGCGCCCGCGACTCCACCTGAAACACCCCAACCGAATCCGCGCGTTGCAGCATCTCGTAGACCGCCGGCTCCGACAGGTCCAGGCGCGCCAGGTCCACGTCGATGCCCTTGTGTTCGCGCACCAGGTCGATGCAGTAGTGCAGCGCCGACAGCATTCCCAGCCCCAGCAGGTCGAACTTCACCAAACCGATGGCCGCACAGTCGTCCTTGTCCCATTGCAGCACGCTGCGGTTCTCCATCCGCGCCCACTCCACCGGGCACACATCGGCGATCGGACGGTCACAGATCACCATGCCGCCGGAGTGGATGCCCATGTGCCGCGGCAGGTTGGAGATCTGCGTCGCCAGGTCGATCACCGGCTGGGGAATGTCCTCGACATCGGGTGAGTCGGCCGCTCCGTTCCATCGGCTGATCTGCTTGCTCCAGGCGTCCTGCTGGCCCTGGGAGAACCCGAGTGCACGCGCCATGTCGCGCACCGCGCTGCGGCCGCGGTAGGTGATGACGTTGGCCACCTGGGCGGCGTAGTCGCGGCCGTAGCGGTCGTAGACGTACTGGATCGCCTTCTCCCGCAGATCCGATTCGATGTCGATGTCGATGTCGGGCGGACCGTCGCGCGCCGGGGACAGGAACCGCTCGAACAACAACTCGTTGGCGACGGGGTCGACGTTGGTGACCCCCAGCGCGTAGCAGACCGCCGAGTTGGCCGCCGACCCCCGGCCCTGCGCCAGGATGTTGTTTTCCCGGCAGAACCGGGTAATGTCGTGCACCACCAGGAAATAGCCGGGAAATTTCAGCTGCGCAATGGTTTTCAGCTCATGCTCGATCTGCGCGTAGGCGCGCGGCGCCCGCTCCGGCGGACCGTACCGGTTGCGCGCGCCCGCCATCACCAGATGCCGCAGCCAGCTGTCCTCGGTGTGTCCGTGCGGCACATCGAACGGCGGCAGCTGCGGGGCGATCAACGCCAATTCGAAAGCGCACTGCTCGCCGAGGTCGGCCGCCGCCGTCACCGCTTCCGGGCAGCCCGCGAACAGCCGAGCCATCTCCTCCCCCGACCGCAGATGCGAACCGCCCAGCGGCGCAAGATAACCGGCGGCCTCATCCATCGAATGGCGGGCCCGGATCGCGCCCATCGCCATGGCCAGCCGGCCACGCGACGGCTCGGCGAAGTGCGCACCGGTGGTGGCCACGACATCCAGACCGAAACGCGGCGCCAACTCGGCCAGCATCGCGTTGCGCTCGTCGTCGACCGGATCTCCGTGGTGGGTGAGTTCGACGCTGACCCGCCTCTGCCCGAACCGGTCCACCAGATCCGCAAGCGCATCGGCGGCCGCCTCCGGACCACCCGCGCCAAGAGCCTGGCGCACGTGCCCTTTACGGCATCCGGTGAGGATGTGCCAGTGCCCGCCGGCCGCTTCGGTCAGCGCGTCGTAGTCGTAGCGCAGCTTGCCCTTCTCCCCGCCGGCCAGATGCGCCTTGGCGAGTTCACGCGACAGCCGCCGATAACCTTCCGGGCCGCGGGCCAGCACCAGCAGATGCGGGCCCGGCGGATCGGGGTCCTCGGTGCGGTTGCCTCCCCCGAGTGAGAGCTCGGCGCCGAACACCGTCGACATGCCCAGTTCCTTGGCGGCCTCGGCGAAGCGCACCACGCCGTAGAGCCCGTCGTGGTCGGTCAGCGCGATCGCGCGCAGATCCAGCCGGACGGCCTCTTCGACGAGCTCCTCCGGGGTGCTGGCGCCGTCGAGAAAGCTGTAGGCCGAATGAGCGTGCAGCTCGGCATACGGCGTCGAGGTAGTAGGCCGGTCGACGTCGGCGGCCTGGTAGGCGGCGCGCTTGCGGGACCAGGCGGGGCTGTCACCGCCGTCGCCGGCCTGCTCGTCATGGCGATACTCCCCGCTCGCGGGGGAAGGCCAGCCGGAACGGCGCGGTTTGCCCTCCAGCACCCGCTGCATCTCGGTCCAGCTCGGCGGCCCGGTATGCCAACCCACCCCGCCAGTATATCGAACAATTGTTCGAACTCAACCGGCCATCAGCAGGGTCGCCGCGCCCGCGGCCAGCAGGCCGATGGTCTGGCGGCGGGTGAGGCGTTCGTGCAGCACCAAGATGCCCAGCAGCACCGGAATCACCGGGTACAGCGACGCCAACGCCACCGCGATCGCCACGATCTGGTGGTGGGTCGCCAGGAAGTACGAGATCAGCGCCGCGGCCGCCAGCGCGCCGGACGCCAGCGCCAGCCCCAACGGTGCGCGCGACGCCCGCAGCGTCTGCCGTCCGACGAACAGCAGCGCCCCGGCGAGCACGCACAGCGCGCCGACGCGTCCGGTGGCGACAGGCCACAGCCCCGCGTCCGCCGAGGCTTGGGCGAGCGCCAGATATTGCACGGCAATTCCGACGCCGGCCAACAGGCCGTCGCCCGCGCCGCCGGAGTGCGCCTCCGTCGTCGCCTGCCGACCGCTCGAGACCCACCACAACGCGGGCACCGCGATGGCGATGCCCGCCCACGCCAGAAGCGACGGCCGCTCGTGGCCGAGCGCGACACTGGCCAACGCCGACAACGCGATACCGGTCACCGCGCTGGTCGGCACGACCACCGACATCGCGCCATGGCTCATGCCGCGGAACAGAAACACCATCCCGGCTGCGGTGCCGACACCCGACAACGCACCCCACCACAGATCAGCCGCCGTCGGCGACGGCGCGACCACGACGACGGCCGCGATTCCGGCAACCACCAGCCCGGCCAGCTGGCCCAGCAGCGCGACGACGACGTAGTGCGCGCGACGCGACGCCAAGCCGCCGACGAAGTCTGACGTGCCGTAGAACAGCGCCGAACCCAGCGCGAACAGCCAGCCCGTCACGGCGGGCTTACGGCAAGTCCTCTGCCGCGAGCTGGTCTCGGGGCACCACCATCATCGGCACGTCGAGCACCCGCAGCATCTTGGCCGCCGTCGACCCCAGAAACAGGCGTCTGGGCGCGCTGAGCCGGCTCGATCCCACCATGATCAGATCGCCGTCGCGCCAGTCGAGTTTGCCCACCGCCTCCTCGATGGAACGACCCTCCACGATCGCCGACGTCACGGAAAAGTCTTCGGGTAGTTGTCGTTTGGCGGTGTCGTGGGTGTATCTGGCGTGTGCCAGTGCCCGCTCGCGGACAGTGTCGTCGGCGCTGCGCAGCGCCCCGAAGGCCGGGTCGAGCGCCACCAGCGACACCAGCCTCAGCGGGGTGCCGGCGGCTCGACTGAACCGTACCGCGTTGTCCAGCAACAGATCTGCTCCCGCGCGTTCACCGATGGCACACGTCACCTCACGCACCCGCTGCGCCGACGAATGCCGCGTACCGCGCGGGGCGACCGCGACCGGAACTGGCGCCGAGTGCAGCAGCCCGTTGACCACCGAACCCAACGAGAAGCTGGCCGCGATGCCGCCGGCACCGCCGACGACGATCAGGTCGGCCGCCACCCGCGCCGCCTCCGTGATCAGCGCGTTGGCCGAGGAGTCGTCGAACGCGACCCGGCTGCCCACCGCGACATCGTCGGGCACCGATGCGCGTGCCGCGGCAAGCCATTCCTCGGCTTGATCGGTCAGATGTTTGCGGTAATCGCCGACCGGCGCCACCGACGGCGGCACCCGGTCGGTGGGCAGGACCAGGCACAGGTCGAGTTCAGCGTCGAGCGTGCGAGCCAGCCGAACGCCGAGCGCCACCGCGTCTGCGCCACCGGGGGTGGCCAGATAACCGACGACGATCCTCACCGCGCCATCCTGTCAACCGGCGGCCCGAGATATCGGCGGTTCGACCCGATTCGGTCGAAGATCGGCGTCAGTCGCTGTACTCGGCGGCGCCGTCCTCGAGTACCAGCCGCGCATCCGACCCGTCGGGGTTGGCCGCCTCGGTGCGGAACACGGCGCGGCCCGGCTCGGTGCGCCAGATCGAGGTCGTCAGCGTGTCGCCGGGAAACACCGGCGAGGTGAACCTGGCCGCGATCGCGTTGACTTTGGTCGCGTCGTTGCCGCCGAGCTCGGCGACCAGCGCACGCCCGGCCACCCCGTAGGTACACAGCCCGTGCAGGATCGGCTTGGGAAAACCGGCCAGCTCGCGGGCGAACCACGGGTCGCTGTGCAGCGGGTTGCGGTCACCGGAGAGCCGGTAGATCAGGGCCTGGTCCTCACGCGTCGGCAATGCGATCTTCGAATCCGGTTCCCGGTCAGGGATTTCCGGGGCCGCCGGACGCTGGCCGGGCTGGCCGCCGAACCCGCCTTCGCCGCGGATGACGACCGTGGTGAGCGTCTCGGTGACGACCTTTGACGTGTCCGGGTCGGTGCCGGTGGCCTTGAGCATCACGACGGCGTTCTTGCCTTCGCCCTTGTCCTGCATGTCGGCCACCTCGGAGACGACGCTGAGCTTGCCCGCCGGCGGCAGCGGTTCATACAGCCGGATGGCCTGCGAACCGTGCAGCAGCATGGCGAAGTTGAACGATCCGATCAGGCCCGCGGCCGCGAACGGCAGACAGGCGATCACCGCGTAGGTCGGCAGCACCTGCTGCGGGATGTCGTGGCTGTTCTCGGTCGTGAACGCCAGATCGGCGGTTCCCGCACCGACGCCGAGCGCATAGAGCAGCGTGTCGCGGTCGGTCCATTCGAACAGTTGGGGTTCGGTCTTGGCGCCGATGGCATTGGGATCGAGAGGCATAGACGGACGATAGCGTGCATTGACGTTTCTGCCGGCAGGGGTGACGATGCTCGCATGCATTATGTCGTTACCGGCGGTACCGGGTTTATTGGCCGGCGGGTGGTCTCGCAGATCCTGGCCCGCAGCGACGAGGCCCAGGTGTCGGTCCTGGTCCGGCGCAGCTCGCTGTCGCGGTTCGAACGGCTCGCCGCGACGTGGGGCGAACGGGCGAAACCCCTCGTCGGCGACCTGACCGCACCCGCGCTCGGGCTCACCGAGCAGGCCGTCGACGAGCTCGGCGCCGTCGACCACATCGTGCACTGCGGCGCGGTCTACGACATCACCGCACCCGACGCCGCCCAACGCGCCGCCAACGTGGAGGGCACCCGCGCGGTGATCGCGCTGGCGGGCCGTCTCGACGCGACGCTGCACCACGTGTCCTCGATCGCGGTCGCGGGCCGGCACCGCGGCGAGTTCACCGAACGCGATTTCGACCGCGGCCAGCAGCTGCCGACGCCGTATCACCAGACCAAGTTCGAAGCCGAGCTGTTGGTGCGGTCGGCGCCGGGGCTGCGGTACCGGGTGTACCGGCCGGGCGTCGTGGTGGGTGACTCGCGCACCGGCGAGATGGACAAGGTCGACGGGCCCTACTACTTCTTCGGCCTGCTGGCCAAACTGGCCCGGCTGCCCTCGTTGACGCCGATCGTGCTGCCCAACACCGGCCGCACCAACATCGTGCCGGTCGACTTCGTGGTCGATGCGTTGGTGGCGCTGATGCACGCCGACGGCCGTGATGGGCAGACGTTTCACCTCACCGCCGCCAAAGCCATTGGGCTGCGCGGGATTTACCGCGGCGTCGCCGAGGAAGCGGGGTTGCCGCCGCTGCGTGGGGCGCTGCCGTCGGCGACCGCGACGCCGTTTCTGCGGGCCACCGGGCGCGCCAAGGTGTTACGCAACATGGCGGTCACCCAGCTCGGCATCCCCGCCGAGATCCTCGACGTCGTCGACCTGATGCCGACGTTCACCACCCACCACACCGCAGAAGCGTTGCATGGCACCGGGATTGCCGCGCCGGAGTTCGCGTCGTACGCGCCGCGGCTGTGGCGCTACTGGGCCGAGCACCTCGATCCCGACCGCGCCCGCCACGACGACGCCGCGGGACCGTTGGTCGGCAGGCATGTGCTCATCACGGGTGCCTCCAGCGGTATCGGCCGGGCATCGGCCATCGCGGTCGCCGAGCGGGGCGCGACGGTGTTCGCGTTGGCGCGCAACGCCGATGCGCTCGACGATTTGGTCGCCGAGATCCGCTCCGCGGGCGGGCAAGCGCATGCGTTCACCTGCGACGTCACCGATTCGACGTCGGTGGAGCACACGGTCAAAGACATCCTGGGCCGATTCGGCCACGTCGACTACCTGGTCAACAACGCGGGCCGGTCGATCCGCCGCTCGGTGATCGCCTCCACCGACCGGCTGCACGACTACGAGCGGGTGATGGCCGTCAACTACTTCGGCGCCGTGCGGATGGTGTTGGCGCTGTTGCCGCATTGGCGCGAGCGCCGGTTCGGTCACGTGGTGAACGTGTCGAGCGCCGGTGTGCAGGCCCGCAATCCGAAGTACAGCTCGTATTTGCCGACCAAGGCCGCGCTGGATGCGTTCGCCGACGTGGTGGCCACTGAGACGCTGTCGGATCACATCACGTTCACCACCATCCACATGCCGCTGGTGCGCACGCCGATGATCGTGCCGTCGCGGCGCCTGAACCCGGTACCGGCGATCAGCCCCGAACACGCGGCGGCGATGGTGGTGCGCGCGCTGGTGGAGAAGCCGGCGCGGATCGACACCCCGCTGGGCACCCTCGCCGACTTCGGCAACTACCTCACCCCGAAGCTGTCCCGGCGCCTGCTGCACCAGCTCTACCTGGGCTACCCCGATTCCGCGGCCGCCCGCGGCGTGGCGCAGGAACCACCGTCCACGCCGTCCCCGCCGCGGCGGCCGAAACGTCGGGCGGACCCTGCCGTGCCGTTGCGGGTGCCCGGCCCGGTCAAACGTGCGGTGCGGCTGGTACCCGGTGTGCACTGGTAGACGCGTCGACCTATCGTTGGCGGCGTGACTGCGCTTCCCGTCTTCGTCGACGTGGACACCGGCGTCGACGACGCGATGGCGTTGGTATATCTGTTCGCCAGCGAGGACGCCGACGTGGTCGGCATCGCCTCCACCGCCGGAAACGTTCCGGTGCAACAGGTTTGCCATAACAACCTGGCGCTGCTCGAGCTGTGCGGGGTCGACGTGCCGGTGTCCAAAGGCAGCGAGAACCCGGTCACCGCACCGCTGCGCACCGCGGAGGACACGCACGGCCCCGAGGGCATGGGGTACGCGCGGTTGCCGGCGACGGACCGCACGCTCACCGACTACGACGCGGCCGACGCCTGGGTGCGCGCGGCACACGCCTATCCCGGTGAGCTGATCGGGGTGGCCACCGGTCCGCTGACGAACCTGGCGTTGGCGCTGCGCCGCGAGCCGGCGCTGCCGCGGCTGCTGCGCCGGCTGGTGATCATGGGCGGTGCGTTCGACTACCGCGGCAACACCACACCGGTGGCCGAGTGGAACGTCAGCGTGGATCCCGAAGCCGCCGCCGAAGTGTTTCACGGGTGGAGCCCCGACGCCGGGCATCTTCCGATTGTGCTGGGGCTCAACCTCACCGAGCACATCGTGATGACACCCGAGCTGTTGGGCAGGTTGGCGCATCCCGGGGCACACCCGTTGGTCGCGGTGCTCGAGGACGCGATGCGGTTCTACTTCGAGTACCACTTCGCCTGCGGCGAGGGCTATCTCGCGCACCTGCACGATCCGCTGGCCGCGGCGGTGGCGCTGGACCCCGACCTGGTCCGCTACCGGCCGACCACGGTCGACGTCGAGCTGACCGGCACGCTGACCCGCGGTATGACGATCGCGGACTGGAGCAACCGGTGGGGCCGGGACCCCAACGCGCTCATCGGTGTCGACGTCGATCCCGCGGCGTTCTTCGAGCGGTTCCTCACGCGCGTCGGCGCGTTCACCAAATCTTTATCCCGCGAGCAGACGTGAAAGCCCCCTAAAAACCCCAATTTTGGGGGTATATGCGTCTGCTCGCGCAACAGGGGCTACTCGTAGATGCCCTCGAGATACCAGCGCCGCTGCCGGTAGCACAGCAGCAGCGCCTGCGCCGGCTCGGTGTCGAGCAGCACCTGCGCGCGTGCTGTCCGACCCACCTTGGCCCGCTGGGGATCCCACCACCGCTCGTCGACCGACCACGGCCCGGCCCACCAGGCCAACCTGACGTCGCGGCCCGCCTTGCCGGGCGCAACCAGACGCGACGGGTCGGTGGAGAACAGGCCACGCCCGGTCACCCGCACCGGATTGCCGTCGGCATCGAACAACTCGACCGGATCGTCGAGCAGTACCGTCGGCGACGGCTCGGGCAGCTGACCCGGCCACGGCTGGCGCGGATCGGCCCGCGGCACCGGTTCATCCCCCAGCGGGGTCAGCGTGATGCGTTCGGCCGGTCCTCGGCCACCGGACAGCATGGGCACCTGCACCGCCTCGGGACCGAGCAGCCCCTGGACCCGCACCAGCGCGCGACGGGCCCGCAACCGGTCCTCTTCGCCTATGCCGCCCCACAGCGGCAGCTGCAGCGCCTCGGCCGAGACCACCTCGACCGGGCGCAGCCGGATCATCGTGACGGGCGCGGTGGGCCGGTCCTCGGGCCTGCGTTTGTTCAGCCAGCCGTCGAGCTGCCAGCGCACCCGGTCAGCGGTGGCATCCTCGGTCAGCGGCTCAGCGCAGCGCCAAACCCGTTCGAGCTCTTCACCGTTGGCGGTGACGGCGTGGATGGCCAGCCGGGTGCAGCCCACCCCGGACGACTCCAGGGTTCGATGCAGGCTGCTGGCCAGCGATCGGCCGGCGAACGCCGCGGCGTCGACGCGGTCGATGGGCGGGTCGCAGTTCATGACGGCGTCGAGTTCGGCTTCGGGTTCTCTGCCCGACGGCCCACGGGCGGGCTCCCCGCGCGCGAACCGGTGGGCCACCACCCCGTCGGCGCCGAACCGGGAGGCGACGTCGCTGCGCGACAGCGCCGCGAACTGCCCGATGTTGCGGATTCCCATGCGCCACAACAGATCCGCCAGATCCTGGCGACCCGGGCCGGCCAGGCTCGGCTCGGCGGCCAGCTGCCTGATCGACAGCGGCGACAGAAACTGTGCGTCTTCGCCAGGTGCGACGATCCGGCCCGCCCGCGCGGCGAAGACCGCGGTGGGCAGCTGATCGGCGATGCCGACCTGACATTCGGCCCCTGCTGCGGCCACCGCGTCGATCAGTCGCTGCGCGACGTCCTGTTCAGAACCGAAGTAGCGGGCCGCTCCGCGCACCGGCAGCACCAGCAGACCGGGACGCAGCACCTCGGCGCGCGGCACCAGGTCGTCCACCGCGACCGTGACGCCCTCGAAATGGCGGGCGTCGCGCGCCGGGTCGGCGGTGACCACATGCAGTTCCGGACAACGCGCCTGCGACTCCCGGCGCCGCAGCCCGCGTCGCACCCCGGCCGACCGGGCCGCCGCCGAACACGCGATGACGCGGTTGGCCAGCGTCACCGCGACCGGCGCCGTCGGCGGTAGGCCGGCCGCGACAGCAGCGGCGACCGCGGGCCAGTCCATGCACCAGATGGCCAGAACGCGCGTGGCCACTCATCCGCCCACGGCTCGCACAGACCCGGTGGATCGGCCCCTGGCTCGCATGGTCAGCCGCACCCGGCCGATGCGACCGAAACCCGGCCGGCCGTGGCCGGTGATCTCATAGCCGCAGACCCGGGCGTCCAGCCTGGTGGACGCACCCTGCCAGTCGCCGTCGGTGACCAGCAGCGTGCACCCCTTCTGCCGGGCTCGGGCCACCACCGCCCGCGCCCGGGTGGCCGGCACCGTGCGGCCGCCCAGGCCGAGCACCACCAGATCCATCCCGTCCATCAGCACCGCGGCCACCTCGACCGGATCGGTTCCCGGTTCGGGGATGACGGCGATCCGGCTCAGATCGGCGCCCATCTCCACGGCCGCCAGCAGGCCGACATCGGGCTGTCCGACGATCGCGGCATGGCCCCCATCGGCCGTCACCGCCGCCACCATGCTCAGCGGTAGGGATCGGGCCCCCGACACCACCGCCACCGTGCCGCGCGGCAACGGCTCCGATAGGAGTTCTGCATGGGATTCGGGTATCGGTAGCAAAGATTCCGAGGCCGGTAGCGGGTTGGCGGACGGCGCAGCGCCGCTGCGCCCGCTGCCCACCTTTCCGGAGACCGCCGCTATTCTGCGACGCAGGTGTTCCACCTGTTCAGCGCGGGTAAGCTGGCGCTGATCCAGGCCCATGGCCGCTGTCACAGCAGCACCTCCTGCATCTTCTGAACCATCGGTTATTCGAATGTATGTTCGATACCGCCAGTAAACACTTCCCCACCGACACCGTCAAGCGGGATTTTTGAGCGCGTTTCCCGGCGAGCAGACATAGAAGGCCCCATTTCTGGCCAGAAAAAGGGCCCTCTGCGTCTGCTCGCCGGGAAACGCGCTCAAAAATCCCGCTTGACGGTGTCGGTGGGGAAGTGTTTAC
>JBNMRA010000024.1:0-85036 GCA_050205315.1 Mycolicibacterium pulveris | reverse complement strand
GCGGGGGCGGTGGCGGCACCACCGACGTCGTCGGCTGACCGTCGGTTCCGGTGACCGTGATCGTCTGGGGCGCAACGGTTGTCGGCGGACCTTGCGGTGAGGGACCGGTCTCGACCGTGGTCGCGGTTTCGGTCACCGGAGTGGTGTCGCTGCTGGTGCCGGTCAGCGTCACCGCGAGGCCACCGACGGCCAGCAGCGCCGCCGCGGCCGCCGCGCCGAACAGAATCGGCGGCCGCTTGTACCACGGCAGCGGTTCGGGTTCGGGTGTGAAGGCTTCCTCCTCGTGGGCGAAAGCCATCTGCGGGCGGGCACCGGTGGCGCCTTGGTCGAACGTGTAGTCCTCGCCGGCGTACGGCACCGGCTCACCTTGGGAATCGTCCTGCGACCACGCCAGCGCGCGAAACGTCGCGGATGCGGCACCATCGGACGCTGATTCGGCGGCGGCCACCCCGGCCGCACCCGCGGCCCAGGCCGCGGCGGCCATGCTCGTCGGCGCGTCGGCGGCCGGCGCCAACCCGGTGGGCGCGTCCGCGGCAATTCCTTTGTCGGCGACCAGGGCCGCGCCGGCGGCGACGTTGAGTTGGGATTGCGGGGTGGTGACCACCGGCGCGCGAAGCCGCTCGGAGAGTTGCGCGGTGACCAGCGGGATGTTCGCGCCGCCGCCCACGGTCGCGACCGCGGAGATGCTCGCGGGGGCAATGTTGTTGCGCTGCAAGGTTTCTTCGATGGTGTCGAGAAGACCGGCCAGCGGCGCGGCGATCAGCTGCTCGAGCTCGCTTCTGGTGACCCGGACGTCGGAGCTGAAACCCGGCAGCTCGGCGCGTACCGCGGTGGCCGTTTCCGCGGACAACCGCTCCTTGGCCTGTCTGGCCTCGTCGCGCAGCCGGGCCAGCGAGCCGAGGCCCAACGTGCCGGTGGGGTCGGCATCAGCGGATGCGGCGATGCCCGCGGTGACGTGGTTGAGCAGAGCCTGGTCGATCAGGTCGCCGGAGAACTCCGGATAGCGCACGGTCTCACCGACCGGGTCGAAGTTCGACGCGGCGTCGGTCAACGTGATGCTGGTGCCGCTGCCGCCGAGATCGACCAGCACGATGACGCCGTCTGCGGGCAGTCCGGGCGCGGCCTGCAGCGAGGCCAGTGCGGCGACCGAGTCGGGGATCAGCGCCGGTGGCGTCCCGTCGGGCATCAGGCTCGGCTTGGTGCGCAACGCTCCGCGCAGTGCCCCGACGGTGCCCGGGCCCCAGTGGGCCGGCACCGCGATCGCGACCGGGGCGCCGCCACCGACGGTGCGCGCCATCGCGTCGAGCGCCTCGACGAGTACGTACTCCCCGCGGTGCGGTGATCCGTCGGCCGCGACCAGCGGCACCGGGTCGCCCACGCGTTCCACGAAACCGCTGAGCACCAGACCGGGTCGGTTCGGATCGTAGGCGTACTGGGAAGGCAGCCCCACTTCGGCGGGGCGGTCATGGAAGAGGGTGAGGATCGAGCGGCGCATCACCGGGGGACGGCCAATGCGGGCCGCCACCAGGTTGGTCATTCCGATCGACAACCCGAGTGAGTCGCTCATCTACACCTCTACGTTTGGCCGTGTTTCACGATAATGGTTCGGCGCGCCAAGCTACGGCACATCCCCTAGTGCGTCGAAAACCCCTAACGCCGATCCCCCTAACGCGGGACGGGCGAAGCCGGGTTCGGCACCGATCTCGACGCGGGTCCAGCGCCGATACCATCGGAAACACCGCAGATGGCTGTTACCGCAGAGGTATATCTGCCCCGGGAAGGAAGGTGTTTCGTGGCCAACTCGCTACTCGACTTCGTCATGTCGGTGGTGCGTGATCCCGACATCGCTGCCCGCTTCGCCGCCGACCCCGATCAAGTTCTCGCCGACGCGAACCTGACCAATGTGACCAGCGCTGATGTGCACGCCCTGATCCCGGTGGTCTCGGAGTCGATGTCGACGTTGGTGACCGCGCCCGCCACCGCCGAGCTGGACGGGCTCGGTGAGGCGGCGACGAACGTCTGGGCCAGCGGCGCGGCCACCGCCGCTTTCGACGCGTTCGGCGACGAGGTCCCGGTTTCGGTGATCGACGACGCACCCGCGCTGATCACTGAGCATGCCGGCACCGCCGAACCCGAACCCCAGTTCGAACTGGACGTGCCCGAGGTCGGCGTCATCGATGACGATCTTGCGCCCGCAGAGGCGCCTGTCGACGATCCGCTGGGTGACGCCGTCGTCGACGTGATGGACGTGGATCCGGAGCCGTCGGGCTTCGACATCTTCTGACCCATCGCCAGCTCTTTTCCGCACTGCGCGGCCGGTTTTCCGGCCGCGCAGTTTTTCGTTCCGGGCCGCTCACGCGTCATCCCCTAAGCACCCCCTAATCCCCTAACGGGCGGTGATGGGGTCACCCCGAATACCGGGTCGAAGGGAGGGGTTTCGACCCCGTTCCGCCGGGGTCGTCAGCTCCATAACGTGGTTGTCAGTTCACCGGACAGCCCGGTAACCAGCTCCCCGCCACAAGTGAAAGGACCGAAGAAATGACGAACGTGATCGACTGGATCCTCAACCTGTTCCGCGACCCGGTTCGGGCCCAGGAATTCATCGCCGACCCCGACCGCGC
The DNA here is from genome assembly GCA_050205315.1 of Mycolicibacterium pulveris. Lineage (GTDB taxonomy): Bacteria > Actinomycetota > Actinomycetes > Mycobacteriales > Mycobacteriaceae > Mycobacterium > Mycobacterium pulveris_A. The sequence continues at coordinate 82,415 of JBNMRA010000024.1, read as the reverse complement.
CATGTCCAACGCCGGTGTGCACAACCTGACCGCCGCGCAGGTGCAGTCGGTGGCGGCCACCGTCGCGCCGGCCGCGGTGCTGCAGGGCGGCGGCGACCCCGTCGTCGGGTTGCAGCAGGCCGTCGCACAGACCCACGGCATCGCGTTCGCACCGCAGCGCCAGACCGACCTGTGGTCCAACAACGACACGCTGAGCCACAACGACACTCGCTTCCTGAGCCCCGAGACCGACGTCAACAACATCGCCGGTCGCGACCAGCAGCAGGGCGCGGTCAACGTCGGCCTGGACTTCGGTGACATCACCTTCGGTAACAAGACCACCAACACCGCCGCCGACGGCGGCGTGGTCAACACCGGTACCGCGGGCGACATCGACGCCACCAACGTCGACGGTGACGGCAACGTGGTCGGCGACGACAACGAGAACGTCAACACCGGCGACATCGACGACTCCAACGTCAACATCGGTGAGGACAATGAGATCGACGACAGCGGCGACCAGACCGCAGGCGGCGACATCATCTCCGACAACGACGGCCCCGTCATCAACGACGTCGACATGAGCGGCGGCAACGGTGGGGCAGCGGTCGGCGGTGACGGCGGCGGCGGCCTGATCGGCATCGGCAACGACGGCGGCAACGCCACCGGCGGGGCCGGCGGCAGCGGTGGCGGCATCGTCATCAACGACAACGACACCACCGTCGAGACCACCAACGTCGACGGAAACCAGACCAACGTCGGAGACATCGACGGCTCGGTGTCCGGGGGTATCTCCGGAGGCGCGAGCGTCGAGGACAACTCGATCGACAACTCCGTGGACAACTCGGTGGACAACTCCGGGCAGGACAACTCGGTGGACAACTCCGGGCAGGTCAACACCGATGTCGATGTGAGCAGCGACGTGGGCATCTTCTGACGCGACCGCACCAGGCTCCAGCTGGCGGGGATCAATATCTGATCCCCGCCAGTTGCCGCATCTACCGTTAGTGGACGGTGCTTTTCCACACGAGGGATGCCTTCGACAAGAGGAACGCATGACGCAACCGAAAGACCCCGGCGGGCCGGCCAAACAACTGAAAATCATCGTCGAGCTGATCGACCACACCGCCAAGATCGCCGAGGCGCACGAACGCGGCGACCTCGTCGAGCGGCTGGCCCGGGCCAAGACGCGGGTAACCGACCCGCAGATCCGCGTGGTGGTGGCCGGTCAGCTCAAACAGGGCAAGAGCCAACTGCTGAACTCGCTGCTCAACGTGCCGGTGGCGCGGGTCGGCGACGACGAGAGCACGGTGCTCGCCACCGTGGTGTCCTACGGCGAAACCGCCACTGCCAAGCTGATCGTGGCGCGCGGCGAAGGCCAAGAGCCCGACGAGATCGAGATCCCGATGGCCGACATCGCCAACGATCTGCGCCGCGCACCGCAAGCCGGCGGGCGGGAAGTGCTCAGGGTGGAGGTCACCGCGCCCAGCCCGCTATTGAAGAACGGGCTGGCGTTCGTGGACACCCCCGGCGTCGGCGGCCACGGTCAACCGCACCTGTCGGCCACGCTCGGGCTGATGCCCGACGCCGACGCGCTGCTGATGTGCAGCGACACCAGCCAGGAGTTCACCGAACCCGAGATGACGTTCATGCGGCAGGCGTTCGAAATCTGCCCGCTGGCAACGATCATCGCCACCAAGACCGACCTCTACCCGCATTGGCGCCAGATCGTCGACGCCAACAAGGCCCATCTGCATCGGGCGGGCCTGGACATCCCGATCATCCCGTCGTCGTCTCTGCTGCGCAGCCACGCGATCACGCTCAACGACAAAGAGCTCAACGAGGAATCGAACTTCCCCGCCATCGTGGGGTTCCTCAGCGAACAGGTGCTGGCTCAGCAGAACGAGCGGATCCGACACCTGGTGGTCGGTGAAATACGCTCGGCCGCAGAACATCTGACGATGACAGTGGAATCCGAGCTGGCAGCTCTGAACGACCCCGAGACGCGGGACCGGCTCCAAGACGAACTGGAGCGACGCAAGCAGGAAGCCCAGGATGCGCTGCAGCAGACCGCGCTGTGGCAGCAGGTGCTCAACGACGGAATCTCGGACTTGACCGCCGACGTCGACCACGACCTGCGCAACCGGTTCCGGGTGATCAGCCAGCACATCGAGAAGGTGATCGACACCTGCGATCCCACCCACCACTGGGCCGAGATCGGCGCCGAGCTGGAGAACGCGGTCGCCACCGCGGTCGGCGACAACTTTGTGTGGGCCTACCAGCGCGCCGAGGTGCTGGCCGCCGAGGTTGCGCGCACGTTCGTGGAGGCCGGGCTCGAGGCGGTCAAGATGCCCCAGATCGATCCCAGCCAGATGGGCGCCAGCCTCGGTGAGATCAAGTCGTTGGCCAACCTCGAGGCCAAACCGGTCGGCAAGGGCCGCAAGCTCTCCATCGGCATGCAGGGCTCCTACGGCGGCGTGCTGATGTTCGGCATGATGACGTCGTTTGCCGGCCTGGGCATGTTCAACCCGCTGTCCATCGGTGCCGGGCTGCTGATGGGGCGCACCGCCTACAAGGAGAACATGGAGAACCGGATGCTTCGGGTGCGCAACGAGGCGAAGCTGAACACCCGCCGGTTCATCGACGACACGCAGTTCGTGGTGAGCAAGGAATCGCGGGATCGCCTCAAGGGCATCCAGCGTCAACTGCGCGACCACTACCGCGGCATCGCCAACCAGACCACCCGTTCGCTCAACGAGTCGCTGCAGGCCACGATCGCCTCGGCCAAACTCGAGGAGACCGAACGCGACAACCGGATCCGCGAACTCGAGCGCCAGCTCAACATCCTGCGGCAGGTGACCGATCATGCCGCGAAGCTCACCTCGGCGGACGGTGCATAAGCTGTAGCTCGACATGAGCACGAGCGATCAGGTGCGCGCGATCCTGGCCGGAACGATGCAGGCCTACCGCGCCGATGCCGCCTACCGGGATCGTCCCGACGTGCACAACGAGTTGGACCGCATCGGTCGCCGGCTCAACCAGCCGATCCGCGTCGCGCTGGCCGGAACCTTGAAGGCGGGTAAGTCGACTCTGGTCAATGCCCTTGTGGGAGAAGACATCGCGCCCACCGACGCCACCGAGGCCACCCGCATCGTGACGTGGTTCCGGCACGGCCCGACGCCGAAGGTGACGGCCAACCACGTCGGCGGCCGGCATTCCAACGTGCCGATCGGCCGGGATCCCGAGGCGGGCGGTCTGACGTTCGACTTCGCCAGCCTCGACCCCGAGGACATCGTCGACCTCGACGTGGAATGGCCGGCCGCTGAACTGATCGACACCACCATCATCGACACCCCCGGTACGTCGTCGCTGAACCGCGACGTCTCCGAGCGCACGCTGCGGCTGCTGGTGCCCGAGGACGGTGTGCCCCGGGTCGACGCCGTGGTGTTTCTGCTGCGCACGCTGAACGCGCCAGACATCGCGCTGCTCAAGCAGATCGGCGAGTTGGTGGGCGGATCGGCGGGGGCGCTCGGGGTGATCGGCGTGGTGTCACGCGCCGACGAGATCGGTGCCGGACGGATCGACGCGATGCTGTCGGCCAAGGATGTGGCGACCCGGTTCACCAGCGAGATGGACAGGACCGGGATTTGTCAGGCGGTGGTTCCGGTGTCGGGTCTGCTCGCGTTGACCGCCCGCACGCTGCGGCAGAGCGAGTTCGTCGCGCTCGAGAAGCTGGCGGGGGTGGACGCCACCGAGCTCACCAAGGCGATGCTGTCGGTGGACCGGTTCGTGCGCGAGGACAGTTCGCTTCCGGTCGACGCGGCCACCCGCGCCGCGCTGCTGGAGCGGTTCGGGATGTTCGGGATCAGGATTTCGATCGCGGTATTGCGCGCCGGGGTCACCGATTCGGTGGGTTTGGCCGACGAACTGCTGGAGCGCAGCGGCTTGGTGTCGTTGCGCGACGTGATCGATCAACAGTTCGCGCAGCGTTCGGATCTGCTCAAGGCCCACACCGCGCTGTTGTCGCTGCGGCGGTTCGTCCAGACCAACCCGCTCTACGCCACGCCTTACATTCTCGCCGATATCGACCCGCTGCTCGCCGACACTCATGCCTTCGAAGAGCTGCGGTTGCTCTCCCAATTACATTCTCGGCCAACGACGTTGAACGAGGATGAGATGGCGTCACTGCGTCGGATCATCGGCGGTTCGGGCACCGACGCCGCCAGCAGGCTGGGCTTGCAACCCGACGCGCCCTACGACGGCCCCAGGGCGGCGTTCGCGGCGACGCAACGCTGGCGCCGGCGCGCCGAGCATCCGCTCAACGACCCGTTCACCACGCGGGCGTGTCGTGCCGCGGTGCGCAGCGCGGAGGCGCTGGTGGCCGAATACGCCGCGCGCGGCCGGTAGTTTCCGCGTCGACTCGCGCTCAGGGCCAGCCTGAGCCGGTGGCTCAGCCCTCGCCCTCGGGCGGCACGGTGACGGTCTCGGTCTGGGTCACCGTTTCCGTGCTGGTGCTGATGCTGGTGGTCGGCTCGACGGTGGTGGTTGTGGTCGTCGTCGGTGGAGTCGTGGTCGTCGTTGTCGTGGTCTGCGGTGGGGTGGTGGTGGGAGTGACTGTCTCCGTGACGGTTTCGCGTGTCGGCACCGTCGTCACCACTGTTCTGGACGTGGTGGTGAGCGGGGTCAGCGTCTCGGAGTCGGTCGGTTCGTCACCGCCGGCGATCAGCTGCGCCAGACCCCACACGATCAGCGCGATGACCACCGCGCCGAGCGCGCCGAAGGCGACCAGCGCGGCGGGTTTGCGGTACCACGGCGTCGGCTCCTCGGGCGGCGTGCCGTAGTACTCCGTCGGTGCGTCGTCGGGGTAGTTCGGGTCCACGGCCACCGATAGTAGGCGCTCAGGGCAGCGGATAGAGCGTGCGCGTCACATTCGTACGCGGCTTACGACGGGTGCTGGTCTCCGTCGGCTCCTGATCGTCTGCGGTTTCGACGGTCGGCTCGGCGCTGGAGGTCTCGGTTTCCGACTCGGTTTCCGACTCCGTTTCCGACGTCGTCTCGATCGCCGACAGGTCGGTGGTCTCGGGTGCGCTCGTGGTGGTGGACGCCCGGGTGGTGGCCGTCGGGGTGGCGGACCGGCTGGGTTGATCGGCCGGCGCCGAATAGGTGGGTTCGACGAGGTTGAGCGGAGCCTGTTCGGGCGCGCTGAACTGGCGCGACAGCAGCGTCACGGCGAGCGCCAGCACGCCGATCACCGCCAGCGCGGCGATGCTCGCACCGACGAGCGTGGGCGTGCGGTTGTGCCAGGGCTGCCCGTTGTCGCCATCGTCGTCCCGGCGGGTCACGGGACGCATCGTAGCTGCGGAGTGCTCGAACGGCGCGCGCTCAGCGCAGCGCAGGAACGACCTCGCGGGCGAAGAACTCCAGGTGATCGAGGTCGGACATGTCCAGAAGCTGTAGGTAAACCCGTTGGATCCCGGCGTCGGTGTAGCCGGCGAGCTTGTCGGCGATCTCTGCAGGGGTGCCCACCAGCGGGGAGTTGCTGCGCAACTCGTCGACCGCACGGCCGATGGCCGCTGCGCGCCGGGCGATCTCGTTCTCGTCGCGGCCCGCGCAGACCACGAACGCCGCCGAGAACGTCATCGAGTCGACGGCGCGTCCGGCGTCGACCAGCGCCGCGCTGACCCGGTCGATCTGGGTTTTCGCCACGTCGAGCGAAACGAACGGCACGTTGAACTCCGCGGCGAATTCCGCGGCCAGCTGCGGGGTGCGCTTGGCGCCGGTGCCGCCGATGATGATCGGCGGATGCGGCGACTGGACGGGTTTGGGAAGTGCGGGCGAGTTTGCCACGGTGTAGTGGGTACCCGCGTAGTCGAAGGTGTCGCCCGGCGGTGTGGTCCACAGTCCGGTGAGGATGCGCAGTTGTTCGGTGAGCCGGTCGAACCGCTCGCCCACCGAAGGAAACGGGATCGCGTAGCCGGTGTGCTCGGCCTCGAACCAGCCGGCGCCGATCCCGAACTCGATGCGCCCGCCGCTCATGTCGTCGACCTGGGCGACGGAGATCGCCAGCGGACCCGGATGGCGAAACGTCGCCGAGGTGACCAACGTGCCCAGCCGGATCGATGACGTCTCGCGCGCAACGCCGGCCAGCGTCACCCACGAATCGGTCGGGCCCGGCAAACCGTCGCCGCTCATCGCCAGGTAATGGTCCGAGCGAAAGAACGCCGAATAGCCAAGTTGCTCGGCGGCACGTGCCACGGCGAGTTGATCGGCGTAGGAGGCGCCCTGTTGCGGTTCGACAAAGACCCGGAAATCTGACAGCGAGTTCACAGACGCCAGCGTAGAGCGCATAGTGGTCCAGCTCACGCCAACACCGTCCTTTGGTAACGATTTGATAACGCTCACGACTGGACACCAAACGTCACCCGCACTGATGTTTGCGCAGGATTGTGGGGGGAACTGGAAGTTCTGACCGCCGATCAGGCCGGTCGGCGCGCTTGATCGGCTAGTGAGGCTGGCTTACGGTCGGTCACACCGATGATCTGAACTGACGATGGTCGACAACTGCTCGGTGGTGACTGCTAACTGGTTATGTCCGCTTTAAATAGTGTTCCGCAAACGTGGGCTGGGTCCCTGCGCCTGCCGACGGCTGCAGATGCGCTCGCGATGCATCGCTTAGTTGCTGCCACCGGTGTGCTGGACCTCAACTCGTCGTACGCCTACCTGTTGTTGGCGACGGATTTCGCGGACACCTCGATCGTGGCGGATCGCGACGGCGAGCTCTGCGGGCTCATCACCGGCTATCACCCGCCGGCCCGCCCTGATGTGCTGTTCGTCTGGCAGGTGGCAGTCGCAGATGCCGCTCGCGGGCAGGGTCTGGCCAGCGCGATGCTCGATGCGCTGGTGCACCGCGTGCGACGTGACCGCTGCGGTCACCCGGTCACCGTGGAGACCACGGTCGCGCCGAGCAACTCGGCGTCGCGTGCGTTCTTCGGAGCGTTCGCCCGGCGCCACGGGGTGCCGTTGACCGAAAGTCCACATTTCAGCTCCGCGCTCCTTGCCGCTGACGGGGAGCACGAAGACGAGCCGCTGCTGCGCATCGGCCCGATCACTGCATCTCTAACCGGATGAAATGTTCGAAACCGTAAACTGATTGATCGAAACTGAGGATTGACGCATGTCGCTGGCTACCTTGAGCCCCCTGTCCGAGTCCGAGCTTCCCGACATCTATAGCTCGGTGGAATCCGAAGTGCGAAGCTACTGCCGCGGCTGGCCTGCGGTGATGGAGACTGCCCAGGGTTCCTGGGTCACCGATACCTCCGGTCGGCGTTATCTCGACTTCTTCGCCGGCGCAGGAGCATTGAACTACGGGCACAACAACCCAGTGCTGAAGAAGCCCCTGCTGGAGTACCTGGCGTCAGACGGGATCGTGCATTCCCTCGACATCGCCACGTCGGCGAAGACCGATTTCCTGGAAACCTTCGAACGCGTGATTTTGAAGCCGCGCAGCCTGGACTACAAGGTGCAGTTCCCGGGTCCCACAGGTGCGAACTCGGTCGAGGCGGCGTTGAAGCTGGCCAGGAAGGTGACCGGTCGCGAGTCGATTATCAGCTTCACCAACGCTTTTCACGGGATGACACTGGGTGCCCTGTCGGTGACCGGCAACTCGATGAAGCGTGCCGGCGCGGGCATTCCGCTGGTGCACGCCACCCCGATGCCGTACGACAACTACTTCGACGGTGTCACCGAGGACTTCCACTGGTTCGAGCGGGTTCTCGACGACTCGGGTAGCGGGCTGAACCGGCCGGCCGCCGTGATCGTCGAGACCGTGCAGGGCGAAGGCGGGCTCAACGTGGCCCGCATCGAATGGCTGCAGGCGCTGGCCAAGCTCTGCCGCGAGCGCGACATCCTGCTGATCGTCGACGACGTCCAGATGGGTTGCGGCCGAACGGGTCCGTTCTTCAGCTTCGAAGAGGCCGGAATCGTGCCCGACATCGTGACATTGTCGAAATCGATCAGCGGCTACGGGCTGCCGATGGCGCTGACGCTGTTCCGGCGTGATCTGGATGTCTGGGCTCCTGGTGAGCACAACGGCACCTTCCGCGGTCACAACCCGGCGTTCATCACGGCCACCCAGGCCCTCAAATCCTTCTGGCAGACTTCGGATTTCACTACCGAAACGGTCAAGAAGGGCGAGTTCATGCGTAGGCGTCTCGAAGAGATCGCCGCTGTGCACGGCGGCGTCTCCGCGCGGGGACGTGGCATGGCACAGGGGCTGAAGTTCGAGGACACCGAGTTGGCTTCCATGGTGTGCCGTGCCGCATTCGACCGCGGCGCGCTGATGGAGACCAGCGGTCCATCGGATGAGGTCGTCAAACTCCTGCCGCCGCTTAACATTTCACAGGAAGATCTTGAGGCCGGCATCGACATACTCGCTGAGGCTGTCGCCGCTACGGTCTCCTCATAGAAAGTGTTCGATCCATGATTGTGCGTACTACCGCAGAAATCACCGGCACCGAACGCGACGTCTCGGATGGCGCGTGGAGGTCCAAGCGGATCATCCTCGCCGGTGACGGGGTGGGGTTCTCGTTCCACGAGACCACCATCAACGCGAACTCGGTCAGCGAGTTCCATTACCAGCACCACGTCGAGGCGGTCTGGGTTGTCGAAGGCAGCGGCTCGCTGACCAACCTCGAGACCGGCGAGAAGTATCCGCTGCGCCCGGGAACCATGTATCTGCTCGACGGGCATGAACGGCACCGGGTCGCCTGCGATCAACAGCTCAGGATGCTGTGCGTGTTCAACCCGCCGGTGACCGGCACCGAAGTCCACGACGAGACCGGCGCTTATCCGCCACCGCAGATAGCATGAGTACCGTGACGATGCCTCGCGTCCGCGATCGGTATCCGACGCGGCTGGGCCATGCGATTGCGCCGATTCCCCGGGAAGAGCCGACGGTGTGGGGCGGTCCGCACGACGGCCCGCTCAGCCAGGAGGTGTTGGACGGCTACGCGCGGGCGGGCTATATGGTGCGCCCCCGCACGCTCGGTGAGAACTGGTTGCCGCCACTGCGCCAGGAACTCGAGCGCATGGGCGCCGAGCTCGACCCCGACGACCCGCGGGTGATCCACGAGCCCGGCGGCAATATTCGATCGGTGTTCGAGCCCCACCTGATCAGCGACCTGGTCGCGGAGGTGGTCGGGCTGGAGACGGTGATACCGGTGGCGCGGCAGCTGCTGGGCAGCGATGTCTACATCCACCAGGCCCGGATCAACATGATGCCGGGGTTCACCGGCACCGGGTTCTACTGGCATTCGGATTTCGAAACCTGGCACGCCGAGGACGGTATGCCGCTGATGCGGGCCGTGTCGTGTTCGATCGCGTTGACCGACAACCACCCCTACAACGGTCCGCTGATGGTGATGCCGGGATCCCATGAGGTGTTCTATCCCTGCGTCGGCGCCACGCCGGACAACCACCACACCTCATCGCTGGTGCGGCAGGAAACCGGGGTGCCCGATCAGGACACGCTGACCAAGGCCGCCGCCGAATACGGCATCGATCAGCTCACCGGGGCCGCCGGAACTGCCGTCTGGTTCGACTCGAACCTGCTGCACGGCTCCGGCTCGAACATCACGCCGCTGCCGCGGTCGAACGTCTTTCTGGTGTTCAACTCGATCGAAAACGCGCTCACCGAACCGTTCGCGGCGCCACGCCCGCGGCCTGAATACCTGGCGTCGCGCAACCCCGAGCCGTTCGGGGTGAACCCACCGCCGGTCCGCTAGCGCGTCGGCGCGGTCACGCCCAGCGCACCATCTCCCGGCCCGGGTGCGCGTCGTGCCACGCCTGGATCGCGGCGTCCCACTGGTCGCCGTCCAGCGATGTCAGCGCCGCGGGGAAAAGGCCGTCCTCTTCTTTGCGGGTGTGCTCGAAGAGGTGTTCCACGGCGTCGCGGATGGCCTGCTGGCCCTTGGGATCGGTGATGTCGACGGTCGCGAGCAGTTCTTCGAGTTCGCGGTGCTCGCGCACGAGCGGCTCGATGTGCTCGAGGAACAGCTCGTCGGTGGACATGACCGCGAACAGGCCGTTCTCCTCGCCCTGGAAGTGTGATTGCAGCTCGTCGGCCATCGCGGCCAGCCGTTCCCGCGCGGTCTGCAGGTCGCCGCGGTCGATCGCGCGTACCGCGTCGCCGCCGAGGTTGAGCACATAGGCGTGCTCGCTGATGTAATCGCGGATCAACGGCATGTCACGGCAACCGCAGTACTGGCACATGTCTCGATGCTAGGAGACTGCGGCGAAGGTCAGGTGACCTGGCGTTGGAGCAGGTCGGGGCGCACTTGGGCGATCCGCGCGTAGTCGCGGTCGTAATGGAGGACTCCCGCGCCGTGGAAAAGGGCGGTCTCGGCGATGAAGAGGTCCGGGATGGCGGTGCGATGCCACATTCCGCGATGGTGCGCGAGATCGCGTTGCAGTCGACGAACCCGGTCGAAGATGTCCGGCGGCGTAGCCAGCCTTGTGAACGCGTCGCGTATCGATGTGCGTTGCCGGTCGTAGTCGGCGGCCGATCGCGCGGAGTACAGCCATTCCAACTCTCCGATCTCGCACATGGCCAGGTCCGCGAGGTCCACCTCCTGCGGCGGCGATGCACCGCCGATCAGCCGAACGTGCGCGCTCTTGTCGAGCACCCACAGCGTCATCGCCATGCCTGGTCGGATTCGAGCACATCCACGTCGACGGCGCTGTGCGCGATGTCGAAATGTCCAGCCACCCGCGAACGCCGGGCGCTGCGCTCCTGTTCGGCGTCCGTGATCAACCTTCGCAAGGCCTCTTCCACGGTGGCCCGTACCGTTTGGCCGGTGACGCGCTGGGCATCTTTCACAAGGTCCTGATCGAGCTCGATCGTCGTCCTCTTCACAGCCATAAGTACATATTAGAACATGATACGTACATATCATCGCGGTCGAACGCCGTCGTGAGACGGACGCTTTGGTCGATTCGCGGCGTGGAAAACCGCCATTGTGTCGGTTTCGCGCACGAGCTGCGCAAAGCGCCCAGTTCGTCTCGGGAACAATCCGGCACCGGATGCCGTTGACCCGTTCGATACTTGAGTGCATTAGGCTCAAGTCTGGTTTGACAGGGTAGGGTTCGTCGGAGCAGTCTTGAGTGCGGTGCACTCACACCCCTAGCAGGACTATTTCAGGAGGCAACAACTATGGCTCGTGCGGTCGGAATCGACCTCGGGACCACCAACTCCGTCGTCGCGGTACTGGAGGGTGGCGACCCGGTCGTCGTCGCGAACTCCGAGGGCTCCCGCACCACGCCGTCCGTCGTCGCGTTCGCTCGCAACGGCGAGGTGCTGGTCGGCCAGCCCGCCAAGAACCAGGCGGTGACCAACGTCGACCGGACCATCAGATCGGTCAAGCGCCACATGGGCTCGGACTGGTCGGTGGAGATCGACGACAAGAAGTACAGCGCGCCCGAAATCAGCGCGCGGACCTTGATGAAGCTCAAGCGCGACGCCGAGGCGTACCTGGGTGAGGACATCACCGACGCGGTGATCACCGTGCCCGCCTACTTCAACGACTCCCAGCGTCAGGCCACCAAGGACGCCGGCCAGATCGCCGGCCTCAACGTGCTGCGCATCGTCAACGAGCCCACCGCCGCGGCGCTGGCCTACGGGCTGGACAAGGGGCAGAGTGAGCAGACCATCCTGGTCTTCGACCTCGGTGGCGGCACGTTCGACGTCTCGCTGCTGGAAATCGGCGAGGGCGTCGTCGAGGTGCGCGCCACCAGCGGTGACAACCACCTCGGTGGCGACGACTGGGACGACCGCATCGTCGACTGGCTCGTCGAGAAGTTCAAGGGCACCTCCGGCATCGACCTCACCAAGGACAAGATGGCGATGCAGCGGCTGCGTGAAGCCGCGGAGAAGGCCAAGATCGAGCTGAGCTCGAGCCAGCAGACGTCGATCAACCTGCCCTACATCACCGTCGACGCGGACAAGAACCCGCTGTTCCTCGATGAGCAGCTGAGCCGCGCCGAATTCCAGCGCATCACACAGGATCTGCTGGACCGCGCTCGCAAGCCGTTCCAGTCGGTGATCAAGGACGCCGGCATCTCGGTGTCCGACATCGACCACGTCGTGCTGGTCGGCGGCTCCACCCGGATGCCCGCGGTTTCGGATCTGGTCAAGGAGATGACCGGCGGCAAGGAGCCCAACAAGGGCGTCAACCCGGACGAGGTTGTCGCTGTGGGTGCCGCGCTGCAGGCCGGTGTGCTCAAGGGCGAGGTGAAAGACGTTCTGCTGCTGGACGTTACGCCGCTCTCGCTTGGTATCGAAACCAAGGGTGGCGTGATGACCAAGCTGATCGAACGCAACACCACGATCCCGACCAAGCGCTCGGAGACGTTCACCACCGCCGACGACAACCAGCCGTCGGTGCAGATCCAGGTGTATCAGGGTGAGCGTGAGATCGCCGCGCACAACAAGCTGCTCGGCAGCTTCGAGCTGACCGGCATTCCGCCGGCTCCGCGCGGTGTGCCCCAGATCGAGGTGACGTTCGATATCGACGCCAACGGCATCGTGCACGTCACCGCCAAGGACAAGGGCACCGGCAAGGAGAACACCATCCGCATCCAGGAAGGTTCGGGCATCTCCAAGGAGGAGATCGACCGGATGGTCAAGGATGCCGAAGCCCATGCCGAGGAGGACCGCAAGCGTCGTGAGGAGGCCGACGTCCGCAACCAGGCCGAATCGCTGGTGTACCAGACGGAGAAGTTCGTCAAGGAGCAGCGTGAGGCCGAAGGCGGATCCAAGGTCCCCGAGGACACGTTGAGCAAGGTCGACGGCGCGATCGACGAGGCGAAGAAGGCGCTGGAAGGCACCGACATCGCCGCGATCAAGTCCGCGATGGAAAAGCTCGGCGTCGAAAGCCAGGCACTCGGCCAGGCGATCTACGAGGCGACCCAGGCCGAACAGGCCGCAGGCGGCGGGGCCGCCGACGGTGGCGCCACGGGCTCGTCTGCTGACGATGTGGTGGACGCCGAGGTTGTCGACGATGACCAGGAGAACAAGTGAGCCAGAACGATTCGCACGAGCCGGTGACCGTCACCGACAAGCGGCGTATCGACCCCGATACTGGCGAAGTACGTGAACAGGCGACCGGGCCGGCCCCCAGCGGGCCGGACCCGGAAGCCGGGGGTTCGCCGCAGGAAGTCACCGAGCTGAAATCCACATTGCAACGTGTCAAGGCCGAGTACGACAACTACCGCAAGCGCACACTGCGTGACCAACAGGTCATCGCCGAGCGGTCCAAGGCCACCGTCCTCACCGAGCTGCTGCCGGTGCTCGACGACCTGGACCGGGCGCGCAGCCACGGCGACCTGGAGTCCGGGCCGTTCAAGGCGGTCGCTGACAAACTGATCAGCACCCTTGAGGGGCTTGGTCTTTCGGGATTCGGTGACGAGGGAGACGATTTTGACCCCGAGTTGCACGAAGCCGTTCAGCACGAGGGCGACGGCACCCACCCCGTGGTGGGAACCGTGATGCGACGCGGCTACAAGGTCGGCGAGCTCGTGCTGCGCCACGCGATGGTCGGTGTCGTCGACACCGTCCCCGATTCCGCCGACACGTCGGATAACACCGACGAATCGGACGAGAAGGCAGCAGAATCCTAATAGCGACTAGACAAATGGTGAGGAGGTGACGCGGTATGGCCCAGCGTGAATGGGTCGAGAAGGACTTCTACTCCGAGCTCGGCGTCTCCTCTGACGCCAGCGAACAGGAGATCAAGCGGGCCGCGCGCAAGCTGCTCGCCGAAAACCATCCCGACCGCAACCCGGGTAACTCGGCGGCCGAGGAACGGTACAAAGCCGTTTCGGAGGCCAAGGAGGTGCTGACCGACCCGGCCAAGCGTAAGGAATACGACGAGACCCGAAGGCTTTTCGCCAACGGCGGTTTCGGTCGTGGCCGGTTCAGTGGTGGCGGTGGTGGTTTCGGCGGTTACGGCTCTGACGGTGTCGAGTTCAACCTGAACGACTTGTTCGACGCGGCCGGCCAGACCGGCGGTGCGAACATCGGCGACCTGTTCGGCGGTCTGTTCGGGCGGGGCGCACAGCAGCCTCGGCCGAGCCGTCCGCGGCGCGGCAACGATCTGGAAACCGAGACGGAGCTGTCGTTCCTCGAGGCGACCAAGGGCGTTGCGATGCCGCTGCGTCTCACCAGCCCCGCGCCGTGCACGAACTGCCATGGCAGCGGCGCACGTCCGGGCACCAGCCCGAAGGTGTGCCCGAACTGCAACGGGGCCGGTGTGATCAGCCGCAACCAGGGCGCGTTTGGTTTCTCCGAACCGTGTACGGAATGCCGGGGCAGCGGCTCGATCATCGAGCACCCGTGTCAGGAGTGCAAGGGCACCGGTGTCACGACCCGCACCCGCACGATCAACGTGCGGATCCCGCCGGGCGTCGAGGACGGGCAACGGATCCGATTGGCCGGACAGGGTGAGGCCGGGCTGCGCGGGGCGCCGTCGGGTGACCTGTACGTGACCGTACATGTGCGCCCGGACAAGGTGTTTGGCCGTAAGGGCGACGACCTGACCGTCACCGTGCCGGTGAGCTTCCACGAATTGGCATTGGGCACAACGCTTTCGGTTCCGACGCTGGAGGGCAAGGTTGGTGTGCGGGTGCCCAAGGGAACGTCGGACGGACGGATCCTGCGGGTGCGCGGACGCGGCGTGCCGAAGCGTTCCGGCGGCCACGGCGACCTGCTCGTCACGGTCAAGGTGGCAGTGCCGCCGAACCTTCAGGGCGAGGCGGTCGAGGCGTTGGAGGCCTACGCCAAGGCCGAGCGGGCCAGCGGGTTTGATCCGCGGGCTGGATGGGCGGGTGCGTGATGGCGGCGAAGCGTTCCAACAACGAAGCGCGCACGTTCCTGATCTCCGTCGCGGCGGAGTTGGCGGGTATGCATGCGCAGACGCTGCGCACCTATGACCGGCTGGGCCTGGTGCGCCCGCAGCGCACGGCCGGTGGCGGCAGACGCTATTCGCAGCATGACGTCGAGCTGCTGCGCGAGGTGCAGCGGCTGTCGCAGGACGAGGGTGTGAACCTCGCCGGGATCAAACGCATCATCCAGTTGACCAATCAGGTCGAGGCGCTGCAGGCCCGTGTCAAGGAGTTGACCCGCGAGCTCGAGGAGCTGCGGGCGCAGCCGCGGGCCAAGAGCACCGCGCTGGTGGTGTGGCAGCCGCGCAACCAGCGCTAGCCGGCGGTGGCGGTCAGCGTCGGCACGCGTTGCCGTTCCTCAGGCGACTGATCGCGTCAAGGACCTGACGCCCCACCGAAGATTGGTACTCACGCAGGTACTTCTCGCGCCGCGGGTCATCGTCTGCGAGGTGATGCGTGAGGGGATGTTCGGTGTTCCAGACGGCGTGCTGCGCGGCCGCCCCCACGGCGACCGCGAAGTCCTCGTCGTCCATCTGTTCCACGTCCCACATACGGTCCCCCCAGACCCCGCGATATCGACGTTCGCTCGATATCCCCAAATTTTCGCGCACGTCATTTTCTAAGCATTTTGCTTAGCCATTTACCTTACACAGTTGCATTTGATCAGCGGCGGTAAAACGCCGACGCTTACGGTGCTCGAATGTGAGCTTAAGCTCGAAAAATTGCCGAGAATTCGCGCACAAGCTCACGTTCGGCGGCAGACCCGTTACTGCTATTGCAGACCGCCGACCACAAGTCGGATGAGGTCGATCATGAAAGTGAGCAGGATGGGCGGGGTCCCCTGGCCGCCGGGGCAGACGCCCAAGCCGAGGACACAGCCGCCGCCGGCGCCAGGCTGCCCTGGGATCCGGATATCGAACGCGTAGGCGTCGCCGCCGCTGCCGCCGTTGGCACGCGTGCCGAGAAGACCGCCAGTGCCGCCGTCGCCGCCGCGGCCGCCGATGGCCGCTCCCGGGATGTCGGTTGCGGCGGCCAACAGGGAATATGCGTCGCCGCCCTTACCGCCGTTGCCGCCGGAGCCCAGGGTGGTGCCATTGCCGCCATTTCCGCCTGCGCCGCCGATAGCCCGCATCGGATCACCGTTAGTGCCGAAGATGAATGCCAGTGCGTTGAGAAAGGGGCTTACCGGGGGGAACTCGAAGTTGAGCGCCAGTCCGCCGTCGCCGCCGTTGCCGCCGTTGCCGGTCAAGAGGGGGCCGCCCAGGCCGTTACCGCCCGCTCCACCGGCGCCGCCGGCAACGGCTCCGGGCGCCAGGAGTCCGGGGAGCCACAGGACTAGGGAGTAGTCCAATCCAAGGCTGATGACCTGGCCACCTTTACCACCGTTACCGCCGTTGGCGCCGTCGCCGCCCCGGCCTCCGTTTCCGCCGTTGCCCCAGAGCATGCCGCCGTTGCCGCCAGCCCCGCCATTACCGCCGCTGCCGCGGACGAGTCCGCTACCACCGCCGTCGCCGCCACGGCCGCCGTTGCCGCCGTGGCCCCAGAGAAATGCTGATCCGCCGGCCCCGCCGGCCCCGCCCGTCCGGCCCACTCCCAACAGGGTGCCGCCGGATGCGCCGTTGCCGCCGTTCCCGCCGTGGCCGATGAAGCCGCTCGCTCCCCCTTTGCCGCCATCCTGCGCGGAGCCCGCTGGCGGGGAATAGCCGTCGCCGCCGTTGCCGAACAACCAGCCACCGGGTTTGCCGTCCGGGCTGTCCGCGGTGCCGTCGGCGCCGTGGCCGATGATCGGCCGCCCTCTCCAACTGTTGGTGACGACGGCAGTGATGGCTTCTTCGACGGTTATGTGTACTGGGAAATCGAAGATGAAGAGCGGTGCCATGGCGGCCTGGACTTGGGCGATAAGGGAGGTCAGCACGCCGGGAAGCGCCAGGATGAAGTCGATCTCGCCGGCCATCGGGCTGACCTCTGGCGCCGCGGCCGTTGTCGGAGGTTGGGAGCCGTCACCGGCCGCGTACATGTCCACCAGCTCTTGCGCCCTGGCGACCAACTGCGCCATCGGGGTGATTGGGACGGTGGTGGTGTCACCGGTTTCGGAGTCATCGGCGAGGGCGGGCGGCGGCGATGTGCTCGGCGGGATCTCCTCCGCCAGCGGGGGTTGCTCTACAGGATCTTCCGTGGCCGGGACGTCCTCTACCGGGTCCTGCTCTAACGGAACTTCCTCGACGGGCTCTTCTTCTGCGGGCTCTTCTTCTGCGGGCTCTTCGTCCTCGAGCGGCTCTTCTTCTGCGTGCTCTTCGTCCTCGAGCGGCTCCTCTTCTGCGGGGTCCTCGTCAGCCTCGTCCTCTGCGAGGTCGTCCTCGTCTAACTCGGCGAGATCGTCCTCATCGGTGGGATCCAGGCTGCCGTCGACATCGTCGAATGTGGAGTCGTCGAGACTCTCCACGACGGTGGCGTTACGCATGACGCCTGTAGTGTCACGGCCGTCCGAGCTGTTCTGGTCTTTGGTGTCCTGCCCGTCGGATTTGCTATCACTGGCCGCCGCGGAGTCGTTGCCGGGGGTGTCGGCGTGTGCGACCCCGGATCCCGCTGCCATACCGGCGCATACGCCGAGGGCAACGGCCCCGGTCCCGAGCCAAAGTGCGACTTCACTCTGACGTTGCTGCTCACGATGACGACCGGCACGACGTTTTGCTCTGCTTTTGGCGCGCTGTGCCGCAGAGTGCCTGGCAGCCATTCGTGACACTTTACCGGCTAGGTGTATCCCGGGCCTATAGTTCCCGGAGCCTATATTGACGGATACAACTATTTGCTATTTGAAGCTTTCGAAGGTGATTCGATGCCGCAGCCTTTCGGCGCCCCGGGGTTCACGGGCTCGTCAGATGACGGCTTTCGCGGGTCTCGACCTCGACGTAGTTCGTCAGCATTTCGTCGGCGGCGACAGGAACAAACCCGGTGGACTCGATCTTCGTCAGATCCAGCACACTGTTGGCCGGCCGCGGAGCGACCGGACCTTCGGCGCCGCCGAAATACTCGGCGGTGGACACCCCGGTCACTCGGCTGGGCTCGTGACCCGCCAGCGAGAACGTGCGACGCGCGATCTCCGCCCATGAGCCAGCCGGGCCCGACCCGGTCACGTTGTAGGTGCCATAGGGTGCGCGCGTCTCGATCAGGTGCCGGATCGCCCGAGCCAACTCGGAGGTGAAGGTCAGTCGTCCGACCTGATCGTCGACGACCGACGGGTTCACACCCCGTTCGGCCAGGGACAGCATGGTGCGTACGAAGTTGCGCCCGTCACCGATCACCCACGACGTGCGCAGGATGTAGTGGCGCGCCAAGGTGGCCACGACCTGATCGCCGGCCGCCTTGGTCTGCCCGTACACACCCAGCGGCGCGGGCGGATCGTCCTCGCGGTAAGGCGCCGTGCTCGAACCGTCGAACACGTAGTCACTGGAGATATGCACGACGGTGATGCTGTGCGCCGCAGCGACGCGCACCAGCGCGGCCACCCCGGTGACGTTGGCGGCCCACGCCGCCGCCCGCCCCTCCGCGGTCTCGGCCGCGTCGACACCTGTGTACGCCGCGGCGTTGATGACCGTGTCGTACTTTCGCCAATCGCGGGCGGAGCCTAGCTCATCGGCCGTCAGGTCGAGGTCGGCTCGTCCGGCGAACTCGACGTGTACCGCGTCGGCGTACGCATCGCGCAACGCGCGGCCCAGTTGACCGTCGGCGCCGACCACCAGGGTCTTGCGCGGCGGGATGGGCTCGACCTCGGCCAGGCGGGGTTGGGCTTGGTCCTTGGCCGACAACACCGCTTGGTCCAACGGAATCGGCCAGTCGATAGCGATGCTCTCATCGCCCGGATGCACCGAGGTGTAGTTCGCATCGGGCGAATAGTGATCGTTGACGAGGTAGGAGTAGACCGTGTTCGGCTCGAGCGTCTGATACGCGTTGCCGACCCCGCGAGGCACGAACACCGCGCGCGACGGGTCGAGCTCGACCGTGAACACCGTTCCAAAAGTCTTGCCTGCGCGCAGATCGACCCACGCGCCGAAAGCCCGTCCCGCGGCCACCGAAACGAACTTGTCCCACGGTTCGGCGTGGATACCGCGCGTCGTGCCCAGCGACTCATTGAACGCGATGTTGTGTTGGACGGGCCCGAAATCCGGCATGCCGGCCGCGGTCATCTTCGCGCGCTGCCAGTTCTCCTTGAACCAGCCGCGGTTGTCGCCGTGGACGGGTAATTGCCACACGGTCAGCCCCGGAATCGGGGTGTCGATGGCGTCCAACGTCTTGCCGTACTCCGTCATTGCTTGGCTTCTCCGTCATTGCCCGAGTTGGGCGTAAAACGCTTCTGTGGCCCGTTTAGCCGGTGCCCACCAGTCCTCGTGATCGCGATACCAGTCAATGGTCGCAGACAGACCTTCCTCGAAGTCCGCGTACCGGGGGCGCCACCCGAGCTCAGTGCGCAGTTTGGTCGAGTCGATGGCATACCGCAGGTCGTGACCGCTGCGGTCCGCGACATTGTCGTATGCCTCGGTGTCCTGTCCCATCATGGTCAGGATCAACTCGACAACGGTCTTGTTGTCCTTCTCGCCGTCGGCGCCAATGAGATAGGTTTCTCCGGCTCGTCCCGCTTCCAGAATCTGCAGTACCGCCGACGAATGATCGTCGGCGTGGATCCAGTCGCGCACATTACGGCCGTCGCCGTACAGCTTTGGCCGAATGCCCCACAAGATATTTGTGATTTGCCGCGGGATGAACTTTTCGACGTGCTGGAACGGACCGTAATTGTTAGAGCAGTTCGAAATGGTCGCGGTCACGCCATACGACCGGACCCACGCACGTACCAACATGTCGCTGCCGGCTTTGGTCGACGAATACGGCGAAGACGGGTGGTACGGACTGGATTCGGTGAACCTCGCCGGATCGTCGAGCTCCAGGTCGCCGTAGACCTCGTCGGTGGAGACGTGGTGGAGTCGGACGTCGTGTTTGCGCACAGCCTCGAGAAGGGTGAAGGTACCGATCACGTTCGTGTGCACGAACGGCTCGGGAAAGTTCAGGGAATTGTCGTTGTGCGATTCGGCGGCATAGTGCACCACCGCATCGGCGGTTGCCACCAGGTCGTCGACGAGTTCCGCGTCGGCGACATCGCCGCGGACGAACGTCAACCGAGTCTCGGGCAGCCCCGACAACGACGCCAGATTGCCGGCGTACGTGAGCTTGTCGAGCACCGTGACGTGATGGTCGGTGTGGTCGATCAGGTAATGCACGAAGTTGGATCCGATGAAGCCTGCGCCGCCGGTGACGAGGTACCGAGCCACTAAAAGCCTCTTTCGAGAAGATCCAGAAGATACGTCCCATAGCCGGACTTGACCAAGCTCATGGCCCGTTCACACAACTCATCGTCGGTGAGAAAGCCTTGGCGCCAAGCGATTTCCTCGGGCACCCCGATCTTCAGCCCGGTACGTCGCTCGATTGTGCGCACGTAGTCGGCGGCGTCGGTCATCTGGTCGAAGGTTCCGGTGTCCAGCCATGCGGTTCCGCGCGGCAGCACCTGCACGCGCAAGCGGCCTTGCTCGAGGTAGGCGCGGTTGACGTCGGTGATCTCGTATTCACCACGCTCACTGGGGGCGAGGTTCTTCGCGATCGCCACGACATCGTTGTCATAGAAGTACAGCCCCGGCACCGCGTAATTGCTCTTGGGTTGTTTGGGCTTTTCCTCAAGCGACACCACCGTTCCGCCGGCGTCGAACTCCACGACGCCGTACGCGGACGGCTCGCTGACCCAGTAAGCGAATATCGTTCCGCCGTCGACGTTGTCGAAGCGCCGCAGTTGGGTGCCCATGCCCGGCCCGTACAAGAGGTTGTCACCGAGAATCAGTGCCACCTTGTCGGCCCCGATGAAATCCTCGCCGATGGTGAAGGCCTGGGCCAGCCCGTCGGGTGAGGGTTGTTGGGCGAAGGTGATCGATATCCCGAACCGTGAGCCGTCACCCAGCAGCCGCTCGAAACTCTCCGCGTCGTGCGGTGTCGTGATCACCAGGATGTCGCGGATACCCGCCAACATCAGCGTGGAGAGCGGGTAGTAGATCATCGGCTTGTCGTACACGGGGATCAGCTGCTTGGACACCCCAAGCGTGATCGGATGCAGCCGCGTGCCAGAGCCACCCGCGAGGATGATTCCTCTCATCGCGTCATCTTTTCGTCGTCCACAGTGAACGGTCGGCTATGCGGCCGCCTTGTCGGAGTCACCGGAATCGTTGGAATCGCCGCTGCCGGTGTCGGTTCCGGCGGTACTCGACGTCACCGTGGATCCGGCTGTCGCGCCTTCTGATCCGTCGTCATCGTTCTTGACGCCCGGGGTGACGTTCTGGCCCGTCGTGTCGGTGTCGGTGTCGGTGTCGGTGTCGGTGTCGGTGTCGGTGTCCGCCTCCGCCTCCGCGTCCTCGTCGGCGTCGACGTCCGCGTCCTCGTCGGCGTCGACTACGTCCTCGACGTCCACCTCCGCGTCGACGTCCGTGTCGTCGTCGGTTGGTATTTCTTCGGTGGGCGTCTCGGCGACCACCTCGGCTTCGGCGGGTTGCTCTTCGGCCTCGGCGGCGTGCAGCGCGGCGACGAATCCAGGTAGTTCTTCGGGACCTGCGGTGTCGGCCGCCATCAGCGCAGCCCCCGGATCCGGTTCCGGCCCTGGTTCGGGTTCGGGTTCGGGCTCTGGGTCGGGAGCTGGCGCTGGCGTCGGAAGAACACCGATGGCGCGCAGGATATTGGTGATCCCGTTGGCGATCCAATTGAGCGCTTGGGCCAGCGGTTGGAACGGCCACAGCGTGTAATCGAGGACGTTCACGGCCAGGGCGAGGAACCCTTGTGCGGCGGCGTAGGCGTTGCTGTACAGGTTGATCGCGGCAGTGCCGATGAAACCCGCGACAGTGGTCTGCGCGCCGTTGCCCCAGGGTGAGATACCGATCGCGGCGTTGCCGACACCGATCGCTGAGGCGCTGCCCGGGCCTAATTGCAAGACGAGATTGCCGCCGCCCGAGGCGCCGGCGTTAGCGGGCGCGCTTCCAATCGGGGAGGCGCTGATGACGATATTGGGTCCGCCGATCGATGAAGCGGTACCGGAGCCGATCTGCGTTGTTATCCCCAGGAACGAGAACATCGCCGCTGCGGTCGCGTTGTCGCCGAACGCGGTCGCGGCGGTGAAGGCGCTCAGCGCAGCCGTGGCGTTGGCGCCGCGGCCGATTGCCACGGCGCTGCTGAAGAATCCCAGTGAGGCATTCGCGGTGGCGCCAGGGCCGATGGCGATCGCGATCGTCGTGATGTTGCTCGAGCAACCGTTGCCGTTGTTCAGGCCGAAGGCCGAGAAGCAGGTTGCGTTGGCGGCCGGGACCCCGCTGAACGTGCCGGTCGCAAGCGCGGTGGAGACGGCCATCGCGCCGACCAACGCGCCGTTCTTTTTCGCTCGGTGCTTAGCCATCGCAACCCTAGTCGCTCGTAGGACATTGCCAGTGCGGAACCTCAGTGTCGCGACGCACAGGTCTGGGCCCCGTTTCTGGACTTAATTTACTTTGCGGACAATATCCTAAAAACACCCACGATAGCTAGGTCTGGGCCCTAAAAAGCGGCTATCGGGCCGAGGACCCTTGGTTTACAACCTGAAGCTTGTCTGTAACTGCGTCGTGTTGGTCCTGCGGCAACAGCAAGGCGCGTGCCACGGGGCGCGGCGCGACGGAGCGAAGCATCCGGCTGGCCGGTCGGGGACGGACCACCTGTGGCCACCAGAACCAACGTCCGAGCAGCGCGGCGATCGACGGTGTCAGGAACGCGCGCACCACCAACGTGTCGAAAAGCAGGCCCAGCGCGATCGTGGTGCCGACCTGGCCGATGATCCGCAGATCGCTGAACACCATCGCGCCCATCGTGAACGCGAACACCAGGCCGGCGTTCGTGACGACTTTGCCTGTGCCGCCCATCGCGCGGATGATGCCGGTGTTGATCCCGGCGCCGATCTCTTCCTTCATCCGGGACACCAGCAGCAGGTTGTAGTCGGAACCGACGCCCAGCAGAACGATCACGGCCATCGGCAGCACCATCCAGTGCAAGTTGATGCCCAGGATGTACTGCCAGATCAGCACGGCCAGCCCGAACGATGCGCCCAGCGAAAGGGCCACAGTCCCGACGATGGTCAGGGCGGCGATGATGCTGCGGGTGATCACGAGCATGATGATGAAGATCAGACAAAGCGCGCTCACCGCCGCGATGTACAGGTCGTATTTTGACCCGTCGCGCAGATCCTGGAACGTCGACGCCGCGCCCGCGATATAGATGTCGGCACCTTGTAAAGGCGTCGTCTTGAGCGCCTCCTCGGCCGCCATTCTGATCTGGTCGATATTCGCAATGCTCTCGGGGGCCCCGGGGTCGCCCTTGTGGGAAATGATGAACCGTGCCGATTTCCCGTCGGGCGACAGGAACGAGTTCATCGCGCGCTGGAAGTCCGGGTTTGCGAAGACCTCCGGCGGCAGATAGAACGAATCGTCGTTGTTGGCGGCGTCGAACGCCTGACCCATGGCGGTGGCGTCTTCGTTCGATTCGTTCAACACGTCGAAAAGCCCAGCCATGGTGCTGTGCATCGTCAGCAACATGTCCCGCATGGCGGTCATGATCTCGATCATGCGGGGCATCGGTTCGAGCAGCTGCGGCATCAGGACGTCCATCTGTTCCAGGTCCAGCACCAGGTCCTGCATCTTGCCGGTCAGCGTGTCGACCGTATCGAGCCCGTCGAAAATGCTTCTGAGCGCCCAACAAATCGGGATGTTGAAGCAGTGCGGCTCCCAGTAGAGGTAATTACGAAGCGGCCTGAAGAAGTCGTCGAAGTCTGCGACGTGATCTCTGAGATCGGCGACCACCACTGTCATGTCCTTCGTGACGACGACGGTGTCGTGGGTGATCTCGGTCATTTGCGCCTGGATGTCGTAGATCTTCTTCGTCACGGCGATCTGTTTGTCCATCATGTGCGCCTGCTCGAGCATGTCGTCGACACGGTCGCGCATGTGCTTCATCATCTGGACTTGGCCCGCGTTCTGCATGCTGATCAAGAACGGAATCGAAGTACGTTCGATCGGTGTGCCCTCGGGGCGGGTGATGCCCTGCACGCGGGAAACTCCCGGGACTTGAAAAATTCCTTTGGCCAGCTTGTGCAGGACCATGAAATCATCCGGGTTACGCATATCGTGATCGGATTCGATCATCAGAATATCGGGCATCATTCGCGACTGGGAGAAATGACGATCAGCGGCGGCGTAGCCCAGATTGGCCGGAACGTCTTCAGGTAGGTATTTGCGGTCGTCATAGCTCGTTTGGTAACCGGGCAGTGCAACCAGGCCCACCAATGTGACGGCCAGTGTCGCAACGAGAATGGGCCCCGGCCAGCGAACGATGGCGGTACCGACGCGGCGCCACCGGCGGGTACCGATCCTGCGCTTTGGGTCGAACAGCCCGAACCGGCTGCCGACGGTCAGAACCGCTGGTACCAGCGTGAGCGCGATGACGACCGCGACGACCATACCGACCGCGCAGGGCACGCCAACGGTCTGGAAAATCGACATCCGGGTGAAGCTCAGACACAGTAGGGCGCCGGCGATGGTCAGACCGGAACCCAGGACCACATGGGCCACGCTGCGATAGGTGGTGTAGAAAGCGGTTTCGCGGTCCTGGCCGGCTTGACGCGCCTCTTGATACCGGCCGAAAAAGAAGATGCCGTAATCGGTTCCGGCCGCCATCGCAAGTGCCACCAGCATGTGAACGGCAAAAGTCGACAGCAGAACGAGATCGATGTGTCCGATGAACGCGACGATTCCGCGCGCGGAAAATACCTCTATTCCGACCGTGAACAACAACAGGACGACCGTGGCGACCGAACGGTAGACGATGAGCAGCACCACGAAGATGGCCAAGGCCCCGATCAGGGTCAACCTGAGTATGGATCTCTCGCCGCTATGCGTCATGTCCCCGACGAGCGCCGCCGAGCCCGTGACGTAGACCTCGACACCGGGCGGCGGCGACGTCCGATCGACGATCTCGCGAACCGCTTCCACGGACTCTTGCGACGTCGGCGTGCCCTGGTCGCCCTCGAGGTTCAACTGCACATAGACAGCCCGACCGTCGGGGCTTTGCGCGCCGGCCGCGGTGAGCCGATCTCCCCAGAGATCCTGCACATGCTGAATGTGCGGATCGTTTCTGAGGTCACGAATCAGCCCGTCGTAGTAGGGGCGGACATCGTCGCCGAGAGGCTGCTGACCCTCAACCACGATCATCGCCATACTGTCCGAATCGGACTCCTGGAAGACCTGGCCCATGCGGACCATCGCCTCAACCGCCGGCGCATCGCGTGGGCTCATCGGCACCGCCTGCTGCCTGCCGACCTGCTCGAGCGACGGCACCGCAAAGGTCACCAGCAGCGTCAGCGCCACCCACGCCAGGATGATGAGCGGCGCGAACTTGCGGATCATCCGAGCCATCAACGGATGTCGGCGGTGCTCGATGCTCATGCGGTCGTTAACAGGCAGCAACGGTCGGCGCTATCGCTATCGTCCGTTGCCACGGTGGTCGCCGGCCCTGCCGGCAGGCGCTGTGAAGTCGGCGCCCTCCGGCGGCGGACTTTGTAGCAGTGCCCGCACCAGCGGGCGGGGACCGGTGTCCCGGAGTAGCGAGCTCGCGGGGCGCGGCCGCACCCGCTGCGGCCACCAGAACCACCGTCCCAACAGCGCGGCGATCGACGGTGTCATGAACGCGCGCACGACCAACGTGTCGAACAGCAGACCCAGGCCGATCGTCGTACCGATTTGACCGATGCTGAGCAGGTCGCTGATCGCCATCGAGCCCATCGTGGCGGCGAACACCAGGCCGGCGGTGGTCACGACCTTCCCGGTGCCGCCCATCGCGCGGATGATCGCGGTGTTGATGCCGGCGCCCAGTTCGTCTTTGATTCGCGCGACGAGCAACAAGTTGTAATCGGAGCCCACCGCCAGCAGCACGATCACCGCCATCACCAGGACGGCCCAGTGAATCGGTATGCCGAGCAGATACTGCCAGACAAACACCGACACCCCGAATGCCGCGCCAAGCGAAACCAGCACCGTGCCGACGATAACTATCGCGGCCACAACACTTCTCGTCATGATCAGCATGACGATGAAAATCAGGCAGATCGCCGCGACCACCGCGATCATCAAATCGAATTGAGACCCGACGACGATGTCCTTGGTCATCGCCGCAGTTCCGCTCAGATAAATGGGAGAGCCCTCCAGCGGAGTCCCTTTGAGCGCCTCCTCGGCGGCAGTTTCGATCGCATCGACCCGCGCGATGCCCTCCGGTGAAGCCGGGTCATCCTTTTGGGTGATGAACATTCGCACGGACTTACCGTCCGGCGAGATGAAGATGTCGATGATCCGTTTGAAGTCTGCATTTTTGAAGAGGTCTGCGGGGATGTAGAACGAATCGTCGTTCATCGACGCGTCGAATGATTTGCCCATGGCGGTCGGATCGACGTTGGCCTCGTCCATCTGACCGAAGACGCCGGACATGGTGGCGTGCATGCTCATCATCATCGCCCGCATGCTTTCCATGATCGCGATCATCTGGGGGAACTGGACGAGCATCTGCGGCATCAGCACGTCGATCTTGTCGAGGTTCACCACCAAGGCGTCCAGCTTTTCGGTGAGCACATCGACACCGTCGATCACGTCGAAAATGCTTCTCAGCGACCAACAAATGGGGATGTTGAAGCAGTGCGGTTCCCAGTAGAAGTAGTTGCGGATCGGCCTGAAGAAGTCGTCGAAATTGGCAATGTTGTCACGCAGTTCTTCAGTGATCTCCTGCACTTCATGGGTTTTGGCGGTCATGTCATGCATGAGCGAGACCATTTGGCCCATCAAGCCTTGCATATGTCGCATGATCTTGATCGCTTCGTCGAGCATGCGGGCCTGCTCGAGGATCTGCTCCATCTGGGTCTTCTGAAAGGCCATGTACTGCTGCTGACCGGCCTGCTGCATGCTGAGCATGTACGGGATCGTGGTGTGCGGGATTGGGGTGCCCTCGGGTCGGGTCACCGCCTGCACCTTCGATACGCCCGGCACGGCGAGGACGGCCTTGGCGAGTTTGTTCAACACCAGAAAGTCGGTGGGATTACGAAGGTCTCGATCGGTCTCGACCATCAACATCTCGGGCGCCATCATCACCGACTCGGGGAAATGTCGCGCCGCGGCCGTCATTCCCTGATTGGCCGGAATGTCCTTCGGAAGATACTTCTGATCGTTGTAGCTCGGTTTGAAGCCCGGCAGCACCAGCAGCCCGACCAGCGTGACCGCCATCGTGGCGGTGAGGATCGGGGCCGGCCAACGTACGATCGCCGTTCCGATCCGCCGCCACCCGTGGTGGTTGAGATGCCGCTTGGGGTCGAGTAGACCAAACCGGCTTCCGACGGTGATGACCGCGGGGAAAAGCGTGAGTGCGACGACGATCGCGACCAACACGCCCACCGCACAGGGCAGCGCCAAGAGACTGAAGAACCGCAGCCGGGTGAAACTCAGACAGTAGAGTGCGCCCGCGATCGTCAAACCGGACGCCAACACCACCTTGGCGACCCCGAGATAGGTGGTGTAGAAGGCGGTTTCACGATCCTGGCCCGCCTGCCGCGCCTCCTGGTATCGCCCGAAGAAAAATATCCCGTAATCGGTCCCCGCCGCGATGCACAAGGCCACCAGCAGGTTCACGCCGAAAGTTGTCAGGCCGATGACGTCGTGTACGCCGAGGAACGCGACCACTCCCCGGGCGGTCTGCAGTTGTATCCCGACCACGGCTAGCAGGAGCAAAACGGTAGCGACAGAACGGTATACGAAAAGCAGCATCACGAGAATCACGGCGATGCTCACCACCGTGATCAGGATTACCGTCCTGTTGCCGCTGGCGCTGATATCGGCGGCCACCGCCGAAGGGCCGGTGACATATGCCGCGACGCCCGGCGGCGGTTGTATCCGTTCGACGATGTCGCGAACGGCTGTCACCGATTCAATGGTGGAGGCCTGGTCGTTATGGGTTCCGACGAGGCTTATTTGGACATACGCGGCCTTGCCGTCACTGCTTTGGGCGGCGCCCCTGGTGAGTTCGTCGCCCCAGAAGTCTTGTACGGACTGCACATGCTCGGTATCGGCACGCAGCGCAGTGATCAATTGCTCGTAGTACCGGTGCGCATCCTGACCCAGGGGCTGCTCGCCTTCCAGGACGATGATCACCGCGCCGCCGGAGTCAGGTGAGTTGAAGGCTTCGCTCATCCGCTCGGCAGCCTGAAACGACGGCGCATCGGTGGGGTTCAGCGATTGTGCTTGCCGCTGTTCGACTTCCTCCAGCGTCGGAACGGCGACGGTCAAGATGGCGACAATCACCAACCACGCCAAGATGATTGGCACCGCGAATCGCCGGATCGTCTGCGCTGCCAACGGCCGAGGGTTGTGCAGCTGATGATTGCTCATGCGGCCTTCAGCATGCAGCTGGTGAAGGTACTGACCGCGTGCTGCTTGATGTTCTCGGATTTGACGACGTTGTCCACCAGGATTCGACAGCCCAGACTTTCGCTATCGCCATTGGCCGCGATACTGCCGACACCGGCTGCCGTGGTGATCGGGAACTCGTGCGACCACGGCAATGGCACATCCCTGATGAACTTCGGGTTGCCGTTCTCGTCGAAATAGCTGATCTGGGCCACCGTGCCGGGGGGTCCAAAGATCTCGTACCGCAAGTACTTCGGATTGATGGGGGTCTCGTCGTCGACTTTGGTGTCGCCGTATGACAACGCGTTCACAGTTCCGAAGATGTTGTGCAGCCGCGATACCGCGAACCCGCCAGCGATGACCACGGCCACCACGACCAGCGGAAGCCATACCCGCCGGAAAAGGCGGAACGCCGCGGATGCCGGGGTGCGGCGCTTCCTACGAGCCCGCACCGTGGTACCAGCTGCAGGCAAAGGCTGACGTGACCGCCGGCGAAGGAAGCCGCGCCGACGGGGGCGGTCGACGTCCGGGCCGTCCTCGACCGCGACGTCGGAGCGCGCTGGCTCAACGTCGTGTGCACTGCCGTCGACCACCGCACCCATTCCTTTCCCCTTCCGACGGTTTCGCCCTAGGGGCCATGCCAACCGAACAGCGGTCTACCTCGTAGGTCACCGACTCGAAGACGGCGGCCCATCCCCGGGGGCCAGCCATCATGGAGGCGGCCTCCATATTGACGGATACGTAACGAATCGTAAAGCATCATCGTGCGAAGCATCGGGGATCTGCGATGCTTGCGGCTCCGGCCGGGGCCGTTGCGGCGTAGGTGTCAGCAAATATGCCGATCAGCGGAGTGGCCGCCCTTGAGGGCGGTGGTCTACGCAGGGTCGCGGCGCTGGCCGCCGGGTGAAGCCTGTCCGCCATCTGTCGGTTAGTCGATCTCGCCAGATAGGTTGAACTCGGCCAGCGTGCTCTCTACCAGCTCCCGCAACGCTGTCTTCGTGGTTACGCCACCGGGTTGGTAGGCCTGGATGCTCATCGAGATCTTGCTGACCGTCGGTAACCGGCCGAACAATACCTGCAATTGTCCACCGGTTCGCTCAAGTCGCTCCTCGGTGATGTATTGGTTCGTGCCCCGAGCCCAGGCGGACTGGCACTGGGTGCCGTCCGGACAGGTCACCGCGGAGCCGACGTCGCCGAAATTGGAAATCACCGCCGGCTGGTCGGGATCGTCCATCGCCCAATCCATCAGTTGCTTCCACGTCCGCCGTGGTGTGAACGGGGTGAGCGGAAGAAGCGGCGATGCTTCGTCCGGAGTGTCTCGCAGGGTGTTCAGCGCTTCCTTTATTGCGCTGCGGGCAGGGCCCAGATCCGTCGTCACGTGCGCCGGGTCGATGCTCGCTCGGGCAAAGGACACCGCAACAGCACGCGTATCGTCCTCGGTGCGGTCGCTGACGATGATCTGCATCTTGACGCTGCCATCACGATGCCGTCGGCCCAGGCGCTCCCCGAGTTTGGCTGCCAACCCGGTCGCCAGCGTGTTGCTTGCCCCGCCAAGCGCTTTCGCGCGGGCATCCCAAGTCTCCGAGTCGATCAAGATCCAGACGCCGGGCACCGTGACCTGGCGTTCTTCTCCGTGCCGGACGGCTGCCGGTTTGGTCGCCTTTCGGGCGTCGTCGTTCTGGCGTCGCCGCGCCTCTTTGGCCGCGGCCACCAAAGCCCGGGCCACCTCAGGTGTGTCACGGGCAGTCTGGCCGGCATCTTGAACCAATGCGCGCATTGTTGTGCGGGAGCGCGGCGGAGGGTAGCCGTGATCGCGGGCGAAGCCCATGATCGCCTTGGCTACTTCGACGACGCTGCCGAGGCCGTCGAGTATGTAGTGGGAGATCACCCCGGTAATCGCGGTCGAGCCGTCGGTCAGCGGAAGGACACCGATATGCCAGGCGGGCCCCAGCTCGGGGTCGACGGGCACCCGTGCGCGTTCGTCGAACCAGTCGCCGAGTTCGGCGCGGGGACGAGGAGTCGCTGCGATGTGGATCGGCGCCGGCCGCAACTCGGCGACCCACCGGTACCGGGCGAACGGTAGCGGCGGCCGTTCGATGAGTCGACCCCACAACGAGCGGCTCATGGTCTCGTGAAACCGTCTCAGCCCATCGAGGTCGATGGCGCGGTCATAGAGCCACGCCACCTGCATGACTTCCTGCTGGCCGCTGGCGCGATGTCCCGCGTAGAACGCCTGGTCCATAAATGCGAGCCGGTTGTCGGGTCGCACGTCGGTGGATGTGCGGACGGGGTCCTGAGTAGTCACTGCTGAGCCTCCGATGGCACAGGGGTCGCGCGTCGCACCCGCTACGGCGTGGGTATCGACGGATCGAAGATATTTGACACGGGCGTCAGAGTAGCCGACGGGGGTTTACACTCTGGGCGGTTTCCGTAGTGCTCAATCGCTGCGGACAAAACTGGAGGGCCGGGCCATCCGATGAAGTTCGTGCTGGCGTTCTATGGAACTCGAGGCGACGTCGAACCCGGTATCGCCGTCGGCCGCGAGCTGCGGCGCCGCGGTCACGAGGTGCAGATGGCCGTCCCACCCGACCTGATCGGCTCAGCCGAGTCGGTCGGGCTTTCCGCGGTCCCGTACGGACCCGATACGCAGGCGTGGCTGGAAGACACCCGTGACTTCTGGGGCTACTTCTTTCGCAACTTCTGGAAAGTCCGCGACGTGCGGAAGTACCTACGCGAATCCCGCGAGCCCGGTATCCGGGCCTGGGGCGAAATGACCAAGACCCTGATATCGGAGACGGACGGGGCCGATCTGCTGGTCACCGGGATCAGCTATGAGGAACTCGCGTTCGACGTCGCGGAGTACTGCGGTACTGCGTTGGCGACGGTCTTGTGGTTTCCGATGCGGGTGAACGGCCGGCTGGTACCGAATCTGCCCAAGCCGCTGATCCGTTCGGCGATGAGAACCTACGAGTGGCTGATCTGGCGTGGGGTGAAAAGAGCCGTCGGCGCGCAGCGCCGTGAGTTGGGTCTGCCACCGGCGACCGGGCCCGTTCCGAGTCGAATCGCCGAACGGAAACTGCTGGAAATCCAGGCTTACGACGAGGTGTGTTTCCCCGGGCTGGCGGCCGAGTGGGCGAAATGGAACGGCCAACGTCCCTTTGTCGGCACGCTGACGCTGGAGTTGGCGACGACAGCAGACGACGACGTCATGTCCTGGATTGCCGAGGGGACGCCGCCGATCTGCTTCGGGTTCGGCAGCATCCCGGTGGAGTCGCCCGCCGATATGGTCGCGATGATCGCGGGCGCCTGCGCGCAGGTGGGGGAGCGGGCGTTGGTGTGCGCGGGCTGGAGCGACTTCAGCGACGTCCCACAGTTCGACCACGTCAAGGTGGTGGGCGCGGTGAATTATGCGACGGTGTTTCCGGCCTGCCGGGCCGTCGTGCACCATGGCGGCGCGGGCACCACCGCGGCCGGGTTGCGCGCCGGAGTTCCCACCCTGGTTCTCTGGATGGCCGACGTGCAGTTCATCTGGGGAGCCGCGGTCAAGAAGCTGAAGGTCGGCACGTCGCGGCGCTTTTCGGCCGCTACCGAAAAGACGCTGGCCGCTGATCTGCGGACCATCCTCACGCCCGAATATCTCGACCGGGCCCGCCAGGTCGGGGCCCGCATGTCGTCACCGGCCGACAGTGTCGCGAACGCCGCCGACCTGGTCGAAAATTTCGCGCAACGCAGGCGTGCGCTCCGCGGCACGAGTTGATCCAGGAATTTACAAATATTGACGGCAGTGTAAGTCTAGACTCAGCGCGAAAATGCTGAAGTGCGAGGTTAGGCCATTGTGACCATCACCGACTACGACGTGCGCGCGCTGTACCTGGATCTGCTTCGACGCAACCTGACCCGGTTCGGGATGCACGAGCGCACGCCATCGGACTGGCCGCTGCGGCGACGTCTGCTGCTCAAGACGGTCAACACCGTGGCCCCCAAGCTCAGGGGTGCGGGTCTGCGCGATCAACACCTGCGCGAATCCGGTCTGGACTGGCCGCCTGAGGCCGAGACGATGATCGGCATGAAAAGGCTGACCAGCCTGCAGCATTGCGTGGAGACCGTGTTGGCCGAGGACATCCCCGGTGATCTCGTCGAGACCGGAGTGTGGCGCGGCGGCGCATGCATTTTGATGCGGGCGGTGTTGGCGGCATATGGCGATACGACGCGCAATGTGTGGTTGTGTGATTCCTTCCAGGGGGTGCCCCGCTCTGACACCGTGAATTACAAGGCGGACAAAGGGATCAGGGCAGAGTTCGTTGCCGGCATCTTGGGGGTGTCCGAGGCGGAGGTCAGGGCCAACTTCGAGCGTTACGGGTTGCTCGATGACCAAGTCCGTTTCCTCCCAGGCTGGTTCAAGGACACCCTGCACGACGCACCGATCGAACGCATCGCGGTGTTGCGCCTCGATGGCGATCTCTATGAGTCCACGATCCAGGCCCTCGATGCGCTGTACCCGCGGCTGTCACCGGGCGGCTTCTGCATCGTCGACGACTACCTGGCGGTGAAGGCCTGTGAGAAAGCCGTCACCGACTACCGCGAAAAGCATGGAATATCCGCCGAAATCACCGACATCGATGGAACGGGCGTGTTTTGGCGCAAGTAGTTCGTACGTGGTCGGTTACACCTGCACAGTGTGCGTATGCGTGACGGCAAGGCCCCGGTACGGATCGGCATTCTGGGGACGGCCCGCATCGCACCCGCGGCGCTGATCAAGCCGGCCAAGCGCAACGAAGAGGTCGTCGTCGCCGCGGTGGCTGCCCGTGCCGTATCGCGTGCTGAGGCGTTTGCGACCAAACATGGCATCGCTCGGGTGCACGCCAGCTACGAGGCTTTGATCAGCGATCCCGATGTGGATGCGGTGTACAACCCATTGCCGAA
Source organism: Mycolicibacterium pulveris (assembly GCA_050205315.1). GTDB lineage: Bacteria > Actinomycetota > Actinomycetes > Mycobacteriales > Mycobacteriaceae > Mycobacterium > Mycobacterium pulveris_A. Next base: position 49,035 of record JBNMRA010000024.1, on the reverse strand, counting down.
TGCGTTGCATGGCAGGTGGACTCGAGCTGCGCTCGAGGCGGGTAAGCACGTCTTGTGTGAGAAGCCCTTTACCGCCAACGCAACCGAGGCTTTGGAGATCGCCGAGCTGGCGGCCAAATCGGACCGGGTGGTGATGGAGGCCTTTCACTACCGCTACCACCCCTTTGCGGCGCGCGTCGAACAGATCATCGCGTCGGGTGAGCTGGGCACACTGCAGCGGGTGGAGGCGGCTGACTGCTTTTGGGTGCCGCGGTTCTCGTCGAACGCCTACAACTACGCCCTCGGTGGTGGCGCCCTGATGGATCTCGGCAGTTATGTGGTCGACATGCTGCGCACCTTCGGCGGTTCGACACCGGAAGTTGTTTCAGCACAAGCAAAACTGCGCGGGCCTCGGGTGGATCGCGCGATGACGGCCGAGTTGCGGTTCGCTGACGGACACACCGGCCGGCTCCGCTGTTCCCTGTGGTCGACGGATCCGCCGCACGTCACGGCCAGGGTGGTGGGTGATCGAGGTGAGTTGCGGCTCCACCCGGTCATTCCGTTTCAGCAGTTCTCGGTGCGGTCTGCCGACGGCCACCGCGTGGAACGCTTCTTTCGGGCACGCACCACGTACGACTACCAATTGGATGCGTTCGCGGCGGCGGTTCTGCGCGGCGAGCCGGTGAAGACCACGGCTGCAGAAGCCGTCGAGAACATGACCGTGATCGATGCGATCTATCGTGCCGCGGGCCTTCCGGTTCGCGAGCCGGCATAAACGCTAACCCTCTGGAAGGCTTCGGGTTCCAGAACAGATGCGCCTGCGGGAGGTCGGCGGCTCGATCTCGGCGGGCAGGTCGGTCTGGTTGAGCCACGCTTCGACGGCGCGGGCGAAGAGATCAGGATGGCTCAGCGGCCAATCGTGGGCCATGCCGACTGCGATTCTGTCCAGCGCGTTGGGCATCGACTGCGCAAGCACTGCCGACCAGTGACGAAGGAACGGCAACTCCTTGCCGCCGGTTACGAATAGCGCAGGTATGGGTGAGGTGTCGAGTCCCTCAGGAAGAGTGAACCCTGAGGAGGCCACTGCGATATGGGCCAGCTGCGTGCCGGAGACATGACGTGAGTCATCCCGGTAGACGGGGTTCTGCGCGGCGAGGTGGTTATCCCAATGGCGGGTGATCAACGCCCACCGGAACAGGGTGGTGCGGGCGAGCAGCCCCGCCAGGCGCCGCGTGAGCTGCACCGCCGGCATCGTATTGACGAAGGTACTGGTGAGCACCGCTCGGTCGACGATCTGCGGCGCGGTCGCCAGCAGCTGTACACCCACTTGGGCGCCGAGCGAGAAGCCGACCAGGTGTGCTCGTCCGGTCCTGACCCGGCTCCGGATGATTTCTGCAACCGCGTCGGCGGCGCGGCCCATCTCGAAGGGACCCTGGTGGAAGCTTCTGCCGTACTGAGGCAGATCCGGTACCAGACAATGGTATTGCTGCAATCGTTCGACCACAGGATTCCAGGTCCAGCCGCTCATGAGCCCGCCGTGCAGGAAGACGATGGCGGGGGCATGCACCGAACCGGATTCGCGAACGAACAGATCCACGTTCGCGATGCTATCCGCGCTCCCCCTGGCGAATGCAGCCAATGATTGGTTACGTGGCGAAGTGCGCGGCGTCGATATGTTCTGCGACCCGCAGGGCATTGGCGGCGACGGTCAGACTCGGGTTGAGACCGGTGCTGGACGGGAAGAACGATGCGTCCACCACGTAGAGGTTGTCCACTTCGTGTGCACGGTTTTGCGGGTCCAGCACGCTGGTCGCCGGATCGGTGCCGAAGCGGCACGTACCGCACACGTGCCCGAGGGTTTGGTTATTGTCGCCTTGGCGCAGGGTCAGGGTGCGGAACGGCTGTAGCAGCTCTTTGATCTGGCGCAGGAATACCTTGCGGCGCTCGATTTCACTGGGGTGAAAGCGGTACTGGAGGCGTAGACGCTGACGTCCGTCGAAAGCGGGCTGGTCGCTCGGCAGCACACGGTTGTCGAGATACGGCAGGTCCTCCATCATCGCGACAAGTATCAGTCCGCCGTTGAGGAGCAAATCGTAGATCGGCCGCACGGCCGCGCCCGTGGCACGAAGTGCCTTCGATGCCCATTGGGGTTGGTTCATCATCATGTCAAGGGGCGCCAACGAAGCCATCGAACCGGCTGACTGCACCGTTCCGTACTTCTCGCCTTCGATGAAATAGAAGTCGTTGAATCCGACTTCCTTGTTCTCGGCGGTAATCTTGCTGCCTCGGTCCGGCCACACCTCGATCCAGTCCATCAGATGACGCATCAGGTTGCGGCCCACCATGTCTGAGCCGTTGGCCAGCCCACGCGGCCAATCGCCGGAGCGTGAGTTGAGCAATAACACGGGAGTGGCCAGGGCGCCTGCGGCCAACACCACCACCTTTGCCTTCAGCGCGAGCATGTCGGAGCGGCGCTGACAGATCACCCGTTGCACCCGGGCTCGGTCAGCCTCGAGTCGCACGACTCGGCATTCGGCGAGCAGTTGCGCGCCGTACTCGGTGACGGCGGGCAAGACACCGCTTCGGGCGCCGTCGTTCTTGCACTGCTTCGGGCAGAGATAGGCCTGACAGGTCGGGCAGTCGTCGGTGTAGTCACAGGCCATCGGAAGGCGGTAGGGGTGCAGTCCCCGCCCGGTCAAGTAGTTGACCAGTGGTTGGTTGTCTACGGAAAAGGGTGGTCCGGCCGGTAGGCCGACATCAGCGACCTCAGGTCGTAACGGGTCCCGTTGGCCCCGCACTCCGAGCAGCTTCTCGGCCTCCGAATACCAGGGGGCCAACTGTTCGTATGAGATCGGCCAGGCCTCGGGCACAGTGGATTCGCCGGGTTTGGTGAAGTGCTGGCGAGGACTGAAATCGTCGGCGAAGAACCGTTCGCACACCATGCCGTAGAGAGCCGACGATCCGCCGGTCCCACTGCCGATGAAGGGCACGAACCGTTTCGGGAAGCGGCCGCTGATGTCTGTAATCTCGTCGGTACTGCGTCCGCCTCGGGCCAGGGTGTCGAAGTAGGTGTTCTTCGACCGGGAGGCCTGTGGCTCGGCCATTTCGGGCATCGCCGAGCGGATCGTTCCCGGTGTCCCGGGCAGAGTCGAGCGCCCCTTTTCGACGAACAGCACCCGCCGGCCTCCGCGGGCCAATCGGTGGCCGAGCATGCCGCCACCCATGCCGGCGCCCACGACGATGACATCCCAGTCGACACGTTCTGCCTCGCGCCCAGACAAGTTGCCATCAGGCACAATCGCGCTCCTCATCGTGATGGACCAAAATCGGCCTGGTCTGGGCGATTCGGGATCGTATCAACGTCGGGGCAGCACCAACGGCCGAACGCCTCCGCGGACGGTGAAAAGCGAAGGTAATTTTTACGCTGACGACAATAATGCGCCATAATGGTCGCTGCTCCGCGTGATGGCAAGTCAGCGGGGACTCCGTGAGATAAGGAGACCCAGGATGCGCGTCGCCCTCCGTGCAGCCATGGCGGTCCTCCCAGCTTTGGTGGTCGCCACGATCGTGGTCCTCATCGCGACCATGACCTTCGCCTTCGTCGCGCTGGCGAGCACCACCGTTCTCATCATGGGCGGCACGGGGCATCCGCTATCGACGCCACCCGACACGGTTCCATACGTACGGCAATACATGAGCGAGGCCGTCACCAACTTCATTTCGCCCGCATCGACGGCATCAGCCCCGACCGGCATTCCGCAGGGGCCTTACAACGGCGTTGCGGTCATCACTCCCGAAGAGGACTGGCCGAACTACGGAAGCCTGACGGTCGCGGAGTCGGTCACCCAAGGATTGGCGGCGCTCCACGGTTGTCTCACCTCCAGTATCTGCCACTACAACCAGGGCATCGGGTCCGAGGCGCCGCTCCTATCCGACGCGTTCGTGGTCTTCGGCTATTCGCAGAGCGCGACGATCGCAATGCTCGAAAAGAGGCGTCTGGCCGCTGAATACGCTGAGGGGGAAGGGCCGGATGTTTCGTTCGTGACGATTGGCGGGCCACGTCCGAATGGTGGTTTGGCGGCGCGAGACACGACGGGAATAGTGACTTACCTGCTCTTCGGACGCCGATACGACGAATTGACCACCCAGCTGGCGCCGACCGACACCCAATATTCGACAGTCGATATCGCGCTGCAGTACGACGGCTTCTCGGACTTTCCGTTGAACCCGCTGAACCTGCTCGCCAGTTTGAACGCATATATGGGAATCATCTTCCTTCACACGACATATGGAGGCCACAGCCTCAGCGGCCCCGGTGTGCTCGATCAGGGGCAGTATGGCGATACGCACTACTACTTGATCTCAACCGATGTACTTCCGCTACTCAAGCCGGTGCAGAACATTCCGATCATCGGCCATGCACTGGCCGACTCGTGGGATCCGGTACTTCGCGTGATCATCGAGTCGGCCTACGACCGCAGCGCCAGTCCGGGAGCACCGACCCCGTTCGACATTTTCTACTTCGAGAACCCGATCCGACTTACCCGCAACATCATCGCGGCGATCCCGGTCGGGATGGACAACGGGATTGAATCGCTCTTCGGATTTCGTCCCTTGGGGACGCGTAGACCCGGCGCCTTCGGTGTCGGCGGACCGCGCATGGATCCTGTCGTCGCCGATCTCGATGTCGCTGGCGCAGAAGGCGCGACGTCAACACCTCACCTCCCGGCGGACATTGAAATAGAAAGCGTTGATTCCGTTGCTGATTCGATATCGACGGATTTATCAGCAGATAGCGAGGGCGCTGCGGATTTCGGGCCTCTCGACGGGGGATCCGTCGTTGTGAGGTCTTCAGCCGAGTCGACAGAGGACGTCGAAGCGGAGACTTCTGATCCGCCCGCCGATGCGGTGTCGATCGATGCGTCAACGGGCAGCGAGAATTCAGCGGAAGCCGACCCCGCCGCCCTGGACGACGCCGAGCCAGGGGACTCCGACTCGACGACAACCAGCACCGGCCCCAGATCGAATTCGACTGGTGACCCGAACTCCTCACCCGCCGACGACAGTTCGATCGAGTCGCCGCACAACAGCCTGGGCGTCGTCAGAAGGGGCGATCGAGCCACCCGTGCGGACGCTGCATCTCAAGCCAGGCCGAGGATGGTGATGAGTGCGTCGTCGTGATGGTCGCGTTGGAAGCGTTGGGAGGTTTCCAGCGCACCTGCGGCCAGGCTGCGGCGCAGGTCCTCGTCTGCCTCAAGCGTCATCAGGTTGGCGGCCAGCGCGTGGGGGTCTCCTGGCGGGCTGAGCAGGCCGGCCACGCCGGGGTTGACGATTTCTGGGGTGCCACCGGAGTTGGTTCCACATACCGGTAGTCCGGCTCGCATGGCTTCGACGGTGACGCGGCCGAATGCCTCGCTTTGGCTGCACATCAGGCCAATGTGGGCACCGGCCCAGAACGGTGTCACGTCGTGGGTGGGCCCGTGGATGGTGACCAGATCCTCGACGTCCAGGCGGTGGGCGAGGTCGCGCAGTGGCTGCTGGTTTCCGGCGCCGACCAGGGTTAGCTCGATGTCGATACCGGCTTTTCGGGCGATGGCGATGGCCTCGATGGCTAGGTGTTGACCCTTGGCGACCGAGAAGTAGCCGACGAGGACGGCGCGCATGCGCTCATTGGGTCGGCGCTGCGGCGGTATGCCCAGTGGTGCGTCGACGACGGGGTAGAGCACGTGTGTTGTCATCGTGGGGTCTTGTTCGAGCATGCTCTGTTCGACGGCGTGTGAGTTGCAGATGACCGCTTCTGACAGCCGGCCGATCAATCGGACGGTTCTGCGGTAGCCGAACAGAAACCACAGTCGGTGATCGTCTCTGCCGAACTCGCGGACCATCCAGTAATGCGGGATGCCGAGAATTTTGGCGGCGATGGCGTGTGAGGGGACGGTCATGGTGTTGGTCAGCACCATCGTCGGGTGCCGCCGGATGAAAAACAGCAGCGCTTGGGCGATGCCGGGCACCAGGCTGACGGTGTAGGGCAGCCAGCCGATCAACGCGTGTGGGTCGATGCCTGGCAAATGTCCCCATTTGCCAAAAGCCCACCACGGGGTCCAGGCGATCTTGGTTGAGATGCCGTCCTCAGCGCAACGCCGAGCGACATCTCCGGTCTGTCCGATGACAGCGGCCAAGTTGATGTCCGGCCGCTTCGTGCGCAGTCCCAACAACATGTCACGGAATCCGATGACCCCGCCGCCACCGAAGCTGCTGACGTTGGAGACCACCACGACCAGCGGACGAGCCGCGCTCTCATCAGGTGATGCCTGGCGCACGCGACGCCGGAACTTCACGCGGCCCAACGGCCCAACGGCGAACACGGGCCAAAGCTTATGCCGAACCCGCACGGCGATGATCGGTAATGGCCGCTACACAACACCGGGTTGGCGTAACCTTCATCACGGCCACCCCGGCACCTAGGCCCGGCGAGCCACACGCGTGTTCAACCCGAGGAGTCCCGCCCGATGACCGATGTCATGCCACTGCCCGACACGGCGCTGGTGACGTTGTGGTGTCGCGCGGCCGAAGCGCGGCGGGCCGACAAGATCATCGATGATCCGATGGCGATTAGTTTGCTGGATTCACTCGACTACGATTTCAGCAGGTTCAAGCTCTCCGCCGACCGGCAGGATCTCGCACTGCGGGCCCTCGCCTTCGACCATGCGGCCCGCGACTACCTCTCTGTTCATCCGAAAGCCACGGTGGTCGCCCTCGGCGAGGGAATGCAAACCAGTTTCTGGCGCCTTGCCGCTGCCGGTGTTGGCGACGAATTTCGTTGGCTCACTTTGGACCTGTCACCGATCATCGAGCTTCGACAGCGGTTGCTTCCGGATTCGCCGCGAATGTCGACGTGCACTCAGTCGGTGCTGGATTTCACCTGGATGGATCGAGTGGATCCGCAGGACGGCGTGTTCATCACCGCCGAAGGTCTACTGCCGTACTTCCAGCCCTGCGAGGCGCTGGGGTTGATCAAAGAATGCGCGCACCGATTTCCGGGCGGCCAGATGATGTTCGATCTGCCGCCCAAGTCGCAAGCGCTGCTGGCCGCCCGTCCACGTCTGTGGACGCTACTGCGCGGTGACTGGCCGCTGACGCCGTTCAGTCTCACCGTGCGTGAACTGGCAAGATTGGTCGACACCGTGCCTGGAGTGCGGGCAGTGCGTGATGTGCCGCTGCCCCGCGGGCGCGGCCCACTGTTCGACACGTTGTTATCGAAAACTCAGGGCTTGCCTATTCATCGGCCTCTTCGCCGATGGGTTGGCGCAAACTGGCCGACAATCGCGACGTTGACCCTGCTCGAGTTCGACAGGTAGCAAGTCGGGCACGCCCGGTGCCAGGCATGGACACGACGTAATAGTCGGCCAAATGAACTGTGCCTCAGGGTAAATCAAGGATGGTGATGAGTGCGTCGTCGTGATGGTCGCGTTGGAAGCGTTGGGAGGTTTCCAGCGCACCTGCGGCCAGGCTGCGGCGCAGGTCCTCGTCTGCCTCAAGCGTCATCAGGTTGGCGGCCAGCGCGTGGGGGTCTCCTGGCGGGCTGAGCAGGCCGGCCACGCCGGGGTTGACGATTTCTGGGGTGCCACCGGAGTTGGTTCCACATACCGGTAGTCCGGCTCGCATGGCTTCGACGGTGACGCGGCCGAATGCCTCGCTTTGGCTGCACATCAGGCCAATGTGGGCACCGGCCCAGAACGGTGTCACGTCGTGGGTGGGCCCGTGGATGGTGACCAGATCCTCGACGTCCAGGCGGTGGGCGAGGTCGCGCAGTGGCTGCTGGTTTCCGGCGCCGACCAGGGTTAGCTCGATGTCGATACCGGCTTTTCGGGCGATGGCGATGGCCTCGATGGCTAGGTGTTGACCCTTGGCGACCGAGAAGTAGCCGACGAGGACGGCGCGCATGCGCTCATTGGGTCGGCGCTGCGGCGGTATGCCCAGTGGTGCGTCGACGACGGGGTAGAGCACGTGTGTTGTCATCGTGGGGTCTTGTTCGAGCATGCTCTGTTCGACGGCGTGTGAGTTGCAGATGACCGCTTCTGACAGCCGGCCGATCAATCGGACGGTTCTGCGGTAGCCGAACAGAAACCACAGTCGGTGATCGTCTCTGCCGAACTCGCGGACCATCCAGTAATGCGGGATGCCGAGAATTTTGGCGGCGATGGCGTGTGAGGGGACGGTCATGGTGTTGGTCAGCACCATCGTCGGGTGCCGCCGGATGAAAAACAGCAGCGCTTGGGCGATGCCGGGCACCAGGCTGACGGTGTAGGGCAGCCAGCCGATCAACGCGTGTGGGTCGATGCCTGGCAAATGTCCCCATTTGCCAAAAGCCCACCACGGGGTCCAGGCGATCTTGGTTGAGATGCCCCCGTCAGCACAGCGGCGAGCGAGGTCTCCTTGTTGGGGGATGACCGCGACCACATCGAGGTCGGGCCGCTTTGTGCGCAGTCCCAACAACATGTCACGGAAATCGATGACGCCGCCGCCACCGAAGCTGCTGACGTTGGAGACCACCACGACCAACGGGCGAGCGGGGCTGTCATCAGGTGATGTTTCGCGCGCGTGGCGTCGGAACTTCACGCGGCCCAACGGCCCAACGGCGAACACGGGCCAAAGCTTATGTCCAAGCAGCACGGCAGCGATCGGTAATGAGCTGCTATGTAACACCGGGCTGGCGTACCCTTCATCACGGCCACCCGAGCGCCCGGCACGAAACACCACCGCGTGAGGGCGATAGAAATGCAAGGAGCAACGGTGCAACATCGGCTGTGGACCGTCGCGGACGGCAGTTTCTAGTGGCGGACCGGTTGCGTATCGGTGTCCTGGGGGCAGCTCAGATCACGCCGGCGGCGCTGATCAGTCCCGCGAAGGACAACCCAGAAGTGGTGGTCGCGGCTGTGGCCGCACGCGATGTCTCGCGGGCTGAGGCGTTCGCGGCCAAGTACGGCATCGCCGGTGTTCACGGCAGCTATGAGGCGCTGATCGCCGACCCGGATGTGGATGCGGTGTACAACCCACTACCAAACAGCCTGCACGGCAAGTGGACTCGCACTGCGCTCGAAGCGGGCAAGCACGTGTTGTGCGAGAAGCCGTTCACGGCCAACGCCGCCGAGGCTCGCGAGATCGCGCGGTTGGCCGCCACAACGGACCGGGTGGTGATGGAGGCGTTCCATTACCGCTATCACCCTTTTGCAAGGCGCGCCGAGGAGATCATCGCATCAGGTGAACTCGGTACGCTTCGACGGGTCGAGGTGGCCTTCTGCTTTCCGCTGCCCAGGTTTTCGAACATCCGTTACAACTATGCACTCGCCGGCGGTGCGACGATGGATGCCGGCTGTTACGCCGTGCACATGTTGCGGACCTTTGGTGGTTCCACCCCGGAAGTTATTTCAGCGCAGGCGAAATTGCGCGACCCATTGGTGGACCGCGCGATGACGGCCGAATTGCATTTTCCCGAAGGGCATATCGGCTGGCTGCGCTGTTCGATGTGGTCGACCGATCTGCTGCGGATAAGCGTGAAGGTCGTCGGTGATCGCGGCGAGCTGCGAGTGATCAACCCCGTGCTGCCCCATGTTTTCCACCGGTTCTCGGTGCGATCTGATGGCCGCAACCGAGTGGAGCGCTTCCCGCGGCGGCCCACCTACGCCTACCAGTTGGATGCATTCGCGGCGGCGGTATTGCGGGGAGAGCCGGTGCGGACGACGCCCGAGGATGCCGTCATGAACATGACCGTCATCGATTCGATCTATCGCGCTGCGGGCCTACCGGTTCGTGAGCCCAGTTGAACTCCGATCTGTAAACCAGCAGGGTCAGCCTGGATGCCTCCTCTCGGAGCCGCTGACGATAGTGTCAATTCCAGGTGTCCTAGTTAGGCGTCTTCTAGTATCGCGTCAGCAGCGGGGGAGGATTGTTGCAGGTGGTGGTGACCGGACCTACGCCGGCGGCCCGCCATGGCCTCGTTGCGGCCCTCCTTGCAACAACCGGATTGGCCTTGCCGATTGGCACGGCTTGACATAGGAGAGTGAAGCCATGCCCGATAGTGCGGGCCCGGTACGGATCGGCATCCTGGGTGCTTCGAGCTTCGCGCCGACGACGCTCATCAATCCTGCGAAAGCAAACGATGACGTTGTCGTGGCGGCGGCGGCGTCGCGCGATGTGCCGAGCGCGGAGGCCTTCGCCGCCGAGCACGGCATCGCGAAAGCGTACGGCAGCTACGAGGCGCTGATCGAGGACCCCGACCTGGACGCCATTTACGTCTTGGTGCCGACCAGCATGCACGGCAAGTGGACCAAGGCGGCCCTTGCGGCGGGAAAGCACGTGTTGTGCGAGAAGCCGTTTACCGCCAATGCCGCCGAGGCCCGCGAGATCGCCGACCTGGCGGCGAAGTCCGACCGGGTGGTGATGGAGGCCATCCAGTTTCGCCATCACCCGTTGACCCGGCGGGTCGAGGAGATCATCGCCTCGGGTGAGCTGGGCACGCTGCAGCGGGTAGACGTGAGCTTGTGTGTCTTGTTGCCGACGTTCAACGCCAACTGCTACAACTACGAACTCGCTGGCGGCTCGATGATGGACGCTGGCAGCTATGTGGCCAACATGGCTCGCACATTCGGCGGTGCGACCCCGGAAGTTGTTTCGGCACAAGCGAAGTTGCAGAAGCCTCGAGTCGATCGGGCCATGTCGGCGGAGTTGCGGTATGCCGCCGGCCACACGGGTAGGCTCCGTTGCGCGCTGTGGTCGGGGAATTTGTTCTGGGCGACTGCCAGCGTCGTGGGCGACGCCGGCAGGCTGCGGGTGCTGAGCCCGGCCGCACCCCACCTTTTTCCGTGGCTCCTGGTCCGATCCGCCAACGGCAGACGCGTGGAGCGCTTCCCGCGCCGGCCCACCTACTCCTATCAGCTGGACAATTTTGCAGCAGCGGTGCTGCGCGGGGAACCGGTTCGGACGACACCGCAGGATGCAGTCGAGAACATGTCCGTCATCGACGCCGTTTACCGCGCAGCAGGCCTCCCGGTCCGGGAGCCGAGCTGATCACAGACAGCGGCTAACGTAGCGGGAGCGTCATTCACACGCCGAGTCGCCCCAAATCAGTGATCTGCAGACTCACCGACTTGCGCTGGCCGGTCGCGCCGAGCATGAACCGGATATCGCCCCACGGGGCGCCGAGCCAGAACCGCCAGAATCGGCTGTCCCACAACTTCCACACATAACTGCCCTCGCCCAGTAAGCGCTGCGCTTGGAACCATTCCAGTCGGTGGATGAAGCGCTTGACACGATTGGTCACCATGGCGGTATTCATTTCCATGATTTCCAGTCCCCACGCCCGATAACGGAAGGCAAACCCGTACTTCTGCTGGAACTCGTAGAACGCCCTCATCTCGCCATTTGTCACCAGGTACTCGTCGAACACCAAGATCGATCCCACCGTGAAGCGCTCCTTGCAGGTTTCCAGTGCATGCAGGCAGCTCTCGTAGGTGTCCAAATCCATGTGAAACAGTCGAATCGGACCCGGGTGGGTATCGAGAAATGGTGCCAGCGTGTCATAGGTGCTGCCCTTGATGAACTCGACATCGCGGCCCAGCGCACCCGGAATCCCGTTGTCTACCTTGACGCCGGTGTCTTCGATGAGGCGTTTCGCGAAGGGTTCCGTAATCGACAGTGCGCCGGCCTTGACGAGCTTCTCGTCGTCGACTTGCCAATCCTCGACGAGTCCTTCGAAGGTGTCGAAGCCGTACACGCGGAAACCGGACTTCTCGGCCAGCAGCCGTGTGGACCAGCCGATCCACACTCCCAGGTCAAGCACCAGGCCGTCTCCGTCGAGTTGGGAAGCCTCCCACAGCAGGGTGTGACCTGGAATCTTGCAACGACGCAGGTCCATCAACGTCTGGCGAATGAATTGCTGATACTCAGGCTCGTAGACACTAATATCACGGGAGTACAGGTTCGGGATATAGCGATCGTTTTGTCGCGGCACGCTGGCACTATAGGTGCGCTGACCCGGTGACGGGATGCTTTTGCCAAGCCGACCATCACGGGCCCGACAACCCGTCAGTCCCTTAACGTGTGCGCCCGATGAGCAGTCGAGGGCGCCGGCGTCCCCACGAGTGCTTTAATTCCTACGGATGTGTCAAATAACTCGCGCTACCAGGCGGTATCGCCCGTGGGTGTGCGCATGGGCTTGAAAGGCTGAACCTGCGATGAAGGTGGTGCTGGCATGCCACGGCGTTCGTGGCGATGTCGAGCCCAGCATCGTTATCGGCCGCGAGTTGCTGCGCAGGGGCCATGACGTGTCCATCGCGGTCCCGCCGAACGTGGTCAGCTTCGCCGAGGCGGCCGGACTCACCGCAGTCGCTTGGGGCACCGACTCGCAAGCGATGATGGACGCACAACGTGACTACTGGACGTGCTTCTTCCGGTTCCCCTGCAAGCCAAAGGATCTGGAAAGGCTCGGACGTGAGATCGGTGAGATCGTCACCCGGTGTTGGACGGACGAGGCGTTCTCGACCCTCGCCTCGTTGACGGAGGGGGCAGACCTGATCGTGGCCGGCTACGGTTTCGAACAGTTCTCGGCCAATGTCGCGGAGTATTACGACATCCCACTGGTCACCGTTGACTTTTTCCCGACGCGGGCCAACGGTCAAGTCCTGCCTTTGCTGCCCGCGCCGGTTGGCCGCGCAGCAATGAAGGCCTACGAGCGGATGTCGTGGGCGGGTCCGGTCAAACAGGTCGAGGATGCCCAGCGCCGTCAGCTGGGTCTACCCAAGGCGAAAACTCACTGGTCGGACCGGATCGCGCGGCGGGGCGCCTTGGAGATTCAGGCCTACGACGAGGTGGTCGTCCCCGGGCTGGCGGCAGAATGGGCGAAGTGGGGCGCCCGCCGGCCGTTTGTCGGCACGTTGACGCTGGAGTCGCCAACGGCTTCCGATAACGACGTCGCAGCGTGGATCGGCGGCGGACCACCGCCGATCTTCTTCGGATTCGGCAGCGTACCGGTCGGCTCCCCAGCCGACACGATCGCCATGATCAGCGCCGTCTGCGATCAGTTGGGCGAACGCGCTCTGGTGGGGGCTGGCTCCACCGACTTCGGTGCGCTCTCCCACCCCGAACACGTCAAGGTGGTCGGTCAAGTTAACTATGCGAAGATCTTCCCGCTGTGCCGCGCCGTCGTGCATCACAGTGGGGCGGGCACCATCGCCGCTTGCCTACGGGGGGGAGTTCCGCAGGTGGGCCTCTGGACCCTCCCGGATCAGTGGTTGCGTACAACTCAGCTCAAACGGCTGAGGGTCGGCAGTGGTCGACGCTTTTCGACGACTACCGAGAGCACATTGCTCACGGACCTGCGCAAAGTGATATCCCCTCAATACCTCACGCGGGCACGCGAATTCGCGACTCGAATGACGAGTTCTACCGAAAGCGTCGTTGCAGCAGCTGATCTCGTCGAAGAGTTCTGCCACATCGGTCGTGTCTATTGAGCCCCGAGCGTGATTTCGGTGAACACGGGTAGGTAATCAAGCGGTCACCTGTGGGCGAGTGAGAGGTCGGTGAGCGCCCCGATAACCGGAGTCAATCCTCGTGCGTATTCGAGGGTCATATGGTTTCGGTCAAAATAGACGAGCGTGTTGCCGATGATCACCGGACAGCGTTCCGGGGTGCAGAAGAGGTCCGTCAGATCGACGTATTGTCCGTCACCCGCTTTGACTGCCGCGGCCTCCGCCGCGATACCCGAGGTGTCGACGGCGGCCCGCCGTGCTGGCGCGCAGGCTGTTACATCATCGAGGTGGCCAGACGCGCAAATTGGCACGACTGTTTGTGGTTCCGGGATTGGTCCGAGCACCAGAACTTGTGCCCCAGTGGCACGTAGCTCCCGCACCATCTGCGTCAGGCTGTCCAGCCACACCGGGTCGTAAGAAGTGAAATCGGACGGCCATTCGGGCGATCCATAGGCGCGCCAATTGCTGAGGACTACCAGTTGCGGGGGCTCGGCGCGCAGTCGGGCGAAGATTTCGGTACGCCACTGCTGACATTCGGTGTACTCCCTGCGTAAGACAGGGCTGTTGACGGGAAGGTCCAGGAATGGGCAGCCAGCTCTGGCGAGGGTTTCGAGGCGCCAGCGTCGCTGGTTGGCGAGTTGCTGAAATGCCGGGTTCCACATTGCGGCATGCGAATCGCCCACCAAAGCGATCGTGGTGGTCGAGGCGATATCGCCCGAAGCGCACTCAGGATGCCCGGTTTGGAAGAAGCCGCGCATGCAGCCGTCGAGGTACACGCTCTTCTCTTCGAGCGCCGCATTGGCGAGCGGGGGATCCAGGTTCGACGGTACGGCTCGGAGGTGGGCAGAAACTGCAACGACCGCCTGTACCTGGTCGAACGCCTGTCGGACGGCAATCTTGTAGGCGTTGGCGTCAGACCCTGCGGGTACCGGTGCTGTGGAGACGGCCAACGGTGTCACTGGGACTCCGCGTCCGATCGGTGGTGGGGCCGCCTTTATTAGCGCAAGGCCGGCGCAGACCGCGATTGTGGTGGCTACACCGCCCAGTGCCAGGCTGCGCCACGCCGAATTGCGGATGCTTGGGTTGAAGCGCAGGGGGTTCTCGATGAATCGCAGGGTGAGCCACGCCAACACGGCGGCGAGCAGAGCGGCCATCATACGGGCAACCAACCCCAGCGAATGGCCAACCACCAAAGGAGCGAAGACCAAGACCGGCCAGTGCCACAGATACCACGAATACGAGATGCGGCCGATCGCACGCACCCACTGGAGGCCCAGTAGCCGCCCACAGCCCTGTGAAGGGATGGCGCAGCCCGCGCCGATGATTAGCGCAGCACCGAGCGTGGGGAGCAGCGCGGCGGTGCCTGGAAACGGTGTTGTCGGGCCGAACCACGTGCAGGCCACCAATATCAGTGTCAGCCCAGCCCATCCGATTACGCTAGCGGCCGTTGTGGAAAGTCGGCGCCACTGGCCGACCGTCAGGGCCACTAGACCGCCGACAGCCAACTGCCAGGCTCGGGTCGGCAACGAGTAGAAGGCTGCGGGAGGTGACGCGTCAGTGAGGATGAGTGAAATCCCGAAAGACAGGCCAGCCACAAGTGCGAGCGTGACCATATACGGGTGTTTGGCCGATGCGAAGGCGGCTCTCGAGCGCGGCCGTGCACGGTACGCCAGCCGGATAAGCCATGCTGTAGCGAGAAACATGGGCGCCCATACGAAATAGAACTGCTCTTCGACGCCCAGTGACCAGTAATGCAGGAATGGCGACGGCGAGAGGTCGTTGGTGGCGCCGAAGTAGTTGACGTCTTCCTGCATGAATCGGTAGTTGCTGACGTACAGCGCACTGAGAATGCCGTCGTATAGGACCGATGTCGCCTGCAAGGGGGGTAGGAGAAGTGCCGAGGCGACCATCGTGATCACGCCGACCGCAGCCGAAGCCGGTAGTAGTCGACGTGCCCGCGCACCATAGAACGAGCGCAATCGCACGGTGCCGGTTGTATTCACTTCTCGCCACAGCAGTCCGGTAATCAAGAAGCCGGAGATGACGAAGAAGACGTCGACGCCGACGTAGCCGCCACCCAGGCCGGGTACTGAGGCGTGGAAAAGAACTACGGCCACGACGGCGACGGCCCGTAAACCTTCTATGTCGGGGCGAAATGTATTCTGATTCGAGCGCCGACCAATCTGACCTTCCGTGGCGCTAATGCCTTGGGCCTGAGGCAAAGTCACCTACTCGAAAACGGGACGGTTGTCGGCATCGAGGCTTTCCCCAGGGGGAGTCAATCGGAAAGGTCGCATCATTTTCTAGTTCCGAACCATGAACCCGTAAGGTGCAAACGACCAGCCAAATTTCTTTTCGCGGGGCGTGTCATGGGTGTAGTCGTTGGGAAATTCCTCTTCGTATGCCTGGATGGCTTCGTACGGACCCGGCCCCCATTCGGACGCGACCGGGTGTCCATTGAGCAGTGAGTCTTCGACGACGAGATAGTCGCCCGTCGATAGCAACGGCCGTAGGAGTTTCATTTCTGCCAGCACATGGTCCTTCGTGTGATCACTATCCAAGATCGCCCACACCTTGCCGGGATACTCGCTTCTGAGCTGCCTGATGCGCTCAGCGATTTCCGGTGACGCGGAGGATGATTCGACGAACTCGACATCCGGGTCGCGCCGTGCCGCCGGCCTAAGCAATTTATGGCTGATATCGACCGATAGCACCTTGAACGGCTTACCGATCTGCCGCATCACACTGGCCCAGAAGACGGCTGAACCACCGAATGCCGTACCGAATTCGATCACCAGTGAGGGCTTGAGATCAACCAAAATCTCTTGGTAATTCCACATATCGCAGGGCGACTTGTAGGTCTCGATTCCCATCCAGGTGGTGTCCTGCCACACCAGATTGTTGAAGTACCACCTGCAGTACTCCTCAGGCTCTGAGCCTGTTGAGCGGTAGAACAGTTGAGAGAACAGGTGTGTATTGCGTCGGTCAAACACAATTTGGTTCAGAATTCGCAGCTTGGTCGCCAGGGTCGACCGCTTCGCTGCAGACTGTCGTTGACTCGTCATGCCATTCCTATTCCCGATGCGGAGGCGGGTCCGATTGGTAGCAGCGGTTTAGTCAAGCCCACTGGCATGCGAGCACGCGACTGTGTCAGGCTCGCCCACAGGCGTTTCTTTCGAACCGATCAACCTTTGACGAAGTAGTACATCCGATACGACATCCGGCCGTTTTCCAGATTCTGGTAGATCCAGGATTCGCGTACCGGTGCCCCTTTTCGGGCCACCCGCCGCACGAATTTCGGCACCAGGCTGTCCATCACCGACCCACCCCAGGGCGTCGGATTGAGGTCGAGTGCCCGCAGCACCTCTGTGTTGATCTCCCGCCATGAGACGAGTTGGAGCCCCGGTGCGCTGGCCAGGCCCGCCTCCCATCGCGGGCATTCGTAGCGCTGTCGCACATCGGTATACAGAAAGGCGCCGCCCGGCCGCAGCACCCGCTCGACTTCACCGAGGAACCGATCGAAATGTGGGTAGCAGTGCGATGATTCGACGTTGATCACCGCATCGAACGACGCCGCCGGAAACGGCAGGTTCTCGGCGTTGCCCTGCACGAACTCCAGACCGGGAACCTGATGGTTCCGGCGGCAGAACTCGATACCGGCAGGGTTCAGATCCAACCCCACATAAGATGCCGGACGCAGCGCGCGGGCGAGATACGATGCGCCGCCCCCGTGGCCGCAACCCACCTCGAGCGCCTGCTTGCCCTCGAGCCCCCCAGACTGGGTGGCCGTGCTGTGGTACAGCTGAATCGGGTACCGGTGGGGTTCATCCGAGGCCTCCAGCGTGATGGCCATCGGCGGGTCTTCTTCATAGCCCCAGTTCAGAAAGTAGACGTCGTCGCTGACCCGTCGGGTCAGATACGGATAGAGTCGCTTGTTGACGCCCTGGATGGATTTGCGAAGGACCGGGCCGAGCGCAGAGTCGGCGGTGATCAGCCGCGCAACGGCGTCAGTGCGTGGCGTTGAGGGTCGTGACATGGCAGGGATAGTATTCCTCCTCGCGAAGATTTTGACGGGCTTGACAATTTAACCTGGGATCAACCCGATCCGCTGTGCGGCCGATCAGTTGGGGAAATGCTCGCGGTCCAGGTGCGCGGCCACCCGCAGGGCGTTGGCGGCGACGGTCAGGCTCGGATTTAAACCGGCGCTGGACGGGAAGAACGACGTGTCCACCACGTAGAGGTTCTCGACTTCGTGCGCGCGGTTCTGCGGGTCCAGTACGCTCGTCGCCGGATCGGTGCCGAACCGGCAGGTACCGCAGACGTGCCCCATGTTCGAGTTGTCCTTACCGCTGCCCAACCTGCGTGAACGAAACGGTTCCAGCACCTGCTTGAAGAGCTGCTGGAAGGTCGCGTGGCGTTCGATTTCGCTGGCGTGCAGCCGGTACTGAATGCGCATTCGCTGGCGGCCGTCGGATCCGGGATGCTCCGACAGCAGCACGCGGTTGTCCCGATACGGCAGGTCCTCCATCATCGTGGCAAGGATCAAACCGCCGGTGAAGAACCTCTCGTAGATGCGGCGCACAGCCGGGCGCATCAGGCGTAACGCCTTGCCCTGCGGGCTCGGACGGTTGACGAGCCATTCCATCGGCGGTACCGCACCGAACGACTGCAGGGTGCCGTACTTCTGGCCCTCGAAGAAATAGAAGTCGTTGAGCCCGATCTCCTTGTTGGCGGCGGTGATCGTGCTGTCGGGTTGCGGCCAGATCTCGACCGGATCTAGGAAATGACGCATCAGGTTGCGCCCCACCAGATCCGAGCCGTTGGCCAATCCGTGCGGCCAATCGCCTGACCGGGAACTGAGGAGTAGCACCGGGGTGGCCAGCGCGCCCGCGGCCAGCACCACGACCTTCGCCGTCAGCTCGACGCGCCCCGACGGGTGCTCACAGATCACCCGCCGGACGTGGGTGCGGTCGGCGTCCAGACCCACCGCCCGGCACTGGGTCAACAATCCGGCACCGTGTTCGGTGACGGCGGGCAGCACGCAGTTGCGGGCGGCCTCGTTCTTGCACGACTGCGGGCACAGATAGGTCTGGCAGGTAGCGCAACCGTCGGTGTAGTCACAGGCCATCGGCAGGTGATAGGGATGCAGTCCGAGACCTGACAGGTAGTCGACGACCGGTCGGTTGTCCGCCGAAAACGGCGGTGCTGCAGGCAATCCGACCTCGGCTGCCTCCGCCCGCAACGGATCGGCCTGTCCGCGTACCCGCAGCAGCTTTTCTGCCTTCGCGTACCAGGGCGCCAACTGGTCATAGGTGATCGGCCACGCTTCCGGCACCGTGGAGTCGCCGGGGTCCGGGAAGTTCTGTCGAGGGGTGAAGTCGTCGACGAAAAACCGTTCGCAGACCATGCCGTAGATGGCCGACGATCCCCCCGTGCCACTACCGATGAACGGCACGAACCGTTTGGGGAAGCGACCGCTGATGTCTTCGACTTCATCGGTCGAACGGCCGGCACGCGCCAACGCAGCGGAGAAGGCCTCGGCGGATCGGGCCGCGGCCGGCTCAGCCAGCTCAGGCATGGCCGAGCGGATGGTGCCCGGGGTGCCCGGCAACGTCGAGCGGCCTTTCTCGACGAACAGCACCCGTCGCCCCGACCGGGCCAACGAGAGCCCCAGCATGCCGCCCCCCATGCCGGTGCCCACGACGATCACGTCCCACATGGCGCGCTCGGCCTCGCGCGGGCTCAGCTCGCCGCCGTCAACCAAAGCGAACTCCTAGCGGGGATGGCCCAGCTCGGCTTGTCTGGTCTGGGCGATTCGGGAGCCTACCAACGGCGGCTGCAAGCCAGCAGGCGAACGCTTACGTGGCCGTCAAAATACGGTAATAATGACCGTTGCTCTTGACCGTGCGTTAGGTAAAGACGAACTGAAAGGCCAATACCCGACGATGAGGTTCGTGCTGGCGAGCTACGGCGGACGTGGGGACATCGAACCCGCCGTCGTCGTCGGTCGGGAGTTGCAGCGGCGAGGCCACGACGTGTGCATGGCCGTGCCACCCAATCTGACTGGCTTCGCCGCGGCGGCCGGGCTCGAGGCGATCGGCTACGGGCTGGATTCAACGCCGATCCTGGACTTGCAGCGGCGCTATTTCACCTGTTACTCCCGCACGCCCTGGAAGCTCGCGGAGCTCAGAAGCATGGCGCGACAGACCGAACGGTTTGCCACCGAGTGCTGGGCGGAGATGACCAGGTCGTTGCCGGCGGCGGCGGAGGGGGCCGATCTGCTCCTCACCGGTCTGATCTTCGAACAACCTGCCGCCAACGTCGCCGAGGCTCTCGAGATTCCGTTGGCCACCTTGCATTACTTCCCGTGCCGCGCGCATGGACAGCTCCTGCCGTTCCTGCCGTCGCCGCTGAGCCGCCTGGTGATGGGTGTGAACGACTGGCTGGCGTGGCGCGGGACGCGAGACGCCGAGGACGCCCAGCGCCGCGCACTCGGCCTGCCCAAGGCCACCGCCCCGGCGCCGCGCCGGATCGCTGAGCGTGGTGCGCTGGAAATCCAGGCCTACGAGCGGGTGTGTTTTCCCGGGTTGGCCGCCGAATGGGCGAAATGGGGCGGGAAGCGGCCGTTCGTCGGTGGATTGGCGCTGGAGTCACCCACCGACGCCGATGACGAGGTGGCGGAGTGGATCGCTGCGGGTACTCCGCCGGTCTTCTTCGGGTTCGGCAGCGTGCCGATCGGCTCGCCGGCAGAGACGATCGACATGATCGGTGCCGCCTGTGCGCGGTTGGGTGAGCGCGCCCTGGTGGGCGCGGGCGGAACCGATTTCGGAAACGCGTCGCGGTTCGACCACGTCAAGGTGGTGGGCCAAGTGAACTACGCGACGGTCTTCCCGATGTGTCGTGCCGTCGTGCATCACGGCGGATCCGGCACCCTGGCGGCGTGTCTTCGGGCGGGAGTTCCTCAACTGATTCTTTGGACGTTGCCTGATCAGCCGTTCTTTGCGGCCCAGCTCAAACGCATGAAGATCGGTGCCGGGCGGCGCTTTTCGACGACCACCGAGAAATCCTTGCTGGGTGGGCTGCGTCGGATCCTGGCCCCCCAGTACCGCAAGCGCGCCCGCGATATGGCCCCGCACATCACCAGAGCGTCCGAAAGTGCCTCGGGCGCTGCAGATCTCGTGGAGAATTTCGCCCGTCTGCGGGCCAATCGCTAGGCGATGCGTCCCGGGCCGTCGCTGCGCATGCGAGACGGCCCTGCCTGGCCGATTCCACCGGGGATCCTGCCGCACATCAATGCGCGGGATTGCGGGTCGATGTCGCCGACAGCGACCCCTGCGGGTTGACAGTTCCGGCCATTGTTGTAATTTTTGGAAGTCCGGCCCATTGACGCGAGCGTTAGTTAGACTTCGGCCGTTAGCGGGGACGGGGGTGCTCGCTACGCCTCACCGGACGTGCACGAGGCACTGGAGGGCTTGGTACCGCAATGGCAAGAGGTGCGTTCGGGCGGAGCGACGCCGAAACCGACCTGTTGGTGCGAGGCATGCGGTCGGGCATCGCGCTGGTCGGTTTCGGTTACATCGGCACCGTGATCGGCGCCGTGCTGGCCGACCGCGGCTGGCCTGTCACCGGCATCGACGTGCGACAGAACGTCGTCGACGAAATCAACCAGGGTAAGACGAGCGTCCCCGAGCCGGGCCTCGGCGAACTTGTCGCCAACAGCGTGCGGATGGGCCGGCTTCGCGCGACGTCGGACTTCGGCGCTCTCGCCGACAACGACTTCGTCATCGTCACCGTCGGTACCCCGCTGGGCCCGGATTACGAGCCCATCGTCGATGACATCAAGTCAGCGGCGCGCGCCGTCGGCGAGCAGTTGCGGGAAGGCCACCTCGTCATCCTCAAGAGCACGGTGCCGCCCGACACCACCGAAAACCTCGTCCGGCCGATCCTCGAAGAGGCATCCGGGCTTCGGGCCGGCGTCGACTTCGGGCTCGCGTTCTGCCCGGAACGGATCGCCGAAGGTCAAGCCATCCACGAGCTGACCTCGATTCCCGTCGTGGTCGGCGCTGTCGACGAACGCAGCGCTCGGGCCTGCGCCACCTTGTGGCGCCACGCGTTGGGTGTCGATTCGGTGATCGTGGACAACCCGCGGACCGCCGAGATGGTCAAGCTGGCCGACAACCTGTGGGTGGACCTCAACGTCGCGCTCGCCAACGAGCTGGCCAAACTGTGCGATCGGCTCGGTATGGACGCCCTTCAGGTCATCGAGGCCGCCAACACCATGCCGAAAGGCAGCGGTCCGGTGAACATCTTGCGGCCGAGTATGGGCGTCGGTGGTTATTGCTTGACCAAGGATCCGTGGTTCCTCAACCATCTCGGCGAGTCCGTCGGACTGGACCTGGCCATCCCGCGGACGTCGCGAACGGTCAACGACACCATGCCCGGCTATACCTACGGGCTGCTCACCGAACTCCTTGCCGAACAAGGCAAGACGGTCGCGAGCAGCAAGATCGCCGTGCTGGGGATCGCGTTCAAGAACAACACCGGCGATTGCCGGCTCACCCCGACGAAGTACGTCGTCGCGCTGCTCGAGGAATCCGGTTGTCAGCTCACGGTTCACGATCCATGGGTGCCCGACGAGGAGGCCCAGGCGGTGACGAGGATTCCGCTGACCCCCGACATCGAGTCCGCGGTCAAGGACGCCGACGCGCTGGTGGTGCTCGCGGGACACCGTGAGTTCCACCAGATCCCGCTGACCCGGCTGGCCGAACTGACCACAGCCGGATGCGTGTTCCTCGACGGACGCAACAGCTTCGACCCCGCCGCCGTACGCGCTGCCGGCTTCGTCTACAAGGGCGTCGGCCGGTAGGTCCCGGCCTGAAACAGAAAGAACAACATGTCCAATATCGTTGTGACGGGCGGTTACGGTTTCGTCGGGTCCCATCTGGTCACCGCGCTGCTGAACCGCGGCGACACCGTCACGGTGTTCGACTTCGCCAAGAACACCCGCGACACCAGCATCGACTTCGACCGGCACCCCAACTTCCGGTTCGTGCAGGGTGATGTCACCGACCGCGCCGCGCTCGAAGCGGCCATCACCCCCGACGTCGACAAGGTGTTCCACCTCGCCTCGGTGGTGGGCGTCAACAAGTATGTCGAGGACCCGCTGCGGGTTGTCGACGTCAGCGTGATCGGCACCCGCAACGTTTTGGAGTTGAGCCATCGCCACGGCGCCCGGGTGGTGTTCACCAGCACCTCGGAGGTGTACGGCAAGAACCCGGGCACGCCGTGGGCGGAGGACGACGACCGCGTCGTCGGTTCCACGCGAACCGCGCGCTGGAGCTATAGCACCAGCAAGGCCATGGCCGAGCACATGGTCTTCGGCATGCACGACGCCTACGGGCTGCCCGTGACGGTGGTGCGGTTCTTCAACGTCTACGGACCCCGGCAGAACCCGATCTTCGTGATTTCCAAGAGCATTCATCGGATCCTCAACGGTCAGGAACCGCTGTTGTACGACTCCGGAAACCAGACGCGGTGTTTCACCTATGTCGACGACGCGGTGGCCGGCACCCTGATGGCCGCCGACAGCGACGCGGGCATCGGTGAGGTCTTCAACATCGGCAGCATGACCGAGACGACGATGCGCGATGCCGTCGATCTCGCCATCAAAATCGCGAACGTCGACGCGGTGTCGAGCACCCAGGCCTTCGACACCGCGGTCAGCTACGGCGCCCGTTACGAGGACATCCCCCGTCGCGTTCCGGACTCGACCAAGGCGCAGCGAGTGCTGGGCTGGCGCCTGCAGGTCGACCTCGAAGAGGGGCTGCGCCGCACCATCGAATGGGCCCGCGCCAACCCGTGGTACCTCGCAGAAGCCGCCGGGTAGAAGCAGGGTCAGCGCACGTCATGAAATTCGTGTTGGCGAACTGGGGGACCCGCGGCGAAGTGGAACCTTTCGCCGCGATCGGCCGGGAACTGGTTCGCCGCGGCCATGACGTACATCTGGTGGTGGGGCCTGAACTGGTCGGTTTTGCCGAGTCCACCGGTGCTGAGGCGGTCGCCTTCGGACCGGCGATGGACGGCGTCATCGAACCGCACCACGAATACTGGAGTTTGTTGTTCAGCAAGCCCTGGAAAGCTCAGGAGCTCAACCGTTTGTTGAACGAGTTCGCGGGACCCCTTGCCGAGCACCGAGAGCAGGTCAGGGAGACGCTGCTGACGCTTTCCGCCGGGACCGACCTGCTGCTCAGCGGGATGAACTACGAAGAAGTGGCGTCCAATGTGGCCGAGTACTGCGGCACCGCATTGGCCACGCTGCAGATCTTTCCCCTGCGAGTCAACGGCTTTCAAGTACCGTTCCTGCCGCCGCCGGTGTGCCGCGCGACGATGGCCGCGACCGAGTGGCTGACGTGGCGTGGGCACAGAGCCGAGGACGACGCCGAACGTGCCGTCCTCGGGCTGCCCAAGGCGACCGGTCACTGGACGCAGCGCATCACCGCACTGGGTGCGATGGAGATCCAGGCCTACGACGCGGTGTGTTACCCGGGCCTCGCGGACGAGTGGGCATCGTGGAATGACCAGCAGATCCCCAAGCGGCCCTTCGTCGGGGCGCTGACGATGGAACTGCCGGCCGACGACGACGCCGAGATCGCATCATGGATCGCCGCAGGAACACCGCCCATCTTTTTCGGCTTCGGCAGCATGCCGGTCGAATCGGCGGCCGACACCATCGCGATGATCGCCGGAGCCTGCGCGCAGCTCGGCGAGCGGGCACTGATCGGCGCCGGGTGGACGGATTTCAGCAGCGTCCCGCACTACGACCACGTCAAGATTGTGGGCGCGATGAACTACGCAGAGGTTTTTCCCTCTTGCCGCGCGGTCGTCCACCACGGCGGCTCCGGGACCACCCACGCGGGTCTACGCGCCGGACGCCCGACGTTGATCACCTGGATGCTGCCCGACCAGGCCTGCTGGGCTGCTCGGCTCAAAAAGCTCAAAGTGGGTACCGGCCGGCGCTTCGTGGCCACCACCGAGAAAACGTTGGTCGCCGACCTACGCACCATCCTCGCCCCCGAATACTTGGACCACGCCCAGCAGCTCGCCGCCACGATGACCAAACCCGCCGAGAGCGTCGCCGCCGCGGCCGATCTGGCGGAACGTTTCGCCCTCTCACGTCGCGGCTGACCTCAACCGCGGCCGCCGGATTCGGCGGCGGTCCGGTAACTGCGCACTGCCAGCGGTCCGATGATCGCGCCCAGGCCGACGGTCCAGATCACGCCCCACAGCAGCGGCCACAACGGCAGACCGCCCTGGGCGAGCGTGCGCATCGATTCCACGATCGGGTCCATCGGCTGGAATTTGAGCAGCGGCCACATCCACGAGGGCAGCGATTCGACGGGCGGTGAGCCGGAGCTGGCGAACACGGCGGTGATTGCCGGCAGAGCCAGCCAGATCAGCATGGTGCCGTCCTTGGCGCGCACCGCGACGGCGATCACCGCCATCGCGAAGACCACCACCACCATCACCGGCACCAGCAGATACAGCAGCAGCTCGAGCGGACCGCCGTGGAAGCGTAGGCCCAACCCGATGCCGACCACGGTGATCAACGCGGTGCTCACCAGCGTCCGCGCGGCTTCGGCGATCAGCCTGCCGGTCAGCGCGCTGGCCCGGTTCACCGGCAATACCCACAAACGGCTGAGCAGACCGGTGTCGCGTTCGAAGGAGAGGGTCAGGCCTACCGCGATCGCCCCGGAGAAGGCGCCCGCTATGGCGCAGGTGGGCACCAAACCGTAGAGGCTGTCCGTCCCAGTGATGCGCATGACCGACTTGCCGATCAGCAGGTAATACGTGATCAGCAGAAAGGTCGGAAATATCAGGGCCTGGATCGGCACCAACGGGTCACGGCGCCAGTGGGTGAACTGCTGACCCGCGAAGACCAGGCTTTCGGATAGCAGCGAACTGCGCACGGGCAAGTTCGTGGTCATGGTTGTGGTCATGGCACCCGCCGTTGCATTCGCACCGCCATTGCACCGAATACGAGCAGCAGGCCCAGGCACCATGCCAGGCTGATCACCAGGCTGCTGACGGCGACATGTCCTGCGGCGAGTCCTCGCAGCGCGTCGGTCACTTGCGAGACCGGCTGATGCCGGACGAACCCGTGCAACCACTCGGGAAACGAATCGACGGGCGCCATCCCGGTGGACAACATGATCAGGATCATCTGGGGCACGAGGAGAATTTGGCTGGCGCTGCCGGTCCGGCCGATCGCAGCGCCCGAGATGCCCACCCCGGTGGCGTCCGCGGCAAGCGACAGGGCCAGCGTCAACGCCAGCACAAAAACTGTGAACACCACCAAATGGCCTGGCCCACCGAGCATTTTGAAGCCGAATGCGTATCCGACGGCGATCGTCACGACCAAGGCGATGGCGCCGCGGATGAGGCAGTACAGCATGCGGGCCGTCAGCGGCGTCATCGTGGAGATGGGCATCGTGCGGAACCGACGTCCGAGTTCGGACCCATGGTCGCGGGCGGCCCGATCGACGGTCGTCAACGCGCCGAGCAACGTCACCTGGACGATGATCACGGGCAGCAGGTACTGCGGGTAGCCGATGCCGCCGGTGTCGATCACGTTGCGCAGCGCGAAATTGAACACGACGAAGATGCCGGCGGGCGCCAACACCGCGAACGGCAAGTCGCTGCGCAACGTCTCCCGCACCATGCGTTCGGTCAGAACGGCGACTGCGGTCACGCGTTGATGCTGCCCGTCAGATGTAGGAAGACCTCGTCGAGCGACGGCTTGCGCAGCGATATGTCGGCGAACTCGACATCGAGCTGATCGACCCGACGGAACACCTCGCTCAGCGTCGCCATCCCGTTGGGCGCCAACACCGTAACGGTGTTGGCCTCCTCATCGGCGTGGGCGTCATCTAGGTCTGCCACCGCGGCGAAGACCTTGTGTAGATTCGCGGGGTCGACGGGGCTGACGGTGCAGTAGCTGATGCCGACTCGGCTCTTGAGGTCCTCGGCGGTCCCGGTCGCCACGACACGACCGCGATCGATGACGACGATGGAATCGCTGAGCACGTCGGCTTCCTCGAGATACTGCGTGGTCAGCAGGACCGTCATGCCCTCGGCGGTCAACGACGACACCAACTCCCACACGCCGCGGCGGCTGCGAGGATCCAAGCCGGTTGTGGGCTCGTCGAGGAAGAGCACCTTCGGAGGAACCACAAGTGCGGCGGCGATATCGATGCGCCGCCGCATACCACCGGAATAGGTCACCACCGTGCGATCGGCGGCCTCGGTCAGGTCGAACTGTTCGATCAATGCGTCGGCCCGCGCGTGCGCCTGCTTGCGCCGCATTCCGCGCAGCCGGCAGAACATGACCAGGTTCTCCCGCCCGGACAGCTGCCAGTCGATCGCGGCGACCTGTCCGGTCATCGCGATCGATGCGCGTACCGCGGCTGGATCCTTGACGACGTCGTGACCGGCCACCACGGCTTTGCCATAGGTGGGGCGCATCAACGTGGACAGGATGTTGATCGTGGTCGTCTTGCCCGCACCGTTCTGGCCGAGCAGTGCACACACCGACCCAGCGTCAACGGAAAAGCTCACGTCCTGCAGGGCAAGTACCGTCCCGTCGAACGTCTTCGCTACACCGTCAAGCTCGATCACGGATATTGACCCTAGCGTTAGCGGGGTTTGTTGGGGAGGTGTAGTCGCGCGTCACTTGCCGATCCAATCGAGGAGCGCCCGCGTCCCCTCATCGAGCGACCACTTCGGGCGCCAGTGGAGTTCCGTCATCGCCTGTTCGATGTCGCACCTCGCGGCGCGTACGTCGCCGTCGCGGAACCTCGGTACGACGACCGGTTCGGGTGCGTCGCAGACGGATGCGAGCTGCTGAGCAAGTTCGTGGATGGTGGTGGGTGCACCCGATCCGATGTCGACGTAGCGTGCTTGCGCCGCAGGCTCCGCGATCGCGGAGAACAGGGCCTCGACCACATCGTCGATGTAGACGAAATCGCGTACGATCCGGCCGTCTTCGTAGACCTCCAAGGATTGCTTTTGTCGTGCCAACCGAGCGAAGAGCGCGACGATCCCGGTGTAGGAATTTGTCAGCGACTGGCCCGGGCCGTAGACGTTCTGCAGCCGCAGCACACTGAGACTGGTGTCGTGGGCCGCCGTCCAGGCGGCAAGGATGTGCTCCTGCGCCAGCTTGGTCGCGGCGTAGATGTTGGTGGGTCGCGGTTCGGTGCGGTCGGCGCGGCTCGCTAGCGGAACGGCGGGCTCGCCCGACGATCCTCGGGGATCCCACTCATTTGCGACAAGCTGAGCGTGGCTGCGCGGCGGTGGATAGAACACCTGGGTGCCAGACTGCCAGGCTCCCTCGCCGTAGACGGCCCGTGACGACGCCAGCACCAACTGGTCAGGCACGTGCCCGCAACGGCTCAACGCGTCGAGCAGCTGGGTGGTTCCGACGACGTTGACCGAACCGTGCCGGCTGGCCTCCGAAAGTGATTGCGCCGTCCCGGTTTCGGCCGCCAAATGCACGATCTGTGATGGTTTGAACAAGCGCAGGGCGACATCGCAGTCGGGTGCATGGGTGACATCGCCGGTGAAGAACCGCACCGATGGCGGCAGGTTGATCGTCGCATCGTCGGCATGCACCTGCGGATGCAGGACATCCAGCACCGCGACGTCATGGTCGGCCTCGACGAGACGGTGTGCGAGTGCCGACCCGATGAATCCGGCCCCGCCGGTGATCAGCACGGATGTTGACAAGGTAAGCCTCCTGATTGCTATCCGTGGGCGAGAGTGCGGTCGGCGAGCGCGCCGATGACCGGTGCCAGCAGCGTGGTGTAGTCGAGCGTCGTGTGGTTCGCGTCGAGATAGACCAGGGTGTTGCCGACGATGACGGGGCACAACTCGGTAGTGCAGAACAAGTCGGTCATGTCGGCATATTGCCCGCCGCCGGCCGTGGTGGCGGCAGCCTCGGCGGCGACACCTGATTCGTCGACCGCGCTCGACCGCTTCGGCGTGCAGGCCGCTACATCATCGAGGTACCCGGACAGGCACACCGGCACTACGAAGCCGGGATCCGGAATCGGGCCGAGCACCAACACCTGAGCGCCGGTGGCCCGTAGCCGCTGCACCAGGCGGGTCAAGCCTTCGGTCCAGGCGGCGTCATATGCCCGGTATCCAGAGAGCGATTCTCCGGTGCCATAACCCCGCCACAGGCTAAGCACGATTAGTCGCGGACGTTCGGCTTCCAACCGGGCGACGATCTCTGCGCGCCACTCGCCGCAACGCCCGAGACGATCCGCCAAGCGGCCCAACAGGTTGGTCACCGGTAAGTCGAGCAATGGACACGCCCCCTTGGCGAGCATCTCCAGCCGCCAACTCCGCTGCGTGGCGATCTGCTGGAACGCCGGAGTCCACATCGCGGCGTGCGAGTCACCGACCAGGGCCACCGTGGTCGGCGAGGCGGTATCACCCATCGCGCACTCTGGCTGCCCGCTCTGAAAAGGCTGGCGTAGGCAACCGTCGTATAGGAGGGCATCTTGTTGGGCCCATGCCTCGGCGAGTGGCGGGGCCAAGTTAGAAGGAACGGCCCTCGTCGCGGCCGAGGCGGTGACGGCTGTCTGCACCTGGTCGATTGCGTGCTGCACTGCTGCGTCATGAGCGGCCAGGTCGGACCCGGAAGGGACGACCGCCGCGGTGAAGTTCACCGGCTTTACCGGTACTCCCTGTCCGACCGGGGTGGGCACCGCCTTCAGAAGTCCGACGCCGACACCGACGGCCAACGCGGTCGCCACGGCGCCTAGCCCGAGACTTCGCCAAGCCGAGTTGCGGATTGTGGGGGCGAACCGCAGCGGGTTCTCGAGGTAGCGAAATGTGAGCCGCGCCAGCACACCGGACAATGCTGCGGCTGTCAACCGCGCGGGCAGCCCCAACTCGTGTCCCAGCACGAACGGAGCCAAAATCAGCACCGGCCAGTGCCAGAGATACCACGAGTACGAGATGCGGCCGACGGCGCGCACGGGCTGCAATCCCAGCAGGCGGCCGCAGCCTCGCGTCGGCGCGGCGCAACCGGCACCGATCACCAAGGCGGTGCCCAGGGTCGGTAGCAGCGCTGCGGTACCGGGATACAAGGTGGCTGGGCTCAACCAGGTACACGCAAGCAGGATGAGCGCCAACCCCGCCCAGCCCATAATCGCCGCGGGCATCGCATCCAGTCGTCGCCACCGGGCGACGGTCAGGGCGATCAGCCCACCGATGGCGAGCTGCCATGCGCGGGTTGGCAGCGAATAGAACGCCGCGGCGGGCACAAGGTAGGTGGCGAGGAACGACAGCGCGAAGGAAAAGGCCACAACAAAAGCAAGGAGCACCAGATAGGGGCGTCGTGAGGAAACGGCATCGATACGGTCGCGCCGACGCACCCGCCGGATCAGCCACGCCGCGCCGAGGATCATCGGTGCCCACACGAGGTAGAACTGCTCCTCGACACCCAACGACCAGTAATGCAGAAACGGCGAAGGCGACACGTGGTCGGCGAAGTAGTCGGCCCCACGCATCATGAACTGGTAGTTGCTGACATACAGGGCGCTGGCGATGCCATCAGTGACGGCAGGCCGAGCCTGCAAGGGCGGCAGAAGAATCACCGCGGCGATCATCGTGATGACACCAACCGCGGCCGAGGCCGGTAAGAGCCGGCGGGCCCGTGCTCCGTAGAAACTGCGGAGTCGCACGGTTCCGGTCGTGCTCACTTCACGCCACAGCAGCCCGGTGATTAAAAAGCCCGAGATGACGAAGAACACGTCGACGCCGATGTACCCGCCACCGAAACCTGGGACGGCGGCGTGGAACAAGACAACGGCCAGCACTGCGACAGCGCGCAAGCCTTCGATGTCGGGACGGAACTTGTTCTGTTCCGATCGTGGACCCTTGGGTGCCTCGATGACACCAAGGCTGTCAGCCTGTGACAAGGGCACCTACCTGCAAATCTACGAATATGTCAATTAGTTGAGGCATTCTTACACCCGGGAGCATCCGCAAGAGTGCTTTCGACGCAGGTTGTCATAACGACGGTGTTGTGTAACGGTCGGCAAGTGTCAGGCCCTACCCTGGCTAGCCGAGACCTAGGGGGCGAACCGGTGTGGGCGTGATCGCTAACGGAACAGCGGACCGCACGTCGAGGCGCTCGGTGGACCGTACGAACCTCCATCGGGTGTGGCGGACGGTCCTGATCGGCCTCGCGCTCGGGGTGGCCGCGGCATGTTATTTCGTGCCGGCGCTTCTGGTCGTGATCGGCGCGCTTGTGCTGTTGCTCCTCTGCGCCCGTCTGGTCTATCGCGGCCGCGACCGCTACATCCCGAACCTGTACGCCCGCGACATCCGGATGTACGACGACGACTATCGCGCGTTCATCACCGACAGCCTTGCCGACCTGCGGCAGCGCAAGATCCCGGGGCACACGCTGCTGTGGGAAGCGTCGCAGCTCGCGCCGCCGTCACCGGAAAACGCCCGCGAACTGCAACTCGACCTCGGTGTGTGGCTCGGCTGGTCGACGAGGCTGACCGCCGACGCCTGCGGGCGCACCGTGCACGGCTTCGACACCTTCTCCGGTCTGGTCGAAGACTGGGCGGTCGACGATCAGATGGTCGTCAAGAAGGGCACCTTTTCGCTGACCGAGCCGCTGGCGCAACGGCTCATGGCCGAGACCGGCGTGACCATGGACGACGACGGCGTCCCGGACCCGCTCGGCCGCGACGTGCAGTTCATCAAGGGCATGACCTACGACACCCTGGCCCCGTTTCTGGCCGCTCGACCCGACGCCCCGATCCGGCTCTTCCACATGGATCTGGATACCTACGAGAGTTGCCTGCACGCGCTGGAAACCTGCAAGGACCGGTTCGTCGAGGGGTCGATCCTGGTTTTCGACGAGTACCTGGTCACCAACGCTGAAATGCAGGCGTTCTACGAGTTCCAGCAGAAGTACGGGCTCGAATGGCGCT
Organism: Mycolicibacterium pulveris; assembly: GCA_050205315.1. GTDB lineage: Bacteria > Actinomycetota > Actinomycetes > Mycobacteriales > Mycobacteriaceae > Mycobacterium > Mycobacterium pulveris_A. The sequence continues at coordinate 17,516 of JBNMRA010000024.1, read as the reverse complement.
ATCGCGCCTGGGGTCTGGAGATCTGGGAGATGAACGTCGAGATGGTGACCTCGCGCTGGAAGCGCCTGGCGTACTACTTCCTCGCCGTTGGGATCTTCTGGATGCTGGGCGGCGGCAATTTCGCATGGGCGTTTCACACGAAGCGCTTCTGGCGGTTCTGGCTCGGCGCACCGTTCGGCGACATCGTTTTCATGCTCGGCGCCGCCGGCCAGCGCAAGTCGGTCAGCCTCGAGATCACCGGCCTCGGTTCGCTGGCCCGCGACAACGACAACCGATGACTAAGCCTGTTCGGTGATCCACGTCGTGGTGAAGCGCACCACCTCGGGGATGTTCGCGGCCAAGTTGGCGCCGAGCGATTTTTCCAAATTGCCGCCCACCAACGGAATCTTGACCTCGACCCGGCCGGTGAAGCGCAGTTGGGAACCGTCGGCGGTCGGCGCCAGCCACGTCTTCGCGCGGCAGGACCCCAGACCGCCGGATATCGCGACCGTGATCTGTCCGCGTACCTCGCCGTCGCCCTCGGGCCGCCATGTCTCCGAATGCAGCAACTTCACTTCGCCGGGGATGAACTTGCTGACCGACGCCGGCAGCAGTTGGCGCCCGAGAAACTGGGTGAGGTGCACCGATACCGTGCCGTCGGGGTCGACGACGAGCGAGTCCAGTTCGGCGGTGGCGTCGCTGGTCGCCAACCGGGCTAGCCAGTAGTCCGTGCGCCCGAACGCCGCGAAGATCTCGTCGACGCTCGCCGGTGATTCGGTCTGGCCTTCGAAGGAACGTGGCATAACCGCCAATCCTAAATTGACGTCGGCGTAACGATTCCCTTGTGAGGAGCCCACCTTTGTGGGCAGGATCATCGCGTGAGCTTCAACAGCGGGATCGTGAAGTTGGCCGACGCACTGCCGGGTGTCAACCGGATCAGGGCGGTCAAGCGGGCACTCGCCGGTCGCAGCAACCCCGTCTACCTGGAGATCGGTGTTTCGCGAGGCCAGGCGTTCCAGCAGATCGCTGCCGACGTGAAGATCGCCGTCGACCCGGCGTTCAACCTCTCGGAGCGCACCCGCGAGCGGGCCGACGCGAACGGGCGCGTCACCCACTACTTCGAGACCACCAGCGACGCGTTCTTCGAAGAGCAGAAGGCCCTGCTCGAACGTCACCCGGTCGACGTCGCTCTGATCGATGGGCTGCACACCTACGAGCAGGTGGTCCGCGACGTCGAGAACACGGTGCGCTACCTGCGTGACGACGGCGTCATCTTCCTGCACGACTGCAACCCACCCTTCGAACTGGCCAGCCGCCGCGCGGAGTCATGGGAGAGCTTCATGGCGCAACAGAAGGGCCCGCTGGTGATTGGGGTGTGGAACGGCGATGTCTGGAAGGCGATCGTCCAGCTGCGCAGCACCCGCGACGACCTGCATGTCGGCGTGCTCAAATGCGATCAGGGCGTCGGGTTCGTGCGCAGAGGAACCCCGGAGTCGACGCTGCGGTATTCGGTCGACCAGATCGCGGCGCTGACCTACGCCGATCTCAAAGCCGACCGCAAGCGCCTGCTCAACCTGAAACCGCCTCGATACCTCGACGAATTTCTCAATGCGGGCGCCGCGTCACCTCCGAAATAACGACCAAGGCGCGCAATGAAATTCGTGCTGGCAAGTTGGGGGAGTCGCGGCGACATCGAACCCAACGCCGCTGTCGGACGTGAGCTGATGCGCCGAGGGCACGACGTGTGCATCGCAGTGCCGCCGGATTTGATCGGCTTCGCGCAGGCAGCCGGGCTGCCCGCGGCGGGTTTCGGCCCCGACTCGGGGACCATCCTCGACGCCCACCGGGACTTCTGGACCTGCTTCTTCCGCACCCCCTGGAAGCTGCGGCAGATGCTCCGGTCGCGCATCGAGATCGGGGGCCCGCTGCTGCGGGGATGGCAGGAGATGAGCGCCACGTTGATGTCGTTGGCCGACGGGGCCGACTTGATCTTCACCGGCATCAATTTCGAGGACGCCGCCGCCAACGTCGCCGAGCACTACGACATCCCGCTGGCCACCCTGCACTATTTCCCGTTGCGACCCAACGGCCAGGTGCTGACGTTTTTGCCCGCGTCGTGGGGCCGTTCCGCGGTGGCGGCGTTTTGGTGGCTGTCGTGGCGGGTTATGAAAAAGGTCGAGCACGCCCAGCGCGCTGAATTGGGTCTGCCGAAGGCCAGCGGCTCCGCGCCGCGGCGCATCACCGAACGCGGATCGCTGGAGATCCAGGCCTACGACGAAGCATGCTTTCCCGGCCTGGCGGCCGAATGGACGGACGACGCGGATCAGCGGCCCTTCGTCGGAACGCTGACGTTGGAGTTGGCCACCGACGCCGACGAGGAGGTCGCGTCCTGGATCGCCGCCGGCCCACCGCCGATCTTCTTCGGGTTCGGCAGCATTCCGGTCGAGTCTCCCGCCGCCACGATCGCGATGATCAGCGCGGCCTGCGCCCAGCTGGGGGAGCGGGCGTTGATCGGCGCCGCGGGAACCGACTACAGCGAGGCACCCCATCCTGACAACGTCAAGGTGGTGGGCACGCTCAACTACGCGAAGGTCTTTCCCGCTTGCCGCGCGCTGGTCCACCACGGCGGTTCGAGCACCACGCCGATCGGAATGCGGGCCGGAGTCCCCCAACTGATCCTCTACTGGGACATGGTGCACGCGATCTACGGGGCCGCGGTCAAACGACTGCAGGTGGGTACCGCCCGGCGCTTTTCGACCGCCACGGAGGCGTCGTTGGTGGCCGACCTGCGCACCATCCTCGCGCCGGATTACCGTGCCCGCGCACGTGAGCTCGCCACCAAGATCACCCCGGCCGCTCAAAGCGCCGCCGCCGCCGCCGATCATCTGGAGGAATTCGCCCGCCGTCACCGCGCCGGCTGATTGTCCACCGTGCCCACCTAGCTGAGCATTTCGGGTGATTAGCCGGAACCGGCGGTCCGGGACGCGCAACTGCGTGACAGGGTTCGCGCCGGGGCAGTATGGTTTACAGATTCTTACAGAAGCGTCAATTAGTGGATCTGGAGAGCCAGGGTGAGCAGTTACCCGTTTGACGACGAAAGCGGCCGCTTTTTCGTCGCCGAAGACCCTGCCCGCGTGAGCACGTCCGCCGGTGGTGATCGGAAATGACAGGTCTACCTCCCAACGAGGGTTTCGCGGTCGTCGGTTATGCGGTACGCGTTCCGGGCGCTGCTGACGCCGACGAGTTCTGGGAGGTGCTCCGCGACGGCCGGGACGCGGTGTCGGAAGTGCCCGCGGACCGTTGGGACGTCGAGGAGTTCTACGATCCCGATCCCGACGCACCCGGCAAGATCGTCACCCGCCGCGCAGGCTTCATCGATGACGCGACGGGCTTCGATGCGCCGTTCTTCGGGCTGTCCAAACGCGAGACGATGCTGATCGATCCCCAGCATCGGCTGCTGCTGGAGACGGCGTGGCAGGCCGTCGAGCATTCGGGCACCGCGCCGTCGGCGTTGGCGAACACCAAGACCGGTGTGTTCATGGGCCTGGGCACCCACGACTACCTGCAGCTGATCGCCGAAGAGGTGTCCTACGACGAGATCGACTCGTATCAGGCGATCGGCTCGTCGGCCGCCGCGGGTGCGGGCCGGATCAGCTATGCGATGGGGCTGCAGGGCCCCGCGGTCAGCGTCGACACGGCGTGCAGCTCGTCGTTGGTGGCGGTCCACCAGGCGTGCCAGGCGTTGCGGTTCGGGGAGTGTGACGTCGCGCTCGCCGGCGGCGCCAATGTGCTGCTCAGCCCGAAGAGCGTGATGTCGTTCGCACGGGCCAAGATGCTGGCCCCCGACGGCAAGTGCAAGACCTTCGACGCATCTGCGGACGGCTACGTGCGCGGCGAGGGCTGCGGCGTCATCGTGCTGAAACGGCTCAAGGACGCGGTCCGCGACGGAGACCGGATTCGGGCGGTGATCCGCGGCAGCGCGATCAACCAGGACGGCGCATCGGGTGGTTTGACGGTGCCCAACGGCGTTGCCCAGCAACGCGTCATCAGCGAAGCGCTGGCCTGCGCCGGGGTGGCTGCCGCCGACGTCGGATATTTGGAGGCGCACGGAACCGGAACCTCGCTGGGTGACCCGATCGAAGTCCAGGCCGCGGGCGCGGTACTGGGCGACGGGCGCGACGCCGACCGGCCGCTGCTGATCGGTTCGGTGAAAACGAACATCGGGCACCTGGAGGCGGCCGCCGGTATCGCGGGGCTGATCAAGGTGATCCTGTCGCTGGAGCACGAGCAGCTGCCCAAGCACCTGCACTTTCAGAAGCCGTCGCCGCACATCCCGTGGGACCGGCTTGCGGTGCGGGTGGTGGACGAGAGCATCCCCTGGCCACGTGACGGCCGACCCCGCATCGCCGGGGTCAGCTCGTTCGGGTTCTCCGGAACCAACTCGCACATCATTCTCGAAGAAGCCCCTGCCGCGGTTGACCAGCCCGCTGAGCCCACGCCGGCGCCGGCCGACGACCGACGCTTCTCGGTGGTGCCGCTGTCGGCGCGCAGCCCCGAAGCCCTGGTACAGCTGGCGCAGCGGTACAACAGCTGGCTGACCGCCCACCCGGAGGCCGCACTGGCAGATGTGTGCTTCACCGCCGGTGTCGCGCGGTCGCACTTCGAGCACCGCGCCGCGTTGGTGGTGAACTCGACGGAGTCCGCGCGTGAGGCGCTTCGTGCGCTGGCCGAGGACCGCCCGGCGCCGGGTCTGCTGCGCGGTGAATGCGCCGATCGGCCGAAGACCGCGTGGTTGTTCACCGGGCAGGGCAGCCAGTACGCCGGCATGGCCCGCGAACTGTTCGACACCGAGCCGGTGTTCGCCGAGACCATGACCCGCTGCGCGGCAGCGGTTGCCGATGTTCTGGAAAAGCCGTTGCTGGACGTCGTTTTCGACGTGGACAGCCCGGATGCCCAAGACACCATCCGGCAGACCAGCTATGCCCAGCCCGCACTGTTCGCGGTGGAGATGGGCCTGGCCCGGCTGTGGCAGTCATGGGGCTTCGAGCCCGACGTGGTGATCGGCCACAGTGTCGGCCAGTACACGGCGGCCTGCGTGGCGGGCGTGTTCAGCCTCGAGGACGGCATGCTGCTGATGGCCGAGCGCGGCCGCCTGTTCGGCAGTTTGCCCGCCGGCGGCCGGATGGCCGCCGTATTCGCCGCCGCTGAACGGGTGGAAGGCTTGACCGACGAGTTCCCGAGCCTGTCGGTGGCCGCCTACAACGGCGCCAACACCGTGCTGTCCGGGCCCGGCGAGGACCTGGCGCGGGCAGTTGCCAAGCTCGAGGACGACGGTGTGCGCTGCGACTGGCTCGACACCAGCCATGCGTTCCACTCGGCGCTGCTGGATCCGGTCCTCGACGAGTTCGAGGCGTATGCGAACCGGTTCGAGTTCAACGCGCCGCGAAAGACCTTGGTGTGCAACCGTACCGGCGCAGCGTTGGGCCGGAAGGCGAAACTCGACGGCGCGTACTGGCGCCGCCACGCACGGCAGCCGGTCGAGTTCGCCAAGAGTGTGCGCACCCTGGCCGATCTGCATTGCACGGTGCTGCTGGAGATCGGGCCGCAACCGGTGCTCACCGCGGCCGCGATGCGCGCCTGGCCCGACCCGGCGACCGCGCCACGGGCGATCGCGTCACTACGCCGAAACATCGCCGACCACCGCCAGATCACCGAAGCCGTCGCCAATGCCTACATCGCCGGCCACCGCCCTGACTTCGCGGCCCTGACAGGACCGGCGCGCAAGCTCGACCTGCCCACATACCCGTTCCAGCACCGCCAGTACTGGTTCCGGGAAAAGCGGGTCCTGCCCACCCAGACCGTGGATGCGACCTCCGCTGCGCGTACCGAAACCGTCCGGCTGCTCGAGGACGGCCGGATCGACGAACTCGCCGCGCTGCTCGACGGTGCCGACGGCAATCAGCAGGCGCTCGACCTGCTCAAAGCGCTTGCCGCGCATCATAATCAAGAGCGCAATGCGCTGTCGATCACCGACACGCGCTACGAGATCCGCTGGGAGAAGTCCGCTGCCTGGCCCGCACGTGCGGAGGGCGGCGAGCGTTGCACCTGGCTGCTGATCTGCGACGACGAGGTTGCAGCGGCGCCGTTGGTCGATGCGCTGACCGCGCGTGGCCACCGGCACCAGGTCCTCGGGGTACCCCTGTCCGATGCCGACGAAGAGCGGCTCTCGGCCGCGCTGCGCACCGCGGCAGCCGACGAACCGACGACGCGCATCCTGAATTTGGCGGCCCTCGATACCGACCCGGCGCCGTCGACGCAATCGCTGCTGCGGATGCAACACCAGGTGTTGAGCGGAACGCGGCGGCTGTTCCGTGCGGCGGCCGCGGCGCAGCTTCGCGTGCCGATCTGGTTGATAACCCGTGGGGCGCAACACGTCACCGGGGCCGACACGGTGTCACCGGCGCAGTCGGCGTTGTGGGGGTTCGGCCGCGCCGCAGCGCTGGAGCATCCACGGCTGTGGGGCGGGCTGGTCGATCTGTCCGCAACCGGGGCCGTGGACAAGGGAACGTGGTCCGGGCTCATCGACCAGCTGCTGGCCGCACCGGCCGGTGAGGACCAGATCGCGCTTCGGGACCAGGGCGTCTACGTGGCCCGGCTGACCCGGCGCACCGGACAGCCGAGCGCAGCCCCGGTCGAACTTCGCGGCGACGCAACATATCTGGTGACCGGTGGGCTCGGCGCGATCGGCATGGAAGTCGCCGGATACCTGGCAACGCAGGGCGCCCGGCACCTGGTACTGACCAGCCGACGCGCACCCAGCGATACCGCCCAGCAGCGCATCGACGCGATACGCAAACAGTCCGGCTGCGACATCCGGGTCATCACGGCGGATGTCGCCAACCCGCACGACGTCGCCCGGGTGCTGACCACCGTGCGGGCCGAACTACCACCGCTGGTCGGCATCGTGCACGCCGCAGGGGTGATCAGCACGACCCCGCTGCAGACGCTGGACGACGACGAGGTCGGCCGGGTGTTCGGCGGCAAGGTCTGGGGCGCATGGAATCTGACCGAAGCCACCGAGGGTCTGAAGCTGGACTTCTTCCTCAGCACCTCCTCGATCGCCGGCGTATGGGGTGCCGGCGGGCAGACCGCGTACAGCGCGGCCAACGCGTTTCTCGACGGGCTGGCCTGGCGGCAGCGTGAGCGTGGCGTGCCGGGGATCAGCGTCAACTTCGGTCCGTGGCTGAACGCGGGCATGGCCGACGAGGCCGCCCGCGCTGAACTGGACAAGCGTGGGGTGCGGCCGTTGTCGCCTGCCGACGCGCTGGCGGGGATGGCCGAACTGCTGGCGTCGTCGCGCAAGGGCGCATCACACGGCGTGGTCGCCCGCATCGATTGGGCGAACTTCCTACCGGTCTATCAAATTGCGGGCAAACGGTCGTTCTTCACGCAGTTGCAGCGGGAGGTTCCCGACTCGATACCGCAAGCGTCCGAAGCCGCCAGCACCCAACTGGTCGAACGCGTCACCGCCGCTCCGGTGCAACAGCGCAAGAAGCTCGTCGTGGACTACCTGCGCGACGTCGTCGCGGAGGTGACCCGCATCGACGCGGCCGAAATCCGCGACGAGGCAGGGTTCTTCGACGTCGGCATGGATTCGCTGATGGCTGTGGAACTTCGCCACCGAGTCCAGCGGGCGGTGGGTAAGGAATTGCCGTCGACCCTCGCGATGGACTACCCGCGCCTGGTCGACGTCGCCGACTTCCTGCTCAGCGACGTCCTCAACATCGGCGCGCCGGCGCCCAGTGTGCCCGCACCCGCCCAACCGGCGCCGGTGGCGCCGATCCGGAGCGATGAGCCGATCGCGATCGTGTCGGTGGCCTGCCGCTTCCCGGGTGCCTCCGATCCCGAGGCGTATTGGGATCTGTTGTCGCGCGGGGTCGACGCGATCCGTGAGATCCCGGATGACCGCTTCGATGTCGACGAGTACTACGACCCGGATCCCGAAGCGCCGGGCAAGATCTACACCCGCTACGGCGGATACCTCGACAGCGTCGACGGATTCGATCCGGAGTTCTTCGGCATCTCACCGCGCGAGGCCGTATGGATGGATCCGCAGCAGCGGTTGATGCTCGAGATCGCCTGGGAGGGGCTGGAACGGGCCGGGTACTCGCCCTCCTCGTTGCGCGGCAGCCGAAGCGGTGTGTTCGTCGGCGTCGCGGCCAACGAGTATTCGCAGCTGTTGGGCACCAACGCTGTCGAAACCATCGAAGCCCACTTCATCACCGGCAACGCGCTCAACGTCATCGCGGGCCGGGTGGCGTTCGCGCTCGGGTTGGAGGGGCCCGCGATGGCGGTGGACACCGCGTGCAGCGCTTCGCTGGTGGCCGTCCACCAGGCTTGCCAGGCACTGCATTCCGGTGACTGTGACATGGCACTGGCCGGTGGGGTCAACGTGTTGGTCAGCCCGGCATCCATCGTGGCCACCTCACGCGCCAGGATGCTGTCCGCTGACGGCCGATGCAAAACCTTCGACGCCGCCGCGAACGGCTATGCCCGCAGTGAAGGCTGCGGGATCCTGGTGCTCAAGCGGCTCAGCGACGCGCAGCGTGACGGCGATCCGATCTGCGCGGTGATCCGCGGCAGCGCGGTCAACCAGGACGGCGCTTCCAGCGGTCTGACCGTGCCCAACGGCGGTGCGCAGCAACGGCTTATCGCCGAGGCGCTGGCTCGCGCCGGGCTCACCGGCGGCGATGTCGACTACCTCGAGGCGCACGGCACGGGAACCTCGCTGGGTGACCCGATCGAGGTCCAGGCCGCCGCGGCCGCCTATGGCGTCGGCCGCGACGGGGACCGGCCGCTGCTGATCGGATCGGTGAAGACCAACGTCGGACACCTCGAATCAGCGGCAGGTATCGCGGGTTTGATCAAGGTCGTGCTGGCCCTGCAGCACGAAGCCCTGCCGCAGAACCTGCATTTCGAGAATCCGTCACCCAACATTCCGTGGGATGCGCTGCCGGTGCGGGTGGTGGACAAGATGATTCCGTGGCAGCCCAACGGCCGGCCGCGCCGCGCCGGCACCAGCTCCTTCGGGTTCTCCGGCACGAATGCACATGTGCTCATCGAAGAGGCGCCGGCGACATCCGGCACCGAAGGCGACGTCGCGCCCGACACCGCAACAGAGCAGGCGACCGCGGCGGCGCCGATCAGCGTGCTGCCGCTCTCGGCGCGGTCGCCGGAGGCGCTGACCGCGTTGGCGCGGCGCTACGCCGACTGGTTCGACGCGCATCCCGACGTCGATGTCGCCGATGTGAGCTTCACCGCCGGTGCGGGGCGTTCACACTTCGAGCACCGGGCCGCGCTCGTCGTGGACTCGGCGGCAAATGCGCGCGAGCTGCTGGTCGGGCTGGCGGAGAACCGGTTGGAGCCCGGTGCGGTGCGCGGCCAGTGCGGTGATCCGCCGAAGACGGCGTGGTTGTTCACCGGGCAGGGCAGCCAGTACCCCGGAATGGCACGCGAACTGTTCGACACCTCACCGGTTTTCGCGGAGACCGTGACACGGTGCGCGGAAGCCGTCGAGGGTATGCTGCCGCGTCCGCTGCTGGAGGTGCTGTTCGAAACCGACAGCGACACCAACTCGTTGGGGCACACCTCGTACGCCCAGCCCGCCCTGTTCGCTGTCGAAATGGGTCTGGCCAGGTTGTGGCAGTCCCTGGGCATCGAACCCGACGTGGTGCTCGGGCACAGCGTGGGTCAGTATGCGGCGGCCTGTGTGGCCGGCGTGTTCAGCCTCGAGGACGGGGCGCGGTTGATGGCCGAGCGCGGCCGTCTCTTCGGTGAGCTGCCCGAAGGGGGCCGGATGGTGGCGGTCTTCACCGCCGCCGAGCAGGTCGAGCGCGCTACCGAAGGCTTTCCGCAGGTTTCGGTGGCTGCCTACAACGGCCCCAACACGGTGTTGTCGGGTCCGGCCGCGGATCTGGAACAGATTGTCGCCCGGCTGGACGGTGAGGGTATCCGCTGCACGTGGTTGGACACCAGCCACGCGTTCCACTCGGTGCTGCTGGAGCCGGCACTGGACGAATTCGAGGCGTACGCCAACAAATTCGACTTCGCGGTGCCGACGCTTCCCCTCGTGTGCAACCGCACCGGCGCGGTCCTCACCGCCGATACCCCGCTGGATGCTCAGTACTGGCGGCGGCATTCCCGCCAACCGGTGCAGTTCGCCGAAAGCGTGCAAACGGTGGCTCAGCTGAGCTGCTCGGTGCTGATGGAAATCGGCCCGCAGCCGGTGCTGACCGGTGCCGCGGTGCAGGCATGGCCGGAATCCTCGGCCGCCCCACGCGCAATCGCCTGCCTTCGCAAAGGCACCGATGATCGTCGGCAGATGGCCGAAGCGCTGGCCGCGGTCTATGTCGCTGGACACCGACCCGATTTCGCCGCGGCGCACCATCAGCCACGCCGTCGGGTCGAGCTACCCACCTACCCGTTCCAGCGCCGCCGGTTCTGGCCCAAGACCGTCGATATCCGCACCACCGCCGGTCACGGGGTGTTCGATTCCGGGATCCTCGGCGAGGCAAAGGATCTGGCCTCGGGCGACACCGTCTACACCGGCCGATGGTCGGTCAAATCGCAGCCATGGCTGTCACACCACGTCATCTACGGCACCGTCGTCGTTCCCGGCGCGACGTACGCGGCGATGGCGCTTGCCGCGGTCGGTGCCCCGGCGCAGGTGCGTGAGGTGTTCTTCTACGAGCCGATCATCCTGCCCGAGAAGGCCTCTCGCGAGGTGCAGTTGACCCTGCGTCCGCTCGAGGACGGCAGCGGTTCGACCTTCCAGGTGCACAGCCGACCGTACGGCGAGCGGGACGCCGAGTGGTCGTTGAACGCCGACGGGCGCATCGCCACCGATATCGACGACGAACCCGCATCGGAGCCGACCGAAACCATCGAGGCCGCCTGCGAGCGGTTGCGACGGACACGTCCGCAGCAGCTGTTCGACACCTTCGCGGACATGGAGCTGATCTGGGGCCCGACCTGGTCCGGTTCGCTCAAATCTCTGTGGGCCGGTGACGGCGAGGCGGTCGGCGATGTCGCGATCGGCGAGGAACTCGCCGAGCAGCTCGGCAGCGAGCCGATCCACCCGGTGTTGCTCGACCTGTGCACCGGAGTCGCCTTCCCGGCGTTCCCGGCGGTGCTGGCGGCGACCGAGGAAGGTGGGCCGATGGCCGACCTGTTCCTGCCGCTGCGCTACGGGCGGGTGACGCTTCGGGAGAAGATGCCGAAACGCTTCTACTGCCGCGCGCGCTGGCAGACCGGAAGTGCCGAAAGCGAAACACAGGTGTTCGACCTGGAGTTCGTGGACCGCAGCGGTCGTCTGTTGGGCGAGATCCGCGAATTCGCGGTGAAGCGCGCCCCCCGAGAAGCGTTGTTGCGTGGGCTCGGTGGCGACGCCACCCGCAACCTGTACACCCTCGGCTGGCAGGAGATGCCGCCGCCGGCGCAGAGCGATGATGCCGATCAGCGCGACGGCACCTGGCTGGTCGCCGGCTTCGACGAGCTGTCAGCCGCGCTGCCGGGCTCCGTCACGCTGGACCGGACTTCGCTGTCTGAGGAGTCCTGGGCGCAGGCGTTCACACACGCGGGCGAGCGGGGCGCCCCGGTCCGCGGCATCGTCTGGCGCAGCGCCGGACGGCCCGGCGCCGAGGAGTCGGCCACTGAGTTCGCCGAGCGGCTGGAGAACGAGATCGACCAGCTGCTCACCGCCCTGCGGACCCTGCAGTCCCAGGAGGACCTGAAGCTCACCGGTGGGCTGTGGCTCGTCACCGAACGGGCGGTGGCCACCGAGTCGAGTGAGCCGGTCGATCCCGCACAGGCGGCGATGTGGGGGCTCGGACGAACCATCATGACCGAGCAACCGGCGCTGCGTTGCAGGCTGCTCGACTACGACACCCTCGACGACGTCGTGGGTTCGCTCCCGGACCTGCTCGGGACGGCTGTCGACGAGCCCGAACTGGCTCTGCGGCAAGGGAAGTACCTGGTGCCCCGAATGCTGCCATGGGCCCGCGGCGGCCCGCTGCCGGTGCCCCGCGGACGCGACTACATCCTGGAGCCGACCGAGCGTGGCGCCATCGACAACCTTCGCCTCGTCGAGATCGACGTGCCGCCACCGCCGGCCGGACAGGTGCAGATCCGGGTGGAGGCCGCGGGCCTGAACTTCCGCGATGTGCTCAATGTGCTCGGCCTGTATCCGGGTGATCCGGGCCGGATCGGTGGTGACCTTGCCGGCGTCGTCACCGAGGTGGGCGACGGGGTCACGGGATTCGAAGTGGGCCAACGGGTCTTCGGCTTCATGCAGGGCGGGTTCGCGTCCCGGGTCAACATTCCGTTCCAGTTCTTGTCGCCGTTGCCGGACGGGGTCAGTGCGATCGGTGCGGCGACCATACCCGCCGGTGCGCTCACCACCAGGCTCGCGTTCGACTGGGCCGAGGTCGGCCCCGGCGACCGGGTGCTCATACACGCCGCCAGCGGTGGCGTCGGCCTGGCCGCGATCCAACTGGCCCAGCAGGCCGGCGCGACCGTCTTCGCGACCGCCAGCACCTACAAGCGCGCGACGCTGCGCGATATGGGTGTGGAGTACGTCTACGACTCGCGCAGTACGGATTTCGCGGATCAGATCTTGGCGGATACCGATGGCGCGGGTGTCGACGTGGTGCTCAACAGCCTGACCAACGAGGGCTTCATCGAAGCCACCGTGCGGGCGACCGCACCAGGCGGCCGGTTCGCCGAGATCGCCAAACGCGACATCTGGACTCCGGAGCAGATGGCGGCGGTGCGTCCCGACATCAAGTACGAGATCATCGCGCTGGATGCGACCATCGAGCAGGAACCCGAGCGGGTCGGGAACCTGCTGGCCGAGTTGGCGGACAGCATGGGCAGCGGCGCGCTGGCACCGCTTGCTGCCGAGGTCTACCCGCTGACCGAAGCCAAGACCGCGTTCCGACGCATGCAGCAGGCCCGGCACATCGGCAAGATCGTGCTGCAGATGCCGAAACCACTGCAGCCGCGCGAGGATCGGAGCTATCTGATCACCGGCGGTCTCGGTGCGCTCGGCCTGTACACGGCCGCGCATCTGGCCCAACTCGGCGCCGGCGACATCGTGCTGACCAGCCGGCGGACGCCCGACGCGGATGCACAACGGGCGATCGCCGACATCACGGAGCGCTACCGGTGCCGGATCCACACGTTCGCGGCGGACGTGGGCGACGAGTCTGAGGTTGTGCAGCTGCTGGAACGGATCCGCGCCGAGCTGCCCCCGCTCGGGGGTGTGGTCCACGGGGCCGGCGTACTCGATGACGCGCTGCTGACCCAGCAGAGCGTGGAGCGGTTCCGCAACGTGTTGGCGCCCAAGGCACTCGGCGCCCACCATCTGCACCGGTTGACCAAGAACGACGACCTCGAGTTCTTCATCGTGTACTCGTCGGCCGCCAGCGTGCTCGGTTCACCCGGCCAGGCCAACTATGTGACAGCCAACGCGTTCCTCGACGGGCTGGTCGCCGAGCGCAATGCCCACGGCCTGCCCGCAACCAGCGTCAACTGGGGGCCCTGGGCGCAAGGCGGCATGGCCACCTCGCGTGCGGCGCGCGCCAATCTCAGTGCGCAGGGCCTGATTCCGCTGGAACCCACGGCCGCACTGACCGCGCTCAGCGAGATCCTCGCCCATGGCACTGGACAGGTGACCGTGCTCAAAGCCAACTGGCAGCGCGCCGCCAAGGGGCTGGGTGGGTCGCGCCCGTTCATCCTGGACCACTTGCTGCCCAGCGCCGTCGCGGCGACCCGCGGCGACAGCGAGCTGTTGCGGCAACTGCACGACGTGCCGGAGGAGGAACGCGGAAGTTTCCTCACTGAATATCTGCGGTACGAAGTACAGAACTTCCTGAGGCTCGCGCAGCCGCCGGCGGCCACCAGCCGGTTCCTCGAGCTTGGCACGGACTCGTTGATGGCGGTCGAATTCAGCAACCGGCTGCTGCCCCAGTTCGGCGGGGTGGTGACGATCAGCGCTACCGCAGTGTTCGACTACCCGACGATCGGGTCGCTCGCGGAGTACCTGGCCGGCCAGGTGCCCGAGCCCGACGATGCGGAATCCATCGGCACACCCGAGTGACAACAGTGATGCAAGAAATCGAAGTGGGTGCCATAGATGTATCTTCATAACGAGCACACGGAATCTGACGGCGACCCAGCGTCACAGGTGGCGATGTCGGCACATTTGGCCGATGATCTGCTCTCGACCACCTCCGGTGGATGGCGCAGCTTCTACAACAAGCTGAGCCGCCGCCTGGAAGACGTCGGGGTGGCGGATTCGTCGTACTTTCTCAACTACGGCTACCTGCCGATCGACGACAACAACGAATCCGCGTTCGACATCCGTGCGGGCACCTTCAACGTGAACTCGGTCCGGCTGGTGCTCGAAGTCGTCGGACCGGTGGATCTCAACGACCGCGCAATTGTCGAAATCGGTTGTGGCCGAGGCGGAAACTCAGCGGTCATCGCCGACAAGTTCAACGGTCAGGTGACCGGTATCGACATGTCCTCAGAAGCGATCGCGTTCTGCCAACGGGCGCACACCAAGAACGCGATCGACTTCAAGGTGGGAGATGCGCTGGATCTACCCTTGCCCGACGAGTGCTGCGACGCCGTCGTCAACGTGGAGTCGTCGCATTCGTATGGAAATCTGCCCAAGTTCCTGAAAGAAGTCCGCAGGATCTGTCGCCCCGGTGCGTGGTTCTTGCACACGGACTTCTTGAGCCCCGACGATTGGGACTACGTGCGGTCGCGGTTGACGGCGCTGGGGTTTGTCACCGAAAGCGACCGCGATATCACCCCGAACGTGTTGGCCTCCCGCGATCAAGCCAGCAACAACTGGGAGCAGGTTTACGGCGACGGTAACCCCCGGGTGGCCAACTTCCTTGCGTTGCCCGGGTCGGCCATCTACGAACAATTACGGGCCGGCCTGTTGGAGTACAGGCTGTTGAGATCTCGGTTACGCACGACCGAGACACCGTAGTTCCGCGGTCCGCAGCGTAGTCGGCCGAGCTGTTGCACGGCTAACCAACCCTTTCGGGCGCCTAGCCGAAGCATGTCGCCACGGTTGAAATTCAGCAAACCCAAAGCGATGTGCTGAAGTGCCCGCATCGGACGAACCGTACCTGTATCCGCACATTAAGCGGTTCGCTTCAACAAGATGACCTTCAAAATGAATTTAGCTGGACATTCGCGGGCTAATGTCAAGCGCCGTGAGGGGCTTAACACTCAACCCCGTGACAGGGCCCCGCATCGAGAAGTATGGTTTACAGATTCTTACAGAAGCGTCAATTTGGTGATCTGGAGACCCGGGTGAGCAGCAACCCCTTTGACGACGAAAACGGTAGCTTCTTCGTCCTCGTCAACCACGAAGAACAACACAGCCTGTGGCCGGCCTTTGCGGACGTGCCGGCCGGTTGGCAGGTGGTGTACGGAGAAGCGGACCGCGGCGTCTGCCTTGAATTCATAGAACAGAACTGGCCCGACATTCGGCCCAAGACACTGCGCGAGAGGCTGGCCGTCGGCGGAGCTTCTGATCGAGAAAATCTCTAGGTTCGGGGAGTTTGATGAAGCTCGATCACAACGCGCTGCCGCTGACGCGCGCACAGCTCGACATCTGGCTCGCCGAGGAAACCGGCCACTCCAGCACCGAGTGGCAACTGGGTGTGCTCGCCCGGTTCGACGGTGCGATAGACCGGGAACTGCTCGGCCGGGCGATCCGTCACGTGATGAAAGAGGCGGAGCCGGCCAGGGCCGCGATTTTCGAAGCCGACGGACGGGTCTTCCAACAGGTCATCGACGACCCCGAAATCGGCGTGGCCTTCTACGATCTGAGCGATTCATCCCACCCGGTACAGGAAGCCCGTCGCATGGCGCTGGAGATCCAGCGCACACCGATGCCAGCGGCCGGCCCGCTGTTCAAGTTCGCGCTCTTCCAAACGTGGGAGGACGAGTTCTACCTGTTCGGGTGCTTCCACCACATCGTCATCGACGGAACCGGGATCACGCTACTCGCGCACCGGATCGCGACCGTCTACGACGCGATGGTCTCAGGCAACGCCCTTCCCCCCGCCTTCTTCGGTTCGCTGCAGAACCTGATCGACTACGAGTCCGATTACGAAGCGTCGCCGGAGTATCTGGAAGACGAGGCGTATTGGGCCGAAAACCTACCCATGCAGCACGAATCCGACACTCGGTGGGCGGAAGCCGTCGGCGGCGATCCGGCGCAACCGGTGACGCCGGTCCGACTTGATCCCACCGTCCTGCGACGGGTTCAAGAACTGTCCCAGGAGTGGAACGTTCCCCGGTCATCGGTGCTCACCGCGGCGTGCGCGCTGCTGGTACGTGGGTGGAGCGCTGGTTCAGAGGTGGTGCTGGACTTCCCGGTCAGCAGGCGTGTGCGCCCGGAGTCAAAGACACTTCCCGCGATGGTCTCCGGAGTGGTGCCGTTGGTGTTGCGGGTTTCGCCGGAAACCACCGTCGCCGACTTCTGCAATTATGTCGACGAGCGGGTACGAGAAGCCCTGCAGCACCAGCGTTTTCCGGTGTACGCGCTGGAACGCAAGTCTCGGCCACGCACAGAACAACCAGCCCGCCGGGTCAGCGTCAACTTCATGCCGTCGGCATTGACGTTGGACTTCGCCGGCGTAGAGGCGTCGGCGTCCTTCACCAACCCTGGCCAGGTCGGGGATTTCGGGTTGATCTTCTCCGGCGCCGGCGACCAACTCTTCTTCAGCACATCCGGCAACGCCGGACCGTTCGCGGGTTTCGACCTGCCCGAACTAGCCAAACAGCTGGAGCGGGTGTTGGTTGCGATGACGGCTGATTCGGGGCGGCCGGTGTCGTCGGTGGGTGTGTTGGGTGAGGGTGAGCGTGAGCGGTTGGAGGCGTGGGGTAATCGGGGGGCGATCAGCGCGCCGGTTTCGCAGACGTCGATTCCGGAGGCGTTCGCCGCGCAGGTCGCACGCGCTCCGGAGGCGGTGGCGGTGCGGTTTGAGGGGAGCGCACTGACCTATCGCGAGCTCGATGAGGCATCAAACCGGTTGGCGCATCTGTTGATGGC
Source organism: Mycolicibacterium pulveris (assembly GCA_050205315.1). Taxonomy (GTDB): domain Bacteria; phylum Actinomycetota; class Actinomycetes; order Mycobacteriales; family Mycobacteriaceae; genus Mycobacterium; species Mycobacterium pulveris_A. The sequence goes on along the minus strand of JBNMRA010000024.1, from coordinate 397 downwards.
CCGTGGTGTGCGTGCTGGTGATCGGGTGGGAGTGTTGTTGCCGCGTACCGCGCAGGCGGTGGTGGCGATTTTGGCGGTGGTCAAGGTCGGGGCGGCGTATGTGCCGATCGACCCGTCGGTGCCCGCGGCGCGGGTCGGGTTCGTATTGGGCGATGCCGGCCCGGCGGTGGTGATCACCACCGCGGTGTTGGCGGAACGCGTTGTTGACCACGGTGTTTCGGTGGTTGATGTTGCCGACCCGGGTTTGGTTGATCAGCCGGCGGCCGCTCCGCCGATGCCTGTCCCGGAGGAGATCGCTTACATCATCTATACCTCGGGGACGACGGGTGTGCCGAAGGGGGTGGCGGTTGGGCATCGGTGTGTGACGGGGTTGTTGGAGACGTTGGATGCCGAGATG
>JBNMRA010000023.1:0-85851 GCA_050205315.1 Mycolicibacterium pulveris | reverse complement strand
GCCCCGGGGCCGCCCCGGGGCCGCGAACGTGGATTACCCGCACGTGTTTCGGCCGGTTGGCGTGACACGAGGCCACACTCGTCGAAGAGCGAGGTGGAGACCCGTCACGCCTCGTGGCCGGGCTCCAGGTCGCGCACGTCGGCGAAGGTGACCAGCTGGTCGAAGCGCTCGGGCGCGCTGCCCGCGACCGGTTCCAGCAGGTGGCCGACGTGGTCGCCGAGGTCGTAGCGGTTGAGCACCTCGCCGACGAACCAACCCGTCGCGTCACTGAGGATCGGCAGCTCGTGCGGGCCCGCCTGCCAGGCACAGCGGGCGAACTTGTCGATGTCGTCGCCGGTTTCGCTGCCGAACAGCCGGGCCAGCTCGCGGTGCCGCCGCGGCAGCAGGTGCAGCGCCAGATGTGACGCGTCCTGCGCGACCCGGAACGTGTGGTTCTGCTTGGACAGCCCGACCAGGAACCGTGGCGGCCCGATGCTGACCTGGCTGCTGAACCCGATCAGACATCCGGCCTGCTGCTCGCCGGCGCGGGTGGTGACGACGAACATCGGATAGTCCAGCATCGAGACCAGCTTTTCGAAGGCGTCCATCACATTCCTGTCGCTGCGTTGGAGATACGGCCCGACACTACGCGATCAGGAATCCTATGGTGCCCATCGTCTTTCGCCGGTACGGCGCGGGTGGCTACCGGTGGGTCTGGCGCGAACCCTCCGCGATGGCGGTGTCGACGCCGTCGAGATCCAGCGTGATCGAACCGTTCGGATCGGCGCGGAAGCTGCCGGTGCCGGCCGCGTTGGCCAACTCGCCGGTGCCCGACGCGATGCGCAGATCCGCGCTGGCCACCCCGTCGCGGTAGCTGCCGTCGTGCAACAGCACCAGCCCGCCGGTCCGACCGCCGACGGTGCCGGTCAGGTGCTCGATGCCGACGTAGAGCGCCGACTTGTCCGGCGCGTAGGCCAGCAGCCACTTCGTCGTCGACGTGCCCTTGATGTCCCCGTCATAGCGCTTGGCCACCAGCGCCTCGGTGAGCTTGGTCGCCTCGTCACCGTCCTCGAACGGTGTTTCGTCCCAGCTGCCGATCTCGAAGGTGGCTTCGATATGCCTGCTCATGGTCGGCGGATACCCGGTCGGCGGCGGACGGAACCGACAGGCCGAAAGGCGCCGCCCACGGCGGCTGTGGTAGTCAAGGCAGTGCGGTCGCTTTGCGTCCGATAGCTCGTCAAACTATAGTCTGGACACATGTCCAGAGGGTTCGGAGTTGTTGCGTGACACGTTTTGTCCTGGCCGCCGACCTCGGATATTTCCGCAGCAGCGCATCGTCGTGAGTTGAGCATGCGCATCGCCTTGTTGTCGTACCGGAGCAAGACCCACTGCGGTGGGCAGGGCGTCTACGTCCGCTACCTCAGTCGCGGACTGGCCGAGCTGGGCCACGACGTCGAGCTGTTTTCCGGCCAGCCCTACCCCGAGGGGCTGGATCCGCGGGTCCGGCTGACCAAAGTGCCCAGCCTGGACCTGTACCGCGAGCCCGATCCGTTCCGCATCCCCTGGCCCAACGAGATCAAGACCCGAATCGATCTGCTCGAGCTGCTCACGACGTGGACGGCGGGTTTCCCCGAACCGCGCACGTTCAGCCTGCGCGCCGCACGGATGCTCGCCGAGCGTCTCGCGGACTTCGACGTGGTGCACGACAACCAGTGCCTGGGCACCGGGCTGCGCAAGATCGCCGAGATGGGTCTTCCGGTGGTGGCCACGGTGCATCACCCGATCACCCGCGATCAGGTGCTCGACGTCGCGGCCGCCCCGTGGTGGCGTAAGCCGTTGGTGCGCCGCTGGTACGGCTTCGCCGAGATGCAGAAGCAGGTCGCCCGCGAGATCCCCGAGATCCTGACCGTGTCGTCGACGTCGGCGGCCGACATCGCCGAAGACTTCGGCGTGGCGCCCAGCCAACTGCACGTGGTGCCGCTGGGGGTGGACACCGAGATGTTCAAGCCCGCGCAGCACCGGGTCCGCAACCGCATCATCGCGATCGCCAGCGCCGACGTGCCGCTCAAAGGTGTCAGCCACCTGTTGCACGCCGTCGCGCGGCTGCGCGTCGAACGAGACCTGGAGCTGCAACTGGTCGCCAAGCTCGAACCCAACGGTCCGACCGAGAAGCTGATCGCCGAACTGGGCATCTCCGACATCGTGCACAGTTCGAGCGGGCTGTCGGACGCCGAGCTGGCTGATCTGCTGGCTTCAGCCGAAGTCGCTTGCATCCCTTCGCTTTACGAGGGTTTCTCGCTGCCGGCGGTGGAGGCGATGGCCAGCGGCACACCGATCGTGGCCAGCCGGGCGGGTGCGCTGCCCGAGGTGGTCGGGCCAGACGGCGAGTGCGCCAGGCTGGTGCGGCCCGCCGACGTCGACGAGCTGACCAAGGTGCTGGGCGAGCTGCTGGACTCACCGCAGGAACTGCGCCGTCTCGGCGCCGCCGGGCGTCGCCGCGCGCTCGAGGTGTTCAGCTGGGAATCCGTTGCGGCGCAGACGGTCGCGGTCTATGAGCGGGCGTGTGAGCGGGTCGGCGCATGCTGACCGTCGACTTCGACCGGCTCGGCGTCGGTGCGGGCACCAAGGTGATCGACGTCGGGTGCGGGGCGGGGCGCCACAGCTTCGAGGCCTACCGACGCGGCGCCGACGTGATCGCGTTCGACCAGAGCGCATCCGATCTCAACGACGTCGACGAGATCCTGACCGCCATGCGTGAGCAAGGTGAAGTTCCGGCCACCGCCAAGGCGGAGGCTGTCAAGGGCGATGCTCTCGACTTGCCTTACGCCGACGGCACTTTCGACTGCGTGATCGCCTCGGAGATCCTCGAACACGTGCCCGAGGACGACCTGGCGATCGCCGAGCTGGTGCGGGTGCTGGCGCCCGGCGGTGTCCTGGCGGTCACGGTGCCGCGGTGGCTGCCCGAGAAGATCTGCTGGATCCTGTCTGACGAGTACCACGCCAACGAGGGCGGACATGTGCGGATCTACCACGCCGACCGGTTGCGCGACAAGGTGCTGGCACACGGCCTGCAACTCACCCACACCCACCACGCCCACGCGCTGCACTCTCCGTACTGGTGGCTGAAATGCGCTGTGGGAACCGAAAACTCAGACCATCCGGCGGTAGCGGCATATCACCGGCTGCTGGTGTGGGACATGGTCAGCCAGCCGTGGCTCACCCGCACCGCGGAGTCGGTGCTCAACCCGCTGATCGGTAAGAGCGTGGCGATGTACTTCAGGAAGCCGGGGGACGCTGTTGCTGCGGGATGATCTCGCCGACGTGCCCGGCGTGTGCGGTGTCTTCACGCCCGCGCAGTGTCGACAGACCGCGGAGTCGATCGCCGCAATCCAGGAACCCTGCGGTGCCATCCCGTGGTTCGACGGCGGCCACACCGATCCGTGGGATCACGTCGAGAACGCGATGGCGCTGACGGCGGCGGGCCTGCTGGAACCGGCCCGTGCCGCGTTCGACTGGTGCCGGATCAACCAGCGCGCCGACGGCTCATGGCCGCTTCAGTTCCGCAACGGCGTGATCGAAGATGCCAACAGCGACAGCAACTTCTGCGCCTACATCGCCACCGGCGTCTGGCACCACGTGCTGATCACCCGGGACCGCCGGTTCGCCGAGACCATGTGGCCGGTGGTGAGCAAGGCCATCGACTTCGTCATCGACATGCAGCTCGAAGGCGGCCAGATCTCTTGGGCCAGAAGCGCTTCCGGGCTGGAACCCGAGGCGTTGCTGACCGGCTGCGCGAGCATCCACCACAGCATCCGCTGCGCGCTGGCGCTGGCGGACCACCTCGACGACCCGCAGCCGGAATGGGAGGTGGCGGTTGGCCGGCTCGGCCACGCGATCGCCCACCACCAGGACCTGTTCGTGCTGAAGGACCGGTGGTCGATGGAGTGGTACTACCCGGTTCTCGGTGGCGCCGTGCGGGGCGCGCAGGCTAGCGCCCGCATCGCCGAGCGCTGGGACGACTTCGTGGTACCCGGCCTCGGCATCCGCTGCGTCGACGACCGGCCCTGGGTGACCGGCGCCGAAACCTGCGAGCTGGTCATGGCTTTGGACGGGATGGGCGACACCGTCCGCGCCCATGAACTGTTCAGGGCCATGCAGCACCTGCGGGACGACGACGGCTCCTACTGGACGGGTCTGGTCTACGCCGACGGCAAGCGGTGGCCGGTGGAGCGCTCTACCTGGACCGGCGCGGCGGTGATCCTGGCGGCCGACGCGCTGTCGCGCACTACCGCGGCCAGTGGCATCTTCCGCGGCACCCATCTGCCGCGCGGGCTGGAGGGCGAGTACGACTGCGCCTGCGCTACCAGCGACCGGTAGCGGGCACCTCGCCGGGTACACCGGAGACGCGCTCCAGCACCCGCATCGACCCGGTGGCCGACACCTCGCGGAAGTCGCCGGTGTCCAGCGCGCGACTGTAGATGTGGTACGGCGCTTGTCCGCCGTCGGCCGGATCGGGAAACACGTCGTGGATGATCAGCGCCCCGCCGACCTGCACCCATTTGGCCCAGCCGTCGAAGTCGCGTTGCGCGGCCTCCTCGGTGTGGCCACCGTCGATGAACAGCAGCCGCAGCGGGGTGCGCCAACCACGCGCTGCCACAGGTGATTTCGCGACGATCGCGACGACGTGTTCGTCCAGCCCGGCGGCGTCGAGGGTGTGCCGCAGCGTCGGAAGGGTGTCGAACAGCCCGGTGACCGGATCGACCATCGAGGTGTCGTGGTACTCCCAGCCCGGCTGGTGTTCTTCGGAGCCGTGGTGGTGGTCGACGGTGTAGAGCAGGCCGCCGCTCTGCTGGGCCGCGGCGCCCAGCAGCACGGTCGATTTGCCGCAGTAGGTGCCGATCTCCACGCCGACACCGTCGCCGAGGTAGCGCAGCGCGGCGTCGTAGAGGGCGCGGCCTTCGTCGGCGGGCATGAAGCCGGTGACCTGTTCGGCGAGCGCGAAAAGGCGTGCGGCGGGCGGCGGAAGCGCGGTGTCGGTGTTGCTCATCGCCGTCCAACCTATCGTGTCGATTCGTTGCTGGTGCAGGTGCGTTGTAGTAGCGTCCGGACATGTGTCCGACACGGCTCTGGAGGGAACTCGGCGCCGTCTGACCGCCAAGCAAGCCGACACCGTCGACCGCCTGGGCCGGGCCGCCGTCGAGCTGCTGTGCCGTGACGGATTTGCGGCGCTGACCGTGCGCCGGGTGGCCGCCGAGGCCGGGGTCGGCGCGGCCACCGCCTACACCTACTTCTCGTCGAAGGAACACCTTGTCGCCGAGGTGTTTTGGCGTCGGCTGGTGGCCGCGCCGCCGGCGGCGCACCAATCGGCGGAGCCGGCGGCGCGGGTCATCGAGGTGCTGCGCCACATCGCGCTGCTGGTCGCCGACGAGCCCGAGTTCGCCGGCGCGGTGACCACCGCCCTGCTCGGCAGGGATCCCGATGTCGAAGTGCTCCGCCAGCGCATCGGCGTCGACATCCGCGAGCGCCTAGCCGCCGCGCTCGGATCCGACATCGATCCCGACGTGATCGATTCGCTGGAAATGCTGTATTCGGGCGCGTTGGTACGCGCCGGAATGGGCTACGCGTCCTACACCGACATCGCCGAGCGGCTGGAGAAGTCCGCGCGGCTGATTCTGGGATAGCCCCACTTCATCGAGACTGTATACAGATCGCGATTTTGCCGCGAAACGCGATCTGTACGCAGTCTCGGCGTCAAAGACCCCGCCTAGGGCCCCAGGATCGCCGTCGACGCGGTGATCGCCGGCTCGGCGATGCCGCGCACGTCGCGGCCGTCCTCGACGAACAGCGCCGTCAGCTCCCGCAGCCCGCCGAGCAGGATGAGCGCCAGCGGCCGGGAGACCGGGGGCAGGTTCGCGCGCCGGAACCCCGGACTGTCGCTGAGATCGACCAGCATGTCGGTCAGATGTTCCATGGCCTGGCGATGCAGCGGCGCCGCGACGTCGCCTAAAGCCGGGGCTTCGCGGATCCAGCTCAACGTCACCGCGGGGCGGGCTTCGATGTGCTCGACGTAGGCGCTGACCGCGCTGCGGATCTGTACAGCCCAGTCGTCGTCGGGGTCCACCGCGCCGCGGATGCTGGCGATCAGCGTCTCGTTGTTTCGCCGCAGCAACTCGATCAGGCATTCGGCCTTGCTGGAGAACTGCTCGTAGAAGGTGCGTTTGGAGGTGTGGGCGTGCCGGACGATGTCGGCGACGGTGGTGTCGCGGTAGCCGCGTTCGGTGATCGACGCGGCCATCCCGTCGAGCAGCCGGTCACGGAACTGCACGGTGGGGCGCGCATCGGGCGCGCCGTCGAGCGCCGTCGTCATATCGCCTCCCCGGATCCCTTGCGGTCGCTGGTACCAAGCGGTACCGTACTACACACACCTGCGGTACATGGCTGTACCAAGAGCCGGCTGGGAGTGATCATGAGCGAATCATCGACCGTCGAAGCACCCGCCACGCCGCCCCGCGCGGTGAAGCTGCCGCCGGGGCCGCGGCTTCCGAAGGCGTTGCAGGGGCTGGTGTTCATCGCCAACCGGCGCTGGACCGTGCACGAGATGATCCGCCGCTACGGCGACGTGTTCACGCTCAACATCCCGATCTTCGGCCCGACCGTGGTGGTCGCCGACCCGCAGTTGGCCAAGCAGGTGTTCACCGCGAACACCGACGACCTGGGCAACATCCAGCCCAACCTGTCGCGGGTGCTGGGCCCGGGGTCGGTGTTCGCGCTCGACGGCGCCGAACACCGCCGCAGGCGCCGGCTGCTGACCCCGCCCTTTCACGGCAAGAGCATCAAGAACTACGAGAAGATCTTCGAAGAGGAGACGCTGCGCGAGTCGGTGAACTGGCCGGTGGGCCAGGCGTTCGAGACGCTCGAGCCGATGATGCGCATCACGCTCAACGCGATCCTGCGGGCGGTGTTCGGCGCCGACGGCGAACGCCTCGACGATCTGCGCCGCATCATCCCGCCCTGGGTCACCCTCGGCTCCCGCGTCGTCAGCCTGCCCACACCGAAACGCACGTACGGGCGCTACAGCCCGTGGGGCCGGCTCGCCGAATACCGCCGCCAGTACGACGCCGTGATCAACCGGCTCATCGACGAGGTGACCGCCGACCCGGGCTTCGACGACCGCAACGACGTGCTGGCGCTGCTGTTGCGCAGCACCTATGAGGACGGCTCGGCGATGACGCGCCAGGAGATCGGCGACGAGCTGCTGACCCTGCTCGCGGCGGGCCACGAGACGACGGCGGCCACGCTGGCGTGGGCGTTCGAGCGGATCACCCGCCATCCCGAGGTGCTCGCCAAGCTCGTCGAGGAAGCCGACACCGATGACAACACCTATCGGCAGGCCACGATCCTCGAGGTTCAGCGCAACCGCACCATCATCGATTTCGCGGGCCGCCACGTCTACTCGCCGACGTTCGAACTCGGGGAATGGGTTATCCCGCAAGGCTATTCGGTGATGACGAGCATCCTGCTGATGCATGAGCGCACCGACGAGTTCGCGGCGCCGCAGCGGTTCGACCCGCAGCGGTTCCTCGGCAGTCGCCCGCCGACGTTCGCCTGGATCCCGTTCGGCGGCGGCACCCGTCGCTGTGTGGGCGCGGCGTTCGCCAACGTCGAGATGGACGTGGTGCTCCGAACCGTGCTGCGCCACTTCGTGCTCGAGACCACCTCGGCGCCGGGGGAGAAGTGGCACTCCCGCGGCGTGGCGTTCACCCCGAAGAACGGCGGACGCATGATCGTGCACCGCCGTCCGTGACGAGCTGGGCGCGTCAGGTCTGGGCGTTCTCCCGCTTCGGCAGCTTCCAGTTCGGCCGCGGAAAGTGGCAGGTGTAGCCGTGGGGAATGCGCTCTAGATAATCCTGATGCTCGGGTTCGGCCTCCCAGAAGTCGGCGGCCGGGGTCACCTCGGTGACGACCTTGCCCGGCCACAGTCCCGAGGCCTCGACATCGGCGATGGTGTCGGATGCGATCTGCTTCTGCTCCTCGTCGAGGTAGAAGATCGCCGAGCGGTAACTGGTGCCCACGTCGTTGCCCTGACGGTTCATCGTGGTCGGATCGTGGATCTGGAAGAAGAACTCCAGCAGCGCGCGGTAGTCGGTCTGCGCCGGGTCGTAGATGATCTCGATGGCTTCGGCATGGCCGGGATGGTTGCGGTAGGTGGGGTTGGCGTTCTCGCCGCCGGTGTAGCCGACCCGCGTCGAGACGACGCCGGGCTGCTTGCGGATCAAGTCCTGCATGCCCCAGAAGCAACCGCCGGCCAAGATGGCCCTTTGCGTAGTGGTCACGCTTTCTCCTTCGCTGTCGTATCGCCTTCAACCATTCTGCTCGCCGACTTCATCCGCCGGCACGTTCGAGTGACGCTCGACAAACCCAATAGAACGTGTTCTAGTTCTGACGTGACCGGCAAGGTGTTCAGCCGTGACGAACTGGCTGCAGCGTTTGAGACGTTCGAGGCGACCGTGGACCGCGCCGCCCAAACCCGCGACTGGGATCCGTGGGTCGCGCAGTACACCCCCGACATCACCTACGTCGAGCACGCCGCGGGCACGATGCGCGGCCGCGACGAGGTCCGCGCGTGGATCTGGAAGACGATGGAGAGCTTCCCCGGCAACCAGATGACGTCGTTTCCGGCGCTGTGGACGGTGATCGACGAGCCGACCGGCCGCATCATCTGCGAACTCGACAACCCGATGCGTGACCCCGGTGACGGCACCGTCATCAGCGCGACCAACATCTCGATCCTCACCTACGCCGGCGACGGGCTGTGGCGGCGTCAGGAGGACGTCTACAACCCGCTGCGGTTCGCCAGGGCCGCGATCAAGTGGTGCCGTAAGGCCGAAGAACTCGGCACGCTGCCCGAGGAGGCGCGCAGCTGGCTGCAGCAGTACGGCGGGGCCGCGTGAGCGGGCAGCCCAAGCTCGTCATCGGCGCCAACGGCTTTCTGGGTTCGCACGTCACCCGGCTGCTCGTCGGCGACGGACACCGGGTGCGGGCGATGGTGCGGCCGAGCGCCAACACGATCGGCATCGACGACCTGCCCGTCGAGAAGTTCCTCGGCGACATCTGGGACAACGACACCTTGGCCGAGGCGATGGCCGGCTGCGACGACGTCTACTACTGCGTCGTGGACACCCGCGGCTGGCTGCGCGATCCTGCGCCACTGTTTCACACCAACGTCGACGGCACCCGAAACGTGTTGGAGGTGGCCAAGAACGCCGACCTGCGCCGGTTCGTCTACACCAGCAGCTACGCGACCGTCGGCCGGCGCCGCGGCCACGTCGCCGACGAGACCGACGTGGTTTCCGAGCGCGGGCTGACCCCGTACGTCCGCTCCCGGGTACAGGCCGAGAACATGGTGTTGGGCTACGCCCGCGAACAGCGCCTGCCCGCGGTGGCGATGTGCGTGTCGACCACCTACGGCAGCGGGGACTGGGGCCGCACCCCGCACGGCGCCATCATCGCGGGGGCCGCGTTCGGCAAGATCCCGTTCGTGCTGCGCGGCATCGAGCTCGAAGCCGTCGGCGTGACCGACGCCGCCCGCGCGCTGCTGCTGGCCGCCGAGCACGGCCGCGTCGGCGAGCGTTACCTGGTCTCGGAGAAGATGATCAGCAACGCCGAGGTGATCAACATCGCCGCGCAGGCCGCCGGCATGGCACCGCCCACCAAGTCCATCCCGTTGCCGATGGCGTACCTGTTGGCCACGCTCGGCAGCGTCAAGGCGCGGCTGCGCGGCACCGACGAGAAGCTGTCGCTGAACTCGCTGCGGCTGATGCGTGCGGAGGCGCCGGTCGACTGCAGCAAGGCCCGCCGTGAATTGGGCTGGCAGCCAAGGCCGGTCGAGGAGTCCATCCGGGAGGCGGCCAGGTTCTGGGCCGGTCTGCGCGACGCCCGGCGGGCCAGCAAGGCGAGTTGACGCGCGGCGACTACCCTCGGGTCCGTGGCCGATAAACTGCGCGTCGACCTGTCCGGCGCACCGCAGACCATGCTGGCGACGTTCTACGCCAAAGCGCTCGACGCCGACCTGCCGAAACCGATCCTCGGCGACCGCTTCGCCAAGGAGATCGTCGACCGCATCGACTACGACTGGTCGAAAACGACGATGAACAAAGCCAATTCACCATCGGTGACCACCCGCACCGCACATTTCGACATCTGGGCACGGCAGTTTCTGGCCGTGCACCCCGAAGCCGTTGTGCTGCACCTGGGTTGCGGGTTGGACGCCCGCGCGTTCCGGCTGGACCCGGGGCCCGGCGTCGAGTGGTACGACGTCGACTACCCCGAAGTCGCCGAGTTGCGCCGGGCGCTCTACCCGGCCCGCGACAATTACCACGTCGTGCCCGCATCGGTTACCGACCCGGCATGGCTCGCCGACATCCCCGCCGACCGGCCGACGCTGATGATCGCCGAGGGCCTGACCATGTACCTGCAGCCGTCCGACGGCATCGCCCTGCTGCGCCGTGTGGTCGACGGGTTCCCGTCCGGCGAGCTGCAATTCGACGCATACGGTCGCCTCGGAATCCGATCGCAGTGGATGAACCTGGTGGTGCGCCGCGCGGGCGCGACGCTGCACTGGGCCATCGACGGACCCGACGACATACTCGATGCGTTGTCGGCCACGCGCCTGCTGGCGTGGGTTTCACCGTTCGACTCGCCGACGTTTCACGACGTGGCCTGGTATTACCGCGCGCTGGGCGGCGTGATGCGGGCGGTGCCGCCGTTACGCCGTATGGCGCAGTACCACCGCTACGCGTTCTAGCCCGCCCGGAGTTCGGCGATCACCTCGCCGTAGAGCCGCTGCTTGATGGTGCCGAACACCGCGCCTGCCTTGGCCGCGCGTTCCTCGGCGCGTGCGACGGCGACGTCGAGCAGCTCGTCCTCACCGGCGGTGGCGGCGACGATGCCGGCCTCGCGCGCCTCCTCGCCGCCGTAGCGGCGCCCCGTCGTCATCGCCTCGTGTGCGGTGGCGATCGGCAACCGGGCCCGGATCAGCGCGTTCATCCCCGCGGTGAACGGGATACCCAGATCGACTTCGGGCAGGCAGAAGAAGCCGCGGTCACCGCGCATCACGATCAGATCGTGGGCCAACGCCAGCATCGCGCCCGCGGCGAACGCGTGGCCCTGCACCGCGGCAACGATCGGCGCGGGAAAGCCGAGCACCCGCCCGAACAGCGCATGCACGTCGCTCAAGTTCGCCTCCGCCGCACCGGGATTGGCCGCCATGAAATCGAGATCCAGACCGTTGGAGTAGAACTTGCCCACGCCTGTCGTGACGACCGCCTTGGGACCGTCGGCCGCCTCGACCTCGTCGAGCGCGGCGTTGATCCGCGCCAACCGGTCCGGATGGAAACGGTTCTCGTCTTCGCCCAACCGCAACACGAAAACCGCGCCGCGGCGCTCTAATTCGGCCATCAGAGCGCGCTTCCGCTCTCGGCCTTCTGCTTCAGCCGTTGCAGCGTCATGCGGATGTGTTGGGCGTTGGCCGCGTCGCGGTCCTTGACACCGGTGGCCATGCTCGCCGGCTTACGGAACCAGCCGGGCCGCTTGTCCCACGTCCGCTCGGTGACCGTGCACCCACCGTTGCCGGCCACGATGTCATAGCGCCAGTGCGCGACGGGCACCGCCAACGACCGGACGTCGAATGCGAACGTCTGCCCCGGTTCGGCGTCGGTCACCGTGCAGGTTGTGGTCCACGTCTTGGAGCCGTTGCGGTTCTGCCCCTTGAACACCGCGCCGGGCTGCGCGCTTTCGCCCTTGGACCACTGCATCGCGTGGGTCTCCTCGGCCAGCGTCGCCAGCGTCGAAAGATCGGTGATCAGCGCATACACCGCTGCCGGGTCGGCGTTGATGCTGATCGAGGCCTCCGCGGAGGCCGGCCCGTGTTGACTCATGTCGCGATCGTAGCCACCGTGAGAACATGACCGATCGCCCCGTACTGCAGCCCAGCGCATCGCATCCGATCACCGTGGAGCCGACCGGCAGACGCGTCACGGTCCGCGTCGGCGGCGACCTGGTCGCCGATACCGACGACGCGTTGACGCTTAAGGAGGCGGCGTACCCGCCGGTGCAGTACATCCCCCAGCGTGACGTCGTGGCCGGCCGGCTCGCGCCCAGCGACACCGAAACGTACTGCCCGTACAAGGGGCAGGCCGGCTACTACGACGTCGTCACCGGCGCGGGCGAGCGCGTCAGCGACGCGGTCTGGACTTACCCGGACCCGTATCCCGCGGTCGCACCGATCGCCGGCCACGTCGCGTTCTATCCCGACAAGGCCGACGTGACGATCGCCTAACCTGAAGCGGTGCACAGCCGGGTTGTCTTCGACGGGCCGGTGAGCCCCGCACTCACGCTGTCCCCGCTGCGCCGCGGCCGCGCCGACCCGTGCTATCACGACGCCGCCGACGGCGCCATCTGGCGCACCAGCCTGATGCGCAGCGGCCCGGTCACCGCGCGCATCATCAGGTCCGCACCCGACACCGTCGACTGCGAGGCGTGGGGAAGTGGCGCAACGGAATTCACCGAGACGCTGCCCGCCCTGCTCGGCGTCTTCGACGACCGTTCGGGTTTCACACCCGAGGAACCGACGATCGCCGCGGCGCACCGACGGGTGCCGCATCTGCGGCTGGGGCGCACCGGCCGGGTGCTCGAAGCGCTGATCCCCGCGGTGCTCGAGCAGCGGGTGTACGGCAAGGACGCGCGCCGGGCGTGGCGGACACTGGTCACCAAGTACGGCTCGCCGGCGCCGGGACCCGCGCCCGCCCACCTCCGCGTTCCGCCGGCCGCCGAGGTGTGGCGGCGGATTCCGTCGTGGGAGTTCCACCAGGCCAACGTCGACCCGCGGCGCGCCCGCACGGTCGTGGGGTGTGCGCAGCGCGCGGACTCGCTGGAGCGGCTGGGTAGCCGCCCGCCCGAGCAGGCGCGCGTCGCGCTGATGTCACTTCCCGGCGTCGGGGAGTGGACGGCCGCCGAAACGGCCCAGCGCGCGTTCGGTGACGCCGACGCGTTGTCGGTCGGCGATTTCCACCTCGCGAAGATGATCGGTTGGAGCCTGCTCGGCCATCCGATCGACGATCCGACGATGGTCGAACTGCTAGCCCCGCTTCGGCCGCAACGACACCGCGCCGTGCGGTTGCTGGAAGCCAGCGGCATGGCGGTCCTGCCGCGGTTCGGCCCGCGCCAGGCCATCCCGCGCCTGCGTGCGATCTAGCTGACACCTCGCATACCTGCCAGGCGGTGTGGGTACTCGGCGGATTACGGATGACGACTTTCAAAGGAGCTTTTGATGCCGAGTGAATACACCGTTCCGGGCCTGTCCGAGCGCGACGGCGCCAAGGTGGCCGGGTTGCTGCAGAAGCAGCTGAGTACCTACAACGATCTGCATCTGACGCTCAAGCACGTGCACTGGAACGTCGTCGGGCCCAACTTCATCGGCGTGCACGAGATGATCGACCCGCAGGTGGAACTGGTGCGCGGCTACGCCGACGAAGCCGCCGAGCGGATCGCCGCGCTGGGCCAGTCGCCGCTGGGCACACCGGGCGCGATCCTGAAAGACCGCACCTGGGACGACTACTCCGTGGCACGCGACACCGCGCAGGCGCACCTGGCGGCCCTCGACCTGGTCTACACCGGGGTCATCGAGGACACCCGCAAGTGCATCGACACGCTCGAGGACCTGGACCTGGTGTCGCAGGACATGCTGATCGACCACGCCGGCGAGCTGGAGAAGTTCCAGTGGTTCATGCGGGCGCATCTGGAGAACTCCGGCGGTCAACTGGCCAGTGGCGGTGCCCGGACCGAGAAAAGCGCCGCAAGCAACGCCAAGAAGAAGTGACACCGTGACGAGTTGGCGACCGGGGTCCCCCAACACCCCGGTCGCCAACCGTTCGAGCGGCTATCGACCGCCTGTAGCGCTGGCAACCCCCTCATCTGCCAGCTGCGCTAACAGTGAGCAATATCGTAAAACACGATCAACCAAGATCAACAGCCCTTTCAGCGAATTCGTCGGAAACGGTCCGCCGTACCCAGCTTTACACTCCGCAAACATCGATTTGTAGGCTCAGCAAGCATCAAGGGTCGGTGGCGCCGGCGCTTTCCCGGTCGGTGCGCTGCGCCTGGTAGATCGACACGTCCGTGCGCAGGATCAGCAGGTAGGCGATGCCGACGGCGACCATCGCGCATGGGATGACGGAGAAGGACCCGGTCATCTCGGCCACCATGATCATCACCGCCAACGGGGCGTGCGCAACGCTGCCGAAGCAGGCCATCATGCCGACGACGACGAAGACGGCGGGGCTGTCGGGGATTCCGGGCGCACCGAGGTCATGCCCCAGCCGCCAGATCGCGGCGCCGACGAACGCGCCGACGACGACGCCGGGCCCGAAGATGCCGCCCGAGCCGCCGGTGCCGATCGACAGCGACGTGGCCACGATCTTGGCCAACGGCAGCAGCAACACGATCCACAGCGGGATGGCCATCAACGTGTCGGTGGCGCCGGCCTTCTGCGCCCACCCGTACCCACTGGCCAGGATCTGCGGGATCAGCAGCGCCAGCAGACCGACCGCCAGGCCGCCGAGCGCCGGTTTGATCACCTTGTTGCCGGGCAGCTTCGCGGTCAGTGCGACCGTTCCGTAGAACACCCGGGCGTACAGGTATCCGAAGAACGCCGCGACGACGCCGATCACCAGGAACCAGCTCAGATCCAGCGGGTGGTCGAAGCGGAAGTCGGCTGCCATGAACCCGAACAGCGGATCGAAGCCGAGGATCGAACCGAGCACCGCATAGGCCGTCGCCGAGGTGATGAACCCGGGGATCAGCGCCTTGTAGTCGAAGTCCTCGCGGTAGACGATCGACGCGGCCAGCACCGCGCCGCCCAGCGGCGCACCGAAGATCGCCCCGATGCCCGAGCCGATGCCCAGCGACACCGCGATACGCCCGTCCTGATACGACAGGTTCAGCCACCGGGTGAGCATGGAACCGAACCCGGCCGAGATCTGTGCGGCGGGGCCCTCGCGCCCGCCGGACCCGCCGGAGCCGATGGTCAGCGCGCTAGCGATGGTCTTGACGACGATGGCGCGGCCGCGGATCGCGCGCGGATCGGTGTGCACCGCCTCGATCGCGCTGTCGGTGCCGTGGCCTTCGGCCTCCGGCGCGAACTTCGCCACCAGCCACGCCGACACCAGCGCGCCGCCGAACGCCACCAGCGGAATCGCCCACGGCCGGTCGAACCCCGGTGAGCCGGCGTCGCCGCCGTCGCCGACCGGCTTGGGGATGTCGTATCCGGCGAGGTAGCCGAGCAGGAATCGCCCGGCATAGTCGAGGGCCAGATAGAACGTCACCGCGCCGAGACCGGCGATCACACCGATCGCGATGCCCAGGATCAACCACTTGCGCAGATATCCCGAGCGACGGATGAATGCGCCTATTCCACCGCCGCTTCCGGGGGGATCAGGCATGGTGCGGATGCTAGTCCACAACGGCGAGGAGCCGGCCGCTTTTTCAGCGGTAGGCGGTGACGCGAGCGATGATCGCGCTTCGGCCGTCGGCGCCGACGGCCTGCGCCTCGGCGATACCGGTGCGGCGGCCGACGCGCAAAGCCGTTCCGACATAACGGGATTCGGGCCCGCTCTGAAATTCGCGCAGAAAGTTCACCCGCAGCGACGCGGTGCGCAACGGTGCGCCGGCACGACCGCTGTTGACCGCGGCCGCGGCCACCATCTCCAGCGCCATCGCCGATACGCCGCCGTGCACAATGCCGATGCTGTTGTTGAGCACCGGATCCTGTGGCTGCAGCAGAACCTGTGTGGCGCCGCCGGATTCGGCGACGGTGACCGCCATCTTCTCGGCGAACGGGATCGGTGGTGGCGGTGCCGGCGGACCGTCGGAAAACGGCGCGATCCGGTCCGGCGCGGAGATGAAGAACGAGCGCACGGTGGCGGTGGCCAGCGCGACATCGCGGTGGGTGAGCTCGCACAGCGCCAACGCGATCTCGCCCTTGGGGCCGAACGGTCGCGCGGTCGCGATCACCGGCTCGCCGGGTGCCGCCGCGATGATCTCCACCGCTTCGGGCCGCAACTCCAACGACAGCTCGCTGGTCACCGTCCACTCGTCGGCGTCTCGACGGTGATGGTTGACCAGCCCCCCGGCGTGGTCCACCAGCATCGCCAGCGGCGCGATCGTCGGCGCGCCGGTCAACGGGTTGACCGCATCGCCCGCGGGTATCGAGGCCACGCAGCGGTCCGGTCCGTCCTCGAAGTTCCGGACGCCGAACCGGCCCAACGGGGTATCCAGCGGATATGACATCGCGATCCAGCCTGACCGGCCCGAAAAATGACTCCATACCCCCCTGGGGTATAGGGTGACGTCATGACGCAGCACGACACGCACGTCGGTCACGCGTCGACCGGCTCCGGCGGCCACGCAGAACACGGCCACGGCGGCCACGGAGACCATGCGGACCACGTCACGCAGTTCCGCCGGCTGTTCTGGATCATGCTGGTGCTCGCGATCCCGACGGCCGGGCTGTCGGGGATGTTCGCGATGATCCTCGGCTATTCCGTACCCGACGTCCCGGGCGCGCGATGGGTGTCGCCCGTACTGGGCACCGTGATGTACCTGTGGGGTGGACGTCCGTTCCTCACCGGCGCGGTCAGCGAAATCCGTTCCCGCACACCGGGAATGATGCTGCTGATCGGATTGGCGCTGACCGTGGCGTTCATATCGTCGTGGGGCGCGAGCCTGGGTCTGCTGCATCATCAGCTCGAGTTCTGGTGGGAGCTGGCGCTGCTGATCGTGATCATGCTGCTCGGCCACTGGATCGAGATGCGTTCGCTGGCGCAGACCACCTCCGCGCTCGATTCGCTGGCGGCCCTGCTGCCCGACGAAGCCGAACGTGTGGTGGGCGAGGACGACCTCGAGGTCGTGGCACCCGCCGACCTGCGGGCCGGCGACGTCGTGCTCGTGCGGCCGGGCGGCAGCGTGCCCGCTGACGGTCAGATCACCGACGGCGCCGCCGACGTCGACGAGTCGATGGTCACCGGTGAGTCCCGGCCGGTGCGCCGCGGCGTGGGCGACCACGTGGTCGCGGGCACCGTCGCCACCGATTCGGGCCTGCGCATCGAGGTCACCGCGGTCGGCGACGACACCGCGCTCGCAGGGATCCAGCGGTTGGTGACCGAGGCGCAGAATTCGTCCTCGCGGGCGCAGCGCATCGCCGACGTCGCGGCGGGCTGGCTGTTCTGGTTCGCGCTGGGCGCCGCCGCGATCACGGCGGTGGTCTGGGGCTTTGTCGGGGTTCCCCAGCAATCGGTGATCCGGACCATCACCGTGCTGGTCATCGCCTGCCCGCACGCGCTGGGCCTGGCCATCCCGCTGGTGGTCTCGATCGCGACCGAACGCGCGGCGCGGGGCGGGGTGCTGGTCAAAGACCGGCTGGCGCTGGAGAGTATGCGCACGGTCGGCGCGGTGCTGTTCGACAAGACCGGCACGCTGACCAAGGGCGAGCCGACGGTGACCGCAGTCAGCCCGGCACCCGGCTTTTCCGACGACGAGGTGCTGGCGCTGGCCGCCGCTGCCGAGGCCGCCTCCGAGCATCCGCTGGCCAAGGCGATCGTGGCGGCCGCCCGCCGTCGCGCGGTGACCGTGCCGGCCTGGTCGGACTTCACGTCCGCACCGGCCGTCGGCGTCAGCGCGACGGTCGACGGCAAGACGGTGCGGGTCGGCGGCCCGCACCTGCTCTCCGAAGTCGGTCAACGCGAACTGCCGGCGGCCGACCGGTGGCGCGAGCAGGGCGCGACCATCCTGCACGTGCTCGTCGACGGGTCGACCGTGGGCGCGCTGGCGTTGGCCGACGAGGTGCGCGAGGAGTCGCGGCAGGCGGTGGCCGCGCTGCACCGGCTCGGCATCGAAGTGATGATGATCACCGGCGACGCGCAGGCCGTCGCCGACTCGGTGGCAGCCGAACTGGGCATCGACCGCGTTTTCGCAGGTGTGCGGCCTGAAGACAAGGCCGCCAAGGTGGCCTCGCTGCAGTCCGAGGGGCTCAAGGTCGCGATGGTCGGCGACGGGGTCAACGACGCCCCGGCGCTCGCGCAGGCCGACGTCGGTATCGCGATCGGGGCGGGCACCGATGTGGCGATCGCATCGGCGGGGGTGATCCTGGCCAGTTCCGATCCGCGGTCGGTGCTCTCGGTGATCGAACTGTCCAAGGCGGCGTACCGCAAGATGAAGCAAAACCTTTGGTGGGCAGCGGGATACAACCTGATCGCGGTACCGTTGGCGGCCGGTGTGCTAGCGCCGGTGGGCTTCGTGATGCCGATGTCGGTCGGGGCGCTGCTGATGTCGGCCTCGACGGTGGTGGTGGCGGCCAACGCGCAACTGCTGCGCCGGCTGGATCTGTCACCCGAAGCGGGCGTTCGAGCCGTTTCCTAAGAATCTGACTAGGCTTTGCGCAAACCTATTGCGACCAGGTTCACCCAGCACAGCCGCATATGTTCAATATCACAGCAAATAGTCTGGTGGGCAAAAAGTTAGGATTTGGCAACCGTGCGCTGTGCGTGCCCCGCGGCCGAAACGGTGAAATCCCGAGTAGCCCAACGCAATTCGAGATCGGCGCCGGCGGTCAGGGGCGGCCGGCCCGAAGCGCGCCCACCGCTTAGTTAGGCTCTACTAAGTTGGCATGTCAGGCATGGTTTGTCATATCGTTTTTCTCACTTAGGCGAGTTGGGTTTGGGCCGTCGTTCGGTGCAGCACGGAGGCGCCCCCTCGCAGGCCGGCCGCAACGCCGCTGTACGGCCGCCGTGAAACAGCTTCAAGGCGTGCGGAAAAAAGGGTAGGTGGGAATGACGCCCAGGATTCAAGGGCTCTACAACCCCGCGTTCGAGCACGATGCGTGCGGCGTGGCCATGGTGGCCGACATGCACGGTCGGCGCAGTCGCGACATCGTGGACAAAGCGATCACCGCGTTGCTGAACCTGGAGCACCGCGGTGCGCAGGGCGCTGAACCGCACACCGGCGACGGGGCGGGCATCCTGCTGCAGGTGCCCGACGAGTTTCTGCGGGCAGTCGTCGATTTCGAGTTGCCCGAATACGGCAGCTACGCGACCGGTATCGCGTTCCTGCCGCAGTCTTCCAAGGATGCCGCGGCGGCCTGCGAGGCCGTCGAGAAGATCGCCGAAGCCGAAGGGCTCCAGGTGCTGGGGTGGCGCGAGGTGCCCACCGACGATTCGTCGCTGGGGGCGCTGGCTCGTGACGCGATGCCGACGTTCCGCCAGGTGTTCATCGCCGGCGCGTCCGGGATGGACCTGGAGCGTCGCGCCTACGTGGTGCGCAAGCGCGCCGAACACGAACTCGGCACCAGGGGCCCCGGCCAAGACGGACCCGGCCGCGAAACCGTGTATTTCCCAAGCCTTTCCGGTCAGACGTTCGTCTACAAGGGCATGCTGACCACGCCGCAGCTCAAGGCGTTCTACCTCGACCTGCAAGACGACCGGCTCACCAGCGCGCTGGGCATCGTGCACTCGCGGTTCTCCACCAACACGTTCCCGTCCTGGCCGCTGGCCCACCCGTTCCGGCGCATCGCCCACAACGGCGAGATCAACACCGTGACCGGCAACGAGAACTGGATGCGGGCCCGCGAGGCGCTGATCCGCACCGACCTGTTCGGCGACGACTCCGATCTGGAGAAGATCACCCCGGTCTGCACCCCCGGTGCATCCGACACCGCCCGCTTCGACGAGGTGCTCGAGCTGTTGCACCTCGGTGGCCGCAGCCTGCCGCACGCGGTGCTGATGATGATCCCGGAGGCGTGGGAGCGCCACGAGTCGATGGACCCGGCCCGGCGCGCGTTTTATGAGTTCCACGACTCGCTGATGGAGCCGTGGGACGGGCCGGCGTCGGTGTGTTTCACCGACGGCACCGTGATCGGCGCCGTGCTGGACCGCAACGGTCTGCGGCCGTCCCGGATCTGGGTGACCGCCGACGGCCTGGTCGTGATGGCGTCGGAAGCCGGGGTGCTCGACCTGGATCCGGCCACGGTGGTGCGCAAGATGCGGCTGCAGCCCGGCCGGATGTTCCTGGTCGACACCGCCCAGGGCCGCATCGTCGACGACGAGGAGATCAAGGCCGAACTCGCCGCCGAACACCCGTATCAGGAGTGGCTGGACGCCGGCCTGTTCCGCCTCGACGAGCTGCCGCAGGGCGACTACGTCCGCATGCCGCACCACCGCGTGGTGTTGCGCCAGCAGGCTTTCGGCTACACCTACGAGGAACTCAACCTGCTGGTCGCACCGATGGCCCGCACCGGCGCCGAGCCGATCGGTTCGATGGGCACCGATACGCCGATCGCGGTGCTCTCGCAGCGGCCCCGGATGTTGTTCGACTACTTCCAGCAGATGTTCGCCCAGGTGACCAACCCGCCGCTGGACGCGATCCGCGAAGAGGTCGTCACCAGCCTGCAGGGCGCGATGGGACCGGAGGGCGACCTGCTCAACCCGGGCCCGGAGTCGTGTCGCCAGATCGTGCTGAGCCAGCCGATCATCCGCAACCACGAACTGGCCAAGCTGATCAACCTCGATCCCGAGCAGGAGATCGACGGCCGCCGCCACGGTCTGTCCACCGCGGTCATCCGCTGCCTGTTTCCGGTGAACCGCGGCGGGCAGGGCCTCAAGGAGGCCCTCGACAACGTCCGCGCGAAGGTGTCGGCGGCCATCCGGGACGGCGCCCGCATCATCGTGCTGTCCGACCGCGAGTCCAACGAGCAGATGGCGCCGATCCCGTCGCTGCTGTCGGTGGCCGCCGTGCACCACCACCTCGTCCGCGACCGCACCCGCACCCAGGTCGGCCTGGTCGTCGAGGCCGGTGACGCGCGCGAGGTGCACCACATGGCCATGCTGTGCGGTTTTGGTGCGGCCGCCATCAACCCGTACATGGCGTTCGAGTCGATCGAGGACATGGTCGATCGCGGGGTGATCACCGGCATCGACGCCGAGAAAGCCAAGGCCAACTACGTCAAGGCCGCGGGCAAAGGCGTGCTGAAGGTGATGTCGAAGATGGGCATCTCCACGTTGGCGTCCTACACCGGTGCCCAGCTGTTCCAGGCCATCGGCATCAGCCAGCAGGTGCTCGACGAGTACTTCACCGGGCTGACCTGCCCGGTCGGCGGCATCGGCCTCGACGACATCGCCGACGACGTGGCCGCCCGGCACCGGCTGGCCTACCTCGACCAGCCCACCGAATGGGCACACCGCGAGCTCGAGGTCGGCGGCGAATACCAGTGGCGGCGCGAGGGTGAGTACCACCTGTTCAACCCCGACACCGTGTTCAAGCTGCAGCACTCCACCCGCACCGGCCAGTACTCGATCTTCAAGGAGTACACCAAGCTGGTCGACGACCAGAGCGAGCGGATGGCGTCGCTACGCGGCCTGCTCAAGTTCAAAGATGGTGTGCGCGCACCGGTGCCGCTCGACGAGGTGGAGCCGGCCACCGAGATCGTCAAGCGGTTCTCGACCGGCGCGATGAGCTACGGATCGATCTCGGCCGAGGCCCATGAAACGCTCGCGATCGCGATGAACCGCCTTGGCGGCCGGTCGAATTCGGGTGAGGGCGGCGAGCACGTCAGCCGGTTCGACCACGACGAGAACGGCGACTGGCGCCGCAGCGCGATCAAGCAGGTGGCCTCCGGGCGGTTCGGCGTCACCAGCCACTACCTGAGCAACTGCACCGATATCCAGATCAAGATGGCTCAGGGCGCCAAACCCGGTGAGGGCGGCCAACTTCCGGGTAACAAGGTGTATCCGTGGGTGGCCGAGGTGCGCCACTCCACCCCCGGGGTCGGGCTGATATCGCCGCCGCCGCACCACGACATCTACTCGATCGAGGATCTGGCGCAGCTGATCCACGACCTCAAGAACGCCAACCCGCAGGCCCGTGTGCACGTCAAGCTGGTCAGCGAGACCGGGGTGGGCACGGTGGCCGCCGGTGTGTCGAAGGCGCACGCCGACGTGGTGCTGATCTCCGGACACGACGGCGGCACCGGTGCGACGCCGTTGACGTCGATGAAGCATGCCGGTGCGCCGTGGGAGCTCGGTCTGGCCGAGACGCAGCAGACGTTGCTGCTCAACGGACTTCGCGACCGCATCGTGGTCCAGGTCGACGGTCAGCTCAAGACGGGTCGCGACGTCGTGATCGCCGCGCTGCTGGGCGCCGAGGAGTTCGGCTTCGCCACCGCGCCGCTGGTGGTGTCGGGCTGCATCATGATGCGGGTGTGCCACCTGGACACCTGCCCGGTGGGGGTGGCCACGCAGAACCCGGTGCTGCGCCAACGCTTCACCGGCAAGCCGGAGTTCGTCGAGAACTTCTTTCTGTTCATCGCCGAAGAGGTGCGCGAGCTGATGGCACAGCTCGGGTTCCGCACCCTCAACGAGATGGTTGGCCAGGTCGACGCGCTGGACACCACGAAGGCTGCCGAGCACTGGAAGGCCAACAAGCTGGACCTGGCGCCGGTGCTGCACCAGCCCGAGTCGGCGTTCATGAACCAGGACCTGTACTGCAGTTCGCGTCAGGACCATGGGCTGGACAAGGCGCTCGACCAGCAGCTGATCGTGATGTGCCGCGAAGCGCTCGACCACGGCACCCCCGTTCGTTTCTCGACGACGATCGCCAACGTCAACCGCACCGTCGGCACCATGCTCGGCCACGAGGTCACCAAAGCCTATGGCGGGCAGGGACTTGCCGACGGCACCATCGACATCACCTTCGACGGATCGGCGGGTAACAGCTTCGGCGCGTTCGTGCCGAAGGGCATCACGCTGCGGGTGTACGGCGACGCCAACGACTACGTCGGCAAGGGGCTGTCGGGCGGCCGGATCGTCGTGCGGCCATCCGACAACGCGCCGGCCGACTACGTCGCCGAGGACAACATCATCGCCGGCAACGTGATCCTGTTCGGCGCCACCAGCGGCCAGGCGTTCCTGCGCGGCCAGGTGGGCGAACGGTTCGCCGTTCGCAACTCCGGCGCACACGCGGTCGTCGAAGGCGTCGGCGATCACGGCTGCGAGTACATGACCGGCGGGCGCATCGCGATCCTCGGCCCGACCGGCCGCAACTTCGCGGCGGGTATGTCCGGCGGCATCGCCTACGTCTACGACCCCGACAACAGGCTGCCGCAGAACCTCAACGCCGAGATGGTGGAACTCGAAGACCTCGACGACGAGGATCTGACGTGGCTGCGCGACATGATCGAAGCCCACGTCGATGCCACCGATTCAGCGGTCGGGCAACGCATCCTCGACGACTGGAGCACCAACGTGAAGCACTTCACCAAAGTGATGCCCCGCGACTACCGGCGGGTGCTGGAAGCGATCGCCGACGCCGAAGAACGCGGCGTCGACGTCGATGAAGCGATCATGGCGGCCGCCGGTGGCTGATCCGCGCGGTTTCCTCAAGTACACCCACCGCGAGACCCCGCCGCGGCGGCCGGTCCCGCTGCGCCTGCGGGACTGGAAAGAGGTGTACGAGGACTTCTCCCACGACACGCTGCGCGAGCAGGCGGCGCGCTGCATGGACTGCGGAATTCCGTTCTGCCACAACGGGTGCCCGCTGGGCAACCTGATCCCGGAGTGGAACGATTTGGTCCGTACCGGCCGCTGGCACGACGCGTACGAGCGGCTGCACGCCACCAACAACTTCCCGGAGTTCACCGGGCGGCTGTGCCCGGCACCATGCGAGGGTTCGTGCGTGCTCGGCATCAACCAGGATCCGGTCACCATCAAGCAGGTCGAGGTCGAGATCATCGACAAGGCCTTCGAAGAGGGCTGGGTGGTGCCGCTGCCGCCCGTCGTGCAGACCGGAAAGTCCGTCGCGGTCATCGGTTCCGGACCGGCCGGGCTGGCCGCCGCTCAGCAGCTCACCCGCGCCGGCCACACCGTGACGGTGTTCGAGCGCGACGACCGCATCGGCGGCCTGCTGCGCTACGGCATCCCGGAATTCAAGATGGAAAAGCGCCACATCGACCGTCGTCTCGAGCAGATGAGCGCCGAGCGCACCCAGTTCCGCACCGGCGTCAACGTCGGTGTGGACATCACCGCCCAGCAGTTGCGCAAGGACTTCGACGCGGTGGTGCTTGCCGGCGGCGCGACGGCATGGCGCGATCTGCCGATCCCCGGCCGTGACCTCGACGGCATCCACCAGGCCATGGAGTACCTGCCGTGGGCCAACCGGGTGCAGCACGGGGATCCGGTGACGGGACCCGACGGGGAACCGCCGATCACCGCCAAGGGCAAGAAGGTCGTCATCATCGGCGGCGGCGACACCGGCGCCGACTGCCTCGGCACCGCGCACCGCCAGGGCGCGGTCAGCGTGCACCAGTTCGAGATCATGCCCCGCCCGCCGGACACCCGTGCGGACTCGACGCCGTGGCCGGTCTACCCGCTGATGTTCCGGGTGTCCTCGGCGCACGAAGAGGGCGGCGAACGGGTGTACTCGGTCAACACCGAGGAGTTCGTGGGCCACGACGGCCGGGTCACCGCGCTGCGCGGTCACGAGGTGCGCAGCGAGGGCGGCAAGTTCGTCAAGGTCGACGGCACCGAGTTCGAGCTGGAGGCCGACCTGGTGCTGCTGGCCATGGGCTTCCTCGGACCGCAGCGGGACGGCCTGCTGGCCGACCTCAGCGTGGAGATCACAGACCGCGGAAACGTCGCACGCGACGCGAACTACGCCACCTCGGTGCCCGGGGTGTTCGTGGCCGGCGACATGGGGCGCGGCCAGTCCCTGATCGTCTGGGCGATCGCCGAGGGCCGCGCCGCCGCGGCCGGCGTCGACCGGTACCTGATGGGCCGAAGCGCGCTGCCCGAGCCGATCAAGCCCACCGCCGTCCCGCAGCGCTGAACCCGCCGATTTCCGGCCGCCGCGGCGCGGCGCACGCACCCGGGGAGCTGCGCGCGCGACAGTAGTGGCGATGAGCGGCCGCTACCGAATCCCCGGCGCCGGGGCCGAGCTCGACCGGCGCCACTTCATCGCGGCCCTGACCGTTGCCAGCATCGGCGCGGTCGGGCTCAGCCGGTGCTCGTCGACCGCGCCGACGCAGGTGGCCGGCGCCGCCGCCGAAGCACCCGCACCCGCGGCGGCCCCGCCCGCGCGGTTGCTGCCGCCACCGCCGCCGTCGGCGCGGATCCCGCTGCAGCCGGGCGTGCTCAGCAACCTGCCCGGCACCGGTGATCTGCTCGCGCTCACCGTCGACGACGGGGTCAGCAGCGACGTGGTGCGCGCCTACACCCAGCTGGCCAAGGACACCGGGCTGCGGTTGACGTATTTCGTCAACGGCGTCTACCGGTCCTGGACCGAGCACGCCGAACTGCTGCGCCCGCTCGTCGACGCGGGCCAGATCCAACTGGCCAACCACACCTGGACGCATCCGGACCTGACCAAGCTGCCGTTGACCGAAGTCGCGGAACAGTTCCGGCGCAACCACGACTTCCTTTGGAAGACATACGGAATCGACGCCCGCCCGTACTTCCGGCCACCGTACGGCGCGCACAATCCGCACGTCGACAAAGTGGCCGCCGACCTGGGCTACACCGTCGACACGCTGTGGTCGGGCACATTGGAAGACCACGTGTGGATACCGCCGGGCGAAATCCTGAAGATGGCCGAGCGCTACCTGCAGCCGCAGGCCATCGTGATCGGACACCTCAACCACGACCCCGTCACCGAGGTTTACGGGCAGTTGCTCGACATCATCCGCGCGCGCAGCCTGCGTACCGTCACCCTCAACGACGTCTTCCGCATCCCGTAGCACGGGGCCGGCATCGGCTAACGTGAACCCGATGGCAGATCCGGATCCCAAAGCGCTCGACGAACTGTTCACCCGCGTGTTGGACACCGAAGACGCCGCGTTGGTGGCGGCACGCGAATCGGCGGTGGCCGCGGGCATGCCTGCGATCGAGGTATCGGCCCAGCACGGCAAGCTGCTGTATGTGCTCGCGACCGCGACGCGCGCCACCCGGGTGCTGGAGATCGGCACGCTGGCCGGCTACAGCACCATCAACCTGGCCCGCGGCGTCGGGCCCGGCGGTCGCGTCGTCACGCTCGAATACGAGCCGAGGCACGCCGACGTCGCGCGCGAGAACTTCACCCGGGCGGGCGTGGCCGACCGCGTCGAGGTCGTCGTCGGCGCCGCGCTGGACACGCTGCCCACCCTGGCCGCCCGCGGCGAAACGTTCGACATGGTGTTCATCGACGCCGACAAGGAGAACAACGTCGCCTACGTCGAGTGGGCGATCAAGCTCGCCAACAGCGGCGCAATCATCGTGGTGGACAACATCTCCCGGTTCGGCCGGGTGCTGGATCCGGCGCCTGACGATGAGCAGGCCAAGGCCGTGCGCGACATGCTGGACATGATGGGACGCCACCCGCGGCTGGACACCGCCGCGATCCAGACCGTCGGAGCCAAGGGCTGGGACGGCTTCGCGCTCGCCGTGGTCAAGTAATTCCGTCGGCGTCAGCCGCAGACCGCGCCGGTCGCGGCCGTGCCGACCAGCTTGATGTACTTGGCCAACACGCCGGTCGTGTAGCGCGGCGGCAACGGCTCGAAACCGGCCTTGCGCGAGTCGAATTCGTTCGGGTCCACCAGCACGTCCAGCGTGCCGTTGCCGACGTCGAGCCGGATGCGGTCACCGTCGCGCAGGAACGCGATGGGCCCGCCGTCGACGGCTTCGGGCGCGATGTGGCCGACGCACAACCCGGTGGTGCCCCCGGAGAACCGGCCGTCGGTCATCAGCAGCACGTCCTTGCCCAGACCGGCGCCCTTGATCGCGCCGGTGATCGCGAGCATCTCGCGCATACCCGGCCCGCCCTTCGGGCCCTCGTAGCGGATGACGACCACGTCTCCGGCTTGGATGGTGCCGTCCTCCAACGCGTCCAGCGCCGCGCGTTCACGTTCGAAAACCCTTGCGGTGCCTTCGAACACGTCGGAATCAAAGCCCGCCGACTTGACCACCGCACCCTCCGGCGCCAGCGAGCCGTGCAGGATCGTGATGCCGCCGGTCGGATGGATCGGGTCGTTCATCGCGCGCAACACCTTGCCGTCGGGGTCCGGCGGTTCGATGTGGGCAAGGTTCTCGGCCATCGTCTGGCCGGTCACCGTCAGGCAGTCGCCGTGCAGCAGGCCGGCGTCCAGCAGCGCCTTCATCACCACGGGCACACCGCCGATCTCGTCGACGTGCTTCATCACGTGCCGGCCGAACGGTTTCACATCGGCGAGGTGCGGCACTTTCTGTCCGACGCGGGTGAAGTCGTCCAACGACAGCTTGACGTTGGCCTCGTTGGCGATCGCCAACAGGTGCAGCACCGCGTTGGTGGACCCGCCGAAGGCCATCACCACCGCGATCGCGTTCTCGAAGGCCTCCTTGGTCAGGATGTCGCGGGCGGTGATGCCGCGACGCAGCATCTCCACGACCGCCTCGCCGGATCTGCGGGCGAACTCGTCGCGCCGCTTGTCGATGGCCACCGGGGAGGCGCTGCCCGGCAACGACATGCCCAGCGCTTCGGCGGCCGAAGCCATCGTGTTGGCCGTGTACATGCCGCCGCAGGCGCCCTCGCCGGGGCAGATGGCGCGCTCGATGATGTCGACGTCCTCCCGCGGCATCAGCCCGCGCGCGCAGGCGCCGACGGCCTCGAACGCGTCGATGATCGTGACTTCCTTTTCGGAGCCGTCGGTCAACTTGGCGACGCCCGGCATGATCGAGCCGTTGTAGAAGAACACGCTGGCCAGGTCCAGCCGGGCGGCGGCCATCAGCATGCCGGGGATCGACTTGTCGCAGCCGGCCAGCAGCACCGAGCCGTCGAGGCGTTCGGCCTGCATGACCGTCTCGACGCTGTCGGCGATCACCTCGCGACTCACCAGCGAGAAGTGCATGCCTTCGTGGCCCATGGAGATGCCATCGGAGACCGAGATCGTGCCGAACTCCAGCGGGAAACCACCCGCGGCGTGCACGCCATCCTTGACCGACTGCGCCAGGCGCTGCAGCGACATGTTGCACGGGGTGATCTCGTTCCACGACGAGCCGACGCCGATCTGGGGTTTGCCCCAGTCGTCGTCGCCCATACCTACCGCACGCAGCATGCCGCGGGCTGCGGCCTTCTCGAGGCCGTCGGTGACGTCGCGGCTTCTGGGCTTGATGTCAGGACCTGAGGGCATGACGTTAAGTATGCCTTCGGTGGGCATCCTGCCAAAACCAATTTATACCCCGAGGGGGTATCAGGTAGCCTGGCCCCATGATGTCTATCGCCACCCGGATCATCGCGGTGTTCGCCGCTCTTGCCACCGCATTGTTGCTGTCCTCGTGCAGCCAGTCGGAGTCCGCCGACGGGCACACCGGCCACCAGCAGCCGGACACGCCGGCGATCACCGGTGAGCCGGCCGGTTACAACGCCGAGGATGTCGCGTTCGCCACCAACATGATTCCGCATCACGAGCAGGCCATCGAGCTGTCGGCGATGGTGCCCGATCGCTCGACGAACCCCGAACTGATCGCGCTGGCCGAGCAGATCTCGGCGACGCAGCAGCCCGAGATCAACACGCTGCGGGTGTTTTTGGTGCAGTGGAACGAGAACCCCGACGCCGCCACCGGCGAGGGTCACGCACATCACGGAGACATGCAGGGCATGGTCGACGAGGCCACGATGGCCCAGCTGCGTTCGCTGAGCGGCCAGGAGTTCGACACCCTGTGGTTGGAGTCGATGATCAGCCATCACGAGGGTGCGGTCGACATGGCGCGTGCCGAGGTCGCCAACGGCGAAAACGTCGACGCCAAACGCATGGCGCAGACCATGATCGACACCCAGCAGGCCGAGATCACCCAGATGCAGCAGATGCTGAGAGGACCCAATGGCTGACCACACCACCACCGTCGCCGCGCACGGCTATTCGGCGCAGAAAGACAACTACGCCAAGCGGCTGCGCCGCATCGAGGGCCAGGTCCGCGGCATCGCCAAGATGATCGACGAGGACAAGTACTGCATCGACGTGCTGACCCAGATCAGCGCCGTCAACAACGCCCTACAGTCGGTGGCGCTGGGGCTGCTCGACGAGCATCTGGGGCACTGCGTCGCCCAGGCGGTCGCCGAGGGCGGCGAGCAGGGCGACGCCAAGCTGGCCGAGGCGTCGGCCGCGATCGCCCGCCTGGTGCGGTCCTGATCCCGGGCGCCGTAACGTTACGCGCTCCGGGGGCGATGAACACTGCAGGTCAGCGCGTTTTGTCCGGCTATTTGCGCTGGTCCGGGCGCCGCTCGGCGGCGTGGGATGAGCCCCCGCGCTATGCCACACTGGTTGGAAGTTCTGTGACTTGGAGGTCCCGTATGCCGCAGCCGATGAGATATCGACTGCTCACCGCGATTTGTGCAGCCGGTTTGGTCGGCGGAATGGTGCTGAGCACCCCGTCCGCACTGGCCCAGCCCGCCGTTCCGCCGCCGCCGCCGGCCCCGGTCGATCCGGCCGCCGCGCCGGTCCCGCCGCCGGCTCCGGTCTTCCCGCCGCCACCGCCGGCCCCCGGCCCCGTGGCCGCTCCGGCTCCGGCGCCCGCGCCCAACCCGTTCCTTCCGGCGAATCCGTTCGCCGCACCGCAACAGATCCCCGAGGGCACCCCGGCGGGCCAGAACCCGCTGCCCTACACCGGCGAGCCGGTGTTTTCGCCGCCGAGCTTCAACCCGGTCAACGGCTCCATCGTCGGGGCCGCCAAACCGATCTACATCAACTTCCAGCGGCCGATCGCCGACCGCAAGATGGCCGAGGACGCCATCCACATCTCGTCCAACCCGCCGGTGCCGGGGCGGTTCTACTGGACCAGCGACACCCAGGTGCGCTGGCGGCCCCAGGACTTCTGGCCGGCAGGCACCGTGGTCAACATCGATGCCGGCGGCACCAAGTCCAGCTTCAGCGTCCCCGAGCAGTTGGTCGCCACCATCGACGACGACACCAAGCAGATGGAGATCATGCGCGACGGCGAGTTGGTGAAGACCTTCCCGGTGTCGATGGGCAAGGCGGGCTACGAAACCAAGAACGGCACCTACTACGTGCTGGAGAAGTTCAAGGACATCGTGATGGACTCCTCCACCTACGGGGTGCCCGTCGATGACCCCGAGGGCTACAAGCTCAAGGTCAAGGACGCCGTCCGGATCGACAACCAGGGCATCTTCGTGCACAGTGCGCCGTGGTCGGTCGGCGCCCAAGGCAGCAGCAACGTCAGCCACGGGTGCATCAACCTCGCGCCCGAAGACGCCGAGTGGTTCTACGACAACTTCGGCAGCGGCGACCCGGTCGTCATCAAGAACACCGGCGGCGGCTGGTACAACCAGCCCGACGGCGCATCCGACTGGCAGATGTTCTAACGGCCCGTCTGCTTGCGGGGAACCCGGGGCCCCGCGGGGAACCTAGTTCCAGATCCGCACCCGGTGCTCGGGGGCCAGGTACAGCTCGTCGTCCTCACCGACGTCGAACGCCTCGTAGAACGCGTCCATGTTGCGGATCACGCCGTTGCAGCGGAACTCCGGCGGTGAATGCGGATCGATAGCCAGGCGCCGGATCGCCTCGGCGTCACGGGATTTCGTGCGCCACACCTGCGCCCAACCGAAGAAGACCCGCTGCTCGCCGGTCAGCCCGTCGATCACCGGCGCCTCGTCGCCCTTCAGCGACAACCGGTAGGCCAGCAGCGCGATCGACAGCCCGCCGAGGTCGCCGATGTTCTCCCCGACGGTGAACGCGCCGTTCACATGATGGCCGTTGCTCAACTGGCGCGGCACGTACTCGTCGTACTGCTCGATCAGTTTCTTGGTCCGCGCGCCGAACTCGGTGCGGTCCTGGTCGGTCCACCAGTCCACCAGGTTGCCGTCGCCGTCGTACTTGGCGCCCTGATCGTCGAACCCGTGCCCGATCTCGTGGCCGATCACCGCGCCGATACCGCCGTAGTTGGCCGCGTCGTCGGCGTCGGCGTCGAAGAACGGCGGCTGCAGAATCGCTGCCGGAAACACGATCTCGTTCATGCCCGGGTTGTAGTAGGCGTTGACGGTCTGCGGCGTCATGAACCATTCGTCGCGGTCCACCGGACCGCCCAGCTTGGCCAGCTCACGCTCGGACTCGACCGCGTAGCCACGGCGATAGTTGCCGTACAGATCGTCACGTTCGATCACCAGCGCCGAATAGTCGCGCCACTTGGCCGGATAACCGATTTTGGGGGTGAACTTGTCGAGCTTGGCCAGCGCCTTCTGCCGGGTCTGCGGCGTCATCCACTCCAACGCGTTGATGCTGACGCGGTAGGCCTCGCGGATGTTGGCCACCAGGTCGTCCATCCGCTCCTTGGCGTGCGGTGGGAAATGCCGCTGCACATAGAGCTTTCCGACCGCGTCACCCATCAGGCTCTCCACCACCGACACCGCCCGCTTCCAGCGGTCGCGGATCTGCTCGGTACCCGACAGCAGGCGCCCGTAGAACGCGAAATCCTCGGCGACCAGCTCGTCGGTCAGCAGGAACGCGCGGGCATGAATGACCCTCCAACGCAGCCACGCCTTCCAGTCCTCGATGTCTTCGGCGGACCACGCGTTCGCGAAGGCGGTGAGGTAATCAGGCTGGCGCACAACGAGTTCCGACACCGCATCTGGCGTGGTACCCAGCGCCGTCACCCAGCCGGTCCAATCGAAACCGGGCGCCTCCTCGACCAGGGTCGCGAACGTCCGCAGGTTGTAGGACAGATCGGCGTCGCGGCGCTTGACCACATCCCAGTGCGCGGCGGCCAGCTTGGTCTCGAGCGCGACGATCCGCGCCGCGGTGTCGTCGTGCTCGCCGTCGCCGTAGACCAGCGCGAACATCGCGGCGATGTGCTGCGGATAGGCCGCGAGGATCTCGGCGTGCTGCTCCTCGCGGTAGTACGACTCGTCGGGCAGCCCGAGCCCGGACTGGTTCAGGTGCACCAGGTATCGGGTGGAGTCCTTGGCGTCGGTGTTGACGTAGATCCCCGTGCCGCCGCCGACACCGGTGCGCTGCAGCGCACCCAGCACACCCGCCAGCTCGGCGGGCGTCGTCGCGGCATCGATCGCGGCCAGCTCCTCGAGCAGCGGCTGCACCCCCCGCGCGGCGATCGTCGCTTCGTCCATGAAGCTCGCGTACAGGTCACCGATGCGCTGCTCGTCGGTGCCCGGCGCGGCGCCGGACGCGGCCGCCTCGGTGATCAGGTCACGGACGTGCTCTTCGGCCCGGTCGTAGAGCAAGCGGAACGCGCCGTCGGTGGCACGGTCGGCCGGCATCTCGTACTCGGCCAGCCAGCGGCCGTTGACATGGCCGAAGAGGTCGTCTTGCGGGCGGGCGTCGGGATCGACATGGCTCAGGTCGATGCCGGATCTGAACGTTTGCGCAGTCACCCCACCAGGGTGCCAGAACGCGCGCCCGGCACCGCCAGCCCTTCGAGGATCTCGGCGATCCGGTCGAACGCGTCGGCGCTGCGGATCTCGCGGCGCAACCGGCGCGCCGCGGTGCGGTAGGAGCCGGTCGTCAGCACCGTGTCGACGGCAGCGGCGATGGCGGACCGGTTCGGCCGCGAGGTGGCGAGGTTGATCCCGGCTCCGGTGTGCGCGACGCGGGCGGCCACCTCGGGCTTGTCGGCAGTGCCGCCCGCGACCACCAGCGGCACGCCGTGCGCCAGCGCCTGATGCACGCCGCCGTAGCCGCCGTTGGTGACCATCACGTCGACGTGCGGCAGCAGTTGCGCGTACGGCACGAAGTCGGTGACATATGCGTTGGCCGGCACCGGGCCGGGCAACGTCGGACGGTCGGACCGGCCGGTGGTCGCGACCACGAGCAGGTCGTCGCGGCCGGCGAGCGCGTCCAGCGTCGGGCGCAGCAGCGCGTCGAGGTCGTCGTTGTCCCAGGTGCCCTGGGTGACGTGCACGACGGTACGGGGGTCGGCGGCCGGGTTCCACGGCAGCCGCGCAGCGTGTGGGACGGGTGGCGGCAGCACCGGCCCGGTGAACGCGACGGTGGCGGGCAGATCGCTGCGGGCGTACTCCAGGGCCGGCACGGTGAACTGCAGCACCCGGTCGGCCAGCAGCGGCCAGTCGGTGAGGAACACCGGCGACGGTGGCGCGCCGACCGCGGCGAGCGCGTCGTTGAGACCGCTGTGCACGTCGCCGAACAGCAGCCGGTGGGTCACCCAGGTCATCAGCTCGTAGTTCGACTGCGCGCGCGGGGTGAACGCCGCCCCGAACGGCGGGGTGTCGGCGCTGGACAAGGTCAACGGACCGACGCCGCCCACCACGATCCACGGCCGTGGTCCGTGACCGGTCAGCAGCGGCAGCACGCCGGTGAACGCCACATCGCACAGCACCGCGTCGAACATGGTGGTGCGCAACGCGTTCCGCAGCGCCCGGTACTGCGCGGGCAGCGGGTCGATGAACACCGACCGCATCTCGCAGCGGCCGCGGTACCAGCGGTCGAGCAGCGGCGGCAGCGGTGCGGGCAGTCCGTCGTCGTCGCACCGCGGATGCGCGCGCGACGGCAGCTTCAGGTACGTCAGCCCTAGTGACGTCACCTCGGCACGGTGCTCGGCGCCGGTGAGCACGGTGACGCGATGCCCGCGCGCACGCAGGTCGGCGGCGACGTGCAGCATCGGGCGCACGTGGCCGGGGATCGGGCTGGCAGCAATCAGATAGTCGCCCACAACCGTGGGGGATACCCACCTTCGCGGTGAACCGGGTGTGAGATTGACCGCTTCGGGGCCCCGACCCGCCCCGCCCGGTACCCTCACGCGCATGCCCGAGGACGAGCCCACCGCCGCCGAGGACGGTCCCGTCTTCTCCAGCTACGGCATCGCCTCGGCGGTTATCGGCGTGATCGCGGTGGTCGCCGTCGCGCTGGCCGCGCTGATCTGGACCCAGCACCGCGAGGACGTCGAGGAGTTGCAGTACCGCACCCGCGCGATGGCCGCCGCCGCGGACTGGACGGCCACGCTGATCAACATGAACAAGGACACCGTCGAAACCAGCATGGCCAAGCTGCACGAAGGCACCGTCGGCCAGCTCAACGCCGACTTCGACGCGGCCGTCAAGCCCTACCGCGAGCTGGTCCAGACGCTGCAGTCCAACACCCGCGGCCAGGTCGACGCGGTGGCGGTGGAGTCGATCCACCGGCCCGGGGCCGGGGCGGCCGACGCACCGCCGCCGCGGCCGCAGCCCGAACTGACCGAGTTCGCGTCGCGCACCGACACGGTGCTGGTGGTGGCGACGTCGGTCAGCGAGAACGCCGGCGACGACCAGCCGCGCACCGTGCGCTGGACGCTGCGCCTGGATGTCTCCGATGTGGACGGCAACCTGCTGATCTCGCGGTTGGAACCGATCCGATGAGAAATGCGTGGCGGGTAGCGGCCTTCGACGTCGCCCCTCCGCTCGCGGCGGTCGCGGCGCTGGTGTACATCGGCGTCGCGCTGGCGTGGCCGCTGTGGTGGGTGGCGACCTGCTCGGTGCTGTGCGTGCTGATCGTGCAGGGCGTCGTGGTCAACGTGGTGCTGGCGCGCCGCGACGGGGTGACGCTGGGCACCGACGACGACGGACCAGGGCTGCGGTTGGCGGTGGTGGCCGTGGCAACCGCGGCGGTGGTGGCCGGGGTGGCCGTCGGATACTTCCGGTGGACGGTGCCCGACGGCGCCCTGCACGACGACAGCACCGAAGTGGTGGGCATCGCCACCAGCATCGCCGAGGCGTCCGCGACGTTCACCCCGCAGAACCCGACCGCGTCGATCGACCGCGCCGCGGCCATGATGTCCGCCGACAGCGCCGAGGCGCTCAAGAGCCAATTCGCCACGGTGGCAGAACAATTGACCAGCAGGGGCGTTTCCGCGCAGGCCAGCACCATTTCCGCGGGTGTCGAGGCGATCGGTCCCGGCGCGGCGAGCGTGGCGGTGATACTGCGCGGCACGCAGAACGCACCGGGTAAGCCGCCGGAGAACGCGATCCTGGCGCTGCGGGTTCAGCTGACCAAGCACGACGGCCGCTGGCTGGTCGACGACCTGAGCCCGATCCACTCCCGCTGATTCACGCGATTTGTGTGCGTTTTGTTGCGGTGAGCGCGCCTCAACGCACACAAATCACAGCAAGCGGGCGTGGTCGACCTTCAGACAGCGGTCCATCACCACCTGCAGCCCCGCCGCTTCACCGTCGCGGGCCACCTGCTCATGGTGCAGACCCAGTTGCAGCCACAGCACCTTCGCACCGACCGCGACGGCGTCGTCGAGCACCGAAGGCAGATGCTCGCGGCGGCGGAACACGTCGACGAGATCGGGCACCATGGGCAGATCAGCCAGCGACGGATACACCGGCGTGCCCTCGACCTCGCTGATCGTTGGGTTGACCAGATACAGCTCGTAGTCGCTGGCCGACTTCAGGTACGTCCACACCTCGTGGCTGGCCCTGGCCGGGTTGGCCGAGGCGCCGACGATCGCGACCGTGCGGGTCTCGCGCAGGATCTGCTCAAGATCCATCGGAGCGTGCCGATCGCATCTTGGCGAACCGGTCGGCCAGCTTGCTCATCCGCACCATCAGCGACGCGGCGGGACTGGCCTGCCCGGACAGATACGTGCTGAAATCGGCGTTCGGCACGCCGATCCGCGACGCGAACTCCTGCTGGCCCAGCCCGGACTTCTCCAGCAGCGCCCGAATGTGGCGGGCCACCTCGGCGCGTTCGTTGGCCTCCATGTGTTCACGGGTGCGGCTGAGCACCTCCGAGAGCGCCTTGGAAACCCCATAGGGCCGAGCGGTTTCCAGCACCTCCTCGACCTGGCGGGCGGTGCGGCCGAACGGGTCACGTTTGATCGCCGCGACGATCCGTTGCCAGACCGCGAGGTCGTCGGTCTCCAACGCGGCGCGGATGGCGGCGGTCGACCAGAACTCCACCGGCCGGTCGTCGAACACCGGGCGCTGCTGACCGTCAGAGGCAGTCTCGCGGCTGTCGTCCCGGATCTCCGAAGTCACCGTCACCTCGCCTCCTCCAACATCGCCACCGCCACCGCCAGGCAACGCTGCCTGACCCTGGCCCAATCAGCCTCCGCCTCAGGGCCCAACGTCTCGGGGTCGGGCTCATCGGAAGGCCGCGGGTCGGCCAGCCGGCGCACCAACTGGGTGGCGACCCATTGTGCTCTCGCCTGGTCTCCAGCGTAATACCGGTCCATCCCGGCCAGCACCAGTGCGGCCGTTCGAGTGTCCAGCGCGTCGACCAGTTCGGCGAACTCCGCGTAGTCACGCGCGCTGTTGCGGCACATGATCAGGTAGCCCTGCAGCCGCATTGTCTCAGCGCCGGTGGGGATCTGAAGCCGGTCACCGGTCGGCAGCAAAACGTTGGTGGTCTCCACCGGGCTGCGCCGCTGCAGCGGAGCGCCCTCGTAGTCCGACGCGGCCTGCAGCGCGTCGAGTGCGACCGCGAGCCGGCCCCGCCATATCGTCACCGGGTGCATCGGCAGCGTCGCGGTGGCCAAGGTTTTGGTGTCGCTGCCGTTTCGGTGGCCACCGTCGATGTCCACTACGGTGCGCAACGTGGTGGTGACGGGCTCGCAACCGCTGAGCGCAAGCGGATCGGCCACGGTAACCGATTGTGGTGCAAGGGTTTTCAGCCGGGCCGCGGATTTGACGACGGTACGCAGGTCAGCGCCCGACGGGCCGAGCGACGAGATGTCGTCGGGGATGATGACCAGATCGGGTGTCTCCACCTTGGGTAGCGGCTTCTCGAAATCCACCGACGGCAGGATCCGGTCCAGCCAACGGGGCAGCCACCAGTTCCACTCGTCGAACATCGCCATCAGCGCGGGCACCAGCACCAGCCGCACCACGGTGGCGTCCACGGCGATGGCCACCGCACACGCCACGCCGAGCTGCGCCACCAACGGCATTCCGGCGAACGCGAACCCGGTGAACACCGCGATCATGATCAGCGCGGCGCTGGTGATGGTGCGGGCGCTGGTGCTGACCCCGTAGGCGACGGCGTCACGGGTGTTGTGGGTCTGCAGGTACCGCTCGCGGATCCGGGTCAGCAGAAAGATCTCGTAGTCCATCGAAAGACCGAACGCGATCGCCAGCACCAGCGGCGGAATCGTGCTGTCCAGCGACGAGATCGGCTCCAGGCCGAGCCCTTCCAGCCAGCCCCACTGGAACACCACGACCAGGCTGCCGTAGGCGGCCGCGACCGACAGCACGGTCATCAGCACACCCTTGATGGCCAGCACCGGTGAACGGATCGCCACCAGCAGCATCACGAACGCGATCAGCGCGACGAACACGAACACCAGGGGTTGGGTCGCCGACACCCGGTCGTCGAAGTCCTTGATCAGCGCCGTCGGCCCGCCCACGTCGAGCTGGGCGCCGTTGAGTCCCGGAATCTGCGGCAACTCCGTGCGCATCCATCTGACGGCGTCGCGGGCCGCCATGTCCTCGGGGTCGACCGACAGCACCGCCGAAAGCAGGGCGTGACGGTAGTCCTCACCGAAAACCGCCGGGCTCACCGATACGACGTTGGGGCCCTGCGCCATTCGCTGCCGGATCGTGTCGAGGATCGGCTCCTTGGCCGGCGCCGAGGCGGCGTCTCCGTCGGGGAAGCTGACCAGCACCCGCACCGGGCCCAACGCGCCGGGCCCCAACGCCTCGGCCGCCGCGTTGACCCCGCCGCGGATCTCGTGCGTCGGCTCGAACTGCCGCTGCATGCTGTTGCCCAGCACCATGGAAAATGCGGGGAACGCCAAAAGCAGCAGCAACGCCGACGCGGCCAGCGCCGACAGCCACGGCCGGCGCATCACCTGACCGGTCCAGCGTGTCCAGAACCGCGACTGGGTGGTCTCCGGGCGCCGCGACCAGTGCAGATACGACGACCGTTTGGCCGCCGCGCGCCCGAACGTCGCCAGCACGGCCGGGGTCAGCGTCGTCGACGTCAACACCGCCACCGCGACCGCCAGGATCGCGCCGGTGGCCATCGAGACCAGCACCGGCGTGTTGATGAGGTAGATGCCGGTCACCGACGCGATCACGGTCAGACCCGACAGCACCACGGCCAGACCGGAGGTGGCCATCGCGGCGTCGGCGGCCTGATCGGCGTCGCGCCCGGCGCGCAGTTCCTCGCGGAACCGCATCAGGATGAACAGCGAGTAGTCGATGGCCACCGCGATGCCGAACATTGACACCGTCGACGTGACGAAGACCGACATCGTGGTGACCGTGGACAGTAGGAAGACCAGCCCCATGGTGACGACCACCGTGCAGATGCCGAGCAGCAGCGGCATCGCCGCGGCCGCCAGCGAGCCGAACACCGCGAGCAGGATGATCAGCACGATCGGCAGGTTCCACCGCTCGGCCTGGGCGATGTCGTGTTTGGTGGCCTGCGATGCGGCCGCACCCAGTGCGCCCTGGCCGATGACGTAGAGCT
The DNA here is from genome assembly GCA_050205315.1 of Mycolicibacterium pulveris. Lineage (GTDB taxonomy): Bacteria > Actinomycetota > Actinomycetes > Mycobacteriales > Mycobacteriaceae > Mycobacterium > Mycobacterium pulveris_A. Next base: position 47,393 of record JBNMRA010000023.1, on the reverse strand, counting down.
TGACCTTGCCGTCGGCGGTTTCGCCGGGCTCCTCACCGTCGATGCCGACCTGCTCGCGGAGCTGGTTGGCGACGTCGACGGCGCCGGTGTTGTCGAAGTCGAGCTGCAGCGTGATGACGTAGGGCCGGTCGGGCTGTGGCGGCGGTTGCCCTGGCGTCGGCGCCAAGGTGACGCTGGGCACCGCGGCGACCAGCTGTTCGAGGTGGGCGACCGCGGCGTTCATGTCCTCATAGGACGCGTCGGCGCGGGGGGCGGCGACCAGCGCCAGCGGGGAGGCGCCCTGGTTCGGAAAGTGCTCCTCGAGTTCACGCTGCACCCGCAACGACTGGGAGCCTTCGACCTCGAACCCGCCGCCGGTCAACTGACCGCCGTGGGTCATCCCGAGATAGATCGACGGCACCAGCAAAAGCAGCCACACCGCGAACACCGCCCAGCGATATCTGCGCAGGGTGCCGCTCAAGCGCATCATGAACTGCTGGATGGTGAACTCCCCATTTCTACACGGCGTTTCGTAGCGAGAGCGTACCGCAGCGTGTGGTATTGCGCGGTCCAGCGGACAACCTGCCAGCAACGCTTTAAGCACTTCTAATCCGGGGCCGGGGCCGGGGTGGCCCGCCGTGCGCCGAAGCCGGTGCACGCCGGCCGGTGGACCTGCTGAATTCGCGGGTCCGCCGGGGCAGATGGCAGGATGTGCGCCGGCAGGTTTGCTGGCCTTGTCGTCGGGGACACCAGCGCCGCCGAGCGCATCTCTTTGCGCGGCGGCGCAAACGTTTGCAAGCCGTGAGGAGTGCCCATGAGACCGACCACCGCTGCCGCGCGACGCAGCCTGACCGCGGTGCTCGCGGCGACCGCAGCCGCCGGCGCCGTGGTGGCCGGGACGACGCCGACCGCGCCGCTGACCCCCGCGGCGACCGCCGCCGCCGATCCGTGCGCGGCCAGCGAGGTCGCCAGGACCATCGGTTCGGTCGCCACGTCGATCGGGGACTACCTCGACGAGCACCCGAAGACCAACCAGACGTTGACCACGATTGCCCAGCAGCAGGCCGGGCCGCAGTCGCTGGGGGCGGTCAAGGCGTACTTCGACGCGAACCCGAAGGTGGCCAAGGAGATGCAGCAGCTGCAACAGCCGCTGGCGACACTGTCCAGCCGGTGCCGGCTGCCGCTCACCCTGCCGCAGGTGATGGGTCTGATGCAGCAGGCGCAGCAGGCGCAGACGGGTTTGCCAGGTGCGCTGCCGTCAGCGCGAAACGCCGGTCCGTCGGGTCAGGGCCGGCTGCCCGGCCCGCCGATCGCGGGCCTGCCGTAGCCGCCTGCGAACTGCGGTTTCAGACTTTTCCGCGATTCGTTGACCACAAGACAGGAAAGTCGGCGAACATTCTGCTTAGCTTTTCAGCGTTGGTCCCAGTTGGCCACTCCACACTCGACGAAGGAGCTTGTCCATGTTGCTCTCGGCCCGTTCTGCGCGACGTGCGGTAGCCGGCGCGGTCGGCACCGGCGCGATTGCCGGTGCGATGTTGTTCGGTGCTGCGACCGTGGCGCCGTCGGCTCTTGCCGAGGCGCCGCCGAACTGCACCGCGGCCGATCTGGCCGGCGTGGCGTCCGGTGTCTCGGCCGCGACGTCGGCATACCTGTTCACCCATCCCGATGTGAACTGGTTCTTCACCAGCCTCGAGGGCATGGAGCGTGAAGAGGTGCGCCCCAAGGTCAAGGAGTACCTGGACGCCAATCCTCAGGTGAAGGCCGAGCTGTCGCACATCCGTCAGCCGCTGGTCGACCTGAAGAACCGTTGCGGCGACACCAACGGTGACGGTCTCGCCGATCCGCTTCCCTAGCCCGCGTGCCGGCTGGGCCGCCCGCGCAGCAGGACAGCGCGGGCCGCACCGTGCTGATGGTCGACGACGACCCGGATGTGCTGACGTCGGTTGCGCGCGGATTGCGCCATTCCGGGTTCGACGTCCGGGTCGCGGCGAGCGGTAAAGAGGCGCTGCGGCTGTTGTCGGCCGAACCGCACGACGCGCTGGTGCTGGATGTGCAGATGCCCGAACTGGACGGCGTCGCGGTGGTGACCGCCCTGCGCGCGATGGGTAACGACATCCCGATCTGCGTGCTGTCGGCCCGTGACACCGTCAACGACCGCATCGCCGGGCTGGAAGCCGGCGCCGACGACTACCTGACCAAACCGTTCGACCTCGGCGAGCTGGTGGCGCGGCTGCACGCGCTGCTGCGCCGGTCGGGTCACTCCGAGCGGGCGTCGCACCCGATGACGGTGGGGCCGTTGACGATCGACGCCGCGCGCCGGCTCGTCTTCGTCGAGGGTGAACGCGTGGATCTCACCAAACGCGAGTTCGACCTGCTGGCCGTGCTCGCCGAGAACGCCGGCGTGGTACTCAGCCGCCAGCGCCTGCTGGAACTGGTGTGGGGCTACGACTTCGACGTCGACACCAACGTCGCCGACGTGTTCATCTCCTATCTGCGGCGCAAGCTCGAACGCGACGGGCTGCCGCGGGTCATCCACACGGTTCGCGGGATCGGGTACGTGCTGCGGGACGACTCGTGAGCCTCGAGAAAACGACCTGACGCGTGCGGATCCCGCGGTTCCTGCGCTCCGCGTCGCTGCGCACCCGGGTGGCGGTGGCCGCAGCAGCGGCCGCGGCCACCGTCGTCGCCGCGTTCACCGTGCTGACCTCGGTGGTGCTGGCCAATAACGATGCGGCGCAACTGGATCGGCGCCTCGATGCGATCGTCGCCGCGAGCATGCGGCCGAGCCAGCTCGACGATCCACGCCAAGGGGTGCTGACGACGGGGCGGTCGGCGTCCACCGGCCAGGTGGTGTTCCAGCGTGGTTTCCAGCTGCCGCAGCTGCCCCCGGGCACCGAGACGGTGGAAGTCAACGGGGTCGAGTACCGGGTGCGCACCATCGCGATGGAGCAACAGGGTGGGCTGCTGATGTCGGTCGGCATCCGCGCCGACAGCATCCTGCTGAGCCCGTCACGGATTCCGTGGTACGCCGCGGTCGGTGTGGTCACCGTGTTGATCGCCGCCGGGCTGGGCTGGCTGCTCGCCGGTCCGGCGATCCGTCCGCTGCGCAGGCTCACCGCGTACACCAAGCGGCTCGGCAAGGGCACCGAAACACTGCCCGAGGTGCACGGGGTGCGCGAAGCCGAGGACCTGTCCAAGGCGATGTCGGAAATGCTGCGCCGGCTGGCCGCCGCCCAGGAGTCGACCACCAACTCGTTGCAGGCCGCTCAGGACTTCGCCGCCAACGCCGCCCACGAGCTGCGCACCCCGTTGACGGCGATGCGTGCCGACCTGGACACCCTCCGTATCCACGACCTGCCCGCCGAGGAGCGTCAGGAGGTGGTGGCCGACCTGGCCCGCGCGCAGCGGCGGGTGGAGGCGATCATCACCGCGCTGGGTCAGCTGGCGTCGGGGCAGCTGGCGCACCCGAAGGACCGCGAGCACATCGACGTCACCGACCTGCTCTACCGCGTCGCGCGCCAGAACAGCAGGCCGGGCAGCACGGTCGAGATCGTGGTGCAGGCCGACGAGCGGCTCGGCACGATCTGGGGCTGGCCCAGCGGCCTGCGGTTGGCCGTGGACAACTTGGTGCGCAACGCCGTTCACCACGGTCAGGCCTCGCGGATCGTGCTCACCGGCCACCGCGACGACGCGGTGGTGACGATCATCGTCGACGACGACGGGCGTGGCCTGCCGGTCGAGGAGCATCGGTCGGTGCTGGGCCGGTTCGCCCGCGGCAGCACCGCCGCGCCCGGCGGCACCGGGCTGGGGCTGGCGCTGGTGGCCCAGCAAGCCACGCTGCACGGTGGACACATCGAACTGTCCGACGGTCCGCTCGGCGGGTTACGCGCGACGCTGACCGTGGCGGCTTCAGCGGCGGCTGAGCAGGACCGCGACCAGGACGCGCCAGCCCAGTAGCAGCACCGCCGTCGAAATAGACGCCACCACAATGAAACTCGACGCCACACCGGCCGAGGTCAGTTTGCGCAGCAGCATGCCGACCACGATCGTGCTCAGCCACACCACCACCCCGGTGGGCACCACCGCGACCGGCCTGCGCCACCCGAGCGACAGCAACCAGCCGATCACCGCGCCGGTCAGAAACGGCCACGCCGTCGCGGCGATACCGGCCAGGTTCAGCCCCTCGGCGTGGCTGCGCCTGCCGATCGTGGCGAACACGACCACGCAGACGAGGTCGGTCGCCAGCGCGGTCAACGCGGGCCGGGTCTGCTCATCGACGACGGGCGGCATAGCGGGCTCCAATCACGCCTGGGTGGCGTCGGGGATCGCGTCGGGATCGATCTCCGACTCGGTGCGGAACATGAAGAAGAACACCACCCAGCCGATCGCCGCGATGAACACCCAGCTGATCAAGCGGTAGATCAGCATCGCCGAGATCGCCGACGCCAGCGTCATCCCGCTCGACACCAGACCGGGCACCAACACCGCCTCGACCATCAGCAGCCCGCCGGGCATCAGCGGGATCGAGCCGACCGCGCGGGCGGCGACGAACGCCACCACGACCCCGAGCAGTGACGGCCGCTCACCGGTGGCGTAGCAGGAGAACAGCAGCGTTCCGACGCCGGTCAGCAGCGTGAACATCGACCATACGAACGCGACGCCCAACTGGGGGCGGCTCAGCTTCACCGATTCGAGCTGGGCCAGCGTTTCGCGCCACTTGGCCACGCCGTTGCCGGGCGGTTTGGTGCGCAGGTAGTTGACCCACGACAGCACGCGCACCCCGATGCCGTCGAGCAGCTCCGGCCGCGACGCGACCGCCTGGGCCAGCACGATCAGCAGAACGAACCCGGCCAGGGTGAAGATCAACGAGAACGGGTTCTGCCGCGCGCCGAGGAAGAACGCGCTGCCCAGCCCGAGCAGGGTCAGGCTGATGACCTGAAGCGCGCCCGACATCACCAGCTGCCACGACGCGATGACCGGCGTCGCGCCCCATAGCCGTTGCTGCCGGTAGATGAACGTCGCCGACAGCACCGGGCCGCCCGGCAGCGTGGTGCTCAGCGAGTTGCCGCCGTAAAACGCGGCCTGAGATCGCCACTGCCGCACCGGAACTCCTGCCGAGCGCAGCAGCTTGCGCTGGATGTCGCCGAAGAAGTGCATCGAGGCCAGCGCGGTGCCCGCCGCGGCCAGCACCCACGTCCACTTGGCGGTGTAGAGGCTGTGCCAGGCCGTCGCGAGCTGATCCCACACCAGCACCAGTTCGACCGTGAGGACGACGACCACGACGGCGATGACCACCCACCGCAGCCACCAGTACCTACCGCGGGTCGAGCGCCCCTGGCTGTGGGCCTCGCTCGCCGGAGCGTCGTGCGACACGACCTACAGGGTAGAGCGTGGTGTCCCCCATTTCCGGGACCACGGCGAGGTTCGGCGGGTGGCCCCGGCGGGCCGTTACGCTGTCGGGGTGCCCGCGGGTCTGTCGGTCGATGACGAGGCGGTCAGTCCGCTCGTTCGGAAAGCCGCGGCCTGGTCGTGGCGGCTGCTGGTGATCCTGGCCGCCCTGGTGGCCACGCTGTGGGTGGTCAAACAGCTCGAGATCATCGTCGTCCCGGTCGCCCTGGCGACGATCCTGGCCGCGCTGCTGCTGCCGGCGGTGGACTTCCTGCATCGCCGGGGCGCGCCGCGCGGTGGTGCGGTGGCGCTAATGCTGCTGGGCGGGTTCGCGGTGGTCGGCGGCATCATGACGTTCGTCGTCAGCCAGTTCATCGAGGGCGCACCGGCTCTGGTCGAACAGGTGACCCACAGCATCGACGGCGTCGGCAACTGGCTGACCGACGGCCCGCTCGGGGTCAGCGATCAGCAGATCGACCAGTTTCAGGCGGCGGCCGTGGAAGCGCTGCGCAACAACCAGGAGCGGTTGACCAGCGGCGCGCTGTCGACGGCGACGACGGTCACCGAGATCGTCACCGGCGCCCTGCTGGTGCTGTTCACGCTGATCTTCCTGTTGCACGGCGGGCGCAACATCTTCGCGTTCGTCACCAAGATCTTTCCCGACTCCGTGCGCGAGCGGGTGCGCGACGCCGGTAAGGCCGGGTTCCGCTCCCTGATCGGGTACGTGCGGGCGACGTTTTTGGTCGCGCTGGTCGACGCGGTCGGCATCGGCACCGGCCTGGCCATCATGGGGGTGCCGTTGGCGCTGCCGCTGGCGTCGCTGGTGTTTTTGGGCGCGTTCATACCGCTGGTCGGCGCGGTGATCACCGGATTCCTCGCGGTGATCGTCGCGCTGATCGCCAAAGGCTGGATCTATGCGCTGATCACGCTGGGGCTGGTCATCGCCGTGCAACAACTCGAGGGCCATGTGCTGCAGCCGCTGGTGATGGGACGAGCGGTGTCCATCCATCCGCTGGCCATCGTGCTGGCGATCGCGGCGGGTGGGGTGATGGCCGGAATCGTCGGGGCGTTGCTCGCCGTGCCGGTGATGGCGTTTCTCAACAGCGCGGTGCGGGTGCTCACGGCCGCGGACCCCGCGGCCGAGGAGGCGGCGATGGCGGCCGAAGAGGGCGCCCGGATCGAAGCCGAACCCGACGAGGTCCCGGCGCCTCCCGAATAGCTTTACAGGCGGCCTTCGCGGCGCAGCAGATCCTGCGCGCTGACACCGCCGCCGCGGCGCTTGGGCTGCTCGTCGTCGCGGGTGTCGATCTTCTCCGTGGCTTCGGGATCGCCCTGCGGGCTCTCCGGTTGCCGCGGTGCGCGGAACGCCGTCGTGGCATCGGTGTCCTGCGAGGTGTCCTGCGCGGCGTCCTGCCCGGCGTTGGTGCTCTCGGGCGCCTTGCCGGCCGTCGGGATCGCCGTGGTGGGCTCGTTACCGGGTTCGGCCTGCGGTGACCGCGGCATGGCCCGGGTGGCCTCAGCCGACGGCCGGGCCCGTCCCGGGGGCGGAGGCGGCGGCCCCGGCGGGGTGGCGGTGCCGCGCAACTCTCCCAGCCACGACTCGATCTGGCGGTCCTCCCGCGGCGCCGCCGGGGGCGCACTGGGCGGCCGGGCCGCTTCGCGGGTGGCGGCGGCCGCGTTCTGCACCGCGTTGCGCACGGCGTTGCGGGCCATCGCCAGCCGGGTGGTCGGCGGCTCATCGGGCTTTTCGGCGCCCGGAATCCGCGCGGTACCGGCGCCCGACGGGACCGCACGCGGCGTCGCGATCCGCGTCGTCGCACCGGGGCGCGTCGGCCCCTCGGGCACCGGATGGGTCGGATCGTGCGGTGGCCGCGGACGCACCGGTGGACGGGGCGGCACTGGCGCGCCGGCACCGACCAATGCCTCCGGACTCTCCACGGTCTCGCGGACCGCCGGCCGTTTACGTTCGTCGGGCAGTTCGGTTTCACCCAGGCCGAGCCGCTCCTGCAGCCGCTTCATCCACTGCGGCGCCCACCAGCAGTCGTCGCCGAGCAGCTTCATCACCGACGGCACCAGGAACATCCGGACCACGGTGGCGTCCAGCAGCAGCGCGATCAGCAGACCGAACGCCAGGTACTTCATCATCACCAGGTCGGAGAACACGAACGCGCCCGCGACCACGGCCAGCACCAGCGCGGCACCGGTGATCAGCCGGCCGGTGGTCGCGGTGCCGATCCGGATGGCCTCGGCGGTGGACATGCCGCGTTCGCGGGCCTCCACCATGCGCGACACCAAGAACACCTCGTAGTCGGTGGACAGCCCCCAGATCACCGCGATGATCAGCCCGATCATCGGCGCCATCAACGGTTGCGGGGTGTAGTTCATCAGCCCGGAGCCGTGCCCGGTGACGAACATCCAGGTGAGCACGCCCATCGTCGAACCCAGCGTGAGCGCGCTCATCACCGCGGCCTTGATCGGCAACACCACCGACCCGAACGCCAGGAACATCAGGATCGTCGTGGTGACGATCAGCAGGGTCACCATCAGCGGCAGCTTGTCGAACAGGCTGTGGATACTGTCCTGCTCCAACGCCGGCGTGCCGCCGATGCTCAGCGTCACCCCACGCGGCGGGGTCAACGCGCGCAGCTCGGTGATCTTCTTCGCGGCGTCGTTGCGGTTCTCCAGACCGTTCTGGATCACCCGAACCGACGGGTCCTTGGAGCCGCCCTCCTGGACCGACCGCTCCTGCCACATCTTGGACCGATCCCCGTCGTCGGGGGTGATGAAGCCGGGCACCGTCATCGCCTTGTTGCGCACCTCGGCGATCTGCTGATCGGTGATCGGCTCGCCGTCGTCGCGTTCCATCACGATCGTCAACGGCTCGGTGCGGAAGCCGGGGAAGGACCTGTCGAACTCCTCTTGGGCCAGGCGCACCGAATTGTCGGGCGGCAGGTACTTCTCGCTGATGCCGCCCAGCGACAGCTGACCCAGCGGAATGATCATCAGGATCATCACGATCACGATCGGCGCGGCGAACGCGATCGGCCGCTTCATCACCCGGTTGACCAGCTTGCCCCAGAAGCCCTTCTCGACTTCGGCGCGGGTCTTGGTCTTCTGCGTCTTCTCCGCCAGCCACTCCAGGTAGACCCGCATCGGCTTCCAGTTGCGGAAGAACGGCACCCGCAGCAGCGTGCGCACCCCGAGCGCGTCGACGTTGGGGCCCAGGATGGCCAGCGCGGCGGCCAGCACCGTGATCGACAGGATCGCCGCCAGCATCACCGAGGCGATAATCGCGTAGGTGATCGACTTCAGGAAGCCCTGCGGGAACAGCAGCAGCGGCACCGACGAGGCCACCAGGATCACCGCCGAGAACATCACGGTGCGGCCCGACGTCATCACCGTGCGCCGCACCGCGGCCTCGGTGTCGTAGCCCTCGGCGATCTCCTCACGGAACCGGCTGACCATGAACAGCCCGTAGTCCACCGCGATGCCGAGGCCCATCAGCGTCACCACCGGCTGGGCGAAGAAGTGCACCGGCATGAACTCGGCGAGCAGCCGCATGATGCCCAGCGCGCCGGCGATGGTCAGACCGCCGATGATGCCGGGCAGGGCGGCGGCGACCACACCGCCGAACACGAAGAACAACACCACGCAGACCAGCGGGATCGCGGCGAGCTCGGCGCGGCGCTGGTCCTCGCCGATGCTGCCGGTCAGCTCGCTGGCCAGCGGGTTAAGGCCGGCCAACTTGATGTTGCCGCCGTTGATCTGCTGCAGATCGGATTCGACGGTCTGGTAGTTCTTCAGGATCTCGTCGTCGGTGTCGCCTTGGAGCGGGATGCTGACGAACGTTTTCGACAGATCGCTCGTCTTCATCTGCTGGACGGTCTCGCTGGCGGCATCGGGTGCGCGCAGCCAACCGACCCAGCTCACCACCTGGTCGGGATGGTCGGCGACGAAGCCGTCGAGTTCAGCGACGACGTCGCGTTGCCATTCCGGGTTGTCGACCTTCTCGCCGTCAGGCGGGGTCAGGATCGCGACGACGTGGCTGGTGCGGTCGCGGCCGTAGACCTCGTCACCGACCACCGACGCGTGTACGGACTCACTGCCTTCGTCGTAGAAGCCGCTTTGGGTGACATGGTCGCCGAGGCTGATGCCGAAAACACCGCCGCCAAGACACAGCGCAACCATGACGCCGATGACGATGTATCGATATCGGTACACCGTTCGACCCCACCAGGCGAACACGTGAGCTCCTTACATTGCCAAGTCTTTTAGACGACGCTGCGCATTTCAGTTGTTGACGCGCGAGGTCAGTAGCGAGGACAGCGGCCGGAATGGCTGCAGCCATGCCCCCTGCTCGGGCAGCGAATCAAGGCCGATTCGCGGTAGCGGCTCCCGGAAAACACCAGGTATGTCCTCCAGGTCGACGAACTCCAAGGTATCCGACGCTAGCGCCCAGCTGGCATGTTCGCGAAATCCGAGCACCGCCACCGGTATGCCGTCGCGGGCGATTTCCTCCAACGGTTGTTTGAACGCCTGACCGTCGGCGGAGGCCACCAGAACACCGGCCAGCCCCTCGCTGCGGCGCAGCGCGATGTGCTCGAGCATGTCGGTATCGACATCACTGTCGTCGCTCAATTTGGGTTTGGCGAAGACCGCGAAGCCAACGTTACGCAACGCCTCCACCCACGGCCGAACAACGTCGGCGCTACCTGGGGCGATGTTGGTGAACACGGTGGCTTCCGGCTCCAGCGAGACCTCGGGGCGCCCCGCCGACAGCTCGGCGGTGCGGGCCAGCAGCCACCGGCCGAGCGCGTCGAAGCGGGGCCGGTGCGCGGCCGTCGGCCTGCCGCCGAGGATCGAGCCCAGGCCCATGTCCAGGTTCGGGGCGTCCCACACCAGCAGGACCCGGGCGGTGCCGTCCGTCTGGGCCGGTTCCGACGCTTCGGGCGGCGCCTCCTCGGTGATCTGGATCTCCTCGGTGACGCTCATGGCCGCTTCTCCCAGAGCAGTTCGGTGACAGCGCTGCCGGCGTGCTGCGCCTTGTTCTCGTATTTGGTGACCGGGCGCTCGACGGAGATCGGCAGGGTGTCGGTGGCGGCGACCCGGCGCAGTCGAGGTTCGGCGTCACCGACCTCGGCGATGTGTTCGGCGTAGCCGGCGTGGTCGGTCGCGACGTGCAGCACCCCGCCGGTGTGCAACCGGTCGGCGATCAGCGCGACGGTCGCCGGCTGCAGCAGCCGGCGCTTGTGGTGGCGCGCCTTGGGCCACGGGTCGGGAAAGAACACGCGTACGCCGGTCAGCGAATCCGGGCCGAACATGTGGGCCAGCACGTCGACGCCGTCGCCGCGCACCAACCGGATGTTGGAGACCCCGTCGCGGTCGATTCCGGACAGCAACTGCGCAAGACCGCGCCGGTAGACCTCCACGGCCACCACGTCCAGGTCGGGTTCCGCCTTGGCCATCGCCAACGTCGAGGTGCCCGCGCCGCAGCCGATCTCCACGACCACCGGAGCTCTGCGTTTGAACCACGCCTCGGTGTTCAGCCGAGGGGCGGGACCGCCCGCGTCGCGCGCATGTGTGCCCAGTTCCGGCCACAGCCGGTCCCACGTCGCCTGCTGCGCCGCGGAAAGGGTGGTGCGCCGGGTGCGAAAGCTCGTGACCCGGGGATAGCGATGCTGCGCGTTGGCGACGCCGGGTCGCGAAGCCGACCCGTCGGCGACATCGGGCAGGTGCATCCGTCCATGTTCGCTCATCCCTGGCCGAGTACCCGCATCGTGGTACAGATTGATACCCAACAGTTGTCTTCGGGTGGTATGCGGCCGGTTGTCCCCAGCGGCGCGAACTGCCGCTCACCCCGCGCGCGTGGCAGTGTCACGATCGACGGGTGTCCGCCGTTCGGAACAGGGAAGGTCGCCAGATTTTCGTCGACGCGCTGACCCAGTGTGCGCAGCACAGCCGCAACCCGCGGCTGAGGTCGATCATCCGGCGGCTCTGCGCGCCGCTGCGGGTCGCGGTGCGGGGTCGCCGCGGTGCCGGCGCGACGACGGTGGCCGCGGCGCTGAGCGCGGGCGGTGTCGTCGTCGCGCCCGATACGTCCGCGGCCGACGTCGACGTCGTGGTGCTCGCCGAGGTGCTCAAACCCGAGGACATCGCGCTGATCGGCGCCGCGCAGCGACCGACCGTGGCGGTCCTGAACAAAGCCGATCTGAGCGGGTTCGGGCCGGGTGGCCCGGTGGCGTCGGCGCAGCGCCGCGCCGGCCACTACCGCGCGCTGACCGGCGTGCCGACCGTGCCGATGGTTGCGCTGCTGGGCGCGGTCGTGCTCGACGACGAGATGCTCGCCGCGCTGTCGGCGCTGGTGCGCCAGCCCGCGGACCTGACGAGCACCGATGCGTTTCTGCGGTGCGTGCACCCGGTGCCGGTGTCGGCGCGACGACGGCTGCTCGATGCGCTGGACCGGTTCGGCATCGCGCACGCGGTGGTGGCGCTCGGCGACGGCGCCGAACCCGCCGCGCTGCCCGGGTTGCTGCGCAGGCACAGCCAGCTCGACCGCGTCGTCGAGCAGATCCACGCGGCCGGTGCCGCGCTTCGCTATCAATGGGTGCGCTCGGCGATCACCGAGCTGCGGGCGCTGGCCGCGCAGAGCGGTGATCAGCGGTTGGCGGCGTTTCTCGCCGGTGACGACGCGGTCGTCGGGGCCATGGCCGCCGCCGTCGAGGTGGTCGAGGCGGCGGGCGTGCCGGTGGACACCGCCGACGATCCGGCCGCGCATCTGCGCCGCGCCGTGCGATGGCGGCGATACGGCCGCGGCCCGGTCGGCGCACTGCACCGCGATTGCGCCGCCGACATCAGCCGGGGCTCGCTGCGTCTGCTCGGTCGCCCCCGATGAGCGATCCGATCGCGTCGGCCGACGCCGTGGTCGCGGCGACCGAACCCGGGCTGAGCCCGCCCGCGGTGCGGCACCGCGAGGTGGTGGCGGTGACCGGTCCGTGGCTGGCGGGCACCACCAGCCTGGTCACGGCGCTGCGTGAGCGGATGCCCGAGCACACGTTCGTCGAGGGCGCGGACCTGCCGCAGGCCCAGGCTCCGGCGGCGGTGGTGTTCGTGGTCTCAGCGGTGGCGCCGCTGACCGAATCCGATTGTGTGCTCATCGATCTGGCGACGCGCCACACCGACCTGGTTATCGGCGCCGTGACCAAGATCGACGCGCACCGCAACTGGCGAGACGTGCTGGCCACCGATCAGGCGACGCTTGCCGAGCGGGCGCCGCGATACGCCGACGTGGCCTGGGTGGGGGTGGCCGCGGCACCGGATCTCGGCGAGGCCGATGTCGACGAGCTGGTGGAGCTGCTGCGCCGGCTGCTCGCCAGGCCGGACTTGGAACGACGAAACCGGTTGCGGGCATGGGAAACTCGGATAGAGGCCGAGATAGAGCGCTACCGCGCCGACGGCGACGGCCTGGACCGCCAGGCCCGTGTCGATGCGCTGCGGCGCCAGCGCGACGAGGTTGTGCGTGGTCGTCGGGTCGCCAAGTCCGAGCACAGCATCGCGCTGCGCAGCCAGCTGCAGCAGGCCCGCCTGCAACTGACCTACTTCGCGCGCAACCGGTGCACGTCGGTGCGCGCCGAACTGGCCGAGGACGCGACGCAGACCGGGCGACGCCGTCTCGGTGACTTCGAGTCCTACGTGCGCAGGCGCGCCGACGACGTCGTCGCCGAGGTCGACGAAGGCGTCACCGCCCACCTGCGCGACATGGCCGCCGGGCTGGCGCTGCCTGCACCGCCGCCGCCCGGGCCGCCGTCGACGCCTGCCCTGCCGGGGCCGCCGCTGAAGTCGCGGCGGCTGGAGACCCAGTTGATGATGATTCTCGGCGCCGGATTCGGGCTGGGCGTGGCGCTGATGGTGACCCGCCTGTTCGCCGGGCTGGCGCCGGGGCTGGCCGCCGCGGGTCTGGTAGCAGGGGGATTGGCCGGGCTGGTGGTGACGGTGTGGGTGGTGGGGTTGCGCGCGCTGCTGCAGGACCGCGCGGTGCTGGACCGCTGGGTCAGCGACGTGACCAACACGCTGCGCTCCGCGGTCGAGGAGCGGGTCGGCAGCCGGGTGCTGGCCGCCGAAACCGCGCTGACGTCGGAGTTGAGCGCCCGTGAGCAAAGCGAAAGCGCCGCCGCCGAGGACCGGATCGCCCAGATCAACGCCGAGTTGCGCGAGCATGCGATGCAGACCGCCCGCGCGTCGGCGCTGCGTGACCGCCGGCTGCCGTCGCTGCAGCGGGCGCTGAACGCGGTGCGCGCCGAACTTCGCGAATGTGCTGAACGGCCCGAAGAGCGCTTCTGAATCGTTCCTGTGAGTTAACGGACATACTCCCGAATTCCCACGGCTACGTCACGGACGATAACCTCGTATATAGGGACGACCGATTTCCCGGCCTTTCCTGTCGGGCCGGCGCTCTCGGTGCCTGCGTCCTGGCAGAAACCGTACACAGGAGATTTTGATGACCGCAGCGACTATTCCGGGTCTGGACACCGCACCGACGAAGCATAAAGGGCTGCTGGCCTGGGTCCAGGAGGTCGCAGAGCTGACGCAACCCGATCGGGTGGTCTTCACCGACGGCTCCGACGAGGAGAACGCCCGGCTGTGCGAACAGCTGGTGGCCGCGGGCACCTTTAAGAAACTCGACGAGGAAAAGAAGCCGAGCTCCTATCTCGCGCTGTCCGATCCCTCCGATGTCGCGCGGGTCGAATCCCGCACTTTTATCTGTACCGAGCGTGAAATCGACGCGGGTCCGACCAATAACTGGAAAGACCCCGCCGAGATGCGCTCGATCATGACCGATCTGTACCGCGGGTGCATGCGCGGCCGCACCATGTACGTCATTCCGTTCTGCATGGGTCCGCTGGGCGCCGAGGACCCCAAGCTGGGTGTGGAGATCACCGATTCGGAGTACGTCGTCGTGTCGATGCGCACGATGACCCGGATGGGCAAGGCCGCGCTGGACAAGATCGGCGACGACGGTTTCTTCGTCAAGGCGCTGCACTCGATCGGGGCCCCGCTGGAGCCTGGGCAAAAGGATGTGCCGTGGCCCTGCAACGACACCAAGTACATCACCCACTTCCCCGAGACCCGCGAGATCTGGAGCTACGGTTCGGGTTACGGCGGCAACGCGCTGCTCGGCAAGAAGTGCTACGCGCTGCGGATCGCGTCGGCGATCGCCCACGACGAGGGCTGGCTCGCCGAGCACATGCTGATCCTCAAGCTGATCTCACCGGAGAACAAGGCGTACTTCGTCGCCGCGGCGTTCCCGTCGGCGTGCGGTAAGACCAACCTCGCGATGCTGCAGCCGACCCTGCCCGGCTGGCGCGCCGAGACCGTCGGCGACGACATCGCCTGGATGCGGTTCGGCAAGGACGGCCGGCTCTACGCCGTGAACCCCGAGTTCGGCTTCTTCGGGGTCGCGCCGGGCACCAACTGGGACTCCAACCCGAACGCGATGAAGACCATCGAGGCCGGCAACACCGTGTTCACCAACGTCGCGCTGACCGACGACAACGACGTGTGGTGGGAAGGTCTCGAGGGCGACCCGCAGCACCTGATCGACTGGAAGGGGCGCGACTGGACGCCGGACTCCGACGAGAAGGCCGCGCACCCGAACTCGCGTTACTGCACCCCGATCTCGCAGTGCCCGACGCTGGCGCCCGAGTGGGACGACCCGCAGGGTGTGCCGATCTCGGCGATCCTGTTCGGCGGGCGGCGCAAGACCACGGTTCCGCTGGTCACCCAGGCCCGCGACTGGCAGCACGGCGTGTTCATCGGCGCCACGCTGGGCTCCGAGCAGACCGCGGCCGCCGAGGGCAAGGTCGGCACCGTGCGCCGCGACCCGATGGCGATGCTGCCGTTCCTGGGCTACAACGTCGGCGACTACTTCGCGCACTGGATCGACATCGGCAAGCAGTCCGACGAGTCCAAGATGCCGAAGATCTTCTTCGTCAACTGGTTCCGCCGCGGCGACGACGGCCGCTTCCTGTGGCCGGGCTTCGGTGAGAACAGCCGCGTGATGAAGTGGATCGTCGACCGCATCGAGCAGCGTGCCGGCGGGCGCACCACCCCGATCGGGATCGTGCCCAGCGCCGAGGACCTGGACCTGACCGGCCTGGACGTCGATCCGGCCGACGTCGACGCTGCGCTGGAGGTCAACGTCGAGGAGTGGCGCGACGAGCTGCCGCTGATCGAGGAGTGGTTCGAGTTCGTCGGCGAGAAGCTGCCGACGGGCATCAAGGACGAGTTCGACGCGCTCAAGCACCGGCTGAACGAGGCGCAGTAACTTTTCCCTTTCCTTTCTCGCCGAGCAGACGCGAAAACCCCCAAATTCCCACGGTTTTGGGGGTTTTTGCGTCTTTTCGCGGGGCTGGCTGCGGGGCTAGTCTCCGTCGAGGATGAACTCGGCGGCCCGGCCCGCCCACGCCATCGTCGGGCCCATCAGGTTGCCCGAGATCATGGTCGGCTGGCTGGCGCAGTCGACGATGCGCAGCCCGTCGATGCCGCGCACCCGGCAGCGGTCATCGACGATGTCGTCGTCGTTGGGACCCATCGCGCAGGTGCCGACCGCGTGGCTTCCGGTCGCACCGGTCGCGGTGATACCGGCCAAGATCTCGTCATCGGACTGCATGTCCGGCCCAGGTCGGCTCTCCGTGCTGACCTTCTCGGCGATCGGTGACTGTTCGAACCACTGCCGCATCCGGCGCAGCAACGCGATGCTGGTCGCGCGATCATATTCGGTGGCAAGGTAATTGGCGTCGACGGTCAACGGTGCGTCCGGGTCGGCCGAGGTGATCCACACGCTGCCTTCCGACGTCGACCGCAGCACCTCACCCATGCACGACACGCCGCCGACGGCCTCGACGCCCGCCGGGGCGTCGGGTCGAACCGAGCCCACCGACATCATCCGCACCAGCACCTGGCCGTCGACCCGGTCCGCGTCGGGGGTGGTCTTGAAGATCGCCATCACGTCGCCGGTGGGGGTGGCCAGCGGCCCCTTGCGGGTGGCCAGGTACTTCAGCGCGGTCAGCCCTTTGGCCTTGGTGTTGCGCAGCAACCGGTTGTAGCCGATGTCGTCGGCCAGCTGATAGGTGTTGATGACGCAGAAGTGCTCGAGCATGCGACGCCCGACGTTGTCGCGCTCCAGATACACCGGGACACCGGCGGCGTCGAGCACCTCACGCGGCCCAATCCCGGAGAGCTGCAACAGCTTCGGTGACTCCAGCGCACCCAGCGCCAGGATCAGCTCGCGCCGCGGGCGAAGCTGGCTGGTGCTGCCCTGGCTGCGGACCTCGACGCCGGCCGCGCGGCCGTTTTCGAAGATGAGCCGGCGCGCCGTGGTGTTCAGCGCCAGATGCAGGTTCGGGCGCGTACGCACCGGCCGCAGGAACGCCTTGGCGGCGGTGACGCGGGCTCCGCGGTGGATCGTCGCCATGGCGGGCCCGACGCGCTCGTCGTCGAACTCGTTGTAGTCCTGCACGCTGCGCAGCCCGAGTTTCACACCGGCGTCGATCAGATCGAAGACCAGCGGGTCGGGGTCTCGAGGCGTGGTGATCGGCAGCTCCCCGCCGGCGCCGCGCGTCGGCGACGCGCCGAACTGGTTGTCCTCGAAGGCCCGGTAGACCGGCAGGATGTCATCCCAGCCCCAGCCGGTGTTGCCGCGGCGCACCAACTCGTCGTAGTCCTCGCGGTCCCCGCGGTTGTAGACCAGGCCGTTGATCGCGGTGGAGCCGCCGAGGACTTTGCCGCGCGGCCAGGTCTCGGTGCGGTTCTCGGGGCCGAACGGCTGCAGCGGATAGCTCCAGGAGTACTTGTCGTTGCCGAACAGCGCGGCGCTGATCATCGGCACGTGAATGTAGGGGTTGCGGTCGCGCCCACCGGCTTCGACCAACAGCACCTGGTTGGCGGGATCGGCTGACAGCCGGTTCGCCAGCACACAGCCCGCCGCGCCTGCTCCGAGGATGACGTAGTCGTACTCGGCCATGGGGTGGCTGTCCTTTCATCGTTTGCTGCCCGTGTTCGCGTCACCCCCCGGTCCGCGCCAGCAAACACGTTACGGCAGCGGAGCCGCCTCCGCCGCCGAGACCCTCTTGACACCCGTCAAGTCTGTTCGTCGTAAAGTCTCTACATGCAGATCCGCGAACATGCCGAGGCCACGCCCGACAAGCCCGCCGTCATCATGCATCCCAGCGGCACAGTGGTGACCTTCGGCGAACTGGAGGCGCGCGCCAACCGACTCGCCCACCACTTCCGGCAGGCCGGCCTGGTGGAAGGCGACACCGTGGCGGTGCTGATGGAGAACAACGAGCACCTGCACGCGGTGATGTGGGCGGCACGCCGCAGCGGCCTGTACTACGCGGTGATCAATACGCATCTGACCGCGGCCGAGGCGGCCTACATCATCGACAACAGCGGCGCCAAGGCGATCATCGGTTCGCAGGCGCTGCGCAGCCTCTGTGACGGGTTGGCAGCGCACCTGCCCGACGGTCTGCCTGCGCTGCTGATGATCGCCGACGGCGATCTCGACGGCTGGCAGCGCTACCCCGAATGTGTGGCCCACCAGCCCAGCACACCGATCGACGACGAGATCGAAGGTGACCTGCTGCAGTACTCGTCGGGAACCACCGGGCGGCCCAAGGGAATCCGGCGTGAACTACCCCATGTCCACCCGTCGGAATCACCCAACCTGTTGTCCGCGCTGCTGATGGCGATCCAGATGGACAGCGACTCAGTGTATTTGAGTCCGGCGCCGCTGTACCACACGGCGCCGTGCCTGTGGACGATGGCCGCACAGGCGATGGGTTGCACCACCGTGATCATGTCGAAGTTCGAGCCCGAGTCGGCGCTGCAGGCCATCGAGAAATACCGGATCACCAGCGGACAGTTCGTGCCCGCGATGTTCGTGCGGATGCTCAAACTCCCTGAGTCGGTGCGCAATTCCTACGACATCTCCAGCATCAAGCGGGTGGTGCACGCGGCTGCCCCGTGTCCGATCGACATCAAGATGCAGATGATCGACTGGTGGGGTCCGGTCATCGACGAGTACTACTCGTCGTCTGAGGGCGCCGGTATCACGTTCATCACCGCCGAAGACTGGCTCAAACGGCCGGGTTCGGTCGGTAAACCGCTGCTGGGCGAGGCGCACGTGCTCGACGAGGACGGCGAAGAGGTGCCGCCCGGCCACGAGGGCCAGATCTACTTCGCGATGCCCGGCATGGCGTTCGTCTACCACAAGGATCCGGAGAAGACGGCCGAGTCGCGGGACCGGCGCGGATGGGTCACCGTCGGCGATGTCGGATACCTCGACGAGGACGGCTACATGTTCCTCACCGACCGCAAACACCACATGATCATCTCCGGCGGGGTGAACATCTACCCGCAGGAGGCCGAGAACCTGTTGGTCACCCACCCCAAGGTGATGGACGCCGCGGTGTTCGGCGTACCCGATGACGAGATGGGACAACGGGTCCACGGCGTCGTGCAGACCGTCGACCCGGCCGACGCCACCGAGGAGTTCGCCGAGGAGCTGCTCGCTTGGCTGCGAGATCGGTTGGCGCACTACAAGTGCCCGCGGGCCATCTCGTTCGAGCCGCAGCTGCCGCGCACGGAGACCGGCAAGATGATCAAGCGAGCGCTGGTCGAAAAGTACTCGTGAGCTCCGTCGAGCTTGCCGGCGGTGTCGCCGTAGCGGTCGGAACGCCTTGTGACGACGCGACGTTCACGCTGTCCGAGCACGACACGGAGGATCGTCGGGTTGTCACCGTGCCATCGGTTCCCGACGCGCTCGACGAGCTGCGCGAGCGCTGTGCGCGCTGGCCGCAGGCCGCCGCCGTGTGTGACGACGTGCTGCGTGCCCTCGATCCCGCCGCGCCTGCGTTCGGCGGCGTGATCATCGAATCGCTGGCCTACTCGACACTGCAGTCCGGCCGGGAGTTCGCGCGTTGGCTCGCCGAACGTGGTCCCGCCGCGCCGGTGGCCATCCCCGACCCGGTGCAGGCCGCACGCGTGGACGACGCTCTGCACGTACGGTTCAATCGACCGCAACGGCACAACGCGTTTTCCACCGATGCCCGCGCCGCGCTGCTGGAGGCGCTCGAGGTCGCCCGGCTCGACCCGTCCGTGCGTGCGGTGACGCTGTCGGGCAACGGCCCGTCGTTCTGCAGCGGAGGCGATCTGGCCGAGTTCGGCACCTTCGCGGATCCGGCCAGCGCGCATCTGGCCCGTACCCGGCACAGCCCGGCGCTGGTGCTGGCCGAGCTGACCGAACGCCTCGGCGACCGGTGCCGCGCCGAGGTGCACGGTCAGGTGCTGGGCAGCGGGTTGGAGATGGCGGCGTTCTGCGGGCACGTGCGGTCAACCGCGGATGCGGTGTTCGGCCTGCCCGAGTTGAGCCTCGGCCTGATCCCCGGGGCCGGCGGAACCGTCAGCATCACCCGTCGCATCGGTCGCTGGCGCACCGCTTATCTGGTGCTCTCCGGCCGCACCATCGACCCGCAGACCGCGCTGCGGTGGGGCCTGATCGACGAAATTGTGTGATTTCGGTGCGCAAACCATCGCTCATCGCTGGTTAACGCACCGAAATCACCCTAACCCGAGCGGCGCAGCGTCACGCGGTAGGTGTACTGCTCGGGCAGGAAGTGGCTGACCGACAGCTCCACGGGTCGGCCGCCGGCATCTGAGTAGAGCCGGTCCACCCGCAACATCGGGTGCCCCGGCGCACAATCCACGGCGGCCGCGACGGCATCATCGGCGGGCGCGACGGTGATCCATTGCGCCGCTTCGACGATGGGTTCCGGTAAATGCGGCTCGAGCAGTCCGATCACGGTCTGGGTGCCCTGCGCGCCGTCGACCAGTTCGGGGGTCCCCGACAATGCTTCGGCGGCCGACGGCACCAGGTGCACGGTCGTCGACACGAACGGCACCCCGGGATCAGCATGCAGCCGGCGAAACACCACCGAGAACACCACGTCGTCGTCGAGCCGCAACCGGCTGGCCGCATCGACGTCCACCCGCCTGCGCAGCCCGGACAGCACCTCCATGGTGGTGTCGTCGGACAGGCTCATCAGGTCTTCGATCGACCCGAGCTGGCGCAGGTAACGCCGCCCCGGATCGCTGGCGTAGGTGCCCCGCCCCGGAACCCGGTACACCACGCCCTCGGCGACCAGGTCCTGAAACGCGCGTCGCACCGTCTGCCTCGACAATCCATGCGCGGCAACAAGTTCCGACTCGGTGGGCAGCCGGGAGCCGTCCCGGTAGCGGCCCGCGGCGATCTGCTCGCGCAGCTGTTCGCGCAAGGTCTGGTACGCGGGAAGCGCCTTCACCTATATCCCGCCCCGGGCGATGAGCTGCCCGGCGATCACGTTGCGCTGGATCTCGTTGGTGCCCTCGCCGACGATCATCAGCGGCGCGTCGCGGAAGTAGCGCTCGACGTCGAACTCGGTGGAATAGCCGTAACCGCCGTGGATCCGCACCGCGTTCAGCGCGATCTCCATCGCGACCTCGGAGGCGAACAGCTTGGCCATCCCCGCCTCCATATCGCAGCGCTCGCCGCTGTCGTACCGTTCGGCGGCATACCGGGTGAGCTGGCGCGCGGCGGTCAACTTGGTCGCCATATCGGCCAGGTAGTTGCCGATGGACTGGTGCTTCCAGATCGGCTGCCCGAAGCTCTCGCGCTCCTGTGCGTACCGCAGCGCATCCTCCAGCGCCGCGGTCGCCACCCCCAGCGCGCGCGAGGCAACCTGAATCCGGCCTGTCTCAAGGCCTTTCATCATCTGCGCGAACCCCTTGCCCGGCACGCCGCCGAGGATCGCCGACGCGGGAACCCGGCAGTCCTCGAATGTCAGCTCGCATGACTCCACACCCTTGTATCCGAGCTTGGGCAGATCGCGCGAGACGATCAGACCCGTCGTGCCCGAATCGACCAGCACCACCGAGATGCCCTTGTGTTTGGGAGTGGCGGCGGGATCAGTCTTGCACAGCAGCGCGATCAACCCGGAGCGGCGCGCGTTGCTGATCCACGTCTTGGAACCGTTGATCGCCAGGCCATCGCCGGACGACGGCAGCGCCGTGGTCTGCATGTTCTGCAGATCGCTACCACCGCCGGGTTCGGTCAGCGCCATCGTCGCGCGCAGCTCACCGGTGGCCATCGGCGGCAGGTAGCGCTGCTTCTGCTCCTCGGTGCCGAACAGGTCGAGCAGCTTGGCCACCACGGTGTGTCCGCCCATCGCGCCGGCCAGGCTCATCCAGCCCCGCGACAGTTCCTGCGTCACCTCGACGTAGCACGGCATCGACACCGGGGTACCGCCGTAGGCCTCGGGGATCGCCAGGCCGTAGATGCCGATGCGTTTCATCTGTTCGATCCACGCCTCCGGATAGGTGTTGGCGTGTTCGACCTCGCGGACGTGGGGTTTGACGTCGCGGTCGATGAACGTGCGGACGGTCTCGACCAGCATCGTTTCTTCGGCGTTCATAGGTACGGCCATATTGACACTTTGTGCGGCCCAATGCCAACATGGGCAGCCGTGAGCGGTCCCTATTTCGATGATCTACATATCGGTCAGGTCTTCGACACCGCGCCGTCGATGACGCTGACGCCCGGTGCGGCAGCCGTTCACCAGTCGATCGTCGGCGACCGGCTGCGCCTGGCGCTGGACGGCGAACTGGCGACGGCGGTGACCGGGGCGACGGCTCCGCTGGCCCATCCGGCGCTGGTGTGCGACGTGGCGATCGGGCAGACGACGCTGGTCACCCAGCGTGTGAAGGCCAACCTGTTCTACCGCGGGCTGACGTTTCACCGGTACCCGGTCATCGGTGACACGCTATTCACCCGCACCGAGGTGGTCGGGCTCAAACAGAACTCCGCCAAACCCGGGCGGGCCCGCACCGGCTTGGCCGCGCTGCGGATGACCACCGTCGACCACGTCGGCCGCCTGATCCTCGACTTCTACCGCTGCGCGATGCTGCCGCTGCGTGACGGGTCGCCCGACACCGGCCACGCCGACGACCTGAGCGCGATCGGCACCGTCGAACCCGACCTGCCCGATCCGACCACCAGCTGGGACGCCGACGCGTACCGCGCCAAAGTACCCGGCGCCCACTTCGACGCCGGCCTGGCGGGCACCGTGTTGCACAGCTCGGCCGACGTGGTCAGCAGCGCACCCGAACTCGCCCGGTTGACGTTGAACATCGCTGCCACCCACCATGATTCGCGAGGGGCCGGTAAGCGCCTGGTGTACGGCGGGCACACCATCGGGTTGGCCCTGGCCCAAACCACCCGGCTGCTACCCAATCTCGTGACCGTGTTGGCCTGGCAGTCCTGCGATCACACCGGCCCGGTGCACGAGGGCGACACCCTCTACAGCGAGCTGCACGTCGACGGCGCCGAACCGCTACCCGACGGCCGCGGCGGCGTGCTGAGCCTGCGGTCGCTGGTCTATGCCGTCGGCGAGCCGGACCGGCAGGTGCTCGACTGGCGGTTCACCGCACTGCAGTTCTGAACCGGATCGAGGGGGTCTTTGCGTTTGCTCGCGCGCTGAACCGACAATGGGCCCATGGCCTCCTTGGTCGTTCCGCGCGCCGTGCTGTCGCAGGCACGGCGGGCCGCCTGGGCGTTCTGGCAGCTCAGCGGGGTCGACGTCGACGCCGGCGAACTGTTGGCCGGCCGGGCCACGATGCTCGGCCTGACGCCCAAGGGCCGCGTCTCCGCGGGCGGTGCGACACACCTGATGCTCAGCCGCGACGGCTGGTGTGCGCTGACCCTGTCGCGGCCCGACGACGTGGAAGCCGTTCCAGCGCTGCTGCAGTGCGACGTCGTCGACGACGACCCGTGGCCGGCCGTGCACCGATGGGCCGCCGTGAACGACACCGCTGATGTCACCGAACGCGCGCGGCTGCTGGGACTGCCCGTCGCCGCGCTCGGTGAGACGCCGGCCGACTCGCCGCGACGCTATCCGTTCGGCGCGGCCACCAGCCCGCGCGGCGCCGACGGTCTGCTGGTCGCCGACCTGTCGTCGATGTGGGCCGGTCCGTTGTGCGGACAGTTGCTGGCGCGCGCCGGGGCCACGGTGGTCAAGGTCGAAAGCGCCGCCCGGCCCGACGGCGCCCGGTCGGGCCCGCCGGCCTTCTTCGACTGGATGAACGCCGGAAAGCTCTCCTACGTCGCCGATTTCGATGAGCCCAGCGGCCTGAAGGCATTGTTGTCGGCCGCCGACGTGGTGATCGAGTCGTCACGCCCGGCTGCGCTGACGCGGCGCGGGCTCGGCCCGACCGATGTGGCGCCGCGCGACGGCCGGGTCTGGTTGCGGATCACCGGACACGGCACCGACGATGAACGCGCCAACTGGGTCGCGTTCGGCGACGATGCCGCGGTGTCAGGGTGTTTGATCAGCGGGTCCGTCCAGAACCCGCAGTTCTGCGGTGACGCGATGGCGGACCCGCTGACGGGGCTGCAGGCGGCGCTGGCGATCGCCCAATCGCTGCACGCCGGCGGCGGCGAGCTGATCGAGATGTCCATGGCCGCTGTCGCCGCCACCTACGCCGAACTACCGTTTGACGGTGAAATCGACTGCGCTGCAACACCACAACCCACCGGCCCCGCGGCGCTCCTGGGCGCCGACAACGTCGCCGTCGAGCAGTTGCTCGCACACCGTGGGGCGGCGCCGTGCTGATTCGGCGCGCCGCGCTGCTCGACGGAACCGTCGTCGACATCCGCCTCACCGACGACATCGTCGACATCGGTCAACGGCTGAATCCCCCAGCCGGAGAACAAGTTTACGATGCCAGAGGGATGACCGTCATCCCCGGTCTGCACGACCACCACGTTCACCTGCGCTCGGCGGCGGCGGCGCTGAGGTCGACGCGCGTCGGGCCCGGCGAGGTGGCTGACCGCGCGGATCTGGCCCGTGTCCTGGCCGGGGCCGACGTCGGTGACGACGGCTGGATCCGGGCGGTGGGATACCACGAGGCGGTCGCGGGGCCGCTGGACCGCGCGGTGCTCGACGACGTGTCCCCACCGGTGCCGGTACGCGTCCAACACCGCAGCGGGGTGCTGTGGACGCTCAACTCGGCCGCTCTGGCCCACGTCGGACTGCCCGACCACCCCGACGGCCGGTTACCCAGCTCGGATCCGACATGGTCGGATAGCTTGCAGCGCAACGAGTCCGGGTTGGCAGAGGTCAGCATGAAGCTGTGCGGATACGGCGTCACCGGCGTCACCGACGCCACACCGGACCTCGGTGTCGACGACGTGGTGAAGTTGAAGGTCGCGCACCGCCGCGGCGAATTGCGCCAGCGGGTGCACTGTCTGGCGCCCGGCAAGCGGATCCTGCACGACACCGACCTCGACCTCGACGAGCTCACCGCCTGGATCACCGCGCGGCACGCCGCAGGCGTTCCGGTCGCGGTGCACTGCGTCACCGCCGCGCAGCTGGTCGTCACGCTGTCGGCGTTGCAGGCGGCGGGCACCCATCCGCGAGACCGCATCGAACATGCGGCGGTGGTGCCCGACGACGCCGTCGCGCAGCTCACCGAGTGCGGCGTCACGGTGGTCACGCAGCCCAACTTCGTGTTCGAGCGCGGCGACCAGTATCTCGACGACGTGCCCGCCGCCGAACATCACGAGCTGTGGCGGGTGGCCACCCTGTCACGTGCGGGTGTGCCGGTGGCGCTGTCCACCGACATGCCGTTCGGCGACGGCGATCCGTGGCAGACGATGCGCGCCGCGGTGCACCGCGCGACGGGCAGCGGCGCAGTGCTCGGCGCCGGCGAAAACATTTCAGCGGCCGCGGCGTTGGGCATGTTCTTCGGCACGCCGGAGCGCCCCGAGCACCGAAGGACCGTTGACGTGGGTCAGCCGGCCGACCTGGTGGTGCTGTCGGCGCCGCCGGCCGAGGTGCTGCGTGACCTCGACGCCGACATGGTGGCCGCCACGCTGATCGCCGGTGAGATCGTGTTCGAACGCAGCTGACGTCATACCTCAGGTCAGCGTCGCTTCGAAGGCGACACGGTCCCCGCGGAACAGCGCACGAACCAGTTCGATCGGGGTCCCGGCAGAGTCGACTGTGCGGCGGTTCAGCGACAGCATCGGCATGGCGGTGGTGGTTTCGAGCAGCGCGGCCTCGCGCGGCGTGGGCAACACGGTCTCGATGCGCTCGACCGCGGTGCCGAATGTCACGCCTGCCGCGCGGATCGCGGCGTACAACGACGTGCTCGGGTCAAAGCTCTCGGCCAACCCGGCGAAGCGACGCCGGGGCAGGTAGGTGCTCTCCAACCCGATCCGCTTGCCGTCGGCCAGCAGAACCCGTTCCAGGTGTATCACCGCCTCTCCGTCGCCGATTGCCAACGCCTCGGCCAAC
The DNA here is from genome assembly GCA_050205315.1 of Mycolicibacterium pulveris. Classification (GTDB taxonomy): domain Bacteria; phylum Actinomycetota; class Actinomycetes; order Mycobacteriales; family Mycobacteriaceae; genus Mycobacterium; species Mycobacterium pulveris_A. The sequence continues at coordinate 21,639 of JBNMRA010000023.1, read as the reverse complement.
TCCGACGATGCGGTGACGTCATCCCACGTCACCAGCATTCGCCCCGGCACGCGCCCGCGTTCCGCCGCGCCTTCGGTATAGGACCGAAGCGACAGCGGCTGAACGAGTTTGGGCTGCGCCACCACGGTTCCGCGCCCACGGCGTTCGATGCGCCCTTCCACCAGCAGCTCGTGCAGCGCCTGACGCACGGTCTCGCGGGACACCGCGAAGCGCACGGCGAGTTCGCGCTCCGACGGAACGGCGTCGCCCTCAGCCAGCTCAGCGAGGATCTCGTCGATCCCGGTCCGAACCAGGTACGGCTTGGACAGCCGCTGCGGTGCGCTCACCAGGGACACCGTTGTGCCAGCACGCGTTCCGCGACACACATCACCTCGTGAAACGACACCGCCGCGCCATGCGGATCCTTGGCGGCATCGTCATAACGACGCAGCCGCAGTGCATCGGCCCACCAGGGGTGGTCGACGAAGGCGGGGTCGACGCCGGCGCCGCCCTGGTGCTGCAGGGAGTCGACCGAAACCTCCGACAGTGTGGCCGCATAGCCGGGGACCGTGGCCGCCAGATAGCGCTTGGCGGCGACATGGGCGCCGGCCAGCCAGCCCACCCGCTCGCCGAATCGCGGCGTCAGCCAGTCCCGGGCCACGCGGTCGTGGCGCGCGGAGCCCACATCACCGAACAGCGGGCTGTGCGCCAGGTCGTGCAACGCGGCCGCGAGCACCAGCTCGTCGTCGGCATCATCGGCCAACGCCATCGCCGCTGACTGCAAGGCATGGTCGAGTTCGTCAACCACGTCCTCGTCCCAGACACCCCGCAGGGAGCGCAGCAGTTCGTCCACCTCGTCGAGCACGGTCACGCCCGAACCCTACCCGACATTGGTCTATACCAATCGTTAACCTGTTGTTCTTTGCGGCAACACCCATCGGCCAGCCGCGGGTTCCACGGGGTCGGAAGGGTCCAGGCCATGCGGGTGATCGTCGTCGGCGGAGGCATTCTCGGCACCGCGCACGCACTCGAGGTGCTCCGCCGCGGCCACCATGTCGTGCAGCTGGAACGCGAAGCCGAAGCGCGCGGCGCAACAGTGCGCAACTTCGGGTTGATCTGGGTCTCCGGGCGAGCACGCGGTGAGCTCAGCACCGCGCTGCGAGCTCGGGAGCTGTGGGAGATGCTGGCCGCAGACATCCCCGGTGTCGGCTTTCGTCCCGTCGGATCGCTGACACTGCTCCGCACTCCCGGTGAAGTCGCGGTGGCAGAGGAAGTGGCCGCACGCGGCGACGCATCCGAGCGCGGCTTCCGCCTGATGCAGCCGGATCGGGTGCGCGCGCTGAACCCGGCGCTGCGCGGAAAGTACCTGGCGGGTCTGCACTGTTCGCGTGACGGTGTCGTCGAATCGCGCCAGGCTCTGCCCGCGATACGCGAATACCTCACCGCCACCGGAAGATACGAATTTCTGCCCGGTCGGGAGGCGCGCTCGCTCGAAGGCGCCGGTATTCGCGACGACTCCGGAACCCGCTACGACGGCGACCTGACCCTGATCTGTGCCGGGGCCGCCCACGGCGGCCTGGTCCGGGAGATCGCGGGCGAACTGCCGGTGCGCCGGGTTCGGCTACAGATGATGCAGACCGCCCCCCTGGGTGAGGAACTGACCACCGCGATCGCCGACGGCGACAGCTTCCGTTACTATCCCGGCTTCGCCGGCATGGCCCTGGATGCACTGCGGCACAATGAATCCCAAGACGTCATTGCGCGCGACCACCACATGCAGCTGCTCTGCGTGCAGCGGCTGAACGGCGGTCTGACGATCGGCGACACCCACGAATACGCCGAGCCGTTCGGCTTCGACGTGTCCGAGGCGCCGTACAGCTACCTCGTCGACGCCGTCGAGCAGTTCCTGGGCCGCCCGCTTCCGCCGATCGAACGGCGGTGGGCCGGCGTGTACTCCCAGTGCCTGGACCAGGACCAGTTGCTCTGCCGAACCTCCCCGGAGAAGAACGTCTGGGTCATCACCGGCCCCGGTGGGCGCGGCATGACGATGGCGCCGGCGTTCGCCGAGCAGACCGCCGACCTGATCGGCCTCTGAACCGAAAGGAACCCTATGCAGCACAGGCCAATTCAATTGGTCGTCCTCGACATGGCCGGGACCACGGTAGCCGACGACGGGTTGGTGATCCGCGCGTTCGACGAGGCCGCGACGGCGGTCGGGGTGCCCGATGAGGGCGTCGAACGCGATGAAGCCCGCCGGTATGTGATCGACACGATGGGCCAGTCCAAGGTCGAGGTGTTCCGGGCGATCTTCGGTTCGGAGGAGCGCGCGCAAGACGCCAACATCGCTTTCGAGAAGGCCTATGAACGTTACGTCGACGACGGCGTGATACCGGTTCCCGGGGCCGCCGATGCGATATCGCAGCTGCGTTCGGCAGGCGTCAAGGTCGCGCTGACAACGGGTTTCAGCCGGTCCACCCAGGATCGCATCCTGACCGCGCTCGGCTGGGAGGAGATCGTCGACCTGACGCTGTGCCCCGCAGACGCCGGGCGGGGTCGCCCATTTCCCGATCTGGTGCTGACCGCGGTGCTGCGTGCCGGCACCGACGATGTGGCCAGCGTCGCCGTCGTCGGGGATACCGCCAGCGACATCCTCTCGGGGCGCCGCGCCGGCGCGGCGATCATCGCAGGCGTTCTGACCGGAGCGCACCCCGAAGAAAACCTACGGGCCGCCGGCGCAACCCATGTGCTGGACACCGTCGCCGAGCTTCCACGCCTGATTCTGTCCGCCTGACCTACCTGCACTCGAAAAGGATTATTTAGCATGAGTATTCGTCGATCTGTTGTCAACGCTGCAGCCGCCGCTGCCGGATTGGCGCTCGTGGTGTCGGGTTGCTCCAGCGCGGACTCCGGAACCGACACCACGACCGAACAGGGTTTCCCGGAAACCTTGACGCTGGCCTCCGTTCCCGCGGAGAACTCGGCGGACCTCAGAGCAAGCTACGACCCGTTGATCAAGATGCTGGAAAAGGAGACGGGGTCCAAGATCGAGTTCGTGCAGGCCTCCGACTACGCGGGAGTCGTCGAAGGCATCATCGCCGACAATGTCGACCTTGCGTTCTTCGGGCCGTTCGCCTACGTGGTCGCCACCGTCAACGGGGCCAAGATCACGCCGCTGGGCGCGGTGATCAGCGAACAAGGCGCCGCGCCCGGCTATCAGTCCTACGGCTTGGCCCGCTCCGACGACCCCGCCATCAACGGGCTGTCGGACTTCGCCGGTAAGAAGGTGTGCTTCGTCGATCCCAGCTCGACCTCCGGGTTTCTGTATCCGTCCGCGGGCCTGATCGAAGCTGGCGTGGTCGAATCCGGATCGGAGGCCGACATCTCGGCGGGCGTGACGCCCATCTACGCCGGCGGCCATGACGCCTCCGCGCTGGCCATCGCGTCCGGCGACTGCGACGCGGGGTTCGCGTTCGACACCATGGTGGACAAGACCATGATCGAGAAGGGCGATCTGCAGGCCGGCCAGCTCAAAACCGTGTGGAAGTCGGAGATGATCGCCGGCTCGGTCTTTGCCGCCAACAACGCACTCGGCACCGAGGCCATCGACAAGCTCATGACGCTGTTCACAGAGAAGGCCAACGCCGAGGCGTTCGAGGCCGAAGGCTTCTGTGAGGGCGACGACTGCCTGATCACCGATGAACGGGCCTGGGGTGTGGTCGCGGCCTCGGACTCTGACTACGACGGCGTCCGTAAGGTCTGCGAGGTCACCGGCTCCGACAAGTGCAAAGGCTGACGGTGCCGGCCGAGGATCTACAGCCCCCCGCGGTGGCCGGTGACGACCTCGTGATCTGCGCCCGCAATGTCACCAAGACGTTCGGGGACACGGTCGCACTCGACGACGTGTCGCTCGAGGTGCACCGCAGCGAAATGGTGGTGCTGCTGGGTCTTTCCGGCTCCGGAAAGTCGACGCTGCTGCGTTGCATCAACGGACTGCACGCCGTCACCACCGGCACCGTCGAGGTGGGCGGCGTCCGCGTCGACCAGGCCTCGCGCGCCCAGGTGCGAAACCTGCGTCGCGACATCGGCTTCGTGTTTCAGCATTTCAACCTCGTCGGGCGGCTCAGCTGCCTGGAGAACGTGCTGATCGGCGCGCTGGGTCGGCTGAGGTTTCCGCGTTACGGCCCGCTGACCTACCCCAAGAGCATGCGACGCGACGCGCTGGAGCACCTCGACCGCGTCGGCCTCGCCGACCTCGCGCAGCGGCGCGCGGACACACTCTCCGGCGGCCAGCAGCAGCGCGTGGCCATCGCCCGAACGCTGATGCAACGCCCGGGTCTGCTGCTCGCCGACGAACCAGTCGCCTCACTGGATCCCGAAAACGCCGATGTGGTCATGGATCTGCTGTTTCGGGTGTGCATCGAGGAGAAGCTGACGGTGGTGTGCACACTGCATCAGGTCGACCTCGCGCTCGGGTGGGCGCATCGGCTGATCGGGTTGCGCGGCGGTCGCAAGATTCTCGACCGGGCAGCGGTGGGCATGACGCGCGACGAGGTGATGGACGTGTACCAGCGCGTCGACCCGAACGTCGCGGCCTCGCGCAGGCTTTGACCAGCACAGTCCAGAACCGCCCGGTCGTCCCGCCGACCCGGCGCCGACCTGGTGGGCCGCCGCTGCCGCTGCTCGTGCTGTGCGCTCTGGTCGCCACCGTCGTATCGGCGTGGTCCATCGGCTTCGCGCCGGCCACCCTGGTGGACGGCCTCGACGAGGTCTGGGCGCTGCTGGAGCGGATGTTGCCGCCGCGACTGGAGGATCCCGGCCGGATCGGCGTGCTGGCGGTCGAAACGCTGCTGATGGCTGTGCTGGGCACGGTGCTCGCCGCGATCGCCTCGGTACCGCTTGCGTTCTTGGCGGCCCGTAACACCACACCCCATCCCGCCGTGTATGCGGCCGCCCGGGCGTTCGTCACGTTCTGCCGGGCAATGCCGGACCTGCTGTTCGCCGTACTGTTCGTCCGCGCACTCGGAATCGGTGTGCTCCCAGGAATTCTCGCGCTCGCCCTGCACTCGATCGGGATGCTCGGCAAGCTGTTCGCCGACGCCATCGAACAGACCGATGCCGGTCCCCGCGAAGCGGTTCGTAGCACCGGGGCCGGATACCTGCGAGAGATGGTCAACGCCGTCATCCCGCAGGTGATCCCGTCCTGGATCGGTACATTCGTCTACCGCATCGACATCAATCTGCGCATGTCGGTGGTCCTCGGATTCGTCGGGGCTGGCGGCATCGGGTTCGCATTGCAGGACGCGCTGCGCGGTTTGATCTATCCGCGGGCCCTGGGAATCGTGCTGGTCATCCTCGTCATCATCGCCGCGATGGAGCTGGTCGCGATCGGGGTGCGGCAAATGCTGCTCGCGCCGGGGCAATCCCACCCACAGCGCGATCGAGCGATCCGATTCATGTTCTCCGGCCTGCTCGGCGGCGTGACCGTCGCGGCGCTGGTTGTGTTGGAGATCAACCCGCAGTCCTTGCTGACCTGGGTGTGGCCGTCGATCGAGGTGTTCACCCGGATGGTCCCGCCGAACTTCGAGGCGTTGGGCGGTGCGCTGGCCGAGGCGGCGGTGCAGACGGTCGCGATCGGCGTGGTGTCCACCGCGATCGGCATCGTGCTGTCGGTGCCGGTCGGCATCCTCGGCGCGCGCAACACCACCCCGCACGTCGGCGTGTACTGGCTGGCCCGCGGCTGGATCCTGCTGGTGCGGGCCGTGCCGGAACTGATCCTGGCGGTGGTCTTCGTCGCCGCGCTGGGCCTCGGGCCAGTCGCGGGCACCTGCGCCCTGGCCATCGGATCGATCGGCTTTCTGGCCAAGCTCGTCGCGGATTCCATCGAGGAGATCGACCCCGGGCCCATCGAGGCGGTCAACTCGGTCGGTGGCGGCTGGTGGAAGACGTTGTGCGCCGCCGTGCTACCGCAGGCAATGCCCGCGATGGTCGGCTCGAGCCTGTACATGTTCGACGTAAACATCCGCACCTCAACCATTTTGGGCATCGTCGGGGCGGGCGGCATCGGGTTCCTGCTGTTCGAGTCGATCCGCACACTGAACTTCGACGTGGCGGGCGCGATCGTGATCGTGATCTTCGTCATCGTCTACGCGATCGAAAGGTTATCCGGATGGATCCGCTCCCGGTTGGTATGACGCGCGCCGCGGTGTGGACGGGCACCGGTGTCGATATCCGCACCGTCGCGCTGCCCGACGTCGGCGAGGGCGAAACGCTCGTCCGCGTGCGGCTGGCCACCGTGTGCGGCAGCGACCTGCATACCGTCGCCGGTCGTCGCCCCGCGCCTGTCCCGTCGGTCTTGGGTCACGAAGCCGTCGGCGAGGTCGTCGCGGTCGGCGCAAACGGGTCAGCCGACGTCGGTCAGCGCGTGGTGTGGTCGGTGACGGTGACGTGCGGGCAGTGCATACGATGCCGGTCCGGACGCACCGCCAAGTGCTTGGCGGTGCGCAAGGTCGGGCACGAACCGTTCGACGGCGACTGGTCGCTGTCGGGCTCGTATGCCGAGCACATCCTGCTGCCGGCAGGTACCACCGTCGTCCCTGTGCCCGAGACGCTGCCCGACACCGTCGCGTCACCGGCGGCGTGCGCGACGGCGACGGTGATGGCCGCGCTGGAGCGCGTGGGGGATCTGGCCGGCCGCCGTGTCCTGATCTGCGGTGCGGGCATGCTCGGTGTGACGGCGGCGGCCGCCTGCACCGAAGCCGGAGCGCACGCGTACACCACCGACATCGACCACAAGCGCCTCGAGGTGGCGCGACACTTCGGTGGTTTACCCGACCCCGGCGGGCCGGTCGACGTAGCCCTGGACTTCTCCGGCTCGTCGGCCGCGATCGCCAGCATGCTCACCCGCCTGGACATCGGCGCTGTCCTGGTTCTGGCCGGTACCGTGCTGCCGTCCCCGCCGGTTCCGATCGACCCGGAAGTCATTGTGCGGCAGTGGTTGACGATCACCGGAGTGCACAACTACGAGCCGCGGCACCTGCGGTCAGCGGTCGAATTCTTGGACCGCACCCGCGACACCTACCCGTGGGCGGCGGTGGTGTCGGAACCGGTCGGGTTCGATGCCGTCGCCGCCGCGCTCACCTCAGCCCCCACCGGCAAGCTGCGCATGTCGGTCGCCCTCTGAGCGCGGTGCCAGCGCTTGACGCAGCATCGCGCACTGGCTGTTGAAGAAGCCTTGCGACACAGCGGCTTTGGGCGCGATCCCGTCGAAGCCGTGAAAGGCGCCGTCAACGACCTCGACTTCGCACGGCACGCCGGCGGCCTTCAACCGTTCGGCATAGGCCAAATCTTCGTCGTGAAAGAGGTCCAGCGACCCGACGCCGATCCAGGCGGGCGGCAATCCGCTGAGGTCCTCCCGGCGTGCGGGCACCGCCACGTCGGGATCCGCGTTTCCGAGGTAGGCCGCCCAACCGAACTTGTTGCTCGACTGGTTCCACAGCCGATGCCCGGGATTGTCCAGATCGCGGCGGTCGGCGGTGCGGTCGTCGAGCATCGGATACACCAGCAACTGCGCCGCCACCGGCACTTCGCCGCGGTCGCGGGCCCACAACGCCAGCGCCGCAGCCAGACCGCCGCCCGCGCTGGCCCCGCCGATCGCCACCCGCGCCGGGTCCACCGACGGCAGCCCGGCCAGCCAGGTCAACGCCGAATAACAGTCCTCGAGCGCGGCCGGATACGGATGTTCGGGCGCCAACCGGTAGTCCACCGAGGCGACCGTGACACCGAGTTCACGCGCGAACCTGCGGCACAACACATCGTCTTGGGCCGGATGGCCGATGACGTATCCGCCGCCGTGAATCCACAACAACGCCGGCCCGGCCGGGCCCCCGTCGCCGGGCCGGAACAACCGCACTCCGACCCCCGACGGCAGGGTCAACGCCTCGACGTCGCGCGGTACCCGCCGCCACATCGCCCGCGTCGCCATCCGCACGATCGGCAACGTCACCGGGGTGATGACCTGTTTGGGGATAAACCGCGCGGTGCGGCGCAGGTCGGGATGGAAGTTCGGCTGGGCACGGTGAGACGATCGGTTACGTGACACCTGACCAGTAAAGCCTCGACATCGGCTCGGCGACCGAGGATCATCGAAATCCATGGCGTCGGGCAACGCTGCTGCGAGCCGCCTGGTGGAACGGGTGGCCCGCATCTGCGTTCGAGCCCAGGACCCGCTGGACCTGCTCGCCGAGGTCGCCGCCGCGGTTCGGGCCCAGATCCCGTACGCCGCCGCCGGGTGGCTGCTCACCGACCCCGACACCCTGCTGATGACCGGTGTCTACGCCGAAAACGTCTCCCGGACACAGCATCTGCAGTTGATCGAATGCGAGCTGACCGAGGACGACGTCAACAAGTTCTTCGACTTGGCCGAGCGCGGTGTGGCCGCGGCATCGCTGAGCGCCGCCACAGACGGAGACCTGAGCCGCAGCATCCGCTGGCGCCGGATTTACGAACCGAACGGATACGGCGACGAGATCCGCGGGGTGTTCCGCTCCGGCGGGGCGACGTGGGGGCATGTCTGCCTCACCCGCGCCGGCTGCGAGCCGTGGTTCTCCACGGCCGAGGTCGACGTCGTCGCCCGGTTGTGCCCGCACATCGGCAACGGAATCCGGGCCTGTCTGCTGCTTGCGCCACCCACGGGCCGCGGAGACACCGCGGCCCCCGCGCTGGTGGTACTGGCCGACGACGGCAGCGTCGACGCCGTCACCCCGCAGGCCACCGAGCTTCTCGGCGCGCTCGACGACGAACGGCTGCAGCGCACGATCGTGCTGCACCAGGTCGCCCAGCGTGCCCGTGCGCTGGCCGACGGAGGCCATGGTCCCGCCGCGATGGCCCGGGTGCAGGGCGCGTCGGGCAACTGGCTGGTGGTTCGCGGCGCGCGGCTGGCATCCGACGGCGATCGGCCCGGCCGCACGGCGCTGGTCATGGAACCGGCCAGCCGTTCCGATATCGCGCCATTGCTGCTGCAGCTACACGAGCTCACCCCGCGCGAACAGGAGATCACCGCGCTGCTGCTGACCGGAATGCCCACCGCGGAGATCGCGCGCCGGGTGTGGATCACCACTGAAACCCTGCGCGGCCACGTCAAGTCGATTTTCGCCAAGCTGGCGGTGAACAGTCGCCCGGAACTGGCGGCGCTGCTGTCCAAGGAGCCGCAGGTGCACCCGCCGTGAGACGTTGCGCGGCCACCTCCTTGGCCAGCCGGCGCGCGCAGAGCCCGACGAAGCGGGTGAGGCCGGGCCGAAAAACGAAGCCGACGAAACGCAGCCCCGGTAGCACCTCGGCGCCCCGGCCGTCGTGCGGCATCCCGCGGTCGTCGAGCACGCCGAGGTGCCCGACCAGATCGGGCAGCCCGGTGCGGTAGCCGGTGGCCGCGATCACCGCATCGACCGCCACCTCGGTGCTGTCGGCCAGCACCGCGCCGTCGCGGACGAGCCGGTCGACCGACGCGACCACGCGTATCGACCCGTCGCGGATCGCATCGACGACTTCACGGTCGACAACCGCCGTACCCGCGCCGCGGCGCTGGATACCCGCGAGCGGGCCCTCGACCGGTTTGTCCAGGCCGTAGGCGGTGAGATCGCCAAGAACCCAGCCCTGCAACGTCATCAACATCCGGTCGACGAACCGCGACGGCAGATGCAGGAACAGCGGCAGCGGCAGGTCTCCCGGCAACCCACCCAGTACGCGCGGCAAGATGTTGGGCGGCGTGCGCACCGCCAACATCACGCTCGACGCACCGCCGCGGACAAGCTGGTGCGCGATCTCCAGCCCCGTCGACCCGGCGCCCACCACCAGCACCCGCCGCCCGGCGAACGGATCCGGATTGCGGTACTGTGCTGCGTGAATCAGGTTGCCGCGAAACGTGTTTCGGCCCTGCCACGGTGGAACGGCCGGGGTGTGGAACACGCCCGTCGCGACGACGACGTGACGCGCCGCCAACGGCCCCCGGTTGGTGGTCAGTGCCCAACCGCCCGACGACACCGGATCCAGTCGCAGAACCCCGGTGCCGTGGCGCACCGGCACGTTGCGGCTATCGGCGTACTGCTGAAGGTAGGCCACGTACTGGTCCCGGCTCGGAAACCACCCGTAGGAGCGGGGAAACGGCGCACCCGGCAACGCTGAATGCCACCGGCAGGTGTTGAACCTCAGCGCGTCGTACCGACCGGCCCACGCCGCACCGGTGCGGGTGCCGCGTTCCAGTACCGTCGCAGGCACCCCGCGCCGTCGCAGCTCGGCTGCGCAGGCCAGCCCCGCTGGACCGCTGCCGATGACCAGGGCGTCCTCCACATCCCCAGCGTGAGCGCCGGCTCGACGGCCCGCCATCCCGCAACTGGGGGGTCTCCCGAAATGCCGCGCCGATTCGCACCCCGTTTGGCCACCGTCTGCGTTTGCTGAATGTCAGAATCACCTGTGCCTGTTGAGGTGGTCGGCCGTACGGCGGAACTGGCGGCGGTAGCCGCGTTGTACGCGGCGGTGCACACCTGGCCCGCCGGTCTGCTGCTGGAGGGCGAGGCCGGGATCGGCAAGACCACGGTGTGGCTGGCGGCTCTGCAGGACGCGCGCGGCAACGGATTTCATGTGCTGTCCGCGCGGGCCTGGGAAGCCGAGTCGATTCTGGCCTACGGTGCGGTGGCGGATCTGCTCACGGGCGTCGACGCTGCGCTGCTGTCGGGGCTGCCCGAAGTGCAGCGCGTCGCGGTGAACCGGGTGATGTTGCGCGGCTCCGGGGACGGCCCGGAGACCGATCAGCATGTGGTGGCAGCAGCGCTGCTGCGGGTCATCGACCAGCTTTCCGCCGATGCGCCCGTCGTCGTGGGCATCGACGATCTGCAGTGGCTCGACTCGTCGAGCCGCGCGGTGATCGCGTTCGTAGCACGGCGGCTAAACGGCCGGGTCGGCCTGATCGCCACCGAACGCACCTCCTCCGATTCGGCCAGCGTGCGTTCCTGGCTGCAACTTCCGGGGCCGGACGCGCTGACCAAGGTGCAGCTGCGCCCGTTGAGCCTGGGCGGGCTGCATCAGCTGGTGAGCAGTCACCTGGGTCGGTCGCTGCCCCGCCCGACCATGGTGCGGGTGGCAGACGTGTCGGGCGGAAACCCGTTCTACGCGTTGGAAATGGCCCGCGGCCTGGACAGCGGAACGGATCTACCGGGCACCCTCGCCGACGTCGTGCGGCTGCGCCTTGCCGAGCTCGACGGGGACACCTACGATGCGCTGCTGGCCGCGGCGAGCACCGCCGACCCGACCGTGGACATGCTTGCGCGAGCCACCGGCACGTCAACCGACCAGATGCTGGCGCGGTTCGAGGAAGCCGAAAGCCGCGGAATCATCGAAATCGTCGGTGAGCACGTGCGATACACCCATCCTCTGCTGGCCCGCGGCGTGTACGCGGATGCAAAACCGGCGCGGCGCAGGCGGATCCATCGCGCGCTGGCCGATGTGGTTGAGCATCCCGAGCTGAAGGCGCGTCACCTGGCCCTGGCGGCCTCCCGTCACGACCCGGAAATCCTGGCGGCACTCGATGCGGCCGCCGACGCCGCGCGGCGCAGGGGAGGCCCGGCAACCGCCGCCGAATTCCTCGACATGGCAATAAAACTCGGCGGTGACACACCTGTGCGGCGGCTACGCTCGGCCGACAACCACTTCCGGGCGGGCGATGCGGATCAGGCATACGCCGTACTCGCTCCGGCGATCGACAACCTGCGACCCGGCATGGTGCGGGCGCTCGCGCTGAGCCTTCTCGCCGGGATCTGGATCTACCGTCGCAGCTTCCACGCGGCCGCCGAGGTACTCGAGAAAGCGGTGCGTGACGCCGAAGGCGTTCCCGCGGTGCTGGCGCAGACACTGCTGCTGCTGTCCTTCGCGCAGGCCAACTCCGGCAACTACGCCGAAGCGCTGCGCAACGCCGAGAAGGCCGTCGCGCATGCCGAGCAGCTCGGCATCGACGTTCTGATCAGCCAGGCACTGGCCGACCAGCAGGTACTGAACGCATTGTGCGGCGACGGGTTCGACGAAACCGTGCTGAGCCGTGCGCTCGCTCTGGCTGACCCCGACGCCGACGTACCGATACCGTTTCGGGCGAGTTCGGCTGCCGCCCAGCTACTGTCGTGGGCGGGCCGGCTTGACGAGGCGTACGAGCACATCGACACGCTGTGGCGCCGCTGCATCGACACCGGGGCCGACAGCGACATGTTGTTCATCGCCGTGTGGAGCACGCTGATCAACGTGTGGCGGGGTGACTTCGTCAATGGAACCGAGACGGCCGACGCCGCGATGGTGTGCGCGGAACAGATGGGTGGCGACCACAGCTTGGTCATCGCGCTGACCGTACGGGGTCTGGTGGCGGCATACGCGGGGCGCGTCGAACAGGCCCGAGCCGACGCGCGGGCGGCCATCGAGGCGGCCGAGCGTTCCGAGGCTCCGCTGCTCGCCGATTGGCCGATGACCACGCTCGGCTTCCTGGCGGTCTCGTTGGGTGACCCCTCGCAGGCACTGAAAGACCTGCAGCCGTTGATCTCCGGTTTCGAGCAACTGGTATGCACCGAGATCATCAAGGCCGGGTTCGTGCCGGATGCCGTCGAAGCGATGGTTTCCGTGGGTCGACAGCGTGACGCCGAACCCATGATCGACGCGTTGGAACGTAACGGCGCGCGCCTGGACCGGCCCTGGATGCTGGCGATCGGCGCACGGTGCCGGGCGATGGTGCTCGCCGCGGACGGTGACATCGAGGCCGCCGAACAGGTGGTGTTGGGCGCCATGGAGCACCACGACCGGCTCGCGATGCCGTTCGAACGTGCGCGCACTCAGCTGCTGCTGGGCCAGCTGCAGCGTCGGCGACGGCAAAAGCTCGGCGCGGCACGGACTCTCGAGGATGTGCTCCACGGGTTCGAGGCCCTCGGAGCTCCGCTGTGGGCCGAACGTGCCCGTGCTGAGCTGGCGCGCACCAACGTCGGCGCCAACCGAACCGTCGACCTGACGCCTTCGGAGCGACGGGTGGCCGAACTGGCCTCGTCGGGCATGACCAACCGGGATATCGCCGCCAAGCTGTTCATCAGCGTCAAGACGGTCGAGGCGAACCTGACCCAGATCTATCGCAAGCTCGGCATCCGGTCGCGGGCCGCGCTCGGACAGCTGGTCGATCCGCCGCCGTGATCGTGTTGGAATCTATTTCAGCAGCGGATCTCGCGGCAGGCCCAGGATGCGTTCGGCGATCGTGTTGCGGGTGATCTCCGAGGTGCCCCCGGCGATCGTCATCGCCCGGTTGCCGAGGTAGGCCAGCGTCAGCACCGGCGTCTGCCCGACGACCGGGTCCGGACCCGCCAGCTCCATCGCCAACTCGGTCATCCGCTGACCGGACTCGGCGACCAGCAGTTTGGTGACGTTGCCCTCCGGGCCGGGTTCGGAGCCCGCGATCGCGCGGGTGACCCGGCGCAAATTCAGCAGCCGCAGGGTGTGGGTCTCCGCGATCACCTCGCCCACACCGCGCACGTAGTGCGCGGCGGTCTCGGCCGGTGCGTCGTCGAGCAGCTTGATCAGATCCTCGATGGTGAATCCCGTTGTGCCGCCCGACCCTCCGCCGATCGAGATGCGTTCGTTGCCCAGCGTCGCGCGGGCCACCAGCCAGCCCTTGTTGACGTCGCCCACCACGTCGGCGTCGGGTACGAACACGTCGTCGAAGAAGACCTCGTTGAAGTGGGAGTGCCCGGTGAGCCCCTTGAGCGGGTTGACGGTCACCCCCGGCGCGTTCATGTCGATGGCCATCATCGTCACGCCGGCGTGCTTGGGCGCGTCGGGATCGGTGCGCACGGTCGCCAGCCCCCACTGGCACTCGTGCGCCAGGCTGGTCCAGACCTTCTGCCCGGTGACGCGCCAGCCGCCGTCGACCTTCTTGGCCGATGTGCGCACCGCGGCGGCGTCCGAGCCCGCATTCGGTTCAGAGAACAGCTGGCACCACATCACCTGGCCGCGCAGCACCGGTTCCACCCAGCGTTCGCGCTGGTCGTCGGTGCCGGCCTGGGCGATGGTCAACGTCACCCAGCCGGTGATCCCCATGTCGGGGCGTTCGATGCCGCCGAACTCCTCTTCGATGACCAGCTGTTCGAGCACATCGGCCGCCCGTCCCCATGGCTTGGGCCAGTGCGGCACAAGGTATCCCGAGTCGACGAGGAAGTCGCGTCGCTTCTCGGCGGGCAGCGACTGCAACGTCTTGACGGCCTCGCGGGCCTGCTCGCGGTACTTCTCCGCCTCGGTGGGCAGGCTGAACGACGCGCCGTGGGCCTGGCCGCTGCGCTGGGCGTCGACGACGTCGGGCAGCGGGTCACCGGCCTCGGCCATCAACGCCGCGAGGGTACGTGCCCTACGCAGATACAGATGGGCGTCGTGCTCCCAGGTGAAGCCGATACCGCCGTGCAGTTGAATGTTGTTCTGCGCGTTGAAGATCTGTGTACGGATGGCGTGTGAAGCAGCTACCGCGGCGGCGAACCAGGCGCTGTCGAGGTCCTCGGCGCGGGCGGCATCCCAGGCGGCCGCCGTGGTCACCTCCGCATTCACCAGCATGTTGGCAGCGTGGTGTTTGACGGCCTGGAACGTGCCGATGGTGCGGCCGAACTGTTCGCGCACCTTGGCGTACTCGACCGCCATGTCCAGGCTCGCCCAGCTGACGCCGACCGCTTCGGCCGACGCCAGCGTCCGAAACACCGTGCGCGCCTTACGTGCGGCGCCGCGCAGCACCCGTTCCTCGGGCACCGACACGCCCTGCAACGCGACAGCTCCGACACTGCGGGTGGTGTCCAAGGACTCCAGCGCCGTGACGGTGACCCCGTCAGCGGTTGCGTCCACCACCACGACGTCATCACCTGCGACGACCACCAGCAGGTTCGCATCCGGAGCGCCCAGCACCGCGCGGCACTCACCGGTCACCGCAAGGTCCGCGCCGACGGTCACCGTCCCCGACGCCGCGAGCGCGCCGACAACGGATCCGTCGGCCAGACCTGGAAGCAGTTGGGCGCAAACCGAATCCGGCGCGCAGCGATCGATCACCACCGCTGCGGCAACGCTCGGCAGAAACGGGCCCGGGCACAGCTCGTGACCTTGGGCCTCCAGCACCACCGCCAACTCGGCCAGACCGAAGCCGGAGCCGCCGTGTTCTTCGGCGATCGCCAAGCCGGTCCAACCGATCTCGCTGGCCGCCGACCAGATGTCGGCCGGATGCGAGGACGCGTCCTGTAGCGTGGCACGTGCGGCGACGCGACTGTTCAGCCTGCTGAGCTGGCCAAACGCCGCATCGGCCAGGTCGGTGTGTTCCTCGGTGATGGCAAGGGCTGACTTACTCACGGTGGAAGTCCTCGTTTACGTTTTGGTTTACATTCGGCACTCGTCGAGTAACGCTAACCCCTTTGCCCAGCTCAACCTATACATGGCCCGGATCCAGTCTGATCTTGATCCGAACCGGGGACAGACATCTTCGCCATGTTCCCGTTTATCAATCGGGCTGCGGGGTACAGTTCCGCAATGGCGGTACAGCCGGAGGCTCGGTCTCCCGGAGCGGCGATGTGGAAACGTGCCAAATGGTTTCTGAACGCCGGACCCTCTGATTACATGCTGGCGATGAGCGTCGCATCGGCGTCGCTGCCCGTGATCGGGAAACACCTTGAGCCGCTTGGCGCTGCGACCGCGATGGGGGTGTGGGGCTCCCGTCATCTTCCCGATTTCTTCGGCACCGCAGCCAAGGGGTGGCTGAGCCCGGGCAACGCGGAGCTGAAACGTAGCGATCGCGACAGCACGCACACCGTCACCGCAGCCGCACTGCGCGGCATCGTCAATCCTCAGGACCTCGACATCGATTGGCCGGCACCGCAGCGCGTACCGCCGCTGTGGAACATGCGCGAGCATCGTCGCAGCGTCTACCGCACCTCGGTGCGGTACGGGCCCCGGCCCTCGCAGCTGCTCGACGTGTGGCGGCCCAAGGAGCTGCCAACCCAGCCCGCGCCCGTGCTGATCTTCGTGCCGGGCGGCGCCTGGGTGCACGGCAGCAGGATCCTGCAAGGCTATGCGCTGATGTCGCACCTGGCCCAGCAGGGCTGGGTTTGCCTGTCCATCGACTACCGGGTGGCGCCGCACCACCGCTGGCCGGCGCATATCACCGACGTGAAAACCGCGATCGCGTGGGCGCGCGCGAACGTCGACAAATTCGGTGGCGACCGTAACTTCGTGGCGATTGCGGGAACCTCCGCCGGCGGGCACCTGTCGGCGTTGGCCGGTTTGACCGTCAACGACCCCGAGATGCAGGACGAACTGCCGGAGGACTCCGACACGTCGGTGGACGCGGTGGTCGGTATCTACGGTCGTTACTGCTGGGAGGACCGCTCGACGGTGGAGCGGCAGCGGTTCGTGGACTTCCTGGAGCGGGTGGTCGTCAAACGCAAGCTCGACAAGCATCCCGAAATCTTCCGCAAGGCGTCCCCGATCGCGCAGGTGCATTCCGACGCGCCGCCGTTCCTGGTCATCCACGGCAGCGCTGACACGGTGATACCGGTATGGCAGGCCCGCGCATTCGTCGAACGACTGCGCGACGTGTCGCGGTCCCCGGTGAGTTATCTGGAACTGCCCGGCGCAGGTCATGGTTTCGACATGACCGACGGCGCACGAACAGGTTCGATGGCAACGGCAATCTCGTTGTTCCTGAACCATATTCACCGGCACCGGTCGCTGATCGGGGCCAAGGAAGTCATTTAGGGTGGCTGTTGAAGAGGCTGAGCGGCTGGGACGCGGTACTTCTCTACAGCGAGACGCCCGCAGTGCATATGCACACCCTCAAGCTCGCGGTGATCGATCTATCTGAGCTGAAGGGCCGCGCGTTCGGCATCGAAGAGTTCCGTAGGGTCATCCACGGTCGGCTCTACAAGCTCGACCCTTTCCGCTACGAGCTCGTCGACATCCCGTTCAAGTTCCACCACCCGATGTGGCGGGAGAACTGCGAGGTGGACCTCGAATACCACGTGCGCCCATACCGGGTGGCCAGCCCCGGCGGGCGCCGCGAGCTCGACGAGGCCGTCGGCGAGATCGCCAGCACACCGCTGGACCGCAGCAGGCCGCTGTGGGAGATGTATTTCATCGAGGGGCTCGCCAACGGGCGGATCGCGGTGCTGGGCAAAATTCACCACGCCCTGGCCGACGGCGTGGCCTCGGCCAACCTGCTGGCGCGGGGGATGGATCTGCAGGCCGGCCCGCAGGACCGTGACTCCTATGCGACCGATCCGGCGCCCACCCGTGCGGAGTTGGTGCGCACCGCGTTCGGCGACCACATGCGCCAGATCGGGCGGCTGCCGGCCGTACTGCGCTACACCGCCCAGGGTCTGCGGCGGGTGCGCAAGAGCACCTACAAGCTGTCGCCGGAGTTGACGCGTCCGTTCACGCCGCCACCGTCGTTCATCAACCACCGCGTCGACGCGACGCGTCGGTTCGCAACGGCCACCCTGGCACTGGCTGACATCAAGAAGACCAGCAAGCACCTCGGCGTCACGATCAACGACATGGTCCTCGCGATCGCCTCCGGTGCCCTGCGGCAGCTGTCGCTGAAATACGACGGACACGCCGACCACCCGCTGCTGGCCTCCGTCCCGGTGAGTTTCGACTTCTCCACCGAACGCATCTCGGGCAACTACTTCACCGGTGTGATGATGACGGTGCCGATCCAACTCGCCGATCCGCTCGAGCGGGTGCAGGCCGTACACGACGCCGCGGTGAGCGCCAAGGAAACCCATCACCTGCTCGGACCCGAACTCGTCAGCAGGTGGTCGGCCTATTTCCCGCCCGCCCCCGCCGAGCGGCTGTTCGCGTGGCTGGCCGAAAAGGACGGGCAGAACAAGGTGCTCAACATTCCGATCTCCAATGTGCCCGGCCCGCGGGAGCACGGCCGGGTCGGCGGGGCACTGGTCACCGAGATCTACTCCGTCGGGCCTCTCACCACCGGCAGCGGTCTGAACATCACGGTGTGGAGCTACGTCGACCAGCTCAACATCTCGGTGCTCTCCGACGGTGCCACGCTGTCCGACCCGCACGAACTGACCGACGCGATGGTCGAGGCATTCACCGAGATCCGCCGTGCCGCAGGGCTTTCCGAAGAATTGACGGTCATCGACTCCGTTATGGCGTGACCGCCGGTTCGGCCTTGGTGTGCTTGGCGTGCACCCACGACAGGAACTTCTCGACCGCTTGCGCGGTGTAGTGACCCCGCGGCGAGCCGTAGTAGAAGTCGAACGCGTGCTGCGCGTGCGGGATCTCGGCGTAAGCGACGGTGGCTGTCGACACCTTGCTCAACGCATCGGCAAAATCGCGCCCCTCCTGCACCGGGATGATCGAGTCGTCTTGACCGTGCAGGATGAAAAACGGTGGCGCATCGGGGCGTAGCCGCATGATCGATGACGCGTCGACATAGGTCTGCTTGTGTTCGACGATGCGTTTCTTGACCACGAACTTCTGCAGAAACGCGATGAACTCCTTGCGCCCGGAGCCTTGCGCGGACACCCAGTCGTAGCGGCCGTAGATCGGCACGGCGGCGGCCACCGAGGTGTCGGCGTCCTCGAATCCCGGTTGCCACTGCGGGTCATTGGGCGTCAACGCGGCCAGCGACGACAGGTGCCCGCCCGCCGAACCGCCCGTGATCGCCACGAAGTCCGGGTCGCCGCCGTAGTCGGCGATGTTGTCCTTGATCCATGCCAGCGCACGTTTGACGTCGACGATGTGGTCCGGCCAGGTGTGTCGCGGGCTGACGCGGTAGTCGATCGACACGCACACCCAACCGCGTTCGGCCAGATGGCTCAGCAGTGGGTAGGCCTGCGGCCGTCGCATCCCGATGGCCCACGCGCCGCCGGGCACCTGCAGCAGCACCGGCGCCTTGCCGTCACGGGGCAGGTCGGCGCGGCGCCAGATGTCGGCGCGGTTGACCCGCGAATGCGGGCCGTACTGAACGGTGTTCGCCTTCTGGACATACCGGCGTCGGACCAACTCATTGGGCCACACGCCGATCATGCGTCGGCGCACGGCGGGCTGGGACTGCGCGGCAACCGCTTCGTAGTCGTCGCCCAACTCTTTGCGCAGCGGTTCTTCAAAGTACGGCTGGGAGTTGAGGTTTCGGTAGTGAATCAGGCCCAGCAGCGCCCAGGCAATCGCGGTGAGCAGCAACGCGAGTCGTCCTTTGGCGCCACGGAAGTCGCCGCGCAGCCCGCGACGCACCGCGTCGAGCACCGACGCAGCCAGATACAGCGGGGACATTTCGGTGGTGGGCCAGCCGAACGCGAACACCGGAATGGTGATGTAGCCCTCGCGGCCCAAAGGGCGCACACCGTTGGCGGCGTTGAGGAGCTCAGCGGCGGCCCGCAGCAGCGGATAGCGGGGGAGCTTGGACAAGATCGGGCTCTCTCAGGGAGGGTGCAGATTCAAAACCCACGCTAGCCGAGTACCGGAAGTCGACGCTGCGCGGCCAAATCGTCCAGGGCCCGTTGCATCACGCGGCGTACATGGGCGTCGACCTCGTCGATGTCGGGGTCGGCACCGAACTCGGCCTCGATGTGAATCGGCGGCAGCACCTGCATCACGATCTTGGCGGGCAGCGGAATGTTGGGCGGGATCACCAGCGACAGCCCGAACGGGAAGCCGAACGAGATCGGCACGATCTTGGTGCGGGCCAGGCGAGCGATCGGCCCGAGGCGCTCGGCCAGCCACGTTCCCCGCGACAGGAAGATCTGGGTCTGCTGGCCACCGATGCCCACCGTCGGCACGATCGGCACGCCCGCGTTCAGCGCCGCCTTCACATAGCCCGTGCGACCGCCGAAATCGATCACGTTCTCCGAGAACGACGGCCGGTACACGTCGTAGTCGCCGCCCGGGAACACCACGACCAGACCACCCGAACGCAATGCCTCATCGGCGTTTTCGTGGTTGGCGCTGATGTAACCGATCCGCCGGAAGAAATCTCCTGTCGGACCCGTCATCAGCATGTCGTGGCTCAGGGTGTACAGCGGCCGGTGGTAGCCGTGTCGGTCGTAGTAGTCGGCCGCCAGGATCGGCACGTCCATCGGAAACAGGCCGCCTGAGTGGTTGCTGACCACCAGCGCGCCCCCGTTGGGGATGTTGTCGAGCCCGTGGACCTCGGAGCGGAAGTAGCGCTTGAGGAATGGGCGGGTGAGTCCCATGACCCGTTCGGTCAGCTTGGGGTCCCATTTGGCGAGTTCGGTATCGGTCGCGGCCATGCGGCCCCCTTCGGTGGAAACTGAAACGTGTTCTAGTTTACCTCGGTGGCCGCGGTGCCGACTTCCGTGGCCGTTACGATCACCCGCGTGAGCGACGATTCCAAAGAAGCAGTGCTGGTCGAGCAGCGTGACCGAATCCTGATTATCACGATCAACCGTCCCGAGGCCAAGAACGCGGTCAACGCTGAGGTCAGCCGCGGTCTGGCCGCCGCGATGGACCGGCTCGACGGCGACGCCGGCTTGTCGGTGGCGGTGTTGACCGGCGCGGGCGGCTCGTTCTGCGCCGGAATGGACCTCAAGGCCTTCGCCCGCGGCGAGAACGTCGCGATCGAGGGTCGCGGTCTGGGTTTCACCGAGCGGCCGCCGGTCAAGCCGCTGATCGCGGCGGTGGAAGGCTTCGCATTGGCGGGTGGGACCGAGTTGGCGCTGGCCACCGACCTGATCGTGGCGTCGAAGGAGTCGGCGTTCGGCATCCCGGAGGTGAAGCGCGGCCTGGTCGCCGGCGGTGGTGGGCTGTTGCGGCTGCCGCAGCGGATTCCGTATGCGATCGCGATGGAACTGGCGCTCACGGGCGAGAACCTGCCAGCGGTACGTGCGCACGATCTCGGCCTGGTCAACGTGCTTGCCGAACCCGGTCAGGCGCTGGAGGCGGCGATCGGGCTGGCCGAGAGGATCACCGCGAACGGGCCGTTGGCGGTGGCGGCGACCAAGCGGATCATCGTCGAGTCGCGCAACTGGAGCCCAGACGAGATGTGGCGTGAGCAGATGAAGATCCTCGGGCCCGTGTTCGCGTCGAACGACGCCAAGGAAGGTGCGATCGCGTTCGCAGAGAAGCGGCCACCGAACTGGACGGGCACCTGACGGTTTTCCGTCGCGCCACGGTGGGCAACCGAGGGGTATGGATCTTCCGCTGACGGACTACGACCAACTACCCCTGACCGAGTTGCGCCACCGCATCCGTGCGCTGGACGAGCCGCAGCTGCGCACGTTGTTCGAACACGAAACCTCGCACGGCAATCGCATCCCGGTGCTCGAATTGATCAACGCACGGCTGCGGGAGCTGACCCACGGCGCCGAGCCATCCGGCGGTGATCCGGATAACGCACCGAGCGTCAGCGGAGCGTCGGGCGGCTCGCCCGTTCAGGAGTCGACCGCGGCCGAGCCCGGCACCCCGTTGCGTCACGGGGTGGCTTCGCAGACCCCGTCGCGCGGCAAGCCGTAGGCGCTGACGGCGTCGGTGTCAGATCGGCGGTATATCGCGTGCGGCGTCGCGCTTGTTGAGTTCGCGTTCGGCGTTGATGCGTGCTTCGTTCTCGGCGGCGCGGGAGCGGCGTCGTCGTGGCATCTTCAGCGTGCG
>JBNMRA010000022.1:0-86555 GCA_050205315.1 Mycolicibacterium pulveris | reverse complement strand
CACCCAGCCGGGCAATTTGGCTATCGATTTGCGGATGACCTCGAGGTGTTCGGCGTTGATCAGCCCGTGGGCTTGGGCCGCGGCGGTGGCCGGTAACGCCGCCGGCAGTGGCTGGCCGGTCATCGCCTGGCGTGGGGCCAGTAGTTCGGTTTCGGTGACGCGCCGGTGGGCCTCTTTGGTCGAGATGCGGTAGCGCACCCGCAGCACTTCTTTCCACGAGCACGCGCCCAGCTCGCCCGGGGTGGTTTCGCACTGCAGCCGCGACAGCAGACGCTGACGCATCGTCGGCAGCTGACACGACAATGTTTCGACCTCGTCAAGGGCGGCCAGCAGATCCGGGCGGGTCAACAGCTCCAGCTCACAGGCGGCGACCTTTTCATAGGCCGCAGACAGTTCGGCGATCGCCGCCTGCAACCCATTCCCCGACATACTTCGAACATACATTCGACCACCGACAAATTCCCGCCCCGCATGGACTAGGTAGTACTGCGTCGAGGCCCGGCCCGATTGCAGTGGTGCCTTACTGAGCGTCGTCGCGCTTCACGCGAGGAACGTGACCCCTATGGAACACACGATGGGCAGCACGCGGGACGCACGCAATGCGCGCACCGCCAAACTCGCCACGGCGCGGATCGGGGTTGCCGCGTCGGCGCTGGCCGCCACGGTTGCGCTGACGATGGTTTCGACGGTGCCGCCCGCCGTGCAGCTTGCTGCCGACAAGACCGCTCTGGTCATGGGCGGGGTCACGGTTCCGACACCCGACGAGGCCTACATCGACGCCGTCAAAAACCAGTTCATCGCACAGACCCATCCCGGCCAGGACATCGACTACGTCGCGGTGACGACGCCGGGGGAGCTGTGGCCCGCCACCGGAGTCGCCCGCCTCATCGGGTGGGCGGTCGGGGATCCGCGCGTCTGGGGGCCCGGCGGCTCGGGGTGGCCTGACGAGCCGTGGTGGAAACTGTCGGGCCTGTTCGACCTCACCCCCAACCAATCGGTCAACGCCGGGGTGACAAGCCTGGAGGCGGCGATGGCCGCGCACGGCAACGACAACCTCGTCATCTACGGCTACTCGCAAAGCGCGACCATCGCGAACATCGTGAAGCGCAGGCTCGCTGCGAAATACCCGGACGAAACCACCGCTCCCGACATCGATTTCGTTCTGGGCGGCGATTCCAACCTGCCCAACGGCGGCCTACATGCCCGGTTCCCCGGCCTCTACATCCCGATCCTCGACTGGACATTCGACGGGGCGGAGCTGACCGACACCCCGTTCACGACCTTCGTCATCACCCGAAAGTACGACGGCCTGGCCGATTTCCCGTTGTACCCGCTCAACATCATCGCGACGTTGAACGCGCTCATGGGTTTCGTGTACCTGCACACAAATCCGTTCGATGTTGCCCTGCCCGCGGATCCCACGACATCGCCTGCCTACCAGGGCGCCTCAGGCACCACCAGCTACTACCTGTTCGACACCGGGAACCTGCCGCTGTTCGAGCCGTTTCGTGATCTCGGAGTACCGGAGGCGTTGATCGACGTGGTGGAGCCGTTCTTCCGGTTCCTCGTCGAGTTGGGCTATGACCGCACCATTGCGCCGTGGGAGCCCACGCCGGCTCGGCTCATCCCGCTGCTCGACCCACGCGACGTGGTTGTCGGTCTGGTCGATGCGATCGGCGAGTGCATCAACAATGCTCTTGCGCTGGTCGGCGTGCCGCCGCCGGTGCGTGCCTCCGCTGCGGTCACCTCCGGGTTCTCGACCGCGCAAGCCGATACCGTCGACACCTCCCGCCAGATGACCTTCGCGGAAGAGACTGTCGACAACGCCGACGTGCCGACCGAGACCCCGACGGCGAGCGAAAACCATACCGCCCCAGATACTCTCACCGAATCGGTTCCCAAAGACGATCCGCCATCGTCCGCGCAGAGCACAACCGATCCGGATGAGCCGACGCCGTCGCCGGACGTCGATGAGCCTATGGAGCCGGAGTCGGAGGAGGCCGACGTGGACGACGAACCAATCGGAACCGATCAGCAGCCGACGGCAACTCCCGCCGAGCAGGACGCAAGCGAGTCAGCCGAGTCGCCGGGTGGAGAAGACGATGTCTCTAGTGCCCTTCGAAGCCAAGCGATTTCGTCACCTGACCGTAGCGACCCGCCAGATCCCGATACGTGACCTGGTCACCGCGGCCACGGGCCAGCAGCGCGCGCAGCCTCAGCAGCGTGACTTCGCGCATCGTCGAACCCGCGCCGGCCCAAACCGTCACCAACCGGTCGATCGCCTCCTCGGCCTCGGCCAGGTCGTCGGGGCCGGCGCGCTGAAGCAGCGTCTCCACCAAAACGCCGGTGCCCCAAGCGCCATAGAAGACATTTTCGGCTCGGTGCAGCTTGTCGACCGCTCGGCGCATCAGCTCAACGGCGGCATCGCGGTCGCCGCGCCGGAAGGTTTCCCGCGCAGCCCACACGTCGGTGACCGGGATGAGGAACAGCGCTCCCTTGCGCTGCCACAGCTCGCGGGTCTGCGTCATCAGTTCCAACCCGCGGTGTTGCTCGGCCGCGGCGTCACGGTTCAACAGCGCGACGGCCAACGTGTACGCGGCCAACCCCACCGCGCGGTCATTGCTGGCTGTCTGGGCGCGCTGCAGCGCATCCTCACTCGCGCGCACCACATGGTCATCGGCCCGAAGTACGCCGTACTGCATTGCGAACCCGTAGGTCCAGGAAATGGCGCCGGAGAGCGTCTCTGCGTTGCTGCGCCGCGCCATCGCGACGGCGTCGTGCAGGTCTTGGCGCCATCCGGGACGGCCCAGCCACCACCGTGCCGTACCGCGCCACCCCACCGCGAGCGCCAGCGGTGATCCCACCCCGAACCCGGCGCCCTTGGCCGGGTCGCCGTCGGCGAGGTCGATGACGCGTTGCGACCACCGCAAGACCTCGCCGAAATTGCCGATACCGAGCCAGTTGACGAATGCGATGACCGCCAACCCCATGGTCGCGGTCGGATCGCCGATCGACTCGAGCAGCGCCATCTGTTGCGACGACAGCAGTGCTGCTTCACGCGTGCGCCCTGTGTAGCAGAGCTCGGTCGCCGGCCCGCTCATGCCGATGGCCAGCGAGGCCATGTCGCCGGCCGCGTGGCACATCTGCTGCAGCTCGGCGAAGCGGCCACGGCTCTTTTCGACCGTACGGGCTTGAAAGTCGGTGGCACACAGCATGGTGCGTGGCGCGATGCGCATCGGAAGCTGTCCGGGGTCGTCGTCGGGCAGCCGGTCGGCGATGCGGCGAGCCCGTTCCCAGCTGATCCGGGCCGCGGCGAGGTCGCGGTTAGTGCACCACGCTGCTGCGCGCATGTGCCAGCGGTGCGCGTCGTGCAGATCACCGGCTGCCTCCCGGTGTTCGGCGATCAACGCCGCATTTTCATCCGGCGAAGCCGGGTTTCGGGTTTCGATCACGGTGGCCAGCCGCCGATGCAGCTCGGCGCGATCGGATTTCAGCTGGGATTCGTAGGCCACCGCGCGGATCAGCGGATGGCGGAAGACGTATTCGGCGTGTGCGCTTTCCCGCGCGGGCTCGATCAACTCGACGCTCAGCAACTCGTCGACCACCGCGTCGATGCCCAACGCCGCCAGAAGCGCGGTGTCGAAACGGGCGCCGATCACCGACCCGGCGTTCAGCGTCCGCTTGGCGCCACAACTGAGCCGGTCGATGCGCGCCTCGATGGTCGCCTGCACGGTGGCCGGTACAGCGACGTCGGCGGCTCCCGAACGGCACACATAGTTGCCGCGCTCGCCGTGCAGCACCCCGCGTTGAGCCAACTCGCGGACCATCTCCTCGGCGAAAAACGGATTCCCCGCGGCCCGTTCAGCGATGACCTTTGACAGCTGCGCGACCGACCGGTGGGTGCCCAGCAGCTCGCCGAGCAGCGCCGCGGTGTTGCAATCATCCAGTGGGCCAAGGGTTATCCGCTGTGTCCCGCGCGCTTTCGCCAGCGCGCCCCGGTATTCGGGGCGATGGGTGATCAACACCGTCGACGTCGTGCGCGGCACCACCGCCAGGAAGTCCGCGATCAGCGATTCGCTGGCAGCGTCGATCCAATGCGCATCCTCGACGATGAACAACGCCGGTTCGGTCCGGCTCGACGATGCGGCGTCGACAAGCGCGGTCAGCCGGCGCCGCCGCGCGTCCCGGTCGATCATGGTCGGCGTGCTGTTCGGTTCGGCGATGCCCAGCAGGTCGTCGAGCAACAGCAGATCCTGCGGATCGGCATCGGGAAGTCGTGCCCGGACCCGGGCGCGGGCGGCCCCGGCGCCGAGTTGGCCGACGCCGAGAGCGGCCCGCAGCAGCGCTGCCACCGCATGGAACGGGATGTCGCTGGCATGCGATTCGCAGAAGGCCCAGCACACCTCGGCGCCCCGACGGGCTGCGGCTGCCGCGGCCTCCCGGGCCAGACGGCTCTTGCCGATGCCCGGCGGTCCCACGACGTTCACCACACCACCGCGGCCGTCGACTGCGCGCCGCACCGCGGCTTCGACGGCGGCCAGCTCCATGCGCCGACCGACCAGGGGCGCCTCGGTGCGCTCGATCGGGCACCGTCGCGGCCGGATCGCGATCAGCCGCCGCGCGGGCACGGCTTCGTCGAACCCTTTGACGCGCATCCACTGCGGTTCCGACACCACGACGCGGTCCTCGACGAGGCGCGCTGTCGACTCCGACAGCATCACCTCACCCGCCGATGCCACCGATTCCATCCGCTGCGCAAAGCCGACGTGGTGTCCGGTGGCCACGTAGCCCAAGAACCCAGAACCGATGTCCCCGGCGATCACCTGGCCCGAATTGAGCCCGATCCGTACCTGCAGCGCCGTTTGGTCGCGGCGCGCTACCTCGGTGGCCAGCTGCTTCATCTCGCCCTGAATCGCCAGTGCGGCCACACATGCCCGAAACGCATGGTCCTCCAACGCGATTGGGGCGCCGAAGATCGCCATCACGCCGTCGCCGTTGTACTCGGCAGTGCCGCCGTAGCGACGCACCACCGTCGCCGAGCGCTCCACCAACTCGGTCATGACCTCGCGCAACCGCTCCATATCCAGGGTGGCTGCGATATCCATCGATCGGATCACGTCGGCGAACAGCACCGTCACCTGCTTGTATTCGGCCGCATGGGTTGACTGCGCCAGTCGCGCACCGCATTCGCTGCAGAACTTGCCCGTCGCACCGCAACGCGCGCCGCAGGACCCACAGGTCAGGTCCGCGGCCAGTCCACCACCCTGGCGGGCGTCCACGGACTAATCGTTTCACCGCTCGACGGTGATGTCCGGCATATCGCCGCAGGCGTATGCGGTGCTACCAGCCCGCGTTGCGGGCGAGCTCGATGGCGTAATCGTTCACGAAACGTCCCGCGGGCGGGTTGCCGCTCCTGCACGCCCCGTCGGATTCGCCGGGACGCTTGACCCACAGGTAGGCGTCGACGCGCGGGCTGGCGGTCTGGGTCGTCGGCCGCACACCGAGCGCCCGTCCAGCCGGGTTGCACCAGTACAGCTCCTCATCGGTCGGCCCGGCGCCGTTGCGGGACGTGTCGATGACGTAGTGGGCGCCGTTGGTCAGCCCCGAGATCGCTTCGCCGTACCCGATCGACTCCTCGGTGGTGAAGAAGTTCGCGGTGTTGAGGCTGAAGCCGCGCGCCTTGGCCACCCCCGCCTCGTTGAGCCGCCCTGCCATGTCCTCCACGCCGACCCAGCGTGGATGCCCGGCGTCGACGTACACGGCGGTGGCCGGGTTGCGGGTCAGCGTGTCGACCGCGTAGCGGATCAGCTCGAAGCGCTCCTGCCGCTGGGCCGGCGACAGGCAGTCGGCCATGGCCAGCGCATCGGGTTCGAGGATCACCGCCGCCGGACCCGACCCGATGGCCGCGGCGACGCCGTCGATCCAGCCTCGATACGCGCCAGCCGACCCGAACCCGCCGGCGGCGAAGCTGCCGCAGTCGCGGTTGGGAATTCCGTACAGCGCGAGGATCGGCATGGTGCCGGCGGCCTGCGCGTCAGCGATGTACTTCGCGTCCACCGAAGGCGTGGACAGGTGGTCCATCCAGTACGCGGTCGGGGTGTCGGCGATCGCGTTGAGCAGAGGGTTCGGCGGATCGACCGCATCCGCGGCGGCGCGTGCCTTCGACCGCGGGTTGACATAGAACGGCATTCCGGCCAACGGGTTGGCCTCGGCGGCCAAGCGCACCTGCGGGACCGGGCCCACCGGCACCGGGTCGGCGACGAGGCCCGCGCCGGCAACGGCGGCGACGGTCAGGAACGGAACGGTCCAGCGAGCAAAGGACATCACCCGGAAGAAAATAGAGCCTCAGCGCGACAAAGCGCCAATCACCGCTTCCTGCAGCCCGCGGGTGGCCAGTTCGTCGGCCAGTTCGTTGTCGGCGATACCCGCGTGCCCCTTCACCCAGAACCACTCGACGCGGTGCCGCGCGCACGCCGCCTGCAGCCGCAGCCACAGATCGACGTTCTTGACCGGCTGCTTGGCCGCCGTCATCCAGCCGTTGCGTTCCCAGCCGAGCACCCACTTCGTGATGCCGTTGCGGACATAGGTGCTGTCGGTGTGCAGATGCACCGCCATCGGCCGGGTCAGTGCCTCGAGCGCCATGATCGGCGCGGTCAGCTCCATCCGGTTGTTGCTCGTCTGGTCGGCTTCACCGCCGTACATCTCGCGGACGTGGTGACGGTGGCGCAGCACCGCGCCCCAGCCGCCGGGGCCGGGATTGGGCCGGCATCCGCCGTCGGTGTGGATGAGCACAACATCCTCCATGCGCCGAGAATAGGCACGGCATCGGGTAATTGGCGTCGCGACACCCGCGGGCGTTTATCGTGACTGCCGTGAGTAGTCAGCGAGTGCCCGGCGGGGTGGTCCACAAGCTGCCCGCGGATCTGCGGACGGCGTTGATCGGCAACGACACGGCGCTGGCCGCGTGGAAGGACATCACGCCGCTGGCGCGCAACGAGTTCATCTGCTGGGTCGAGGACGCCAAACAAGCGGCGACTCGCGAACGCCGCATCCGGCGCACCCAGGAGGAATTGGAGGAGGGCATGCGCCGGCCGTGCTGCTGGCCGGGATGCAAACACCGCGAGCGCAACGGCAAGCCCTAGGGCCCGTATGCCGGTGCGGACTGCACCTGCGGGGCCGCCGCGGCGAGTAACGCGGCACGGTCGCCGGTGAGCGGGGGATAGATGCGCTCACGGTTGATCGTCATCTTGGTCGCCTTGGCTTCGGCGCCGGTGCTGACCACCTGCCGGTCCCAGCCTTCGGTGTAGACCGCCCCGGCGGGTCCGAGGTCCAGAACCGTGACGTACCAAGGGATCCGCAGGGCCAGCTGGGGTGCGCCGAGCAGGTCGCCGATCACGTTGTGACCGGCGTAGCGGCCCATCGGCCGGCTGTGCTGACACGACATCACCGACACGTGTTCGTCGTCCATCTTGGCCGCCGCCACATCGCCGGCGGCGTAGATCCCGGCGACGCCGCGGACGCGCAGATGGTCGTCGACGGGTAGGCGACCCAACGCGTCGCACGGCACCCCGAGCTGCGCGGTCAACGGGTTCGCGCGCATCCCCGCGCACCACACCACCGTCGCGGCCGGGACGACCTCACCCGACGACAACGTCACGCCGGCTTCGTCCACGGCGCTGACGCCGACACCGGTGATGGTCTCGATCCCGTTGTGCGTCAACGCTTTCTCGATCACCGGACGTGCCGAGTCGCCGATGTCGGAACCGACGCGCGGGTTGCGGTCGACCAGGACCACCCGCGGTGTGGCCGCAGGCCCGAGCGCGGCCGACAGCATCGACGGCAACTCGGTGGCGACCTCGATGCCGGTGAGGCCGGCGCCGACGACCACCGCCGTCGCGGCCGCGGGATCCGGCCCGCGCCGCGTCAGCCCCACGATGTGCGTGTGCAGTTTCATCGCGCCGTCGTAGGTGTCGACGTCGAAGCCGAACTCGGCCAACCCGGGCAGGTCAGGTTTGACCACCGCGCTGCCCACCGCCAGCACGAGGCGGTCGTAGCCGAGCGTCGCGCCGTCGGCGGTGCGCACCGTGGCGGCCGACGCGTCGATTCCGGTCACCTCGGCGGTGATATGGCCGACGCCGGCGGGTTCGAGCAGCTGCGACAGCGGGATCCGGCAGGCGCTCAGATCGGCCTCGTAGTTGCGGACCCGGATGTCGTGAAACGGTCGGGCGCTGACCACGGTGACGTCGACGGCATCCCGCGGCACCGCGAGCTCGTCGAGTCGCCGCGCGGCGCCCAGCGCCGCCCACAAACCGGCGAATCCAGATCCCAGAACCAGGACTCGTTTCGCGCTCATCGCGTCGAATTCTGCATCAATCTGCCCCCTGATACCGGGCCGACGGGTCGGCCGAACGCAGCGATTCGCAGCGGATAGATGCAGTTGTGGGCCTCTGTGTGCGACAATGGCGACCGACTATTCGCGGGCGGGGGCTTGCTGGACGGAGGCGATCATCCCTACGTCAGTTTTGCGCATCTCAGCGGGCGTGTGCACGCTCACATTAGGCCTGTTCATCGGTAGTGCGGGCGCGGTCGCCGCGGCAGACTCCGAGACAGGTAGCTCATCGACGTCCAGTCAAGGTACGAGCGCCAGCCAGAATTCCGCGTCGGCCGGCGGGTCGTCGGAGGGTACGGACACCAACGCGCCGAAGACGACCACGGGCGCGACGGTGCAAGCCGATGCCGACGACGACTCGGACGTCACCCGTCCGTTCGGACAGGCCAGGCAGCGGATCACCGCGTTCTTCAATGGCCTCACCACGGGTGCCGACGACGCCGCCGATGACGATGACTCGGCCGTCGTGACCCCGGAGCCGGAGGAAACCGGCACCGAGGCAGGCGAGCTCGCGGACTCGACCACCCCCGCAGACGAGGTCGTCGCCGCGCCGGCGACCACCACCCCGGCTGCCGCGTCGACCGAACCCGCACCGACCACAGCCACCCCGTCGTCGACGTCGAGTTGGCGCAACGCGCTGGAGTCGGCGCTGACCCGCACGCCCGCCGCGCCCCCGGGCACGCCGGACAGGTTCTCGCCGTACTATTCCGCGCAATTCCTGAAGGCCATCGAGCCGATCACGAACGCGTTCACCACGGTGGTGGAGGTGATGGAGACGGTGCCGCGCACCCTCGCGGCGCTGCCGACCTCGAAGACGCCGATCACCGACGTCATCACGTCGGTGCAGTACATGCTCACCACGGTGGCCGGTGCGATCGTGCCGATCGTGTACGTGCCGTCGAACCTGTACGCGTTGATGGTCACCATGCCGCCGGTCGAAACGCCGATCTTCGTCGGCGGAGTCGCTTCACAGCGCCCGATGCCGGTGCCCGCCGAAGAGCCCCCGCTGTTCGGCCCACTGGTGTCGCAGGCGCCGTACGTCGCGCCCGCCGGTGCACCGCTGTTCGGGACCATGACCCCGCGTGGCGCACTCGGAACGGTCGTCGGCAACGGCCTGATCAAGCCGCTGTCGGTGTCCGGAACGGTGCCGTCGGCGCCCGAGACGGCCAAGCCGCCCGCCGTGAAGTCGTTCCTGGACCACGTTGTCAGCGCGGTTCTGGTGCCCGCGTCGTTGACGGCGCTGGCGGCGTTGGCGCTGCCCGGTGTCGCCGGCCTGCTGATCATTGTCGCCGCCGGCATCCGGCTCGGATACCGCCAGGCCAAGGCCGCGTTCGCGGTGCGGGCGAGCGGCATCGCGCGGTTCGCCGGTCCCGGACCGCTCGGCGTCGTCCGCTCGGGCTCGCTGATCACCTTCCGTCAGCGCGCCAGGGGCCCGCGCACCGCACGCGCGGTGTGCCCCCAGGCCAACAACCGCACCGTGCGCAAGCTGGAGGAAGTCGCCTAGCGCACCGACGCCGGGCGACGCGTCGTTCTCACATGCCCGTGCGGGAACGCGCCGCGGTCAACGTCGCTTCGATCTCCTTCCACGTCCGCTGCACGATCTCGGACACCGGTAGCAGCTCGCCGATGCGCGACGACACCTGCCCGGTGTTGGCCACGCTTGCCTCCATGTCGCCGTCGAAGTAGAGCTTCGTGACGTTGCCGAGAAGCTCGGCGTCGGAATCGTCGGCGGCCACCCGGGCCGCCAGACCGGTGCGCAACACCCGCATCGTGGGATTGCCCGGAACCGCAAGGAGCACGGTGCCCGAATCGTTGGCGGCCACGATCGCGTTCTTGAAATTGCTGTGCACCGCGGACTCCAGGCTGGCCAGCATCCGCGTGCCCATTTGAACCCCCTCGGCGCCCAGCACCACCGCGGCCGCGGCTGACCGGGCGTCGCACATGCCGCCCGCCGCGATGATCGGCAGCTCGACGTGGTCGGCGACCAGCGGCAGCAACACCATCGTCGAGGCACCCAGCAGCGATTTGAACCCGCCGCCCTCCACGCCCTCGACCACCAACGCGTCCACGCCGGCGTCGGCGGCTTTCTGCGCGCCCTTCAGCGACCCCACCACATGGACAACGGTCATGCCGACGTCGTGTAGCCGGGCCGTGAACAAACCCGGATCGCCCGCAGAGGTGAACACGTGTCGCACCCCGGCGTCGGCCAGCGTGTCGACGATCGAGGGATCGGACTTCCAACCCTGGATCATCAGGTTCGCCGCGACCGGCTTGTCGGTGAGCTCACGCACCCGCACCAGGTCCGCGCGGCCCTGTGGCGTGAGCGTCTCGATCACGCCCAGCCCGCCGGCGTCTGAGACGGCGGCGGCAAGTTCGGCGCGGGCGATGTAGGTCATCGGCGCCTGGACGACCGGATAGTCGACGCCGAGCAGGGTCTGAATGCGATTGGCCACGCGATCATTGTGTCCGGCCGCGCCGGTGTGCACGTCAACTGCTGGCGTTTTTAACATTGAGTGCTCTATCATTTTGCGGGTCCGGCCGTGTCGAAGGAGAAGGCGTCGATGGCCAAGCCGCCGTTGTCGATGAAACCGACCGGATGGTTCCAGGTCGCGTGGTCGGCCGAGATCCAGCCGGGCCAGGTGCGGCCGATGAAGTACTTCGACCGCGAGATGATCGGCTGGCGCACCGCATCCGGTGAGCCTGTGGTGATGGACGCCTACTGCGAGCACCTCGGCGCCCACCTGGGCTACGGCGGCCATGTGGAGGGCGAGGTCATCCAGTGCCCGTTCCACGGATGGCAGTGGAACACCGAGGGGCGCAACGTCTGCATCCCCTATGAGAGCCGGCCGAACCGCGGTCGACGCATCCGCAGCTATCCGGTCGTCGAGCGCAACGAGTCGATCTACATCTGGCACGACATCGAAGGCCGCGCACCGTTTTTCGACGCGCCCGACGTGTTCGCGAGCTTCGCCGACGGCAGCAGCGCCGACGACTACTACCCGCAGATGACCCTGTTTCGGGAAGGCCTCGAACTGCATCCGCAGTACGTTCTGGAAAACGGTGTCGACTTCGCGCACTTCAAGTACGTGCACAAGACGCCCATCGTGCCGGTGTTCACCCGCCACGACTTCGATCAGCCGGTGTCGTTCGTCGACTTCACCATCACGTTCGAGGGCGACGAGAACCAGTCGATCGACGACGTCAAGAGCGGTGTCGAGGCGATCAACGGCGGGTTGGGCATCGCGGTGACCAAGAGCTGGGGCATGGTGGACAACCGCACCATCTCCGCGGTCACCCCGGTCGACGAGCGCACCTCCGATGTGCGGTTCATGGTCTACATCGGCCGGCCGACGAGCCCTGTCAACAACCCGGAGCGCGCGGCGGACAAGGCCCGCCAGTTCGGCGAGGAAGTCATCCGGCAGTTCACCCAGGACATCCACATCTGGTCGCACCAGCGCTATTCCGATCCGCCGGCGCTGGCCGGCTCCGAATACGAGGGGTTCACCGCGATCCGCAGGTGGGCCACCCAGTTCTATCCCGACGGGCTCGGCGGCTCGGCCGCCGAGCTGCTGACACCTGAGAAAGGCTGACCCGCATGAGCCCACGCCCCATTCGCGTCTTCCAAGTCGCAACCGGCAACCTCGGCACCGAGATGATCAAGCGGATCGGCGCCCATCCCGATCTCGAGCTGGTCGGGTTGCATTGCTACACCGCCGAAAAGATCGGTCGCGACGCCGGCGAGATCGTCGGGATCGAGCCCGTCGGGGTGGCGGCCACCGGCACGGTCGAGGAGATCATCGCGGCCAAACCCGACGTGATGACCTTCCACGGGGTGTTTCCGGACGAGGATCTCTACATTCCGATCCTCGAGGCGGGCATCAACATCGTCACCACCGCCGACTGGATCACCGGGTGGCATCGGGACACCAACCATCCGCACCCGTCGGGTAAACCGGTGTCGCAGCTGTTGGCCGCGGCGTGCGAAAAAGGCGGTGCGACGTTCTACGGCACCGGGATGAACCCGGGCCTGAACCAGATCCTGGGCGTGGTGTGTTCGGCCGACGTCGCCGAAATCGAGAACGTCACCACGATCGAATCCGTCGACGTGTCATGCCACCACTCCAAGGACACCTGGATCGAGGTCGGCTACGGCAGGCCGGTCGACGATCCGGAGATCCCGGGCATGCTCGAGAAGTACACCCGCGTGTTCGCCGACAGCGTGTTGATGATGGCCGACTGCTTCGGCCTCGAGCTCGATGAGGTCACGTTCTCCCACGAGTTGGGCGCTTGCACAAAGGATGTCGACCTCGGCTGGTACCAGCTGCCGAAGGGTTCGGTGGGCGGCAGCTACATCAAGTACCAGGGCATGGTGGACGGAGTGCCGCGGGTGGAGACCCACCTGGAGTGGCAGATGACCCCGCACACCGATCCGCACTGGGACATCCAGGGCTGCTACATCACCCACATCAAGGGTGATCCGTGCATCTACAACAAGCACATGATCTTCCCGAAACCCGGTGTGGACCTGTCCAACCCGAAGTCCTTCGCCTCGATCGGCATGACGGTGACCGGCATGCCCGCCCTGCACGCGATCCGCTCGGTCGTGGCCGCGCCGCCGGGCATCCTCACCAGCGCCGACGTGCCGCTGCGTGGCTTCGCCGGACGGTTCAAGAAGTAGCCGTGGGCCACGCAAGGCCATGACCCGCAACGTCGCTCCGCGCCGTCCCGCGAACGGCAAACAGCAACGGGCGGACCGCACCCGCGCGATGGTCATCGACGAGACCGTGCGGTGCGTGCTCGACGAGGGCTTCGGCGCGGCCAGCGCCAAACACATCACCGAGCGCGCCGGCGTGACGTGGGGTGTCGTCCAGTACCACTTCGGCGACCGCGACGGCTTGTTGATGGCCGTCGTCGACGAGGGCTTCGCGCAGCTGCAGGCCTGCCTCGCCGAGCTGCAGCCCCGGCTGGGTGAACACGCCGGCCGTCAGCGCGCCGAGCTGGTGATCAACGCGGTGGCAGACGCCTTTTTGAGCCCGATATCGGTTGCCGCCCTGGAGATCCTGATCGCCACGCGCACCAGCCGCACCGATGCGCAGCAACGCCATCTGGCCGAGCTGTTCACCACCCTGACCCGGCTCGGCCGCTACGTCACCGAAGGCCTCGACGAAGCGCACGCCGATGCGGTCGGCAACCTGATCTGGACCACGCTGATGGGCGCGATGATGGCCAAGATGACCGTCGCCGAACCGATCGACGTCGGTCGCGAATTGCGGGCGCTGACCGATGTCGTCACCGCCTACATCGACCAGCAGCTGCGCGACGAGCGCATCCCGTTGGGCAGCGAAGGCGGCTAGGCGCGGGTCAGTTTGGCGTAGCGGGCGACATGGTGATCGGTCGAGCCGAACTCGTACTGCAGCGCGGTCAGCCGTTTGAAATAGTGGCCGATCGCGAGCTCCTCGGTCATGCCCATCCCGCCGTGCAGCTGGACGGCCTGCTGGCCGATGAACCGTGCGGCCCGCCCGATCGTGGCTTTGGCCGCCGACACCGCCCGCGCCCGCACCGCCGGTTCGGCTTCGAGGTTGAGGATCGCCAGGTAGGCGGCGGCCACCGACTGCTCGAGCTCCATGTGCATGTCGACCATGCGGTGCTGAAGTGCTTGGAAGCTGCCGATCGGCTGCCCGAACTGCTGGCGCTGCTTGGCGTATTCGACGGTGTCGCTCAACACCTTTCGCATACAGCCCACGGCTTCGGCGCACACCGCCGCCGCACCTTCGTCACGGGCCTGCTCCAACGACGCCGCTGCCGCGCCCTCCTCACCGAGCAGCGCATCACCCGACAACCGCAGCCCGTCGAAGACCAGATCGGAGGCGTGGCGATCGTCGACGGTCCGATAGGGGTGGGCCGTCAGGCCGGCGGCATCCGCGAGATCGACCACGAACAGCGAGATGCCGTTGGTGGTGCGCGCCGTGACCAGAAGGTGAGACGCCAACGGCGCGCTCGCGGCGACGATCTTCGCACCCCGCAGCACCCAGCCGTCGCCGTCGCGTTCGGCGACCGTGGCCGCATTCAGCCAGTTGTCACCCGACTCGGCCTCGGTCGCGGCCAGCGCCACGACGGCCGTTCCGGCGACGACGCGTTCCAGCAGCGCGGTCGCCACCGCGCCACCGGCCCGGTGCAGCAGCCCGCCGGCCACCACGACGGTGTCGACATACGGTTCCACCACCAGCGACTGTCCCAGGGCCTCGGCAATGACCATGATCTCGACCGGTCCGCCGCCGATGCCGCCGACCTCCTCGGGCAACGCCGCACCCAGGATGCCCAACTCGTCGGCGAAACCCGCCCAGATCTCCGGTTGCCATCCGGGGCCGGTCTTGGCCGCGGTGCGGCTCTTCTCGAGGTCGTATCGCGTCGACAGGAACTTGACCAGGCCGTCGCGCAGCAGTTCCTGTTCCTTGCTCAGCTTGAAGTCCATACCCAGCCCTTTCTGGCCCTTCGCTAAAGTCCGAGAGCCGCTTTGGCCAGGATGTTTCGCTGAATCTCGTTGCTGCCGGCGTAGATCGAGCCGGCTCGGTCGTTGAAGTAGCGCAGCGGCGCGACGGCCTGCCACGGCTCACCGCTGAGGTAGCCGTCGGGTGGCGGCTCGAACTTCGACACCGGCCCGCCCGGACAGGTGCCGTGCGGCTGGTAGGCGCGGCCGCGCGGACCGGCGGCCTCCATCGCCAGTTCGGTGATGGCCTGGCTCAATTCGGTGGCCAGCACCTTCAGCATCGAGGCGGCCACCCCCGGGTTCTTGCCTTCGGCCACCGTGGCCAGCACCCGGTATTCGAGGATCTCCAGCACCTCGGTGCGGATCCGCGCGTCGGCCAGCTTGCGGGCGAACGCGGGGTCGTCGATCAACGTGCCGCCGTCGGGCGCGGGTTGACCGGCGGCGACGGCGGCGATCTCGTCGGCCATCACCTGCAGGGCGGGGGAGGACGCGCCGCCGCCGCGCTCGAACTCCAGCAGGTATTTGGCCACCGTCCAGCCGTCGTCGATCTTGCCCAGGACGTTCTTCTTGGGCACCCGAACCTCGTCGAAGAAGACCTGGTTCTGCACCTCTTCGCCGGAGGTCATCACCAGCGGGCGGATCTGAATGCCCGGCGAGGCCATGTCGATGAGCACGAACGTGATGCCCTGCTGCTTTTTCTGGGTTTTCGACGTCCGCACCAGAGCGAACATCCAGTTCGCTTCGCGGGCGTGGGTGGTCCAGATCTTGCTTCCCGTGCAGACGAGGTCGTCACCGTCGTCTACGGCCGCCATCGACAACGCCGCCAGATCCGAACCCGCTTCCGGTTCGGAGTAGCCCTGGCAGAAGAACACCTCACCGGTCAGGATCCGCGGCAGAAAGTAGTCCTTCTGCGCATCGGTGCCGAATGCGATCAATGCGTGGGCCACCATCCGGATGCCCATCGGCGACAGCGACGGCGCGCCCGCAAGGGTGGATTCCCGGCTGAAGATGTAGTGCTGGGTCAGGCTCCAGTCGCAGCCGCCGTATTCGACCGGCCATGCCGGTGCCGCCCAGCCGCGCTCGTGAAGTATCCGCTGCCACTCCATGCTCGCGTCGTGGTCGGCGTAGACGCTGGTCATCAACTTTCCGGCGCGACGTAGCTCCGGCGTCAGCTTGTCTTCGAGAAATGCCCGAACCTCATCGCGAAACGCGATGTCGGTGTCCGACCATTTGAGGTCCATCGTCGATCCCCTGTCTGCAGCGCGCCTTCACAGGGTAAACCTAGTTAATTAAGTCGGGCATCTGTGGGTCCGCTATCGCCGATCGCGCGTGACGGTTTACTTCACACCGGCAATAATCAGGACCATGGAGCGGCGGCGAGGCGGTCAGGACGGACAATCACCCATGGCGCTGTTGCGGGAGCTGCCCGCACTGGTCGTGCTCGAACGGCTGCCGGTGCCCGTGCTGGCCATCGCCGAAGACGGTGAAATCCTGTTCGCCAACGCCGCGTTCGGCGACATGCTGGGCCATACCCCTGAGGCCATCATGGCGCTGAAGTTTCCTGACGTGTTCCACACCATGCCCACCGACGAGTCGGCCGTGTCGCTGGTGCGCGCCCACGCCAACCTCGTCGTCGAACTGCTGCACCAGGACGGCTCCGTCGTGCGGGCGAGGATGAGCAAGTCGGCGTTGCTGCGCGGCGACGACCCGGTGGCGATCGCCACGTTCCAGGACCTCACCGAACGGCTGTGGTACTCCGAACCTTAGCCGCTAGGTGACGCCGAACGCCGCGTCGACTCCCTGGACAAGAACTCGCGGAAGTAGGGCAGCGATTCGGCGGTGGCGATTCCGGGTAGCAGCAGTTCCCACAGCGCGGCAAAGCGCTGCAGCACATCGGTTCCCGAAGCCGTTGCACTGGATAGTAATTCGGCGCCCAGCATGGCGCCCACGATCGACTCGCTGGCTACACGTACATCGAGATCGGGCCGCACGTCGCCCTCCTCGATCGCTTCGGAGAGATTCACCGTGACGTTGTGGATCCAGCTCTCGTATTCCTGCGCCGCGGCCTCGTTGAACTCGCCCAGAGCCTGGAGCAGGTGAATTCCGCTGCGTGCCACCAGGTCGGTGCGCAGCAGGTCGCCGATCGCGAACGCGCCGTGGATGATCCGCTCCAGTGCGGGCGCCGACAGTTCCATGATGCCGGCGAACGCGCGCAACAGGATGGCGTTGCCGTCCTCGATGATCGCGGTGGCCAACGATTGTTTGGAATCGAAGTGGTAATACAGTGCGCCCTTGGTCAACTCGGCATGCTCGATGATGTCGCCCAACGCGGTGGCGTCGTAGCCGATCTCGTTGAACAGATGCACCGCGGATGCGATGATCCGCTGCCGCGTCGCCTCAGACCGGGCCTGGCGCACCATATTCCGAGTACCTCCGGGGGGATCCGTCGGCTCACCGGTTGGCGTCGCCTGGACGCGAATGATAGATCACCGACGAAGGGGTTTGGCTTTCCTGATCGCGATAACGGTCCGTCTCTTGATGAACTCCGTGATGTAGGTTCTGCGGTCGTCGGTGACGAAACCCGGTATCACCAGCGACCATGCCGCCTCGAGTGCGCGCAGGAAACGCTCGGAGTCGGCCAGGTCACTGCATTGTCGTAGGCCAAGGTACATCGACACCAGCAGACGCGCGACGGCTGTCGCATCGGCGTCTTCGCGTACGTCGCCCTGGCCGGCGGCTTCCTCGACGATCCGGGCGAACGCGTCGATCCACTCGTTGAGCACGCGGGCCTGCAGGTCGTCGCTTTGTCCGACGGACTCGAGCAGGTTCAACCCGGCGCGGGCCAGCTCGTCGCCGATGTCATCGATCGCGATCTGATAGCAGATGTCGATGAGCGTCTCCAGCCCGGAACGTCGTTGCGCCAACAGTTCGGCGACCGACGATCTGGCTTCGGCGGACCGTTGTTCGACGATCGCCGACGCCAACGCGTGCTTGGAGCGGAAGTGGAAGTACATCGCGCCTTTGGTCACCGACGCATCGGTGAGGATGTCATCGAGGCTGACCCGGCTGTAGGGCTGCTCGGCGAAGAGCCGGGCCGCGGCGTGGATGATCTGCAGCCGCGTGCTGTCCGAGCGTCGGTCGACTTGTTCGGTCACAGGGGGTAGCGCCGTCCGATCATAAATATTCTTTGCCGTAAATTTCTCAACCGCGTAATTCTTTCATCCGCGCCGTGCGGGTGACAGGGGGCACCCGGATGAATCGGCAGCTTAAGCGGACAGCGCTACCGACCCGTTACGACGGGGCGTTCCGAGCCGCGAGGACCGCGCGCGTTGCTAGAAACTCGAAGTCATGTTCATGCGCCCATAACAGCCAAAAAGTATGTAAAGTGCATCCCGTGATGACTTATGGTCCGCCGCGACCTGCGCCTTGGCGTGCGGGCCGCCGTTGGGCTGGTTTGCGGGCAGATGCAACTTTCCCGCAGCCACGTTCCGTACTGATCGGCGATCGGGTGAGGCCATCGCGGGCGTGCGCGCCACGCCGGCACTGACAGCAAGGTTGGGGTAGTTCACGGTGAATTGGGATGAAGAAGTCGACCTGGTTTGCACCGGCTCGGGAACCGCGGGGCTGGCGAGCGCCATCTCGGTGGCCGACGTCGGCGGTGACGTGTTCATCGCCGGTTCGGCCGTAGACGTCGAAGCCGGTGCCGCCGCTCAGCGGATCTCTCCCTGGTTGGGCCTCGGGATTGCCGACGCCGAGACCAACGACTACTTCGCAGCGGTGTCGTCCGACCTCGCGCCCCTGCCACGCGCTGCCCGTGACCTCGACGTGCCGATCCGGGTCGTTTCGGAGCCTGCGCGCGCACAGTCCGGCCGCACCGTGGCGCCGTTCGTCGGCGCCCGGCTCGGAGACTGGGCGGCGCGCTGCCTGGCCTCGCCGTACGGATACCTGCACTCGCGGGTGTCGGATTGGCACTCGTGCACGGTGCAGACCGCCGGCGGCGACATGATCGCCGTCGCGGAGATCGGAACGATGACACCCGCGTCCGGCGATGTCGGCGGTTCGGTTCATGACTGGCTGCTGGCACAGGCACGCGACAGGTGCATCGCGGTGCATGCCGACACGGTCCTGCAGCGCATCGTGTTCGAGGAAGGTGCGGTCGTGGGTGCGGTGTTCACCACACCCCAGGGTCCGTTGGCGGTCCGCGCGCGCCACGGCGTCACGATCGCCGCAGGCGGCGCCCGCCTGAGCTCAGCCGGTTCGGGGCGGATGCCGGTCGGCGATTCGGCGCTGCGGGTGTGTCTGGTCAGCAAGCATGCGAGCCGGTTCGGCCGCGTCGAGTTGCTGACCTCCGAATCTCTCGGTCAGCCGGTCCCACCTACCTGCCGGCCGGCCAACCGCCGGTTGCGCGACAATCTGCACACCACCCATGACCACTCACCCCAGTGGCGTTGCGGAAAAGTGCACGGGCATCCGCCCGTCAGCCAGTAGGGACGCCATCTCGTCGCCCGGCAGCGGGCGCGACAGCAAGAAGCCCTGGG
Source organism: Mycolicibacterium pulveris (assembly GCA_050205315.1). Classification (GTDB taxonomy): domain Bacteria; phylum Actinomycetota; class Actinomycetes; order Mycobacteriales; family Mycobacteriaceae; genus Mycobacterium; species Mycobacterium pulveris_A. The sequence continues at coordinate 67,141 of JBNMRA010000022.1, read as the reverse complement.
CGCGGTGACATCCGTGCCGCAGCAACGTCAACGCTGCGGTTTCGGTTTCGACTCCCTCGGCGACCAGTTCCAGGCCGAACGCCTCGGCGAGCGCGATGATGGCCCGCACGATCGCGAGGTCGCCCGGGTCGACGCCCAGTTCACGCACAAAGCTCTTGTCGATCTTGAGCGTGTCGACCGGCAGAGATTTCAGGTGCGTCAACACGCTGTAGCCGGTACCGAAATCGTCGATGGCGAGCCGCACCCCGACCTTCTTCAACGCGGCCAGGGTGATACGGGTGGTCTCGATGTCTTGCACCACAACGCTTTCGGTGATCTCCAGACATACCGACGCGCCGTCCAGGCCGAACTCGGCGAGGATATCGGCGACCGATTGGGCGAACCCGTCGGTGACCAACTGCACCGGTGACACGTTGATCCGCAGCAGCACGTCGCGCGCAATGCCGCTGTCGCGCCACCTCGCGAACTCGGCGCAGGCGGCGTGCATGACCCAGCGTCCGAGCTCGCCGGCGAGGTTGATCGATTCGGCCACGCTGATGAACGCGTCGGGTGCCAGCAGCCCGCGGGTCGGATGCTGCCAGCGGACCAGCGCTTCGGTGGCGAGGATCTCACCGCTGCGCATGTCGATCTCTGGCAGGTAGTGCAATACCAGCGCGCCGCCTTGGATCTGGCTCTGCAGGTGAATTTCGATGTCGTTGCGAAGTTCGGTGTCCAGCGACATCTCCTCGGTGAACACCGCCACCTGGTTGCCGCCCGCATTCTTGGCGTTGAGCACCGCCTGGTCGGCGCGGCCCAGCAGATCCGATGTGGTGTCGCGGCCCGGAACGCCGACGGCCACGCCGATGCTGACCGTGCGGGTCAGCATCTCGCCGTCGACCGGCACGTGTTCGTGCAGCGTGGATTTCAGTCGGTGGGCCAGCGCTTCCGCGGCGGCCACGTCCATCGGTTCGGCCGGGACCACGACGAACTCGTCACCGCCGAGCCGCGCGATGAGGTTCACGCCGTCAGCGCACTCCTTGAGCCGCTCGGCCAGCGTCCGGATGAACCAATCGCCCGCCGTGTGGCCGAGGTAGTCGTTGATCGCCTTCAACCGGTCCAGGTCGAAGAACAACACCGCGACCGGCCCGGGCCGCCCCGCCTGCAGCCGTGCGTCCAAGCGGGTCAACAGCGCACGGCGGTTGAACAGCCCCGTCAGGTCGTCGTGCTCGGCCAGGTAACGCAATTGGTCTTCGGCATCGATACGCGCCTGTACCTGCGCGAACAGCGATGCGATCGCCTTCAGCGCGTTGAGCTCTGCCGGTGTCCAATCGCGGTCGCCGAACTTGACGAAGCCGAGCACACCGCTGGTGATGTCGCCGGAGAGCAGCGGCACGCACGCCATCGAGGTGGCCGGCACCTGCCGGCCTTCGTTGATGGTGTGCTGGTATTCGTCGGTCGCGGGTTCGGGCCGAAAGACAATCGGTTCCTTCTGATGCTCCGCAAGCGCGAAAACAGGGTCGGCATCGGCGAAATACACCACCCCCAACGGGTCGGGGTCCGGGATGCCCGGCCGCACCGGCCACTCCGCAACCAGCACCGAGGCCCGGATCTGATGATCGTTGCGGCGCAGGAAACTCACGTCGACACCGAAGTAGTCGACAAGGTCGGCCAGTACGCGCTGGCTGACCTCGACCTCGGTGGCGGCGTTCACACCCATCAACTCGGCGGCGACCGAGGTGACGAGCACTTCCAGACTTCGGGGCACTAATCCTCCGTTACAGGACCAAATATGCTGCGGCGGCGGCTCTGCACCGACGGTCGCGGTGCATGGGCGAACCGCAGTATCAACGCCTGCGACTCCGCGGGATCGGTGCCGGCGAGCATACGGAAATTGTATTGCAGGTCAGCGAGCTCCTCGCTGAACGCAGGTGACAGCCCCTGCAGGTCCTGCGCATCGACCGCGTACAGGAACGCCGGTGAAACCGGTTGGACGCCAAGCCCTTGCTGTTGTGCGGTGACCCACACCGCCTCCACCGCCGACCCCGCGCGCGCAAAGTCGACCAACTCGGAGCCCGGTACCGACACCACCCCGAGGGCGGCGGCCCGGGTCACCCGGTCATAGGTGTCGTCACCGAGCGCGGCGCCGGCGCCCCACGCGGCCAGGTGAGCCATCACCTCCGGCCGACGCAGGATATCGAGCATGACCAGGTCGCTTTCCGGCAACTCGAGGGTGCGGACGTCGATACCGGTGTCAGGCGAGGGATCGCCGGGCCAGCGAAGCTCGGCGAACATCTCGGCGTGCAACCGCGGTGTCAGGTACCGGATGCGGTCCGCCGCGGCGAGGATCCGTGCGGCGGTCGCGAGCTGTTCTGGTGCGCTGAGGAGCTCGAGCCGGGCACCCTCGCGTCGGGCGGCCGCGGCCAGAAGCTCCACGACATCGGCGGAGATCGGGACGGGCTCGGCCTGACGTCGGTTGGTCTCGCGCTGCAGCATTGCGTCGTAGAGCGCGGCGAGCGTCGGATCGTCACCCTGTGAAAGGCGCAGTGTCGCAACAAGCGGAGAGCGTTCACCGTCGGGCTCGAAACTGACCTCGGTGACCATCGCATGCGCCGCCGCGGCGACCCGCGCGTTGAACGTGGCGGCCCCGACCGCGACGGCACTTGCCCGGCAGCCGACGTCCATCGTCGTCGCATACTCCGGCGCCAGCGCGATACTCACCGCATCGCCGCGGGCCCAGATGCGCCAGGGCTGCGCGTTCCCCCCGGAGGGGGCCCGGTTGGCCGCGGCCAGCACGGCATGGATCGCATCGCCGGCTGCCGTCGGCTGATCCGTATCGTCGTCGGCTCGCCGATCGGTCGGCTGAACGATGGGTTCTTCGAGGGGTCCTTCGATGCGGTCGAGCGCTTCGGCGATGTCGACGCGCACCCTGCCGGAGGCAAGCGGCTCACCCAGCGCGATCCGCCGGACCGCCTCGGCGACCGCTGCGGTGTTGAGCGCCACTTCCGAGGCGATCTGGGGCCACGTCGACAGCGTCGTACCCACCTCGATCAGCGACGCCGCCATCCGGGCGGAGACCTGGGTCGCGTCGACCAACCGCAGCGAGTACGGAACCTTCTCGCGGGCGTCCAAATCCCTGAGTTGGGCGGCCTCCATGTCACCGATCAGACCGTGCAGTGTCGGGCGGGTGGGTTCTGAGTCGAACCTCTCGACGTCGAGCAGGCAGCGATCGGAGGTGGCCATCAGCACCGGCAGCTTTCTGGCCCGCGCGGCTTCGCGGACAAGCACCTTCGCGTCCAGTGAGTCACACTCTTCGAGCACGATGTCGACGTTGTCCATGAACTCGTCGACCGAATCCGTTGTAATCCCGTCGGTTTGCACCACCACCCGCAGATACGGGTCGAGTTCGGCGATTCTCCTGGCGCACACCACCGCTTTGTTCAGCCCCAGATCGAACACGGTGGCGGGTACGCGGTTGAGGTTGGACAGTTCCAGGACGTCGAAGTCCGACAGCCGAAGCTCACCGCAGAAGCCCTGCGCGGCAAGGGTATACGCGATCGCGTGGCCGACACTGAGACCCACGACGCCGATCCGTAGCCGGCTGAGGCGGTCGAGTTCGGCTGCGGTGACCAGGTTTCGGTTCCGGTCCAACCGCAACCGTCGAAAGCCGTGCGGCCCCAAGACGCTGACGACCTTTGCCCGCCAGGGGTAGTAGGCCCACCGGACCGGCTCGCCGGTCACGTCCGCGTCCAGCGGCGGTCGCAGACTGTCCAGCGCCTTCAGCTGCGCGGGGGCCGCGTCGAGAAACTCGACCCGCGGGTCGGCCCGCAGTTGCGAAAGGAGCGGATCGTCAGCGTTGAGGACTATTGCGTTGCACTGCTCTGCACCATCGGTGCTTTCGGTCATTGCGCCATTCTGACAGCCATCGGATCGGAAGCCTGATGAAGCCATGGCGCCATCTGCTTCTGCTCGGCCAAGAACAGCGAAAGCTGCTGAGGGTCAGCATGGTTAGCGAACGTGCGCCGGTCCCACCACGCGAGCCGGGTCTGGTAGCGGCGATCCGGGTAGGGCGTCGGCGGAATCTTGCTGGCCAGCTGGCCCCCTGAGGACAGCCAACGCTTGAGCACATAGGAAGCGGCCGTGGCCACGATGAATTGGATGTCGAGCAAGTTCATCGCATGCAGCGGGGTGCGTGAGATCGCGCTGGTCAACTGCCGGCTGCGGTCGGGGTCATCGGTCACCCATGCCGTCTTCATCTCGACGACACCGAACGGCAGGCGATCGGCGACCATTTTGCGTACGGCGGCGTACCCCGGCTGGCCGCTCCATTCCTGCAGGGCATGGCATTCGTCGGCCGACTGGTACGGGCCTTTTGCGCGCAGGCCCCCGACGACCCGGCCGGCATCGTTCACGCAGGCCGCGAACAAAATCGTGTCGCGCCCCGACGGAAGCGCGTCCATGTCCAGGGCTTGTTCGACTCCGTGGTTGGTGTAGCTCTTGCAGGCGCCCTGGACGAAGTCTTGCCACAGGTCGCGCTCGACGCGCGGATCGGCGAACACGACCGTGCACTCTGTCTGCGGGTCAAAGCAGCTCGGGCTGTCCTGCAGGCTGGTGACAATGGGGTCGAAGGTTTCGGCGGGCGAAATCGTCATGATCGTCCATTCGTTTGACGGCCAACCACCCAGTGGCCGGCGCTGATTTGTTGGATAGTTATGTCCGCATGCATTGTTGAGTATCTCGCTGGAAGTCGCTCGAATACCAGCTAGCGGAGAAATATTGTCCCGTGTCCGGGGAATACCCAGGAGTAGCTTAGCCCACACCGCCGTCGACCAGCACTATGTGGCTATCTTTGCAATCATTGTTGCTGCAGGTTGATCCGCGAGACGAGCGAGGCTGGCGAACTCGTAGAGGCGTTCGTGGCGCATTGGTGTTAATAGCGTGAATATTTTGCTCTGCGCACACGCAGCGAGACGATTCAGACTGTTTCGTCGGCGGAAAGTCCGCGGGAAAGCGATGAATTGAACGACTTGTGCGTCTGGCCGGCCGAGCCGGTCGATGCAAGCGGGCGAGACGCACGACCCGTAGTGCGGGTTTTTCTGCGCGTGCAGACGGCGAATGCCACGCTAGGGCGGATGGAGGAGAAGTATCCGGAGCCCGGGGGCGGCGCTCTTCCGAAAAAGGACATCGGCCGGCTGCTGCTGCGCTGCGCCGACAGACCGGGGCTGGTAGCGGCGGTAAGCGGCTTTCTGACCGATGCCGGCGCCAATATCGTCTCGCTCGATCAGCACGCGACCGAACAGTCCGGCGGCACGTTCATGCAACGCACGATCTTTCATCTGCCCGGTCTTGCGGCCGCGCGGGACGCCCTCGAGCGGGACTTCGCAAACCAGGTGGCCTCCCGCTTCGACATGGACTTCCGGCTCACCGAGGCGGCAAAGCCCAAGCGGGTGGCGATCATGGCGTCCAAGGAAGACCACTGCCTACTCGATCTGCTCTGGCGCAACCGTCGCGGTGAGCTCGACATGGCGGTCGTTCTGGTGATCTCGAACCATCCCGATCTCGCCGACCAGGTCCGGCCGTTCTCGGTGCCGTTTGTGCATGTCCCCGCTACGAAGGAGATTCGCGAACATGCTGAACAACGCCAACTCGAGCTGTTGCGCGGCAACGTCGACCTGGTCGTGCTCGCCCGCTACATGCAGATCCTCACACCGCGTTTCATCGCCGAGGTCGGCTGTCCGCTCATCAACATCCACCATTCCTTCCTGCCCGCGTTCATCGGCGCCGCGCCTTATCGGCGCGCGAAAGAACGCGGGGTCAAACTGGTCGGCGCCACCGCGCACTATGTGACCGACGATCTCGACGACGGGCCGATCATCGAACAGGATGTGGTGCGCGTGGGGCATCGCCACAACGTGGCCGACCTGGTGCGCCTCGGCGCCGATGTGGAACGGCTGGTTTTGTCTCGCGCGGTGCTATGGCACTGTGAGGACCGCATCATCCGGTACGGCAACCAGACGGTGATCTTCTAGTGGGACATCAAGTGGGACGAAGGAGAAGCAGTGAAAACGTTCAAGGACCTCGATGAGCTCGTCGCGGCCGAAGGCACCGAACTGGGCCCGACGGACTGGCTGGAGATCAGCCAGGAGCGGGTCAACTTGTTCGCTGACGCCACCGACGACCACCAGTGGATTCACGTCGACCCGAAGCGCGCGGCCGACGGCCCGTTCGGCGGCACGATCGCGCACGGGCTGCTCACTTTGTCGCTGATCCCGCGCTTCATGCACCAGCTCTACACCGTCGGCAACATCGCGATGGCGATCAACTACGGCTACAACAAGGTTCGCTTCATCACGCCGGTCAAGGTGGGCGCGAAAGTGCGCGCTCGCGCAGAGCTTTCCAAGGTCGATCAGCTCGACGGCGCGGTCCAGTCGACGATGACGACGACGGTGGAGATCGAGGGTTCGGAAAAGCCGGCCGCGGTGGCCGAGTCGATCGTGCGCTACATCCGCTGACGATCGGCTCGCCCAGTGCTCAGTACTGGGTTGAGCCCTGATCGACCGGGATAGCAGCGGCGGTCAGATATTTCGACTCGTCGGTCGCCAGCCAGCACACCACGTCGGCGACGTCCTCGGGCTCGATGATCCACGTCGGCAGGAACGGCGTCATCATGTTCTGCAGCACGGGGTTGCTCTCCATCGCCCTGGCGATCCCGGCGATCATGTCGCCGGAGCCCATCGCGGAGTTGACGGGGCCCGGGTGCACGCTGTTGACGCGGATCGAGTGCTTGCCGAGTTCGGCCGCGAACGCCCGGGCCATCCCGGTGACCGCGTGCTTGCTGGCGGTGTAGTGAATCATGAACGGCTGCAGCTTGATTCCGGCGGCTGAACTGATCAGGATGATCGAGCCGCCACGGCCGCCGTCGATGATGTGCTGTGCGCCGGCCATCACGGTGTTCCAGGTACCGGTGACGTTGACATCCATCACGTCGCGGAAGTCGTCGACGGTGATCTCGTTCCACACCTGGGGCGGCGAGATGCCCGCGTTCGCGACGATGACATCGAGACGGCCGAACGCGGCGACACCGTCGGCGACGGCGCGGTTCAAGCCCTCGGCATCGCGGATGTCAATCTCGGAGGCCAGGATTCGCCGCCCGGTGGCCTCGACGAGGCGGGCGGTTTCGGCGAGATCTTCGGGCGTCGCATGGTCGTAGGGCACACAGGCCGGCAGCTTTCCTGCGATGTCGACCGCGATGACGTCGGCGCCCTCGTTGGCCATCCGCACGGCGTGAGCGCGGCCCTGGCCGCGCGCCGCCCCGGTGATGAACGCCACCTTGCCGGTCAGCCGTCCGCTCATGCGCGCTCCTTCTGTGCCGCTTTGACGAGGTTGGATCCGATGATGAGCCGCTGGATCTCGCTTGTGCCCTCGTACAGCCGCAGTAACCGGACATCGCGGTAGATCCGTTCCACGGCGACGTCGCGCATGTAGCCGCTGCCGCCATGGATCTGCACGGCGAGGTCGGCGACTTGGCCCGCCATCTCGGTGCAGAACAGTTTCGCCGCCGAGGGGGCCACACGGCGGTCTTCGTCGTCGACCCACTTGCGTGCCGCATCGCGGACCAGCGCTCGGCCGGCCATCACCCCGGTCTGCTGGTCGGCGAGCATGGCCTGTACCAGCTGGAAGTTGCCGATCGGTGTGCCGCCCTGCGTCGCGGTGGCGGCGTAGGCCACCGATTCGTCGAGTGCCCGCTGTGCGGCGCCGACCGCCAGCGCGGCGATGTGCACCCGGCCACGCGCCAACGAGATCATCGCGGCGCGGTATCCGATGTCTTCGCTGCCGCCGACCAGTGCCTCGGCGGGCACGCGGACGTCGTCGAAGCTGACGTCGGCCGTCCACGCGCCTTCCTGGCCCATCTTGGCGTCCTTCGCGCCGACCTGGACGCCCGGGCTGTCCGCGGGCACCAAAAAGACCGCGATGCCGGGTCCGTCGTCGTCGGCTGGACGGCTGCGGGCGAACACCACGAACAGGTTCGCCGTCGGCGCGTTGGTGATGAACCGCTTCTGGCCGCTGATCACCCAATCAGCGCCGTCGGCAACAACTTTGGTGGCTTTGGTGCGCAGCCCGGACGGGTTCGAGCCGGCGCCGGGCTCGGTGAGCGCGAACGATGCGACGACGTCGCCGCTGGCGATCGGCTCGAGCCAGCGGGCTTTTTGTTCGTCGGTGCCGAAACCGACCAGCACCTGGCCGGCGATGCCGTTGTTGGTGCCGAACATCGACCGCAGTGCCAGCGACGTGTAGCCCAGCTCCATCGCCAGCTCGACATCCTGGGCGAGGTCAAGGCCCAGCCCGCCCCACTGCTGGGGGATCGCGTAGCCGAACAGACCCATGCTCTTGGCCTGCTCGCGCAGGTCGTCGGGCACCCGGTCCTCGCGCAGGATCTCCTGTTCGCGCGGCACGACCGCGGTGCGGACGAAATGACGTGTCTGAGCGAGGATCTCGCGGAAATCGTCGTCGCTGACATCGGTCATCGGCACATGCTTCCCTTCGACATCGGAGCGGCGGCGAGTCGGGCACGCGGGCCCATGGCTCGGGCGATCATATATGAAATATGATGTGCGATTGATCCGGCCCTGCTGCGGGCCCTGACCAACGAGGAGGGTGAGCTAGGTGTCGTTGTTGACCGGACAGACGGCCGTCGTCACGGGCGGTGCGCAGGGCCTTGGGTTCGCGATCGCGGAGCGGTTCATCGCCGAGGGCGCGCGGGTGGTACTCGGCGATCTGGACCTCGCCGCCACGCAGGCCGCGGCCAAACAGCTCGGCGGAGACGACCTCGCGCTGGCGGTGCGCTGCGACGTCACCGACGCCGCCGAGGTCGACGCGCTCGTCGGCGCGGCCGTCGAACGGTTCGGCGGGTTGGACATCATGGTCAACAACGCCGGCATCACCCGCGACGCGACCATGCGCAAGATGACCGAGGAGCAGTTCGACCAGGTGATCGCGGTGCACCTGAAGGGCACCTGGAACGGAACCAAGGCCGCCGCGGCGATCATGCGGGAGAACAAGCGCGGCGCGATCGTGAACATGTCGTCGATCTCGGGCAAGGTCGGCCTGGTCGGCCAGACCAACTACTCGGCGGCCAAGGCGGGCATCGTCGGTTTGACGAAGGCCGCCGCCAAGGAACTCGCCCATCTCGGTGTGCGGGTCAACGCGATTCAGCCCGGTTTGATCCGGTCGGCGATGACGGAGGCGATGCCGCAACGCATTTGGGATCAAAAGCTCGCGGAGGTGCCGATGGGCCGCGCCGGTGAGCCCGCCGAGGTCGCCAAGGTGGCGTTGTTTCTGGCCAGTGACCTCTCGTCGTACATGACCGGGACGGTGCTCGAGGTCACGGGCGGACGGTACGTATGACCCAGCCGAATCCACTCGCCGCCCATTTGTCCCGTTGGGCGCACCAAGAAGGGGTGAGCCATGCGTGATGTGGTGATCTGTGAACCGGTACGCACGCCGATCGGCCGCTACGGCGGGATGTTCAAGTCGCTGACCGCCGTCGACCTCGGCGTCACCGCGCTCAAGGGGCTACTCGACCGAACCGGAATCGATCCTCGCGCAATACAAGACGTGATCCTCGGGCACTGCTATCCCAACAGCGAGGCGCCCGCGATCGGGCGGGTGGTGGCGCTGGACGCGGGGCTTGCGGTCACCGTGCCCGGCATGCAGGTCGACAGACGCTGCGGCTCGGGCCTGCAGGCCGTCATCCAGGCCGGCCTGCAGGTGGCCAGTGGAGACAACGACCTCGTGGTCGCAGGCGGCGCCGAGAGCATGAGCAACGTGGCGTTCTACTCGACCGACATGCGCTGGGGCGGCGCCCGATCCGGTGTGCGCGTGCACGACGGGCTGGCCCGCGGCCGCACCACCGCGGGGGGCCGGCACTATCCGGTGCCCGGCGGCATGCTCGAGACCGCGGAGAACCTGCGCCGCGAGTACGGCATCTCCCGCCAGGAGCAGGACGAGCTCGCGGTGTCCTCGCACCGGCGGGCGGTGGCCGCGCAGCGAAGCGGCGTCCTCGCCGAGGAGATCGTGCCGGTCACCGTGGCGACCCGCACCGGCGAGGAGGTCATCGACACCGACGAGCACCCGCGCGCCGACACCTCGGTCGAGTCGTTGAGCAAGCTCAAACCTGTACTCGCCAAAAGCGATCCGGAAGCCACGGTGACCGCGGGCAACTCCAGCGGCCAGAACGACGCCGCCTCGATGTGCCTGGTCACCACCCCGCAGAAGGCCGACGAACTCGGGCTCACGCCCCTGGTGCGGCTGGTGTCGTGGGGGGCAGCCGGTGTCGCGCCGAACGTGATGGGCATCGGCCCGGTCCCGGCCACCGACGTCGCGCTGCGCAGGGCCGGGCTGAAGCTCTCCGAGGTCGACCTGATCGAGCTCAACGAGGCGTTCGCCGCCCAGGCGCTGGCCGTGATGCGGGAATGGAAGTTCTCCGCCGCGGACCACGACCGTACGAACGTGCACGGTTCGGGCATCTCGCTGGGCCATCCGGTCGGCGCGACCGGAGGACGCATGCTGGCGACCCTGGCGCGCGAAATGAACCGGCGCGACGCGCGCTACGGCCTGGAAACCATGTGCATCGGCGGCGGGCAGGGACTGGCGGCCGTGTTCGAGAGGATCGCCGCGTGAACAGGCTCGCCCAGACACTCGGCCTGTCCGAGGTGCAGACCGAGATCCTGGCCACCGTGCGCCAATTCGTCGAGAAGGAGGTCATTCCGACCGCGCACGAGTTCGAGAGCACCGACACCTACCCGCAGGCCATCGTCGACCAGATGAAGGAGATGGGCCTGTTCGGGCTGATGATCCCCGAGGAGTACGGCGGCCTGGGTGAATCGCTGCTGACCTATGCGCTGTGCGTCGAGGAGCTCGCGCGCGGCTGGATGAGCGTATCGGGTGTGCTCAACACCCATTTCATCGTCGCCTACATGCTGCGCCAGCACGGCACCGACGCGCAGAAGCAGCGCTTCCTGCCGCGGATGGCCACCGGTGAGACCCGCGGGGCGTTCTCGATGTCGGAGCCCGAACTGGGCTCTGACGTCGCGGCGATCCGCACCCGCGCCACCCGCACCGCCGACGGCAACTACACGATCGACGGCCAGAAGATGTGGCTGACCAACGGCGGCACGTCGACGTTGGTCGCGGTGCTGGTGCGCACCGACGAGGGCGCCGACAAACCGCACCGCAACCTGACCGCGTTCCTGGTCGAAAAGCCGGTCGGCTACGGCGAAGTCGCGCCGGGGCTGACCATCCCGGGCAAGATCGACAAGCTCGGTTACAAGGGCATCGACACCACCGAGCTGATCTTCGACGGGTACGTGGCGCAGGCGCAGGACATCCTCGGGGAGGCGCCCGGGCAGGGTTTTTTCCAGATGATGGACGGTATCGAGGTGGGCCGTGTCAACGTCTCGGCACGGGCGTGCGGCGTGGGGATCCGCGCGTTCGAGCTCGCGGTCCGATACGCTCAGCAGCGCCAGACCTTCGGTAAGCCGATCGCCGAGCATCAGGCGGTGGCCTTCCAATTGGCCGAGATGGCAACCAAAGTGGAGGCCGCCCATCTGATGATGGTCAACGCCGCGCGGCTGAAGGACTCCGGTGAACGCAACGACGTCGCGGCGGGCATGGCCAAGTACCTGGCCAGCGAGTTCTGTTCGGAGGTCACCGAGCAGAGCTTCCGCATCCACGGGGGCTACGGGTACTCCAAGGAATACGAGATCGAGCGGCTGATGCGCGACGCGCCGTTCCTGCTCATCGGTGAGGGCACCAGCGAGATCCAGAAGAACATCATCAGCAAGCGGCTGCTCGCGGACTACCGGATCTGATCATGTCCGCGCCGGATTTCGCATCGCGCCCGCAGCTTGCCGAGGACGTCGCGCGGTTCGTGCGCCGGCGGATCTTCGACGGCACCTACGCGGCGGGCAAGTATGTGCGGCTGGACCAACTCGCGGCGGAACTGGGCGTCAGCGTCACCCCGGTGCGTGAGGCGTTGCTGGAGCTGAAAGGCGAAGGCCTGCTGGCACAGCAGCCTCGGCGCGGCTTCGTGGTGCTGCCCGTGACCGGCCGTGATCTGACCGACGTCTCGAACGTGCAGGCCTACATCGGCGGTGAGCTGGCGGCGCGGGCGGCGGCCAACATCAGCGCCGAGCAGTTGCGCGAAGTGGAGAAGATCCAGGCCGAACTCGAGGTGGCCTATGCCGGCGACGACGATGAGACGGTGGTGCGCCTCAACCACGAGTTCCACCGCGCGATCAACGTGGCCGCCGATTCGCCGAAGCTGGCCCAGTTGATGTCGCAGATCACCCGCTACGCGCCGGAGTCGGTGTTTCCGACGATCGCGGGCTGGCCGGAGCAGTCCAACCAACACCATCGACGGGTGCTGGCCGCGCTGGAGCAGCGCAACGAAAAGCTGGCCCGCGCCGCGATGTCCGAACACTTGGCGGCGGGTGCGGAGCCGCTGATCGCGCACCTCACCACCCGCGGCGTGGTCACCTGAAGAAGTTTTCGCCCAAACCGACGTTTTGGCGGGAAAGTGCGAGTAAAACTCACCAAAACGCCGGTTTCGGCGTCGGTGGGGTACGACCGGCGCGGCCCCGCTACTGCGCCGCGAGCAATGCGCGCACTTTGGCGACGTCGACCTTGCCGGTGGCCTTGCGCGGAATGTCGTCGTCGGAGGCGACCAGCAACCACACGGTCGGAACCTTGAACGCGCTCAACCGGTCTCGCGCGGCGGCACGTAGCTGGTCAACCGTGACGTCGCCGACGACGATTGCGCCGACGGCGCCGGAGACGTCGGCGACGCACGCGTTGTCGACACCGTCGATGGTGCGTAACGCTTGTTCGACCTCGCTGGGGTAGACGGTCGCGCCGCTGACCTTGAACATGTCGTCGGAGCGGCCGTGGAAGAACAAGAAGCCGTCGTCGTCGAGATGGCCGAGGTCGCCGGTGGGGTAGTAGCCGTCGGGGGTGAACAGCTCTTCGCGGCTGCGCCGGCAGATGCCGCGCATCATGTGCGGCCCGCGGAGCTGGATCATCCCGATGGTGCCCGCGGGCACCGGCTCACCGGTGTCGGGGTCGACGATCCGTAATTGCATACCCTCGAACGGTTTTCCGCAGCTACCCCATGCGGACCGCGGCATATCGGTGTCGGCGCGAAAACCGCAGTACGGGCCGAACGACTCGGTCATGCCGAGCAGCTTGGCCCGCGCGCCCGGCTCGGCGCGCTGTTCGGCGGGCAACAGCGCCTCGAGGCTGCCCGGTCGCAGCGACGACAGATCGGCGCCGACCGCACCGGATTGCCGTGCCAGCGCCTCGGCCTGATCGGGCCAGCCCCGAAACAGTGTGACGCGTTCGCGCTCCACCAACCGCAGGGTGGTCTCCGGGCGCGGAATCTGCTCGGTGACAAGGGTCGCACCCGCCGACAACGCCGTCAGGATGCCGCTGCCGAAACCGCCGACCCAGAAGAACGGCATCGGCAGATACAACCGGGTGTCGGCGTCGACGCAGCGCGCGGAAAGACCCGAGCGCACGGCCCGCAACGCATTGCCGTGCGAGTGGATGACGCCTTTGGGTGGGCCGCTGCTACCGGAGGTGAACATGATCGCCAGCGTGTCGCTGGGCGTGACCGCCGCCGTCACCGCATCGATTCCACCGGGGCCCGGGCCCGACGGCAGCTGATCGGCGGTCCAAACCACGCGCAGCGCAGGCAGATCCGCCCGCACGGTCGACAGGTCGTCGAGATAGCGGTGCCCGCGGAACTCCTCGACGGTGATCAGGTACTGCACCGATGCGACGCGCAGTTGTGCGCCGAGCTCGGGTGCGGCCAGCAGCGTGCTCAACGGCACCAGCACCGCGCCGATCCGGGTGATCGCCATCGCGATCCGCACCCATTCGACGCTGTTGGGCATGATCAGCCCGACGCGCGCGCCTTTCCCGATACCGGCGGCAACAAACGCCGCGGCCAGCTCCTGAGTGCCGGCGTCGAGTTCGGCGTAGCTCAGCTGCTGGTCGGGGTCGATCACCATCGGTTTGCCCGGCTGGGCCTGCGCGTGTAACCGGATCAACGCGTCGATCGTGTCAGTCATCGAATACCTCGGTCAGCCGGGCGATATCGATCTTGCCGCTGGACATCACCGGTATCTGTGCAGCCGGCACGGCGGCGAACCGCCGCGGGATCTTGTACGCGGACAGTTCGGATTTCAGCGCCTCGCGAAGCGCCGACTCGTCGAATTCGGTTTCGTCGAGCGCGATCACGGCGGCCACCAGTTGTCCGCGTTCGGGATCGGGGAGACCGACGACGTGTGCCACTGTTCCGCCGGTGACCCTGGCGATCGCCCGCTCGACTTCGGCCGGCGCCACGTTGGCCCCCGCGGTCTTGATCATGGCGCCGTGGCGGCCGATGAAGTACACGAACCCGTCGCCGTCGACGCGAACCAGATCGCCGGTGTGAAACCAGCCATCCTGATCGAAGCATTCTTCGCGGCTGCGTTTGTAGTACCGCTGCATCAGGTACGGGCCGCGGATGCACAGTTCACCGACATCGCCGGGCAAAACAGCGTCGCCGGTATCCGGATCGACGATCTTGGTGTCGAAGCCGGGCAGCGGTTTGCCGAAGGAACCCCGCCGGTGCTCCGGCTGATCGGATTCATCGGCGCTGATGGTGATCACACTTCCCGATTCGGTCATACCGAGCATGGAATGGCGCAACTCGCGATCAGCCGGGCGCACCTCCTGGGCCATGATCGGGTACAGGTTTCCGCGCCGCAGCGACGACAGATCCCGCTGCGGCAGGCTCGGATGCCGGCTCAGGTGCGCGATACCGGCCACGAAACCATTGGTGATCGTCGGCTTTTCGGCTTCGATCAGATCCAGCGTCGCACCGGCGTCGACGGCGTTGGAGCAGATCAGCGTCGCACCCTCCAACAGCGTGGCCAGGATCGCGAACGCGAAGCCGCCGATCCAGAAGAACGGGGAGTTGCAGAACAACCTGTCCTGCCGTGTCAAGCCGCGCACCCCGTTGAGCGCCCGCTGGTGTTCCAGCAGCGACGCGTGGGTGTGCACCACCCCCTTCGGCGCGCTCGTGGACCCCGACGTGTACACGATCGCCAGCAGATCCGAGGCGTCGACGTCGTCCTCCAACGCCTTCAACAGCGCCTCGTCGACACTGTCGGCAGGCGCGGTGTCGATCAGGACATGACGCAACAGCGGCAATGTCTGGGCCATCCCGTCGAGCCGCTGCCGGTAGTCGTGGCTTCGGTATGACGCTGCGCTGAGCAGGATTTCGACATCGGCGTGGGCCAGCTGTGCGCGCAACTCCGGCGCGGTCGCGAACGTGGAGAACGGGACCACGACGGCACCGATGCGCGCCGCGGCCAGCATCGCCACCACGAACGCCGAACCGTTCGGGTACAGCACGCCGACATGGGTGCCTTTGCCCGCCCCCAACGCGACCAGACCGCGAGCCAACCGGCCGGATCGCTCGTCGGCTTCGGCGTAGGTGAGCCGGTCGTCGTCGCAGACCAGCATCGGATGGATGCCGCGGCGCGCGGCCTGCCCGCGCAACACCGTGCCGACCGTGGTCTCAGGCATGTTCGAAGAAGCGTCGGACGGTGCCCAAATCCGCCTTGCCCGACGGCGTCCGCGGTATCTGGTCGACGACAGCGATGTCGGTGGGCACTTCGTAGCGCGCCAGCCGGGTCCGCAGGTGCTCCATCAACGCGACCGTCTCGACGTGTTCGCGCAGCTCCACCATCGCGACCGGGGTTTCGCCGAGCCGCTCGTCGGGGCGGCCGACCACCGCGGCGGCGTGTACGGCCGGGTGGCTCTCCAGTGCGGCGCGCACCTCGTCGGGCATCACCTTGAAGCCGCCCCGGATGATCGCCTGGTCGGCGCGGCCGAGGATCCACACGAAGCCGTCGGCATCGATACGCGCCATGTCGGTGGTGCGCAGCCAGTCCGCGGACGGACCCAGTTGGCCCGGTTTGACCTCCAGCAGCCCCGGCTGGTCGGGCCCCAACGGGACCCCCGCGTCATCGACCACCCGCAACTGCGCCCCGAGCGTGGCCCTGCCCACGCTGCCCCGCTTGGCCGCCCAGTAGCGCTGGTAGTCCGCCAGCGACCAGCCGGCCACCCCGCCACCGAATTCGGTTGCGGCATAAGACGTCAGCACGGGGATGCCGAACTTGGCGGTGAACGCGTCGGCGTCGTCGGCCGACAGCGGCGCGGTGCCCGAGGTGACCGCGCGGATGCTGGCCAGATCGTCGCGGGTCAAATCCGAGTGCAACACGGTGCGCAACGCGGCGGGCACCAGCGACACCGCCCGCGGGCGATGTCGGCGCACCGCATCGGCCCACCGGCGCAGCTCGAACCGTTCCAGCAGCGCGAACGAGCGGGCCTCGCAGACACATTGAAGGACACGGAACACACCGCCGATGTGCACCAACGGCGCATTGACGATCGCGACCCCGGCCCGGGGCTGCGTCGGCGCCGGCGCGCTGTCGTAGTCGGTGCCGATGACGCTGCAGGCCAACATGTCGTAGGTGAGGTCGATGCGTTTGGGTGGTCCGGTGGTTCCGCTGGTCAACATCCGCACCGCGACGCCGGCACGGCGATCGTCCACGGTATCCGGGGCCGCGGAAGACACCTGTGGTGCGTCGGTGAGCCCCGCGATCGCCACCGTGGTGGTGTGGTCGGTGGGATCCACCAACGCCTCGAGGTCGGCGGGGGAGCCGACGATCAGCGGCAGCCGGAGATCCTCGATGTCGGCCTTGATCCGGTCATCGCCTCTCGACGGATTGATCACGACGACGGTGCCGCCGCCGAGCAGCACACCGAGCAGCGCCGCGACGTGAGCCGGGGTGTTACGCAACAGGATTCCGACCTGGCCGTGATCCACGCCGACCGACGCGATGCGCTGTGCCAGTTCGTTGACCTGCGCCCAGCTGAACCACTGGCCGTCGTACTCGATCGCGCGGGCGTCCGGTTGCAGACCCAGCACAGCCGAAATGCGGCGACGCAGCGGATGATCGGTGCTCATCGGATCCTCGGCGTGGTCGTCTCACGACCGCGGGCGGCGAGCTCGGCCGTGCCGAGCGGGTTGCCCAGCCTGGTGTAGATCAGGTTCTGCTCGAGCGCCGCCCGATACGGTTTGTCCAGCGACTCCCAGATCGCCTTCACGGTGCCCTGGGTGGCCGACGGCGGCTTGGCCGCAATGCCCGCCGCGATCTCATGGGCCCGGGCCCACAACCTCTCCGAGGAGACCACCTCCGACACCAGCCCGATACGCTGCGCGGTGTCGGCGCTGACACGTTCGTCGTTGCCCGTCAACGCGATCCGCAGCGTCTCACCCAGCCCGACCCGGCGCATCAGCCCGATCGGTTCCAGCGCGCACACCAGCCCGGCACTGACGTGGGAGTCGAAGAACGTCGCGTCCTGCGAGCAGATCACCACATCGGCTTCGTTGACGAAGTAGAACGCACCCGCCGTGCACATGCCGTGTACGGCGCACACGACGGGCTTCCACATCTTCTGCCATTTCGGGCTGAGCTTCTCGCCGGGATCCTCGTGGTGCCAGACGCTGTCGGGCTGGCCGTAGGACGACTTGATGTCCAGGCCCGCGCTGAACGCCCGGTCGCCCGCGGCGCGCAACACCACCGCGTTGACCGTGTCGTCGAGTTTGACGATCTGCCAGGCCTGGGCCATCTCGTCGCACATCGTGCGGTTGAACGCGTTGAGTGATTCGGGCCGGTTCAGCGTGATGGTCGCGACGTGGTCTGCGGGGTCCACCTCGAGCAGGATCGTCTCGAAATCGCGCGGGGTCATCGGCATTTCCAGTTCGGGGCGCGTTTTTCCATGAACGCCTGGGGTCCTTCCTGGGCATCCTCGGTGCGCACCACGCGCTCGCGGAACGTTTCGGCCAGGATCTCGCCTTCGTGCATCGGCAGATCCAGCGTCTTGTGGATGGCCAGCCGGGTGCCCCGAACCGCAAGCGGGGCATTGGAGTTCACGATGTCGGCGATCTCGTGGGCCCGCTCCAGCAGCCGGTCGTGCTCGACGACCTCGCTGATCATCCCCAGTTCGTAGGCCCGCTGCGCACTCATCCGCTCGTGCTTGCCCATCAGCGCCATCCGCAGCGCGATGTTGCGGGGCAGCACCCGCGCCAGCCGGACCATCTCGCGGGCCGCCACCAACCCGATGCTGACATGCGGGTCGAAGAACGTCGCCTTTTCGGAGGCGATCGCGATGTCGCCGGTGGTGATCCAGTCCAGGCCGGCGCCGCAGCACAGACCGTTGATCGCGGTCAGCACCGGTTTGGCCATGCGGCGAAACGGCGGGGTGCCCTCCTGCGGGGCCTCCCACTGGTCATAGGTCGACAGGTACGGCCGTTCATAGATCACCCGGCCGTCCTCGGGGATCTCGCCGACGTCGGCGCCCGTGCAGAACGCGCGACCGGTGCCGGTCACGATCACGATCCAGACGTTGTCGTCGTTCTCGGCCTCGTCGTACGCGCTGCGCAACTCGCCGATCATGTGCGGGCTCAACGCGTTGAGCGCGTTGGGCCGGTTCAAGGTGACCGTGGCTTTGTGCCCGTCGACCTCGTATTTGATGTCGTTGAAAGTTGACGACATGCTCGACTCCCTATCCGTTCAGCGCCCCTGGAAATCCGGCGGGCGCTTGTCGCGGAACGCCGCCAGGCCTTCTTTGAAATCGGTTGTTCGGCAGGATAACTCGACGTTGTAGAGCTCCTGGTTCATGGTTTGGGTTAGGGTGGCGTGCTGCCCGTAGGCGATCGCCTGTTTGGCAAGGCCGATCGCCACCGTGGGCCCGGCGGCCAATCGGGACAGCAGTTGCTCGCTGACCGCGTCCAGCTCGGATGCGGCGACCGCGCGGTGGATCAACCCCCACTCGGCGGCCCGGCCGGCGTCGACCTTTTCCCCGAGCAACAGCATCTCCTTGGCGCGGGTCAGGCCGACCAGGCGTGGCAGCAGCCAGCTGGAACCGGAGTCCGGGCTGAACCCCCGTCCGATGAACGGCTCCCAGAACACCGCGTCATCGCAGGCCACCGTGAAGTCGGCGGCCAGCGCGAGGTTGCAGCCCAGGCCGACCGCCCACCCGCGCACGCTGCACACCACCGGAAGCCCGATGGTGTGGACCAGCTCGACGACGCGGTTGCCGGTGAGCGGGATACGACGCACCAGGTCCCCGGTGCGTGGCCGCTGGCCCGCGGAGTTGGTGGCGACCCAGTCCATCCCGCTGCAGAAGTCCGCTCCCGCGCCGGTGATGTGGATCGCGCGCAGCGAATCGTCGGTGGCGGCGTCGGTCAGCGCGGCGACGAACGTGTCGATCATCGGACGGCTCAACGAGTTACGCCGCGACGGCCGGTCCAAGGTGATACGCAGGATCGCGCCGTCGTGTGTCGTGCTCACCACACCGTCGGCCGCGTCACCCACAGTTGAACCCGCCCATCCCGAACCTATACGGTTAGACATACAGTATTGCTATCTTGTACAAGTTAGCAAGGAAAGGCCGGTCGGCGGAAGGGGACCGATGGTGCAGGACAGGCCCCGGTACGGCGAGCAGCCGCTGGCGCAGACCGTCGCCGCCGCGGGCGCGATGCGCCGCCTCAGCGGCCTGTTGCTCTCGCTGGAACATGAGCATCCGACCGTCGACGCGATGCTGACCCAGATCGCCGAGTGGGAAAGCGAGCTGGCCGCCGCGATTCCGCCCGACCCCACCCCGCGGATGGGGCCCGACGGCGATGAGAACCAGCGGGTCTACCTCGACCACGCCTTCGACATCGGCGCCTACAACCCGTGCTTTCCCGAGTACACGTTCGATCACCTCGACGACGAGAACGCCTCTGGGCGAGTCACTTTCCCGGTCGTGTTCGAGGGCCCGCCGGGTTTGGTCAACGGCGGTTACCTGGCGGTCTTCTTCGACTGCGTCACCCAGCATCAAAGCTGTGCCGCGCGGCGCACCGGCAAGACCCGGTCGTTGACGGTGACGTTTCGTAGGCCCACACCGATCCTGACCGAGTTGCGATTCGACGTGGTGCGCACCGAATCCGAGGACCGGGTCACCTCGACGGCGCGATTGCTGCGCGACGACGAAGTGCTGTGTATCGGCGAGTTCAACACCGTGGCCACCGCACCGGAGCGGTTGTCGGTGGTGGAGTTCGGCAAGCGGCGAGCAGCGCGTCGATGACCACCGTGCAGCGCATACGTCAGCCCCGGGTCGCCGAGATTGTGGCCTCGCGGTTGCGTGACGACATCCTGTCGGGCCGGATCAAGGAAGGCGACGTGCTGCCGTCGCAGGACAGCCTGCTGGCCGAGTTCGGTGTCAGCCCACCCGCCCTGCGCGAAGCCATCCACCTGCTCGAGACCGACGGGCTGATCTCCGTGCGCCGCGGAAACGTCGGCGGCGCAGTCGTGCATCTGCCGTCGGCCGAGCGCACCGCGCACATGATCAGCATGGTGCTGCAGACCCGCTCGGCGACCCCGGCCGACGTCAGCGGCGCGCTGCTGCATCTGGAACCCATCTGCGCGGGGATGTGCGCGGCTCGCGCAGACCGCGACACCGAAGTCGTGCCCCACCTGGAAGCGGCGATCCGCACCCAGACCGAGGAATTCGACAACCCAGCCCGGTATGTGCCCAACGCCAGGCGGTTTCACGAGGAGATCGTGTCGCGCTGCGGCAACGAGCCGATGATCCTCGTGATCGGCTCGCTGGAGCTGATCTGGTCGGCGCACGAGTCGTCGGTGTGGAGCGATGAGGCCAGCCCAGCCGATCCGATGAACCGCAAGACCATGCGGGCCGCCCTGCGTGACCACCAGCGGCTGCTGGAGGCCATCAGCGACGGCAACGAGGCGCGTGCGGTGCGGCTCGCGCAGGGCCACCTGGCCGCCGCGCGGCGCAACACCTTGGCCGCCGGAACGGACAAGACCATCGACGCCAAATTGATCTCAAACGCCGAGCAGTGAAGGAACCACGATGACGACCACCGGCGACGACCGCGTCCTGTTCGACGTTGAGCACGACACGCGGATCGCGACGATCACGTTGAACAACCCGGCGCAGCGCAACTCCTACGACGCGGCGATGCGCGAGACGATCGGCCGCTGCCTGGACCGGGTGGCCGAGGACGACGACATCGTCGTCGTGGTGCTGCGCGGCACCGACGGCGTGTTCTCCACCGGCGCCGACATGAACAACGCCTACGGGTGGTACGGCGACAAGGACTCGGCACAAGCGAAGCGACGCCCCAGCCAACGCCGCCGACTGACGGTGGACCGCAAGTCTTTTGGCTTCTACCACAACCTGATGGGCTTTCCGAAGGTGACGGTCGCCGAGGTCAGCGGCTACGCGCTCGGCGGCGGCTTCGAGATGGCGTTGATGGCCGACATCGCCGTGATCGCCAACGACACCAAGATCGGCATGCCCGCGACCCGGTTCCTCGGACCGGCGCTGGGCAGCCTGCACATGTTCTTTCACCGGCTGGGCCCCGTGCTGGCCCGTCGCCTGCTGCTGACCGGCGACATCATCGAGGCCGGCACCGTCGAGCACCTCGGCGTCTTCACCGAGACGTGCGGGCCGGAAGCGGTGACCGCGCGGGCGCGGTACTGGGCGGAGAAGGTCGCGAAAATGCCGGCCGACGGCGTCGTGATCGCCAAGGAGGCGTTTCGCCTCGTTGAGCAGAGCCAGGCGTATGCGGGTGAGGAAGTGGCCAGCTATCTCTTCCACGCCTACGGGACCAACCTGCAATTCGCGCCGGGTGAGTTCAACTTCGTCAAGACCCGCGCGCAGCACGGCACCAAGGAGGCCTTCCGGCTGCGCGACGAGCACTTCCACGTGCCGGAACCGGAAATCCGCCCCTGACCTAGCTGGCGCGATACATAAGCTACTATTTTTGTAAAGTCGTCAACATCCAGCGCGAGGATTACACATGCCCACACCTGTCATTGTCGGCGCCGCCAGGACAGCGATCGGCCGCTCGTTCAAGGGGACCCTGGTCAACACCCCGCCCGAGACGCTGATCACGACCGTCCTGCCCGAGGTGGTCCGTCGCTCCGGCATCGATCCCAGCAACATCGACGACATCATCTTCGCCGAATCCCATTACGGGGGCGGCGATCTGGCTCGTTACGCGGCCACCGCGACGGGTATGGAGCACGTCCCGGGCCAGTCGGTGAACCGGCACTGCGCGGGCAGCCTGACCGCGATCGGCAACGCCGCCGCCCAGATCGGTTCGGGGATGGAGCGGGCGCTGATCGCCGGTGGCGTCCAGTCGCTGTCGATGACGCCGCTGACCAACCAACGCATCCCGGGTCCCGAGCTGAAGTTCGAGGAGCGGTGGATGCCGCCGACGCACGTCGAAACGCCCGACGCGCCGTGTAAGGACATGTCGATCACGGTCGGCTGGAACACCGCGCAGGCCGCCGGCATCAGCCGTGAGGAGATGGACGCCTGGGCCGCACGCTCGCATCAGCGCGCCGTCGCGGCCATCGACGCGGGCAAGTTCGTCGACGAGATCGTGCCGCTGAAGGTGCAGCAGTTCGACGGATCGGTCGTCGAGTTCAGCGTCGACGAGCACCCGCGCCGCGACACCACCGTCGAGAAGCTGGCCGGGCTGAAGGTGCTGCATCCCGAGATCGAGGGCTTCTCGATCACCGCGGGCAACAGCAGCGGGACCAACGACGCGGCCGCGGCGGTGGCACTGGTCGACAGCGCCTACGCCGACGCCGAGAAGCTGACCAAGATGGCGACCGTGAGGGCATGGGCCGCAGCAGGTGTCGCGCCGCGCGACTGCGGGCTCGGTGCGGTCAAGGTCATCGGCAAGGTGCTCGACCGGGCCGGGCTGAAGCCGTCGGACGTGACGCTGTGGGAGATCAACGAGGCGTTCGCCTCCGTGCCGATCGCGGCGTGCCGCGAGTACGGCATCGACGAAGAGCTGGTGAACTTCTCCGGAAGTGGTTGCAGCCTCGGCCATCCCATCGCCGCCTCCGGCGCGCGGATGGTGACCACCCTGGTCTACGAACTGCAGCGCCGCGGCGGCGGCATCGGTGTGGCCGCGATGTGCGCGGGCGGCGGCCAGGGCGGCGCGGTCGTCATCGAGGTCTAGCTTTCCCCCGGCGAGCAGACGCAAAGGGCCCCGTCGAACCCGCTCAGAAGGGCCTTCTGTGTCTGCTGGCCGGAAAAAATCAGCGCTTCTTTTTCGCGGGTTTGGAGTTGTTCGCCTCGATCAGCCGCTCGGCGTGGTCGAGGATGCACTCGAGACCGAACTCGAAGTTCTTCTCGTCGGCGGCGCCGATGTGGTGGCCCTTCTCGGTGACCAGCGCCAGCAGCGGTGTGCTCTCGGCGTCGATGGTCATGGTGTCCTCGATGTCGCTGGGCCCTTCGTTGGCCGCCTGGTTCTTGTCCCGCAGCCGCTGCAGCACCACCGACCCGCGCACGTGAACCGAAACCGCGGAGTAGGTGTCGAACGCGTCTTCCGGCGACAAGCCCGCCTCGACCAGGCTGGCGATCGCCTTCTCGACCTCCTGCACGCCCAGCTTGGCCGCGCGGGGGCTCAGCGCGGACCGAATCAAGATGAGATCGCACAGGATCGGGTTGCCCATGAAGGTCTTTCGCATGGTGCGCGCGTGGTTGCGCAACGTCTCACGCCAGTCGCTGGCTTCGACATAGGGCGTCGCAAAGACGTACTGGCGCAACGCGCGGTCGGTCATCGCGTTGAGCAGATCGTCCTTCTTGCGGAAGTACCAGTAGATGCTCGTGACGCCGACGCCGAGGTGCTTGCCGAGCAACGGCATCGACAGGTTGTCGATACCGACCTGCTCCGCCAGTGCAAAGGCTCCGTTGATGATGTCATCGGGATTGATGGACCCGCGCTCACGTCGCTGACGCTTTTCGGCGGTCGCCTGCCTTGCCACGAAGGGCACCTCCATCGGAAACGGGGTGGTGGACCTGAATGTACCGGCAGCCCTCAACAGACTTCGTCTGATCTGCGTCTTCGCAGGTGTGTCGCTGCTCGGCCGTTACCGTCAACCTTACCGGGAGCCATCCGGTCGGCGGCTCCGACGCTGTTCCGCCGTTCTACTGTAAGACCTATAGTAAGCTTTTCCAGCTGGTTTGATGAACCGAAAGGCCTAGGGTGTCGGACGAAATTCTCACGGAGCGCCGAGGGCGTGTTCTCGTCATCACGATCAACCGACCGGATTCGCGCAACGCGGTGAACCTCGCGGTCAGCCAGGGTTTGGCCGACGCGGTCGACGAACTCGACGCCGACAAGGACCTCTCGGTCGGTGTGCTGACCGGCGCGGGCGGCAACTTCTGCGCCGGCATGGACCTCAAGGCCTTCGCGGCCGGTGAACAGGTCGCGATTCCGGGTCGTGGCATCGGTTTCACCGAACGGCCACCGCGCAAGCCGCTGATCTCCGCCGTCGAAGGATATGCGCTGGCCGGCGGCACCGAGGTGGTGCTGGCGACGGATCTGGTGGTGGCCTCACGGGAAGCCAAGTTCGGCATCCCCGAGGTCAAACGCGGTCTGGTGGCCGCCGGCGGCGGGCTGTTGCGGCTGCCGAAGCGCATCCCGTACCAGAAGGCGCTGGAACTGGCGCTGACCGGCGACAGCTTCACCGCCGAACAGGGCGAGGCGTGGGGGTTCGTCAACGTGCTCACCGAACCGGGCGGCGCGCTGCAAGGCGCGATCGAGCTCGCCGAGCGCATCACCGCCAACGGTCCGCTGGCGGTCGCCACCACCAAGGAGATCCTCGTCAAGTCCGCGGAGTGGAGCGAGGAGGAGATGTGGCAGAAGCAGCTCGAGCACATCATCCCGATCTTCACGTCCAACGACGCCAAGGAAGGTGCGTTGGCGTTCGCCGAGAAGCGCCAACCGAACTGGACCGGAACCTGACGCCGAAATGGATCTCGGGCTGAAGGATGCGGCCGCCGTCGTGGTCGGCGGCGGGCGCGGGATGGGCTTGGCGGCGGCGCGTTGTCTGGCCGAGGACGGGGCGCGCGTCGCGGTCGTCGGCCGCACCCAGTCCGTGCTCGACGAGGCGGCAGCCACGCTGAGCCGGTGCGGAAGCCCCGACGCGGTCGGGCTGACCGCCGACATCACCGACGCCGACGCCGTGGCGCGGGTGTTCGACGCCGTCGGCCGACGGTTCAACGGTGAGCTCAACATCCTGATCAACGCGGTCGGCCCCGACGCGGTCGGCACGTTCGAGGAGCTGACCGACGAGCAGTGGCGCACCGCGCTCGACGGCGGCCTGATGGGCATGGTGCACTGCGTGCGATCCGCGCTTCCGCTGCTGCGCAGCGCGCAGTGGGCTCGGATCGTGAACTTCTCGGCGCACTCCACCCAGCGGCAAAGCGTGATCCTGCCCGCCTACACCGCCGCCAAGGCGGCGTTGACGAGCGTTTCCAAGAACCTGTCCCTGCTGCTGGCCCGCGACGAGATCATGGTCAACGTGGTGTCGCCGGGCAGCATCGCCTCCGAGGCGCTGATCGGCTGGGCGGCCTCCGTCGGCGTCGACGGCAACGACCCGTACGCGTTGATGAGCGCCATCGACGAGCACTTCGGACATCCGGCCCACCTGCCCCGGGCGGGTCAGCCCGATGAGATCGGTCCCGTCGTCGCGTTTCTGGCGTCGCGGCGAAACTCCTACATGACCGGTGCCAACGTCAACGTCGACGGCGGCAGCGACTTCACATAAGAGGTGAGCCATGGCGACTGCCGGCCAAGCGCGCGAGTGGGCGCGAGAAGCGTTGCGCGGCATAGGTAACTCGCTCTACACCCCGTTCTGCGGCGCCGACGGTGACGACATCGACTGGGACGCCTACCGAACGCTGGTGCGCTACTGCGTCGGCGAGTTGCGCCATCCGATGCTGTGGTGCACCAGCGGTATCGCGGAGTTCTGGTCGCTGACGATGGACGAGCGAAAACGCTTGCTGGAGGTGGCGATCGAGGAGGGCCGCGCCGCCGATCCCGACGTCGTCGTGCAGGCGTGTACCGCGGCGATGTCGGCCAAGGACTGCCTCGAGTTGACGCTGCACGCGCAGCATGCGGGCGCCGACATCGTCTACATCCAGACCCCGATGATGGAGGCGCACGGCGGCGAAGGGGTGCTGCGGTTCTTCAGATACATCGCCGACCGCACCGATATCGCGTTGGGCATGTTCAACTCACCGTCGTCGGGTTACGTGTTGACGCCGCAGGAAAGCGCCCGGATCTACGAGGAGATTCCCGCCGTGTGCGCGACCAAGGAAGGCGCTTTTCGGCCGGCCGCCAGTCGGCTGCTGCACGATCTCGCTCCCGACCTGACGATCTGGGAATGCGACACGACGGTGTATCGCGCCGGTTGGCTACGCGCGGGAATCGTCGGGCCCGCACAGTTGGGCACATCGGGCTACCTCTACGAAACTCCCCAGCGACCGATTCATTCGCAGTACTGGGAACTGGTGTGGAGTGGCCAGTTGATCGAGGCGATGGACTACGCCGAGAAATCCGGCCTCGACCAGTTCGGTGTCGACATCCACACCTGTTTCGTCTGTTACCCCGGCCGCCCGGACTACTTCACCCACTGGGGTGGCGCGTTCAAATACGCGGCGTCGGTGCTGGGTCTGCCCATCGGTGCGTACCCGCATTCCCGGCCGCCCCAGGCGGAATTGCCCGCCGCGGCCAGGGCCCAGATCGATGCAGCGTATCGACGGTACGGCCTGGTCGGCGCGTAACCGGCCGGACCTTGCGGAAGGCACTACCGATAGATGTACAGTATGTCCATACACCAAGCTCGGGCGGCGTGCGGAGGAGTGGCGGGTGAGCGTTGAAGACCAGGTAGCGCAACCCGTCGCGGACAGCGCCGCCGAGCCGGTGCGCTACGAGGTACGCGACAGCGGTGTCGCGGTGCTGACGCTGAACCGGCCCGAGCGGATGAACGGCTGGGGCGGCGGCCTGGCGGGCACGTTCTACGCGCGCATCGACGACGCAGAAGCCGATCCCGCCGTCCGGGCGATCGTCGTCACCGGCAGCGGCCGGGCGTTCTGCGCGGGAGCCGACATGGGCGACCTGACGACCATCAGCGCCACCACCGTCGACGCCGCAGCCGACACCGACGTCAGCGGGCTCGTCGGCGCGCGCCATCCGCACTTCCTGATGACGATGCGCAAACCCGTCATCGCGGCCATCAACGGCGCGTGCGCGGGCATGGGGCTGACGTTGGCGCTGGCGTGCGACGTGCGGTTCGCCGCCGAGGGCGCCAAGTTCACGACGTCGTTTGCGCGACGAGGGCTGATCGCCGAATACGGCATCTCCTGGATACTTCCGCGCATCGTCGGACAGGGCGTCGCGCGGGACCTGTTGTTGTCGGGCCGGGTGTTTTTCGCCGACGAAGCCGCACGGCTCGGAGTGGTCAACGACGTCGTGGCCGGCGACGACCTGTTGTCGCACGCCGTCGGCTACGCCGAGGACATCGCCGCCAACTGCGCGCCGAGTTCTCTGGCGGTGATCAAGCAACAGGTGTACGCAGACACTATGCGCACGGTCTTCGAGGCAAGCGATCACGCGGAAAAGCTGATGCACGAGTCGTTGCAGCGGCCCGATTTCATCGAGGGCATCACGAGCTTCTTCGAGAAGCGCCCACCCAACTTTCCGCCACTGAAGGGAGAGGGACAATGACCCTGGACTACCGGGCGATCGATGTCGACAACCACTACTACGAACCGGTGGACGCGTTCACCCGCCATCTGCCCAAGGAGTTCCGCAGCCGCGGCGTGCAGATGCTCACGGATGGTAAGCGCACCTACGCGGTGTTCGGTGGCGTGATCAACCACTTCATCCCGAATCCGACCTTCGACCCGATCATCGAACCCGGCTGCCTGGATCTGCTGTTCCGGGGCGAGATCCCCGAAGGCGTCGACCCGGCGTCGCTGATGAAGGTCGACCGGCTGGCCGACCATCCCGAGTACCAGAACCGCGACGCCCGCGTACAGATCATGGACCAGCAGAACCTCGAAACCGTGTTCATGCTGCCGACTTTCGCGTGTGGCGTCGAAGAGGGTCTCAAACACGACATCCCGGCCACCATGGCCTCGGTGCACGCGTTCAACCTGTGGCTCGACGAGGACTGGGGTTTCGACCGGCCGGATCACCGCATCCTCGCCGCACCGATCATCTCGCTGGCCGACCCCGAAAAGGCCGTCGAGGAAGTCGATTTCGTGCTGTCGCGCGGTGCCAAGATCGTATGTGTGCGGCCGGCGCCGGTGCCCGGAGTGGCCAGGCCCCGCTCGCTCGGCGACCCGGTGCACGATCCGGTGTGGGCGCGGCTGGCCGAGGCGGGTGTGCCGGTGGTCTTTCACCTGTCGGACTCCGGCTACATGGCGATTCCCGCGCTGTGGGGCGGCAGCGGCGTGTTCAAGGGCTTCGGCAAGCGCGATCCGCTCGACATGGTGATCATGGACGACCGCGCCATCCACGACACCATCGCGTCGATGATCGTCCACCAGGTGTTCACCCGCCACCCCACGCTCAAGGTCGCCAGCATCGAGAACGGGTCCTACTTCGTCTACCGGCTGATCAAGCGGCTCAAGAAGTCTGCCAACAACGCGCCGTACCACTACCGGGAGGATCCGGTCGAGCAGCTGCGCAACAACGTGTGGATCGCGCCGTACTACGAGGACGACGTGAAGCTGCTGGCCGACACCATCGGCGTGGACAAGATCCTGTTCGGATCGGACTGGCCGCACGGCGAGGGCCTGGCCGATCCGACGTCGTTCACCGCCGACATCCCGCAGTTCCCCGAGTTCAGCCACGAGGACACCCGGATGGTCATGCGCGACAACGCGTTGAACATGCTCGGCGCGAACGCCCGGGCCGGCGTCTAGAACATGGCGGAGTGGACCATCGGGGCGGTGCTCGACGCGATCGCCGAGACCGTGCCCGACCGGCCGATGACGGTCTGCGGCGCGCGCCGCACCACGTTCGCAGAGTCCGCGCAGCGCACCCGTCGGCTCGCGAACTACCTTGCCGCGCACGGATTCGGTGCCCACCGGGAACGCGCCGAACTGCAGAACTGGGAATGCGGGCAGGACCGCGTCGCGCTGCTGATGCACAACGACCTGTACCCCGACATGGTGATCGGCTGCCTGAAGGCGCGCACGGTGCCGGTGAACGTCAACTACAACTACGCCCCCCGCGAGGTCGCCGAGCTGTTCGACTACCTGCGGCCCGCCGTGGTGATCTACCACCAGTCCTTCGGCCCGAAGTTCGCCGAGGTGCTGCCGCCCGATTCGGCGCGGCTGATGATCGTGATCGACGACGGCAGCGACGCGGCGCCGCTGCCCGGTGCGGTGCGCCTGGAAGACGTGCTGGCACAAGGTGATACCGACCAGCAGATCACACCGTCACCCGACGACGTGATGATGGTGTGCACCGGCGGCACCACCGGTCGGCCCAAGGGGGTGATGTGGCGGCAGAGCGACACCTACGTCATCTCGATGAACGGTGCCGACCACGAATCCGTCGACGAGATCCGCGACAAAGTGCGCCACGGCGGGCAACCCTGGTTCGCGGTGTCGCCGCTGATGCACGCCGCCGGCATGTGGACCGCGTTCGCCGGCCTGCTCAGCGGGCTACCGGTCGTGCTGTACGACCGGACGAGATTTGACCCGCGCGCCGTGCTGGAGACCGCCCAGCGGGAAAAGGTCGGCCTGATGACGATGGTCGGCGACGCCTACGCCGCCCCGCTGGTCGAGGAACTGCGCCGTGGCTCCTACGACTTGTCGTCGATGTTCGCGATCGGCACCGGGGGAGCGGCGACCAACCCCAAACACCAACGCGCACTGCTGGATCTCCTGCCCCAGATCACGCTGATCAACGGCTACGGGTCCTCAGAGACCGGCAACGTCGGCTTCGGCCGCAGCCAGCGCGGCGAGCAGAAGGACACGTTCGAACTACGCGAAGGCGCGTTGGTGCTGGCCGCCGATTACGGCCGGTTTCTGCAGCCCGGCGACGACGAGATCGGGTTCGTCGCCCGCGGTGGACGCATCCCGCTGGGCTACTTCGACGACGCGGAGGCCACCCGCAAGACCTTTCCCGTCGTCGCCGGCAAACGGGTGGTCATTTCGGGAGACCGGGGCTCGCTGGCCGCCGACGGCACGCTCGTGTTGTTCGGTCGCGACGCGCTTGTCGTCAACACCGGCGGTGAAAAGGTGTTCGTCGAAGAAGTCGAAGAGGTGCTGCGCGCCCACCCCAGCGTCGCCGATGCCCTGGTGGTGGGGCGACCCAGCGAGCGGTGGGGCGAAGAGGTCGTCGCGCTGGTCGCGCTGCACCACAGCACCGAAGCCGCCACGCTTCATGACCACTGCACGTCGCAGCTGGCCCGGTTCAAGGCACCGAAGGAGTTCGTCTTTGTCGAGGAGATCCGACGTCTGGGCAACGGTAAGCCCGACTACCGGTGGGCGAAAAGCGCCGTGGCGCAGCAGGTGAACGCGTGAGCCACAATGCGATCGACTGCCTTGTCAACGTGCACTTCGGGGAAACGCAGCAGCAGCCGACCTGGATGCTCAAGGTGCGCGACGACTACTTCAAGGGTCCGAAGTCGATGTTCTCTCCCGTCGACCTGCCGGAGCTGATCGACGAGATGGACGAGCAGGGCGTGACCAAGGCGATCCTGATGGACAACCTCGCCAAGCCCTCGGCCACCGCCCGCAAGTTCGTCGAGGCCGAACCGGACCGGTTCGCGCTGGCGATGGGCGGTGTGAACCTGCTGCGGCCCATCCCGTCGCTGAAGGAGCTCACGGCGATCGTCAAGGACCTGCCCGTGGCCTATACCGCTGTGGGGCCGAGCTTTTGGGGTGACGGCCAGTATCCGCCCAGCGATGCCGTCTACTACCCCCTGTACACCAAATGCGCTGAGCTCGAGCTGCCGTTGTGCATCAACACCGGCATTCCCGGCCCGCCCATCCCGGGCGAGGTGCAGAACCCGATCCACCTCGACCGGGTGTGCGTGCGGTTTCCGGAGCTGAAGCTGTGCATGATCCACGGCGCCGATCCGTGGTGGGACATCGCGATCCGGCTGTTGATCAAGTACCAGAACCTGCGGCTGATGACATCGGCGTGGTCACCCAAGCGGCTGCCCGAAAGCCTGCTGCACTACATGCGCACCCGCGGGCCCGACAAGGTGATCTACGCGTCGGACTGGCCGGTGCTCAAGATGCGCCGCCTCATTCCCGAGGCGCTCGCCCTCGATCTACCCGCCGAGGTGCTCGACAAGTACCTCTACCACAATGCGCAGGAATTCTTCTTCGGACAGGAGAGCTGACGATGGACCGCTATGAGCTACGCAGGCTCGACTACAGCCTGTCGGAAGACCACCAAGCTCTGCAGTCGGCGTACAAGGACTTCTTCAAGACGCACTGCTCGATCGAAACCGTCTGGGCCGCCGAGGTTTCCGGGTTCGACAAGAGCCTGTGGGAGCGGTTGTGCGCGATGGGGGCGACCACGATGGCGCTGCCGGAGGCATCGGGTGGTGACGGTGCGACGCTGGTCGACCTGACGCTGGTCGCCGAGGAGATCGGCCGCTCGCTGGCCCCGGTGCCGTGGATCGACCACGTGTGCGCGGCGCGATTGCTCGGTCGCCTGGACGCGCTGGAACCCGACATCCTCGGCGGCACACAACTGGCGGGGCTGGATCCGCAGCACGACAGCGTATCCGGGGTGCGCCTGGTGCCGACCGGTTCGATCGCCGACCACATCGTCGTGCGCGACGGTGACGACATCGTCCGGCTCAGCTTCGCCACCCGGCCGGCCAAGGTCGACAACATCGGCCGGCTGCCGATGGCCTGGGTCGATCCCGCGGCCGCCGACGACCGGACGGTATTGGCCAGCGGCGCCGACGCGCTGGCGGCCTACCAGCGTGCACTCGACGAATGGCGGCTGTTGACCGGGGCGGCGCTGGTGGGCCTCGTCGAGGAGACGATGACGATCGCGGCGGAGTTCGCCAAGTCCCGGTACACGCTGGGCGTGCCGATCTCGACGCTGCAGGCCATCTCGCATCCGCTGGCCAACATCGCGATCACCGTGCAGGGCGGCCGTAACCTGGCGCGGCGGGCGGCATGGTTCCTCGACAACGAACCGCACGAGCGCCCGGAGTTGGCGCCGTCGGTGTTTGTGTTCATGGCCGAGGAGGCGTCGAAGGCCGCCACCATGGCCGTGCATGTCCAAGGCGGACTTGGTGTTTCGGCGGAGGCCGCCGCAACGGCGTATCTGGTGCGGGCGCGCGGCTGGGCGCTGGCGGGCGGCGACCCCGGCATCACCGCCAAGTACATCGCCGGCATCGTCGCGGCACGCGAGAGCGCGGAGGGTAAGTGATGGATTTCTCCCGGGTTCAGCTGACCGACGAGCAACAGGAGTTCTTCGACGAGGCTCGGAGCTTCCTCAAAGAGATCGTCACCGAGGACGTCATCCGCCGCGACCGCGAGACCGGTGACAACTTCGACGAGGGTGTGCACCTGGCGCTCGGCAGCGCCGGTTACCTCGCCGGCGAGTGGAAACCGGAAGCCGACGGCGGCTTCGATCGGGTTCGACGACGCATCTGGGAGCTGGAGAAACGACGGGCCCACGTGCCGTGGGTGACGTGGGGAACGACGTCGATGATCGCGCGGTCGGTGGAGAAGTTCGGTTCTGCCGAGCTGAAGGCCGAGGTGATGCCCGGTGTGTTCAGCGGGCATGTGCGGCTCTGCCTGGGCTACACCGAACCCGAGGGCGGCTCCGACGTCGCCACCTGCAAAACCCGCGCGGCGCGGGACGGGGACCAATGGGTCATCAATGGCTCGAAGATGTTCACCACCGGCGCGCACAACTGCCAGTACGTCTTTCTGATCACCAACACCGATCCCGACGCGCCGAAACACAAGAGCCTCACCATGTTCCTGGTGCCGCTCGATTCGCCGGGAATCGAGATCCAGGGCATCCGCACCATCGACGGCGACCGCACGAACATCGTCTACTACAGCGATGTGCGCGTCGACGACAAATACCGCCTCGGCGAGGTGAACGGCGGCTGGACGGTGGTGCGTGAACCGCTCAACGTCGAACACGGGGCGGTCGAGGCCGCACCCGACGGCCTACAGGATGTGTCGATCATGATGCACCAGGCCGGTTTCATGGCCACCGCGGTCGACAGAGCCGCCGCCAAGGTCACCGAAGCGGACCCCAACGGCCGCAGGCTGATCGACGACGGATCGGTGGCCTACCGGCTGGGCCGCAGCATCGCTCGGATGGAGGCGTCGCTCTCGGCGCCGAGTATTTTCGGCCGGGTGGCGCTGGCCCAGACGATGCGCGACATCTCCCCGGATTTGATGGACATCCTCGGAAGCGCGTCGGCGCTGCCGGTCGGCACCGACGGCGCCGCCGATGACGGTGCGGCCGAGTACATCTACCGGTTCGCCCCGCTGGTCGGCATTTACGGCGGCACGTTGGAGGTGTTCCGCAATATGATCGCGCAATACGTGCTCGGGCTCGGCAAGCCGGCGTACGCTACGCCCAAATAGCCACGCGCCTTTTTGCGCGAGCGTGCGTGTTTGCGGGCGACACGCCGACAAACTTCGCGACTTTGCGCACGCTCGCCGGAGCCTCGCGGGAGGGAGAAGCATGACCGATTCGCCGGGGAGCACTCGCCGGGCGCTGGTGATGGGCGCCAGCGGCTTCGTCGGATCCC
This sequence comes from Mycolicibacterium pulveris, assembly GCA_050205315.1. Taxonomy (GTDB): domain Bacteria; phylum Actinomycetota; class Actinomycetes; order Mycobacteriales; family Mycobacteriaceae; genus Mycobacterium; species Mycobacterium pulveris_A. The sequence goes on along the minus strand of JBNMRA010000022.1, from coordinate 33,407 downwards.
ACGTCGTGCGCAAACTGGTCGAACGCGGCGACGACGTACGCGTGTTCCTGCGCAAGACGAGCTCGACCGTGGCCATCGACGACCTCGACGTCGAACGCTGCTACGGCGACCTTTTCGACGAGCAGGCGCTGCGCGCGGCGATGGCCGACCGCGACGTGGTGTACTACTGCATCGTCGACACGCGTTTCTACCTGCGTGATCCGGCACCGCTGTTCGAGACCAACGTCACGAGCCTGCGGCGCGTGCTCGATGTCGCGGCCGACGCCGACCTGCACCGGTTCGTGTTCTGCAGCACCATCGGCACCATCGCGCTCGGCAACGGCCGCCCGGCCACCGAGGACGACCCGTTCAACTGGCACGGCAAGGGCGGCGCCTACATCCAGTCGCGCCGGGCAGCCGAGGACATGGTGTTGCGGTACGCCACCGAAGGCAAGGTCCCCGCGGTCGCGATGTGCGTGTCCAACCCGTACGGTCCGCGCGACTGGCAGCCCAGCCAGGGCATGATGGTGAAATACGCTGCGCTGGGCAAGATCCCGATGTACGTCAACGGGGTCGCCACCGAAGTGGTCGGCATCGAGGACGTCGCGGAGGCGTTCCTGCTCGCGGGTGAACGTGGACGTGTCGGCGAGCGCTACATCATCTCGCAGACCTACATGCCGATGCGGGAACTGCTCGAAACCGCTGCGACGGCGGTGGGAGCCAAACCACCGCGGTTCGGCGTACCGCTTGCGGCCATGTACGCCGTCGGCTTCGTCTCCGGCGTGCTGGCCAGACTGCTGCGACGCGACCTGCCGATCAACGTGACCGGGGTGCGGCTGCTCCACACCACCTCACCCGCCGACCACAGCAAGGCGACGCGCGAGTTGGGTTGGCAGCCAAGGCCCACCACCGAGTCGATCCGGCGGGCCGCACAGTTCTACGTGGACCGCGAGAACGGGACGCGCGCGCGGTGACCGCCGAAGCGCTTCGGGAAATCGAAGCGATCAAGCAGCTCAAGGCGCGCTACTGCCGGCACCTGGACACCAAAGACTGGGCAGCATGGCGCAAGCTGTTCGCCGACGACTTCGTCAGCGACACCTCCCCGGCGGGCGGCAAGGTGATCGAGGGCGCCGACGCGTTCGTCGCGTTCACCCGCAAGAGCCTGCGCAACCAGGCCACCGTCCACCAGGTGCATTCGCCGGAGATCGAGTTGATCACGGCGACGACGGCGCGCGGTGTGTGGGCGTTGGAGGACGTGGTCCGGTTCGGGCCGGGGGTCAACCTGCATGGCTACGGGCATTACCACGAGACGTACGAGAAGGTCGACGGACAGTGGCGGTTCACGTCGTCGACGTTGACCCGGCTTCGTGAAGACGTGTTCAACGGCCTTGTCTCGGTGTACATCTCCAAACGCATCCGCAGGGTCATCGGCACGGTGGCGCGCCGGGTGATGTCACGACCGGATGAACTCCAGTAGGTCGGCGTTGATGGTGTCGGCGTGGGTGACGAACGCGCCGTGCGGATAACCGGGATAGGTCTTCAGGGTTCCGTTGGGCAGCAGCTTGGCCGACAGCGGCCCTGAGTTCTCGTAGGGGACGATCTGGTCGTCGTCGCCGTGCATCACCAGGACCGGGATGGTGATTTTCTGGAGATCCTCGGTGAAGTCGGTCTGCGAGAATGCGACGATACCGTCGTAGTGAGCCTTCGCGCCGCCCATCATGCCTTGGCGCCACCAGTTTTCGATGATCGCCTCCGACGGTTCCGCACCCGGGCGGTTGAACCCGTAGAACGGCCCGGCGGGCAGCGCGCGGAAGAACTCCGACCGGTTTGCCGCCAGTTGGGCCTGCAGATCGTCGAATACCGATTTCGGTAGACCGCCCGGGTTGGTGTCGGTCTGCACCATCAGCGGCGGCACCGAACTGATCAGCACCGCCTTGACGGCGCGGCTCTGGCCGTGGCGGGCAAGAAAGTGCGCCACCTCGCCGCCGCCGGTGGAGTGCCCGATGTGTACCGCGTCGCGCAGATCGAGGTGCTCGACCACCGCGGCGAGATCGTCGGCGTAGTGGTCCATGTCGTGTCCGTGATCGACCTGTGCCGAGCGGCCGTGTCCCCGGCGGTCATGGGCGATGACGCGGTAGCCGTGCTGCACGAAGAACAGCATCTGGATGTCCCAGTCGTCCGCCGACAACGGCCAGCCGTGGCTGAACACGATCGGCTGGCCCGAGCCCCAGTCCTTGTAGAATATGTCGACGCCGTCGCGTGTGGTGATGGTGGGCATGCGGGGCCCCTTCCTCCGGTGTTCGGGCAGAAGTCTGCCACGCGACGCGCCGCCGTGCGGGGTTTACGCCATGGCAGGCGCCGGCGGGTGCACGGCGTCGGGGGACGGGTTGGCGATCGGCAGGCCCATGAACCGGCGGGCGTTGTCGCCCATGAAATCGTAGGTGCGACGCACGTCCATCCCCTCGGCGTACCGCCAAAAGCCTTTCGGCTCAGCCAGACCCTCCGGATGCGGGTAATCGGAGCCGAACAGCACACGGTCCCAGCCCACCGTGTCGACGACGTCGGCGACACAGCCCTCCCAGAACGGGCTGACCCAGATGTTGCGCCGGAACACGTCGTGTGGATGCTCGGGGAAGTTCTGCGGCATCTTCTTGTACAGGTCGGCGAAGTCGTCGAACAGCGGATGGATCCAGCTGCTGCCGTTCTCGACGCTGGCGATACGCAGTTTCGGAAAGCGGGTGAGCGTGCCGTGACAGATCAGGCTGGTGATCATGTCGGAGATCTCGCGGTGGCCGAGTACCATCCACCGAAACGCGCTCTGCGCCATGAAGTTCTGCGTGTGCGGCGGTTCCCACCGGCCGACGTAGTCGTCGAGCGGGGGATAGCTGGCGTGCAACACGATCGGTAGGCCCGCCGCTTCGACGTCCCGCCAGAACGGGTCGAACTCCGGCAGCGCTGGCGAGCGCCAGCCGCGAAGACCGTTGACCGGACCGGGTTTGATCAACGCCACCTTGGCGCCCTGGTCGAGAATGTACTCGAGTTCGCGCTGCGCGCCGTCGACCTCGGACAGGTTGATGATCGGCGTCGAGAAGACCCGGTTGCCGTAGTTGAACGTCCAGTGTTCGGCCATCCACTGGTTGAGGGCGTGGACGATGGCGAGGGTCAATTCGGGATCATCGGCGGTGGCGTGTTCGATCAGGCTGGCCAGCGTCGGATAGTTCAGTGCCTCGACGACACCCTGCCGGTCGAGCTCCTTGACGCGGTCCGCGGGGTTGCGGGTAGCCGCAGGCGCTTCGATGGCCGGGCCCTGCATCTCGCGCAGCGTCAGGCCCTCGGTGTTCTCACCGGCGAAGAACTTCTCGTGTGCACCCGGCGCCGCCACCCGTTCGAACGTCGGGTTGGGGATGAAGTCGTTGACCCGGTTGTTGATCACGATCCGGGTGTGCCGGCCGAACTGTGCGAACTGCACGGCACGCGAAAACCGCTCCGGCAGATACTTCGTCAGCGCGTCGGCTGTCTCGTACATGTGCTGGTCGGCGTCGAAGATCGGCGCATCGGTGAACTGCGTCATGTATGAGGTTCCCTTTCCCGGCGAGCAGACGCAGAAGGCCCTCAAACACCGCCGTTTTGGGGCCTTGTGCGTCTGCTCGGCATGAAATTAGAGCGTCAGGATCGTCGCGGCGGCGGTGCCGGGAGCGCCATAGAGTTGCGCGAAGCCGACCTTCGGTTCGCCCGGCACCTGGCGGTCACCGGCCTCACCGCGCAGTTGGCGCACCAGTTCGTGGATCTGGCGCAGCCCCGACGCGCCGATCGGCTCACCGTTGGCGATCAGCCCGCCGTCGGTGTTGACGGGCATCGGGCCACCGATTTCGGTGGCGCCGTCGGCCAACAGCTTCTCCTGGTCACCGTCGGCGCAGAACCCGCACTCGGCCATGTGGATGATCTCCGCGCCGGCGTCGGTGTCCTGCAACTGGATGACGTCGACGTCACGGGGTGCCACACCGGCTTTTTCGAAGGCCGCGCGCGCGGCGTACACGGTGGGCGCGACGTCCTCCTCGACCGGTGCGAACGTGGTGTTGACCTCGTAGGCGCCGTAGCGGCGGGTGCGCACCTCGACCGCGCGCAAATAGACCGGCTTGGAGGTGTAGCGCTCGGCGATGTCGGCGCGGCACATCACCACCGCGGCCGCGCCTTCATCGGGTGCGCAGAACATGTACTGGGTCAGCGGATAGTTCAACATCGTCGAGTTGAGGATCTGGTCCTCGGGGATCGGCTTGCGGCGGAACGCGTTCGGGTTGAGCGCGCCGTTGCGGAAGTTCTTGGCGGCCACCTTGGCCAGCGTCTGCTGCGAGATGCCATGGTCGTGCAGGTACTTGTTGGCTTTCATACCGAAGAACTGCGTGGTCAGGTACTGGCCGTTCTCGGCGTACCAGCTCGGCATCCCGACAAGCGCGGGATCCTCGGTGAACGCGCCGCGCGGATGTTTGTCCAGCCCGACGGCGATGCCGATGTCATAGTCGCCCAACCGAATTCCATCAGCACACGCCTTGGCCGCGCTGGCCGCCGTCGCGCACGCGTTGAAGACATTGGTGAACGGGATGCCCGAGAGCCCCACCATGCCGACGATCGCGTCAGGGTTGGCCACCGTCCAGCTGCCGCCCGTGGCGAACTGGATGTCCTTCCATTGCACACCGGCGTCGTCGACGGCGGCGAAGATCGCGTCGACGCCCATCTCCATTGCGGACTTGCCCTCGAACCGGCCGAACGGGTGCAGGCCTACGCCGATGATCGCGACATCGTTCGACATTAGGGGTTCCTCCGTTGGTCTGCGGCCGGCGGTTCATACCAACGGTAAAGATTACAGTATCCCCTGTGGTTCGGTGTCAGCCCGACGCCGCGTGCGGGGCGCCGATGCCCGGATCGATGCGCACCGGCCCGGCCGCGGACGGCACGATCGGGAAGTCGAAGATCGCGGTGGGCAGGTACACCGTGGCGCACGAGTTCGGGATGTCGACCACACCCGAGAAACGTCCCTCGATCGGTGCGGCGCCGAGCAACAGGTATGCCTGTTCCGGGCTGTAGCCGAACTTGGTGAGGTAGTTGATCGCGTGCAGGCATGCGCGCTGATAGGCCAGCTGCGAATCGAGATAGCGCTGCTCGCCGTCGAGCGTCACCGAGGTGCCGGAGAACGACAACCACTCCGAGTACTGCGGCGGGGTGTTGCCCGGCATGAAGATCGGATGCTCGTTCACCCCGTACGTCTCCATCCCGCCGGGAATGACATCGACCCGCAGATCGAGGAAGCCGCCCATCTCGATGGCGCCGCAGAAGGTGATCTCACCGTCGCCCTGGGAGAAGTGCAGATCGCCGACCGACAGATGGCCGCCGTCGACGAACACCGGGAAGAACACGCGGCTGCCCCTGGTCAGGTTCTTGATGTCCATGTTGCCGCCGTTTTCTCGCGGCGGTGCGGTGCGCGCGGCTTCGGCGGCGGCCCGGTCGAACGCATCGCCGGTGAGCGTGCCGAGGACCGCATCGGTGGGGTCCGGTGACAGCGCCAACGGCGGCAAGCGGTTCGGGTCGGTCGCGATCAGCGCGGCCTCACGGGTGTTCCACTTGTTGAGCAGTTCCGCTGACGGCGCGGTGCCCATCAGCCCCGGGTGGGTCATGCCGGTGAACTCGACACCCGGCACGTGGCGCGAGGTCGCCTTCTCGCCGGAGAAGTCCCAGACCGCCTTGTAGGCATCGGGGAACTGCTCGACGAGGAAACTGCCGCCGTTGGTCCTGGCGAAGATGCCGGTGTACCCCCAGCCTTGGCCGGCCAGCGGACCGGAGTCCTCCTGCGGTAGTGGCCCCACGTCGAGGAGGTCGACCATCAGCAGGTCGCCCGGTTTGACCCCTTCGACGGCGATCGGGCCGGCCAACGGATGCACTTTGGTCATCGGCGCGGTGAGGATGTCCTCGGCGGAGTCGTCGTTTTTGATGTAGCCGTCGAACCACTCGCGGCAGTGCACCCGAAACGAGTCGCCCGGCTTGACGGTCACGGCTGCGGGAATGTTGGGATGCCATCGGTTGTGGCCGGTTACCTGCTGGTCGGTGAACTTCTTGGTCGAATCGAGCGGAAACACCAGTTCTGGCATGAGAGTTCCTTCAGGGTCGTGGGAGCTTGCGGTGAAGCGGATTGGTGGTGAACTTCTGACGACGCGGCGGCGGTGGCGGTGCGGTCACCACCGCTGGGCGGTCGGCTGTCGCGCGGGTGGCGTCGTGCAGCGCCATCGCGGTGCTGTCGGCGCGCGCGAGGTGGGGGGTCGCGATCCTTCGTCGGGCCTCACCCAGGCATTGCGGGCATTCGACGACATCCGGTCGGGACAGCATCGAATACATCTTTTCGACGGTGCTGCAACAAGATTCGCACCGGTAAACGTAGAGAACCATCCATCTCCTCACTGTCGGCCGAGACAGCGCGAAGTGAGGCGCGACGGTGCCGACTTGATGGTGGTTCCCGGGTAAAGGTGGACTAAACCCGGCGACCGGGTTCTTGCCCGGCCGATACGACGGCGAAAAGCCGGATTTAACTGTAACTCTTACAGTAACGTTGTTAGCCGTGTCGCCCCGGATTGAGCACAAGCCGACGTTCTGCCGCATCTGCGAACCGTTGTGCGGGATGATCGCCACGGTCGAGGACGGACGCCTGACGGCGCTGCGCCCGGATAAGGACCACCCGCTGTCGGCCGGCTTCGCCTGCCAGAAGGGCATCGCGTTCACCGAGGTCGTCAACGATCCCGATCGGGTGACCAGGCCACTGCGCCGCGGGCCGGCCGGATTCGAAGAGGTCAGCTGGGACGAGGCGATGACCGACATCGCGAACCGATTGTCGGAGATTCTGCGCCGCCACGGTTCCGGCGCGGTCGGCTGGTACATGGGCAATCCCGGGGCGTTCAGCTATGCGCACGTCTTCGCGGCGCTGCTGTTCACGAAGGGGCTCGGCCGCCACGCTCACTACTTCACGGCGTCGTCGCAGGACACCAACAGCAGGCTCATCGCGAGCCAGTTGCTCTACGGCGTGCCGACCTCGGTACCGATCCCGGATCTGACCAGAACCGATCTGCTTGTCATGATGGGCACGAATCCTCTTGTGTCCCACGGGAGTTTCCTGACCGCGCCGCGGATCAAGGATCGCATGCACGACGTCGTCAAGCGTGGTGGGCGCGTGGTGATCGTCGACCCGCGGCGCAGCGAGACCGCGGCCGCCTTCGAATGGCTCGGCATCGTCCCGGACACCGACGCGTTGTTTTTGCTGTCGCTGCTGCAGGTGATGTTCGCCGACGGCATGGTCGACGTCGCCGCGCTCAGCCGGCGGGCCGACGGCGTCGACTGGCTGCGGGACGTCTCTCGGCCCTACACCCCGGAGGTCACGGCGACCCAGACTGGCATCGACCCGGACAGCGTGCGCGCGTTGGCGCGCGACCTGGTGCGCACGCGGCGCGCGGCCGTCTACGGCAGGCTCGGCACCTGCGTGGGCACGCACGGCACGTTGACCACCTATCTGATCGACGCGGTGAACCTGGTGTCCGGCAATCTCGACGTGCCCGGCGGTTCGGTGTTCAGCTCGATGCACACCGTCGGCCAGAAATGGCAGAACGTCGCGATGGGTGCGATCATGCGGCGGTCTTACCGCCGAAAGCGATCGCGGATCAGCGGGACCCCGTCGGCGATCGGCTCGGAGCCGGCGGCGCTGATGGCCAAGGAGATCACGACGCCGGGCGACCGCCAGATCCGGGCGATGTTCGTGTCGGCCGGTAATCCCGTGCTGTCGGTACCCAACGGGGAGGAACTCGAGGCAGCGCTCGGTGAACTGGAACTGTCTGTCGCGCTTGACTTTTACGTCACCGAGACCAGCGCGCACTGTGACTACATCCTGCCCGTCACGACGATGTACGAACGCGACGACTTTCCGTATACGTTCCAAGGGTTTCAGGCCACGCCGTTCCGGCAGGCGACCGCGGCGGTGCTGGACCCGGTGGGGAAGACGCGTGGGGAGTGGGAGATCGTCGAGGAGCTGGCCCGGCGGTTGGGTCGTCGGGTTCCGGCATTCGCGGTATTCACCGGTGTGCAGAAGGTGTTGCGCACGGTGGGTTTCGAGGGGTTGCCGCGGATGATCGTCGACGCGCTCGTGCGGATGTCGGAGGGTGGTGATCGGTTCGGGCTGCGCCGCGGCGGGCTGACGATGCGACGGTTGATCGAGGACCATCCCCACGGCGTCGTGCTCTCGCCGCACATCCGCACCGGGGTGTTGCGGACGGCCGTCGGGTATCTGTCGCGTCGGGTGCGGTTGGCCCATCCGGGGATTGCGGCGGAGATCGCCAAACTGTCGCAGCGCGCGGTTCCCGACGGCTATCCGCTGCGGATGATCGGGTTGCGTGAGCCCCGCTCGGAGAACTCGTGGATGCACAACTCGCCGCTGTTGATGCGCGGTGACCGTCGCCAGCATGCGCTGATGCATGTCGACGACGCGGCCGAACAGGACATCACCGATGGCGACGAGGTGCGGATCAGTTCGCCCTACGGCGCGATCACCGTGCCGGTGCTGACGACGAAGGACCTGATCGCCGGGGTGGTCGCGGTGCCTCACGGCTGGGGGCACAAGGGAACCGGGGGCTGGCGACTGGCCAACCGTGCCGGCGGCGCCAACGTCAACCAGCTGACGTCGAGCAACCCCGACGATGTGGAGGCGCTGTCGGGTATGGCGTGGCTGACCGGTGTGCCCGTGCGGGTCGAACCCGTTTAGAGACTTGCGCTGCCGTTAGGCCAGGGCCAGCACACGTTGCTCGAACAGGTCGGCGGCCCGGGCGGACCCGCCGGTCGCCGCGAAACCCGCTGCGACGCGTCTGGCGCCCTCGGCCATGGTCATCGCTTCGCGAACTTTCGCCGCCAGCCGCGGCACCGACAACTTCTTGGCTGGCAATCTGGTGCCGCACCCCGCGACTTCCACCCGTCGGGCGACCTCGAACTGATCTCGTCCATACGGCACGACGCACACCGGCACCCCGTGGTTGAGTGCCTTCTGGGTCACTCCCATTCCGCCATGGGTGACCGCGCACACCGATCGGCCGAGCACCAACCCGTGAGGGACGTACCGGCACACGGTTGCGTTCGCTGGTGCACGCAAACTGGTTGGCTCACCGGCGGGGACGGTCGCGACTACGTGAACCGGCTCGTCGGCCAGTGCGGTCATCGCGGTCGAGATGAGGTCGGCATCGTCCTGCTTCTCCGACGAGGCCGTGACGAGCACAATCGGTCGATCGATCTTCGACAGCCATTCGGGAACGACCTCGGCACCGGGGTCGAGCGTGCAGGGGCCGATCATGTGAACCGCTTCCCCCCAATCGGTTTGCGGATACTGAAAAGGTTTCCCGCTCGCGACCAGGACCAGCGGGGCGCGGCGCAGAAACTCGTCCATCGATCTGACCGGTGCCAGGCCCACCCTTGCTCGCACGGCGTTCAGTGGTGTTCGCGCCACCCGTTCGAGGGGAGCCAGCAGCACCGCCGTCGCCGCGGCGTCCCGCGCCCGGCCCAGCGCTCCGGGCAGCGGTCGAAGGCCCAGCCCGAAGGGCGGTACCCCGGGTGAGCGGAGCAGCGGCGTGTACGGACAGAACGACGCCCACGGCGTGTCGTTCGCCTCGGCGGCGCTGAGTGCGCCCCAGCAGTTCACGTCGACAAGCAGAGCGTCCGGCATCACCCGAGCCTTCGCGGCGGCGAGGTCGTCGACTTCGTGTTCGGCGCGGCTGCTGAACACAGACGCAGAGATTCTCAACGCCGCGATCGGATTCGATCCCCGCCAGTCATCTTGGGTGATCGCTTCGATGTCGGGATCGATCGCTTCCGTCTCGAACCCCAGGGACCGTCCGGTTTCGACGCCGGATGACAGTGTCCGTAAATGGGTTATGTGCCCTCGGCGGGCAAGCTCGGACAGGACCGCGCTCATCGGCAGAAGGTGGCCGAGGGCCGGCGAGGTGTACGCGAGAATCGTTGCCACCGTTACTCCTGGTGTTCAGGGCGTCGAGCGACCATTTGTCGCGCCTCGTCGATCCGACCGCGGGCATTGAGCTTTTCGCATAGCGCAAGGTACTGGTTAGTAAATTCGCTATACCCTGCGTGGTTGCCCTTCGCCTCGGCCAACAGCGCCCGCGACCGCAGCCACCACAGATCCATCGCGGGTATGTCGGGATGGCGGGCGAGTGGGTTGTCGATGGTGCGTTGTGCCTCAGCAAGGTCGTCTGAGCCGGACCTCTCGACGAGTAGCTCGACGAGGGCTTCACCCGCGCGGCCGGCGATGAGACGAATGCCCCGCGTGGTATGCACGTCGAAGCATTCACGCAATTCGATGATGGCTTCGTCTCGACGCCTTTTGGATGCGGTGGCCATGGCAAGATCCGCCACAATTGCAGGCAGCGCGACCGTGAACAAGCTGTGTTCGTAGATATTGGCGCGAGCGCCTTCCAAGAGCTCGATGGCTTCGGCGCGGGCGGAATCGTCGGTGCGCAACAAGACGACCCCGGTAGCCCACTGCGCGGCGGTAATGCAGAACAGGTCACCAAACGACGTGGCACGAGTCAGGTTTTCACGCATGGCGTCGACAATCTCGGTCGGCTTGTACATGCCGACGGCTGCCATGACCCCCCAATAAGCCCAGACGATCGCCTGACTGGCGGGCGGCAATTCTCTGGCCTTTTCGTAGCTCGCCAGCATGTGTCGGCGACCGTTCTCGTGATCACCGGTCAAAGTCTCGATCCCACCGCGGACGGCGATGCTCAGGGCAAGCTCCATCGGTGCCGCATGTTCGAGCTCAGAGGTGACACGTTGGGTCATCTTCAGGGCAGCGTCGAAATGACAAGCGGTGAAGTGTGCATAGGCGATCGCGAACAGGATGACCCCGGCCGTTTGGTCGTCGCAGTCGAGTCGGCCGACGATGCTGTTCAGCTCCTCAGCGAGTTCTGCCGCTTCGGGTATCCGAACGTCGTTGTTGGCGAGCGAGATGACGCGGCCTGCCATCCCGATCGCAAGGGAGAGCAATTCCCCAGCCTGTGTCGTCATATCGCGAAATTCTTGGAACTGCTCGTCGGCGTCGACGTCGTGGCCGACGAAAACGGCCTTCGAGATGAGCATCGTGCGCGGGGCGATGCGCATGGCGGCGATGTCGTCGTGGGCGTCGGACAACCGATCGGCGATGCTTCGTGCGCTTTCCCAACGGGTGCGGGCTGCTTGAAGGTCGCGCAGCGCGAGCCATTCAGCTGCGCGCATATGCCAGTGGTACGCGTCGACCAGGTCGCCCGCGGCCTCGTAATGTGTGGCGATGAGCTCAGCGTTCTCGTCGGCGGTTGCTGGATCATGACCTTTGGCAGCAGCGGCCAGTCGTCGGTGCGCCTGCGCGCGGGTAGCGGCCAACTGTGATTCATAGGCCACAGTGCGTACCAGCGGATGGCGGAAGCAATATCGCTGTCTCGGAACAAATTCCGTCTGATCGATGAGTTCGGCCGACACCAGGTCGGCTAGCCGCGACGGCTGGGCGTCGGGCAGGAGAGCGCTCAGGGTCTCCAGGCCGAACCCGTTACCGATCACCGCAGCCGCGTTCAGAATCGACTTCGCCTCGGTGGGCAGCCGGTCGATGCGGGCGGCGAGAACCGCTTGAACGGTGGCCGGCACGCTGATTTCGCTGATGTCGTGGGCCAGCCGATAGTCGCCACGGCTTCCGGTCAGCACCCCGCCGCCCGCTAGATCGCGCACAATCTCCTCTGCGAAAAACGGGTTACCCAGCGCTGCCCTCGCCACGCGGTCGGTGAGCGATTTGAGGGATGGGTCATTGCCGAGCAACTGCTCGACGAGGGACGCCGTCGTCGAACCCGTCAGCGGCGCAAGGGTAATCGCATGACGAGAACTCTGGCGCAGTGCACCATGGAACTCCGGTCGACAGGTGACGACAAACGTCGAGTTCGTTACGTTGAGGGTGGCGGCGAATTGGGAGAGCACCTCGTCACTTGGTGCATCTATCCAGTGAGCATCTTCGAGGATGAAGACTGTGCGCGTTGGTCGCGCGAGCGCAGCCTGCGCCATCACGTCGACCAGTCTCCTGCGCCTGCCGTCAATCGTGACGGGAAGTGGCTCGGCATCGGATCTGGCGATGCCCATCGCCTCGAACAGCATCTGAGCATCGGGCGATTGCGGCGGCAGAAGGCCGTTGTACTGCGCGACCGTGAGTTCTCTGGCGTCAGCGTCGCTGAGTCCTTCGACCGGGAACATTGCCCGTAGCATCCGCGAAAGCGCATGAAAGGCCAGTGTTTTGGTGTGTGCTTCGCAACGGGCGGTGACGACGTCGACGCAGTCAGTGGCTGCGATCGCTGCGAACTCGTCGACCAGCCGGCTTTTGCCGACCCCAGGGTCACCGACGACCGCCACCAGGCCGCCGGTACTAGCGCCGAGAAACTTGCGCAGCCAGTCCAACTCGGCATCACGGCCCAACATCGCACCTTCGTTGCGGCCCACGACCTTCTTACCGGGCTCGACCGCTAGGAGCCGGCGAGCCGGCACCGGCCTGGCTTCGCCCTTGACGACGACCTCCTCGACCGGACCGAGCGTCGCGACGCTTTCGACGAGCGCAGCGGTGACCTGCGAACACAGCACCCCGTTCGGGGGTGCGGCGGCTTCCATGCGTTGCGCCATGCCGACGGGATGGCCCACAGCGGTATAACTGCCCGGACCGGCCCCGATGTCACCGGCGATCACCTCACCCGAGTTCAGGCCGACGCGAAGCTGCAGCTCGATTCCGTCGCTGCGGCGGACTTCGTCGGCCAGGCACTTGTTGACCTCCTGTATCTCCAGTGCTGCGATGCAGGCACGCAACGCGTGATCCTCGAGCGCAAGGGGCGCACCGAAAAGGGCCATCAGGCCGTCTCCCGTGAACTTGTCGACCGTGCCCTGGTAGCGCTGGATTACAGCGGCGGCCCGATTGAACAATTCGTTCATGAGTTCTCGGAGCCGTTCCGGATCGAGGGCCGAAGCAAGCTTCATCGACCCGACGACGTCGATGACCAGGACGGTGATTTGCTTGCGCTCGCCGGGGGAGGCCGTCGTCGATATACGTGCACCGCATTCATCGCAGAAGCGAGCGTTGATCCTGAGCTCGTTCCCGCATGTCCCACACCGATCGGTGGCCTCGGCCACCGGACCGACCATCACCCGGTTCCCTTCCCCGCCAGTGACCACCATGATTACTCACGGCGGCATGTGCGGGTCGCTTTTTTCCGCAGATAATGACCGCAGGTCAGCCGGGTTTTCGGTCGGGGGTCAGGCGATGGCGCCGGCGTCCTTGAATTTCTCGATGCGATCCCAGTCCATGCCGATCTCCATCAGCACGATCTCGGTGTGCTCGGAGGCCTGGGGCGCCCGGGTGGTCTCGAGGGGTTCGTGGTTGAACTGGACCGGGCCGCGAACCACCTTGAACGGCTCTCCGCCGTCGCCGGCCTCCACCTCGACGATCATGTCGTTGGCGACCGCCTGCTCGTCGCCCGCGAGGTCGATCAGGCTCTGGAACGGCGCCCACTGACCCTTCATGGTCTTGAGGTGCTCGCGCCAGTAGTCGAACGGCTTGCTACGGATTGAATCGGCGATGAGTTCCACTGCGGCGGCGGCGTTCTCGATCAGCGGCATCACCTCGTTGAAGCGGGGATCGTCGGCCAGCTCCGGCAGCCCGAGGTGCTCGAACGCGTCCCGGATGTAGCCGGTCGGGCTGACGATGCACAGGTTGATGGTGCCGCCGTCGGAGGTCAGGTAGTTACCCAGGAACGGGTTCACCGTCGGCCCCACCGAATCGGGCATCAGCGATCGCATGGTCTCGCCGGTCTCCATACCCTGTGTGACGCTGGCTCCGGCCGCCCACCATGCGGTGCTCAGCAGTGAGACGTCGAGCTCGACCGCCTCGCCGGTGCGCTCGCGGTGAAACAGCGCCGCCGAGATCCCGCCCGCGATGTTCATTCCGCCGATCGAGTCGCCGAACGCCGGAATCCCCTGCGACAGCGCGCCGCCGATCTCCTCCGGCGTCAGCGCGTGGCCGACGCCGCTTCGGGTCCAGAACGCCGTGCCGTCGAAACCGCCGACGTCACGTTCGGGTCCCTTGTCGCCGTAGGCGCTGCCGCGTGCGTAGATGATGTTCGGGTTCGCCGTGCGGATGTGCTCGATGTCGAACTTGTGCTTCTGGCGCTGCGCCGGCAGGTAGTTGGTCAGGAAGACGTCGGCGGTCTTGGCGATCTCGTAGAGCACTTCCTGACCCTCGGGTTTGGACACGTCGATACCCACGCTGCGCTTGCCGCGGTTGGGATGCTCGATCAGCGGATGACGGTTCGGGTCCATCTGGAAGCCGCCCATGTTGATGAAGCCCCGCTGGGTGTCACCGCGCACCGGATGCTCGACCTTGATCACGTCGGCGCCCCAATCGGCGAGAATCGCACCCGCCGCGGGAACGAACGTGAACTGTGCGACCTCGAGGACGCGAACGCCCTGCATCACCTTGATCAAATCGGCCCTCTCGACACGCCAGCGCTGGCTTTGAATTATCCTACTGTAATGTTTACCGTTGAGCGTCCCGCAGTCTCCGATTGTACGAGGTGCGGGTGAGCGGCGCCGAGGAACGGACCGAGACCAGCGTTGACGTCGGACGCCGAGCGGCCGGTCGGGCCGAGAGCCGCATGCTCATCGACGGTCAACTTGTCGCGGCCACGTCCGGCGCGCAGTTCGACAACGTCAGCCCCGCAACGGGTTTGGTGCTGGGCAGCACCGCTGCCGCCGATCCGCAGGACATGGCCAGGGCCATCGCGGCCGCTCGACGCGCCTTCGACGAAACCGACTGGTCCACGAACCGCGAGTTGCGCAAGCGCTGCCTGGAACAGTTGCAGGCCGCGATCGAGGCCGAGCGAGACGATCTGTGCGAGGAATTGATCGCCGAGGTCGGCTGCCCGGTGATGACGACGCAGTCGGCCCAACTCGACTGGCCGCTGGCCGATGCGTTGCGCTATCCCGCGGGCCTGATCGACACCTTCGAATGGGAACGCCGACTCGACGGCGGCGGGCTGTTCGGCGAGCGCAACGTGCGCACGGTGGTCAAGGAAGCGGTCGGGGTCGTCGGCGCGATCACGCCGTCCAACTTCCCGATCGAGGTCATCCTCAACAAGCTCGGACCCGCGCTGGCAACCGGCAACACCGTCGTGCTCAAACCCGATCCGAACACGCCGTGGAACGCGACGCGGCTCGGCCGGATCGTCGCCGAGCACACCGATATTCCCGCCGGCGTCCTCAACGTCGTGCCGACCGCTTCCAATGAGGTGGCCGGGTTGCTGGGCACCGATCCCCGCGTCGACATGATCTCGTTCACCGGGTCGACCGCCGTCGGCAAGCTGTTGATGCGTCAAGGCGCCGACACCATGAAGCGGATGTTTCTGGAGCTCGGCGGCAAGTCGGTGGCGATCGTGCTCGAGGACGCCAACCCGGCCGCGGTGATCGGTGCGGCGGTTGGCGTGTGTGTGCACGCCGGACAGGCGTGTGCGGCCACCACCCGCATGCTGGTGCACAAGTCGCTGTTCGACGACACGGTCGCCAACATCACCGCCGCCTATCAGGCCGTCCCGGTCGGTGATCCGGTACAGCCGGAAACCCTTGTCGGGCCGGTGATCAGCGCCGCGCAGCAGGATCGGGTGCTGGCCGCGATCGACGGCGCACGCAACGGGGGTGCCGAGATCACCACAGGCGGCGGCACGGTGGACGGCCTACCGGAGCATCTGGCCGCGGGCCACTTCGTGGCGCCCACCGTGATCGTCGGCGTCGACAACGGCGCTGCGATCGCGCAGCAGGAGGTGTTCGGTCCGGTGTTGATCGTGCTGCCGTTCGAGGACGACGACGACGCGGTGCGCATCGCCAACGACAGCGCCTACGGCCTTGCCGGAGCGGTGATCTCACGCTCGCACGAGCGCGGGATGAGTATCGCCCGGCGGATCCGCACCGGGGCGTTCGGCGTCAACGGCGGAATGTTCTACGGCGCCGACGCGCCGTTCGGCGGGTACAAGCACAGCGGGGTCGGCCGCCAGTGCGGCATCGAGGGCTTCCAGCAGTACCTGGAGACCAAGACGATCGCGCACCGCACACCCCGCAAGTAGTGATTTCGGCGCGGAAACATGCGTTGAGCGCAGGTTAGCGCACCGAAATCGCCAGATCAGGCGGCGGCGATCAGGGCCTCGGCTTGATCCAGGATGCTGTCGAGGATGTAGTCGTAGTCGATGTCGTCGGCGAACCCGATGTAGCGGTCGCCGCCGGTGCGTTGAGCGGGAAACCCCTCGGTCTTTTCCTGCAGCCGCTCCAGCACCACCGAACCGCGGGTGTGCAGCGAGATCGCACCGTAAATCTCGACGGCCTGCTGCGGGGTCAGGCCCGCCTGGACCAGCGCCGCGAGCGGCTGCTCGATCTTCTGCAGCGCGCCGTGCACCGCCTGGCTGCCGAACTGTCCGCGGATCAGGACGAGGTCGCACATGATCGGGTCGCCGCGGAAGCGGCGCCGCATCGTGTGGGCGTGCTGTCGCAGCGACGCCCGCCAGTTCGATGCGTCGATCGACGGCGCGGTGAACTCGAATCGTTCCAATGCGCGGTCGGTCATCGCGTCGAGCAGATCGTTCTTGCGTCGGAAGTACCAATAGATGCTCGTGACGCCCACGCCCAGATGCCTCGCCAACTGCGGCATGCTCAGGTTGTCGATCGACACCTCCGCGGCGACTTCGAAAGCGCCGTTGATGATTTCGTCAGCGCTGATCGAGCCGCGATCCCGTCGCTTCCGGTCGGGCGCTGCTGCCTTCTTGGCCACAGCTCATCCCGCGGCGTCGAACGTCACCGGGATCGCGGTCGGTGAACGGAAGGGCTGACCCCAGATGTGCGGGTTGTCGTCGGTGACGAGTTCGACGTTGGTGAGCCGGTCCAGCAGGCATTCCAGGGCGACCCGGGTCTCCATCCGCGCGAGGTGCAGACCCATACACGTGTGCTCACCCGCGGCGAACGAGATATGCGGCGTGCGTTCGCGGAAGATGTCGAACTCCTCGGAGCGCTCCCAACGGTTTTCGTCGCGGTTCGCCGATCCGATGCACACGTCGATGATCGCCCCCTGCGGAATCTCGACCCCGGCCAGTTCGGTCGACTCGGTGGCGGAGCGCTGCACGGTGGTCAGCGGTGTCTCGAACCGCAACCCCTCCTCGATGGCCGCCCCGATCAACTCGCGGTCTTGCTGTACGGCCCTGAACTGCTCGGGGTGGGTGAGCAGCAGGTACAGCAGGTTGCCCGAGGATCGGTAGGTGGTTTCCAGGCCGGCGGGCAGCAGCAGCCGCAGGAACGAGTAGATGGCTTCGTCGCTGAGCTTCTCGCCGTCGATCTCGGCGGTGACGAGATCGCCGATGATGTCCTCGGTCGGTTTGGATCTGCGTTGGTCGATCTGGTTCAGGAAGTAGTCCTTCAGCGCGGCGGATGCTTCGAAGGCCCGCTTGTATTTGACGTGGTAGCTGATCAGTTCGACGGCTCGTTTGCGGAACCACGGCAGATCGTCTTCAGGCAACCCCAAAAGCCGGGAGATGACCCGGGTCGGGAATTCGAAGGTGAAGTCTCGCACCAGGTCGGCGTGCCCGTCGTCGATGAACTCGTCGATCAGCGCGGTGACGACCGGTCGGACGATCTCTGGCTCCCAGCGAGACAACGACCTCGTTTTGAACGCCTTGGAAACCAGGTTGCGGTGATCCCAGTGCGCCTTGCCTTCCATCGCCAGGATCGTCGGTCCGATGAACAGGCCGATGGTGTGGTCATAGATCTGTGAGTTGAACACCTTGCCGTCCCGGAACACCCGGTTGACCGCATCGAAAGACACTGCGGCATAGAGGTTTTCCGGCATGGCCTGCGGCGCCTTGGACCAGTCCATGACGCTGCCGCGGAATACCCCGCTGGTGTCCCTGCGCTTCTGCGCGAAGAAAGGATAGGGATCGCGAAGCAGGTCGAAGGTGTCGTCGACCGTGACGTCCTGTACGGGGCTATCCACGGCTGATCTCCCTCGGTTCGATCGGGGACAGGTAACCTGCCACAGGTACTGTAAAGCTTACAGTATAGGGCTTCGCGAGCATAGCTGCAGGTGGTTCAGAGCTGGACAGGTGCGCCCGCGACCATCGAGTTGATGAAGCCGGCGTCGACCTGGATGTCCTGGCCGGTGATCCAGCGCGCCGCAGGGGAGCCCAAAAAGTCGATCACCGGCACGATGTCGTCCACCGTGGCATGGCGCCCGACCGTGGCCCGACACATATCGAGAACGTCCTTGCCCATCGTCTGTTCGAAGTCGGTGAGGATCGGCGTCTCGACCGGTCCGGGGCTCACCGTGTTCACCCGCACGCCGTACTTGGTCCACGCCGGCCCGGCGAGGCGCTTACCGTACAGGATCACGGCCTGCTTGGACGTGCTGTACACCGGATAGTCCGGGTCTTGGGCCGCCTGCCATTTCGCCACCGCGTGTGCGTCGGTGAGCTCGAGCAGACCGGTGAGCAGTCCGGTGCGTTGGTCCCAGCCCAACGCCGCCGTCGACGCGACGGCCACGATCGATCCGCCCTGCCGTAGCAGCGGCAGCATGCCTTCCGCCATTAGGCGCATGCCGAGATAGTTGACCGTGAGCACGTCGGCCGGCGGTGCCGTGCCCGGAACGCCTGCGACGTGCGCCAGCATGTCCCAGCCGGGGCCGATCCGGTCGAGAAGCGCGCGAATGCTGGTGGCGTCGCGCAGATCGCAGCGCGCGCGCTCCGTGGCAAGCGTGTCGTGCTCGCGCACGTCGACTGCGAGGACGTGATCGCCTTGGTCGTGAAAGTGCGCTGCGGCGGCCGCTCCGATTCCGGATCCCGCGCCGACGACGACGATCTTGCGTCGCTCTTTGTTCATCCGCCCTCACTTCTCCCATCGCAACGCGCCACCGTCGTATCATCGAATGGCCGACAGTAAGGTCGACAGTAAACAATTCTGGTCTGCAAGACAACGACTTCGGAAACGGCGGCCGCAATGAGCAGCAGCACCACCACTGACAGGTCCGCCGTCGCGATGCGCGTCGCGCTCGATCGGCAACGAGACGCCTTCCACCAAGACGGGCCACCGTCGGTCGCGGTGCGCCGCAACCGCATCGACCGGTTGCTCGCGCTGGTCCTCGACAACGCCGATGCGTTCGCCGACGCGATGGCCGCCGATTACGGCACCCGGCCCAAGGCCGGGTCGATGTTCACCGAGATCCTCGGCATGATCTCGGTGATCGAACACACGCGATCCCATGTGCGGCAGTGGATGCGAACGACCAAGCTGATGCGGGCAGCCCGGCTGTTCGGGCTGCGGGCAGAGGTGCAGCCGTGCCCGCTCGGCGTGGTCGGCATCATCGGGCCCTGGAACTTCCCGGTGAATCTGGTGGTGTTGCCGGCCGCGGCAGCGTTCGCGGCGGGAAACCGGGCGATGATCAAGATGTCGGAGATCACGCCCCGTACCGCCGATTTGATGAAGACGTTGGCGCCGAGGTACTTCGACGCCGCCGAACTCGATGTGGTGACCGGCGGTCCCGACGTCGCCGCCGCCTTCGCCGGGCTGCCGTTCGACCACCTGTTCTTCACCGGATCGCCGTCGGTGGGTGCGTTGGTGCAGCGCGCGGCGGCCGACAACCTGGTACCCGTGACGCTGGAACTCGGCGGCAAGAACCCCGTCGTGGTGTCCCGCGACGCCGACCTATCACGTTCGGCAACCCGAATTGCCCAGGCGCGCATGATCAACGGCGGTCAGGTCTGCGTGTGCCCCGACTATGTCTTCGTACCCGACGACCGGGTGGACGCGTTCGTCGGCATCGTGCGCGACACCTGGCGCAGCATGTTCCCGTCGATCGTGGCAAACGACGACTACTGCTCCTCGGTCAACGACGCCAATTTCGACCGGGTGGTGGCGCTGATCGACGACGCCCGGGCCAAGGGGGCGACCGTCGAATCGGTGGCGCCCGTGGGCGAATCGCTGCCGGACCGTGCGACTCGCAAGATCGCGCCCACCATCGTGCGCGACGTCGACGACGGGATGGCGGTCATGACCGACGAGGTGTTCGGCCCGGCGCTGGTGGTGCGGCCCTATTCGGACCTCGACGAGGCCATCGACTACGTCAGTCAGCGTCCGGCGCCGCTCGTCGCATACTGGTTCGGCCCCGACAACGGCGACTTCCGACGCTTCATACGTAACACCCGCAGCGGGGGTGTCGCGCGTAATGACTTTGCCGCGCAGATGATCCCGTCAGCAGCGCCGTTCGGCGGTGTCGGGCGCAGCGGCATGGGTGCCTACCACGGCAAGGCCGGGTTCGACGCGTTCAGCCACTACCGCACGGTGGTCGGCACCGACTTGCCGTTCACCATCACCGGCCGCGCCGCGCCGCCGTTCACCAGGTCGATACGGGTCACCACCACGCTCGGACTGCGGATGGCGCGCAACCGGACCCGGCGTCGGCTCAGGCTCAGGCCTCGCTGACCGCCTGCTCGCGGGCCCACCGATAATCCGCCTTGCCGGCCGGGCTGCGTTCGATCGTCGGACGAAACACCACCGCTTTCGGAAGCTTGTAGCGCGCAATCGAATTCGCGGCGTGCTCGATCAGCTCCTGCGCGTCGGCGCTGGCCCCGTCAACGAGCGAGACCACCGCGACCACCTCCTGGCCCCACCGCTCGCTGGGCCGGCCCGACACCACGACGTCGGCCACCGCCGGGTGTGACAGCAGCGCCGTCTCCACTTCCTCGACGAAGATCTTCTCGCCACCGGAGTTGATGGTCACCGAGTCGCGGCCGAGCAGTTCGATCCCACCTTCGGCGAGGTGACGGGCGCGGTCGCCGGGTATCGAATAGCGCACCCCGTCGATCACCGGAAACGTCTTGGCCGTCTTTTCCGCGTCGCCCTTGTAACCCAGTGGTACATAACCACGTTGGGCGAGCCAGCCGATACCGTCGTGGCCCGGTTCCAGGATCGTGCTGAGGTCCTCCGCTGCGACGAAGGTGTCCGGGCCGGCGTTGAACTTGCCGGTCGACACCGCGCCGGGCGCCGACATGTGGTTCATCTGGATACCGGTCTCCGACGACCCGACGCCGTCCATCACGATCAGGCCGGGCTTGACGTCGATCAGCCGTTGCTTTCCGGTCGGGGTGAGCAGCGCACCGCCGTTGGCCACCACCGCCATCGACGACAGATCGGCCGAGCTACGTTCGATCGCGTCGGCCAGGGGCCGTGCCATGGCGTCGCCGACCACCTGCACCGCAAGC
Source organism: Mycolicibacterium pulveris (assembly GCA_050205315.1). Classification (GTDB taxonomy): domain Bacteria; phylum Actinomycetota; class Actinomycetes; order Mycobacteriales; family Mycobacteriaceae; genus Mycobacterium; species Mycobacterium pulveris_A. Next base: position 12,060 of record JBNMRA010000022.1, on the reverse strand, counting down.
ACCTGCTCGCGTTCGATGGTGCGCACCACCTCGTCGGCGTCGAACCGCGACGGTGTCTCGGAGAACACCACGGCCTGGCCGGTGGTCAGCGCCGTCATCACGGCCCACTGCGCGGCCCCGTGCATCAGCGGCGGCAGGGTGAAGATCTTGGTGCCCGGGTTTTCCGCGACGCGTTTGGCGATCTCGTCATAGGAGGTGGTGAGCTCGCCGGTGGCCATGTTGCGCCCGCCGAACGACGTCATGAAGATGTCGTGCTGGCGCCACAGCACACCCTTCGGCATGCCCGTCGTGCCGCCGGTGTAGAGCACATACAGATCGTCGGGCGACGGCTCGACCGGCGGCGGCTGCGCCGATCCCGATGCCACGATCGACTCGTAGTCGACCGCGCCGTGGACCAGGTCGTTACCGGAGTCGTCGGCGATCTGGATGAGCACCCGCAGCTTCGGCAGCTTCGGAAGCACCTCGGCGACCCGGGGAGCGAACGCCGCGTGGTACACGAGCGCCGTCGCACCCGAATCGTTCAGCAGGTACTGCAACTCGTTTTTGACGTAGCGGTAGTTGACGTTGAACGGCGCGACCCGGGCGCGCCAGGAGCCGAGCATCGCCTCGACGTACTCGGGTCCGTTGTAGGCGTAGATGCCCAGCAGATCCTGGCCCACTTCGTGACCCTGCAGGTCTGCGCGTTCGGTGTGGCATCCCAGTCCGCGCGAGTGCAGGTAGGCGGCGAGCCGGTTGGCGCGCTCGACGACCTGCGCATAGGTGTAGCGCCGATTGCCCTGGATGATGAACTCCCGATCGCCGATCGAGGCGACGACGGTGTCGGCGGCGGCGGGGACGGTGAACTGTGTGGTCACAGACAGTGGGCCTTTCAAGGGTGCCTTTCAAGGCTGGTGGGCGAGCAGTTTGGTCATCAGACCGTTGGCCTCGGATAGTACGTTGCCCTGCGCATCGGTCATCGTCGCCCTCACGAACAGTTCGCGGCCGTCGACGAAGTCGGTCACGGCTATGATGACGCAGGCACTTCATAGAACTGCGTCGCCCATTTGCGCATGGCCATGTAGGGCTTGGCATCCACCTTCGACAGCGCGGGCTTTTCGATGTACTCCTGATAACGCCAGATGTTGAGGTCGTCCCACACCGTGCCCATGAACTGCCGCTCCACCTGCTGGCGCACCTGCTCCGGCGGCACGTCGGAGGTGTCCCCGGGCAGCCGCGGCCACCAGATCGAATAGAACATGTCCGAGCAGCCGTCCTCCACGGGCGTACAGGCAAAGATCAGCCGGTGGTTGGAGGAACCCTCGAACGCGCTGATCGCAAAGCCCAGCCCGGAGAAGTGGCTGTGGATGTAGAGCGCCATCTTGTCCGGGTCGTCGCTGCGGGCGTCGGGCCAACCGGTCAGGAAGCGCCATTCCTCGTCGACGGCCTCCCAGTTCAGGCAGACCGGCGTGACGGTGGCGCCGTGGACGTAGCGGAAATGCGCGCTGTCAGGCCCGTTCTCGGCGACGATCTGCGGATGCACCGGTTCGCGCTCGGCGCGGCTGGAGAACTCGGGGTACGGGCGGTAATACGCCTCCGGATCGGTCGGAAACTGCGGGAACTTGTGGAACAGGTCGGGCAGCTCCCACTTCGGCGCTTCGCCGTCGGGGTGATACCAGGCGAATACGCAGCCGTACTGCTCGACGACCGGGTAGACGCGCAGACGCAACGCCTTGTTGGGTCGGTCAGGCTGGTAGGGGATGTAGCGGTTGGTGCCGTCGGGGCCCCAGCGCCAGCCGTGGAAGGGGCATTCGACACAGTCGCCGACGACGGTGCCGCCGTGGCCGATATGCGCGCCGAGATGGCGGCAGTGCGCCGACAACACATGCAGCTCACCGGATTCGTCGCGATAGGCCACCAGGTCCTCACCGAAATACCGCAGCGGGCGCACGTCGCCCGGTGCGTACTCGGCCGACCAGCCGACCATGAACCAGCCGGTGACCTTCCAGGTGAACGGTACTTTCATGCCGAGCCGCCTCCCTCGTCGCGAACTAATGGAAGAGCTTACAGTAGTGGTTTCAGGAACTACTAGACCGAGTCGTTTGTCGGAAACCGGCCAGCCGACCGGCGCAATACTGTAATAGTTACAGTAATCTCGACTTCCTGGACGTGAGGTGCCGATCTGTGACCAAATCCGACACTGCCCGCTTCGATGCGATCGTCATCGGCGCCGGGTTCTCCGGTCTGTACGCGCTGCATCGGTTGCGCGAGCAAGGCCTGCGCACCGTCGTTCTGGAGAAGGCCGAGAACGTCGGCGGCACATGGCTGTTCAACCGGTATCCGGGTGCGCGCTGTGACATCGAGAGCATCGAGTACTCCTACAGCTTCTCCGACGAGATCCAGCAGGAGTGGGTGTGGACCGAGACGATGCCCCGCCAACCCGAGATCGAGGCCTACTTGAATTTCGTCGCCGACCGCCTCGACCTGCGGCGCGATATCCGGTTCCACACCGAGGTGACCGGGATGACCTTCGACGAGGCCGCCTCGCGCTGGGAGGTGCGCACCGCGGCGGGGGACACGCTGACCGCACCGTTCGTCGTCGCAGCCACGGGCATCCTGTCGGTGCCCAAGGAACCGGAGATCGCCGGTATGGATACCTTCGGTGGACTTTCGCTGTTCACCAGCCGGTGGCCCAAGCACGACGTCGACCTCACCGGCAAGCGGGTCGGCGTGATCGGCACGGGTTCGACCGGCGTGCAACTGATTCCGGTGGTCGCCCAGCAGGCCGAGCACCTCACCGTGTTCCAACGCTCACCCGCCTACACGCTGCCGTGGGAGGTGCGCCCGTTCGACGACGGTGAACTCGACGAGCTGAAGGCGAACTACGCCGAGATCCGCGCTGCCCAACGCGAACACGCGGTCGGCGCGGCCCGGCTGAGCGCCTTCTCGGTGATGTTCGAGATGATGACCAAACCGCCGCTGAAGTCCGCGTCGCGCGAGGAGCAACTGCGCGCGATCGACGAGGGCGGCATCATCGGCGCGCTCAGCTGGGGCGACGTGTTCTTCGACATCGAGGCCAACCAGATGGCTGCCAAGCTGTACGGCGAGGCCGTGGCCCGCATCGTCGAGGATCCCGCCACCGCGGCGGCGCTGACCCCGACGCACCCGTTCGGATGTAAGCGCCCCATCATCGACCAGGGCTACTACCAGACGTTCAACCGCGACAACGTCACGCTCGTCGACCTGCGCAAGGGCCCGATCGTCGAGGTCACCCCGACCGGGATCCGCACCGAGCAGGGCACCTACGAGCTCGACGCGATCATCTACGCCACCGGGTTCGACGCGATGACGGGGGCGATGACGCGGATCTCGGTCACCGGCCGCGACGGGATGTCGCTGGCCGACTTCTGGTCCACGGAGGGCCCGTATGCCTACCTCGGTATCGCGGTGGCCGGGTTCCCGAACTTGTTCATCGTTCAGGCGCCCGGAAGCCCGGCCCCGGCAAGCAATTTCGTGACCGCGCTCGAACACCACGTCGAATGGATCGGCGACTGCATCGAGTACCTGAGAGCCAACGGATACTCCACGATCGAGGCGTTGCCCGACGCCCAGCGGGAGTGGATCGAGCACACCGCTGAGCTGGTAGCGCCCACGGTGCTCGTCCACCCGACGTGCAACTCCTGGTACAACGGGGGCAACGTGCCCGCCAAGAAGCGGATGTACATGGGTTACACCGCAGGCATTCCCGAGTACCGGCGCCGGTGCGACGAGGTCGTCGACGCCGGCTATGCGGGGTTCAAGCTCGCGTGAGGACGGCCGAGCGCGCCTACCGCATCGGCCGGGACTTCGCGGGGGTGGTGCCGCGGGCACGCGCCGCCGTCGACGAGCTCGGCGAGTGGAAGCCGCTGTCCCGCAGCGGGCCCCGGCAGCTCGGCGAGGTGGTGCTCGACGAGCTGGCGCTGACCGCGATGACGCTGACCGCGCCGCCGCCCAAGCTCGAGCGCACCGTCGAGTCCTGCGCGGCCGTCGCCGATGAGCTGACCGCGGCGGCGGTGGCCGACGTGTACGTCGAACCCGATCCGCTGCGACCGAAAACGGTGCGCCGGCGCCGGTTCGGGCGGTCCCGCTACGAGCAGCTGACATTCGAACACGATCCGCACCTGCCCGCCGCGTTGGTCGGATTCGGCGGGCCCGCCGCCGCGGTGGTCCACCTGTGCCGCAGCTCGGACGAGCCGCGGCCGTGGCTGGTGTGGGTGCACGGCGCCGGCCAAGGCCAGCCGATCGATTTGGTGTTCTCGCGCGCGCGGCGACTTCAGGAGCGGCTCGGGTACAACATCGCATTGCCGGTGCAGCCCGGCTGCGGAGTCCGGCGCAACCGATGGCCGGTCTATCCGAACATGGATCCGCTGAACAACCTCGCGGGCATGATTCGGGTCGTGTCCGAGGTGCGGGCGGTGCTGCGTTGGTTACGCCCGCAAGCGAGCACCGTTGCGGTGTCGGGTGTTTCGATGGGCAGCCCGGTTGCGGGTCTGGTCAGCCACCTCGAGCCGGTCGACGCGGTCGCGGTGTACACCCCGATCTTCGGGCTGAACGCGATGATCGCCGCCCATCTCGGGCGGTGGGGTCCGTCGGTGCGCGACACGATCGCGCTGCTGGGGTCAGAGCCCGTCGAACGCGTGATGTCGGTCGTCGATTACCAGGCACTCGAGCCGACGGCACCACCGGAGCGCCGGCTGATCGTGGGTGCCAGATACGACCAGATGGCCCGCCGCGAACCCGCCGAGCAGCTGCACCAGCGCTGGGGCGGCGAGCTGTACTGGCACCGCGGCAGTCACGTCGGGCACCTGTTCGCCCGCGGGGTCCAGGACACATCGGAGCGATTCCTGGCCTCGCTTTCGGAAGGGGTCGGTCGATGACCACGAGTACGGCCGCGGTGCCCGGCGGCATCGACGACATGGACGCGGGCTGGCTGACCGAGGCGCTTCGCGTCGACGCCGGCATCACCGCAGCGACGGTCACCGATGTGCGCGTCGAACAGATCGCGATGGACACCGGCTTTTCGTCGCTGCTGTACCGGTTGCACCTGACCGGAACCGGCGTGCCGCCCAGCGTGATCGCGAAGCTGCCCGCACAGTCCGAGGCCCGCGGTGCGATGGAGATGCTGGGCGGCTACCGGCGCGAGGTCGCGTTCTATCAGCGCGTCGCCGGCCACGCGCCGATCGGAACCCCGCGCGCCTATGCGGCGCGGATGGTCGACGCCGACTTCGTGCTGATGCTGGAGGATCTGCGTGGCTGGGACAACGCCGACCACCTGGCGGGCCTGTCGCTGGACCGGGCACAGTTGTGCATTTCCGAGCTGGCCGCGTTGCACGCGTGGTCGGCCCAACCCGCCAACGCCGCTGTGGCCGAGGAGTTTCCCAGCCTCGACACCCCCGTCGCGCGGGACCTGTTGATCCCGGCCTTCGCGCCCGGCTGGCAGGTGTACCTCGACAAGACATCGGCGCCCGTCCCGCCGGCCGTGGCTGAGTACGCCGACCGGTTCGCCGAACTCGCCCCGTCCGCGCTGGAGGCGCTGACCGAGCGAACGATGTTGCTGCACGGCGACATCCGCGCCGACAACATGTTCTTCGACGGGGACCGACTGAAGGTCGTGGACTTCCAGCTGACCGCCCGCGGTGCTGGCGCAGCCGACCTGGCATACCTGGTCAGCCAAGGCCTGCCGACCGAGGTGCGCCGAGGCCGTGACGACGAGCTGGTTCGGGAGTATCTCGCACACCTGGCGCGGCGGGGCGTCACCGACTACTTGTTCGACGAGGCGTGGCGCCACTACCGGTTCGCGGTCGCCTATCTGATGCTGCTGCCGGTGATCATCCTGATCGGCTGGGATAGCCTGCCGGAACGCTCACGTGCGCTGTGCATGACCCTTGTCGGCCGTGCCGTGGCGACAATCGACGATATCGACGCGCTGGAGGTGTTCGGATGACCCGGACCGCACGCGAGGTGGTGGAGCTGTACAACCTGGTGGTCTGGAATGAGCGCGACTTCGCGTTGGCCGAAGAGCTGTTGGGCGAGACGGTGATTCGCCACGACGTGGGAGAGGCGACGACGCTCACCCACGCAGAGGCCGTGCAGCGTATCAAAGACAGGTGGGCGATGTTCGACGCGCTACGCTTCGATCTGCCGGTCGTTGTCGCCGACGATGACGGGGAGCACGTCGCGATCGTGTACCAGATGACCGCGACGCTCACCGGGGGCGAGAACATGCCGATCGGCAGTATGGAAGTCTTCCGGGTGGTCGACGGCAGGATCGTCGAAGTATGGAACTGCGGCTACAAGCAAGGAGTCTGGGCGTGAACCATGGAGTGCTCGACGAACTCGGCTACTACCTGTTGGCCGGCGCCGGGGGCGAGGGCCCGGCGACGTTGATGGACGAGGCCCGCCGCGGCGAGGAGCTCGGGTTCGGCACCGCGTTCATCTCCGAACGGTGGAACGTCAAGGAGGCGTCGTCGCTCGTCGGCGCGGCGTGCGCGGTCACGTCGCGCATGCAGATCGCCACGGCCGCAACCAATCACAACACCCGCCACCCGTTGATCACCGGCTCGTGGGCGACCACGATGCACCGGCTGTCCGGCGGCCGGTTCACGCTGGGCATCGGCCGTGGCGTGGCGGCGATGTACGCGGCGTTCGGCATCCCCTCGGTGACGACGGCGCAGATGGAGGACTTCGCGCAGGTCATGCGTCGGCTGTGGAACGGCGAGGTGATCTTCAACCACGACGGGCCGATCGGCAAATACCAGGTGCTGTTTTTGGATCCGGACTTCCGTGAAGACATCCGACTGGCCGTCGTCGCGTTCGGCCCGCAGACGCTCGCCCTGGGGGGCCGCGCGTTCGACGACGTCGTTCTGCACACCTACTTCACGCCGGAGACGCTGCAACGCGCGGTGAAAACCGTGAAGGACGCCGCCGAGCAGGCCGGCCGCGACCCGGCCAGCGTGCGGGTGTGGTCGTGTTTCGCCACGGTCGGCGACCACCTGCCCGAGGAACTGCGGCTCAAGAAGACCGTTGCGCGGCTGGCCACTTATCTGCAGGGCTACGGCGATCTGCTGGTGTCCACCAACGGTTGGGATCCGGCTGTGCTGCAACGCTTCCGGGACGATCCCGTGGTGCAGTCCATTCCGGGCGGCATCGATCACAAGGCCAGCGCCGAGCAGATCGAGCACATCGCCACCTTGATCCCCGACGAATGGCTCGAGCCCGCCGCGACCGGGTCAGCGCAACAGTGCGTCGACCGTATCCGCAAGGAGTTCGACTACGGCGCCGACGCGTTGATCATGCACGGGGCCACCCCCGACGAGCTGGAGCCGATCGTCGCGGCCTACCGCGCGAGCGAGTGATTTCGGTGCGCAAACGAGCGCCACGCGATGGTTAGCGCACCGAAATCGCCGGGAAATCAGGGTGTGATCACCGTGCGGGACACCGGTTCCGCCGCAGCCTGACGGCTGTAGACGCCCCGCTGCAGCGCGAAGAGCAATGCGTTGCGCGTCTCCTCGGGGTGGATCAGGTCGTCGAACCCGAGGTGGCTGGCCGACCGGAACGACGCCTCGACCTCCATCTTGCGTAGCCGAGCCTCGACATCCTCGGCGGCGTGGGAGGCCTTGCTCAACGCGGCAGCGCTCATCGCGCCCATGGTGGCGCCCGGATACGCGAACGTCGCACTCTGGTTGTCAAATCCCAACAGCGACATCACCATCGACCCGAAGCCGTAGGCCTTACGCAACGTGACGTGCAACTTGATCGTCGTCGCGGCCGTCTGCGCGGCGAACATCCGGGCACCACTGCGCAGCACGCCGCTCTGCTCCGAGCGGCTGCCGGGCAGCATCCCGGGGTTGTCGGCGAGAAAGACGATCGGCAGGTGAAACGAATCGGCGACCGTGATGAAATGTGCGGCCTTGTCGGCCGCGTCGGCGTCGATCGAGCCGGCGAGCACCTTCGGCTGGTTCGCCACCACCGCGACCGGGTGACCGCCCAGATGCGCCAGCGCGCAGATGATCGCGGGCCCGAACTTCGGCTGCACCTCGAACCAGTCCGGGTTGTCGAACACGACGTCGAGCACGCGGCGGATGTCGTACACGCGGCGGTTGCCGCGCGGCACGATGTCGAGCAGTTCCGGTGTGGTTCGCGGTTCGGTGCTCTGGTCGGCAGGCAGCGATGCCGGATACGACCACGCGCTGGCGGGGAAGTAGGACAGGTACCGGCGGATGTCATCGAGCACCGCCTGGTCGTCATCGGCGAGGTTGTGGATCACGCCGCTGGCCAACGCGACGCTGGGCCCACCCAGGTCTTCCTTCGAAATGTCTTCGCCCGTGGACTCTTTGACGACGGGCGGACCGGCGGTGAAGATCGCTCCCTGCCGGCTCATGATCGTCCAGTCGCACACCGGGGCGACGAGCGCGCCGTGGCCGGCAGACGGGCCCAGCAGCCCGGCCACCGTCGGCACCTTGCCCGAGCACTGAGCTTGGGCGAGCAGGTCGGTGGGGGTGCGACCGTAGTGCTCCCCGGAGGGCCGGAAGCCGGCGCCTTCCAGGAGCATCACCAGCGGCACCTTGTCGCGCAATGCCAACTCCGCCAGGCGATACCGCTTGGCGTTACCGCCCGGGCCGATACTGCCCGCCAGCGTCGTGAAGTCTTCGGCGCCCACCATCACCGGTTTGCCGTCGATCAGGCCGGAGCCGGCCACGATGCCGTCGGCCGCGATCTCACCGCCGACCAGCGTGCCGAACTCGCGGAAGGTGCCCTTGTCGAGCAGATGTTCCAGGCGGGCGCGCGCGTCGAGCTTGCCCTTGCCGTGGTGCTTGGCCAGCCGTTCCGTGCCGCCCATGGCATGAGCGTGCTGACGCCGCCGGGAGAGCTCGCCGAGCGTCTCTTCCCAGTCCTGTGCCTTGGTCATGCACAACTCCTGTCGTCCACCGCGATCGTCGCACCGGCATGTCCACGTTGACCATACTGAATTGCTTACTGTAGCGTCTACGACCATGCTTAGCGGCGCCGGCCTGAAGGTCGACGGGGCGGTTTCGAGTCAGCTCGCCGACGTCGTCAGCGCGGCGAGCACCCTGCAGCGACGTGGCTACGACGGGTGCTGGACGGCCGAGGTGGCCCACGATCCGTTCCTTCCGTTGACGCTGGCCGCCGAGCACACCGAAACCCTCGACCTGGGCACCAGCATTGCGGTCGCGTTCGCCCGTAATCCCATGACAATCGCCAACATCGGATGGGATCTGCAGGACTTCTCGCGCGGGCGCCTCATCGTCGGGCTGGGGTCTCAGATCAAACCGCACATCGAGAAGCGGTTCAGCATGCCGTGGAGTCAGCCGGTGCGGCGTATGGGCGAGTTCGTGCACGCGATGCGCGAGATCTGGACGTGCTGGCGCGACGGCACCAGGCTGCAGTTCGAAGGCGACTTCTACACGCACAAGCTGATGACGCCGATGTTCACCCCGGAACCGCACGAGTACGGCTTTCCCCGGGTTTTCCTGGCCGCGGTGGGGGAGGCGATGACCGAGATGTGCGGTGAGGTCGCCGATGGCCTGCTGGCCCACGCGTTCACCACCAAGCGCTATTTCGAACAGGTGACGATACCGGCGGTGGAGCGCGGCATGGCGCGCTCCGGCCGGCGCCGACGCGATTTCCAGGTGAGCGCACCGGTATTCGTCGTCACCGGCGAGGACGACGACGAAGTGGCCGCCCACGCCGTCGCCACCCGCAAGCAGATCGCCTTCTACGGTTCGACGCCGGCCTACCGCAAGGTGCTCGACCTACACGGCTGGGGTGACCTGCACACCGAACTGCACCGGCTGAGCCTGCAGGGGCAGTGGGACGCGATGGGCGCGCTGATTGACGACGAAGTGCTCGACACGTTCGCGGTCGTCGCACCGATCAGCGAGGTGGCCAAGGCGATTCGGGAACGATGTGACGGCGTGATCGACCGGGTGCTGGTCGGGTTTCCGCGATCCGTCACCGAAGACACCGTCATCGAGGTGCTTCGAGAACTGCGCGGCCAGCCGCAAAAGTGAGGAGTCGTCCATGAATACGCGCGTCGCCGACGAGGCCGCGAAGGTGTTCGCCACGCCCTCGGCCTACACCGACGAGGCCAAGCTGCACGAGGCGCTCACCCATCTGCGCGCCGAGGCGCCGGTGTCGTGGGTTGACGTGCCGAACTACCGTCCGTTCTGGGCGATCACCAAGCACGCCGACATCATGGATATCGAGCGGGCCAACGATCTGTTCACCAACTCGCCGCGTCCGGTGCTGGTGACGGCGGAGGCCGACGAACAGCAGGCCGCGATCGGCGTTCGCACGCTGATCCACATGGATGATCCGGAGCACCGGGCGATGCGGGCGATCGGAGCGGACTGGTTTCGTCCGAAGGCCATGCGCGCGTTGAAGGTTCGTGTGGACGAGCTCGCCAAGGCCCATGTCGACAAGATGGCGGCGCTCGGGCCTGAGTGCGACTTCGTCCAGCAGGTCGCGGTCAACTTCCCGCTCTACGTGATCATGTCGCTGTTGGGTGTGCCGGAATCGGACTTCCCGCTGATGCTCAAGCTCACCCAGGAGCTGTTCGGCAGCGACGACGACGAGTTCAAGCGGGGGACCGAGCAGGCCGAGCAGATGTCGGCGCTGCTGGAGATGTTCGAGTACTTCACCGCTTTGACCGCGTCGCGTCGGGAGCACCCCACCGAGGATCTGGCGTCCGCGATCGCCAACGCCACGATCGACGGTGAACCGCTCTCGGACATCGCGACCATGTCCTACTACGCGATCGTGGCCGCCGCCGGCCACGACACCACCAGCGCGACGATTTCCGGAGGCATGCTGGCGCTGATCGAGAACCCCGATCAGCAAGGCAAGCTGCGTGACGATCTGAGCCTGATGCTGTTGGCGACCGAGGAGATGATCCGCTGGGTCACCCCGGTCAAGGCGTTCATGCGCACCGCCGCCGAGGACACCACGGTGCGCGGTGTGCCGATCGCCGCGGGCGAATCGGTTCTGTTGTCCTATGTTTCGGGCAACCGCGACGAGGACGTGTTCGACGACCCGTTCCGGTTCGATGTTGCACGCGACCCGAACAAACATGTCGCGTTCGGATACGGTGTGCACTTCTGCCTCGGCGCGGCGTTGGCGCGCATGGAGGTGAACAGCTTCTTCACCGAACTGCTGCCGCGGCTGCGATCAGTCGAGCTCGCCGGCGTGCCGGAATACGTTGCGACGACGTTCGTCGGCGGGCTCAAGCACCTGCCGCTGCGCTATTCGCTGACCTAGTTCCCGGAGTTGCCCCGCGCCGCGGCGTGCAATGCGTCTCCGCGGGAACCCTTTTCACCCTTGGAGAGGGCTTTGATGCTGACGTCGTGTCCTTCGGCGGCTTTGCGTAGGGCGCCGACGGTGGCTTGGTCTTTACCGATGTGGGTGAAGGGGTCCCAGTGATACCAGCGCATCGCGTTTTCGAAGGTCATCTTGTTGATTTCGTCGTCGGGGACGTTGTTGGCTTTGAGGACCTCGTCGAGTTGTTCGGGGGCTCCGGGCCACATCGAATCGCTGTGCGGGTAGTCGGCTTCCCAGCAGATGTTGTCGATGCCGATGGCGTGGCGGGTGGCCACCCCGACCGGATCGGCGATAAAGCAGGTCAAGAAGTGCTCCCGAAACACCTCGGAGGGCAGCTTGCCGCCGAAGTCCTGGCCGGTCCAGGTCGAATGCATCTCAAAGGTGCGATCCACCCGCTCCAAGAAATACGGAATCCAGCCCGTGCCACCTTCGGACAGCGCGATCTTCAAGCTCGGGTACTCCTTGATCGGGCGCGACCACAACAGATCCGCCGCGGCCTGCACGATGTTCATCGGCTGCAACGTGATCATCACATCCATCGGCGCATCCGGGGCGGTGATCGCCAACCGCCCCGAAGACCCGATGTGCACATTCAAGACGGTGTCGGTATCGACCAGCGCATCCCACATCGGCTTCCAATGATCGAAATCATGAAAACTCGGATACCCCATCGCCGCGGGGTTCTCGGTGAACGTCAACGAATGCACC
>JBNMRA010000021.1:0-90340 GCA_050205315.1 Mycolicibacterium pulveris | reverse complement strand
GTCCGGGATCGGGGCGGGCGCCGCCGGGTATCGGCCCGGTGTCGCGCGGCATGCCTGGTGGCGGACCGAACCTGGCCGGGGGAACCTCGGCGGGCGGGGGTGGCGTGGGTTGCGGTTCGGCCGCGGAAGGCTCCACGTCGCCGGCCTCGGAGCCCGTCCAGCCCAGATCTCTCCGCAATGCGTCATCGCGGTCGGTCACTACACGTCTCCTCACCGAAAGTCGGGTGTCGGCCCCTCCTCAAGTATCAACTACGCGATGAGGTGGCGGCCGATGCCCCGAAACCGGCATTCAGCAAACATTGGGACGGCCCATCCTCGAGGCAGCCGGGGCACCGCTGCGCACCCTGTGGTGGCGGTTTCCACCCTGCCCTAGATAAGTGCGCGCACGGTGGACAAACTCAGCGAAAGCCTGATGAGAGCCACTCACTTTCGTTGCTGTGGTGGTGATCCCCGCAGGACAACACGCTATTCACAGCAGCATCAGATTGCTACGGACGTCCATTCCGTGACCGTCTGCCCCACCAGAAATAAGTGAACTTAGCACCCCTATAGCGCTGGTACTCTGTGATTCGTCGAAGGGGTTTGCAGACCAGGGTCGGGGTGCGCCTGCTCAGGGCGGCAAAGCATCGTCGGCGATCTGGACCGGCCGTCCGACCGGAGCCAACCGGGGGCGGAACCGCTGAGCACCCACCGCGGGACAAACAGGGAGGACTTCATGCCCGGCGACGATTCCTCGCGCGATGCGCGCCGGATAGCGTGAGCGCGCTGCAGTCAGCGCACCGCGACGCCGCGCACATCGACGATGTCGTCGGCGTCGAGGTCACCATCGACGGCATGTTGGTCATCGCCGACCGGCTGGGGTTGGTGGAGTTTCCCCCGTCGCTCGGCATCCGCCTCAACATCCCGCAACCGGATCTGCGCGACATCGTGTGGGACCAGGTCAGGCGCGACCTGACGGCTCAGGGGGTGTTGGACGTCTTCGGCGCACCGCATCCGGAAGTGGCGGCGATGGTCGACACGCTCAGCCGGTCCGACCGCACGCTGGAAGGCCGCTGGTGGCGGCGCGACGTCGGCGGCAAGATGCTGCGCTTCGTGGTGTGCCGCAAAGGCGATCGCCACGTCGTCGCCGCGCGCGACGGCGACATGCTGGTGTTGCAGCGGGTCGCCCCGCAAGTCGGTCTCGCGGGCATGGTGACGACGGTGCTGGGCACTGCGACGGCCGCCGACGTGGAACCGCTGACCGGGGTGGCCGCCAAGTTGGCCGAATGCACGAGCGCCAACCAGATCGCGGCCTACGGCGTCGCACCGGCATCCGCCCGCGCCTACGCCGACATCATCGCCGACCCCGCCAGCTGGGTGGAGCTGACCGCGCTGGAACGCCACCCCGGCGGGACCTTCACCCAGACAGACGTCGCCGCAGGCGTTTTGGACTCACGGCACGGCCGGATCGTGTCGATTCCCCGCCGCGTCAACGGCGAACTGTTCGGCAGCTTTCTGCCCGGCAGCCCCGAGAACCTGCAGCGTGCGCTCGACGGGCTGATCGAGTTCCTGCCGTCGAAAAGCTGGTTCGATCAGCCCGCCTCCGAACCCGTTGACGGCGAGGGGGATTGAGTGGCGATGAAGGACAAGGCCCGCCATGACGACCTGGCCGCCGCGCTTGATTTCTCGGTGAGCGACGACGGCGCCACGGTGTCGGACCTCGACGCGCTGGACGTGTACGCCATTCCCGGGGCCGCGCTCGACGACCCGCAAGATCCGGTGTTCACCGTCGCCAACCCCGACGGTTCGGTCACGGTGACGGCGGCATCCGACGGCCGGGTGACGCAGATCGAACTGTCGCCAAAGGCGACCGCGATGACCGAAGCGGATCTGGCCGACGAGATCGTCGTCGTCGCCGGCCTGGCCACCCAGGATGCCAAGTCCGCGCAATACGCCTACATGCTCGAGGCGATGCGCCAGCAGGGTCACGACGATGCGGCCACCCGCGACTTCCTCACCCGTGACCTCGACCTGCCGACACCGGAACAGGTTGCGGCCGAACGGACGCGGATCTTCGCGGCCAGGCATGCGGGTGGCCATGACTGAACATCTGGCCAGCCTGTTCGGAAGTGCGGTGGGAATGTTGCCCAGCGCTCCGGCCCGCTCGTTCGAGATCTTCAGCGAGATCACCACGATGGACGAGGCCGCCTGCGACGCGTGGGTCGGCCGGATCCGGTGCGGCGACACCGACCGGGTCACGCTGTTTCGGGCTTGGTACTCACGCGCGAACTTCGGTCAGCTCGCCGGCGCGGCCGAGATCTCGATGAACAGCCTTGGCGCCAGGGTGCCGATCGGCGGACAGTTCGGCGACATCACCTACCCGGTCAACTCGCCGCTGGCCATCACGATGGGCTTTGCGGTGCATGAAGCCTCCGTCGGCAACTTCGCCGATGCGATGGAGGCCCTCGAGGACGTGCCCGCCACGGGCGCAGCGCATCTGATCGCCTGGGTCAAGGCGGTGATCTACGGGGCCGCCGAACGCTGGACCGAGGTCATCGACGAAGTCCGGGGCGCCGCCGGGTGGCCCGACAAGTTCCTGGCCGCGGCCGCCGGCGTCGCGCACGGTGTCGCCGCGGCCAACCTGGGCCTGTTCAGCGAAGCCGAACGTCGGCTGACCGAATCCAATTCGTCACCCGCGGGTGAGGCGTGCGCTCCGGCCATCGCCTGGTTCCTGGCGATGACGCGGCGCAGCCAGGGCAACGAAGACGCCGCGGTGGCGCTGCTGGAATGGCTGCAGGCCACCCATCCTGAACCCAAAGTGGCTGCGGCCCTGAAGGATCCGGCCTACCGGCTGACCACGACCACCGCCGAGATGATCGCGGCGCGCAAAGATCCGTGGGATCCGGCCAGCGTCGAGGCCGACACGTCGGGCCGCGAGTCGCTGCTGGCCGAGGCGCAGGCCGAGCTGGACCGCCAGATCGGGCTGACGCGGGTCAAGGAGCAGATCGAGGCCTACCGGGCGGCGACGCAGATGGCCAAGATCCGCGCCGCGCGCGGCATGAAGGTCGCCCAGGCCTCAAAGCACATGATCTTCGCCGGCCCGCCCGGCACGGGCAAGACGACGATCGCCCGCGTGGTGGCCAACATCCTGACCGGCCTGGGCGTGATCAGCGAACCCAAACTGGTCGAAACCTCCCGCAAGGACTTCGTCGCCGAATACGAAGGACAGTCCGCGGTGAAGACCACCCGCACCATCGACCGGGCGATCGGCGGCGTGCTGTTCATCGACGAGGCCTACACGCTGGTGCAGGAACGCGACGGGCGTACCGACCCGTTCGGCACCGAGGCGCTGGACACCCTGCTCGCCCGGATGGAGAACGACCGGGACCGGCTGGTGGTCATCATCGCCGGCTACAGCGCAGACATCGACCGACTGCTGGAGTCCAACGACGGCCTACGCTCGCGGTTCGCCACCCGCATCGAGTTCGACTCCTACTGCGCGGAGGAGATCGTCGAGATCGCCAAAGTCATTGCCAAATCCACGGATTCGACCCTGGCCGAAGAGGCCGCCAAGCGGGTGCTGGAAGCCGCGACGTTGTTGAGTGAGCGCAACCTGAATGGCAAACCGGCGCTAGACATCGCAGGCAACGGCCGCTACGCCCGGCAACTGGTGGAGGCAGGCGAACAGAACCGGGATATGCGGCTGGCGCGTTCACTGGACTTCGACACCCTCGATGTGGAACAGCTCAGCGAGATCAACGGCGACGATATGGCCGCCGCCATCACCGCGGTGCACAGCCGCTTGAACATCAACGAGTAACCCGATGGCGAGTTTTCGGCTTACCACCAAGGTTCAGGTCAGCGGATGGCGGTTTCTGCTGCGCCGTGTCGAGCACGCGATCGTGCGCCGCGACACCCGCATGTTCGATGATCCGCTGCAGTTCTACAGCCGCGCGGTGTCCACCGGGGTCATCATCGCGGTGCTGATCTGTCTGGGCGCAGCGCTGCTGGCGTATTTCAAACCGCTCGGAAAGCGCGGCAGCGACACCCTTGTCGTCGACCGGACCACCAACCAGTTGTATGTGGCACTGCCGGGAACCGGTCAGCTGCGGCCGGTGTACAACCTGACTTCGGCACGGCTGGTACTCGGCAACGCAGGCAACCCTGTCGCGGTGAAATCCGACGAGTTGAACCGGATGGCCAAGGGTCAGCCGATCGGCATCCCGGGCGCACCGTACGCCACCCCGGTCGGGGGCGCCGACACCACGTGGACGCTGTGTGACACCGTGACCAAACCGGAGAGCGTGACGCCGACGCTGGCGACCTCGGTGATCATCCGGCCGCTGCAGACCGACTCCTCCGTCGGCCCGATGCGCGCCGATCAGGGCGTGCTGGTCTCCTACCAGAACGACAACTGGCTGGTCACCAAGGACGGCCGCCACGACATCGATCTCGCCGACCGGGCCGTCACGTCGGCGGTCGGCATCCCCGTCACCGCCAGGGCGACACCGATATCGGAGGGTTTGTTCAACGCGCTGCCGAACGCCGGACCCTGGCGGCTGCCGCAGATTCCGCGTGCGGGTGAACCCAATACCATTGGGCTGCCGGCGAACCTGGTGATCGGCGCGGTGTTCAAGGCGCTGACCGAAGACGGCGAACAGCACTTCGTCGTGCTTCCCGACGGGGTGGCGAGGGTCAACGACACCACGGCCGCGGCGTTGCGTGCCACCAACTCCTACGGCCTGGTCTCGCCGCCCTCGGTGGAGGCCAGCATCGTCGCGAGGATCACCGAGCACGTGTTCGCCTCTCCGCTTGCCGACGAGCCGCTGGACATCCTGCTGCGTGAGGACGCCCCGACGCTGTGCTGGTCCTGGCAGCGCGAGCCGGGTGATCAGGCCCCGACGACGACGGTGATAGCCGGACGCCATCTGCCGATCCCGTCGTCGGCGATGAACACCGGTATCGACCAGATCGGCGGGGACGCCACCGTTTACATCGACGGCGGCAAGTTCATCCGGCTGCAATCACCGGATCCCCGGTACGGCGAGAGCCTGTACTACATCGATCCGCAGGGGGTGCGTTACGGGCTGCCCGACGAGGAGACCGCCGGCACCCTGGGGCTGTCGGCGCCGACGACCGCGCCCTGGCAGGTGGTGGGCATGCTCGTCGACGGGCCGGTGCTGACCAAACAGGCTGCGCTGCTCGAGCACGACACGCTGCCGCCGGATCCCAACCCGCGCAAGGTCGACGGCGGCACCCCCGGCGCTGCCCAACCGGCGTCCAACACCGGAGGCGGCGGATGACCACCAAGAAATTCACCCCGATCATCAAGCGGGGCCCGCGGCTGACGCCAGGCGAAATCAACGTCGCACCACCGGATGACCTCGGCGTCGACATTCCGCCGTCGGGCATCCAGAAGGCGCTGCCGTGGGTGATGGGCGGCGGCATGATCGGCATGATCGCGATCATGATCTTCACCGGCATCCGGCAGCTGTCGCCGTACATGCTGATGATGCCGCTGATGATGGTGATGGCCACCGTCGGATTCATGGCGGGCGGCGGGCCCGGCGGCAAACGGGTGCCCGAGATCAACGCCGACCGCAAGGAGTACCTGCGCTACCTGGCGGGGCTGCGCACCAGGGTGACGTCGTCGGCGGCCGCGCAGGTGACGTTCTTCAACTACCACGCGCCGCACCCCGAGGACCTGCTGTCGATCGTCGGCACCAACCGGCAGTGGTCACGCACGGCCACCGCGGACTTCTACGCCGCCACCCGGATCGGCGTCGGCGCCGAACCCGCGGTCGACCGGTTGTTGAAGCCGGCGGTCGGCGGCGAGCTGGCCGGGCCCCAAGGCGCCCCGCAGCCGCACCTGGAGCCGGTCAGCCACATGTGGGTGACGAAGTTTCTGCGCACCCACGGCCTGATCCACGACTGCCCGAAGCTGTTGCAGCTGCGCACCTTTCCGACCATCGCCATCGGAGGTGATCCGGAGGGCGCCGCCCGGCTGTTGACCGCGATGATCTGTCACCTCGCGGTGTTCCATCCGCCGGACCTGCTGCAGATGCGGGTGCTCATCGACAACCCCGAAGACCCGGACTGGGCGTGGCTCAAGTGGCTACCGCACGTGGCGCATCAGACCGACACCGACGCCGCCGGGCCGACCAGGATGGTGTTCACCCGGCCCGACGGGCTCAGCGATCTGACCGCGCGCGGACCGCACACCGCCGACGCGGCGCCCAGCGGGCCCTACGTCGTCGTAATCGACCTGACCGGCGGGCGCGCCGGGTTCCCGGTCGACGGGCGGGCCGGTGTCACGGTCATCACGCTCGGCAACCACCGCGGCTCGGGATATCGGATCCGGGTGGCCGACGACGGCTCCGCCGACGACCGGCTGCCCAACCAGACGTTCCGCCTGGTGACCTCCACGACCGACCGGATGACACCGGAACAGGCCACCCGGGTGGCGCGCAAGTTGGCGGGCTGGTCGATCACCGGCACCATCATCGACAAGAGCGTGCGGGTGCAGAAGAAGGTGGCCACCGAATGGCATCAGCTCGTCGGCGCGCAGACCGTCGAGGAAGTGACGCCCAGCCGGTGGCGGATGTTCAGCGACACCGACGGTGATCGGCTGCGGATTCCGTTCGGCCATGAGCTCAAGACCGGCGACATCATGTACCTCGACATCAAGGAGGGCGCGGAGTTCGGGGCCGGGCCGCACGGGATGCTGATCGGCACAACGGGTTCGGGCAAGTCGGAGTTCTTGCGCACGCTGATCCTGTCGTTGGCCGCGACCCACCATCCAGACCAGGTGAACCTGTTGCTGACCGACTTCAAGGGCGGCTCGACGTTCCTCGGGATGGAGAAGCTGCCGCACACCGCCGCGGTGGTGACCAACATGGAGGAAGAAGCCGAGCTGGTCAGCCGCATGGGTGAGGTGCTCAGCGGCGAACTCGACCGTCGCCAGTCGATCCTGCGCCAGGCCGGTATGCAGGTCGGCGCGGCAGGCGCGCTGTCGGGGGTCGCCGAATACGAGAAGCACCGCGAACGCGGCGCCGACCTGCCGCCGCTGCCAACACTTTTCGTGGTGGTCGACGAATTCGCCGAGTTGCTGCAGAACCACCCGGACTTCATCGGGCTGTTCGACCGGATCTGCCGGGTGGGCCGGTCGTTGCGGGTGCACCTGCTGCTGGCCACGCAGTCGTTGAACACCGGCGGTGTGCGCATCGACAAACTCGAGCCCAACCTCACCTACCGCATCGCGCTGCGCACCACCAGCTCCGCCGAATCCAAGGCGGTGATCGGAACCCCTGAGGCCCAATACATCACCAACAAGGAAAGCGGTGTCGGCTTCCTGCGCGTCGGTATGGAAGATCCGGTCAAGTTCCACAGCGTCTACACCGGCGTGCCGTATGAGCCGTCGTCGCCGATCCAGGAGGACGGGGAGGTCAAACCGCGCGCTCACGCCGACAACCGGCTGCGGATCCACCAGTTCACCGCGGCCCCGATCTTCGACACGGCGGTGACGTGATGACCGTCCAACCCGAACAGCGGGTCCTGCGCGAGGTGGTCCTGGACCAGCTGGCGACCGGCGAGATCCGCGCATACCGAATGTGGTTGCCGCCGTTGGCCGATCCGACACCGGTCAACGAGCTGATCGAACGCGACCATCAGCGTCGGCCGCTGCGTTTCGGGCTCGGCATCATGGACGAACCGCGCCGGCACCGCCAGGAAGTCTGGGGCATCGACGTCTCCGCGGCCAGCGGCAACATCGCCGTCGGCGGCGCACCGCAGACCGGCAAGTCGACGTTCCTGCAGACGCTGATCCTGTCGGCGGCCGCCTCACACACCCCGCGGCAGGTGCAGTTCTACTGCGTGGACCTCGGCGGCGGCGGCCTGATGTATCTCGAGGACCTGCCGCACGTCGGCGGTGTCGCGACCCGGTCGGAGCCGGACCGGGTCAACCGTGTGGTCGCGGAAATGAAAGCCGTGCTGCGGCAACGGGAAAGCATGTTCAAACAACACCGGGTCGGCTCCATGGCGGCCTACCGGCAGATGCGCGACGACCCCGCCCACCCCGCGGCCGCCGACCCGTTCGGCGACGTGTTCCTGGTCATCGACGGCTGGCCCGCATTCGTCGCGGAATTCCCGGACCTCGAAGCCGTGGTACAAGACCTCGCCGGGCAGGGTTTGGCGTTCGGTGTGCACACCGTGATCTCGACGCCGCGGTGGACTGAGTTGAAAGCCCGGGTGCGTGACTACCTCGGCACCAAGGTGGAGTTCCGGCTCGGCGACGTCAACGAAACCCAGATCGACCGGATCACCCGCGAGATCCCGACGAACCGGCCCGGCCGGGCGGTGTCGATGGAAAAACACCATCTGATGATGGGCGTGCCACGCCTCGACGGGGTGCACAGCGCCGACAACCTGGTGGCCGCCATGGCCGAGGCAGTGCAGATCATCGCGGCGCGGACCACCGAGCGCGCACCGCAGGTGCGGGTGCTGCCCGAACGGATCTACCTGCACGAGCTCGACCCGCAGCCACCCGGCCCCGACGCCGATTACCGCACCCGCTGGACGGTGCCCCTCGGTATCCGGGAATCGGACCTGTCGGTGGCCTACAACCACATGAACATCACGCCGCACCTGCTGATCTTCGGCGGCCCGAAGTCCGGCAAAACCCGGATCGCACACGCCGTCGCCCAGGCGATCTGCGCGCGCAACAGCCCGCGGCAGGTGCGGTTCATGCTGGCCGACTACCGCTCGGGCCTACTCGACGCGGTGCCCGACAGCCATCTCCTCGACGCAGGCGCGGTCAACCGCAACAACGCGACGCTGGAAGAGGCGATCAAGGCGCTGGCGATCAACCTCAAGAAACGCCTGCCCCCGCCGGACCTGACCACCGCCCAACTGCGGTCACGGTCCTGGTGGAGCGGCCCCGACGTGGTGCTGCTGGTCGACGACTGGCACATGATCGTGGCCGCCAGCGGTGTGGTGCCGCCGATGGCGCCGCTGTTCCCGTTGCTGCCGGCCGCCGCCGACATCGGCCTGCACATCATCGTCACCTGCCAGATGAGCCAGGCGCACCGCGCCACGATGGACAAGTTCGTCGGCGCCGCCTACGGCGCCGGTTCGCCCACGATGTTTCTGTCCGGCGAAAAGCAGGAGTTCCCGTCGAGCGAGATCAAGCTCAAGAAGCGACCGCCTGGCCAGGCATTTCTGGTCACCCCCGACGGTAAGGAGGTGATCCAGGCGGCCTATGTGGATCCGCCGGAAGAAGAAGTGTCCTGAGCACCCTCTGGGCGCGGTTAAGATATAGCCATACGCCTCCAGCAAAGCGTTCAGTGGGGTGCTGGCAAAGGGGTCGGGGACAGATTCCGGATGCTGTGGCCACCGTGGGTAGCGGTCGCACAAATCAATATGCTGCGCATTTCATCCAGGTGAGGAGACATCACAAATGCAACCAATGACGCACAATCCGGGTGCCGTCGGAATCGGCGCACAGGTCGTTGCGAACGGGGCCCGCGGTCTGGCCGCCGGCACGACGGCAGCCGCCTCGGTCACCGCGCTGGTACCTGCGGGCGCCGACGAGGTGTCGGCGCAGGCGGCGCTGGCCTTTGCCGCCGAAGGCGTCGAAACCCTCGCAATGAATACATTTGCGCAGGAAGAGATGGCGCGCGCGGGTGCGGCGTACATGGAGATCGCCGGCATCTACAGCGCGGTCGACGGCGCCAACGCGGCGAACTTCTGACGGCGCAACTGCACTCGGCGAGGAAGCACTAGACGATGTTCTGGCATGGAATGCCGCCAGAGCTCAACACCGCGCGGCTGATGGCGGGCGCCGGCCCGGCGCCGATGCTGCAGGCCGCCGCGGGGTGGGAAGTGCTGGCGGTCTTCCTGGAAACGCAGGCCGACGAACTGGCCGCGAGCCTGGCCGCGCTGGCGTCCACGTGGAGCGGGTCGGCCAGCGAACGCGCTGTCGCCGCAACCATGCCGATGGTCGTGTGGCTAAGAACTGTTTCGGCGCAGGCGCAAAAGCGTGCGCTGCAGGCGACCGCGCAGGCCAACTCGTACAGCCTCGCGATGGCGACCACGCCGCCGCTGGCCGAGATCGAACAGAACCACATCACCCACGCGGTGCTGGAAGCCACCAACTTCCTTGGCGTCAACACGGTGCCGATCGGGCTGAACGAGTTCGACTACTTCGTCCGGATGTGGAACCAGGCGGCCGGCGCCATGGACGTGTACCAGGCCGAGACGGCGTTGAACATGCTGTTCGAGCCGATCATGCCGATGAAGCCGATCGTCATACCCGGCGTCGGGGAAGGCGCCGTCGGCGCAGCGCTGGGCCAGGCCGCCGCGATGGCCCCCGCCGCCGCGCTGCGCAACGCCGCGATCGCGCATGTCGGCGCGCAGGCCAGCGTCGAGTCGGCGGGTCTGCAGGCCGGACGCGCGGTGGCGCAGGCCAACCAGGCTGCGGTGCACGCCGAGGGGCAGGCGCAGCGAACGCAGAACGCGCATCAACTCGGACCGCAGGACACGATGCAGCAGGGCATGCAGGTGGGCATGCAGATGGGTGCCCAACTCGGCTCGACGTTGGCCCAGCTTCCGCAGCAGGCCAGCCAGATGGTCATGCAACCGATGCAACAGTTGGCGCAACCGCTGCAACAGGTGACCTCGATGTTCAGCCAGTTCGGCAGCCTGGGCGGCGGCGACAAGGCGCAGATCGGGTTGATCGGCGCCAGCCCGCTGTCGAACCATCCGTTGGCCGGCGGTTCCGGCCCGAGCGCCGGGGCCGGTCTGGTGCGCGCCGCGTCGCTGCCCGGCGCCGGCGGTACGGCGGCACGAACTCCGTTGATGGCCAACCTGATCGGCGAAACCAAGCCGGTCGCGGTGGCACCTGGCGCCGCGGCAGGAGCAGGCGGTGCGGGGTTGGCGCCGGTCGGCGGCGGCGGGATGGGGCCGATGGGCGCCATGGGCCAACGCGGCACCAGCGGAGGCTCCAAGCAGGGACTGACCGCACCGTCGGTGTTGCCGCAAGACCTCGGTGAAGAGGAAGACGACGACTGGTAGTCGTCCGCACGAACTTCCCGGCCACCTGGCCGGAAAGACTCGCCATTTCCCAGATGTGTGGTGAGGACACAGGAAAAAAGAAAGAGATCCAACAATGGCACAGATGAATACCGATGCCGCTGTCCTCGCCAAGGAGGCAGCGAACTTCGAACGAATCTCCGGTGAGCTCAAGGCGGTCATCTCGCACGTCGAGTCCACCGCAGGCGCGTTGGCCAGCCAGATGGTCGGCCAGGCAGGCACCGCGGCGCAGGCCGCTCTGGTGCGCTACAACGAGGCGGCCGCCCGCCAGATCCAAGAGCTGAACGACATTTCGGCCAACATCCACACCTCGGGCACGCAGTACACGGCCACGGACGAAGACCAGGCCGGCGTCGTCGCGGGCGCGATGGGCATCTGACCACCAACACCGAATAGAAACGGAGCACAGACATGACCGAACAGGTATGGAACTTCGCCGGCATCGAAGGCGGAGCAAGCGAGATCCAGGGCGCCGTCGGCCAGACCGCCGGCCTGCTCGACGAAGGCAAGGGCTCGCTCGCCGCGCTGGCCGCGGTATGGGGCGGCTCGGGCTCGGAGGCCTACCAGGCCGTGCAGATGCGTTGGGACAGCACGTCTGCCGAGCTCAACACGGCACTGCAGAACTTGGCGCAGACGATCAGTGAGGCCGGTGCGACGATGGCCCAAACCGAAGCCGGCGTCACCGGGATGTTCGCCTAACACGACGGTGCACGCAGGTGGGGGAGTTCGTCCCGACAGACGGGCTCACCCACCGCGTGCTTCCGGCGTTTTCCAACAGATGAGAGGTACCCATGTCGGCCGACTATGACCGGCTCTTCCACTCCCCGGGTGATGCTGTGAAGACAGCCGACGAGGTGGCGGACCGCGACGCCCCTGCCGCCGATGCGGCGGGGCCGGTGTCCCCCAGCGGCCCTGGCCGCAGTGAAGTGGCGCCGCCCGCGCTGCCGATTACCCACCATGTGGCCCAGGCGGCGTCCGCTCCGCCGGTGCGCGAGGCCCGCGACACTGAGGTCACCACCCAGATGCCGGCGACGCGCCCGGCGCCCCCGCCGGCACACGCCAATGGGATGATGCGCACGCCCCAAAGCGAAGCGCCCGCCGGCGCTCGATACGAACAGCCCCGGCACGCCCCTGCGCCGCCGCCGCGACCCGCTCCGGCGCCCGCGCCGAGCCAGCAATTCGCCGACGCCCCTGCGGAATCGAACGTCTCGCGCCGGTCGGCTCAACCGGCGCCCACGTCCGCAGCGAGCATCGGGAACCACCGCGCCATCGATGCGCTGTCGCACGTCGGCGTCAAGGCGGCCGTCAAGATGCCGTCGCAGCGCGGCTGGCGGCATCTGCTGTATGTGTTGACGCGGATCAACCTGGGGCTGTCGCCCGACGAGCTCTACGAGATGGAGCTGCACAACCGAATCCGCCGCAATGCCCGCGACTCCTACCAGATCGGCATCTTCGGGCTCAAGGGCGGCGTCGGCAAGACCGCGGTGACGGTGGCGCTGGGTTCGGCACTGAGCCGGGTGCGTGGCGATCGGATCCTGGCGATCGACGCCGATCCCGACGCCGGCAACCTCGCCGACCGGGCCGGCCGCCAGTCGGCGGCGACCATCGCTGATCTGCTCGCCGACAAGGAGTTGGCGCGGTACAACGACATTCGCGCCTACACGAGCATGAACGGCGCCAACCTCGAGGTGCTCTCGTCAGAGGACTACAGCGGTGCGCGCCGCGAGTTCAACGACGAGGACTGGAAGGGCGTCACCAACATCGTGTCGCGCTACTACAACCTCGTGCTGGCCGACTGCGGTGCGGGGCTGTTCCAGCCTGCCGCGCGTGGCGTGTTGTCGACGGTGTCGGGTCTGATCATCGTCGCGAGCGCGTCGATCGACGGCGCGCGGCAAGCCGCGGTGACGATGGACTGGTTGCGGCAGAACGGATATCAGGATCTGCTCGGCCGGTCCTGCGTGGTGATCAACCACGTGGTGCCCGGTAAGCCCAACATCGACGTCGAGGATCTGGTGGAGCAGTTCGAACGCCATGTTCCGCCGGGCCGCGTGGTCGTGTTGCCCTGGGATAAGCACATCGCCGCGGGCACCGAGATCCAGCTGGAGTTGCTCAGCAAGACGTTCCAGCGGCGCATCACCGAGTTGGCTGCGGCGCTGTCCGACGACTTCGACAGGATCGAGCGGCGTTGACCTCCACCGCCGCCGCAACATCCACCTCGGCCGTCACGCCGGGCCGGCCGTCGACCACGCGGGTGACGATCCTGACCGGCCGGCGGATGACCGATTTGGTGTTGCCGGCGACGGCGCCGATCGAAAGCTACATCGACGAAACGGTGTCGGTGCTGGCCGAACTACTGGAGGACACCCCGAAAGAGGTGCTGGCCGGGTTCGACTTTTCGGCCCAGGGGGTGTGGGCATTCGCCCGGCCGGGTGCGCCGCCGCTGAAGTTCAACGAGTCCCTCGACGACGCGGGCGTGGTCGACGGCTCGTTGCTGACGCTTGTCTCGGTCAGCCGCACCGAACGATATCGGCCGTTGGTCGAGGACGTGATCGACGCGATCGCGGTGCTCGACGAGTCACCGGAATTCGACCGCACCGCGCTGAACCGCTTTGTCGGCCTGGCGATTCCGATGTCGACGCTGGCGGTGACGGTGATGACGTTGGTGGCCTGGGCGCAGACCGGACACAGCTGGTGGTGGGCCGTGGCGCTGGGTGTGCTCGGGCTCGGGCTGCTCGGCGGCAGCGCGGTCGCGACCAACCGTTACGGCAATCTCGACGCGGCGGAGAGCTTGTTGGCGGCGTCGCTGCCGGCGCTTGCCGGTGCGGCGGCGCTGGCGGTGCCGTTGCCTCGGGGGTTCGACTCGTTGGGTGCACCCCAGGCCGCAGGCGCGGCCGCGGTCGTGCTGCTGGTGACGTTGGCCTCTCGCGGCGGGCCCCGCCGAAGAGCCGAGCTGGCAGCGTTTTTGGCCGTCGCATCCATCGCGGCGGCCGGCGCGGCCATCGCGTTCGGATACGGGTGGCAGTACTGGGTTCCGGTCGGCCTGATCGCGTTCGGTCTGATCGTCGTGACCAACGCCGCGAAGCTGACCGTGGCGGTGGCGCGGATCGCGTTGCCGCCGATCCCGGCGCCCGGTGAAACGGTGACCAACGACGAGCTGCTCGACCCGGTGGCAACATCGGAGTTGACCGGTGAGGAGTCACCGACCTGGCAGGCCATCATCGCGTCCGTTCCGGACTCCGCGGCGCGGCTGCATGAGCGCAGCGAATTGGCCAAACGCCTGCTGATCGGTTTCGTCGCCGCGGGCGCGCTGATTCTGTCGGTCGGTGCGATCAGCGTTGTGGTGCAGGGTCATTTCTTCATCCACAGCATGATCGTCGCCGGTCTGGTCACCGCGATATGCGCGTTCCGCTCGCGGCTGTACGCCGAGCGGTGGTGTGCGTGGGCACTGTTGACGGCCGTGGTTTTGATCCCGACCGGGGTGATGGTCCGGCTGTGCCTGTGGTACCCGGACACCGCGTGGTTGGTGCTGAGCCTTTACACCGCTGCGGGCATCGTGGCGTTGATCGTGATCGGCGCGACCGCCGGGGTGCGGCGGGTCTCACCGGTGACCAAGCGGATCCTCGAACTGTTGGATGGCGCCGCGATCGCGGCGGTCATCCCGCTGCTGCTGTGGATCGCCAGCGTGTACGACGTGCTGCGCAATCTGCGGTTCTGACGATAGGCGGGTCGCGGCCGGTAGCTGGCAGCCGCGATTTCTACCTGAGGGTTGTTGTTCACGCGAATTCGCAGCCCTGCGGCAGATTTCGGCGAAGAACGCGCCAATCATTTGCGCGGCGGGCGCAGCACCTTCATCGCCATCCGCATGACCGGTGCGGGGAGCCGGTCCTTGGCCGCAAGCGCGGCATCGGCGGCCCGGCCGCGCAGTGGGGTGCCCCGGCCGAACACCCGGTTGAACGGTCCACCGGTGGGTTCGAGGTCGAAGTGCAGCGGCGGTTTACCGTCGGCCGCACCGAGTGCGTTGGCGATCACGATCCGCTGGATCTCGCTGGTGCCCTCGAAGATGGTGTACAGCTTGGCATCCCGATACCACTTCTCGACGGGGTGATCCTTGATGTAGCCCCAGCCGCCCATCGTCTGGATGGCCTGTTCGGTGGCGCGCACCGCGACCTCACTGGCGGCCATCTTGCACATCGACCCCTCGCCGCGTTCGAACGCCACGCCGCTGGCGGCCATCCACGATGCGCGCCAGGTGAGCAGCCGAGCACCATCGAGCGCGGTGGCCAGCTCGGCGAGCGGAAACGCGATGCCCTGGTTGTCGATGATCGGCGCGCCGAACGCCTCGCGCCGGTTCGCGTACTCGGTGGCGTATTCCAATGCGGCCCTGGCGATCCCGAGGGCTTGTGCGGCGACCATGGGCCGGGTCTGTTCGAAGGTGCCCAGTGTCGCCGATCCGGAATGTTTGGCGCCTTCGACAGCCTCACGCGCCTTGGCCAGCTTGTGGTCGAGCTTTTCCTGCCCGCCGAGCAGGTGGTCGCCCGGTACCCGGACGTTGTCGAATTTCAGCTCGGCGGTGTGTGACGCCCGGCAACCCAGCTTGTCGAGCTTGCGCACCATTTCCAGGCCGGGGGTTCCGCCGGGAACGATGAACAACGCCTGACCTTTGTGGCCGAGTTCCTCGTCGACGACGGCGTTGACCACGTGCACGTTGGCGATGCCGCCGTTGCCGATCCACATCTTGTGGCCGTCGATGATCCAGTCGTCCCCGTCGCGTCGGGCCGTGGTGCGTAGGTTACGCACATCGCTGCCACCTTCGGGTTCCGAGATCGCCAACGCTGCCAGCTTGAGATCGCCTGGCGTGCCGAAACATTCGGGTGCCCACTGCAGCATCTGCTCCGGTGAGGCGGCCTGACCGATCGCCGAGAGCGCCAGCGCCGGCATCACCACGGCCAGCCCGATCCCGGCGCACCCCCAGAACAACTCCTCCATGAACATCGGCAGCGACAGGCCCGTCGGATCACCGATGAGGTCGCGGTAGAACAGCGGGCTGTAGAACCCGCGGTTGGCTGCCTCTTCCAGCACCGGCCAGGGGAACTCCTGGCGCGCGTCGTACTCGGATGCCACCGGGCGAACGACATCGACGGCGAACTCGTGTGTTCGTCGCGCGAGGTCGTGCTGCGCCCCGGTCGGGGTGAGGTCGAAGCCCATCGAGCACCCGATTAGCCGCTCGGGGCCGCCGCGAAACACCGTCGGCGCAGCGACAAAGCCCCCGGATGCGTGAGGGGACGCATCCGGGGGCCTGCCGTGGGGGATTACTTCACGTCGACGTACACGGTCCGGTTGATCACCCGGGTGCTGAGGTCATGGCCCACACCCCTGCTGTTGGTTTCGGTGTAGGTCTGGCCCGACCGCACCGCCACGACGTTGGCTTGATCGAGCGGTGCGTTGCCGATCCGGTTGACAATCACGTTGTAGCCCTCCGACTCGAGCTGGCTGATCGTCTCCTCGGCGTTACCCGCCCCGGACGGCGCGGCCTGAACGGGTGCGGCAAGCCCGACGATGGCGGCGGCCAGCGCGCTGGCGGCGACGGTGGCGGCGGTGGTGCCGATGCTCAACTTCCTCATGATTCCCAGCCTTCTTCTCTTCTCGTTCTGACGAATCCGAGCCGTGGCAGGTGTCGCGGTTCGTGCTGCAGCTACAGGGTTCAAACCGCAAGATCAAGGGTTTAATCCCACTGGCAGAAATTGATTGTCAGGTGGCAGCAATCGTGCTGCGGCGTCGACTCCGAGCAGCATTCCAACCACGCATAGTCGAACGTATGATCGAATAGTGGGCGAGCTGCAGTCGATCGGCTACAACGGGCAGCCGGTGCAACAGGCGTTCCGTCGGGTCGACCCGCCCGTCACGGTGCTCGTCGACCTGGCCGCAGTCTTTCCGCGCGAGCCCCACCGCAGCGGCGGCTACAACCCCGCCGGACTGCAGATGCACTCGATCGTCGAGGGCAAACTGGCCTGCTGGGGCATGTGTGAGCAGGGTTATTGGTGGGGCCTGGTCACCTACGAGATCGCCTACGGCGCGCGCCGGAAAGCCGTCACGCACTGGATCCCGGCGTGGACGCTGAAGCGGAAGTCGGAGTGACTCCGGCATCGCTGATGCGCCGCCGCGCCTCACCGGGTGAGATACGCAGCCGCCGGGCCAGGTCGTTGGCCGAGCAGGCGCCACGGACCGAGCCGCCCTCCGTCACCAACCGGCCGATGAGCTTGCGAGTCAGCGCGACGCGCTGTTGTTCGAGCTTGTCGAGCCGGTCCAGCAGCGCATACAGGTCCGTGCGCGACAGCCGCTCCAGCGGCAGGGCCGCCAGATCCTTGTAGGCGCCCTCCACCGACGTCAGCACATCGGCGGCAGATACAGTATTCGAACGCATGTACGAAACTCTACGCGCACCGTCCGACATCCGCAGGAATATTTGGACTGCAGTCCGGTTACACCAGACATGCCTGCCATCACTGCCGATACCTTGACGCTCCCGAGGATCACGGCGCCGTCGCCGTCGGACACCGAACGACCCGTCCGTTCCGTCACCACCGGCCCCCGCGGCTACGAGGGTGAGGGCTTTCCGGTCGTGCGGGCGTTCGCCGGCGTCAGCGCCGCCGATCTCGACCCGTTCGTACACATGGACCAGATGGGTGAAGTCGAGTACGAGCCCGGTGAGCCCCGGGGCACCGACTGGCATCCGCACCGCGGGTTCGAAACCGTCACGTACATGATCGACGGCCGCTTCGCCCACCAGGACTCGCACGGTGGAGGCGGGCTGATCACCGACGGTGCCACCCAGTGGATGACGGCCGGCTCGGGCATCCTGCACATCGAGACCCCGCCCGCCGAACTCGTCGAGAGCGGCGGGCTCTTCCACGGCGTCCAACTGTGGGTGAACCTGCCGCGCCGCGACAAGTTCGCGACGCCGCGCTACCAGGCCATCGAAGGCAACGACGTCAAGCTGCTGTCTTCGGACGACGGCGGCGCGCTGGTGCGCGTCATCGCCGGCGACGTCGATGGCCATCGCGGACCGGGCGTCACCCATACTCCGATCACATTGGTGCACACCACAATCCAACCCGGCGCACGTCTTGACCTGCCGTGGCGACGCGACTTCAACGCCTTGGTTTACGTGCTATCCGGGCGCGGCACCGTTGGCCCGGCGGCACAGCCGATCCGTCAGGGTCAACTGGCCGTGCTCGGGTCGGGCGACCGGATCAGCGTGGCCGCCGACGACACCCAAGACTCCCACCGCCCCGCGCTGGAGGTCTTGGTGCTCGGCGGCCAGCCCATCCGCGAACCGGTAATCCAGTACGGCCCGTTCGTGATGAACACCAAGGCCGAGCTGATCCAGGCGCTTGAGGATTACCAGGCCGGCAAATTCGGCGCCGTGCCGCCCGATGCGCTGATGCCACACCGCATCTGATCATCAGCGCGTCAAGAACGGCTGGGGTACAACAACTCCAGCCCACCCAGGTGGGCCGCGACGGCCACCAGCGGTAGCGCCGCGGCCACGGCCAAGTCCCCGTTTCCAGGGGAATCTTCCTTGGTCCGCAACGCAGATAACTCGATCGCCTCGGCGCGCAGCGTCATCACGAAGGCGTCGCTGATCGGTGGTGGTGACTGCGGGCTGGTGCCGACGATGCGGTCGCTGACCGCCTTGGCATGGGTCTCCAGCACCGCCTTGGTTTGCTCGTATACCCCGAGCGGCGGCGGGACGACGTCGGCGATCAGCTCCGCGGCGGCGCGCAGCCGGACCGCCCGGTTGGCCGCGCGCACCGTCGGCGCGCGCACATCGGTCACGCCGCCATTCTCCGAAAGATATTGGCGCACCGCATCATCGACGGTGCGCGTCGCGACGAGCGCATTGTGGCTCAGCGTGTGCACACGGTTGGTGGCGTCTTCGGAAGCGCCCCGCGTGACGCGCTGGACCGCCGCCTTGAGAAATGCCGCGCCGAGGCTGAACGCGCGGTCGATCGTGGTGGACACCCGAGCCGCGGCGCCCCGCGGCCACAGCAGCACCGACACCATGATGCCGACCAGCGCCCCGACCACCACGTCCTCGACGCGGGCCAGGCCCACACTCCAGCCGGTCGGTGCGATCAGGTTGAACGTGATCAGCACCATCATCGTGAACGCCGCCTGGCCGGCGATGAAGGAGGCGATCTCGGGCACGAACGCCGACCCGAACGCCACGACCGGCAGCAGCGTCCACATCACGACGGGGTCCACGCCGACGAGCTCGATGACGATCACCCCGAGCACGAACCCGATACCGGTTCCGGTGACCGCGCGCACCACGCGGGTGCCGGTGGTCAGCGCGCTGCTTCGCAGCACCGACATCGCGCCGAGCACCACCCAGAACCCGTGCTCCAGCGGAAACACGTGCGTGGCCGCCACCGCCAGCGCGAGGCCCAGACCGGTGCGCACGCTGTTGCGGAACACCACCGCCCGGGTGGCCAGGAAGCCCCTGGTGATCTGCGCGACGGCGGTCGTCTCCGGCATCACCGCGTCCGCCGTGCCGGTCGGAGGAAGGCCGCGGCCCAGCACCCGCGCCCACACCGGGCGGGCGTCGGCGGCGGCCGCGTTGCGGATGACGCGTCCGGTCACCCCGACGGTCGCCGAGAATGTGCGCCGTCCCAGCAGATTTCGACCCGCCGCCACCGCCGCGGTGTCATCGGGACTGCCGAAGATCTCGATGATGTCCTCGCGGAAGTTGCCCTGCGCGGCGGCCCGCAGCTCGCTCAGCGCGATGTTGAGGTCGGCGCCCATCGCGCTGCGCGCCACGCGCTCGGGTGTGTGCAAGACGGCGGCGCAGTCGCGTAACACCCGTACCAGCGGAGGTTTCATTGCGCCGAGCTGCTGGCCGGTGTCGTCGGTGAGCCGGTCCGATAAGTAGCCGAGGTCGTCGACGACGCGTACCAGCGCGCGGCTGCCCGCGCTGAGCGCGACGGGCCGGAAGTCGGCGTTGAGGAACGTCTCCCACAACGCGTTCATCGCCCGGGTGACCTCTTTGACCGTCGCGGCGCCCTCGAGCGCGTCGGCGAGCTTGGTGCAGACCGCGGCCGCGTTGTCGCGCAGCTCGTCGTGATGGCGCGGGGGCAGCAGGAACAATGCGGCGGGCACGCAGACCGCCAGCGCGATCAGCCAGCCGAGCAGCCGCTCGGGAATGGGGCCCACGGGGGTGCAGACCGGCAGCACGAAGGTCAGCAGGGTGGCGCGCTGGCCCGCGGCGATGATCTCGCTGAGCACCCCGGAGAACGTCACCGCCACCCCGAGCAGGAACATCACCACGACCGCCAGCCACGGATGCGGCGCGACCAGCGTGCCGAGGGTGATCAGCACCGCGCCGTTGAGGCCCAACCCGCCGTAGGCCAGCGCGCGGGCCGGGCGGTTGCCGGGGAAGTCCACGACGATCAGCAGCGCCACTGACCCGAAGATGGTGAACATCGGCGTCTGCGAGTCACCCGCGACCGCGAAGCTGACCGCCGCGGCGATCGGCAGTACCACCGCCGCCCGCGTCGCTCGGCGCAGCGCGTCGTACTCGGGGTCGCGCTGGCGGATCCGGTCGACCCCGCGACGCCACAGCCGCACCGGGGCACGCAGCAATGATCTTGATGGGGCTGACCGGGGCCGGGTCTTCGACGGGGCGCCCGCGTTAGCTCCCATCGGGAACCGACGCGAACCGGCCGGAATCGAGGGCGCTGATCATCTGGGCCGCGATCCACTCCAGCGCGCCGGCATCGCGCGGCAGGGTGGCCTGCTCGTAGCCGACCAGCAAATAGACCGCCCAAGCGGCGAACACCTGCGCCTGGCGGGCGTGTCGCAGGATCTCGTAAGCCGACTCGTAAATGATCTCGAAGCGTTGCTGGTCCACCGCGATCTGCACGTCGCGCACATCGGGATCGATCGCACTCCACACCCGGATCGCGGCCTCCGCACCGTGCGGAAGGCCCAAGCCGATCTGCACCAGCATGTCGATGCGGCGGCGCGGATCGGGTTCAGCGCGCAGGGTGTCGACGACGTGGACGGTGCGGACCCGCATCCAGTGTCTGACCAGCTCCGTGGTGTATGCGGACCAGTTCGGAAAGTAGTGATAAAAGGATCCGGTGGTGACGCCGAGGCGGTTGCACACCTCGGCCAGCTTCAGCCCGCCATAGCCGAGGTCGGACAGGACGTCGAGGCCGGTCTCGAAGTAGACCTCACGCGATGCGACGCTCGCCATGGGACGCGACCCTAGTTCGTCAACCTGTGTGATCTCTACGGCAGATTCGTCGCCCCAGCCTCCGGAGATTTGCTGATCGGGCCGCCGTGACGCCGCCGTCAGCAGCCTGGTGCAGTCAACGCAGGTGAGCTGTGGCACAATTTCCCCGTGCCGCACACCGCGAGTAGGGGACCAGGTCGCCCCCCCGCAGCGAAGGCCGCCGAGACGCGGGAGCGCATCATAAAGGCGGCTCGCGAAGTCTTCAGCGAACTCGGATACGACGCCGCGACGTTTCAGGCCATCGCCATTCGCGCCGACCTAACCCGGCCCGCGATCAACCACTATTTCGCCAGCAAGCAGGTGTTGTGGCGCGAGGTCGTCGAGCAAACCAACGCGACGATCGCCAGGGTGGGCAGGGCCCGCGCCGAAGCCGAGACGAACCTGCTCGACCGGCTCACCGCATATTTCACCGTCGCGATGCAGGCGGACTCCGAGGACCGGTCCGCCGCGGCCTTCCTGGTGACATCGGTGCTGGAGTCCCAGCGCCATCCCGAACTCGGCGGTGATGAGCACGACTCGCTGAAGAACTCGCGCGACTTCATCACGTGGGCGGTCAACGACGCGATCGAGCGCGGCGAACTCAGCACGCAGACCGACGTCAAATACCTGGTCGAGATGCTGGTCGCGGTGATGTGGGGGATGGGCTTCTACGCCGGTTTCGTCGGCACGCACGAGGAGCTGACCGCGGTGATCCGCAACTTCGAGCTGTTGATGGCCGACAAGCTGTGGGAGCTCAAGCAGTAGCGGCGGTGACGCCGAACACAGTTCCGATAGCTTGACTAAGTTATTGGGTTAGCATGGCGCACGATGAGTTCTCTGCGCAGTGACGACGACACCTGGGACATCGCGACCAGCGTCGGCTCGACCGCGGTGATGGTGGCCGCGGCCCGCGCCGCCGAGACCGACCGCGACGAGCCGCTGATTCGCGATCCGTTCGCCAAGGCGCTCGTGGCGGGCGCGGGATCCGGCGTCTGGGAGTTCATCCTCGACGACGACTTCGCGGCCAAGGTCGCCGAGGTCGACCCCGAGGTCGCGGTGATCTTCCAGCACATGGGCAACTACCAGGCCGTGCGCACGCACTTCTTCGACCGATTCTTCGCCGACGCCACCGAGGCGGGTATCCGCCAGGTCGTCATCTTGGCTTCCGGGCTGGACTCGCGCGCCTACCGGCTGCCATGGCCCGCGGGCACCGTGGTGTACGAGATCGATCAGCCCAAGGTGCTCGAGTACAAGGCCGCTCGGCTGGCCGAGCACGGCACGCTGCCGTCGGCGCGCCGGCACGCGGTTCCCGTCGACCTGCGTTTCGACTGGCCGGCAGCGCTGAAAGACGCCGGCTTCGACGTCGACGTGCCCACCGCCTGGCTGGCCGAGGGCCTGCTGATGTATCTGCCCGCCGAGGCACAGGACCGGCTGTTCGAACAGATCACCGCGCTCAGCGCACCCGGAAGCCGGGTCGCGGCCGAGGCCGTCGGCGTACAGGCCGACGAGCGTCGCGCGGAGATGCGGGCACGGTTCGAACGCATCGCCGCGCAGTTCGGCATGGAGGAGACCCTCGACGTCGCCGAGCTGATGTACAACGACCCCGACCGCGCCGACGTCGCACAGTGGCTCGACACGCACGGCTGGCGCGCCTCTTCCGCCACTTCCCAGGAGGAGATGCGGCGCCTGGACCGGTGGCTGCTGCCGCCCGAGGAATCCGACGCCGACGACGCGTTCAACTCGTTCGTCACCGCCGAGAAGGCGGGCTGACCAAGCCCTACAGGGCTTGCCAACTGGTTGGTTAGGATCGGGTATTCCTCGGGTCAGGAAGGAAACCCATCATGACCACTGAATCCGTTGCGCCCGCGCAACCGACCACCGACATCCCCGCCGTCGTGCGCCGCCTCCGCAACACGTTCAACACCGGCCGCACCAAAGACCTGGCCTGGCGCAAACAGCAGCTGCTGGCGATGGAAAAGCTCGTCACCGAAAACGAGGACGCCATCGCCGAGGCGCTGCACCAGGACCTGGGTCGCAACCGCTTCGAGGCCTGGCTGGCCGACATCGCCAGCACCGCCGGTGAGGCCAAGGACGCCGCCAAGAACGTGCGCAAGTGGGCCCGCCGCCGCTACCGGCTGCTGGAGTTGTCCCAGCTGCCCGGGCGCGGCTGGGTCGAATACGAGCCCTACGGCACGGTGCTGGTCATCGGCGCCTGGAACTTCCCGTTCGTGTTGACGCTCGGACCCGCCATCGGGGCGATCGCGGCGGGCAACACCGTCGTGCTCAAGCCCTCGGAGGTGTGCCCGGCGTCCTCGGCGCTGATGGCCGAGCTGGTACCGCGCTACCTCGACAACGACGCGATCGTGGTGGTCGAGGGCGACGGCTCGGTCAGCCAGGAGCTCATCGCGCAGGGCTTCGACCACATCTGCTTCACCGGCGGCACCGAGATCGGCCGCAAGGTCTACGAAGGCGCCGCACCGCACCTGACGCCGGTCACGCTGGAACTGGGCGGCAAGAGCCCGGTGATCGTGTCCGCCGACGCCGACGTCGACGTCGCGGCCAAGCGGATCGCGTGGACCAAGCTGATCAACTCCGGCCAGATCTGCATCGCCCCCGACTACGTGCTGGCCGATGTGAAGATCCGCGACCAGCTCGTCGACAAGATCAAAGAAGCGGTGACGACGTTCGAGTCGGAGAACCCCAGCGGCAAGCGCATCGTCAACGAGCGCCACTTCAACCGGCTCACCTCCGCGCTGGAAGCCACCAAGGGCGACGTCGTGATCGGCGGCGGATCCGACCCGGCGAAGATCAGCATTCAGCCCACCGTCGTCGTCGACCCGGACCCGGCCGAGCCGTTGATGACCGACGAGATCTTCGGCCCGATCCTGCCGATCATGACCGTGAAATCGCTTGATGACGCAATCGGTTTCGTCAACTCGCGGCCCAAGCCGCTGGCGGCGTACCTGTTCACCAAGACCAAGAGCATCCGCGAACGGGTGATCAAGGAGGTGTCGGCGGGCGGCATGGTGATCAACCACCTGCTGTTCCACTTCGCCACCAACAAGCTGCCGTTCGGCGGCGTCGGGCCGTCGGGGATGGGCGCCTACCACGGCCGGTACGGCTTCGAACAGTTCAGCCACAAGAAGACCGTGATGACCAAGCCGACCCGACCCGATGTCGGGGCGTTCATCTATCCCCCGTATACAGAGAAGGCGCTAAAGCTCGCCAAACGTCTGTTTTAGCGATTTCGGTGCGGTAAACAGCGCTGTGCGCAACTTGGCGCACCGAAATCGGCTGTCCTAGAAAGGGAAACTCATGCCAGGAGTGCAGGATCGCGTCATCGTCGTCACCGGGGCCGGGGGCGGTCTCGGACGCGAATACGCGTTGACGCTCGCCAAGGAGGGCGCCAGCGTCGTCGTCAACGATCTCGGTGGGGCCCGCGACGGCACCGGCGCCGGGTCGGCGATGGCCGACGAGGTGGTCAAGGAGATCAAGGACGCCGGCGGCCGCGCCGTCGCCAACTATGATTCCGTGGCCGAGCCCGAGGGCGCCGAGAACATCATCAAGACCGCGCTCGACGAGTTCGGCAAGGTCGACGGCGTGGTGAGCAACGCGGGCATCCTGCGTGACGGCACGTTCCACAAGATGTCGTTCGAGAACTGGGACGCGGTGCTCAAGGTGCACCTCTACGGCGGGTACAACGTGATCCGCGCGGCGTGGCCGCACTTCCGGGAGAACAGCTTCGGCCGCGTGGTCGTGGCCACCTCGACCAGCGGGTTGTTCGGCAACTTCGGCCAGGCCAACTACGGCGCGGCCAAGCTCGGCCTGGTCGGGCTGATCAACACGCTGGCCCAGGAAGGCGCGAAGTACAACATCAAGACCAACGCGGTGGCGCCGATCGCGGCAACCCGGATGACGCAGGACATCTTGCCGCCCGAGGTGTTCGAGAAGCTGACACCGGAGTACGTGGCGCCGGTGGTGAGCTATCTGATGACCGAAGAACTGCCCGACACGGCATCGGTGTTCATCGTCGGCGGCGGCAAGGTGCAACGCGCCGCGCTGTTCCAGAACGAGGGTGTGACGTTCACCGAGGTGCCGTCGGTCGACGACGTCGCCGCGAAGTGGGGCGAGATCACCGACCTGTCGGCGGCGCAGCGCGCGACGTTCAGCATCGGCTGACCGTCGGGGCATGAAAGCGCTTGTCGCACAAGAATTATCTGGGCCTGCCGGGCTGCACTACGTCGAGGTAGCCGACCCCGTCGGTGACGAGAACACCGTCGTCATCGACGTGGGTGCGGCCGGGGTCAGCTTTCCTGACCTGCTGCTGCTGCGCGGTGAGTACCAGCTGCGGCTGGAGCCGCCGTTCACCCCCGGCATGGAGGTCGCCGGGGTGGTGCGGTGGGCGCCGCAGGATTCGGGGTTCACACCGGGCCAGCGCGTGACGGCGATGGCGATGCTCGGCGGATGGGCAGAACAGGTGGCGGTGCCGACCGCCAACGTGACGCCCACCACCGACGGCCTCGACGACGCCGAATCCGTTGCGCTGATGGGCAACTACCAGACGATGTATTTCGCGCTGGCCCGCCGCGGCGCGCTGCGGCTCGGCGAGACGGTGCTGGTCCTCGGCGCCGCCGGCGGCATCGGGGTGGCCAGCATCCAGATCGCAAAGGCGTTGGGCGCCAAGGTGATCGCGATGGTGCGCCGGCCGCATGCCATCGAGTTCGTGAAATCGCTGGGTGCCGACGTGGTGCTGCCCCTGACCGACGGCTGGCTGCAGGCGGTCAAGGACGCGACCGACGGCCACGGGGTGGACCTGGTGGTGGACCCGATCGGGGGCGAGGCGTTCGACGACGCGGTGCGGGCACTGGCCGTCGATGGCCGGCTGCTGGTGATCGGATTTGCCGCCGGACAAGGCATTCCGACCGTCAAGGTGAACCGGTTGCTGCTGCGCAACGTCGCGGTGATCGGTGTCGGCTACGGCGAGTACATCAACCGCAAACCCGGTTCGCAGGCGGTGTTCGCGTTCGGCGTCGCCGAATTGGTCAGGGCTGGGCTGCGTCCGCCGCCGCCGGTGCGCTTCGCGCTGGCCGACGGCGCCGACGCGTTGCAGAGCCTCGCCGACGGTGGCGTGCTCGGCAAAGTCGTGCTGGAGCCGTAACGATGAGCCCACGGGCGCTGGCCTTCGATGTGTTCGGCACGGTCGTGGACTGGCGCTCGGGCGTCATCGCCGAGCTCAAGGCGTTCGGGCGCCGCCACGACGCGCACCGCGACTGGGCGGCGGTCGCCGACAGTTGGCGCGCCGGTTACGTTCCGGCGATGGACCGGGTGCGTCGCGCTGAGCTGCCGTGGATGAAGATCGACGACCTGCACCGGATGATCCTGGTCGAACTGCTGGAGGCGGTCGGGCTGGCATCGGTCACCGACGCGGAGATCGACCACCTCAACCGGGCGTGGCATCGGCTCGACCCGTGGCCCGACGCCGTCGCCGGGCTGACGCGGCTCAAGCAACGGTTCGTGATCACCACGCTGTCCAACGGCAACGTCTCGCTGCTGACGAACATGGCCAAACGGGCCGGCCTGCCGTGGGACTGCGTCATCTCCGCGGAGTTGTTCCGGCACTACAAACCCGACCCCGAGGCGTATCTGGGCTGTGCCGAACTGCTCGACGTGGCCCCCGGCGAGCTGATGCTGGTCGCCGCCCATCCCAGCGACCTGCGGGCAGCCCGCGACGCGGGGCTGAGCACCGCCTACGTGTCCCGGCCGCTCGAGCGTGGTCCCCGCCGCCCGCCCCCACGGTTCGATGACGGCGAGTTCGACGTCACGGCAACGGATTTCCTCGACCTGGCCGACAAGCTGGGCGCGTAGCAAGGCGTAGCGTGGGTTTGTGACTTCCGAAACCCTGCCGTCTGCGTTGCAGATGGCCTACCGACTGCTCATCGATCCGCCCGAGCATCCCGACGTCAGCAACGGCTACCTCGACCTGCTCGACGAAATGCCTGCGGGCGAGAAGAACACCGGCCCGATCCAGGCGCTGTGGGCCTCGCGGCTGGGCTCGCTGTTCTACGACAACGCGCAACTGGTGGCGCGCAGGCTGTTGACCGCGTGGCAGGAGCCCACCGAATGGCTCAATCTGCCCGTCGGTGGGGTGGCGCTCGACGTCGGCAGCGGACCCGGCAACGTCACCGCCGGGCTCGGCCGCGCGGTCGGACCTGGCGGGCTCGCGCTCGGCGTCGACATCTCCGAACCCATGCTGGCCCGCGCGGTGGCCGCCCACGCCGGCCCCAACGTCGGCTTCCTACGCGCCGACGCGCAGCGCCTGCCGCTGCAGGACGAGTCGGTCGACGCGGTGGTGTCGGTGGCGATGCTGCAACTGATTCCCGAGCCGGCCACAGCGCTCGCGGAGATGGTGCGGGTGCTGCGTTCGGGCCGCCGGCTGGCGGTCATGGTGCCGACCGCCGGCGCCGCCGCGAACTTCTCCCGGTTCCTGCCCAACTTCGGCGCGCACCTGTTCGACGACGACCAACTGGCCGACACGTTGGAGGAGCTGGGCGTGGCGAGCGTGCGGACGAAGATGATCGGCACGGTGCAGTGGGTGCGCGGCCGCAAGCCGTGACGGCCTAAGCTCGCTGAGGTGAGCGTCGGCGGCATTGTCCTGGTGGCGCTGGCGATCGCCGTCGGCCTGGCCGGCATCATCCTGCCGATCCTGCCCGGGGTGCTGCTGGTGATCGGCGCGATCGCGGTGTGGGCCGTCGTCGTCGGCACCACCACCTCGTGGGTGGTGTTCGGCATCGCGGCCGTGCTGATCGGGATATCGACGATCATCAAGTACACCTGGCCGGTGCGCCGCATGCGCGAGGCCCAGGTGCGCACCTCGGTGCTGGTGATCGGCGGGATCGCCGGCATCGTCGGGTTTTTCGTCATCCCGGTGATCGGGTTGTTCCTCGGGTTCGTCGCGGGGGTGTTCGCCGCGGAGTACGCGACCCGCCCGAACATGACGTCGGCGTGGGCGTCGACGGTGCATGCGGTCAAGGGCGTCGCGCTGTCGGTCGGGGTGGAGCTCGCCGGCGCGGTGCTTGCCAGCGGCGTTTGGGTCATCGGGGTGTTTCTGACGCAGTAGCTTGCAGGCATGGCCAAGCTCCGGTTCGGATACTTCATCGCCCCCTTCCACCGAGCGGGCACCAACCCCACCCTGGCGTTGCAGCGAGATCTCGAGTTCGTCGCACACCTCGACGCGCTGGGCTACGACGAGGCGTGGATCGGGGAACACCATTCGGCGGGCAGCGAGATCATCAGCTCACCGGAGGTGTTCATCGCCGCGGCCGCCGAGCGCGCCAAGCGGATTCGGTTCGGCACCGGCGTGATCTCGCTGGCCTACCACAACCCGCTGTGGGTGGCGGATCGGCTGATGCTGCTCGACCACCTCACCCACGGCCGCATCATCGGCGGCATGGGTCCGGGCTCGCTGCCCACCGACGCCGCGATGATCGGGCTGACGCCCACCGACACCCGCGAGCTGCTGGAGACCAACCTCGACATCGTGGTGCGGCTGCTGGCCGGTGAGACCGTGAGCGCCAAGACCGCCACCCACGAACTGTTCGACGCCCGGCTGCAACTGGCGCCCTACGCCGAGGACGGTATTCCGCTGGCGGTCGCCGCCGTGGCCTCGCCGACGGGTGCCCGCCTGGCCGGCAAGCACGGCATCGGCCTGCTGTCGATCGGCGCGACGCTCGTGGTCGAGGGTTTTGACGCGCTGGCTCACCACTGGGGGATCGCCGAGGAACGCGCGGCCGCGTTCGGCACCACGGTCGACCGCAGGAACTGGTCGCTGGTCTGTCCGATGCACGTCGCCGAAACCGAGGAACAAGCCCGCGCCGACGTACGATTCGGGATCGAGCACTGGTACCGCTACTTCCAGAAGGTCGCGGCGTTCCCCCAGATGGAGGTGCCCGGCGAGAACATCGACGAGGTCGTCGACGTCATCAACGGCGCCGGTGCGGGCGTGATCGGAACGCCCGAACAAGCCCGAGCGCAGGTGCAGCGGCTGTGGGATCAGTCCGGCGGGTTCGGCTGCATGCTGCAGATGGGCCACGAGTGGGCCAACCCCGCGGCCACCCGGCGATCGGCGGAACTGTTTGCCGCCGAGGTGATTCCGCACTTTCAGGGGCAGGCGCAGCCGACGCTGGATGCCGCTGCGCGCGCCACCGAAGTGCGCGAGGACCTGGCGGCCACCCAGATGAGCGCGATCGAGCACATGACCAAGAAATACGAGGCCGAGAAAGGCGGCTAGCCGCGTGATTTGTGTGCGTTCAGGCGCGGTGAGCGCAACAAAACGCACACAAATCGCTCTAGTCGAGCAGCGCGGCGCGCACCTTGGCGATCTCGTCGTCGGTCACACCGGCGGCTGCGAGGTATCCGCGCAGGGTGCCGTATTCCCGCTCGATCGTCTGCCGCGCCGAAGCCAGGTAGTCCTCTCGGACGCCGAGCACTTCGTCGGTGAGCCGGGCTTCGGCGAACGTGACGACCTCGGGGGTCTCCGAGCGGTCGCGGACGGACTCCAGGATGCGTTCCCGCAGCAGCGGTACCGCCTCGTTGCTGCGCAGAAAGTCGGCGAGGATGACATCGCGGTCGACTCCGGCGGCTTCCAGCACCGTCGCGACGGTGAACCCGGTGCGGTCCTTGCCCGCAAAGCAGTGTGTGATCACCGGCCGGCCGTCAGCGAGCAGCGAAATCACCTGCCGCACGGCGCGTCGCGCACCACCCAGCGTCGGGAACCGAAGGTACTCCTCGGTCATGAACCGTCTGGCCGCCACCGCGACGTCCTCGTCGTCGGGCTTTTCGCTCATCATCTTCTGAAAGGTGGCCTCGTGCGGTGCTTCTCCGTCGACCGCGGACACATCGGGAAACGGCAGCCGATGTACGGCCACACCGGGTGGCACGGCGCCCGGACCGCGACGCTCGACCTCACGTGGCGAACGCAGATCGGCCACGTCGGAGATACCCAGCTCGACCAGCCGGCGCCGCCCGTCCTCGGAGAGGTTGCTCAGCTCACTGGACCGGAACAGGCGGCCGGGACGCACACCGGTCGTCGTCGCGACATCCCGAAAGTTCCACGCGCCCGACAGT
This sequence comes from Mycolicibacterium pulveris, assembly GCA_050205315.1. Lineage (GTDB taxonomy): Bacteria > Actinomycetota > Actinomycetes > Mycobacteriales > Mycobacteriaceae > Mycobacterium > Mycobacterium pulveris_A. The sequence goes on along the minus strand of JBNMRA010000021.1, from coordinate 59,874 downwards.
TCTCCGGCATCAACCATCATTGCGACGTCACCGCCGCTTCACTCGATTGGCGGCTCGCCGCTTTACCCGATTGGCGGCTCGCCGCCGATACGAAAGCGCTTTTCTCCCTGCCCAGTTCGGCCCGCGCGATGGTGCGCATGTGCACCTCGTCGGGCCCGTCGAACAGCCGCATCGCCCGGTGCCAGGTGTACAGCCGGGCGAGCGGCACGTCGTCGCTGACGCCGGCCCCGCCGTGTACCTGGATCGCGCGGTCGATGACGTCGCACGCCACCTGCGGAGCGATGGCCTTGATCTGGGCCACCTGCACCTGGGCGTCCTTGCTCTTGTTGCCGTGCTGGTCGATGGTCCACGCGGCCTTGTGGCACAGCAGCCGGGCTTGGTCGATCTCGTTGCGGGACTTGGCGATCGCCTCACGTACCACACCCTGCTCGGCGAGCGGTTTGCCGAACGCGACCCGCTTCTGGACGCGGTCGACCATCAGCGCCAACGCGCGCTCAGCCGCGCCGAGCGCGCGCATGCAGTGGTGGATGCGGCCGGGGCCCAGCCGGGCCTGCGCGATCGCGAAGCCGCTGCCCTCCTCGTGCAGCAGGTTCTCGGCGGGCACCCGCACGTTGTCGAACACGATCTCGCAGTGTCCGTGCTGGTCCTGGTAGCCGAACACCGGCAACGAGCGCTGGATGTCGACGCCCGGGGTGTCGGTGGGCACCAGGATCATCGACTGCTGCTGATGGCTGGCCGCGTCCGGGTTGGTGCGGCCCATCACGATCATGATCTTGCAGCGCGGGTCGGCGGCCCCGGTGATCCACCACTTGCGCCCGTTGATGACGTAGTCGTCACCGTCGCGCAGCATGGTCGTCTCGATGTTGCGGGCATCGCTGGAGGCGACGGCCGGTTCGGTCATCGCGAACGCGCTGCGGATCTCACCGGCCAGCAGCGGCTCGAGCCACTGCCGGCGCTGCTGCTCGTTGGCGAACAGGTGCAGCGTTTCCATGTTGCCGGTGTCGGGCGCGGCGCAGTTGGTGGCCTCCGGGGCGATCTCCAGGCTCCACCCGGTCAGCTCGGCCAGCGGCGCATACTCGAGGTTGGTCAGCCCCGAGACCGGCGGCAGAAACAGGTTCCACAGGCCCTGCTCTTTGGCCAGTGCCTTGAGCTCCTCGACCACCGGCGGAACGGTGTGGTCCTTGGGGCCGGCCTCTTCGCGATAGCGGTGGTATGTCTCCTCGGCGGGAAAGACGTGCTCGGTCATGAAAGCCGTCAGGCGCTCGTGGTAATCCTGCGCCTTGGCCGACATCGCGAAGTCCATACCGCCACGATATGACACCCCGCTAAACCCGCTTGTGCTGCGTCGGGCTTTGTTCGGACTCCCATTTCGCCTCGAGTGAGCGGGTGACGCGGGCGTCGGCGGCGTACTCGACCTCGAAGGTCGTGCCGTCGTCGGTCTGGTAGGTCACGACGACGGCGTCGCCGCGCACATCCTTGTGGACCACCTGGTACGGTGCCGGCTCGGCGTCGCCCCGGGCGACGAGCACGATGTCGCCTGCCGCGACGTCGGCGATGCGGTCGTTCTCTGAGATGTTGGCCATCTTCTCGACGGTAGCCGCAACAACGCGTCGTTTCCGAACGAGCACCGCAGCGCGGTTGCGCCAAAACCGATTGCTTCAAGGCGCAAGCAATGTCCACCGATCGGCGGATAATTCGGCCGGGAAGCGGTGTGCGCAACGCGGATTCGGCCGAATGACCACTGCCTTCGCGTCGCGTGTGTGACTATCCCTGTCGTGCCGCTCACCTTCGCCGTCGGTTCCGCGCGCCGCCCCGACCTGGCCAAGTACGTTCTCGCCGTTGTCGTGCTGACCGTGTGCGCGGCGTGCGGCGACGCGAGTGCGCCGACCGCCGAGGCGCCGTCACCGACCACGCCGACAACCGTGGAACACCCGCCGGCGCAGTTCGTCGCGGGCCCGTGCCCGGCCACCCCACAACCGGTGCCGGAGTTGGCAAGGGCCCGTTGCGGAGAGCTGGTGGTTCCGCAGAACCGCAGCACCTCCGGTGGCCGTACCGTGCGCCTGCCGGTGGCGATCATTCCGGCGGAGAACCAGCCACCGGCCGCCGACCCGATCGTGTTCCTGACTGGTGGCCCCGGCAACGACGCGATCGCCGATCCGCCGATACCGGCAGGCGTGGGCATCAACCGCGACCGCGATCTGATCCTGATGTCGCAACGCGGCACCCATTCCGCGACGCCGTCGCTCACCTGTCCCGAAGTCGACCAGTTCTATGCCCGCCGAGTCGGTTTGGACTACGGAGCCGATTCCACCCGCGATGCCTATGTGCAGGCGGTGACCGAGTGCCGCGACCGGCTGGCGCCGGAGGTCGACTTCGCCGCGTTCAACTCGACCGAAAGTGCCCGCGATCTGGTCGACTTGCGCAACGCACTCAATATCGCGAAGTGGAACGTGTATTCGCACTCCTACGGCACCGACCTGGCGCTGATCTACATGCGCCACGACCCCGACGGGATCCGCTCGGTGACGCTGGACGGTGTGACGCCGCCATCGGTGGCCGACCTGGGCTGGACGTGGAGCAGCGCCCGGGAAGCCTTCGACAACATGACCGATGCCTGCTCGGCTCAACCAGCCTGTCAGCAGCGATATCCCGATCTGGCAGCCACGTTCGTCGACCAGGTCAACCGCCTCGAGGCGCAACCGGTGACCACCGTGGTCAACGTGCCCGACGTCGGCGACGTCGACGTCGTCCTGGACGGCGGTGCACTGCTGGCCTGGTTCGTGCCGCTGGCCACCCACTTTCCCGCCCAGTTCCCCGCCGACATCGACGAGCTGGCCCGCGGTAATGCGCAGCCGATCGCGCAGCGTTATGCCGAGGTGTGGGCCAACCCCGCACGGGTCGGCACGTTCGGGTGGGGGCTGGCCTTGAGCGTGTGGTGCAGCGAATGGGTGCCGTTCGAAACCGTCGAGGACCAACTCGAGAAGGCGCAGCAGGCCTTCCCCGAGCTGCCCGAGTCGGTGCGCGCGCAGGCGCCGCAGCTGCCGTTCCTGCGCGACGCCTGCGCTGTGTGGAACGTGCCGAAAGCGCCGGACAGCATCCGCGACGTCACCACGGGTGACATCCCGACGCTTGCGCTGTCGGGCAGCTACGACGGGCAGACCGGCGCCCAATGGGGAAAGTATGTCGCGCAGCACCTTTCGCAGGCGCACGAGGTCACGGTGCCCGGCGTCGCGCACGGTGTGTACACGAACGACTGCGGGGCCGACGTGATCGCTTCGTTCTACCGCGACCCGCAGCGGCCCGACACCGCCTGTGTGGGCGAGACGAAACCGCCCCCCTACGAGATATCCCCGTCGTGAGTCAGACGGTGTCGCGGCGCGCCGTGTTGGGTGGCGCGCTGGCCGGCGCGGCGGCGGCGGCGTTGTCGGCGTGTTCGTCGGACCCTTCCCCCGCACCGGCGACGACCACCACGGCAGCCGATGTGGACGCCGGCTTCGCCGAGCTCGACGCGAAGATCGAGGCGGGCATGAAGTCCTACGCGATCCCGGGGGTCGCGGTCGCGCTGCTGGTCGACGGCCGCGAATACGTCAAGGGCTACGGGGTCACCAACGTCGATCACCCGGTGCCCGTCGACGGCGACACCGTGTTCCGGATCGGTTCGACCACCAAGACATTCACCGGCACCACGGTGATGCGGCTGGTGGATCAGGGCCGTGTCGATCTCGACGCGCCGGTGCGGCGCTACCTGCCCGATTTCGCCGTCGCCGACCCGGCCGCCAGCGCCGCGGTGACGGTGCGCCAACTGCTCAACCACACTTCGGGCTGGCTCGGCGACGATCTGCAGGACTTCGGTCGCGGCGACGACGCGCTGGCCCGCTATGTCGCTTCGATGACCCGCCTGCCGCAGCTGACACCGCCCGGCCGCGTCTTCGCCTACAACAACGCCGGGTTGGTCGTGGCCGGACGGATCATCGAGGTGGTCACCGGTTCGACGTATGAAGATGCGGTGCAGAACCTGGTGCTCGAGCCGCTGGAGTTGAACCACACCCGGTACTTCTCCGATCAGGTCATCGGGTTCAACGTCGCGTCATCACACAATGTCGTCGACGGCAAACCCGTTGTCGACAATCAGTTTTGGATGTTTCCCCGTAGTTGCAATCCCACCGGGGCGTTGATCTCGAGCGCGCAGGACCAATTGCGTTACGCGCGCTTTCACCTGGGTGACGGGACGGCGCCCGACGGTACCCGGTTGATGAGCCCGGCGGCGCTGACGGCGATGCGCTCCAACCCGGGCGCAGGCGGCACGCTGCAGGTCGAGCTCGTCGGCATGGGGGTGACCTGGATGCTGCGCCCGTCCGCAGAAGACGAGGTGATCGTCCAGCATGGCGGCACCTGGCAGGGGCAACGCTCGGGCTTTCTGATGGTGCCCGGACGCAACTTCGCGATGACCGTGCTCACCAACTCCGAGGGCGGGGCGGCGCTGACCACCGAGCTGTTCGCCGACGACTGGGCGCTGCGTCGCTTCGCAGGGGTCACCAACCTTCCCGCCGCACCGCAGACCCGGACCGCTGCCGAGCTCGCACCCTATGAAGGGCGATACGTGGCCGAGCAGGTCGTCGAATCGGGGAACCTGGAAAGGGTGGTCATCGAGTTTCGCGCCGGAGACGGTCGCCTGCACGGCACGATGGCCGACCTGGTCGACGTCGGCGTCCACCCCGGCGAGGACGACAGCGCGCATCTGGGGCTGGCCTTCTACCGGGACGATTACGGCATCGACCTCGGCCAGGACGGCGAACCCGTCGGCACCCGGTCGAACTTCGTGCGTGACCAGAACGGTCGCGTCGCCTGGTTCCGCAGCCACGGCCGGCTGTACCGGCACGAGTAGCGCCGCCGCCGGCCGCGTCGGGCAGGCGCGTCGAAATCGGCTGAAACCGAACCAATTTCACCGGGTGAGTGTGGCCACTATCACGTTCGTAGCCCTTGTCTTTAGTCGGTAAAACGAACAGAATCGAGTACGTAATCTGGACTGACTCCAAACTAGACCAAGGATGGTGTGCAAACACATGGCATTGCTGACGATCGGTGACCAGTTCCCCCGCTACGACATGGCGGCGGTTATCGGCGGCGATCTCTCGGAGGTCGATGCCAAGAAGCCCGACGACTACTTCACCCGCGTGACCAGCGATGATCACGAAGGCAAGTGGCGGATCATCTTCTTCTGGCCGAAGGACTTCACCTTCGTGTGCCCGACGGAGATCGCGGCCTTCGGCAAGCTGAACGAGGATTTCGAGGACCGCGACGCGAAGGTGATCGGGGTTTCGGTCGACAACGAGTTCGTCCACTTCCAGTGGCGCGCCCAGCATGAGGACCTCAAGACGCTGCCGTTCCCGATGGCCTCGGACCTCAAGCGTGAGCTGTCGCTGGCCACCGGCGTGCTCAACGCCGACGGTGTCGCGGACCGGGCGACCTTCATCGTCGACCCCAACAACGAGATCCAGTTCGTGTCGGTGACCGCGGGCTCGGTGGGTCGCAACGTCGACGAGGTGCTGCGGGTGCTCGACGCGCTGCAGTCCGACGAACTGTGCGCCTGCAACTGGAAGAAGGGCGACCCGACCATCAAGCCCGCAGAGTTGCTCGCCGAGGCGGTGTAACCGTGAGCATCGAGAACATCAAGGACGGGCTCCCGGAGTACGCCAAGGACCTCAAGCTCAACCTCGGCAGCATCGTCAAGACCACGGAGCTGACCGAACAGCAGCTGTGGGGTGCGCTGGTGGCGACCGCCGCGGCCACGAAGTCCGAGCGGCTGCTGCGCGAGGTCGCCGAGGACGCCCTGGACATCCTCAGCGAGGAGGCCTACAACGCCGCCCTCGGCGCTGCGGCCATCATGGGGATGAACAACGTCTTCTACCGCACCAAGGGGCAGCTCGACGGAGCCTACGACGACCTGCGGGCCGGTCTGCGGATGAACATCATCGGCAACCCCGGTGTCGCCAAGGACGACTTCGAGCTGTGGTCGTTGGCCGTATCGGCGATCAACGGCTGCGGGCACTGCCTGGCCGCCCATGAGAAGACGCTGCGCGACGCCGAGGTGTCGCGAACGGCGATCTTCGAGGCGATCCGGCTGGCGTCGATCGTCTCCGGCGTCGCACAGGCGCTGCAGACCGCCGACGTGCTGACCGCCGTCTAGCCCGAACCGAACAACAAAAGCGGGGCACCCTGATGGGTGCCCCGCTTTTCGGTTTTGAGCTCAGGGGTGGTAGCCGGGTACCAGCTTCCCCACGTGATCGATGTGGCGGCCGTGGGTCCCGACGACCGACGGGGCGGTGTGGTTCGGCGCCGCGACGAGGCCCGGCCGCGGCGTGTGATCCTGCGAGTAGGTGCCCGCGTTGGCGGCGCCGGCGAAGCCGAGGACACCGGCGAGGAGCCCGGCGGAGACGACCGGCAGTGCGACGAAGCGGGCCACGCGGCGGGTGGTGTCGGTGGTCATTTCGAAGCTCCTGTGTCGGGTCTGTCAGCCGGTCGTTCCGGCGATGACTCAAGGATGCGGTGCGGCCGACCCGTTGTATGTCCGGCGACCGGACGACGCACCGGATGAACCCGCTGTCCCCCGATCGGCCGAGGCGCGAATACACCTGGCGCAGCTCCGATCGGGGGATCCGACGGCCGCTCGGGCCGGGCACGCTTACCGCCATGATTACCCACAGCTCAACGGCTTTCGCCGACATCGACACATCGATGCCGATCCCCGATCGACGCGTCGTGCGAGAAGAGGTCGTGCTGGTGATGAACGCCGGCACGGAGAGCGGCTACCGGACCGCGCGGGACCTCCTGCGTCGGGGCTACCGCGTCGCGGTCACCGACCGGAGCGCCACCCGTCTCGCGCGCATCCTCACCGGCATCAGCGCGACCCAGGTCTTGGCCATCGCCGCGGATCCGACAGACAACGGCCAGCTGGAAAGGATCGTCGAAAAAGCTGAGCACGTGTTCGGCCGGCGAATCGACATGGTCATCGACGCCGAAGGAGGCCTGCTGTGACCGTCGTGAACCCGACCAATTCGCACGCTGCCACCACAGTGCAATCCAGCCGTCCATCGTTTGTGCTCCATCTGGCGCTCCAAGGCGCGCTGCGCGGCCGCAACGTCGAGTACGGCGTGACAGCGGACACCGGCGGGCACATCCGCTACCTGATGGGACTCGTCGAGGCGTCAGAACAAGACCCGACGGTCGAGCGCATCACCATCGCCACCCGAGCATTCCAGGGATCCCTGGGTGACGAGTACTGGCAACCCCACGAGACCGTCACCCCGAAGATCGAAATCGTTCGGTTCCCCACCGTGCAACCCGAATACCTACCCAAAGAGGAACTCTGGCACGAGGTCCCGTCGTTCGCCGACGCTCTGATCGAATGGATCGAGAAACAGCCGAAACATCCGGACATCTTGCATGCCCATTATGCGGATGCCGGTGTGGTGGCTGCCATCGTGCGTGAGCGCCTTGGCATCCCGTTCGTCTTCACCGCACATTCGCTCGGCCGGGTGAAGCTCGACGCGTTCGCACGCAGCAACGGCAACGCGATCACCGACGCCCCGGAAAACCTCAAGCACCGCCTGGCATCGGAGGAACGCGCGCTGGCCGATGCGTCCCTGGTGATCGCCAGCTCTCGCGACGAGGCCGAGGTTCAATACGGGGGCTACGCCAACTATGCGCCGGGCAAGATCCGTGTCGTCCCGCCGGGCAGCGATCTGACGATGTTCACCAATGCCCGGTCCTCGATCGCGGTCGACCGGATGATCAACCGTTTCCTCGACGACCCCGACAAGCCGCCGATCATCGCGATCGCGCGGCCGGTGACCAAGAAGAACCTGGTGGCGATGGTCGAGGCGTTCGGGCAGAGCCCCGAATTGCAGAACCGGGCGAACCTCGTGCTGATCGCGGGCAGCCGCACAGACATCGACGAGCTGGAGTCCGAGCTCGCCGAGAACCTGTCCAAGATCCTCAAGATGATCGACCGCTACGACCTGTACGGAAAGGTGGCCTATCCCAAAGACCATCGGCCCGAAGACCTCCCGGGCTTGTACGCCTACGCCCGGGAACGCCGCGGGATCTTCGTCAACCCTGCGTTCAACGAGCCGTTCGGGCTGACGCTGTTGGAGGCGGCCGCGGTCGGGATACCCGTCATCGCGACCGACTCGGGCGGCCCCAACGACATCGTCGAAGTCTGCGGTAACGGTGTGCTGGTCGATCCGACGATGCCCGCCGCGATCGCCGATGCCGCATTGGGCATCTTGAGAAGCCCCGCGCTGTGGCACAAATACGCCGCGTCCGGCGCGGCGGCGGTGAAGGCCTACGACTGGACCTCGCACGCCAAGCGCTACCACGGGCTGATGCAGTCCATTCTGGCCGGACCCGCGACGAAGCCGGCCACGCCGACGCAACTGCTCATCACCGACATCGACAACACGCTGGTCGGCGACGAGGCCGCGCACGCCCAGTTCTGCCGCTGGCTCGAGCGTCAGGAGGGGATGGGCTTCGGCATCGCTTCGGGCCGCAGTTTCCACAGCGCGATGATGGTGCTCGAACAAGAGGGCTCACCTCGACCGGAGGTGATGATCACCTCCGTCGGTTCGGAAATCTATTACCTGGCCGAGGATTCCACCACCTACGTCGCCGATGACGAATGGGCAGAAATCATCGACGTCAACTGGGACCCCAAAGCGGTGAACGAGATTCTGCGCACCGAGCCCGGAATCCATCCGCAGGCGGGACTCGAACAACGCAGGTTCAAGATCAGCTACCTCACCGACGGCGACAACGATCTCGCGCGGCGGCTGCAAGAGAAGTTCACCGCCGAGGGGTTGCAGTGCACCGTCACCCACAGCCACGGCCGGTATCTGGATATCCTGCCCACCCGCGCCTCCAAAGGTGCGGCGGTGACCTACGTCCGGCACCGCTACGGTCTGAGCGAGGAGCAGGTCTTCGTCTCCGGCGACTCCGCCAACGACACGGAGATGCTGCGCATGACGCCGCAAGCGATCATCGTGGAGAACTTCACCGATGACCTGGCGAACCTTCCCGAACTCGCGCACGCCCACTTCGCGTCCGCCGCGTACGCGGCCGGAATCATCGAGGGCGTCGACCGTTTCAAGCGCCGTGCGGCAGAGCCGGCGGTGTAGGGATGCGCAAGGTTCTGATCGGCATCGCATCGCTCGGTGGTCTGCTGTTCGGCTACGAGACGGGCGTCGCGGCCGGCGCGTTGCAGAACGCCGAGTTCTCGTGGACGGGGACATCCGATGGCCAGCTGCTGCTGAGCACCGCGACCCTGCTGGGCGCGTTGGTCGGTGCGCTGGCCGGCGGACGGATCGCCGACGTGGTCGGACGGCGCGACGTGATCATGGCCACTACAGCCCTGTTCACGCTCGGCGCCTTTGTGAGCGCGATCGCGCCGTCCAGCCTGGTCCTGGTGGCCGGCCGGTTGGTCGTCGGCCTGGCGGTCGGCGCGATTTCCGTTGCGGCGCCGCTGTATATCGCCGAGATCGCACCTGCTCGCCGTCGGGGGTCACTGATCTGTGTATTTCAGCTGATGATCACCATCGGCATACTGGCCGCCTACATCGGCAACGAGCTGCTCGCTCACCGGCCGGACGGCTGGCGGTACCTGTTGGCCGGCGGCGTGATTCCCGCGCTGCTGTTGAGCGGGCTGGCGCTGGTGCTGGTCGAATCACCAGTGTGGTTGGCGCTGAAGGGAGATCGGCAGGCGGCCGTCGCAGTGCTCAGGCGGATCGACTCAACGGGCTCCACCGAAGAGATCGACGCGATCAGCCGCATCCCCCGTGACGGCCGCAGCGACGACCTGGCCGAGGTGTTCTCGCTCGCAAGCCGCGGCGCCGTCTTCGTCGCGATCGGGCTGTTCTTCGTCCAGCAGTTCGTCGGCTTGAACGCGATGATCTACTACTCGACTTCGAGTCTGACCGTGCTGTATGAATCGCTGCACTTCGGCGGACAGGACTGGGCCGGGTTGTCACTTGCGGCGCTCGGAGTGCTCGCGACGATCGTCGCGATCGCGTTGATCGATCGCATCGGGCGCCGCCCACTTCTGCTCGGCAGCCTCATCGGAGTCGCCGTAGGGCTGGCCACGATGGCGGTCGGGGCCGGATTACACGCCGGCTTCACCCACGCCTACATCGTCTCCGCGGCGGGGCTGTACCTGTTCGTCGCGTCGTTCGGCGTCGGGCTCGGCCCGATTCCGTGGGTCGCGGCCGCGGAGATGGTGCCCTTGGGCGCGCGAGGCCTGGCGATGAGCGTTGTCGTCGCCTCACATTGGCTGTTCGACAGCCTGGCCTCGCCAACCGGGTTGTTGTTGCGCAGGGAGTTCGGTGGGCCCGCACTGCTGGTGGTCTTCGCCGGTGTGGCGGTGCTGGGTTGCCTGATCTTTCGTCGCGGTATGCCCGAGACCAAAGGACTATCGCTGGCCGCGATCGACCGCTATTTCACCGACCGCGCCGCGCGGATCAAAGACAGTCGGCTGGTCCACTACCTGGTGACCGGCGTGGCGACCATGGGCGGACTGCTCACCGGCTACACCTTTGCGATCACGGCCGTCACCCTGGTGCTCATCGAAGCGGACTGGAACCTCACCGCGCTCGAGCAAGGCGTCCTGGCCAGTGTTCTGGTGGCCGGCTTGGCGGCGGGTTCGTTTCTGGCCGGCCCGCTGTCCGATCGGTTCGGCCGCCGTTATGTGCTGATGTCGATGGCGGCATTGTTCGTCGCCAGCGCGTTCGGCGCGGCGCTTGCGCCGTCGTTTGGGTGGCTGGTCGTCGCACGCGCCGCAGCGGGTCTCGCGATCGGCATCACCTCACCGACCGCCGGACTCTACGTGGCCGAAGTGGCGCCCGCGGCGATCCGCGGCCGGCTGTTGTCGTTTGAAGCGGTGGCCTACGGGTTCGGCACGATCCTGGCCTACTGCGTCGGCCTGGCGCTGGAGGATCAGGTTGCGGGGTGGCGCACCATGTTCGGGTTTCTCGCGGTGCCCAGCGCCATCTACGGGGTGGCGCTGCTGACGCTGCCCGAGTCACCGCGGTGGCTGACGGCGATCGGGCAACCCACCGCCGCGCGGCGCTCGCTGCTGAGGCTGTTCGGCGGCGACGCCGACACCGAACTGGCGGCCATCACCGCCGAGAAATCCGCCTCGGAAACCAACAGCGACGCGACGCCGGGCGCCCGGGCGCGACTCTGGCATCCGACCTATCGGCCCGCGATCCTGGTCGGGCTCGTCGTGATGTTTCTGATCGTGTTCTCCGGCTGGGACATGGTGCTGTTCTATGCGCCGACCATCCTCAAGGAGATCGGCTTCAACGACACCACAGTGTCTTTCGCCGCAACGCTCGGCCTCGGTGTCGTGTTCCTGGTGATGACCGTCATCTCGCTGACCATCATCGACCGGGTCGGGCGCAAACCGATGGTCACCATCGGCTTGTTCGTGATGGCCGCAAGCCTGCTTCTGATGGCGGGGCTGACCACGCTCGGCGCGTCGAGCGCGGCGCAGTGGGGTCAGGTCGCGAGCCTGGCCGTGTTCGTCGGGGCGTTCGCGTTGACGCTCGGCGTGGTGGGTGAGCTGGTGATCTCCGAGCTCTACCCACAGTCGATCCGCGGACCGGCGGCCAGCCTGTCACACGGTATGCGAAGCCTCTTCGCGATCGTCTTCACGTTGACTTTCCCGTTGCTACTCGACTTTCCAGGTCTGACCGTCACCTTGGTCGCCTACGCGGCGATCAGCGTCGTCGGCGCGCTGTATCTGATGCGTGCGCTGCCGGAAACGAAGGGCCGCAGCCTGGAGGAGATCGGCGCGTACTGGAAAAACCGCCGCGCGCCAGCGCGCACACCCGTGGCGGCGCCAGCGCCATGAGCGCCGCTTCACCCGCTGAACCAGCAAGGAAAACCCACAAGAAATCGGATCGGAGAAATCTCATGAACGGCCTTGACGCGGTGTTCGAAAGCCCCATCGCCGATGTCGCGCGCGACTCAGACGCAATCGACTGTCTGGTCATCGGCAGCGGAACCGCCGGTGTCTCGACAGCACTTTCGTTGGCGCGACGCGGTTTACGCGTGGTGATCCTGGAAGCCGGCCCGCTCAAGCTGACCTCCCATATCGGCAACGCGTCGTTGGTGGACAGCACCGGCTTGGCCGCCAAACTCAGCGACTCGACAACCATCCCCACCAGCTGGGTCAACCCCACCGAGCGCGGATCCGGTGCGCAGGCCGAACCGATTCCAGCGTGGCTGGTGGTCGGTGGACGAACCTTGTTCTGGACCGGCACGGCGCCGCGCTACAAGCCGTGGGACTTCGCCGACTGGCCGATCGACGCCGCGGACATGTCGCGCTACTACGACCGGGCCGAATCGCTGATGAAGGTCAGCGGCAACGAGCAACGACCGCCCTTCTACCAATCCGCCGGACAACGCAGCGCGATCGAGCGGTTGACCGCGGCCGGGTTGCCCGCACGTCCGACCCCCGTCGGAATCGACACCGGCTCGGAACGCCGTGTCGGTGCGGGGTTCGACAGCGCGGTGGCGCGCCTGCTGGCCTGCCCGCAGCTGGGCGACTTCGCCTCCGGCGCACTGGTATCGCTGGTGGCCCAGGCGGTCGCGGTGCGGCTATCGGTCGTCGGCGACCGCGTCGACGGGGTCGAGGCACTCGACCGGCGCACCGGTGCGCACCTGACGTTGCGGCCACGACACGTCGTCCTTGCCGGCGGCGCGGTGCAATCGGCGCGGCTGGCACTGGCCTCCGGTCTCGACGCGGTGAGCCCACTGGTCGGCCGCTACATCAACGACCACTTGTTCGTGCAGAGCACCGCGGAGTTCCCCGCGGCCCGCACCGACGCGAACATGAACGTGATGGTCGACGCCACCCCCGAGCGGGCATTCCACCTGCAGATCCAGGGACCGTTCAAGGGCACCTGGTATCACCAGAGCAATTCGACGATGTGGGTCAACTGTAACCCCGAGGGCACCCACATGATGTTGGCGGCGTTCGGTGTCGGATCCGTCGAGAAAGACAACCGCGTCGTGCTCACCAACCGCGGCGACCCCCGGTACGGCGGCATCGCCGACTTCCGCGTGCTGTACCACCGCAGCGCGCAGGACGAGAAGCGGCTGGCCGCAATGGAACACGCCTTGGGGCAGGCCGCGATCGCGCTGGGTTCGACACCGGGCAAAACCCAGATCAATCCGCCCGGCGGTGCCCTCCACGAGATCGGCGGTCTGCGGATGGGTGCGGACGCGGCATCCGGTGTCACCGACAGCCACGGCCGGTTCTGGCGCATCGAGAACCTCTCCGCGGCCGACGCGAGCCCGTTCCCCTCCCAGGGCTCGGCGAACCCCTACCTGACCATCACCGCATGGTCTTTGCGCCACGCGGACGGGGTGGCCCAGGCGCTCGGCTGCGATACCAACCCCGACCACCACACGCGAACAATGGAGACAGCATGACATCGACCACCACCGCCCACGACGGGGCGCGCACCCTCGCGATCGACGGCGGCACCCCAGTACGGTCGCAGCCGTTGCCATGGGAGTTCCCGGGCGGCAACCGCATCGGCGCCGAAGAGCTCCAGTTGATCGACCGAGTGGTCAAGGCCCAAAGCCCGTTTCGCTTCTACGGCTCGGATCTGCAGCACATGGTCAACACGTTCGAACGGGAGTGGTGCGAGAAGTTCGGGCACCGCCATGCGCTCGGCGTCTCCTCGGGCACCGCCGCGCTGTCGATCGCGATGGGCGCCCTCGGTGTCGGCCCCGGCGATGAGGTTCTGGTGCCCGGCCTGCTGTGGGTGAGCTGTATCTCCGCGGTGGTTCGCGCCGGGGCGATTCCGCGTCTCGTCGACATCGACGAGACGTTCTGCATGGACCCAGCCGATCTGCAGCGCAAGATCGGCCCGCGGACGCGGGCGGTGCTGTGTGTGCACATCAGCGGCGCACCAGGCGATCTGGCCGCGATCGCCGAGATATGCCGGTCCCACGACGTCGCGCTGATCGAGGACTGCGCGCAAGCCGCCGGAGCCCGCCAGCACGGCCAGGCCGTCGGAACATTCGGCGACATCGGCATTTTCAGCCTGCAGTTGAACAAGACCATCACGTCGGGGGAGGGCGGCGTGGTCGTCACCCAGCGCGACGATCTGTTCCGGCGCATCATCGCACTCCACGATCTCGGCTATGCCCGAGACGCCGACGGCCGACTCGACACCTCCGATGTGAACTGCCAACTGTGGGGCATCGGAGCGCGGATGTCGGAGCTGGCGGGTGCACTGGCATTGGCCCAGCTGCGCAAGCTGCCCGACATCGTGTCGTCGATGCGGTACGCGAAATGGCGGATCCGCCGCGAATTGGCCGATATCGAGGGCCTGGGCCTGCGAGACATCATCGACCCGTCGGGGGACTCCGGACTGGTCCTGATCTTCACCCTGCCCGACGAGGCGACCTGCCGCCGCTTCGTCGATGCCCTTCGGGCCGAGGGGATCTCAGGCCCGTCAGGAAGCCTTGCCGTGGTGGCGATGCAGGAGTGGGGCCTGCACTGGTACTGCAATATCCCCAGCCTGGTGCACAAGCGATCCAACAGCCGCGACGGCATGCCATGGAGTCATCCGGCCAACGCGTTCGCCGCCGACTATGAGTACGCCGCCGGCGAATTGCCGGGTTGCGACGCTCTGCGGTCACGCGGGGCGCTGCTCTCGGTCGGCTCCACCTACACCGAGGCCGACATCGACGACATCATCGGCGCATTCCGGAAAGTCGCCGGAGAACTGTTGTGAAATGTCCCGTGATGCGCAGCCCCGCCGTGCGATTCTTTGCGTCATGACCAGCGACAGGGTGCGCGTGGTGGTCGGTGACGACCACCCGATGTTTCGTGATGGGGTGGTCCGCGCGCTGGTATCGAGTGGCTCGATCGACGTCGTCGCCGAAGCCGACGACGGTACGACGGCGCTCGAGGCCATCCGCGCGCACCGGCCCCAAGTGGCGCTGCTGGACTACCGCATGCCCGGCATGGACGGCGCCGAGGTGGCCGCCGCGGTACAGCGCGACGCGTTGCCCACCCGGGTGCTGTTGGTGTCCGCGCACGACGAATCCCCGATCGTGTATCAGGCGTTGCAGAACGGTGCGGCGGGCTTTTTGTCCAAGGAGTCGACCCGGTCGGAGTTAGTGGCCGCCGTGCTGGACTGCGCGAAGGGCCGCGACGTGATGACCCCGACCCTGGCCGCGGGATTGGCCGGCGAGATCCGTCGACGCGCCGAGCACGACGGCCCGATGCTGAGCCCGCGCGAACGCGAGGTGCTCAACCACATCGCCGCCGGCAAGAGCATTCCGGCGATGGCCAAGGAGCTGTTCCTGGCGCCGTCGACGGTCAAGACCCACGTGCAACGGCTCTACGAGAAGCTCGGCGTCAACGACCGCGGTGCCGCCGTCGCCGAGGCGATGCGGCGCAAGCTGCTGGATTGAGGTGGGACAGCTGCTGGAGCGCGCTGCGGACTTTCTGACGGCCGAGCCCGTGCGCGTCACCGCGATGCTGCGGCTGCCGTTGATCGGGCTGATCGCGCTGCTGGTGTGGCTGTGGGAGGTCGACCATTGGCTGCCCGGGGTCTACCTCGTGGTGCTGGGGATGTACGCGGTCGCCGCGCTGGTGTGGCTGGCCGTGGTGCTGCGCGGCCCGGTACGCCGCTGGGCGGGGTGGTCGTCGACCGCGGTCGATGTGCTGGTGGTCGTCGTGCTGTGTCTGGTGTCCGGCGGTGCGACGGCCGCGTTGTTGCCGGTGTTTTTCGTGCTGCCGATCGTCGTGGCGTTTCAGGACCGCCCGATCCTGACCGCGGCGCTGGGCACCGCCGCCGCGTTGGGCTATCTCGCCGTATGGATCGTGTATTCCAAGCGCGACGACTCCGTCGGCATGCCCGACGTCGTCTACGTCCACGTCGGGTTCCTGTTGTGGTCCGCGGCCGCCGCCGCTGGGCTGAGCCTGGTGCTGGTGCGCCGGCGGGCACGGGTCACCAAGCTGCAAGAGACGCGGCGCCAACTGATCTCCGAAGCGATGCACGCCGACGAGCGCCACAACCGGGAGGTCGCCGAGCATTTGCATGACGGGCCGTTGCAGACGCTGCTGGCGGCCCGGCTGGACCTCGACGAGGTGCGGGAACGCAGCGCCGACCCCGCGCTGGAGTCCGTGCACGCGGCGCTGCAGCAGACGGCGACGGCGTTGCGCTTCACGGTGACGCAGCTGCACCCACAGGTCCTGGCCCAGCTCGGCCTGGCACCCGCGATACGAGAACTGTTGCGGCGCTTCGAAAGCCGCGGCGACTACACCGTGCTCGCCGACCTGGACGACGTCGGCAAGCCGGAGTCCCAGCAGTTGTTGTACCGTGCCGCTCGGGAGTTGCTGGCCAACATCCACAAGCATGCCGGCGCGACGACGGTGCGCATCGGTCTGTCACGGCGCAACGACCGGATCGTGCTGACCGTCGACGACGACGGCACCGGGTTCGATCCGGCGATCGTCGAGCAGTACGTCGCCGACGGGCACATCGGTCTGGGTTCGCTGCTGGCCCGGTTCGACGCGATGGGCGGGTCGATGCGGATCAACTCGGTGCCGGGGTACGGCACGCAGGTGACGGCCACCTCCCCGCCGGAGCCGTCACCCGCCGAGCAGACGTAGATGGCCCCTTTTCGAGCCGGTCTTTGGGGCCTTCTGCGTCTGCTCGCGGCTAAGGGGGGCCAGAGGCGCGGTTAAGCGGTGAGCCCGCGGGCGATCACCAGGCGCTGAATCTGGTTGGTGCCCTCGAAGATCTGGGTGATCTTGGCCTCGCGCATGTAGCGCTCCACGCGGAAGTCGCGGGTGTAGCCGACGCCGCCGAGCACCTGCACCGCATCGGTGGTCACCTTCATCGCGGCGTCGGTGGCGACCAGCTTGGCGACGCTGGCCTGCTGTGAATACGGCCGGCCCTGATCGCGGCGCCGCGCCGCGTCCAGGTACGTCGTGCGCGCGCTGGCGACCGCGGCGGCCATGTCCGCCAACAAGAACCCGAGACCTTGGTGGTCGATGATCTTGCGGCCGAACGTCGTTCGTTCGTTCGCGTACTTCACGGCCTCGTCGAGGGCGGCCTGCGCCAGCCCGGTGGCGACCGCGGCGATGCCCAACCGCCCGGAATCCAGTGCGGAGAACGCGATCTGCAGGCCCTGGCCTTCGGCGCCGATCCGGCGGTCATCGTCGATGTGGGCGTTGTCGTAGAACGCCGACGTCGTCGGAACCGCGTGCAAACCCATTTTCTCCTCGGGTTTGCCGAAGCTGAGCCCGGGCAGGTCACCCGGAACCAGGAAACAGCTGATGCCCCTTGACCCTTCGCCGGTACGGGCGAACAACGTGTAGAAGTCGGCCAGCCCGCCGTGGGTGATCCAGGACTTGGATCCGTTGAGGACATATCCCGCTTCGGTTTTCGTCGCCGCACAGCGCAGCGCCGCCGCATCCGAACCGGCCTGCGGCTCCGACAGGCTGTAGGCCCCGATCTGCTCACCGGACAGCATGCCGGGAAGCCAGCGCTGCTTCTGTTCGTCGCTGCCGAACGCCAGCAGCGGATGTGACGACAGGCTGTGCACGCTGACCGCGACCGCCACCGCCGCCCACCGCGCGGCGAGCTCCTCGAGCACCTGCAGATAGACCTCGTAGGGTTGCCCGCCGCCGCCCCACTCCTCCGGTTGCGGCAGACTCAACAGACCGGCCGCACCCAGTTGGGCGAACACCCCTTCGGGGTAGGTCTCGGCCTTCTCGTGCGCATCGACGATCGGGTCGAGCACCTTGTCGGCGATGTCGCGGGTCAGCGCGATCAGGTCATGGGCTTCGTCAGTGGGTAACAGTCTGTCGACCGGCATGGGCACCGACTCTAGTGAGTGGCGGCCAGCGCATCTGACAGCGCCGCGTTGATCGCGTCCACCCGGTCCTTGGCGTCGCCGAACAGCATCTGGGTGTTCTCCCGGAAGAACAGCGGGTTCTGCACACCGGCGTAGCCCGACGCCATGGACCGTTTGAACACGATGACGTTGGCGGCGTTCCACACCGTCAGCACCGGCATGCCGGCGATCGGGCTGCCCGGATCCTCGGATGCCGCCGGGTTGACGGTGTCGTTGGCGCCGATGACCAGCACCACGTCGGTGCCGTCGAAGTCGTCGTTGATCTCGTCCATCTCGAGCACGATGTCGTAGGGCACCTTGGCCTCGGCCAGCAGCACGTTCATGTGGCCGGGCAGCCGGCCGGCGACCGGGTGGATGCCGAACCGGACGTCGACGCCGCGTTCCCGCAGCCGGCGGGTCAAATCGGCCACCCCGTACTGCGCCTGCGCGACGGCCATCCCGTAGCCCGGCGTGATGATCACCGAGCTGGCGTTGGCCAGCAGCTCGGCCGCACCGTCGGCGGTGATCTCGCGGTGCTCGCCGTAGTCGGTGTCGTCGGCGGGTCCGGCCTCGATGCCGAAACCGCCGGCGATCACGGAGATGAACGACCGGTTCATCGCCTTGCACATGATGTAGGACAGGTAGGCACCCGAGGAGCCGACCAGCGCGCCGGTGACGATCAGCAGGTCGTTGCCCAGTAGGAAGCCCGCCGCGGCCGCGGCCCACCCCGAATAGCTGTTGAGCATCGACACCACCACCGGCATGTCACCGCCGCCGATCGAGGCCACCAGATGCCAGCCCAGCAGCAGCGCCAGCACGGTGACCGCGACCAGCACCCACAGCTGCGGGTCGATCACGAACCAGACGGTCAGCGCGGCGAACACCACCAGCGCGCCGACGTTGAGAGCGTTCTTGCCGGGCAGCATCAGCGGGGCCGACTTCATCCGGCCCGACAGCTTGAGGTTGGCCACAATCGAACCGGTGAACGTCACCGCACCGATGAACACGCCGATGACGACCTCGGCGGAGTGGATGCCGAGCATCCCCTCCCGGCCCAGCTGGATGGCTTCGGCGCCGGCCGGGTCGGCCTCCACGTGCAGGTAGCCGTTCCATCCGACCAACACGGCGGCCAGGCCGACGAACGAGTGCAGCAACGCGATCAGTTCGGGCATGCCGGTCATCTCGACGATCCGGGCGCGCCACAACCCGATCGCCGCGCCGATGGCCATGGCCACCACCAGCAGACCCAGTCCCAGCGGCTCGATCTGGTGGTTGACGGCCAGCGCGATGGTCGCCACCAACGCGATCGTCATACCGCCGATGCCGAAACTGATACCGGCGCGCGAGGTTTCGTGCTTGGACAGACCCGCCAGCGAGAGCACGAAGAGCAGCGCCGCGACGACGTACGCCGCGGTGGCGGTGGTCTCCAGACTGAACATTGGGCTAGCTCCTCGTGAACATGGACAGCATGCGGCGGGTCACCGCGAAGCCGCCGAAGATGTTGATGCTGGCGATCAGGATCGCGACGAAAGCCAGCGAGGTGATGATCACGTCGCCGTGGCCGATCTGCAGCAGCGCGCCGACGATGATGATCCCGGAGATCGCGTTGGTCACCGACATCAGCGGGGTGTGCAGCGCGTGGTGCACGTTGCCGATCACGTAGTAGCCGATCACGATCGCCAGCGCGAACACCGTCAGGTGCACCTGCAGCGCGGCCGGCGACAACGCGATCAGCGCGAACAGCGCCGCGGCCGCCGCGAACGTCAGGCCCAGCCGGCGCCGGTTGGACATCGGCTCCTTGGCCGGTTTGGCCTCGACCGCGGCGGTCGGCGCCGCGGCCGGCGCCGCCGAAACCTGCACGGGCGGCGGCGGCCAGGTGACGTCGCCGTCGCGCACGACGGTCACCGAGCGCTGCACGACGTCGTCCCAGTCCAGGGTCAGCTGCCCGTCCTTTTCCGGGGTGAGCAGCTTGAGCAGGTTGACGAGGTTGGTGCCGTACAGCTGGGAGGCGGTCGCCGGCAGCCGGCCGGCCAGGTCGGTGTAGCCGATGATCGTCACATTGTTGTCGGTGACGACGACCTGGTCCTTGACCGTGCCCTCGACGTTGCCGCCGTTGGCCGCGGCCATGTCGACGATGACGCTGCCGGGCTTCATCGACGCGACCATCTCGCCGGTGATGATGCGCGGCGCCGGCTTACCCGGGATCAGCGCCGTCGTGATGATGATGTCGACGTCCTTGCACTGCTCGGCGTAGAGCGCGGCCTCGCGGGCCTTGTAGTCCTCGCCCATCTCCTTGGCGTAGCCGGTGGCCGAGACCTCCGCGTCGGGCGACTCGATCGACAGGTACTCCCCGCCCAGCGACTTGACCTGATCGGCCACCTCGGGGCGCGGGTCGGTGGCCGTCACGATCGCGCCGAGGCTGCCCGCCGCGCCGATCGCGGCCAGACCGGCCACACCCGCGCCGACGACGAGCACCTTGGCCGGGGGCACCTTGCCCGCCGCGGTCACCTGTCCGGTGAAGAACCGGCCGAAACTGTGCGCGGCCTCCACGACCGCGCGGTACCCCGCGATGTTCGCCATCGATGACAGCACATCCAGCGACTGCGCCCGCGATATCCGGGGCACGGCGTCCATCGCCAGCACCGTGATCGGGCGGGCGGACAGCTTCTGCAGCAGTTCGGGGTTCAGCGCCGGTGAGATCAGGCTGACCAGCGTCGCGCCGTCGCGTACGGCCGCAATCTCGGCATCGGTGGGTGCGTTGACCTTGAGCACGATGTCGGCCGACCACGGATCACCGATGCTGGCGCCGGCCTCGACGTAGGCGGAGTCGGCGAAGCTGGAGGCGCCGCCGGCACCCGATTCGACGACGACGGAGTAGCCCAGCTTGAGCAGTTGTCCGACGGTCTGCGGCGTGGCGGCGACGCGCGTTTCACCCTCGTGGGATTCGCGCGGTATCCCGATAAGCATCCGGAAAGTCTGCCATCTGTGTTTTGGCGACCGGCGTGGCCCTCCCGAGCTGCTGGTTTGCGACCGCGGCGGGCGCGCGAACTACCGCACTCGACGGATTTAGACCGGCGGGTAGGCGGGGGGTGGGTAGACGCCGCGCAGGATCCAGGCGAACCAGGCCGCCCCGTACTCCAGCTCGTCGCTCGCGTCATAGTCCGGGTTCGGATCCACGTGATCACCTCTCGAGTACGGCTGGTTGTGGCGCAAGTCTAGACCCGCTAGCTGTGTCGGCGGTAGCCCGAGCACTTAAACTAGCCAACCAGTTGATTGATGCCCCGGAGACCGTTCGGGCCTGCATATAGTGAGTCGCCATGTCCGTTACGTCTGCTGCGACACCGCCCGATCGTTCATCGGGCAACGGGATGTCGCGGCGCGAAGAACTGTTGGCCGTCGCCACCAAGCTGTTCGCCGCGCGCGGATATCACGGCACCCGGATGGACGACGTCGCCGACGCGGTCGGGCTGAACAAGGCGACCGTGTACCACTACTACGCCAGCAAGTCGCTGATCCTCTACGACATCTACAAGGGTGCGGCCGACTTCACCGTCGACGCCGTGCACGACGATCCGACCGCGTCGGCGCGCGAGACGATCTACCACTTCACCCGCAGGTTGCTCGTCGGCATCGCCAGCGACATCGAGCGGGCCGCGGTGTACTTCCAGGAAGGCCCCTACATCACCGAGTGGTTCACCGAAGACCAGGTGGCCTACATCCGCCAGGCCGAGGCGCAGGTCTACGAGCACATCCGCGACGTGATCGACCGCGGCATCGCCAGCGGCGAGTTCTACGACTGCGACTCACATGTGCTCGCGCTGGGCTACATCGGGATGACGCTCGGCGCGTACCGCTGGCTGCGGCCCCAGGGCCGACGCACCGCCGCCGAAATCGCCGTCGAGTTCAGCACGGCGCTGCTGCGCGGCCTGATCCGCGATGAGACGGTGCGCGTGGAATCACCGCTAGGAGTTGATCTACCGACGCCATGAAATCGACACTGCTGTCCCGACGCGACCTCGACTTCCTGCTGTTCGAGTGGCTGCGCATCGACGAGCTGACCAAGCGCCCGCGCTTCGCCGAGCACTCCCGTGACACGTTCGACGGTGCGCTGGACCTGTGCGAGCAGTTGGCCGCCCGGTACTTCGCGAACCACAACAAGACCAGCGACGCGAATGAACCCAGCTTCGACGGCGAGAAGGTCACCGTGATCCACGAGGTCAAACAGGCCTGGGATGCGTTCGCCGACGCCGACCTGCTCGGCATGTCGATGGACAACGAGCGCGGCGGCGCCCAGTTGCCGTTCACCGTTGCCGAAGCCGGCTTCGCCTGGTTCGCCGCCGGCAACATCGCCACCGCCGGCTACCTGATGCTCACCATCGCCAACGCCAACCTGCTGAGCCGGTTCGGCACCGACGAGCAGATCGAGCGTTTCTTCGAACCGATGCTGGCAGGGCGGTTCTCGGGCACGATGGCGCTCTCGGAGCCGCAGGCGGGCTCCTCGCTGGCCGATATCGTCACCCGCGCGGAACCGCAGCAGGACGGCACCTACCGACTGTTCGGAAACAAGATGTGGATCTCCGGCGGAGACCACGAATTCACCGACAACATCGTGCACCTGGTGTTGGCCAAGATCCCCGGCGGCCCGCCCGGCACCAAGGGCATCTCGCTGTTCATCGTGCCCAAGTTCCTGGTCGGCGCCGACGGGTCCGTTGCCGAACGCAACGACGTGGCGCTGGCCGGCCTGAACCACAAGATGGGCCAGCGCGGCATCACCAACACGTTGCTCAATTTCGGCGAGGGCAAGTACACCCCCCGCGGAAAGCCCGGCGCGGTCGGCTATCTCGTCGGCGAAGAGCACCGCGGCATCGTCTACATGTTCACGATGATGAACGAGGCGCGGCTGCTGGTCGGCATGGCCGCCGTCGCGCTGGGCTACACCGGATACCTCAAGTCTCTGCAGTACGCGCGCGAACGCCCGCAGGGGCGCCCGGTGACGGCCAACGATCCCACCGCGCCGCAGATCCCGATCGTCGAGCACGCCGACGTCAAACGAATGCTGCTGGCGCAGAAGGCCTACGTCGAAGGCGGGATGGCGCTGCAACTGTACTGCGCCAAGCTGATGGACCTGATGCACAGCGCCGAGACCGACGAGGAGCGCGACGCCAACTCGCTGTTGCTCGACCTGCTCACCCCGGTCGGCAAGAGCTGGCCGTCGCAGTGGTGCGTGGAAGCCAACAACCTGGCCATCCAGGTGCACGGCGGGTACGGCTACACCCGCGAGTACGACGTCGAGCAGCACTACCGCGACAACCGGCTCAACCCTATCCATGAGGGCACCCACGGCATCCAGAGCCTGGATCTGTTGGGCCGCAAGGTGACTGCGCGCGGAGGCGCCGCGCTGGGTGCGCTGGGCGCCGTGCTGGGCGGTTCGGTGGCCACCGCGGCCGGCCTCGGCGGCGAGCTCGCCGAACAGGCGGCGGTGCTCGACGCCACCTGGCAACGCCTCGTCGCGGTCACCGCGACGATGTTCGGCTCCGGCGACATCGAAGCCGCGATGGCCAACAGCGTGGTCTACCTCGAGGCGTTCGGCCACATCGTGGTGGCGTGGATGTGGCTGGAACAGCTGATCGCCGCGCACGGCCGCGACGGCGATTTCTACGACGGCAAGCGCGCGGCGGGCCGCTACTTCTTCCGCTACGAGTTGCCCAAGACCGCACCGCAACTGGATCTGCTGGAAAGCCTGGACCGCACCACGCTGGACATGCGCGACAGCTGGTTTTAACCGAAGACGACGACCTGGCGCACCGCGTCGCCGTCGGCGAGCGCGTCCATCGCGGTGTTGACGTCGGCCAGCGCGATGGTCGACGACACCAGCGACTCCACCGGCAGCCGTCCGTCGCGCCACATGTCGACGAAGCGCGGGATCTCGCGTGCCGGCACCGCCGAACCGAGGTAGCTGCCGATCAGCGAGCGGCCTTCGGCGACAAAGCCCAACGGCGACAGCGACATTCGCGCGTCGGGGGCGGGCAGGCCGACGGTGACGGTGCGTCCGCCCGGCGCCGTCAGACCGACCGCGGTCTCCACGGCCGCGGCCTGCCCGACGGCCTCGATCACCACCGCGGCCTTGACGCCGCCGTCGAGTGCCTCCTGCGGGGTGTACGCATCGTGCGCACCGAGGGCCAGGGCCCGCGCGAGTTTGTCTGGCAGCCGGTCGATTCCGACGACGCGGACGTCGTCGTGTGCCAGCGCGGTCAGCACCGCGGCCATCCCGACCCCGCCGAGGCCCACGACGGCCACCGTCTGGCCTCGGCGCGGTCGGCCGGCGTTGAGGACTGCGCCGCCGCCGGTCAGCACCGCGCAACCCAGCAGCGACGCGACGACCGCGGGCACGTCGGATGCGACGGGCACCACCGAACGGCGGTCGACGACCGCGTGCGTGGCGAACCCCGAGACGCCGAGGTGGTGGTGGACCGGTCGGCCGTCGCGGCTCAGCCGGCGCGCACCGGACATCAGCGTGCCCGCGTTGTTGGCGACGCTGCCGGGTTCGCACGGCGTCAACCCGTCGGTGGCACACGCCGCGCACTGCCCGCACCGCGGCAGAAACGTCATCACGACGCGGGCGCCGACGTCGACGTCGGACACCCCGGCGCCGACCTGCTCGACGATCCCGGCGGCCTCATGGCCCAGCAGCATCGGCACCGGCCGCGCCCGGCTGCCGTCGACCACCGAAAGATCCGAATGACACAGCCCCGCCGCCTCGATGCGCACCAGCAGTTCACCGTCGCCCGGCGGCGCCAGCTCCAGCTCACCCACCGACAACGGGCGCGACTCGGCGTACGGCCGGGGCCGACCGATCTCCTCGAGCACTGCACCGCGGATTCGCATGGCTACCAGACTGCCGCGCCTGCCACACTGCTGCCATGAGCCGTGCCGAGGGACCGCCGAGCGCCCGCGACTTTCCGGTGCACTGGCCGGTGTCGACGCGGTGGATGGACAACGACATGTTCGGTCACCTCAACAACGCGGTGTACTACGGGCTGTTCGACACGGCGATCAACGGCTGGATCAACACCACCTGCGGCCTCGACCCGACGACAGCGCCGTGGCTCGGCGTGGTGGCCGAGTCGGGCTGCCGCTACTTCTCGGAGCTGAAGTTCCCCGACCCGTTGACGGTGGGCCTGGCGGTGACGCGGCTGGGCACCAGCAGCGTCACGTACCGGTTGGGGCTGTGGCGCTCAGCGGGCCCGGTCGCCGCGGTGGGCCACTGGGTGCACGTCTACGTCGACCGGGCCGACCGCAGGCCGGTGCCGATACCCGAGCCGATCCGCGCGCTGCTGGAAACGGCACGCACGGAATAGTCGGACGACGATCAAGCGGCGAGGCATGAGCCGCGTTGAGGAGTTCGACCATTGAGGTGTGGCCGATATGCTCGACGAATGCCGCTCGTGAGCAAGACCGTCGAGGTGTCGGCGCCCGCCGAAGCGATCATGGCCATCGTCGTGGACTTCGAGGCGTACCCGGAATGGAACCCCGAGATCAAGGGCTGCTGGGTGCTGGCCCGTTACGACGATGGCAGGCCCAGCCAGCTGCGCCTGGACGTCGTCGTGCAGGGCCAGGCGGGCACCTTCATCACCGCGGTGTACTACCCGGGGGAGAACCAGATCTACACGGTGCTGCAGCAGGGCGACCACTTCGAGAAACAGGAGCAGAAGTTCTCGGTGGTGCCGATCGGATCGACGTCGCTGCTGACCGTCGACCTGGACGTCGAGACCAAGCTCGCGATCCCCAAGACGATGGTGAAGAAGGCCATCGCCGACACGCTCGACTATCTGGCCGACAACCTCAAGACCCGCGCCGAGCAGCTGGCCGCGAAGTAGCTCAGCGCCACAACCCCGACTCCTCGAGCCGCGCGATCAGCCGCTGCGCCCCGTCGGTGAACTCGCAACCGGTCAGCGCCACGACCGTGGCCGCGTCGCGGCTGCGCAGGGCCGCGATGAGCTCTCGATGCCGGGCCACCGCCGACACGCCCCAGCCCGGATCGCCGGTGTAGACCCGCCCCGGCAGGTAGCGGGCGACGTGCAGCAGAAACCACGCCAGCTTGAGCCGGCCGGCGGCCAGGTTGAACGCCCGGTGAAACGAGAACTCGGCGGCCGAGACCTCCTTGGCGTCGCCCTGCTCGATCGCCTCGGCCAGCGCGTCGTTGAGTTCCTCCAGCTCATCGATCTGCGCATCGGTGATGCGTTCGGTGGCGGTGGCGGCCAGTTCCTTGGCGATGGTGCCCTGCAGCCAGAAGATGTCCTCGACGTCGGAGCGCGTCAGCGGCACGACCACATGTCCGCGGTGTGGTTCCAGCTGCACCATGCCCTCGCCGCGCAGGGTGCGCAGCGCCTCGCGCACCGGGGTGATGCTGACCCCCAGCCGGGCGGCGGTCTCGTCGAGCCGGATATAGGTGCCCGACCGCAGCGCCCCGGTCATGATGTCGGCGCGGAGCCGACCGGCGACCTCGTCGGACAACTGCTCACGGCGCACCCCGCCAGAGCGACCCTGATACGGGGTGGCTGGTGCGTTCACTGGCTGATCTCCGGTCAAATGGCGAGGACTTGTCCCTGAGCCGCCGAGGCCATAGTGTGACCGGGGCAACACCAATGTTTGATCAAATATCAACGCTGCGCAACCCCACAGATGGAGCCGACGCTGTTGACCTCGTCCTCGATGCCGAACCAGACCGAGCAGCCGTACCTCGCGCGCAGGCAGAACTGGACCAACCAGCTCGCCCGCCACGCGCTGATGCAGCCCGACGGCGTCGCGCTGCGCTTCCTCGGCCGCACCACCACCTGGCGCGAACTCGATGAGCGCGTCACCAACCTCGCGGGCGCGCTGAGCCGGCGCGGGGTGGCGTTCGGCGACCGGGTGCTGATCCTGATGCTCAACCGCACCGAGTTCATCGAGTCCTTCCTCGCGGTCAACAAGCTCGGCGCGATCGCGGTGCCGGTCAACTTCCGCATGACCCCGCCGGAGATCGCGTTTCTGGTCAGCGACTGTCAGGCCAAGGTGGTCATCACCGAGGAGGTGCTGGCCAACGTCGCGACCGCGGTGCGGGACCTGGACGCGACGCTGACCACCGTGGTCGTCGCCGGCGGCACGACCGACCAGAACGTGCTCGGCTACGACGACCTGATCGGCGAGACCGGTGCGCCGGCCGAGTTGGTGGACATCCCCAACGACTCGCCGGCGCTGATCATGTACACCTCGGGTACCACCGGCCGCCCGAAAGGCGCGGTGCTGACCCACACCAACATCGCCGGGCAGGCGCTGACGTTCCTGTTCACCAACGGCGCCGACATCAACAACGACGTCGGCTTCATCGGGGTGCCGCTGTTCCACATCGCCGGCATCGGCAACATGATCCCCGGCCTGCTGCTGGGCCGGCCGACGGTCGTCTATCCGCTGGGCGCATTCGATCCCGGCGCGCTGCTCGACGTGCTCGAGGCCGAGAAGGTCACGGGCATCTTCCTGGTGCCCGCGCAGTGGCAGGCGGTGTGTGCCGAGCAGCGCGCCCGCCCCCGCCAACTGCAGCTGCGGGTGCTGTCATGGGGTGCGGCGCCGGCGTCAGATACGTTGCTGCGCACCATGTCCGACACCTTCCCGGGCTCTCAGATCCTCGCCGCGTTCGGCCAGACCGAGATGTCGCCGGTGACGTGCATGCTGTTGGGTGACGACGCGATCCGCAAGCTGGGCTCGGTCGGCAAGGTGATCCCGACCGTGGCCGCCCGCGTCGTTGACGACGATATGAACGACGTCCCGATCGGCGAGGTGGGTGAGATCGTCTACCGGGCGCCGACCCTGATGGCCGGCTACTGGAACAACCCGCAAGCCACCGCCGAGGCGTTCGCCGGCGGATGGTTCCACTCCGGCGATCTGGTTCGCCAGGACGAGGAGGGCTACGTCTGGGTCGTCGACCGCAAGAAGGACATGATTATCTCCGGCGGCGAGAACATCTACTGCGCGGAAGTCGAGAACGCGCTCGCCGCCCATCCCGCGATCGCCGAGGTGGCGGTGATCGGGCGGGCCGACGAGAAGTGGGGTGAGGTGCCCGTCGCGGTCGTGGCGCTCGGCGCGGATGCCGGCACCGATCTTGACCTGCGCGACCTTGATCAGTTCCTGACCGAACGGCTCGCCCGGTACAAGCACCCCAAGGCGCTCGAGGTGGTCGACGCGCTGCCGCGCAACCCCGCCGGCAAGGTCCTCAAAACCGAACTGCGGACCCGCTTCGCGGCGGCAAAATCCACTGACGCCGACGAAAGTCGCACTCCGCCAACAGTTTCTGCGGCCACCCAAGAAGACTGAGGACATGACCAGAGGGTTGGCGACGCCGACGACGCGAATACTGCAGATGCCATGCACGGCGATGACGCGATCGGGTACAGTCCGGTGGTCTGCCTTACTACTGGCGAGTAGGGAGACGGAAGTCACAGACACCAGGCTCGGGCAAGGAGGGCGCGTGCGGCAGGCGCAGCTGTTGCGCTACGACAGTCGCGATTTCGTCGTGGGGAGACACTGGTGACGGCGACGACCGGAGTGACCGGCTACGTACGTGAGCAGGTCAGGCCGGGGCTCGAGGCTGTCGGCGGCTTCGTCCGCATGTGCGTGCTCACCGGAAAGGCGCTGTTCAAGCCGCCGTTCCAGTGGCGCGAGTTCGTGCTGCAGAGCTGGTTCCTCTGCCGGGTGGCGTTCCTGCCGACGCTGGCGGTCTCCATTCCGCTGACCGTGCTGCTGATCTTCACGTTGAACATCCTGCTCGCCGAATTCGGCGCCGCCGACGTGTCCGGCGCCGGTGCGGCGATCGGCGCCGTCACGCAGTTGGGCCCGCTGGTTACCGTGCTGGTGGTTGCCGGCGCCGGTTCGACGGCCATCTGCGCCGACCTCGGCGCCCGCACCATCCGCGAGGAGATCGACGCGCTCGAGGTGCTCGGCATCGACCCGATCCACCGCCTCGTGGTTCCGCGCGTGGTGGCCTCGACGTTCGTGGCGGTGCTGCTCAACGGTGCGGTCATCACCGTCGGGTTGGTCGGCGGCTTCATCTTCGGGGTGTATCTGCAGAACGTCTCGGCCGGCGCGTACGTCTCGACGCTGACGCTGATCACAGGGCTGCCCGAAGTGGTCATCTCGATCGTCAAGGCAGGCACCTTCGGCCTGATCGCCGGCCTGGTCGGCTGCTACCGCGGCCTGACCGTCGCCGGCGGCGCCAAGGGTGTGGGCACCGCGGTCAACGAGACCCTGGTGCTCTGCGTCATCGCGCTGTTCGCGGTCAACGTGGTGCTCACCACGATCGGTGTCCGCTTCGGAACGGGGAACTGACGTGTCCACGACCACCGTCCTGCGTTCACGGTTTCCGCGGGGGTACTCCCGCGCACAGAACGTCGTCTCCGCGCCGGCGCGGTTCCTCGACAGCGTCGGGCACGTCGCCTGGTTCGTCGTCACCGCGGTCGGCTCGATCGGGCACGCGCTGCGCTACTACCGCCGGGAGACCCTGCGGCTGATCGCCGAGATCGGCATGGGCACCGGCGCGATGGCCGTGATCGGCGGCACCGTCGCGATCGTCGGGTTCGTGACGCTGTCCGGGTCGTCGCTGGTCGCGATCCAGGGTTTCGCCTCCCTCGGCAACATCGGCGTCGAAGCGTTCACCGGCTTCTTCGCGGCGTTGATCAACGTCCGCATCGCCGCCCCGGTCGTCGCGGGTCAGGCGCTGGCGGCCACCGTCGGCGCGGGCGCCACCGCCGAGCTGGGCGCGATGCGCATCGCCGAAGAGATCGACGCGCTGGAGGTGATGGGCATCAAGTCCATCTCGTATCTGGTGTCGACGCGGATCATGGCCGGCTTCATCGTGATCATCCCGCTGTACGCGATGGCGATCATCATGAGCTTCCTGTCCGCACAGGTGACCACCACGTTCTTCTACGGGCAGTCGATCGGTACCTACGAGCACTACTTCCGCACGTTCCTGCGGCCCGACGACGTGTTCTGGTCGTTCATCCAGGCGGTGATCATCTCGGTCATCGTGATGATCAACCATTGCTACTACGGATACTTCGCCAGCGGTGGTCCGGTGGGCGTCGGTGAGGCCGTCGGCCGGTCGATGCGCGCCTCGCTGGTCGCGATCGTGGTGGTGGTCCTGTTGGCCTCGTTGGCGCTCTACGGCGTCGACCCGAACTTCAACTTGACGGTGTAGCGCGATGACGGCACCTTTGAACTCACCTCGGACCCCGCCATACAAGCTGGCGGGGCTGGTACTGGTGCTGTTGAGCATCGTCGCGCTGGTACTGGTCTATCTCCAGTTCCGCGGCGACTTTCTGCCCCGTACGCAGTTGACCGTGATCTCCGCGCGCGCGGGCCTTTCGATGGACCCCGGCGCCAAGGTCACCTACAACGGTGTGGAGATCGGCCGGGTGGCCGCGGTCGACGGGGTCACCGTCGACGACGAGCCGAGAGCCAAGATCCTGCTCGACGTCGACCCCAAGTACCTCGACCTGATTCCGCGCAACGTCGACGCCAGCATCGATGCCACCACGGTGTTCGGCAACAAGTACATCAACTTCTCCGCACCGGAGAACCCCACCCCGGAACGGATTACGTCAGCGGACGTGATCGACGTGACGTCGGTGACCACCGAGTTCAACACGCTGTTCGAGACCGTCGTGTCGATCTCACAGCAGGTCGACCCGATCAAGCTGAACCAGACGCTGTCGGCGACCGCCGAGGCCCTCGACGGGCTCGGTGACCGGTTCGGCCAGTCGATCATCCACGGCAACGAGATCCTGGCCGACATCAACCCGCGGATGCCCGAGATCGCAGAGGACAACCGGTTGCTCGCCGACCTCGGCGAGGTGTACGCCGCCGCGGCGCCCGACCTGTTCGACGGCCTGGAGAACGCGGTGACCACCGCGCAGACGCTCAACGAGCAGCAGGGCAACATCGACCAGGCCCTGATGGCGGCGATCGGCTTCGGCAACACCGGCGGCGACATCTTCGAACGTGGCGGCCCGTACCTGGTGCGCGGCGCCGAGGACCTGATCGTGCCCTCCGAGATCCTCGACAAGTACAGCCCGGCGCTGTTCTGCATGATCCGCAACTACCACGACGCCGAGCCCAAGGTGGCCGCGTCGCTGGGCGGCAACGGCTACTCCCTGCGCACGTTGTCGGAGCTGATGGGTGCCGCCAACCCGTACGTGTACCCGGACAACCTGCCGCGGGTGAACGCCAAGGGTGGTCCGGAGGGGCGGCCGGGCTGCTGGCAGCCGGTCACCCGTGACCTGTGGCCCGCGCCGTACCTGGTGATGGACACCGGCGCCTCGATTGCGCCGTACAACCACTTCGAGCTGGGCCAGCCGATCCTGATCGAGTACGTCTGGGGACGCCAGGTTGGGGAGAACACGATCAACCCATGAGAATCACAGGTACCGCCGTCAAACTCGGCATCTTCTCGCTGGTGCTACTGCTGTTCACCGCGATGATCGTCGTCGTGTTCGGGCAGATGCGGTTCGACCGCACCACCGGCTATACCGCGATCTTCTCCAACGCCAGCGGGCTGCGCGAAGGACAGTTCGTGCGCGCATCGGGTGTGGAAGTCGGCAAGGTCGAAAGCGTCAAGCTGATCAACGGCGGCTCACAGGTCCAGGTCGACTTCAACGTGGACCGCTCGCTGCCGCTGTTCGAGGGCACCACCGCGTCGATCCGCTACCTGAACCTGATCGGCGACCGCTTCATGGAGCTCAAACGCGGCGACAGTGACCAGCGGTTGCCCAGCGGCGGCACGATTCCGATCGAGCGCACCGAACCCGCCCTCGACCTGGACGCGCTGATCGGCGGGTTCCGGCCGGTGTTCCGGGCGCTGGATCCCGACAAGGTCAACAACATCGCGCAGTCGATCATCACGGTGTTCCAGGGTCAGGGCGGCACGATCAACGACATCCTCGACCAGACCGCGTCGCTCACGTCGGCGCTGGCCGACCGCGACCAGGCGATCGGAGAGGTGATCCGCAACCTCAACACGGTGCTCGACACGACGGTCCGGCACCAGCAGCAGTTCGACGAAACCGTGCAGGACTTCGAGCAGCTGATCACCGGGCTGAAGAACCGGGCCGACCCGATCGCCACATCGGTCGCGGGTATCAGCGACGCGGCCGGCACGGTCGCCGATCTACTCGCCGACAACCGCCCGCTGCTTCAGGGCACGATCGGTCACCTCGAGAATGTCCAGCAGCCGCTGGTCGACCAGCGCGACGGCCTCAACGATCTGCTGGTCCGGCTGCCCACCGCCTTCAAGATCATCGGGCGCGCGGGCGGCATCTACGGCGACTTCTTCAACTTCTACGCCTGCGACATCTCGATCCGGATGAACGGGCTGCAGCCCGGCGGGCCGGTGCGGACCGTCAAACTCTTCAGCCAGCCGTCGGGTAGGTGCACGCCGCAATGAGAACTCTGGAGGGATCGAACCGCGTCCGGAACGGGTTGATGGGCATCATCATCCTGGTTCTGGTCATCGGTGTGGGACAGAGCTTCGCCAGCGTGCCGATGCTGTTCGCGACGCCGAGCTACTACGCCTACTTCTCCGACACCGGCGGCCTGACCGAGGGCGACAAGGTCCGCATCGCCGGCGTCGACGTCGGGCGGGTGCGCAGCATGGAAATCGAGGGCGACAGGGTCAAGATCGGTTACTCGCTGGGCGGTACGCAGATCGGCGTCGACAGCCGCGCGGCGATCCGTACCGACACCATCCTGGGCCGGCGCAACATCGAGATCGAGCCGCGCGGCCCGGATCCGTTGCGCGCCAACGATGCGCTGCCGCTGGGTCAGACCACCACGCCGTACCAGATCTACGATGCGTTCTTCGACGTGACCAAGGCCGCCTCGGAATGGGACACCGAAACCGTGCGGCGATCGCTGAACGTGTTGTCGGAGACCATCGATCAGACCTATCCGCACCTGAGCGCAGCGCTCGACGGGGTGGCGCGGTTCTCCGAGACCATCGGCAAACGCGACGACGACGTCAAGAAGCTGCTGGCCAACGCGAACAAGGTCGCCGGTGTGCTCGGAAACCGCAGCGAGCAGGTCAACCAGTTGCTGGTCAACGCGCAGACGCTGCTGGGCGCGATCAACGAGCGCAGTTATGCCGTGGGCGCCCTGCTGGAGCGGGTCAGCGCGTTCTCCGACCAGCTCAAGGGGTTCATCGACGACAACCCGAACCTCAACCGCGTCCTCGAGCAGCTGCGCGTGGTCAGCGATGTGTTGCGGGAGCGCCAGTACGACCTGATGGACACGCTCACCACGATCGCCAGCTTCGTGGCGTCGCTGGGTGAGGCCGTCGCCTCCGGCCCGTACTTCAAGGTGATGCTGGTGAACTTGTTGCCCGGGCAGATCCTGCAGCCGTTCATCGACTCCGCGTTCAAGAAGCGCGGTATCGATCCGGAGAAGTTCTGGCGCGACGCGGGTCTGCCGGCCTGGCGGTTCCCGGATCCCAACGCGCAGGGCTTCGACAACGGCGCACCGCCGCCGGGACCGGCCGTGCTGGAGGGCACGCCCGAGCATCCCGGTCCGGGTGTGCTCAAGGGCCATCCGTGCTCGTACACGCCGCCGGCCGACGGCCTGCCCAGGCCGGGCGACCCGCTGCCGTGTGCGGACCTCACGACCGGTCCGTTCGGCGGGCCGGCCTACGGCCCGATCGACGTGGTGACGTCCGAACCCAACGCGCACGGACCGCAGCCGTCCCCGGGTGTGCCGGCCGCGGCGATCCCCGGGCAGCTGCCGCCGAACGTGCCCGGCGCGCACGGTCCGGTGGCGGCCGACACGCCGCCGGGTGCGCGCACCGTGCCGGTCGGCCCGATGCCTCCGCAACCACCGGACTTCACCCCCGGCATCGCACCGCTGCCGCCCGCGCTGCCCGCACCGCCGGCGCCGGGGCCGGGACAGCAGTTGGCGCCCGCCGGGCAACCGCCGCTACCGGGCAATCCACCGTTCCTCCCGCCGGGATCACAGGGATAAGGGGGGCTGACCGATGGCGACTATCTTCAACGTCCGCAACCTGCGGCTACCGCACGTCTCTCGGGCCGCGGTGATCATCGGCACGCTGGTCGTGGTGCTGGCGCTGGTGGCTGCGCTGGTCGGGTACAACCTGTACCGCAAGCTGACCACCAACACCGTCGTCGCGTACTTCACCGACACGCTGGCGCTGTATCCCGGCGACAAGGTCCAGATCATGGGCGTCAAGGTCGGTTCGATCGACAGCATCGAACCGGCCGGCGACAAGATGAAGGTCACCTTCCACTACGACAACAAGTTCAAGGTGCCCGCCAACGCCACCGCGTCGATCCTGAACCCGAGCCTGGTCGCGTCGCGCACCATCCAGCTGGCCCCGCCCTACACCGGCGGGCCGGTGATGGAGGACAACGCGGTCATCCCGCTGGACCGCACCCAGGTGCCGGTCGAGTACGACGAACTGCGGGACTCGATCAACCGGATCCTGACCGATCTGGGCCCGACACCCGAACAGCCGACCGGTCCGTTCGGCGAGATCATCGAGTCGGCCGCCGACGGGTTCGCGGGCAAGGGCGAGCAGCTCAACAGGACGCTCAACGGGTTGTCCGAAGCGCTGTTCGCGCTCAACGAAGGCCGCACCGACTTCTTCGGCGTGGTCAAGAGCCTGGCGCTGTTCGTCAACGCGCTGCACCAGAGCGATCAGCAGTTCGTCGCGCTGAACAACGACCTCGCCGAGTTCACCAACGCGTTCACCAACACCGACCGCGAGGTGTCCAACGCGCTGCGCGACCTCAACGAGCTGCTGAACACCACCAGGTCGTTCCTCGACGAGAACGCCGAGGTGCTGACCCATGACATCAACAACCTGTCGTCGGCCACCACGGCGATCCTGCAGCCCGAACCGCGCGACGGGTTGGAGACCGCACTGCACGTGTTCCCGACCCTGGGGGCCAACCTGATGAACATCATCTCGCCGGTGACCGGCGGCGTGATGGGCATCCCGGTGATCAACAACTTCGCCAACCCGCTGCAGTTCGTGTGCAGTTCGATCCAGGCGGCCAGCCGGCTGGGTTATCAGGAATCGGCCGAGTTGTGCGCGCAGTACCTGGCGCCGATCCTGGACGCGATCAAGTTCAACTTCCCGCCGTTCGGGGTCAACCAGTTCTCCTCGGCGTTGACGTTGCCCAAACAGGTCGCGTACTCCGAGCCGCGGCTGCAGCCGCCGGCGGGCTATAAGGACACCACGGTGCCGGGCATCTGGTCTCGCGACACGTTGTTCTCGCACGGCAACCACGAGCCGGGCTGGGTGGCCGCGCCGGGCATGCAGGGCGTCGACGTGCAGCCGTTCACCGCGAACATGATGACCCCTGAGTGCCTGGCCGAGCTGATGGGCGGACCGGACTGCGTCATCCCGCCCGCACCGCCGACCCCCGGCGGACCGCATCAGGCCGGGCCGCCGAACGCCTACTCGGAGAACACCCCGCTGCCGCCGCCGTGGTATCCGCAGCCGGGACCGCCGCCGGCGCCGGCGCCGGGCGTGATCCCCGGTGACCCGGGCGGCTCGCCGCTGTCCGGACCCGCTCCGGCGCCCAGCGGGCCTGCGCCCGCGGCGCCGCCGGGACCGGCGCTACCGGCAGAGGCAGGTGGGGCATGAGAGCACGGGTCAGAAACAGAGGGTCGGTCATGAGCGCTCGCAAGCTGAGCACGCTCGCCCGCCGCGCGGTGGCGCTGGGTGCGATCGCGCTGGTGGTGAGCTCCTGCGGGTCGTGGAAGGGCATCGCGAACGTTCCGCTGCCCGGCGGGCCCGGCACCGGTTCAGACGCGTGGACGGTGTACGTGCAGATGCCGGATACGTTGGCGCTCAACGTCAACAGCCGGGTGCGCGTCGCCGACGTGTACGTCGGGCGGGTGCGGGCGATCGAGCTGAAGAACTGGGTCGCGACGCTGACGCTGGACCTGCAGCCCAGCGTGGAGCTGCCGAAGAACGCGTTGGCCAAGATCGGTCAGACCAGCCTGCTGGGCTCGCAGCACGTCGAATTGGAGCCGCCGCCGGATCCGTCGCCGGAACCGTTGCGCGACGGCGACACGATCCCGCAGCGCAACGCGTCGGCGTATCCCACCACCGAACGGGTGCTGGCCAGCATCGCCACCATCCTGCGCGGCGGCGGGGTGCAGAACCTCGAGGTGATCCAGACCGAGATCAACAATGTGCTGACTGGCCGGGCCGACCAGATCCGGGAGTTTCTGAATCGGTTGGACACGTTCACCGCCGAGCTCAACCAGCAGCGCCAGGACATCACGCGAGCCATCGACTCGACCGACCGCCTGTTGGCGATCGTGGCCCAGCGCAACAACACCCTGGACCGGGTGCTGACCGAATTCCCGCCGCTGATCAAGCATTTCGCCGAGACCCGCGATCTGTTCGCCGACGCGGTCGAGGCGGTCGGACGGATCAGCGTGGCGGCCGACGAGTCGTTGGGTCCGGCCAGCGACGACCTGAACACCAACCTGGCCAACCTGCAGCGGCCGCTGCGGGAGTTGGGTAAGGCGTCGCCGTACCTGCTCGGCGCGCTCAAGCTGATGCTGACCGCACCGTTCTCGATCGAGAACGTGCCGAAGGTGGTGCGCGGTGACTACCTCAACGTGTCGCTGATGGTCGACCTGACGCTGTCGGCCCTGGACAACGGCGTGCTGACCGGTACCGGTGTGTCGGGCATGCTGCGTGCGCTCGAGCAGTCGTGGGGCCGCGACCCGGCGACGATGATCCCGGACGTGCGGTTCACCCCGAACCCGCACAACGCACCGGGCGGACCTCTGGTGGAAAGGGGTGAGTGAGCTGTGCTGACCAGGTTCATCAAGATCCAGCTGGTGTTGTTCACCATCCTGACCGTCATCGCGCTGGTGGTGCTGGGCTGGTACTACCTGCGGCTGCCGTCCCTGGTCGGGATCGGCCAGTACACGCTGCACGCCGAGTTGCCGCGCTCAGGCGGGTTGTACGCCACGGCCAACGTCACCTACCGCGGCACCCAGATCGGCAAGGTGACCGAGGTGGAGCCGACAGAGACCGGTGCGCGCGCGACGATGAGCATCGACAACCGCTACAAGATCCCCGTCGATGCGACCGCCAACGTGCACTCGGTGTCGGCGATCGGTGAGCAGTACCTGGACCTGGTGTCCACGGGTGACCCGGGCCAGTATCTGCAGCCGGGCGCGACGATCACCGACAGCACCGTGCCGAGCGAGGTCGGTCCGGCCTTGGATGCGGCCAACGAGGGCCTGGCGGTGCTGCCGAAGGAGAAGATCGACGTCCTGCTCACCGAGACGTCGAAGGCGGTCGGCGGGCTGGGGCCGGCGTTGCAGCGGCTGGTCGATTCGACGTCCAGCCTCGCGGCGGGATTCCAGGAGCACCTGCCCCAGGTCGACGACATCATCGTCAACGCGCGCCCGATCCTGGACAGCCAGGTGCAGTCGGGTGACAACATCGAGCAGTGGTCACGCAACCTGAACGTGATCGCCGCGCAGGCCGCCCAGGAGGACGCGGCGCTGCGCAGCGGTCTGCAGCAGGCGCCGCCGACGCTGGATCAGGTCACCGCGGTGTTCGGCGGGGTGCAGGAATCGCTGCCGCAGACGCTGGCCAACCTGTCGGTGGTCATCGACATGCTCAAGCGCTACCACAAGGGGCTGGAGCAGACGTTGGTGATCTGGCCGCAGGGCGGCGCGGCCACCCAGGCGGGCACGTTGTTCGAAGACCTCGGTCAGCTGCCGCTGGCGTTGTCGATCAACCAGCCGCCGCCCTGTCTGACCGGGTTCCTGCCCGCGTCGGAATGGCGTTCGCCGGCCGACACCAGCATGGCGCCGCTGCCCAAGGGCACCTACTGCAAGATCCCGAAGGACTACCAGGGCAACGTCGTTCGCGGTGCGCGTAACTATCCGTGCGTCGACGTGCCTGGAAAGCGCGCGGCCACGCCGATGGAGTGCCGCAGCGAGGAGCCCTACCAACCGTTGGGCACCAACCCCTGGTACGGCGATCCGAACCAGATCCTGTCGTGCCCTGCTCCCGGGGCGCGCTGCGACCAGGGCGTCAACCCCGGGTTCGTGGTCCCGGCGCCGTCGGTGAACAGCGGGGTCAACCCGATGCCGGCCAGCGAGCTGCCGCCGGCGTTGTCGACCGCGCCGGTCAGCGACCCGCTGAGCCCGCCGGGGCAGGGCACCGTCAGCTGCAGTGGACAGCAACCCAACCCCTGCATCTACACTCCGGCACCAGGGCCACCCGGCTCCACGGCGGTGTACAGCCCCACCAGCGGCCAGGTGGTCGGACCCGATGGCGTCAGGTACAACGTCAGCAACTCGAGTAACCCAGGAGACGACGGATGGAAGGAGATGCTGGCACCCGCCAGCTGAACCCCACCGATGCTGATGCTGTGCCGGAGGATGCTTCCGCAAATCCCGACGAGTCGTTAGCAGTATCCACCGAAGACGAGCCAACAGACCAGACCGAACAAAGTTCCTCCGACCAGCGCCGCGCGCCCCGGCTGGGACGCGGCTGGGCGGCCGGCATCTGCGCGACGCTCGTGCTGCTCGCCGCCGCCGGCGGGGTCGGTGGTTATCTGGCGCTGAAGGCCAACCAGCAGAACCAGGCGACCGCGCGTGCGGAGGCGGCCGCGCTGCAGGCCGCCAAGGACTGTGTGGCGGCCACCCACGCCCCCGACACCGCCGCGATGACCGCGGCGCAGGCGAAGATCATCGAATGCTCGACCGGCGACTTCGCCGTGCAAGCCTCGCTGTACAGCGGGGTGCTGGTCGACGCCTACCAGGCCGCCGACGTCCAGGTGCAGGTCTCCGATATGCGCGCGGCGGTCGAAAGGCACAACGACGACGGCTCGTTCGACGTGCTGGTCGCGGTGCGGGTCAAGGTCACCAACTCCGACACCGCCGACCAGGAGCAGGGCTACCGGCTGCGCGTACAGATGGCGCCCGACGAAGGCACCTACAAAGTCGCGCGGCTGGACCAGGTCACCTCGTGACGCCACCGACCATGACGCTCGACATCGCCGCAGACACCCCGACCGCCGACGAGGTGGTGCCATCGCCGCTGGCGTCGTGGCCGGCGCGCGCCGGCGCGTTCGCGGTCGACGTGCTGGTGGGGCTGGCCGTGGTGGTGACGCTGACGCTGGTGGCGTGGACGGCCCCGCTGCGGGGCTGGCTGTGGTGGGTGTTCGCGGTGGCGGCCGCGCTGGTGGTGCTGGCGATGGCCGTGAACCGTCTGGTGTTGCCCGCGGTCAACGGCTTCAGTCTCGGGCGGGCGCTGTTCGGCATCGCCGTGGTGCAGCGCAGCGGTTCGCCGGCCGGAGTGTGGCGGCTGCTGCTGCGCGACCTGGCGCACCTGTTGGACACCGCGGCGCTGTTCATCGGCTGGTTGTGGCCGTTGTGGGACCGGCAGCGTCGCACGTTCGCCGATCTGCTGCTACGCACCGAGGTGCACCGGGCCGAGTCCGGGCCCCGCGATGTGCGCCGGCTCACCGCCGTGGTGTTGAGCGCGGCGGCGCTGCTGTGCGTGGCGGCGGTCGCGCTCAGCGCTGTGGTGGTGTACCGCCACGACCGCGCCATCGAGACCGCGCGGGTGCAGATCACCGAGCAGGGACCGCGGATCGTCGAGCAGATGCTGACCTATAAAAAGGACACGCTGCAGCAGGACTTCGCCCATGCGCAGTCGCTGACCACCGAGGCATACCGCGACCAGCTGATCGCCCAGCAGCAGGCCGTGCAGAACGCCGGGGTGACGTCCAACGAGTACTGGGCGGTCAGCAGCGCGGTGCTGCCCAACCCGCCCGTCACGCCGACCAGTGCGTCGATGCTGTTGGCGATGCAGGGCCAGCGGGGCGAGGACCCGAACAACCTGAAGTTCATCACCGCGACCGTGCGGGTGAACTTCGAGAAGGCCGACGGGCAGTGGCGCGTCGCTGACCTGACCGTGCTCAAGCGACCGCTGATGAACCCGGAGGGGCCATGAGCCCGCGCCGCCGTATCGAGGCCTCCGAGCCCGACTTC
The DNA here is from genome assembly GCA_050205315.1 of Mycolicibacterium pulveris. GTDB lineage: Bacteria > Actinomycetota > Actinomycetes > Mycobacteriales > Mycobacteriaceae > Mycobacterium > Mycobacterium pulveris_A. The sequence goes on along the minus strand of JBNMRA010000021.1, from coordinate 19,872 downwards.
TTCGCGGTGACGCCCAAGGCTCCGCGCCGGTGGGGCCTGCCCGTGACCGCCACGCTGGCCTCGGCGGTGATGGCCGCGATGATCACGGTCGCGACGCTGATGCTGATCAACCACGAGGCCGACCGCCGAGCGGCGGTGAAGGACGCGATGGCGCTGGGCTACGTGCGCGAGTTCATGACCGACTACACCTCGTTGGACCCGTTCCACGCCAACGCGTATGTGGATCGGATCCTTGCCGAGGGCACCGGGGAATTCGCGTCGATGTTCAACGAGAAGAAGAACGCGATCCTGCTGCAGGTGGCGCGTCAGGAGCCGACCACCGGCACCGTGGTAGAGGCGGGTGTGCAGCGCTGGAACGACGACGGCAGCGCCGACGTGCTCGTCGCGACGACGGTCACCTCCAAATCCCCCGACGGCAAGCAGACCTACGAGAGCGGAAGCCGTTGGATCGCAACGACTGTTCAGGAGGGAGAGCAGTGGAAGATCAGCCAGCTGATTCAGGTGATCTGACCGCCGCCGAGGACCCGCAGGCCGCCGAGCCGTCGGCGCCCGCCGGTCGTCGCCGCTGGTTCTCCCTGCGCCGCCGCCCGAAAGCCGCCGGCGCCGAGGACGTTCCCGCGCAGGAGGAAAGCGTCGAGCCGGAGCCGCCCAAGCCGGTGCCGCGCGGTAAGGCCGCCCGCACGAACAAGCCGGCGGCCCCCGTCGACGACGCGCCCGAAACCGAGGTTTACGCGGACGAGGACCCGGAGGTGCCCGAAAAGGCCGAGGAGCAACCGGTTCTCGTCGCGCACCGGCCCGCGGGCAGGCGGCTGGCGGTCGCCGTGATCGTCGCCGCGGTGCTGTTCGTCGGCGCCGCGGGCTTCGCCGCCGCGATGGTGCAGCCGTATCTGTCCGAGCGAGCGACCGTGAAGATCAAACTCGATGTGGCGCGCACAGCCGCCGACGCGATCACCACGCTGTGGACGTATACGCCCGACGACATGGAGAGCCTGCCGGACCGGTCGGCAGGCTATCTCGGCGGCGACTTCGAGCACGAGTACCGCAAGTACATCGACGCGATCGTCGCGCCCAACAAGCAGGCCCAGGTCTCCAACACCACCCAGGTCATGGGTGCGGCGGTGGAAACGTTGACGCCCACCGAGGCGACCGCGATCGTCTACACCAATTCGGTGGCCACCAGCCCGGTCACCAAGAACATCCCGTCGCTGCGCTATCTGTCGTATCGGTTGACGATGAAACGTGACGACGCGAAATGGTTGATCACGCGCATGTCCACGGTGACGTCACTGGACCTCACACCACAGCTGTAGGACCGGAAGCGCCCCGACGTGGCCGTGCAATCGCCTGTCTCGCAACGGCAGACGTACGTCGCACTGTTTCTGCTCACGTTCGCGACGGGGCTTGTCGACGCGGTCAGCGTTCTGGTCCTTGGCCACGTGTTCGTCGCGAACATGACGGGCAACGTGATCTTTCTGGGCTTCTGGTTCGTCCCGCACTCCGGGGTGGACATGACCGCCGCGCTGGTCGCGTTCGTCGCGTTCGTGGCCGGCGCGGTGATCGGGGGCCGGTTGGCCCGGCACCTGGACGGCGACGTCCGGCACTGGCTCGGCATCACGCTCGGCGTGGAGGTGGTGGCGCTGACGGTGCTGGCGATTCTGGCCGGCGCCGGTGTGCTCGACTACCAGGACGACACCAAGCTGATCCTGATCGCCGGCTTGGCCATCGTGTTCGGCATCCAGAACGTCACCGCCCGCCAGTTCGGTGTGCAGGAACTGTCCACCACGGTGCTGACGTCGACCATCAGCGGCCTCGGTTTCGACAGCCGGTTGGCCGGCGGCACCGGGGAACGCGAAAAGCTGCGTTACGGCGTCGTTTTCACGATGTGCGGCGGCGCGGTGGTGGGTGCGACGCTGACCCGGGTCACCGTGGCCCCGGTGATCGCGCTGGCGGCGGTGTTCATCGCGGCCGGTGCCGCGATCTTCTGGTTCGGGCCCCGCGGCTCGGACGGCTGGTCCGCGGCCTGACCCACGCCGTAGTGTGACAACTGCTTCTGCCAGCTGCCCGAGGAGACGACATGCCCTCCGTTTTGGTCACCGGCGCCTCCCGAGGAATCGGCAAGGCGATCGCCGAGCATCTGGCCTCGCGCGGCTGGGACGTGATCGCTGGTGTCCGAACCCGCTCCGACGCCGAGGCGGTCACCGCGGCCCACCCGCAACGCATTTCGGTGGTCCTGCTCGACGTCACCAACGCCGAGCACATCGATGCGTTGGCGACCGTGCTGCCGGCCCGCCTCGACGCGGTGGTGAACAACGCGGGCATCGCGGTCGCGGGTGCGGTGGAGACGATACCGGTCGACGACTGGCGAAAGCAGTTGGAGGTCAACGTCATCGGCCAGATCGCGGTGACGCAGGAGGTGCTGCCACGGCTCCGCGAGTCGCAGGGCCGGATCGTGTTCATCTCCAGCGTCAACGGCCGCATCTCGATGCCGCTGATGGGTGCGTACTCGGCGAGCAAGTTCGCGCTGGAGGCCGCCGCCGACGCGCTACGTGTCGAGCTGGACCGATGGAACATCTCCGTGGTCGTCGTCGAGCCCGCACAGACCGACACCGACATGTGGCGTACCGCCGACACCATGGTGGCCGAGGTCGAGGCGGGGCTCACCGCCGAACACCGTGACCTCTATGCCAAACACATTGCGGGCATGAAGAAGTTCATTCCGATCGCACAGCGGACCGCGGCGTCGACCACAAAAGTGACCGCCGTGGTCGAGCGGGCGCTGACCGCGCCCCGTCCACGTGCCCGCTACGTGGTCGGTGCCGGCGCGAAAATTCAGATGGCGTTGATGACGGGGTTGTCGACCAGGACGCGCGACCGGGTCAAGCGGCGGATGTTCGGCCTGCCGTAGGCATGCCGGAGTTCGTCAAACACTGCACCGGGGCGCCCCCAGGCTTTTTCGCGTGCGAAGCCGCGGGGCTGCGATGGCTTTCGTCGGCGCCCGGTGGTGTTCGGTGCGCCAGGGTGATCGACCACACCGACGACCGCCTCACCCTGGAACACCTGGAGACCACCGCGCCGTCCAGCGCTGCGGCCTACGAGTTCGGCCGTCGGCTCGCCAACACCCACGATGCCGGCGCGGACGGGTTCGGCGCACCCCCGCAGGGCTGGCCGGGACCGGGATACTTCGGGCCGCTGCACCATCCGCTGCCCATGTCGTTGACGACCCACGACGCCTGGGGGCGGTTCTATGCCCGGGAGCGGCTGGGGCCCATGGTGTTTCGAGCCGGGCCCGGACTCGGCGCGGCCACCCGCGCGGCGGTCGATGCGGTGATCGCCCGTTGTGAGGCGGGCGACTTCGACGACGGCGATACGCCGGCGCGGCTGCACGGGGACCTGTGGAGCGGCAACGTCATGTGGACGCCCGACGGTGTGGTGCTGATCGATCCGGCCGCCCATGGCGGGCATCGCGAGACCGACCTGGCGATGCTGGAGCTGTTCGGCTGCCCGCATCTGGACGCGGTGGTCGACGGCTACCAGTCCCGCAGACCGCTGCGCGACGGTTGGCGCGACCGGCTCGGCCTGCATCAGCTCTATCCGTTGCTGGCCCACGTGGTGCTGTTCGGCGGCGGCTACCCGCGGCAGGTGGCCCGCGCAGCCCACAGCGCGCTGTCGCTTTGACCGCCGTGGCTTTGCTGATTCAGCGTCCGGCGGCGATGTACTGCGGTAGTACCCGGTTACCGAGATTCGCGCTTCGTCACCAGAACCGCCTCGGCGTGTTACCGTCTGACCGGTACGAGCCTGGGGCGCCGAGAGGACGGGTCAATGGGGGGCAGGCATCGCGCGCGCCGCAGGACCGTCAGAAAGTTCGCTAGGACGGCCACTGCCTGCACCGCGGTCACCGCGACGGCGACCGCATTGGTCGCCCCGATGCCCCCGCCGCAGCCCGCTGATTCGACCGCGAACGTCCGCACCGTCGACACCGAACTCCTCGCAGCGGTCAACCGCTGGCCCTCGCCCGGCCAGATCCCCGATGTGACAGCGGGATTGGGCGCATTCGGTTACGACATCAGCCAGACCGTCGTCGACTTCGTCGCGCGGGCCGTGGTCGAGAACTTCAACCTCGGGGCGCTTGCCGCAGCCGCAGGCCGGGGAGCGCTCGGTGACCCCGGGTTGCTGCTGGACAAGGTGATCGGCAGGTTGGTGGGTGAGATACCGATCGATCTGGCGCCGGTGTTCGAGGAACTGGTCGGAAAGGTCGTCACCGACACGGTCGTGCTCCCGGTCCTGCAGTTCCTCGGCATCACCGATGCGCAGGGCGTCACGGACCTGCTGACCCTGCTGGGCGCCGTCGGCCTCGACCTCAGCGATCTCCTGCACCTCGGCAACCTCGACATTCCTGGGCTGAACGTCGTCACCGCCGGCCCGGCGTTCACGATGCTGAAACTGCTCGGAGCCGGCCTCGGCTGGGCGCCGTCGCTGCCCAACTCGGTCGCCGCGGACATCGACGCCACCGACTACTTCGAGGTGGGCAGCGCCGGCCTGCTCGCCACCTTGCTCGACGAGCTCAGCGAAACGCTGCCCGAGCATCCGCTGGTCCCCCTACTGGAAATCGTGCTTCTCGGCCTGGGTGACCTGTTGCCGGACCTCGTGAACCTGCGCATGCCGACGGCTGTGGGCATCGGGATGGGCGCGTTCGCGATCGCCACGGGCTATGACAAGGTGCTGGCCGATCTGGCCAGCCAGCCCGGCGGGTCCGGCTACGGAGGCCTGGACCCGCTGCTGGGCAGCTTGACCGTGCTGCCGATGCTGCTTCTGCTCAACCCCGCCCGGCCCAACGGCGGGGCGATCGCACGGTTCTATCCGCTGTTCGATCTGCTCGGCATCGATGCGGTCAACCCGCAGACAGCGGCCACCAGCAGCGGCGGTTTGATGCGCCTGCCGCTCGGATTGTCGCTGGGGGGCGCCAACCTGGTCCCGGTGCTGATCGACATCGGCGTGCAGTATCACCCGTTGTCGGACTTGGCGGCGTGGCCCAACCCGTTCTCGCTCGCGAACAACCTGATGGCCGGGCTGCTGCCGACCTACATGCTGCGCGGTTTGGACGCCGGTCCGGCGGCCGGTCAACTGCGCGGGCAGCTCGGCGAGGCGTTCGACGACCTCGTCGACGGCGAGCTGGCGTTGAACCTGTACGCGACCCTGACGCCGGCCACGCAACCGCTGCTCGAACCGCTGTATCTGCTCTCGGACGTGATCAGCATCCTGACGTTCGGGTTGTTGGCCGTGAACCCGGTCCTGGCCCTGGCGAACGCGCTGGCACCCGCGGTCGAAGCGCTCAACAACCTGGGCTACACCGACGTGGTGCGCAATCCGGACGGTACCTACACCAGGACGCTGACCGAGGGCGGCGTCCCGACACCGTTTCTGTCGTTTCCTTCGCGTATCGATCCGCTGCAGGTGACCGTCGACGTCGTCAACCTGTTGATCCGCGGCTTTTCGAAGGAGTTCTTCAGCGGCAATCCCACGCCGGCTCCGCCGAACGCGATCCTCAACCTGGTCGACTACCTGACCGGCAAAGACCTCAGGCGCAGCTCACCGCTGAGCACCATGCGCGCCCCGTTGGAAGCCGCCGTCGGAGACCTCTTCGGCGACGGAAACCTGCCCGGCCTGCCCCAACCGCCGACGGACCCGGACGTCGACGCGGCCGACACACCTTCCGACGACGTCGCGATGCTGGCATCCGCGGCCACTGGGGATGTCGTCGACGACGAAGACGTGCCCGAGCCAACGTCTTCCGGGGCCACCGAGACGGTGAGCGAGGACGTCGCCGAGGAGCCGACCGGGCCGGACGAAGCTCCCGAAGACGACGAAGAGACCGACGAGGACCAGCCCGACGCCGACGCGTCTGAGGACAGCACGGACGCGACCGACACCCCGAGCGACTCGGACGAGTCCGCTGACGAAGCGTCGGACCCCGCCGCCTGAGCTCAACACTTCGGCCGTTGCTGGACCCCGTCCTGGTGTGGGCAGGGTACGCCTGCGACAAGGTGCCGATGGTGCCGAACGTCTGCTGGTGCCCAAAACTATCGCGATCCACTGCTGAATTAGCCGATATAAAACCGCTATGGCCGTGATCAGGTGAGGTTGCAGGTCCAAGAAATTGCTCAGCGGTCACGCATGCGCGCGTTTGATGCTACGGTTTGGTCGATACCGAGCCGGGGGGCCGAGAGGATAGGTCAATGGCTGGCAGGCATCGCGCGTACCGGAGAAACGTAAAGAAGTTCGCTAGGACGGCCACCGCGGTCAGCGCCGCCACCGCCACGGCGACCGCGCTGATGGCTGTGGCGCCCCCGCAGGAGGCCCGCGCCGCGACAACCAATGTCCGCTACGTCGACGCCGACCTCCTCGCAGCGGTCAATCCATGGCCCGCGCCCGGTCAGCTCCCCGATGCGACGGCGGGGCTGGGCGCGTTCGGTTACGACATCACCCAAACCGTCGTCGACTTCGTCGCCAGGGCCGTGGTCGAGAACCTCAACCTCGCGGCGCTCGCCAGGGCCGCGGGCCAGGACCCCGAAAGCCTGATCGAAGGCCTGCTCGGCGACCCCAACTTCCTGGTGAACAACGTGCTGGGCGGATTGCTCGGTGAGATCCCGATCGATCTGTCGCCGGTACTCGACGAGTTGGTCGGGGGCGTCGTCACCAACACGATCCTGATCCCCGTCCTGCAACTGCTGGGCATCACCGATGCGCAGGGCGTCACGGACCTGCTGCGGCTGCTGGGGCTGGTCGGCCTGGACCTCAGCGATCCGCTCAACCTGGGCAACCTCGACATCCCCGGGCTGAACACCGTCACCGCCGGGCCGGTGTTCACGATGCTGAAACTGCTGGGTGCCGATCTCGGCTGGGTGCCGTCGCTGCCGAACTCGGTGGCCGCCGACATCAACGCCACCGACTACCTCGAGGTCGGAGCCGTCGGTCTGCTCACCACCTTGCTCGAGGAACTCACCGAGACGCTGCCGGGCAACCGGCTGATCCCGCTGCTGGGCAACGTCATCGACGGCCTGCTCGGCGACGTCCTGCCCGATGCCGTGCACCTGCGGGTACCGGTGTCGGTAGGCATCGGCATGGGCGCGTTCGCGATCGCCACCGGCTACGACGAGGTGCTCGCCGCACTGGGCAACCAGCCCGGCGGGGCCGACTACGACGGTCTGAACCCGGTGCTGGGCAGCATCACCGTGCTGCCGATGCTGCTTCTGCTCAACCCCGCCCGCCCCAACGGCGGCGCGTTGGCGCGGTTCTATCCGCTGTTCGATCTGTTCGGCATCGACACGGTCAACCCGTCGACCGAGGTGACCAGCAGCGGTGGTTTGGCGCAGCTGCCGCTCGGGCTGGCGCTGGGCGGTGCGACCCTGATCCCGGTGTTGATCGACGTCGGCGTGCAGTATCACCCGTTGTCGGATCTGGCGGCGTGGCCGAACCCGTTCTCGCTCGCGAACAACCTGATGGCTGGGCTGCTACCGACCTACATGCTGCGCGGCCTGACCCTCGAGACTGTGACCGACCAGCTCTCCGAGCAGGTCGACGATGCGCTGGAGAACCTCGTCGACGGGAGGCTGGCGCTGAACCTGTACGCCACGCTGCCTTCGGCGACGCAGCCGCTGCTCGAACCGTTGTACCTGCTCTCGGACATCATCAGCATCGCCACGCTGGGGGCGTTGGCGGTCAACCCCGTCGGCATGTTCGCCAACGCGCTTGCGCCGGCGGTGCAGGCGCTCAACAACCTGGGCTACACCGACGTGGTCCGCAACCCCGACGGCACCTACACCAGGACGCTGACCGAGGGCGGTGTCGCGACGCCGTTCCTGTCGTTCCCGTCGGGGATCAACCCGCTGCAGGTCCCGCTCGACATCGTCAACCTGCTGGTGCGCGGATTCCAAAAGGAGTTTCTCAGCGGCAACCCCACCCCGGCCACCCCAAACGCGATCCTCAACTTGCTGGACTATTTGACCGGTCAAGACCTTTCGGGTGTCTTGCCGTTGAGTGATCTTGGCGCCCAGGCAGAAGACACGGTCGGCGACGTCGTCGAGAACCTGAGCCCGCAACAGTCGACGGCTCCAGCCGCCGACCCGGCGGGTACGCCGTTAGAGGATGCGCCAATGCTGGCGTCAACTACCGACGAAGACCTTACCGACGACGAATCCGGATCTGACACAACGGATTCCGAGACCGACGAGGCTACCGAAGACGACGAAGAACTCGACGACGTGGACGCTCTCGACGACGATCAGGAGCCGGCCGAGGACGACCCTGACGCCGACGAGCCCGACGAACAGGACTCGACGACCGACACCGACAGCAGTGAAGATTCGACCGACAGCTCAACAGATTCGGACAGCTCCGGCGGCACGTCGTCGAAGAGCGCGGCCTGAAACCTAGTTGAACGCAAGCCAACTCGGCAACGCGCGCTCACGGGAGTCGCACAGCACCTGCCGGGTGTCACACGAGCCGCGCGGGACACCGGCGCCGGCCCACATGCCGCCGGTGTCGCGGCGCAGCACGATCGACGACGAGCCGCCGCCGTCGAGCAGCACCGCGCTGTCGCTGCCCAGACCGCGGAAGAGGTCCTGGATCTGGTCCGGTGTGTAGCTGCCGCCCTGGAACACATACATCTCGTCTTTGGCCTTGGAGTAGGCGATGGCCGTGCGCGCGGCGCTGGGTCCACCGTCGTTGAGCTGGCCCATATCCCCGGGCGACAACAGGCCGATGCCCGCGACCGCGACGAACCGGACACCTTTGTCGACCAGGTCCTCGATGACCGGAGATGCGGCGTCGTAGTCATCGGGGCTCTTCGGTGGTACGACGAACGGCGCCCCGGCCACCGGCAGGATCATCGTGGACAGCGCCTTCCAGTGCTCGCTGCCGCCCGAGAGCCCCTGCTTACCCGCATATGCGACGCGGCCGGTGACCACGGTGTTGGTCCGGCCCAGGCCGCGGGTGTTGTCGACATAGGCGCCGAGCGGGGAACTGCAGCCGGTGGACTTCCACGAGCCGCCTTTCTGCCCACGCACATCGAAGAAGTTGGCGTTGATCGCGATCGTGGGTTGGCCCAGCGCCTGCCATGCCTGCAGCGGGGTGAAGATCTCCGATGCCTGCAACAGCCCCTCGCCGGTGCGCGCCCGCGGATCGCGTTCACACCGCGCCTGATAGCCGCGGTGGGTGTCGGCGAGCAGGCGGGGCGCCAGGCGCGCCGACGCGGCCTTGATGATCATCAGGTGGCCGCCGTTGTTCATCTCGTAGGCGTGGCCCGCCGCGTTGACCATCGGCGCGGGGTGACCGCTTCCGAAGTTGTAGACCAGATAGGAGCCGCGGGTATTGGCGATTGCATTGGCCAGCAGCTCCCGCGCGCTCGCCGCGTGCGCAGTCGGAACACCGGCCGTCGTCGACAACGTGGCGCACAACACCAGCGCAGCAGCGGTCGCCGCGAATCGCCGAACGTTTGCCAATGGAGTCGACACAGTTGACCCTTTCGGGAAAGCCCTACAACACGACAACTGTAATCACACGCGAAACACAGTCAACTTGCGTCACATTCGCATCACAATCTGATCGCGTTATCTCCCATTGCGTTTCGCAACACCGCGTCGAGGAGTTCGATAGATCTTGTCGAACCCGACTTTGAGGTTAGGAAGGTTCTGTGCCGGGCATTGTCCTATGACGGCGCACCCGCGCCGAGACCGAAGGAGTCAGATATGTGGACGATCATCGTTGCTCTTGTCGTCGGCGCCATCCTGGGCGCGTTGGCGCGACTGATACTGCCGGGTAAGCAAAATGTCGGCGTGCTGATCACCGTCCTGCTCGGTGCGGTCGGCGCGTTGCTCGGTTCCTGGATCTCCAACGCGGCGTTCGGCACGGGCGACAAGATGTTCTCGCCGATTCCGTTTGTCATCGGGTTGGTCGTGGCGATCATCCTGATCGCGATCTACGTCGCGATCACCGGACGCAGGGGCGCCGGAACTCCCCGAGCCTGATCAACGCTGCGGCGGTGCCAGGCGATAGACGGCACCCGCATAGTCATCGGTGATGTACACCCGCGCCGTCCGGTCCCGCCACGGCGGCGACCGGACGGCCCCACGTGAGCCGTCGGCTGCCTGAAACCCGCCGACCAGCGTCTGCTTGTCAGCCAAAATCCTCGTGGTTACGCCCCACCCAATTTGGCATGCATCTCCCAGACGAGGATCTCGGCGGGTGCGGCGGCGCTGACCCGCTGACCGCCGGAACCGGTGAACCGCACCGCGTCGCCGTCGGACATCGGTCCCGCGCCTTCCACCGTGACCTCGCCGCGAGCGACGAATAGGTGTAGGTACGGCGCGTCGGGTAGCTCGACGCTGTCACCGGCCGGCATCCGAGCCCCGTGCAGCGCCGCGTGGTCGTTGTGGATGGTGATTGCCGCATCGCCGTGGATGCCCGAGGCGATCGGGGTGAGTTCGCCGGTCAACGCGACCTCGCGCTGCTGGTAGCCGGGGTCGATCCCGGAGCGGTCGGGGGTTACCCACATCTGGATGAAATGCACAGGCTGCGTGGAAGATTCGTTCATCTCCGAGTGCTGCACACCGGTACCGGCCGACATCCGCTGCGCCAGGCCGGGATGGATGACCCCGGAGTTGCCCATCGAATCCTGGTGTGCCAGCGCCCCATCCAACACCCAGGTGACGATCTCCATGTCGCGGTGCCCATGGGTGCCAAAGCCCGCGCCCGGTGCGACGATGTCGTCGTTGTTGACCAGCAGCACGCCGTGGTGGGTGTTGTCGGGATCGTAGAAGTCGCCGAACGAGAACGAATGCCGCGACGTCAACCAGTCCGTCGTGGTCAGTCCACGGTCGTGCGCGCGGCGGATCTCGACGGTGGCGGACACACCACCAGACTAGCTACGCAGCAGCGCATCCGCGCTTCGCGGGACTAGAGGTGCTCGGGCAGGCCCCACTTCTGGAACGTCGTGGCGTGAAACGCTACGACGTGCGTGATGCCGTCGGCGCCGACGTCGAGAACATGCATCTGAAAGGGCTCGTGCACACCGCTCTGCCGGTTGAGCATGTACAGCGCGGCGGCCGGCTGGCCGTTGGCGGTGGTGCGGATGAACCGCATGTCGCCGGGGCCGTCGGCGGGGCAGTGCGTCTTGGACAGCAGCACGATCTCCCGCGGACCCTGGTACCAGCCGTCGAACGGCGGCATCTCCCACACCGCGTCGGCCGTGAACAGCTCGACCAGCTGGTCGATGTCGTAGCTCTCGAACGCCGCGATGTAGCGGCTCAACAGGTCCTGGGCTTCCGGTGACTCCGGGGGCACCAACACGTCGTCTTCGCTGGGCCCGACCGCGTCCAGTTGCGCACGCGCCCGCTGCAGCAGGCTGTTGACCGCCGCGGTCGAGGCGCCGATGGCCTCGGCCACCTCCGCGGCTCTCCACTGCAGCACCTCACGCAACACCAGCACCGCGCGTTGCCGCGGTGAGAGGTGTTGTAGAGCCGCCACGAACGCCAACCGCACCGACTCGCGTGAGCCGACGATGTTCGACGGGTCGGTGGCATCGTCGGGAAACGGCTCCAGCCACGGCACCTCTTCGCGCGCGACGATGTCATCGACCGGATCCGAACTGGGCGCGCCCAGTCCCGTCGGCAGCGGCCGGCGGGCCCGGCCTTCCAGCGCGGTCAGGCACGTGTTGGTGGCGATGCGATACAACCAGGTACGCACCGACGATTTGCCCTGGAAACCCTGGTAGGACTTCCACGCCCGCAGGTAGGTCTCCTGCACCAGATCCTCGGCGTCGTGCACGGATCCGGTCATCCGGTAGCAGTGTGCGAGCAGCTCGCGGCGGTACTGCTGCGCGTCGGCGAGGAAGGCGTCTTCGGCGCTGCTGCCCTCTAGATCGTGGGCCAGAACGGTCACCTCGACGAGCTTAATCGCCGACTCCGACAAGTGAAGGCTCGACGGCTAGTCTCCGGGGATGGCCACAACCCGCAGCGAACGAAGCTTCGACGGCGTCGGCGGGGTCCGCATCGTCTACGACGTGTGGACCCCCGACCGCGAACCGCGCGGCGTGGTGGTGATCTGTCACGGATACGCCGAGCATGCGCGCCGCTACGACCATGTGGCCCAACGCTTCGGTGCGGCCGGGCTGATCACCTACGCGCTGGACCTGCGCGGTCACGGCCGCTCCGGAGGCAAACGCGTCTACCTGCGCAACATCGGCCAATACACCGCAGACTTCCGCACCCTGGTCGGTATCGCTGCCCGCGACCACCCCGACCTCAACCGGGTCGTGCTCGGCCACAGCATGGGCGGCGGGGTGGTGTTCGCCTACGGCGCGCAGCACCCCGACGAGTACACCGCGATGGTGCTGTCCGGGCCCGCGGTGTACGCCCAGGACGCGGTGTCGTCGGTGATGATCGCGGTGGCCAAGGTCGTCGGTTCGATCCTGCCCGGCCTGCCGGTCGAGCAGCTCGAGACCGAGGCGGTGTCCCGCGACCCCGACGTGGTGGCGGCCTACCTGGCCGATCCGCTGGTGCACCATGGCAAGCTGCCGGCAGGTATCGCCAAGGCGCTGCTCAAGGTCGGCGAGACCATGCCGCAGCGCGCCGCGCTGCTGAGCGCGCCGCTGCTCATCGTGCACGGCGAACAGGACAAGCTGATCCCGGTCGAAGGCAGCCGCCGCCTGCTTGAGCGCGTGGCCTCCACCGACGCGCACCTCAAGGTCTATCCCGAGCTCTACCACGAGGTGTTCAACGAGCCGGAACGCGCGCTGGTGCTCGACGACGTCACCGCGTGGATCGAGGCCAAACTTTGAAAGCCGTTCTCGGCGTGATCGTTTCGGCAGTGCTGCTGCTGGCCGGATGCTCCTCGGGCGATCAGGACCGCTGGGTCGACGAGGACGTCAGCTTCGTCGACACCGGGTTGACCATCCACGGCACCTACCGGCACCGGCCCGACGCCGCACCCGGCCCGGCCGCGCTGTTGATCTCGGAGAGCGGCAACACCGACCGCAACGGCGACAACGCGGTCGCCGGACCGGTGGGCAACATGCGCCAGCTCGCCGAGCTGTTGTCCGAGCGCGGCGTGGCCAGCCTGCGCTACGACAAGATCGGCACCGGTCAGACCGGCCTGGGTCCGTACGCACAGCGGCCCACCGACGTCGTCAGCGCGGTCTACACCTCCGGTGCGAAGGCCGCGGTGCGCTACCTGGCCGCCCAGCCCGGCACCGACGGGGACCGCATCTCGGTGTACGCGCTGGGCGAGGGCACCGTCCACGCGATGGCGCTGGCCGCCGACACCGGCGCGGACGCGCCGAAGATCGGTGCGCTCGGCCTGTTTCAGCCGCTGCCCGGCCGGTACCTGGACATGATCACCAACCGGGTGCGCGCCACCGGCGACCCGGCCGCGCTCGACGCCTGGCTGGCCGCCGTCGACCAGGTCCGCGCCACCGGCACCGCGCCGGACACCCTGCCCGAGGGCCTCGGCGCGCTGCTCAACGCGGGCAACGTCAACGCCGTCGTCGAGGCCGACAAGATCGATCCGGTGGCGCTGGCCGCGACGGTGCCCGCGGGCACCCGTGTGCTGCTGACCTGTTCGGACGCCGACGGACAAGCCCGCTGCGACGACGTCGAACCCCTCATCGACGCGCTCGGTCACACCGCGCTGACGGTCGTGGAGCTCACCGGCGTCAACCACGTGCTGCGCGACGACGCCAGCGACAACGTCGCCAACTACGCCAACCAGGAGCCGCTTTCTCCACAGGTTGTGGATGCGCTGGACGGGTTTGTCGGCAAGTAGCCCTAGATTTGGGCCATGAGCGACGACAAGATGCTGGCCCGCATCGCCGCGCTGCTGCGCCAGGCCGAGGGCACCGACAACCCGCACGAAGCCGACGCGTTCCTGTCCGCCGCGCAGCGGTTGGCCACGGCAACGTCGATCGATTTGGCGGTGGCGCGCTCGCATACCGACCACCGCACCAAGGCGCAGACGCCCGTGCAGCGCACCATCACGATCGGCAATGCGGGCACCCGCGGCCTGCGCACCTACGTGCAGTTGTTCACAGTGATCGCCCACGCCAACGACGTGACGTGTGACGTCGCGTCGAACTCGACGTTCGTACACGCCTACGGCTTCGCCGAGGACATCGATGCCAGCCACGCGCTCTACGCCAGCCTGGTGATGCAGATGGTCAAGGCGTCACAGGCCTATATCTCCTCCGGCGCGCACCGGCCCACCCCGACCATCACCGCGCGGATCAACTTCCAGCTGGCGTTCGGGGCCCGCATCGGCCAGCGGCTGGCCCAGGCCCGTGAGGAGGCCCGTCAGGAGGCCACCAAGAGCCGCGACAGCCGTCCCGGAACCGCGCTGGCGTTGCGCGACAAGGACATCGAGCTGCGCGACTTCTATCGGGAGACGTCCCAAGCGCGGGGGACGTGGCGGGCCGCCAGCGCGACGGCGGGATACTCGTCGGCTGCGCGACGTGCCGGTGACCGTGCGGGCAAGAGGGCACGGCTGGGCACCAATCCCGAGCTCGCGGGTGCGCGCTCGGTGCTGGAGAAGTGAGCGCGCGCGACTTCCAGCGCGCCAAGGTCTATGCCGCAGAGGAGTTCGTGCGCACGTTGTTCGACCGGGCCGGCGAGCGCGCCAACCCGGTGGTCGAGTTCTTCGGCACCCAGTTGACCCTTCCGCCCGAGGGGCGGTTCGCGTCGGTGCCTGCGGTGCAGCGCTACATCGACGAGGTGTTGGCCATGCCGGGCGTGCAGCGACGGTGGCCGGGCGCCCCGCCGTTGCGGGTCCGCGCGCGACGGGGGGTGGCCGCCGCGCACTACGAACGCAGCGCCGACGCCGCGGTGATCGCCGTGCCCGAGCAGCGTGGCAGCGGCTGGGCGTTGCGCGAACTCGTGGTGCTGCACGAGATCGCGCACCACCTGTGCGACGACCCGCCGCCGCACGGGCCGCAGTTCGTCGCGACGTTCTGCGAGCTGACCGAAGCCGTGATGGGCCCGGAGGTGGCCCACGTGCTGCGGGTGGTGTTCGCCAAAGAAGGTGTGCGCTAACGGCTTTCGGGCTGCGGCGGGTCACCGGTGATCTCGGCGACCGCAGCGTCGATGCGCTCACGATCGGCGTCGATGGCGCTGCTGGCGGCGGCCGACGCGTTACCCAGCGCCTCGTTGAGCCGCTGCTGGAGCTCTTCGACGCCCACCCGCATCAGGCCGTCGGCGATGAACGCCGACTTCAGCTGGTGATGACCGTCCAGCGTCACCTCGACGGTGCCGGATTCGTCGGAAGCCGTGAACGTCTGGCTGTTCATCCTGCGGAGCTGCTCATCCATGATCGACTGCAACTGCTGCGCCTGCTGCAGAACAGCGGCGACCTGCGGATGCATCTCGTCGGTCACTGGCCTTCCTTGCTCTCCCTGCGTCGACGGTTCCCGATGACGCCCTCCGTCCAGGGCCGGTCCTCGGTGTACAGGTCCTCATCGGGCGCCAATGCCGGGTTGCGCCGCTTCTCCTTGCCCTGCCCCGCACCGGCGGCGCCGTGCATCGGCGCCATCCCCATACCGCCGCCTGCCATCATGCCCGTCGTCGACGGGCCAGGGGCCGCACCGGCAGCCGACGTCGTCGGAACCGGAGCCGGTGCCACGGTCTCGGCGGTCACCGCGGGCGACAACGGTTGCGACCCCATCGGTTTGGTGCCACCACCGGCGCCGCCGCCTCCCGCGGAGCCGCCGCCTCCCGCCGAACCACCGCCTGCGGCGGCGGCCGGGCGCAGGCTCGGGTCGGTGGGACGCTGCGGGGCGCCCGTCGACGCTCCGCCGGTCCCACCACCGGGCGCACCGCCGCCCGACGGCGACCCACCGCCCGACGGCGCACCGCCACCGGCCGGCGCGCCGCCGGGCTTACCGCCGGCCGCCGGGGCCGGCGCACCGAGTGACTCACCCATCCGCTCGGCCATCGCGGCCGGATCGCCGGTGGGCTTACCACCGGCACCGCCACCGCCACCGCCGGCAGTGCCCGCCGCCGGACCGGAATTCGGTGGATCGTCAACGCGCACAGCGTCGAACGAGGCGTTGCGGGCATACTCCGCGCGTATTTCGTCGGACTGACGCTGAAGGTCCTTCATCTCCTCGACCACCGCGGAGACATCGGTTCCCGCCCCTGCCTGAGCCAGCGCCGCCTCCGCCGCCACGTAGCGGGTGTAGACGGGAACGTGCTGCGCGTTGGCGTTCAAATGCGAGGCCTGCACCTTGGCGGCGGCCGATGCCAGATCGCGCCAGGCGGCGGCCAGTTCGTGCAGCCACGAACTGAACGCGTTCATCCTGGCGTGTGCGGCGTCGGCGGCTTCACCTTCCCAGTCGGTGATGTTCTGCGGGGCGGCGTGGGTCTCGGCGAACGTGGCGGCCAGGCCCCACTGGATTTCGGCCGCCTGCAACGAGTTTCCGTGATCACCTGCGCCGAGCAGGCCGTGGGTCTGCGGCACCGGGCTGTATTCGTCGGCGCTCAGGGTCGCGCCCCCGGGGGTTTCGGCGGGCAGTGCAGGCATCGGCGCCGACGGGGCGGGCAGCGGGATGTCGTCGATCGCCTTCGCGCGGCCGGGGTCGTCGAGCCTGTCCTTGTAGGTTTCGTCGATCTCGCGGTACGCGTTGGCGGCGTTGTCGAGGATCTCGGCGATGCGTAGGTTCTCGGCCTCCGCCCACTTGTGGTAGTCGGTGAGCACCCTGGCGGTTTCGTTGAGCTTGTCGACGGCTTCCTTGGCGAACGGCAGCGCATCAGGGGGGACGGGTTCCATCTGCGGTGTCTGCCAGGTGTGCGACCTCATGGCGGTGGCTTGCGCCGTGAGCTTCGCGGGATCGACGCGTACTTCGCCGCTCATCGCTGGACCTCCGTTTCCGCCACCGCTCAGCCCTCCAGCACCATCTGATAGCGGCTTTCCTCACGCGGGTTGATCAACCGGATCGGCAGCTGGCGGTGTCGTGGAGTACCGATGAAGGTGTCGCGCAACACAACTCGCCCGACTCCGGCATGCGGGCCGAGATAGGTGGTGGCGTTCGGCCACGCCACCTTGGCCACCTCGCCGATGCGGCCGTTGACGAACCCCGCGAACTCGCCGAATTGCGGCAGCAGCGTGACGACCGCGCCTGCCGCGGCCGAGCGCACGATGAACTGGGTGAACAGCCGCGCGTCGCCCAGGTTGATGCTGACGTCGACGTCGTCGAACGGCATGTACACCGGGTAGCGGTCGGCGGTCTCACCGACCAGCACCCCCGCCGAGCCGATCGGCAGCTCGTAATGGCGGTCGGTGACCGGGCTGATGCCGTGGAACGCGGCCCGCTGCCCGCCGAACAGGCACGAAAACCCGCGCGGTGTCGTCGGATTGGCCAGGGTGGTCAACAGCACCGTCGTCGTCGGCGCCGCTCCCGGCCGCACCCGCACCCGGGTGATCGTGTGATCGGCACGCGCCGACCACCACACGTCGGGGCCGCCCGGCGCGCTGTAGGCGGCGGTGAACGTGCTGCGGCCCTTGATCGCCGACCAGGTTTCACGTTCGAAGCTGATCTCGGTCGCGTGGTCGTAGGCATCGAAGCTGCGGACCACGCGGGCGTCGATTCCGTTGCTGGCCAACTGGTCTGCGATGCGGGTCGCGGAGGACACCAAATAGCGTGCCAGCCCGGCCACGCCGGCCTCGCGCCGTTGCGAGGACTTGCGGGTGTGTTCCGGGTCGGCGCGCAGCACGATCCAGGTGCGCCGGTTGGCCGGGGCCGGGTACGGACCGACCACCTGCTCGTAGAGCGACACCAGCGCCGTCGGCGCCGTTTTGCCCACCCGGTAACCCGCGGACACCACGTCGGCTTCCAGATCCGGGCAGTGCGCGGCCAGCAGCCGTTCGACGAGCATCGTGTCGATCACGTCGTCGGTGTAGGCCTCGCCGTTGACGATCACCGTCGGTGTGAACGGCCGCGGTACCAGCTCGATGGCCGACGTCAGCCGCTCGTCCTGCCAGCGCACCGCGACGTGGTCGCCCGGCATCACCGTCGCGCCGACGGCCGGTTCCGACGGCCGCTCGGGGACGTTGCGGTGCCTGCGCCGCCACGCGAACACCGCGGCCACCCAGCCGGTGATGCGCCGGCCGCGGATCGTGACCACCGCGGCCAGCGCGATGAGCACCGCGAGCGTGATGCCCAACCACAGCAGGTCGAGCTGGGCGAACACCACGACGGCGGCCGGCGCCAGGACCGCCGCCCAGACGGTGTGGCCGGTCGTCACGCGCAGCCCGAACAGGGCACGGATCTTGTTCATCGACGCCTCAGCGCGCGTCGGGCCAGCGCGCCCAGCCCGAGCGCCAGGGCCAGCGCCGCACCGATGACCACGACCGTCGTGATCGGCCCGCGGTCCGGCGGCGGGATGTGCACCGGCGGCGGAATCTCTTTGACCTTGTAGGGCGCCCGCTCGGGTCCGGCGGGCACGTCCCACGTCAGCGCGGCGACCGGGTCGATGACCCCGGCGCCGACGTAGTTGTCGACCCCACCGCCGGGATGCCGTGCGGTGGCGGTGATCCGGTTGATGATCTGGGCGGGCGTCAGCTCGGGGAAGCGCTGTTTGAGCAGGGCCGCCAACCCGGAGGCGTAGGCGGCCGCGAACGAGGTGCCGCTGATCGGGATCAGGCCGTCGTCGCCGTGCAGCGCGTTGACCGGGTTGCCGTCATAGCCCAGCGCGATCAGGTTCTCGGCGGGCGCCGCCGCCCCGAGCCACGGCCCCGACATCGAGAAGCTGCTGGGCTGCCCGTTTTGGGCGATGCCGCCCACGGTCAGCACCAGCGGCGAGTACCAGGCCGGGCTGACCACGGTCTGCACCTGCTGCCAACCGCGCGGATCTGCCGGTAGCGCCGGATCCGGTGGCGGGTTCTGCGTGCAATCCTGGCCGGTGTTGCCCGCGGCGACGATGATCACCGCGTTCTTGACGTTGACCGCGTAGTTGATCGCCGCGCCGAGGCTGGTCTCGTTGATCGGGCGGGTGACCTTGTAGCAGGCCGCCTCGCTGATGTTGATGACCTGCGCACCGAGGTTGGCCGCATGGACGACGGCCCGGGCCAGGCTGCGCAGCGATCCCGCGGTCTGGGTGGTGTTGGGGTCGTTGGGGTCGGTGCGCGCGCCGACCGGCTGAAACGCCGCCGACGTCTGACGCAGCGAGAGGATCCGGGCGTCCGGGGCCACCCCGATGAACCCGTCGGTGGGGGCCGGCCTGCCCGCGATGATCGACGCGGTCAGCGTGCCGTGGGCGTCGCAGTCCGACATGCCGTTGCCGGCCTGGTCGACGAAGTCCCCGCCCGGTTCGGCGGGCACTCGCGGCGAGCCGTTCACCCCGGTGTCGATCACCGCGACTGTTACGCCCGCGCCGGTTGCGAACTTCCGCGCTTCGTCGAGCCGCAGGTAGTCGTTTGCCCACGGTTTGTCAGCGAAGTTGGAGTCGGGAAACACCGCGGGCGCCGAACACACGGCGCGCTGTTCGGTGGGCTGGTCGGGGCCCGTCTCGTCGGGCGGTACGGCCGCCGGGTCGATGACCGGCGGTTCCAGCGCACCCGCGACAGGTGCGCTGATCAACGCCAACAGCAGCACGGCCAGCAGCGCAGCGAAGCGGCGCATGCGCTACCTACCTCCCGTTGTGTGCTGGGATCGCCGCAGCAAACACCGCGCCGCTGTCTGGGCGGCGCGAAGCCTCACGTCAAGCCGATGAGCCGATGGCACGCAGCCAATCTTAAGGGGCTGCCGAGGTAGCAGGTTCCGCATTCTGGCGGCGCCGCCGAGAACCTGATCGCGCTGGGCTATGACGGCAACCCGGTCAACGCGCTGCACGGCGA